>NZ_JARRAF010000180.1 GCF_030129945.1 Parachitinimonas caeni
CTCTGTCCCAGAACCAGCGATTCGACCGCCGGCTCGCCCTGGTCGAGCTGGAAGCTGACGCTGACCGGCGCGGTCAGTACCGAGTCGGGGCGCAGCTGCAGATAGACCGGGCCATCCTGGGCCAGGGTCCGCAGCGGGCCATCGCTGGTGACGGGGCCTTCGGCCAGCAGCTGGCCGTAGGCATTGAACAGGCGCCAGCCCAGCTGGCCCGAATTGTCTGCCAGGGCATTGAAGCGCAGCCGGTCGCCGGCATGGCCCTCCAGCCGGAACAGCTGGCTTTGCTGGCTGTCGTCGAAACGGGCGGTCAGGGCCTGCCCGGCCAGCAGCGCCTGTGCCTCGGCCGCCACCGGCCGCAGCCGGAACTGGTAGGGTTGATCGCCCCAGTAGGCCCGCATCGTCAGATCGTACCGGCCCGGCTCCAGCCAGCGGGCTTCGCGCCACCGGCCGTCGGCACCGCTGATCAAGGGGCGGCCGTTGGC
>NZ_JARRAF010000181.1 GCF_030129945.1 Parachitinimonas caeni
CCCAGACCACCCGCGAAGATTTCGTTTACAACCTGCAGGGGCTGCTCGACACCCGCACCCGCTACAGTCAGGTCGATGCCAATGGCAGCGGCATTCCCACCGGTGCCAGCCAGACCCGTCAGGTCTACGACACCGCCGGCCGCCTGCTGTTCAGCTACGACGGCAACAACAATCAGACCAGCTATAGCTACGACGGTCTGGGCCGGCTACTGAGCACAACCGACGCCTACAGCAAATCCACCGTTCATACCTATGACGATGCCGGTCGCCGCATCACCCACCTTTACGCCAACGGCCGGCTGGATACCCAGACTTACGACCTCGGTGGCCAGCTGACCAGCCAGCTGGCTGGGGGGGTACAGCCTACCCAGTACGCCTACGATGCGGCAGGTCGCTTGGCCTATACCCAGGATGCCGATGGCAACCGTGTGTATCAGCTCTACGACGAAGCCAACCGGCTGGTTGGCGAATTGCACGG
>NZ_JARRAF010000182.1 GCF_030129945.1 Parachitinimonas caeni
CCGCCCCGGTGGCCGACGAGGCCGGGCTGGAACCGGGGCTGCGGCTGCTGATTGGCTGCTGGCGCAGCTGTCTGGGCTATCAGGGCGCGCTGACGCCGGAATCGGACTTCTTCCTGGTTTCAGGTTCTTCGCTGAGTGCAGTGCGGCTGGCCGGGCAGATCGAAACCCAGTTCGGCATTGGCTTCGGCCCGGTCGATGTGTTCCGCAACCCGACCATCGCCAGCCAGTGGGCGCTGATTAGGGCGCGGCAGGCTACTCCAGAAGGGGTTGCCACCTTGCCGGCCGGCGAGGTCAAGAGCGAATTTTCCCGCTTTCTCGACAGCCTGCCGGCCGAAGTAGCGACGGTTGGGCCGTTGTCGGCGCAGGAAGCGCGGTTGTATGCGCAGTACCGGTTGTACCCGGACTCATTGGCCTATCTGCTGGAGATGGACTTTCCGCTACCGGCCGGAATAGGCGCTGAGGCGGTGGCTGCCGCCC
>NZ_JARRAF010000183.1 GCF_030129945.1 Parachitinimonas caeni
CCTCGGCACAGGTGTCGTCAAACAGGTCGCGTTGCTCGGGGGCAAGGGCTTCGCTTTTGACGCCAAACCGGATCCGCCTGTGATGCGCCAGCTCCAGCGTCAGCGCCTGGATCTTCAGGTCTTTGTTACGGAGTTCCTGATTCTTGACGTGGAGTTCCTGGTCTTTGGCTTGCAGCAGGCGGTGTTGCTGTGCCACTTCATCGGCATGGTCTTGGGCTTGCTGCGCGACTTTCGCCTGCTCTGCCAGCTGCGCCAGCACCCATTCCGCCAGGGCAGGGTCAGGGTTGAAACGGGCGAGTTCATCGGCGATATCCATGACCGGATTTTACCATGCCACACCCGTCGGAGGCCGCTTCCCGCCTGGGTTTGAGAAGTATTTATACCTGCAGATGCGCCGGCGGTGGCGCATCGACCCGCCGCCAGTCAATGCCGGCCGTCAGCCAGTGCCAGTCGGCCTGGCTCA
>NZ_JARRAF010000184.1 GCF_030129945.1 Parachitinimonas caeni
TGTTCGCCGGCGGCGGTGCCGTCGAGGGTCTTGTCAAAGTTGCCGGAAGGTGGCGTGCCACCGCCAGTGCCACCGCCAGTGCTGCCGCCACTGGCTACGGCTTTTTGAACCTCTGCCAGACCATAGCGGGCGCCGTCCTTGCCTTCGAGCACTGTGGCCGGGTTGTCGAAGTAGCTGCCGATGCGCACGCTACGGCTGCTATTGCTGCTATCGGATAGCAGCAGGTCTTTGCCTTCCTGTTGCAGTTTGAGCTGACTCAGCAGCAGGTCGCCGAATTGCAGGGTGTCGTTACCGCCGCCGGTCAGATCGACCAGATCACTGCCCCAGTTGCCGCTGAAGCGGTAGACATCGTTGCCGGCACCGCCGATCAGGGTGTCATTACCCGCGCCCCCATCGAGGGTGTCATGGCCGGCGCCGCCAGTCAGTTTGTCGGCTTGGGGGGTGCCGGTCAGGGTCTGGTTG
>NZ_JARRAF010000185.1 GCF_030129945.1 Parachitinimonas caeni
CATCGCCGATGCCGTGCATTACGCCTACACCGCCTTTGGTGAGCTGGCAGACACCTCGTATACCTACCAGGATGAAGCCGGGCGTCGCCAGAACGCGGTCAGCCACAAGACTTACGACCAGCGTGGCCTGCTGATTGCCACCAGCCAGTACAAACAAGGTGGCACCGCCGCCGAGAGCCTGGAAACCGGCAAGACCCAATACGACGCCTTCGGCCGCGCCGTGACCCAGACCGATGGCCGGGGCATTGTCCGCCACACCGGGTACGACCGCCTGGGCCGGGTGGTGATGACCGAAGATGGCTTCCAGCGCCAGACCCGCACCGAGTTTGACGCGTTTGATCGGGTGAAGTCTGTTACCGATCCGCTGGGTCATGTCACTGTGTACACCTACCGCCGCGACGACACCCTGTTGGCCGGCCAGACGATCAAGCCGGGTAAGGAAGGCGAGGCGATCTATGTTC
>NZ_JARRAF010000186.1 GCF_030129945.1 Parachitinimonas caeni
CGCCGCTGGCGGGCGCGGATTGGGCCTGCCAGACGAGTTGGTATTGCCCGGCCGGCAGCCAGTAGTGGCGGGGGCTGGCGGCAGCGTCTGCCGCCAGCGTGAACTCGCCCAGCCCCCAGGGGCCAAGTGCCTGGCCGTTCACGGTCTGCAGTCTGGCGGCTATCTGCACGCCCTGCGCCTGCAGGTTGCCCAGATCCAGCCAGCCGGCCTGCTGCAGCTCAAAGGTGTGTTGCAGGCGGTCGCTGCTGCTGCCGATGGCCTGGGTGAACGGGGTGTCCAACTCCAGCGGGCTATGGGTGTGCACGACCGGCAGGCAGGTCACGGCGATGGGCGCGGCCTGAGGGGACTGCGGGCGATTCACCAGCAGCAGGACCTCGCTGCCGGGGGCGGTGAAGTCCTGCCGGTTCCAGCTGGCCGCCGCCTGGTCATCCAGCAGGAGACGGCCCTCCGGGGTGTACA
>NZ_JARRAF010000187.1 GCF_030129945.1 Parachitinimonas caeni
CAGCCGATACCAAGGCAAATCGGGTCGGCCCATAGCCCGCATCGGCCTGGCGTCCGGCATCGAAGACGTAGAGGTGGTCTTCATAGCCACTGCCTACCTTGTGCCGCAGTACGATGGTCTTGCCTTCGCCCCCCAGGGCATCGGGCCGGACGTTGGCGATCTGGCTGACCTGATTACCTTCCACCTGCAGGGTGAAGCTGCCACGGGCCACGATCTGGTTGCCCGAAGCCAGCAGGTACAGCACTTCGGTCGCGCCGCTGGGGCGGGCCCGCACATTGTCGTCGTTCCAGCTGGCCAGGTCCCAATGGGTGTTGCCTTGGGTGGAGACTTGGCTCAGCTGGTAGGTGAAGTCGGTTGAACCAACCGGGCGGTACATCACCAGCATCCGGTCGGCCGCCACCCCGCTCACCTCGATACGGCTGCCGCTGGCGCTGATTTGCACCGGCAGGCCACTGC
>NZ_JARRAF010000188.1 GCF_030129945.1 Parachitinimonas caeni
CCCCCCCTGGGGCGCAGGCGATTGCACTGACCGGCACCGGCCCGCTCAGCGCCTGGAGCCTGGGCCTGCGCCAGGGCGACAGCCTGCAGCTGACGGCGGGGGAATGGTCTGGTGCCGGCGAAGTCCGCCTGCTGGACAGTGAAGGCGTCGAACGCGGACGCTGGCATCCGGCCAGCCAGCCAAGCTTCACGCTGACTTCCCCGGTCGCCGGGCCCTTGCTGCTGCAGGTCGATCACCCTGCGGGCGGCAGCTTCCGCCTGAACGCCCAATGGGGTGACACCGAGCCGGCAGTGCTGCCCGCTCCGGTACTCAATGGCAGCGGCGTGATCCGCAATGGCGAGACGGCCCACTTCCCGATCGAGATCAAGCAGGCCGGCCTGTGGCTGCTCGACCGGCAAGGCGCCCTGGGCGATGGCAGCGGCTTTGCCAGCAATCTGGACGTGATGCTGCACGA
>NZ_JARRAF010000189.1 GCF_030129945.1 Parachitinimonas caeni
TCAAGCTGCTGCAGCTGACCGGCAAGGGAGATGCCCAAGTCACCATCCGCCTCGCCGGCGACCTCAACCGCGATGGGGCGGTGGATGGGACGGACAGCACCTTGTTCGAACAGGCGCTGGCTGCCGCCAACGGCGCCCCCTCGCCGGCGGGCGAGGGCGGGGGGAGTGGGAATCAAACAGGCACGCCGTCGAATACCACGACGGCCTCCATCAGCCCGGCTTTGCCGGGCGCCACGCAGCCACCTGGAATGGCCGCAGACCTCAACGGCGACGGGGTTCTCACCGCCGCCGATCGCCAACTGCTCTACGCCAACTACGGCTGGCGTGCCAATCAGGCACCGCTGGTGCAGGCCGGGGCGGGTATCCGCACCCCCGCCAACGGCGCCCCCTCGCCGGCGGGCGAGGGCGGGGGGAGTGGGAATGGATCAGGAGCGCTGCCGAATACCACGAATG
>NZ_JARRAF010000018.1 GCF_030129945.1 Parachitinimonas caeni
GCCGGCGGCAGCGGATGACGGCACCCTCATCGCCGGGGGCTTTCAGCTCGCAGTCGGCATCCAGGGTAAACCCCTCGTCGGCGCCATTTTCCAGCCAGTTGGTCATCACCGTGACCGGACTTTGCTGAGTGTGAAGCAAGCGGCTAGGCAGGTGTTCCAGGGCTTCCCGGAGTAGCGACAATAGGGTTTCGGCACGCGAAGCGCTGGAGGTATCAACCCACACCCAGCCGGTTTGCGGCTCGACCAAGGCCCGGGTAACACGGCTGCGGCTGAAAGCGCGTGGCAGCAGCTCTTCTGCGACTCGCTCGCGAATTTCCTTGCGCTCTTTCTTGCCGATTTTGCGGAATTCCCGCTCTTCGATTTCTGCGGCTCGGTCATCTGCCACCTGCTTGACGACTGAGGCGGGCAGGATTTTCTCTTCGGTCTTGAGGGCAATCAGCACAGCGCCCGCGTTGCGATAGGCCAGCAAATCGGGGGCATGCGGCGCCGGGGCGGTCCAGCCTTCCGAAACCAGATCAGACTTGCCAATCGGCACGAATGCCTGCTTGGCCATCGCGGCATTGAGCTTGTCCAGATCCAGCTCAAGGGTTTCAGTCAGGCGGTAGGGCTGCAGATTCTTGAACCACATGGGTGTCTCGGCTTGAAAGTTGGGGCGGTAATTCTAGCCCCATGTGTCGGCATACGGTTGGCGTTTTTCAGCCGGAATGCGAGAGCATCGCGGTGATGCCGAGGGCGCGAACGATGGGCTCTCGACCGGTCTGGTGAGACGGCAATGGGTTGGTTTGTGCGAAAATGCCTTTCTCACCGCTGCCAGAAGCAGCGGTTTTTTCATTTGGAAGCGGCCTGATGCGACCTGCCAGCCAAAATCGGCAGGGCATCTGGCCCCTCTAAAAATAATCTGGAGTTTTGCATTTGATTTTTGAAAACAGAATTGATCGACATCGCATGTTATTCACCGATAAAGCCAGTTCGGGCCCTACCCGAGGGGGGCGTTTGCGTCGCCTGGGTTTGATGGGGCTGCTGAGCCTGGCCCTGCTGGCCTGGGTAAGCCATCCGGCCTGGGCCGAAGGGGAGGGGACTCAGCCCGCCGGGAGTAACAGGTTGCTCATGGAAAGCCGGCTGTTGCAGCAAATCCAGCAGGCTGTGGCGAAGTCGCAGACTGCAACCGCCGGCCGGCGCGAGCAACTGCTGTTGAAGCTGCGCGAAGTGGACCTTGCCGCAGTGTTGAAGCCGGAAAACATGCTGGCCAAGACGGCCCCGGCAGATTGCCGACGCCGCATGCAGCAAGCCGGTGATCTTGCCCAGAGTGATGTCGATGCGGTGGCGGAGTCGCGCCGTCTGCTGCGGGCAGAGATTATGCGGATTCTGGGCAACTACCCCTCGGCGGGCCGGTTCTGGCAGATCTACGATGCGACGGAAAAGAGCGATCAAGAGTTTGAAAAGCGCTCGTTTGCCAATCACAAAGCGCAGCTGGCACAGATAGAAAAGATCTGCACCTTCATGGCCGCACGCAAGGCGCAGGTTGGCCTGCAAAACAAGATGCTGACCTTCCAGAAACAGGCCGATTACGACCAATACCAGGCGATGCAGAGCAATCTGAAGGAGCTGATGCAGCAAAGCGGCCAGATTGCCGACGAAGCCGAAGCTCGGCGTGCCAAGCGTGGCAATGAACTGAATGCAACGATTCAGAAGCCTTGAGGCATGAGGCACCGCTGGTGTTTGCTCAGGCGGCACGGCAAATTTATGTGCAGCTTCTAAGCTGTAGGAAGTGCTTCTGATTGTTCAACAGAGGCAGCAGGAATGTGAACGGGCGGGATGGCAGGGAGGATGGGGTGTTAGTCGTTAAGCGGGTAATGATGAGTCTGGTGCTGGGTCTTTGGGCCTCCTGGGGATGGGCGGCTGAGCCCGGCTTGCGCCTGACGACTGAGCATCTGCCCCCATACAACATTGTCAGCGACGACCTCAAGCAGGTTACCGGCATGGCGGGTGACAAGATCGTCGAAATGATGCGGCGAGCCCGTATCCGTTACGTGCTGGCACCCTCTGGCTGGAATCGCGCCTATCAGCTGGCGCTGACGCAAGCGGATACCTGCGTATTCTCGACTTCGCGCCTGCCAGAGCGCGAGCCGTTGTTCAAGTGGGTGGGGCCGGTTGCTTTTTCCGAGTGGTGGATTTTTACCCGCAAGGACTATGTCACCAACGTCAAAGCCCTGACTGATCTCCGAGGTATTCCCATCAGTGGTTATCGCTCTGACGCCATTTCGGTCTGGCTTGAAAACATGGGCTACCAGGTCAGCGACTCGGAGAACTACGAGGGCAGTCTGGTCAGTCTGCTGACCGGGCGCGTTGATTTCTGGGCGGCGGGCAGCCAGTCGGCGCACGAGCTGATGACGCGCATGGGGGCGCTGGGCAAAGTCAAAGCGCAGTTTGCGTTTCATCGACTCGATATGTTTCTGGCGTGCAACCCCGGTGTCGATGACAACCTGATCCGTCGCATGCGGGATGCCCACCGGCGCATGGAGCAAGATGGCACACTGGCCCGCATTGATGCGGGCTACCAGCCCCAGTCCAGCAGCCGTCGCTGAGTGCCATGGGTCTTGGCTGGGAAGTCTTTCATATCCAGCCGGCAAGCATGGCCTTGGGCGGCACAAAATAAGCCCCGCCTTCAACTGCCCGGCTGAAGAACAATAGGCGGTCTGCGGGCCCCTGCTGGTTACAGACCATACGCTCCAGCATGCGATTGAAGGTGGCTGGAGTCTTGCAGTAACTCACGAAGTACAAGCCCTTCTCGCCCCCGACCGTGCCATAGGGCATGGATTGGCGGACGATTTCCAGTTCCTCGCCATCTTCTTCGATGACCACCCGGGCGATGTGGGCGTTTTCGGGCTTGGTGTCGTCGTCAAGCTCCTGGTCGTCCTGCTTGGTGCGGCCAATGATTTTCTCCTGCGTTGCCACATCCAGCTCGCGCCAGCGCTCCAGATCGTGCACATAGCGCTGCACATGCAGATAGCTGCCACCGTTGAATTCGTCGTCATCCGCTACCAGCGCCACCGATGGCCGCGCATCGGGCTCGGGGTTCTCAGTACCGTCGACAAAGCCGGTCAGATCACGGCTATCGAGGTAGCGAAAGCCAGCGGTGCTGCTAGCTAGCGTAAAACTGCCACGTAGCGCCGATTCAATCTGCTGCCCCGCCTCGAAGCACCAATCCTGCTTTTCGCTACGCAGATGAAGGAATAGATCGTGCGGGGTATCGGGGGCAGGATGGATGGCGTTGGCAAACTGCGGAAACCCAGCGAGCAGGCGTGGTTGCCGTGGGCCGATCAGACTGGCCCAGCTCGCCACGCCGATCCCGATCGCCCAGCAGTTGCGGGCTGCGGGATCCCGGCTGGCCCATTGGTCGAGCAGCAAGGCGATCTGGCCAAGCTGTAACCGGCAGTGCTCGGGTGAGCATTCCGGTTGGCGATTGAAGGTCAAAAACAGCGCATGGCCATGCGCTGGTGCGCAGATGGCGGACTGAGCAAGAGGCGGTGTCGGCATGTCTGGGGAGTACTCCATGCGGGGAAAAGATTGGTAAAAATTAGCTTTGGCTAAAATAAACCTGGCCGGTCGGCGCAGGTCAAATGAACACCACATACAAAATACTGTGCCAGATTGGCTGGTGCAGTCCATAACGTCACTGCGAGACGTGGGGCACTGTGGGATGGTTACCTTGAAACCGCCAGTTTCTTCGCGATGCGTGGTGGCTCGCTCGGAAACCAGCGATGCAAGGAAGCATCCCGATAGTGCGCAAACGCAGCCAGTCAACAGAGCCCGGTGTGGCATGATGATGCCAAACACTGATCAAACTGGTTCGAGATTGATACGGCCAGCACTGAAGAGGAAGGAATTTCCATGCGTGCGTTTGTATTGTTGTCCCTGAATCTGAGCCTGTTGACCGGCTGTGCCTCGATGCTGCCCTCGTCTCGCAGCGAGGATGTCGTGCGGTGGCATAGCTACGAGGAACTGGTACAGGCCTTCAACGCCATCCAACCCCAGCAGACCGATGAAGCCGGGCTGCGGCAGATGGGTTTGCATCCGGATGTCACCGCCAACATCACCCATATCGGCTACGCCGAATTTCGCTCGCGCTATGCGCCGGATGGTGTGCAGGACGAAGCCGGGCTGGATGCTGGCCTGCGCACCTGCTTGCAAGCCCGTCAGCAATGCCACGGCTATAAGGTTGATGTCATGCGGGAATCGAGACAGCGGGTAGGCAACTTCCTGCTCGACTTTCTGGCGTTCAAGAAAGTGACTGACGTCAAAGGCTGGCGCTTCATGGGGTGGATTGCCGTCGTCAACGGCAAGGTGGTCTTCCGCGAATATGGCGGCACGCCTTCGGTGTCGCGCCAGGAGGAGAGTCACAACCCGCTAGGGCCATTGCAAGGCATTGGCGAGTCGATGCGATATCGCTGACTATCTGCCTAGGATGAATGCGGGTTGATGAAAAAGGCTGTCTTCGTGACAGCCTTTTTTCATGGCCAAACACCGCAGCTGGTGATGAATCCTGGGATTTCAATGCTTGTGACCGACATTCAGTAAATAGGTTTGCGTTAGGTCAAGTCTGCTGTCTGGCGCACTTGAAACCCCTCTGGCTGCCCATAATTTTGTCCTTGCAGGGGGATGCCCCGTAGCTTTGGTTCTGTCAACCTGACGTCAACAGAACCTGATCGACAGCCAATTCATGTCAGTTAACAGGAGGTGTGTGATGGGTAATTTAGTCCGCCAGAATCTTGATGGTGTCTTCGATGACCTGTTCCGTGGCTTCTTTGTAAGGCCTATGAATCTGCCAAATGAACCACCGCTGCAGATGAAGGTGGATGTGCGCGAAGACGAGAGAGCCTACTTATTGCATGTAGACCTGCCTGGCGTGAAAAAAGAGGACATCCAGGTGCATGTTGAAGGCAATCAGTTGTCGATTTCGGCCGAGGTCAAACAAGAGCGCAATGATAAGGACGGTGAAAAGCTGATCCGCTCGGAACGCTACTTTGGCACGCTGTCGCGTAGCTTCCAGTTCCCCGCTGATCTTGATGACAACGAGGCGCAAGCCCGTTTTGAAAATGGTGTGCTGGAGTTGCGTTTACCCAAGCGGGTCAGCCTGCCTCCTCGTCGCGCACTGACGATCAGCTAAACCCTTCGATTAAATAAAAGCAGACAGCCCTGCCTCGTCAGGGCTGTCTGCTTTTGATGCTCCCGATCAGTCCTGTGTGAAAAATAACAACAGAACAAGACATATCTAGCCATTCAAGCGGTTTTGTAACCTGAATGCCATCTGCGCTCGGCTAGAATCGCGTCCTTTCTAAAAAAACCTGTCGAGGGAAGATCGTGCAGAAAATAGTGCGCTTTACCGCCGGGGCTGCCGCATTGGGATTGCTGGTGGCCTGCAGCCATGGTGACGACGAACCACAAATCCAGGCTGGTACCAAGGCCAGCATGGGCGTGCTGGAAACGACCGATTTGCACACGAATGTGCTGAGCTATGACTACTTCAAGCTGGCAGAGGACAAATCGTTTGGCTTTGAGCGCACGCTGACTCTGATCAACGCAGCACGCAAGGAGTTTCCCAATACGCTGCTGATTGATAACGGCGACACTATTCAGGGCAGCGCGCTGGCTGACTATCAGGCATTGATCAGCCCGCTGGCCTGCGACCAGACCCTCGCCATGTACAAGGCCATGAACGCAGCGGGCTACGATGGCGGTGGCATCGGTAACCATGAGTTCAACTATGGCCTGCCTTATCTCGCCCAGGTGACGGGCAACAAATTTGATGTGGCTGGCATGCCCGAGCTGTCGGCGCAGAAGAATTGTGCGGGCCCGAAGTTTCCTCAGGTACTCGCCAATATCTACAGCGTAAAGAGCAAGGCGCCGCTGTTCCAGCCTTACAAGGTGTTTACCAAGACCATCACGGCTACTACCCCCGATGGCAAAGAAGTCAAGGTGCCGGTCAAGGTTGGCATCATCGGCTTTACACCGCCTACCATCCTGAACTGGGATAAGCGCTGGCTCGATGGCAAGCTCTATACAGTTGGCATCAAGGAAGCGGCAGAGAAATTCGTGCCCGAAATGCGCGCCGCTGGGGCGGATATCGTAATTGCCATCTCGCACGGCGGTCTCGATAACTCGACCTATTCGCCGACCATGGAAAACGGCAACTACTATCTGTCGCAAGTGCCCGGCATTGATGCAATGCTGATCGGCCACTCGCACCAGACTTTCCCCGATGCCAACAGCACCTTGCCGCAGTTCAACCTGCCGGGTGTGGACAAGGCCAAGGGTACGGTTAATGGTGTGCCGACCGTCATGGCCAATTTCTGGGGCAAGCACCTGGGCGTGATCGGCTTCAGCCTGTCTTACGACGGCAAGAAGTGGGTGATCGACAAGAGTAAGACCACCGTTCAGGCGCGTGGCATCCAGAATGCAGATAAGACCTTTGTGGCGGCAGATACCAGCGTTGCCAGCCTGATTGATACCGAGCACAAAGCCACCATCAATTACGTGAAGACCCCGATCGGTTCGGCTGACTTCCGCATGAGCAGCTATTTTGCGGATATTGGCGATGCCAGCGCGATTCAGATCGTCAACCAGGCACAGGCCGACTATGTGGCCAACTACATCAAGACCAGCTTGCCGCAGTATGCGGGCTTGCCGGTGTTGTCGGTGAGTGCGCCATTCAAGAGTGGCTTCGGTGGCGGCAATGACTTCACCGACGTGGCGGCTGGCAACATCGCCATCAACAACGCGGCCGATCTGTACCTCTACCCCAACACCCTGTACGCCGTGAAAGTTTCGGGCGGCGACATCAAGAACTGGCTGGAAACCGCAGCGAAGCGCTTTAACCAGATCGACCCTGCCAAGACGACCGAGCAGGCGTTGATTTCGAACTTCCCTGGTTACAACTTCGATATGTTCACGTCAAAGGACATCAGCTACGAGATTGATGTGACCCAGCCTCAGGGCAGCCGCATCACCAACCTCAAATACAAGGGTGCTGCGCTGTCTGCGACGCAGGAATTCGTGGTGGCCACCAACAACTATCGCGCCAGCGGCGGTGGCAGTTTCCCCGGCCTGGATGGCAGCAAGACGATTTTTGCCTCGCCTGATGCCAACCGCGATGTTCTGATCCAGTACATCAAGACCGTCAAATCGTTGACCGGCGCAGCCAATGGCAGCGACCGCAGCTGGCGTTTCGCCAAGGTGAGTGTGCAAGGCCCGGTGACCTTCAAGTCATCTGCCGGCAAGCTGCCATTGGCACAGGCTGCGGGTCTGAATGTATCGGTGCTGCGTGACGATGACGGCAGTGGCAAGAACCTGAGCGTCTACGCCATCGACCTGTCGAAGTAAGGAGTCTGGCCATGCGTCGTCGCCTGATGCACAAGGCAACATTGGGGATCTCGCTGGCAGTTTGCCTGACCGGGCTCGTGGGCTGGATGACGGTTGGAAAACCCGCAGCCGCCCCGAGAACGCCTGCCGAGATCATCCAGATGGGGGTCGAAGCAGGTGCTGGTCGCGATGCCGATAAGCTCGACGCCCTGCGTGCGCTGGCCGGCAATGGTAATACCCTGGCCCAGCGTACGCTGGGCCAGGCATTGCTGGTGCGCAATGAGCCCCATGGCAATCGCGAAGCGATAGATTGGTTACAGCGGGCTGCACTGGGCAAGGACGTGGAAGCGGCTACCTTGCTCGGGCGTACCTTGATGCAAGGCGTGCCGGGTGTCGCCCGTGACGATAAACGGGCTTTTCCGGTGATGTTGTCGGCAGGCAGGGCAGGACATGGTGCGGCAGCGTATTACCTGGGGGTCATGCTGAAAAACGGCTACGGCACCCAGGTGGATGCGCTGGCTGCGGTACGCTGGTTCGACTTCGCGGCCAAGCAGCACTCTCCTTACGCGCCCGCTGCGATGTTCATGCTTGCCAATGCCCATCGTTACGGCGAGGGCGTGAAAGCCAATGAAGGCAATGCCCGTATCTTGTATCTGATGTCGGCACGTATGGGGTACCCGGCGGCGATTCAGACGCTGGCGATGGCCTACCAGAATGGCGAGCTGGGGCTGGAGCGTAGCGAAGCTGCCTATCAGCGCGAATTGGCTGAAATGAACCATGTGCTCAAGCATCCACAGCTGGCGTTGTAGGCGCCGTTGACGTTTGGTTGGCTGCCCCTGCCAGCCGGGTCTTGTGGCGGGGGCGACCCGATGGCAAGCGTCTGCAGATCCCCGAAGTTCAAGCGGATTTCTGACCGATCGAGTCAGGTTGGAATTTTCGCCTTCGGCTACACTCAAAGCCTTGTGCCCATCTGTCGCGCAATCTGGTAAGACAGATATGCCCAAAAGGCCGCAATGCTTGTACAATCAAAAACTTGCCAATGGCATTTTTGACTTGACCCTTGATGACAATCTGGAATTCCGCCATGAAATCTATCGCCTTGATCGCTCTGGCCCTTGCTGGCTCGGTATTCGCTGCAGACAACGTATTGCCTGGCAACCTTCCTCCTGGCCCGGCACCGACAGGCAATAACGCCTATGGCGTCACCCCGCCTTCCGGTAAACCGATAGAAGACAAAGCGGGTTATCTGTCCTGGAAAACCCTGGCCAAGGTCGAGCCGGTGCCACAAGGCGCCACGTTTATTCCCAAATTTGACCCGGCGATTTCTGCCCTGAACAACAAAACCATCAAGCTGCAGGGCTTCATGCTGCCGCTGGGCATGGGCGAAGGCCAGAAGCATTTTGTGCTGACCGCCACGCCGCCCACCTGTTCATACTGCCTGCCTGGCGGGCCGGATCAGGTGGTCGAAATCAAGTCTACGCAGCCTGTTAAATTCAGCTACGAGCCGCTGCAACTGACCGGTAAATTCGTTGTGCTCAAGGATGATCCGATGGGCATGTACTATCGCCTCGAAGATGCCAAGTTGATCAACTGACCAAACACCGGGGCCGGACCCAACGCCGGCCGACGGTCCAGACAATGAAAGAGCTGCTGCGGCAGCTCTTTTTATTTCCCTTGAGCTGTGTAGAGGGGCTGCCCTGTTGCTGGGGGATTGGCTAATAGCTATCTCAAGCTCATTCGAAGGCTGGTCAAATTGTCTGTTTCAATTGAGAATAGTTTTCGTTGTGATTATCATTAACCCTGATTTTGATGTGGTTATCAGGCGTTTTCGCTGAAAAATTGCGTTATTGACCGTCATTCTTGTGATGTGGGCACTCGCCATGGTCAGTTGCTTTTGAGTTCTGGTGAGTAGGTTGATCGGGTTGGGTCTCTTCTGCGTTGCCCGATCGCCGTGACCACACAAAACTTGGCAGCAATGCCCAATCCCCGACCGGTGCGCCGGCCGTCCCTATCTTCTTGTCGAGGTATCTTGTGAAGTTATCCCGCGTGTTGAGTGCCAGCCTGCTGGCTGCTGCCCTGTATACCCCATCGGCTTTCGCTGTCGAACAAAGTGCTGTGCTCGACCAATACGGCGCAATCGTGCATGCCAACTATAGCGATACCCTCGCAGCCGCAAAATTGATGCAACAGGCTATCAAGTCATTCGTGGCTGAGCCCAGTGAGAAAAGCCTGGCGGATGCCCGCCAAGCCTGGCTGGCAGCGCGGGAATTCTATGGCCAGACCGAGGCTTTCCGTTTTTATGGTGGCCCGATTGACGATGACAAAGGCCCGGAAGGTCGAATCAATGCCTGGCCTCTCGATGAAGCCTATATCGACTATGTGAAAGGCAAAGCCAAGGCCGGCATCATCAACAACAAGAAAGCCACCATCGACCGCGCCAAGCTGGTAGCGCTCAACGAGAAGGGCGGCGAAGAGAATATCAGCACTGGCTGGCACGCCATCGAATTCCTGTTGTGGGGGCAAGATCTGAACCCGAATGGCCCGGGCAATCGGGCGTTTACCGACTTCGTTGACGGCAAGCAGACCAATGCCGACCGTCGTCGCAAATACCTGCTCGAAGTCACGGACCAGCTGGTAGAGGATCTGAACGGTCTGACCCAGGCTTGGGCGCCCGGCGCCGGTACTTACCGCACCCGCTTCAGCAAAGACAGCGACGCCCTGCGCAAGATGCTGACCGGGCTGGGGGTGCTGACGCGCGGTGAAATGGCGGGTGAGCGCATGGAAGTGGCGATGGATAGCCAGAATCAGGAAGACGAGCAGTCATGCTTTTCAGATAACACCCACCGTGATCTGGTCAACGACGCCATCGGTATCCGCAACGTCTGGCTCGGCCAATACAAGAAGGCGGATGGAAGTGTGCTGAGTGGCCCCTCCCTGCGTGATCTGGTGGCCGACAAGGATGCAGCCCTGGCCGAGCGCGTCAGTAGTGACATCCAGGCATCGGTTGCGGCGATAGAAGCAATTCAAGCGCCGTTTGACCGCGAAATTGTCGGCAAGAAAGATGCGCCTGGCCGTAAGCGGGTACAGGCGGGTATCGACGCCCTGAAAAAGCAGGCACAAGGCTTGGCCGAGGCCGCCAAGCTGCTGGGCATCAAAAATCTGGCCATGAAGGCGAAGGATTGACCTTATGCAGAAGCATTATCGATGGCGGCAGTGCTTGCCCCTGTTGGCGATAGCCTCAACCTGTCTGGTAGGTGCGACCGTGGAAAGCCCGGTCAGTGTGCCTGAAGATAAAGGGGCAGAGTATGCCGGGGGCGACACGACGGTATTTGAAACCGGGCGCAATGCGTTTTCGTTGCCTGCGGCCAACCTGAACGAGGCTCAGCGTACCGATTTCGCCATCGGCAATTCGTTTTTCAAGCGTAACTGGGTCGAAGCGCCGTCATCGACCAGTGCTCGTGATGGCTTGGGGCCGCACTTCATTGCCCGTTCCTGCGGGGCATGCCATACCGAAGATGGTCGCGGCGCACCGCCAGACTTCAAAAATGGCCTGCAGGCGGAACAACCGGTGGCATTGCTATTCCGCCTGTCGATTCCCGGCGTGGGCGAACATGGCAGCCCCAAGCCCGAACCGCGCTATGGCGGCCAGTTCAACAACGATGCGATCAGTGGTGTGAAACCCGAAGGGCGGGTAGAGATTCGCTACCGTGAAGTTGGTGGCAAGTTTGACGATGGCGAGCCCTACAGTCTGCGTCAGCCCGAATACAGGCTGACCCACCTGGCTTACGGAAAATTGCATCCGCAAACCATGGTGTCACCACGGGTGGCGCCACAGATGATCGGCCTGGGCTTGCTTGACGCGATCCGCCCGGAAGACATCGAAGCCAACGCAAAGCGACAGGCTGAAGCGGGGGGGGCGATTCACGGCCGACCCAACTGGGTGTGGGACGCCTATGCGCAGAAGGCTGTGATCGGCCGCTTTGGCTGGAAGGCCAATAGTGGCAGCATTGCCCACCAAAGCGCAGCGGCGTTCAATGGCGACATCGGTATTACCTCAAGCCGTTTCCCGGCGGAAGAATGTATGCCGGTGCAGCGTGACTGCCAGAAAGCCCCGCGCGGCGGCAAGCCCGAGATTGACGACGACAAGCTCGACAAGCTGATTTTCTACAGCCGTACTCAGGCCGTGCCGGCGCGGCGCAATCTGGCTGATCCGCGCGTCAAGGCGGGCGAAGCGGTCTTTCACGCGGCGCAATGTGCGGTCTGCCACACGCCCAAATACACGACGGGTGTGCTCGAAGGTCTGCCTCAGGTGTCGAATCAGACCATCCGCCCCTATACCGACTTGCTGCTGCACGATATGGGGCCGGGCCTCGGTGACGGCCGCCCCGATTTTCTGGCCAAGGGCAACGAATGGAAGACACCGCCTCTCTGGGGGCTGGGACTGGTGCCGGTGGTCAATGGCCACAGCCATTATCTGCACGATGGTCGCGCACGCAACTTGATGGAAGCGGTGCTCTGGCACGGGGGAGAAGCCGAACCATCGAAGCGGCAGGTGCTCAAGCTCAGCAAGCAGGATCGTGCCAATCTGATCTTCTTTCTGGAATCGCTGTAAATGGCGGTTCAGCACATGAACTGCCACTTGAACTGTTATCTGAATGGGTAGGACAAGGTTAACCATGCGAAAACTCGGTATTGCCATATTGTCATTGGCCAGCCTGACGGCCTGGGCGAATGAGCCGGTAGATCCGGCCTGGGTCAGCGCCGTCAAAGCAGTACAAGCCAAGCGGGTGGATCAGTTCAAACAGCAGTCACATTGGCTGCACGAGGCTGTCAAGGCCTTGTGTATCAAGCCCGGTGTGGCGGGTCTTAACAGTGCTCGTCGGGCCTGGATGGATGCGGACTCTGCCCTGCATGGCGTAGAAGCTGCGGCGATGGGACCGACTTTGGCGCGTCGTACCGTGCGGGTCGTGGGATTTCGTCCTACCCGGGTCGAAATGATCGAAACGGCCGTTGCCGAGGCGGATGTCGAGCCCAGTCTGGCGGCATCGGGCCTACCGGCACTCGAATATCTGCTGTTTGATAAAGGCGACGCCAACCGCCAACTGACACTCCTGCGGCAGGCCAAGCGTTGCCAATACACGACTGGCCGGGCGGCGGCAGTGGAAGCCGAAGCACTGGCGCTTCAGGCCGACTGGCAAGCTTTCCTCACCCAGACTACGGGCAGCGAAGCCGTAGTGGCCGATCTCGTCAACCAGTCGTTGGGGTTGATCGACAGCTGGCGCAGCGGTCGCAATGCCAAGCTGCGGCGCGACAAACCCCTGCAAGCGGCCGAGTACCTGCAATGGCGTGATGGCACGAGCCGTCGCCTGGCCAACCACCTGTCTGCACTCGAAGCGCTGTGGCAGGCAGGCGATGCCGGGCACAAGCTGGCTGATGTCGCCATGGTGCGCGGCGGCAGGCCCGATCTGGCCTCACGCCTGACTGCCGCAATGGCCAGCTTGCGCGACACGCAGAAAGCGTTTCAGCAGGCCAAGCCAACTCAGGCTGCCGAATCGTTGGCAGCGCTGCAAAAGCAGATGACCGCGCTTCGGCTGCTGCTGGAGTCGGAGCTGGCACCAATGCTTGGCGTCACCATTACTTTCAACGAAGCGGACGGCGATTGATGCTGAACCGCCGCCATCTGCTCTACGCGCTTGCGAGTGCGCCACTGCTGGCCAGTGCGGCCGGACGGCTGGCGCCCAAGCCGGGCACGCTGCTGGCCGCCTGGGAGCAAGGTGGCGATTACTTTGCGGGCGATGCGCTGCACCCCGAACGTGGCATCCGGTTACCGGCACGTGGGCATGGTCTGCTTGTAGACCGACGTCGCCCTGGCACGGCTATTGTCATGGCGCGCCGGCCAGGTGACTGGCTGTTGCGCATCGACTGGCAGCGAGGGCGCTTGCTGCAGCAGATGGACGCCAGTCTCGATCGCTACTTTTTTGGCCACGGTTGTTTCAGCGCGGATGGCCATAGCCTGTTTACCAGCGAGTGTGATGTGGCCACCAGCCAGGGCGTGATTGCGCGTCGTGACCCACGCACTCTCAAAGTTCTGGCTGAGTTCCCCAGTGGCGGGATTGGTCCGCATGAAATACTGATGTTGGCGGATGGCAGCCTGCTGGTCGCCAACGGTGGTATCGCCACCTTGCCCGAAACTGGCCGGCGCAAGCTCAATCTCGACACCATGCAACCCAGCCTGGTCCGGCTCGATGCCGGCAGCGGCAAGGTTCTGGCCGAATACACGCTGGATGACAGCAAGCTGTCGATTCGCCATCTGGCGCAGTCTGCCGATGGCACAGTGGGCGTCGCCCTGCAGGATGAATCGGGCCCGACGCCGGCCAAACCGCTACTGGCATTGCTGAGAGATGGCCAGCTGCAGCTGGCCCCGACCTCACCCGCCCTGGCGGTGCGCATGGCCGGTTATGCGGCCAGTGTGGCGGCGCTGGGCGATTGCTTTGCCATTTCCTGCCCGAAAGGGGGCGTAGTGGCGATCTGGCGCAGCACGGGTGAATGGGTCGGCCAATACGAACTGGCCGGCGCTGCGGGCCTGGTCGCCGTCGATGGCCATTGGCAGGCTTCGAGCGAGGCCGGCGTGCTGGCCCGGCTAGCGCCGGCTGCTACCTTAATGGAGCAGCATGTGGCGCGTGGCATCCGGTGGGATAATCACCTCGTCTGGGCCGACTGAGCGGGCCCTTCCGCACATTTCAGCCGTACCTTGCGGCTGTGGCGCCTATCCTATCCTTTGAACACAACGGGTCTGCCGCGCCCTGTGGCGGACCGTACAACGCCAACCCGGTTTCAACGATACCCATGACCCAACCCAATATTGCCATTATCGGCGGTGGCCCCGCCGGGCTGATGGCGGCAGAAGTGCTGGCTAAAGCCGGTCTGACTGTCGATCTTTTCGATGCCATGCCCTCCGTCGGCCGGAAATTCCTGCTGGCGGGCATTGGCGGCATGAACATTACCCATTCCGAACCTTACGATCGCTTTATCAGCCGCTACGGTGAACGCCGCGCGGCGCTGCAAGCCATGCTCGATGATTTCGGCCCCGATGAGCTGTGTGGCTGGATTCATGGCCTCGGCATCGACACCTTCGTTGGTAGCTCCGGCCGCGTCTTTCCTACTGATATGAAGGCCGCCCCGTTGCTGCGGGCATGGTTGCACCGGTTGAAAGCCGCTGGCGTACGCATCCATGCCCGTCACCGCTGGCTGGGCTGGAGCGATGACGGCAGCCTGCGGCTGGCCACAGCCGATGGCGAACTCTGCTATCCCGCCATAGCCACCATCCTGGCACTGGGGGGCGGCAGCTGGCCGCGCCTGGGGTCGGACGGCAGCTGGCAAGCGTTGCTGGCCGAGCAGGGGGCGGATATTGCGCCCCTGCGCCCGGCCAACTGCGGCTTCGATCTGGCCTGGAGCGAGCACTTTCGCAGTCGCCATGCCGGAGAGCCGCTCAAAACCGTGGGCCTGGGCTTTACCGATCTTGGTGGTCAGCACGAATACAAAATCGGCGAACTCATGGTGAGCGAGCATGGCCTGGAAGGCAGCCTGATCTACGCCTTCTCCGGCCGCCTGCGCGATACCCTCGAGGCCCACGGCAGCGCCACTTTCACCCTCGACCTGGCTCCCGGCAAGACGGCCGAGCGCGTGTTGGCGGAAGTCAGTCATCCGCGCGGCTCACGCTCGCTCTCGAGCCATCTTCAGAGCAAGGTGGGCATCAGCGGCGTCAGGGCCAGCCTGCTGCGCGAATTACTCGACAAAGACCGCTTCAATGATCCGGCACGGCTGGCGGCAGCGATCAAGGCACTACCGGTGACTGTACGTGCCACGCGACCGATCGACGAAGCCATCAGCAGTGCGGGGGGCGTGCGCTTTGACTCACTCGACGCTGGCTTGATGCTCACCTGCCGCCCCGGCGTCTTTTGTGCTGGTGAAATGCTCGACTGGGAAGCGCCAACAGGTGGCTACCTGCTCACCGCCTGCTTTGCCAGCGGCCGTTGGGCCGGCCAGGCTGCCTTGCGCTGGCTGCAGACACAGAGCCTGGGTTAGCCTTGTCTACATTCGGCCCGGCCCGACC
Source organism: Parachitinimonas caeni (assembly GCF_030129945.1). Lineage (GTDB taxonomy): Bacteria > Pseudomonadota > Gammaproteobacteria > Burkholderiales > Chitinimonadaceae > Parachitinimonas > Parachitinimonas caeni. The sequence goes on from NZ_JARRAF010000018.1 coordinate 15,473, forward strand.
GGATTAGGGCACCGGGCCGGTCTAACAGACCAAGCAAGAGGGGACAAATCCATGCCTATGCAGAAATACCGATGGTGGGTGGGCGCGAGCTGTCTAATGCTGGCAGTGGCCGGGCAGCAGGCTTGGGCGGGTAGTGCCGAGATGCCGTTCAAAGTGGCTGGCAAATTCCGCCGCGTTCCGGTTGAGCCTTTCCTCTGCCGGAGTGACGCTCCCCCCAAGTGCCCTGCAGTGCTGGCGGCAGCCGAAAAACTGGCCGCTGCGGATTGCACCCGGCAAGGCGGTGAGCTGAGCAACCGCAAGGCCACGGCCGATGCCGAGCACCTCTATGCCTACGACCTCAATGGCGATGGCCGCCCCGAATACGCCTTCAACACCCGCGATATGTATGAGTGCTCGGCAGCACCGATCGCCGACTGCCCCGATGCCACCTGCGCCTACACGCTCTACCAGCAGCAAGGCGGGCAGTGGCAAGTCATCGGCCACATGAAAGACCCCGAACACAGCAAGATCCTTTCCAGCAGCACCGATGGCTATGCCGACCTGCTGCAGGACGAACACCGCAGCCCCCTCATCTCGCAATGGCAGGCCGGCAGCTACGCCAGAACCCGCGCCCGCTGGGGCAACTGGTGGCTACAGACCGCAGACATGAACGACCCGCTGCTGGGGCAGTGGTCCGACCTTGCCGAAGGCAGCCCTGTCCTTGCCACCCCGGCCGACAACGCCAAAGTCCTCTACACCCAGCCCGCCGGCGCCAGCTTCGTCCGCATCATCGGCCGCGTCGTCAGCAAACCGGATTTTTATTACGTGAACACCTGCCAGGCCTGTGGCGATGGGTTTGTGAAGAAGGTCGATATTAAGAAGCAGTAGCAGGCTGTGAGCTGTGTAGGCGGTAACTCATGATCGGGACGAGTTCTCAAGTTGGTTAATTAGCGTACGCAAAGGTATCTGGCCCGATAGAGGGGCCTGCTATGTCCAAGTACGGAATCTGGTGGAACCCAACAGATCGGCAACATTATGCTTGGACAAGATGGCTCACTCCGGAAATCATAAAGTTTTGCGCAAGCCTCGGCTGATCTCGCCCGACGCTTCCGATCGACCCTCGCAGCTTGAGGAAGGAATGCACCATGAATAAGCACTTGTCGAGTTCAGTATTGGGTATCTACCTAGCGGTGGGAGCGCTCACCCCGGTGCTATCAGCCGAGGTCCATCGCTGTACGAATAGCAGTGGGGAAACGGTATTTCAGGACATGCCTTGCAAGGGATCTGCGCCACGCAACGCCGATGCAGGGGGCGGGTCAAGATCAAGCAACACCCCCATGCCGGCTAGCCCCAATGACAGAGAGTTCATTCAGCTTAGTGAGCAGACGCGTCTATTGGCGCATCCTGGGCCAGGTCTGAAAGAGCCACCACCACCGGATGCGGCCCCTGATCCACGGGCCAATGCCGACGCAGATCTAAAGGCGCTCACCGAAAAACTGAAGCGCGAGAGCGAAGCTCTGCAATTGCAACGAGCCCGGCAAGCCCAGCAAGTGCAACAGGCAACCAATGCCGCTTCAAAGAGTAAGCCTGCCCCGCAAAACGACAAGGCGGCGCAAGACGCTGAGCGTGCCAAACGCTTCCAGCCACAACTGCCATACGGCCTGTGGCCCTGGCTACCGGCCTCACTTTTCATGCTAGGAGTTTTGGGTTATGTGCTGCCATTTCTGCGCAGCTCAATGCGTGACATGCTTGATGGCCAAGATCGCAATGATCCCGAGGCCCGTTTGTCCGAGCCGCTCGCGACAATTGTGTCGATTTTGCATCTACAGCAGTGGTTCGTGAACTACCGTGGCCCGTGGTGGCGCAGTGCTGCGCTAGGCAGCTCATGGATATTGTTGTGGTACGCCGTACTAAGCCGCACCGACCTATTCATTACCCTGTTTTGGTGCAGCTTCGCGCTCCCCCTTATATTCTGGAGCGTGTATCGCGGTGCGCGCTATCGCTTTGGCCTGCTGGGAGAGTACGACTATTACGAGCGGCAGGATTTTCCCGAGCTATATGGTGATGATGCAGATAGCCCGTATGAAATTCCTGAAGATGCGCCTCAGCGACTGAACGAGCAGATAGTAGTATGCGCCGGGCTCGCTTTTATCAGTGGGATCGCCGCATGGTGGCTAGCTGGTGGCTCCTTTATTTCCAATGTGCTGTTTATCATCTTCGGTGGGGTCGCCGCCGTCGCCACTGTGATGCTGCTTGGTGCAGTGTTGCTACGTGTCTATTTATTGATACGGCTGAATGACCATTGAGACATCCCTAATACTGGGAGCCAGCATGCCGCTGGTCTTCTTGGTGGCTACCTTGGTCAACACTGCAACGTCATCCAGTACGGCGGCAATATCATTCAGCAAGGCAAACAGGCTTGCGCCGGCCATGGGTTTCTCCTACTAGGCGGTGTGCGCTGGTTCCTGCCTTGCGTGGACAGGCTGTTTGTCAGGTGTCCAGCTTGCCGGAGCCTGCCAGCAGAGGCCGGAATGGGGGCCCATCAAACAACAAACCCGCCTTGAAACGGGGCGGGTTCGTTGAATGAGAGCGTTACCGCACCAGCCGGTACTTCAGCTGGGTTGGCGCTTGGGCTTGAGTTTGTTCCATATGGTCAGCAGCAACACCAGCACGCCGCCGGCCAGCAGGCCTACCAGTCCGTTGAAGAGCATTTCGGATAGGGAACCCAGCATGCCACCCAGCATCGGGATGGCAGCCAGGGCTTGTTGCACGCCATGCTGCAGGTCATGGCTGCCCGGCAGGCCGTGAGCCAGGATGCCGCCGCCGACCAGGAACATGGCCACCGTGCCTGCCAGCGCCAGACCCTTCATCAGATAGGGGGCACCACCCAGCATCAGGCCGCCCACTGCGCGTTGTAGCTTGGCCAGGCCGCTGCTGCCCTGGCGCTGGACCAGATACAGCCCGCCATCGTCGAGTTTGACGATGCCCGCTACCAGACCATACACACCCACCGTCATCAGGATGGCGATGCCGGCCAGTACGGCAAACTGGGTTGCCAGCGCTTTATCGGCCACCGTACCCAGTGCAATCACAATGATTTCGGCCGAAAGGATGAAATCGGTGCGAATGGCGCCTTTGATCTTGTCTTGCTCCAGCGCCATCAGGTCCACTTCGGGGTGGGTCAGCGCGTGGGTCAGCTCGGCGTGGTGGGCGGCGTCTTCCTCGGCGCTATGCAGAAATTTATGCGCGACTTTTTCGAAGCCTTCAAAGCACAGGTAAGCACCGCCGATCATCAACAGCGGGGTCACCAGCATCGGCGCCAGCTGGCTGATCAGCAACGCCAGCGGCACAAGTATCAACTTGTTGCGAAACGAGCCTTTGGCAACCGCCCATACCACCGGCAACTCGCGCTCGGCCCGCACACCGGAAACCTGCTCGGCATTCAGTGCCAGATCGTCTCCCAGTACGCCGCTGGTTTTTTTGGCGGCTACCTTGGTCAACACCGCGACGTCATCCAGTACGGTGGCAATATCATCCAGCAGGGCAAACAGGCTTGCGCCGGCCATGGGTTTCTCCTCGTTCACGTTTGGGGCAATGCGGCCACCGGGCGGCTGATTATGCCGTAGCTGTGCTCAACTTTCTCAGTCTGAAGCGATCATGCGATTTTGCATGCAGAGGCCATGCCTCAATGGGCTTGCCCCCGCCCACCTTCCGGCGGGTCGTCAATGCTGCCCATGACCGTGGTGCCGTCGAGGTGGCGGATCCAGCGGTTGCGGCCGGATTGTTTGGCTTGGTAGAGCGCGTCGTCGGCGCGTTTGAGCAGGTCGGACAGGGTATGGCTTTTCTTGTGCAGCACCGCAATGCCCAGGCTGACGGTGAGCGAAATGGTGTGGCCAGCTATCGCAAGCGGTTGCGATTCGATGTTGCGGCGGACGCGTTCGGCGATGTCTTCGGCGTCGCGTTCGGTGGCAAAGGGCAGCAGGATGACGAATTCTTCGCCGCCGATGCGGCCGATCAGATCTTGGCGGCGCAGGCTTTGCTGGGCCTGTTTGACGACCAGTCGGATGGCTTCGTCACCAACCTGATGGCCATAGCGGTCGTTGATGGCCTTGAAGTGGTCGATGTCGAGGTAGACCACGGCCAATGGCGCCTTGCGCAGACGGGCGAGCGCCAGCATGGACTCTCCAACTTCAAACACATGGCGACGGTTGGCGATGCCGGTCAGGGCATCGACCTGGGCACTGCGGCGGAACAGGTTGCGGGCACGGTACAGCCAGACCGAGAGGATGGCGAACAGCACCGCCATGAGTACGGCCAGTGCCGCGACCAGCCGCGTTTGCACGCCTTCCGAGCTGAGCTTTTCTCTTTCCAGCTCGCTGATCTTCAACCGGGTTTGCAAAAGTTGCCGTTCGTAGCGATCCAGTCGCTGGTCGAAGCCTTTGGCGGTGTTCTCGCGCTGCAGGCGGGCATCGCGCAGTTTTTTGCTGTGCAGTTTGCGCCATTCGCGCACCATTCCTTGGGCGGCATGTTCGCTTTCGCCGCGCATCTGCTGGCTGATGGCAGTGATCAGGTCGGCGTAGTCGGGGTCGGGTGAGGGCAGTTGCACGGCGTTGTAGAGCGCCAGGGTATCGCGGGCACGGCGGGTTTCGCCGAGTGAGTAGTGCAGGATGGTTTGAAAGGCGTATAGCAGGCGAACAAAGTAGCGTTCGCTGGTTTTGCCGGCGTGGCCTGCGGCCAGTGCCAGGTATTGTTTGGCGGCATCGTCCTCGCCGAGCATGAAATGGTAAGAACCCCGATTCAGCGCGGCAAAGAAGGCAAAGTCGGGCTGGTCGGGATGTTTGGCGACCATATCGCTCATGGCATCGAGGTGCCGCCGCGCCAGAGCCTGATCACCCAGCTGCAGGGCATAGCTGAACAGGGAGTGCTGGGCGTTGAACATGCTTTGCGCCTGGCCCATGCGTTCGAAATGCTGGTGGGCGGAGCGCATGTAGTCGTACGCCTGCTGGTAGAGGTGAAACTGGCCTGACAGCACGGCCGAGGCGTTGTAGACGAGAGCGTGTACATCGTCGGTGAGTTTGTCCTGCTTGGCGATGTCCAGCGCCTCGCTCAGTAGGCCGATGCCGCGCTCGTAGCTGCCATTTTCGGTGCGCTCGCAATAGGCGTTGTTGACCAGTGTTTTGGCCAGTAGCGGCCGATCGTGCAGTTTGCGGGCGATGGTCAGGGCTTCGGTATAGGTGGGGCAGTAGGCTTCGGCCCGGTAGTGGATCAGATAATCCATATAACCCAGGTCGAGCAGGGAGTTGACCAGCTCGGCACCGGTGTCGGGTAGCGCCCGGTAGAGCTGGATGGCGCGGGCGTAGTCTTCGCGGGCGCCGGAAATGTTCTTGAGGTTTTCCCGCTGCTGGGCACGCAACCGGTAATAGCCTCCCTGATCTTTGGCCGGCCAGTTCGATATCTGGGTTTGTTGCTGGTCGAGGACAGTGAGCGCTTCATCCGGCTTCATGGCTTCGATCTGCTTGCTGAGGGCGTCAAGCGGCCCTGCCTGTGCCGTGGTGACCAGCCAGACTATCCACAGTCCTGTCGCCCAATGCCTCTGCCGCATCGCTGCTCCTACGCCGCCGGCACCCTTTGCGGGGTGCCCTTATCTGCAATCGTAGTTCATCATGGTAGGGAAATTGGGCAGCGTTGCAGTCTGGCGCGACGGAATTGGGGGCGATGTGCAACGGGCTTTCCGAAGACTGGGGGAGAGATGAATCAGGCAGGGAGACTGGCGTGTGCTGCAGGGCCCTTTGCGCCATTGCCGATGGAGCTTGGCCGTCTGTTCATGCCAGAGGCGTTGACCCCCTTATTTTTTACCCCGGTGTATGCCGGGCTGACGGCCGAGCAACGTTTGTATTACAACCAGTTGCAAGCCTGCTGCTTTAACGAGCAGATCGTATTTTTCGAGTCCCTGATTGGCGATGGGGTGATGCAAGCCCTGCTCAAGGAAAACTGGCCGCCAACCTTCGCCCGGCAATTGCGGCAGTTCTGGCAGGAAGAGCAGGCACACAGCGCCATGTTCCGGCGTCTGAACCGTAGCAGTCGGCCACAGTGGTATGAGCGGGCCGACTACCATTTCGTCCGGTTTGCGCCGCCGCTGTGGGCGTTCATCCGCTGGGCGGCAAGGCATCCTCGCCTGTTTCCGATGCTGCTATGGCTGATGCTGCTGCAGGAAGAGCGTTCGTTGCATTATTCCAGCGAGTTTTTGCGGCACCGCCAGCAGCTGGAGCCTCACTTTGTTGAGGTTTATCGCCTGCATATGATTGACGAGGCCGGCCATGTCAGAAGCGACCTCGCTTTGCTGGACCAGTTGTGGCCGAGTCTGAGCATGCGCAGCCGGCAGCGTAATGCCCGCTGGCTGGCGTGGGTGATCCGCGAGTTTGTCTCAGGCCCGAAGCGCGGCCAGTGGCGGGTGATTGAGGCGTTGCTGCAGGCGTTTCCGGCCCTGCAAGCGCAGCGGTGCTGGATTCGTGAGCAGGTGGTCGCGTTGGAGCAGAACGAGACATTCCAGCTGTCGCTGTATTCGCGGCGGATTGTGCCGCGCAGCTTTGAACGGTTTGACCAGTGGCCGGAACTACAGGTGCTGGAGGGCGCCATCCGGGGCTATCGCTGGCAAGGGAAGGCGCAGGCATGCTGAATATGGCGGAGCAGACCGCGCTGAGTCTGGTGGATGTCGCCACGCTGCAGCTATATCAACAGATGCTGGCATCGCCACGGCATGGCCCTTTCATTGCAGCGGTCAACGCACAAATGGCAGCTCCCCAGCCGGTGGGTGTGCCGGCCGATCTCCGTCTGGTGATTGTTCCCGGCGCGTTTTATCAATATCTGCCGCGTTCGGGGGCGGATGGGCATCTGGTCAAACGCCAAGCCAGGCGGCAGGGATGGACCATCGACACCCTGCCGACCGATGGTACCGGCAGCGTCATCGGTAACGCCCGCATCATCTGCGACTGGCTGAAAGCGCAAACCGGATCGCGGCTGGTGCTGGTGTCGGTCAGCAAGGGCAGCGCCGACCTCAAACTCGCCTTGCAGCAGGCGGATGTCGGGCGGGCATTTGAGCGGGTCGTTGCCTGGGTCAATCTGTGCGGCATGCTCGATGGCACGCCATTGATTGACTGGCTGCTGAGCTGGAATATCGAAGCGGCCTTCAATCGTCTGTATCTGCAGATGAAAGGCGCGAGCTTCGATTTCGTCAACGATCTGCGGCGCGAGCCAGGAGGGGTGCTTGATAGTGCCCTGGCCCTGCCACCGCATCTGTCGTTGATCAGCCTCGTCGGCTTTCCACAGCGCCAGCATATTCCGACCGGCACCGGTCGCCGCTGCCACGACCGGCTGGCCAGTTACGGTCCCAACGATGGGGTGCTGTTGCTCAACGACGTTTGCGCTTTGCCGGGTCGCCTCTACCCAATCTGGGGGGCGGATCATCTGCTGCGCGGCCAGGCGCCCATCGAACCCTTACTGGCCGCCGTGCTGGCGTGTCTGGCGCGGGAGCTGGCGGTCTGACCTGCAGACGCGCGCCACCATCGGCCCGGCGCGACCGGAAACAAAACGCAACAAGGCCTATTGCGGACGATGGTCCAGCCGGTGCATGAGCATGCGCCAGTTCACTTCCCAGTGATTCCCGGCGTCATCCGACATGGCCTGTTCCCAACGCGCACTATCTGGGGTGAGGTCTGACCAGCGATAGCGCACGAGAATAGGGCGCCCATCCAGTGTGTCTTCACCTTCGAAGATCCCGACGCCGTTTTCAAACCGCCCCACTACGGGGGGCTGCAGAATGCCCGCTGGTGTCAGGCCGCCACTGAGGTTGTCCAGCCAGTAGATGCTCCACAAACCGGTTTGTGGATTGAACAGCCGTAGCGACATACCCAGATAATCTGGACGCCAGCTGTTGGCAACGAAGTCATCGAAGTTGCCGATGCCGCCGGGCAATGCCTGATTGGTCTGGAAGGCGGTAAAGGTTTCCCAGTCGTGGCTGCCTTGCAGGCGTTGGCGCAGGCGCTGATTGTCAACCCGCCAATGTCCTTGCAGGAAGTCGAAGTCATGGCGGCCGTCATGAGGGGTCTGGTTGGGTGTGGATGGCATGGTGTGCTGGCAGTCCCAAAGGTGATGTGGGGGCAGTAGATGCCCAACGGAAAAGCCGCCATCATAGGTTTTCGATCCCGCGCCAGACCATGCAGGGCTGATGGTTTTGAGCGGGTTTTTCCTTCAATTCGCAGGTTTTTGGATGAATTTGCCTTGAAGTCTGAACTGGATAGCTACGATCAGAAAATACTGGCCTTGTTGCAAGCCAATGCCCGTCTGGGGTACACGGAAATTGGCCGGCAGATTCATCTGTCTTCGCCTGCAGTGGCTGAGCGGATTCGCCGGCTGGAGGATGCCGGGGTGATTGCAGGCTATGGCGTACGTTTGAACCTGCGAACCCTGGGCTACAGCTTTGAGGCATTTATTCAGGTTACGGTGGAGTCCCATGCGGCACTGGATGCCTGGGCTGCGGCGCACCCGGAAGTCTTGGCGCTTCATGCCACAACTGGTAGTCACTGTGCCTTGTTGCGGGTGGCGGTGGTGAGCCCGGAGCATCTGCAGACACTGCTGTTCTCGCTGGGTGAGATCGGCAAGACCAGTACATCGGTGGTGTTGACGTCTCAGCTGGAAGACCGTCCGCGGCTGACGGCAGAGCAATTACTGGCAATGCACGTCTCGCCTGATCCGTCAGGCGGGTGATGACGCAAAAAGCCGGGCAAAGCCCGGCTCGGTGTGGTGGTCATTGGATCTGCTGCAGCGTCAGAGCTGGCGAGCCGTACTCAGATTTCCTCGTGTGAAGCCCCGAGAATGATCTCTTTATTATTGTTTTCGGTGAACTTGCAGTAGCCCTGTGGCCCGACCTGCGAGCTGCCCGTGGCCTTGTGGGCCAGGAAGTCACCGCCATGCTTGGTGAATTCGCGGGCAGTGGCCACACCGTGCCCTTCAAACTGGAACCAGGATTCAACACCGGTTTCGGTCTTGCGCAGGCCGAACAGCAGATGGCCGGCGCCTTCAATATCCATGCCGAACTGGCGCGCGCCTTCGATATGGCCGGGCTTGCCCTTGGCATAGTGCGACGATGGAGTAAAGCCACCGCGTTCGATGCCGCCTTCTGGTAGCTGATCTTTGGTCAGGTTCTGCGTCACCTCTTCGACCGACGCGAAATTCTGACCGGTCAGTTCGTTGATCATGTCCAGATAGAGGGCGCCGCCATCATCTTTGGCCACACAATGCGCACCGCGCATGATGTATGACTCCAGATTGGTCGAAATTTCGGTGCCCAGATCCTGATCTTCTTTCAGCTTGAGCGTGCCACCGAGACTGCCGGCATTCAGCACCTCTCGGTTGTCACGCACATAGCGGCGGATGGTGGCGGTTTCGGCTTGACTCTCGCTGCCCACAACTTTGGCACCGCGCAGGGTGGCGCTGGCTTTGGTCTGATCCTTTTCTGTGGCTGGGGCGTCGATATAGCCACCGGCCCAGCTGGCACCGGCATGCACGGTATTGCCCAGTGTTTCAACGACCCCGACGCCAGTACCGACGGTGCCGACAACCCCTTTGACGGTGAATGATCCGACTGACCACAGGCCACTCCCCAAGGCACTGAATCCGCTGCTGATGGTACTGCCCCAGCCTTTACTACTGGTCTTGGGTGCTTCCTGAACGTCTTGGGTGGTGACGGGTAAGGTTGGGGTGCTACCGACAGATAAAGACATGATGAACTCCACAATTTAAATAGTTAAAAATCCGGTAAAACTTTTTGCCGTTATCTCAGGCAAATAAACCTGGCATCGTGTTGTGAATGGTGCTGGGTGGTGTGATCGGAATTTCATTTTCGATAATCCGACCTTCTTCACTCGCTTTACGCCAAATAGCCAGGTTTTGTAGAAACTGATCGATGGCATCTGCCACGGATTCTGGGGTGGCGGTGGCAACGTTGATCCGCTTGAACAGGAAGGTTTGCATCTGTTCGGGATGAACAAAAAAGTAGCAATCTGCGGTGGCGATCCCAAACGCCTGAGCACGGAACAGGGATTCAAGATACGCCAGTCTCTCTGGCCCGCCGGGTGTTCTGCCGATGGGAGAAGAGATAAAGAGGGTGGTGGCATCCATATCAGTTTCAATGTGGACAGGTGCGCCACTTTCAATTTCCAGAATCACCGAACCCGATTCCTGAAACGCTGGCTCCCCCATACCATTTTGGCTGGCATATACCATTAAGAGGGAAGCTAATATCGGGTTATTCATCTGGATTCTCCACTTTATCTGATTGGCGACATTTGTATCGCTTACGAAGGGTAAGTGACGCATATTGAAAAGCGGTTCTTGGTAGTTTTTACCAAAATTAAAATGAACTGAATTTCAAATAGAAAAAAGGCCGGATTGATTCCGGCCTTTGGGGGTGGGCTGACGAATTGGTAGCAATCGGCTAATTGGGTTGTTGTAACTGTTGCAGAATCGCCGGGTTTTCCAGTGTGGAAGTATCCTGAGTAATTGCTTCGCCCCGGGCAATCGCACGCAACAGCCGTCGCATGATCTTGCCCGAGCGGGTTTTGGGCAGGTTGTCGCCAAAGCGGATGTCGTCGGGCATGGCAATCTTGCCGATTTCGTGGGCCACCCAGTTCTTGAGCGCTTCGACCACCTTGCGGGCATCGTCCCCCGTAGGTCGCGCCTGTTTGAGCACCACAAACGCCACCACGGCTTCGCCCTTGATCTCATGGGGTTTGCCGACGACAGCGGCTTCGGCCACCAGCGGGTTGGCAACCAGAGCCGACTCGATTTCCATCGTCCCCAGTCGGTGGCCAGAGACATTCAGTACATCGTCGATCCGGCCCATGATCCAGAAATAGCCGTTTTCGTCACGGTGGGAGGAGTCACCAGCCAGGTAATACTTGCCGTTGAATTCTTCGGGGAAGTAGGTCTTCTTGAAACGCTCCGGATCACCCCAGATGGTGCGCAGCAGGCTGGGGAAGGGTTTCTTGATGACGAGAAAGCCGCCTTTGCCGGGTTCGACCGGTGCGCCGGACTCATCGACGATGTCGGCGATGATGCCGGGGAGCGGCAAGGTGCAGGAGCCAGGCTTGGTGGCGATGGCTCCCGGCAGCGGCGAGATCATGGCGCTGCCGGTTTCGGTCTGCCACCAGGTATCGACAATCGGGCAGCGACTGCCCCCCACGGTTTCGTAGTACCAGATCCAGGCTTCGGGGTTGATGGGTTCGCCCACCGTTCCCAGCAGCCGCAGGCTGGAGAGATCGTGTTGCTTGGGCAGGTCGGCGCCCAGCTTGATCAGGGAGCGGATGGCGGTGGGTGCCGTGTAGAAGATGCTGACTTTATGCCGCTCGATCATCTGCCAGAAGCGGTTGGCATCCGGATAGGTGGGGACGCCTTCAAAGATGACCTGAGTGGCGGCATTGCCAAGTGGGCCATAGCAGACATAGCTGTGGCCGGTGATCCAGCCGACATCGGCCGTACACCAGAAGACATCGTTGGGTTTGATGTCGAACACCCAGCGGAAGGAGTTGAGCGCGCCCAACAGATAGCCGGCAGTGCTGTGCTGGATGCCTTTGGGTTTGCCGGTCGAGCCGGAGGTGTAAAGGATGAATAGCGGGTCTTCGGCGTTCATCCATTCTGGTTCGCACTGTTCTGGCTGGCCTTCCGTCAGTTTGTGCCACCAGATATCCCGACCATCCTGCCAATGGCTGCAGCCATTGTTGGTGCGCTGATAGACCACGAGGTGACGTACGCTGTCGCAATCGCCATGTGCCAGGGCCTCGTCGCAAACTGCCTTGAGCGCCACCGGTTTGCCGCCCCGCAGCCCTTCGTTGGCGGTGATGACGGCGCTGGCGCCGGCATCCAGAATGCGCTCGTGCAACGATTTGGCCGAGAAGCCACCGAACACTACGGAGTGGATGGCGCCAATCCGGGCGCATGCCTGCATGGCAACGATGGCTTCAATGCTCATCGGCATGTACACGACAATCCGGTCGCCCCGCTTCAGACCGAGGCTTTTGAGGCCATTGGCAAACTGGCAGACGCGCCGATGCAGTTCGGCATAGGTAACACGGGTGACGGCGCCATCGTCGGCTTCAAAGATGATGGCCAGTTTGTTGGCATGCAAGGCCAGATGCCGGTCCAGGCAGTTGTAGCTGACATTGAGCATGCCATCGTCGAACCACTTGAAGAACGGCGCGTTGCTATCGTCGAGTACCCGGCTGAAGGGCTTTTTCCAGCTGATCTGCTCGCGGGCCAGATCGCCCCAGAATGACAGATAGTGGCTGTCGGCCTGTTCGCACAGATCGTTGTAAGCCGCCATTCCCGAGATGGTGGCGCGGTGACGGAATTCGTCCGATGGGGGAAACAACCGGGTTTCCTTGAGGATCGAATCAAGGGTGGACATAGGTAATGCCTCCTGTCTGATAGAGAGGGATGCGCGGAGCCGGGCTCCGCCTCCAGAATCAATGCTTGCTTGCGCCCTCGGCGCCTATGCCTGTCATCGAACGGATGAACTGAGGCAGGAAGGCGGACTTTTCCTGATTGGCCTGTGGACTGCGATCAAGAACCGAGAACAGCCAGGTGCAGAAAAAAGCCAGGGTCATTGAGAAAATCGCCGGGTTTTTATAGGCAAACAGCGCTTCCTTGTTCTTCAGGACGTCTACCCAGACGGTAGGCCCGAAAACGATCAGCGTGACGGCCGAAATCAGGCCGATAAAGCCACCAATCACCGCGCCACGAGTGGTCAGGCCGCGCCAGAACATGCTGAGGAACAGTACCGGGAAGTTGGCCGATGCCGCAATCGAAAACGCCAATCCCACCATGAAAGCGATGTTCTGCTTCTCAAACGCAATTCCCAACAGGATGGCGACGATGCCCAGACCCAGAGTTGCCAGCTTCGAGACGCGCAGTTCGTGCGCTTCATCGGCCCGGCCACGCGCAAACACGTTGGCGTAGAGGTCATGGCTGACTGCCGAAGCGCCGGAAAGCGTCAAGCCTGCAACAACGGCCAGGATGGTGGCGAAGGCGACCGCCGAGATAAAGCCCAGAAAGAGATCCCCTCCGACGGCCTTCGACAGATGCACGGCAGCCATATTGTTGCCGCCAATCAGCTTGCCGGCGGCATCCTTGAATTCAGGATTGGTGGACACCAGCATGATGGCGCCAAAGCCGATGATGAATGTCAGGATATAAAAGTAGCCGATGAAGCCTGTGGCAAAGAACACCGACTTGCGCGCTTCCTTGGCATCCGCCACGGTGAAGAAACGCATCAGGATGTGGGGCAGGCCCGCCGTCCCGAACATCAAGGCCAAGCCCAGCGAGATGGCGTCGATCGGGTTGGAAACCAGGCCACCGGGGGCCATGATGGCCTCTTTTTTGGCGTGGACCTCAACCGCCTTGGCAAACAGCGCCTCGACACTGAATCCCGCACTGTAGAGCACCATGCCCGCCATGAAGGTAGCGCCCGATAGCAGCATGACGGCTTTGACTATCTGTACCCAGGTGGTGGCCAACATGCCGCCGAACATCACATAGAGCACCATCAGCACGCCTACCAGTACGACCGCCGAGCTGTAGCTCATGCCGAACAGCAGCTGGATCAGCTTGCCGGCCCCTACCATCTGCGCGATCAGATACAGCGCCACCACGACCAGCGTGCCGGTTGCGGCCAGCACTCGAACCGGCGTTTGCGACAGGCGATAGCTGGCGACATCGGCAAAGGTGTATTTGCCGAGATTACGTAAGCGTTCAGCCACCAGAAACAGAATGATGGGCCAGCCCACCAGAAAGCCGATGGAGTAGATCAGCCCGTCGTAGCCCTTCTCGAACACCATGGCCGAAATACCCAGAAACGACGCGGCCGACATATAGTCCCCCGCAATCGCCAGCCCATTCTGCATGCCGGTGATGCCACCGCCAGCGGCGTAGAAGTCCTTGGCCGACTTGGTCCGCCGTGCTGCCCACCAGGTAATGCCGAGCGTAAATGCCACGAACAGCAGAAACATCACGATGGCATGCCAGTTCAGCGAACGTTGGGTGACCGGGCCTTCCAGGGTGCCTGCCGCCAGAACCAGCGGTGAAACCAGTCCGGCACCAGCGGTCAACGCCGCACGCAATAGCGATTTGAGAGAGAGCGGTTTCATTGCTGTGCCTCCTCGACGATCTGCCGATTGAGCGCATCGAATTCACTGTTCGCCCGCCGCACGTAAATACCGGTCAGCACAAATGCCGACACGATGACAAAAATGCCCACCGGGATGCCCAGCGTGACGGTGCCTCCGGCCAGCGAAGTTCCTAGTAGCTTCGGGTCGAATGCCACGACCAGAATGAAGCCGTAGTAAATCGCCAGCATGGTCAGAGACAACTTCCAACTGAATCGCGAACGCTTGCTGACAAGTTCCGTGAAACGCGGATTGGCCTGAATCCGCCGCATCAGATCGTCGTTCATGTTGCATCCTCCATCTTGAATAGGTTCCGGGGCACGAAGCATCTGCTTCGTCAGGTTCTCCTGACCTTTCATTTCCGGATTGCGCCAGGCTGGGTACGATCCGGAAATGAAACGTCAACAGAACTCAGTACCCCGCAACGCTACGCCCGAGGCGGGAATCCCATCCAATCGCAAATTTCGATGGTAAAAATCACCAACACCAATGCGGCACCTGCACAAAGGCGTCTGCATGCGGGTTTGCGGGCAGGGCATGGCTGCGGCTGATCCTGTCCATCAGATTCGCTGATGCAAGAATCCCCGCTTGACCGAGAGGTTTGGCAGGCAAATCAGGGGGCAGAGAGAAAGCCCCGCGCCGGTCACACTTCTTCCAGTGTCTTGCCATCGTGGCGGATGCTGAGTTGACCGTCAGGTGAGAAGTTGAGGGATATGGTGTCAATGTGCCGATGGCTGGAAAAAAGATGGCGGTACTTGGCGACGATGGCGTCAGCATCGGACTGGGACTTGGCGGCGGCGTATTCCTGATGGAAGGGGAGCAGTTTGTTCATCTCGACCAGGTGCGATGTCAGTGCGGCGGTGGTGCGCAAGGCCCGTTCCATTGTCGGGTCTTCCGCCAGCGCACGCTTGAAGGCATCGGCATGCGGATAATCGGCCGGTAGCTGGAGCTGCCCAGCCTGATCGTAAGTGATGCTGGCCGGGGGCTTGGGAATGCCATGCTTCGCCAGAAAGTCTGGCATTTTCGAAGAGACGAATTGGGATAGTGCGTCGATGTTCCTGCGACTGGGCAGCAAGATCGGCAACGAATCCAGATTGACGGCCTGGCTGCCCGGCGGGGTGAAATAACGTTCGACATCCAGACTGATGGCGCCATGGTTGGTGTCGAACTCAAGCTTGGACCCCGCAGAGGTGACCATGGCCTCGGCAGCCAGTCGATCGCGTCCCGCCTGTGAAAGGTTGACTGCGTAGGCAGGCTTTGCCGCCACAGCAGGCGGATTTTGCCGGGGCATGGCTGATGGAGCGGCCGTTGTCGCCGACATCCGCGTAGAAACTGGTTGAACGGTCATCGCTCGTCTCCGGTCGCGTCTGATAAGCATCATCTTTGCAATGAACATGCCTGCAAAGACAGCGGGCGGGAGAGATTGGGCGAGAAATTCCCGCTTACCAGAACACGATTCTGGTGAGAAATAAAATGACCCGTTTGAAATGGCCCGCTCTAAACGGAAGTGCAACACCTCCACATACGTTTGAAGGTGTTGCACTTTGAATTTAAAGGGGGGATTTTGTATGCGTTAATGCCAATTCGTGAGCGGTAGTTAAAGCATCATTTGCGTTGACCTCAATGTCTGGTGTAACGCCTGTTTTTTCCCAATTTGACTGGGTTATTGGATTAATCGGACGTGCGCCGGGTAGCAGTAAGCTGAAATGAGGGGTTGGCCAGTGGAATTTGCAGGCATGAGCGCCGCCGCCAGTGGTCTCACCGATCAATGTGGCCCGGCCTCTGGTTTGTAGATCGTAGGCGAGCATTTCTGCACCCGAAAAGGTATAGTGCGCCAACAGTAAATAAATCGGCTTTTCTTCGCCGAAGCGTTGCCCCGGAACCCAATCATAAGTGTGATACTGTTCAACGATACCCTGATCTCTGATATGCAACGCACTCAAAGCGGTACGTTCTTTGAAAAAGTAGCTGCATAGCCACGCCACTGTTGCAGGGTCTCCTCCGCAGCATTTTCTCAAATCAATGATCAATGCTTTGCTTTTTGACAGTAAAGTCATTGCCGCAGAAATATACTCGGCAGATCTTGCGTGCTCTACGAGTTCACGAATGTCTATATAACCTATATTGCCTTCGAGGAATTCAATTTTGGCAATACCAAATGATATATTCTCTACGTGTGCCTGGCGGTTGTTTTGTTCATATATGGTTTCGCCTTCCGTTTCCGGCTGATGCGCTTC
Source organism: Parachitinimonas caeni (assembly GCF_030129945.1). Taxonomy (GTDB): domain Bacteria; phylum Pseudomonadota; class Gammaproteobacteria; order Burkholderiales; family Chitinimonadaceae; genus Parachitinimonas; species Parachitinimonas caeni. The sequence goes on from NZ_JARRAF010000018.1 coordinate 31,905, forward strand.
GGGGAAATACCTGACTCGTAAATGTTCGTCGTTCGAAATGCGCTGAAGATCGGCTGTGATGGCATCGGCCAGGTCTTCTGGTTGATGAAAGGTGCTATATCCACCCTCATCCAGTTTTGATTCCAGATATTGATTAATGGATTCGGCTATTTCTGGAAAAACATAGCGTAATAATATTTCATTTCTTAAGTTGGTAATCAGTTCTTTTAGGTTTTCTGTTTTCATGTTGTGCAATTAAGAATTTTCTAATTAAGGAGCTTTATCAACCCATTAACGCGGATAGCAGCATGATTCCGGCGTTATGGGTGGGGGAGTGTATCCGAGGGCGTTTCAAAAAGCCAGCTGCACTGCGATGCAGGGCGTCACATAGAGAATATTTTATAAAAGCATGTACAGCCGAGCTTTTGGCTCGGAAGCGGTTTTTTGAATGGGAATGCTGTATCTATAAAAATTGCTGTTAATGGATTTAACATTTTATCTGACGGGATGTATGTGTGCATGAACCTAAAACAGCGCGATGCGCAAAAAATGGCTTGGTATAGCGGGAAATATAAAATGTCCGCAAAGACTATGCCTGTGAAATTGGCGGACTACATTTGTAAGGCGATGCGGCTTTGCCAATTTCAATCAGATTTAGAACCTGCTGTACCGAGTCTTCCAGATCGTCTTGATTGCACCAATAGTCAAGTATCGCGCCATAAGTGCAATAGCGAGACAGATTGAATCCATATTCAATGTCGTTGTACCAGATCACACCGTTGCCAAAAATGGCAACTACCCAAAATCCACCCCCCTCGTTACCCCAGGGGTCTTGTGCCCATCGCTGCGGTAATCGTCTTATGACCTCCCAAAGTCGTTGCTGAGGCAAGGTCATTCGAGGTTCTGCCGCAAGGATGAGATCCCAAATGCCGCTTTCGGTGATTGGAGACCAGCTCATTTAACAGGTTTGAGAGGAAAAGTAGGTCATGAGAGATGTATTGCTAGGTCTGAGGGCGCTTCTTCCGCATAAGAGGAAGCTTCCGAAGCAGCCCGGTGAATCAGCATGGATGGCAACGCACCAAGTTGGTTGGTTGCCATGATCACTATTTCAGTTCTTCCTGCAGGTCATCCCACAGCGCTTTCTCATCCAGCGGGGTGTTAGGGGGCAGGGTGGCATTGTTGATGCGGAAGACTTTGCGGCCCGACAGGCTGAGCCCGGATAGCAGGTGCTGTTTGTGTGCTTTGTAGCGTTTGTCAAAAGCGCCGGATTTGATCAGCAGCCGCAGCCCTTCTTCGATGCGTTTGGCCATTTGCAGACCTTGCGCCGTTTTGGAAACAAAGTAGTAGCGTGGGAGAGGGTAGTAGAGCAGGAGCTTGGGTTCGATAGTTAGCCCAGGTACTTTGAGTTTGTTGGCCTCGTGCTCGGCGACGACTTCGTTGACACCCCGGGAGAACAGATCAAAGCGGTTGGCTCCCAGCATGCCGAACAGTCCCTGATAGCCTTCGCCGGTGACAACATTGAAGCCGGCAACTTTGAGGATTTCAACATCCGCCCAACGTACTTCCTGACCGATGCTGAACTTTTTCAGGCTATCGAGTGAATCGACACTCGCGAGTTTGGGTAAGGTCTGCTGCATGGTCAGAAAGACACGGTATCCGGTCAGCCCTTTGTCGAGCGGGATGCGAACAGGCTGCAGAGTGCTTTCAAGTTCGCGATTGGTAGTGCGCACCAGAATGTTGGGCTCCCCCCCTTGTTGCAGCTCATGGGTGACGCGCTGGGCATTCATGACCATGGGGTGCTTTTCCAGCTTGTAATCGCCCCAGTTTGGGCGTGTGGCTTCGAGCACTTCTTTCATCAGATCCCAGTAGTACTCATAGCGTTTGTCTCCCGTGCCCTCGGGGGCCGGAAATACGAAGCGCATGGTTTCCGCCTGGCAGAGGGGAATCCATAACATCATGAGAATCAAAGCACTGCGGCGCATGACCAGTCCCCCTTTCAGTGAAACCCCATCGAGATTTCAGCATAGACAAATTCCCATACCGCTCTATGGCGCCTCCGCAAGAGGCCGACAGACGGAGCGCAGTGCCGGTTCTAAGCATGGGGTGGGCAAGGAGCGGGATCTAGTGGAGATGGGCGTTGGCGACGTGGTCGGGGTGTGAACCAAGTCGGAAAATGACCCTGCGTCAACAGGCTCTTGTGGTTGACAGCGCCCGCCGACTTCGCCCAATCTTGAGCTCCAGCTAGTTGGTGCCGAACGGGATTTGTCGCAAATCAAGCTGATTGCATGGCCCTAATGATACGGTCATGTCCCGTTTTTATACTGCCCGCCATCGTGAATGGATGGACTGATACCCATCGTTGAAAGGAAGAAATCATGCTCAACGATTATGATGACGAGCTGACGCTGACTGAGTATTCCAGCTATGGAATCCAGCCCAAAGATACCAGTACCCTCTGTGGCCGCTATAAAGAGCCGGCCTATATCAATCTGCGTGATGCGGATGGCTTGACCTGCTTGCATCGTGCTGCGATGACCGGCGAGTGGGCACTTTTGCCAGTCTTGTTACGTGCCGGTGCCGACGTGCATGCCCTGACTCCGGAAGGTGAATCTGCATTGCATCTGGCTGCCCGCCAGGGTTCAAAGCTTGCGTACCGGTTGTTGATTCAAGGCGGGGCAGACCCCACTTTGCGAAATCGCCAGGGTGAGACGCCAGAAGCCCTGCTGTATGTGGAGCATTAAGCGCTGTTGATGTTTTGTTTCCAGTCGCGCCGGTCCGAATTTGGGGGCAGGGTAAGCGTACCCTAACGTATCCCCGTCCCAAATCGACCCGGCCTTGCGTGGCGGTAGCGGCACAGCGCTTACCAGCACGGCATCCCCTTGCGGGGACGGAGCGTTTCGCCGGATTGGGGCCTGTTGCGGTGCTGACTACTGCACCCAGACGGGAAGCTGCGAGGTTTACCACTCAGTGGCGCGTCTTTTTCCTTGCATCGGGCCCGTATCCGACAAAGCGCGATCCAGAAATGGAATCTCATGGAGTCAGGCCTTTGTACGGGAATGCCTCCAGTGAGGAGATGAAGGGCTGGGGCAGGGCTTATGTTTCTGGTTCTTCAGGTGATCGAACTTAAGGGCGGAGGTGTTGGATTTGGAAATCTATCAGTTGCGCACCTTTGTCGCGGTGGCGCAGCAAGGCCATCTGACGCAGGCTGCGGAGATTCTGCATCTTTCCCAACCTGCCGTCACGGCACAGATCAAGGCGCTGGAGGAAGAAACAGGCCTTGCACTGTTTGATCGCACCACGAGCGGAGTAATGCTGACGGAGGCTGGAAAGCTACTCCTGCCCGAGGCGGAAAAGATATTGGCAGGCAGCTGGGACATGCTGAACAAGGCTCGATCACTCAAAGGCCAGCTGACCGGGAAGTTGCGAATCGGGACGATTGGCAGCCCTTCGCTGTTGCGCTTGGGGCGTTGGCTATGCTGCCTGCGGTCTCGCCACCCTCTGCTGGCGCTGGTTACCGCACATGGCATTTCTGGCTCTGTGCTGAACGATGTGCGCAAGAAAGAGCTGGATGGCGGTTTTTTTGTGGGTAAAAACCCGTATCAAAATGTGTTTGGCCTGCCGCTGCGTGAAGTGAGGTTTCGTCTGGCAATGCCTGCTGAATGGGCGGTCCGCTTGCAAGGGGCTGACTGGCGTAGCTTGGGTCGTGAGCTATGGATCGGGCATTCGCAGTTCTCGTCGCTGCATAAGCTCAGTAGTGAGCTTTGGCGCGAGCATAATATTTCTCCCAAGAAAATCGGTGAGATTGATCAGGAAGCAACCCAACTTGATCTGGTCCGGGCAGGGATGGGTTTGTCTTTGCTGTCGGAAGAGGTGGTGGCAGAACCGCTGGCGCGGGGTGAAATTGCGCTGGTTGATGGTGTGGAGGTAACTGCACCGCTGGCATTTATTTATCCGGCCGAGCGTGAGAACGATCCGCTATTGCAGGCGATGCGCGCCGCACTCTATGAGGTATGGGAGCTACCGGCGTAATCACAGATCCAGTTCGCCATGGCCGCTTGAACGACGGGTGATTCGCCAAGTGCTGGCGATTCTTGGATATGAAGTTGCGGATGCTGTTGGCGAATGCTGTCGAGTAGCGTCGGGAGATCGCGCTTCAGATGCCCGCCTCGCGCCATAAAGGCAGGCACAACCAGAATGTCGGAGATTCCAGCTGTGGCAAGTGCGGCGATGCAGTTTGCCAACGAAGGCTGCATGAGTTCCAGATAAGCGATTTCAACTTTGGCCTCAGGCCGCCGTTGCCGCAACGCATCGGCCAGCTGTTCAAATGGCTGCGCCCATTGCGGGTCGCGAGCGCCGTGTGCAAACAAGACAATGGCGGTATGTGGCAAGACTGACTCCAATCAAACGCAGTGGACTTTAGATTTTGCCATGGCTGGTGGCTGAATGGCGTGGCATACGTGTTATGCGGTACTGCACGTAGGCGTGATTGGATAAGGCGGTGCAGCGCAGATTGATTTTGGAATCCAACTGTTGGCATCTAATTGATGCCAAAAAAGCAAAACCCCTGCAGAGCAGGGGTTTCAGGCATTTCGCTGCAAGGGCAGGCCCAATTACTTGAGCTTGGTTTCCTTGTAAACGACGTGCTTGCGAGCTACCGGATCGAACTTCTTGATTTCCATCTTTTCCGGCATCGTCCGCTTGTTTTTGGTCGTTGTGTAGAAGTGACCAGTACCAGCAGTCGATTCGAGCTTGATCTTTTCACGCATGATGAATTACCTCGATTAAGCTTCGCCGCGAGCGCGCAGGTCGGCCAGAACAACGTCAATGCCTACCTTGTCGATCAGACGCAGACCAGCATTGGACAAACGCAGACGGACCCAACGATTTTCGCTTTCAACCCAGAACTTGCGGTATTGCAGGTTCGGCAGGAAGCGGCGTTTGGTCTTGTTATTGGCATGGGAAACATTGTTCCCTGTCATCGGACCCTTGCCGGTGACTTTACATACACGGGCCATGATTGAAACTCCCGACTTATTTTCTTTGGAAAAACTGAATTTTTAACACAAACGCCGTCCGACTGGCAAGCCAAGGGCCGGCAAAAGAGGCAGCATTCTGCGCGTATACGACACTTTTGTCAATTTTGACTATCTGCGCGAAAACAAAAGACATTTTGGATGAAAAAAGAACGCGGTCATCCAGGTTGGATGCCGCGCCAATGCGAGGAACAACTGCTCGGTTTGCGGGATGTCTGGCAGGGCGGGGATTGGCTGTTCGGGCCGCCCTGCAACAGATCAGGCAATGCGGTTTTCGCTGGCAGGATCGAACAGCAGTGCCTTGCTGGGATCAATGACCAGGGTAGCGGTTTGGCCAGGGGCCATACCGGCCTGCGGGTGGCAGCGGGCGGTGACCTTCACGCCGTTGAATTGACTGGTGACCAGTGTATCGGGGCCGGTTGGCTCGGTGATTTCGACTTTGGCTCGGATCAATTGCAGATTGGGCTGGTCGGCTTGTGCGCTGCCCTGATCGGTAATCTGTTCTGGCCGGATGCCAAGGATGACCGATTTGCCCACGTAGGGGCGCTGCGCCGTGCCAAGCGGGCCAAGCTTTGCTGGGAAAGTTTCGGTGCCATTGTCGAGTCGGACGATGGCTTGCCCCTCCGCTTCTTCCAGTGTTGCGGGAATGAAGTTCATGGCAGGGGAGCCAATGAAACCGGCCACATACAGATTGGCGGGGGTGTCGTAGATCTGTTGTGGGGTGCCGAACTGCTTGACTTCACCATCCTTCATCACGGCGATACGGTCGCCCAGGGTCATGGCTTCGATCTGGTCGTGGGTAACATAGACAATCGTGGTGCCCATGCGTTGGTGCAGCAGTTTGATTTCGGTGCGCATTTCTACTCGCAGCTTGGCGTCCAGATTGGAGAGTGGTTCGTCAAACAGGAAGAGCGTGGGGTTGCGCGCCAGCGCCCGGCCCATGGCAACGCGCTGACGTTGGCCACCCGAGAGCTGGTTGGGTTTGCGATCAAGCAAGTGGCTGATCTGCAGCATATTGGCTACCCGCTCGACAATGGCTTTCTGCTCTGCCACGGGAATCTTGCGGATTTCCAGACCAAAGGAAATATTCTGCCGAACCGTCATATTCGGGTAGAGCGCGTAGCTTTGAAACACCATCGCGATATCCCGGTCTTTGGGTGGAAGATGGTTGACCAGGCGGTTGCCGATGTGGATCTCGCCTGAAGAGATGTCTTCGAGCCCGGCAATCATGTTGAGTAAAGTGGATTTGCCACAGCCAGATGGCCCGACCAGAATCAGAAACTGACCCTTGTCGATGTCAATATCGATGCCCTTGAGGATATGGGTGTTGCCGTAAGACTTTTTGACGTTGCGTATCGAAAGTGCGCCCATGATGTTGCTCCTGTGCCAGCTGCTGCCGGCGATTAACCTTTGACTGCGCCGGCTGTCAGCCCGCGGATGAAGTACTTGCCGCCGAAGGCGTAGACACACAGCGTCGGTAGCGCCGCGATGATGGCTGCAGCCATTTCCACGTTGTAGTGCTTGACCCCGGTCGAGGTGTTGACGAGGTTGTTGAGCGCTACGGTCATGGGTTGGGTTTCACCGGCCGAGAACACCACACCAAACAGGAAGTCGTTCCAGATCTGGGTGGTTTGCCAGATGACGCAGACGGCAATGGTCGGCAGGGAAATGGGTAGCATGATGCGGAAGAAGATCCGCAGAAAGCCGGCCCCATCAATGCGGGCGGCCTTGACCAGCTCATCGGGAATCGTCACGTAGAAGTTACGGAAAAACATGGTGGTAAAGGCCAGACCGTAAATGGTGTGCACCAGAACCAGCCGCGCCGTGCCGTTTTCAAGCCCGAGAAAGCCCAGCATCTGCGCCATGGGCAGGATCACCACCTGGAATGGCAGGAAGCAGCCGATCATCAACAGGGTGAAGAACAGATCGCTGCCCTTGAAGCGCCACATCGCCAGCACATAGCCGTTGACCGCCCCAATCAGGGTCGAGAGTGCGACGGCAGGCACCAGCATCTTGATTGAATTCCAGAAGTAACCTTGAATGCCTGAGCATTCGACCCCGGTGCATGCCGACGACCAGGCGGTGGACCAGGCTTCGAGTGACGGGGCGGCAGGTAGGGCCAGCAGATTGCCATTGCGTACTTCCTCCAACGACTTGAGCGAAGTGACGACCATGACGTACAGCGGGGCCAGGTAGTAGAGCGCGAACAAGGCCAGTACGGCATAGATACCGAAGCGGCCGATGCGGGCGGCTGGGGTCTGGTGGTAGGCAAGATCAGCCACGGCGTTGACTCCTCAATTCGGAATACAGGAAAGGCACCACGATCGCTGCAGCGGTTGCCAGCATGATCATGGCGCTGGCCGCACCGAGGCCCAGCTGACCACGGTTGAAGCCGTGCTGATACATGAAGATCGACGGCAGGTCAGTAGCAAGGCCAGGGCCGGCATTGGTCAGGGCCATTACCAAGTCAAAGCTCTTGATGGCAATGTGAGCGAGGATCATGAAGGCGCTGAAAAATACCGGGCGCAGGCTGGGGATGACGATGCGGCGGTAGATGGTGGGCAGATTGGCACCATCGACCTGCGCTGCTTTGATGATGGCATCGTCGATACCTCGCAGACCTGCCAGGAACAGGGCCATGACGAAACCGGATGATTGCCAGACGCCGGCGATGACCACGGTGTAGATCGCCATGTCCGGATTGACGATCCAATCGAATGTAAAGTCGCTAAAGCCGAAGTCGTGCATCAGTTTCTCAAGCCCGAGGCCGGGATTGAGCATCCACTTCCAGGCCGTGCCGGTGACGATGAAACTGAGCGCCATCGGGTAGAGATAGATGGTGCGCAGGGCGCCTTCACGACGGATTTTCTGGTCCAGAAAGACGGCCAGCAGCAATCCGACGGCCAGAGAAAAGAAGATGAACAACCCGCCAAAGACGCCAAGGTTTTTCATGGCGGCCCACCAGCGTTCATTGCTGAAGAGTTCCTGGTATTGCACCAGCCCGACGATTTCGTACTTGGGCAGAATGCGCGACTCAGTCAGGGATAGCCAGGCTGTCCACAGTACGAATCCATAAAAGCAGACAAGGCTCGCCACCATGGTGGGTGCGACGACGATCTTGGGCAAGACCACATCAACCAGCCGGCCGAAGCGGCTGGCCGACGCCGTTTGGAGGGATGGCATGCTCGGGCTTCCTTCATGCAAGGTCAGTTGAGCGCCAGAGGGCGACGGGGACATGGTGACCTCCGTGACATTAGTTATAAGGGACGCAGCAAAGTCTGCTGCCAAGTGGGCCTGACAGGCTGCAATCGGCTATGTGCCGGCTGAGGCATGGCGCCTCAGACGGATACCTCGATCCCTTCGCTCAGGACGAACGCCATCCGTGGCAGGCAGGATGCCGGTGGCGATAAGAGGGAGGGGAGGTGGGGCTGGCCGAAGCCAGCCCCGGCAGCGGGAAGGATAGGAGCCATACCGCTGCCAAGCCGGGCGCAACCGGCATCTATTGACGCCAGAGGGGTGCTTAGCGCTTTTTCGAGGCGGCGATGAGCTTTTGCACGGCGTCTTTGCTGCTCATGCTGGAGTTCATGAAGTTGGATACCACGTCCACGACCGCGCCTTGTGTAGCACTGGGCATGGCCATGCCGTGGGCAAATGAAGGCACCAGGCCACCGCTCTTCGACGTGGCAACGAAGTCGTCCATCGACAGGCGGGCGCAGTCGTCGAACTTGGTCTTGGGCATATTCAGGCGCGCAGGAATCGAACCCTTGTTCAGGTTGAAGACTTCCTGAAACTCGGGAGACAGGATGGAAGCGGCCAGATCGTTGGTCACTTTCATGTCTTTCGACTTCTGCGAGAACAAGACGAAGCTGTCGATATTGAAGGTGTAAGCCTTGGCGGTGCCAGGAGCGGGTGCGCAGATGAAGTCTGTGCCGGGTTTCTTGCCGGCAGCAGTGAATTCGCCTTTGGCCCAGTCACCCATGAACTGCATGGCGGCCTTGCCATTGATGACCATGGCGGTGGCCAGATTCCAGTCACGGCCGGGGCTGTCCTTGTCGGTGTATTTCTTTACCAGGCGCAGCGTATCGAAAACCTTTTCGGTCGTGGGGCTGGCCAATGCGGCGGCGTCGAGTTTGACGAAAGCTTTCTGATAGTAATCTGCGCCGCCTACTCCCAGCGCAATCGATTCGAAGACGGTCGCGTCCTGCCAGTTCTGGCCACCGTGGGCGACCGGAATGAAACCGGCTTTCTGGATCTTGTCGGCGGCTGCTGCAAATTCATCCCAGGTGGTGGGGATCTTGGCACCGGCTTTTTTGAAGACTTCCGGGTTCACCCACATCCAGTTGACGCGATGAACATTGACGGGCACCGCCACATAGTTGCCCTTGTACTTCATGACATTGGCGACGACGGGTGGCAGCAGGGTGTCCCAGCCGCCGGCTTTAGCAACCGGGTCGAGATTCGCGAGCACCCCTTCATTACCCCATTCCTGAATCGATGGGCCTTTGATCTGAGCGGCAGTGGGTGGGTTGCCTGATACGACGCGGGTTTTGAGTACGGTCATGGCATTTTCGCCGCCACCGCCAGCTACTGCAAAATCCTTCCAGGTATGGCCTTTGGCGGCCATCATCTTTTTCAACTCGGCTGCCGATTTGGCCTCGCCGCCGGAGGTCCAGTAGTGCAGCACTTCCACTTCGCCGGCATGGGCGAGGGCCGTGGCGCCGAGCAGGCCGATTCCGGCAATGAGGGCGTGTAGCGGTGTACGGGATTGCTTCATGTCTCTACTCCTGATTATTGGATGTTGAAACCCGGCTTGGAAAACCCAGTCAAGATCTGCCATGAATCACTGTCAGCCAGTAATTTGCCCCGCACGATCTGAACAGGTCTGAGCGCCGTGTCCCGCTAATATAGCTAGCAAGTCAGAGAATGGAAAGTATTTTGTAAGCTATCGGTAAGCTTCGTGAGGCTTGCTGGCGGCACCTGCCCTGATTCATCAGGCGGCGCACAGGAAATGCTATGTGATCGCTGAAAGATCAAGGGTCTGCACGTAGATCGAAGTGCAGGCTGATGATGAGTCCATGCGGTTGAGCGTCGGACAGGGTCAGGCTGGCGCCGTGGCGGCGGGCGATTTCCTTGACGATGGCAAGCCCCAGTCCACAGCCTTTGCCGCTGGTCTGAACGCGGTAAAAGCGCTCAAACACGCGCTCCTTGTCTACATCGGCGATGCCGGGGCCATTGTCTTCAACCTGCAGGGTGAGGGTGTCGGCCTGGTCGATCAACCTGACGGTGACGTGCCCGCCCGAGGGGGTGTACTGAATGGCGTTGTCGATAAGATTGGCGACCAGCTCGCGCAGCAGTGCTTCGTTGCCGCTGACCAGTAGGGGCGGGTAGTCATCGGCCAGGCCAAGGTCCAGCCCGGCGGCCAGCGCTCGCGGGACCGCTTCGGCCGTGATGTCTCGGGCCAGGCGGGACAAGTCAAGGGGGGCGCGGTTGATGGGGGCGTCAGGCTCAGCGCGTGCCAGCGCCAGCAGCTGGTTGACCAGATGAATGCTGCGGCGCGTACTGGTTTCGACATTTTCCAGCCGTGCGTGCAGGGCCCTGGCGTCGAAATTGGGATTATCCAGCTCGCGCAGAGCCAGTTCAGTCTGAGATTTCAGGCCGGCAAGTGGTGTGCGCAGCTGATGGGCTGCGTCGGCGATAAAGCGGCGTTGGGCGGCTACGTTGCGGTTGACTTCGCCCAGCAGGGTGTTGATGGCGGAAGCCAAGGCTCGGACTTCGGTTGGGGCATTTTCGATTTCCAGCGGTGTGAGGTCGCGAGCCGTACGATTTTCGACCTGCCGCCGCAACAGGCGCAGGGGGGAGAGGCCACGGCTGATCCCGGCCCAGACGATCAGGCTGGTGGCGAGCATCAGGGCGGATAAGGGGATAACGGTTGCGAACAGGATCTGCTTGGCCAGCTCGGTGCGGGCGCTGTTGCTTTTGGCAACCTGGACCAGCATCAGCTGGGGCTTGGCGTCCGTGCCGATCATCAGGTAGAGCGCAGCAATGCGGACGGGTTGCTGATTGAGCACCCCGTCGTAGAAATAGGGTTGTCTCAACTCGATCTTGTCTTGCGGCGGGAAGGCCGGCAGGTCACGATTGCCAAGGATGAAGCGGCCCGGCGGGGTGCTCACCATGTAATACAGTTTGTCTTCAGGATCTTCTTCGAGGATATCGCGGGCAGCGGTTGGAAAGTCGATCAGCAGGCCATCATCAAGCGGCTTGACTTGACGGGCGAGGGCCCGGCTGGATTGGGCAAGGCTCTGGTCGATAGCGAGATTGGTGTAACGCAGGGCAACACCGAAGGTCACGAAGGCGGCAGCCAGCCAGAGCAGCAGCTGCGGGGCGAGCAGCCAGAGCAGCAGCTGCCGCTTGAGCGACAGCTGCCGACCCAGGCGGAGTGGCCAGCTAAACCGCTGTGGCATCCGATTGTTCTGGCTGTGACTTGCGCTGTTGCAGCAGGTAGCCAAGACCGCGCACCGTACAGATTTCCACGCCACACGGCTCAAGCTTTTTGCGCAGACGATGGACGTACACCTCTATGGCGTTGGCGCCCAGATCCCCCCCTTCCGGCGCCAATAGCGACACGATCTGTTCTTTGGGCACGACCCTGTCGCGTTGGGTGACCAACACATCCAGCACCTCCAGTTCTCGGGCAGATAGCACCAGCGGCACCTCGCCTGCCCAGGCGCGCTGGCCAACCCGGTCCAGGCGCAGGTTGGCGATGGTGGTGATGTCGGGCTGCAGACTTTTGCTCCGCCGCATCAGGGCATTCAATCGGGCTTCCAGCTCGCTGAAATCGAAAGGTTTGGGCAGGTAGTCATCGGCGCCGGCATTCAACCCGGCGACACGGTCTTCCACGCCATCCAGTGCAGTCAGCAGCAGGATGGGCAGATTGGGTTTGAGCGCGCGTACCGCGCGCAGGACGGTCAGGCCATCAATTCCCGGTAGACCAATGTCGAGTACCGCTGCATCGAAGTCTTCTCCGATCAGTCTGGCTTCTGCGTCGGTCCCGTTGGTGGCATGGCTCACCTTGAATCCGGCTTGGGAGAGGCTGGTCAACAGCGCATCGCTCAAGATGGGATCATCTTCGGCAAGAAATAATTTCATCAGCCCGTTCTCACTTTGGTGGTGATATTTATATGAACCGGTGCCAGAACAGCCCCGACCTGTGCGGTCTACGCCACTGATGGGTCGGAGCCTGGAGCCGGCTCTGGAAGGTCGTAACCCGAGCCGCAGTGCTGTTTGCAGCCTGCTGCAGTCGGGTTCGCCAGCTTTGCGCCACCGACAATATAAAAAAGATTTTCAGACTTGTCTGGACAAGGATGATGCTGCACCGCAGCGATCAATATGCGGGCATCACCTGCTGTGGCCGTCTTGTCCGTGGGTTTATTGGCTGGCACCCAGTGCCTTGGCTCGACTTGGCCGGCCGGCATCCGTAGTGCCGCCGGTGTTTTCCCAGCCCGCAAGATGGGGCTGGACGATCTGGGCGAGCGCACGAATCCAGTTCGGCTGGTCGTTCAGGGCAGGGATATAGCGGAATTGCTTGCCTCCCGCCTCGGTAAAGGTCTTACTGGCTTCCAGCGCGATTTCTTCGAGCGTTTCCAGGCAATCCGAGACAAAACCAGGGCAAACGACATCGAGTGTGCCGGTTCCTTTGCGACCCAGATCACCCAGCACATCCACGACATAGGGCTTCAACCACTCGGCGCGGCCAAAGCGTGACTGAAACGCCAGCGACCAGCTGCCCTTGGGTAAGGCCAAGGCCTCGGCCAGCAGGCGGGCGGTTTTGTGGCATTCGCAGTGGTAGGGATCGCCTTTGTCCAGCGTATAGCGCGGCACACCATGAAAACTCATCAGCAGGTGGTCCGGGCGGCGGTGCTGTTGCCAATGGTTGCGGATCTGGCCTGCAAGCGCATTGATATAGGCCGGGTGATCATGAAAGTGTTTGATGGTGCGGATTTCCGGCGGGTTGCGCATATGGCTGAGTACGCGATACACCTCGTCGAGCGCACTGCCACTGCTGCTGGCGGCGTACTGCGGATAGAGCGGAACGATCAGAATCCTGTCGCATCCGGCAGCTTTCATCGCCTGCAGCTTTTGCTCGATGCTGGGTGAGCCATATCGCATGGCGTAATCCACCATAAGTTTCTGGTCGGCCAGCTCGGCCAGATAGCCTTGCAGCAGCTTGGCCTGTCGCTGGGTATACACGGCCAGTGGCGAGCCTTCCTTGGTCCAGATCTGTGCGTATTTGGCGGCAGATTTGGCGGGCCGGGTGGTCAGGATGAAGCCGTTGAGAATTGGCCACCAGATAAGACGTGGGATCTCGACGACTCGCGGATCGGACAGAAACTGGCGCAGATAGGGCCGGAGCGCGGCGGCGGTGGGTGCCTGGGGGGTGCCGAGGTTGATCAGCAGGATGCCAACGCGCCCTGTCGTGGCATCGTGACGAAACGAAGGTTCGGGCAAGTAGCGCATGTCTGGGTGGATTAAGAAACGGTGGTCAGGATGATAGCAGGCCGTCTGACCGGCGCCGTGGTTGAATTGCGCTGATTCTGATGTCAACACGCTGGCGGCATCTCTTTCCGGGCGCCAAGCGTGCAGGACCGAGTCGGCCCGAGGACAAAGTGAAGTCCGGTTCAGCACTGGATGGGGGTGTGCTGGCCGTTGGCGTCGGGGCTTGGGTGCTGTTGACGGCTTATTTCCAGATCGGAAAAAAACCGTCAACAGCGCCCGATCAGCTCAGGCGCCGTCCGCCAGCCAGTCAAACAACTGCAGCGCTGCCCGGCTGCGCTCGGTGAGTGGCCTGACATCACGAATACCGGCCAGCAGAGCCACGATGCCGGCAGCTTGAGGATGGCTCAAGTCACCGCTGTCGATGGCGGCGGTCAGGCCATCCAGGCGGGCGAACAGTGGCTTGTCGAGGCCGAAGCGTTCGCACAGGTCGGCAAAGGCCGAATATTCGCCGCCGAACGGTGCGCCGGGTACCCCAATCCTCACCGCCTGGCTGGGAGGCGTGTCGGTATCAGCCAGCCAGATCAATTGTGCGTCGCTGTCGATATGCCGGCAGATCAGCCAGGCGCTCGCCAGAATCGTGGCGTCGCTGCATAGCGGTAATGCCCATACCCGGTTCTGATAGTCGGCCGGGTCAAACGGTCGCTGTGCGGCGGCAGCAGGGGCGGGCTCGGGTGGTGTTGGTTCGCTATCGGCAGGTGATCGGTCAAGCTCGCAGGTTTCGAAGTTTGGTGCGGCGTGGCCGGGGCAATCCTGGCGGAAAGCGGCCAGGTAGGTGGCGCAGGTATTGTCAAAAGCCGCCGCCGGGAAGAAGTCCGTGCTTACCAATTCCTGCAGACGGTGACGCCAGGTCTCGTACTCTCGAAGGCGTGTCGGCGGGTCTAGCTGTATCCATTCGCGCCGAGCCTGCTCAAAGCCGTGCAACCATTCCTGATAGTCATTATCCCGTTCGAACAGGGTACGGAACCCCGATTCCTGGCTGGCGCTGCGGCTACAGATGCGCAACAGCTGAGCTTCACCGCCCTCGGCCTGCAGGCTGTCGGCCACTTCGGCAAGTGCCGCCTCGTGGTTGCTGCTATAAGGCAGCAGATAGGTGCTGTCACGTAGCGCTGCAGCACCCAGGCTGCGCAGTGTGCGCCACAATCGAATCCGGCCGCCGGATTGACCGCCGGGAGGGGTTAGCAAGAGCAGAAGCCAGTCGGCTTGAGGCATGAGTCACTCCAGAAGAAGCGTTTTGCAGAACGCCGGAAGCGGTTCCGATCCGGCCTGTTTCAGCATAAACGATCAGGATGCGATTCAGGGGGATGGCTCGCTTTCAGCTTGCGGTTGCGAGGGGTCGATGGTGAGACCGGCCAGTTCGGAAAGGGGGGGCAGCTCGCGTACGCTGCTCAGGCCAAGATCGTCGAGAAACTGTCGCGTCGTGGCGTACAGCCCCGGTCGGCCTGGGGTCTCCTTATAGCCGACCACTTCGATCCAGCCCCGCTCTTCCAGTGTTTTGACGATCTGGGTCGATACCGATACGCCACGGATTTCTTCGATTTCGCCCCGGGTGACAGGTTGCTTGTAGGCGATGATGGCCAGTGTTTCCATGACCGCACGCGAGTAACGCGGTGGCTTTTCCGGGTTGATCCGATCCAGATAGGGCTGAAATTCGAGCCGCGCCCGGAAGCGCCAACCCGACGCCAGCTTGACCAGCTCGACGCCTCGGCCGATCCAGTCGCTCTGGATTTCTTCAAGCAGGGTATTCAGGAACTCACCTTTCAGCTCTTCGCTGAACAGGCGCTTGAGGTCGTAGAGGTTGAGTGGCTCGGTGGCGACCAGCAGGGCGGTTTCGAGCACGGTCTTGATGTGGCGCCGTTCGTGGATCAGGCTAGACATGCATCAGTCCAGTTGCAGGGTGGGTTCCAGCGTATCGTCGCTGGCGGTGGCGAGGCGGGCGTAGATGGGGGCGTAGGCGGCATCCTGGCTGACGTGGATCAGCGACTCTTTCACCAGCTCCAGCACGGCGATGAAGGTGACCACCAGCAGCGGTACGCCTTTGCTCAGGTCAAACAGTGTCTGGAACTCGTGATAACGACCATCCGCCAGTTGTCGTAACACCAGCGTCATTTGCTCGCGCACCGTGAGTTCGTCGGGTTTGACGGTGTGATGTTTATTGCGTCGCGTCCGCGCCAGAATCCCGAGCCAGGCTTGTTTGAGATCGGCCGGACGCACCTCGGGTAGGCGCTCGGTGGCTTCGCGGTCTATCCACACCTCCACCCAGGAAAAATCCCGCCCAGCCTGTGGTAGCTGGTCCAGCTCGTAGGCTGCCAGCTTCATCCGCTCGTATTCAAGCAGCCGTCTAACCAGCTCCGCGCGCGGATCATCGGCTTCCTCCGTTTCAGCCACGGGGCGGGGGAGCAGCATGCGCGACTTGATCTCGATCAGCAGCGCCGCCATCAGCAGGTATTCGGCCGCCAGCTCCAGCTGGGAGGATTGCATGGCTTCGACATATTCCATGTATTGCGCCGTGATAATGGCCATGGGGATGTCGAGGACGTCGATATTCTGCTTGCGGATCAGGTAGAGCAGCAGATCAAGCGGTCCCTCGAAGCTTTCCAGTAATACTCGCAAGGCTTCGGGGGGGATGTAGAGGTCGTTCGGCAGCTCGGTGACGGGCTGGCCGAACAACAGGGCAATGGGGGGCAGTGGCGGCGGTACGAGGTCACTCACGGCGTAGCAGATCAGCGGTCGGCAGCGGCGCCCATGACGCCACGTAGATCCAGCTCTCCCGCTCCCGGCACCTTCAATACCGCTTTGTAGCCTTGCCCTTGCGGCGGCAACTGGGGCGGCACGATGAAGGTTGGTGTGCGGAATTCAACGGTAATGCTGCAGGTCTCGCCAGCACGGAGTTTCCGGCCTTTGCAGCCATCTTCCAGGATGTTGAAGAGTGCCCCGTTATCGTGCTCACAGCCAATCGCGGCACAGGCAATGGTGCCACGACTGGTGATGGTGGCCGCACCCAGCTTGCGGGGCCGATTGCTGCTGACGGTGAATTCGGCTTTCTTGCTGGTGCCAATGCCCAGATTGCCGAAGTCGGCCGGGCCTTCAATGGCAGCCTGGGCGGCAAGGGGCAGTGCCAGCAAGCCAGCCAGTAAAAAACTCTTCAGCAGCGTATGTTTCATCAGAATACCCTCGCAATCAAGGCGCCTTCGAATCCTGGCTCCAGCGGAATGCTGGCTACCACACCATTGCCGGCCGCAGCCTGCATCGGCTCACCATTCTTGCCACGCAAGGCTTCGAGTTTGACGATGCGGTTGCCTCGTGGATGGATGATTTCGATCTGGTCGCCAATTTCAAATCGGTTTTTCACTTCCACTTCAGCCCAGCCGTTGGTAATGCGCAAGACCTCACCGACATACTGGCTCTGTTTCGACTTGGAATGGCCATCCAGATAGTTCTGGGTTTCGTGGCTGTGATGGCGTTGGTAGAAGCCATCGGTGTAACCGCGATTGGCCAGACCATCCAGATCGGCCAGTAATGCCGGGTTGAAGGGGCGGCCCGCGACGGCATCGTCGATCGCCTGACGGTAAACCTGGGCGGTACGGGCGACATAGTAACGGCTCTTGGTACGGCCTTCGATCTTGAGCGAATCAATGCCGATTTTCACCAGGCGCTCGATGTGTTCGACGGCGCGCAGATCCTTCGAGTTCATGATGTAAGTGCCGTGCTCATCTTCCATGATCGGCATCAGTTCGCCAGGGCGGCTGGCTTCTTCGATCAAGTAAACCTTGTCGGCGGCCGGGTGGCGGGGCGTATCACCGGCCGAAGCAAAGGCGTTGTTGGCTTCGTCCATGGCTTTCTTAAAATCAAACTGGATGACCTGAGCGTCGCCCGCATCATTTTCGAAGGTGTCATGGACTTTGTAATCCCAGCGACAGGCGTTGGTGCAGGTGCCCTGGTTGGGATCGCGGTGATTGAAATAGCCTGATAGCAGGCAACGTCCCGAGTAGGCAATGCACAGCGCGCCGTGGACGAAAACTTCCAGTTCCATGTCCGGGCACTGCTGGCGAATCTCTTCAACCTCGTCCAGCGACAGTTCGCGGGACAAAATAATGCGGGTAAGCCCTAGTGCTTTCCAGAATTTGACGCCGGCGAAATTGACGGTGTTGGCTTGTACGCTGAGGTGGACGGGCACTTCCGGCCATTTTTCACGCACCATCATGATCAGGCCTGGATCGGCCATGATCAGGGCATCGGGCTTCATGGCAATGACAGGTTCCATATCCGCCAGATAGGTTTTGACTTTGGCGTTATGGGGCAGGATGTTGCTGGCAACAAACAACTTTTTGCCTCGGGCGTGGGCTTCATCAATGCCCTTTTTCAGGTTTTCGAGTTTGAAGTCGTTATTGCGGGCACGTAACGAATAGCGAGGCTGGCCGGCATAGACGGCATCAGCACCGAAATCATAGGCGGTGCGCATCCGGTCGAGATCACCGGCGGGGAGTAGCAGTTCAGGCGTTTGCATGGGAGGCTTCCAGAAGCAGATCGCCCCGTCAGGCGGGGCGTTACGATAGGCACGATTCTACCGCAATCTCGGGGATATTGCGGAAAAGCCATGCTGGCTCAGGGGTTTATTGGCAGGTGTGGCAAGCCATAGGGACTTGGCCGGATCTGCAGCATAATCAGCTAAGCTGACATGAACGATCTGGTTGGTCTGGCCAGCGCAAAAGTTGATGCACGATGCGGGATACGCATCTGGCCGATGAACCGGGAAAACAGAAGAGGGACTTTTTATGGCTCGCATACCTGCCTTGTTTGTTTCACACGGCGCACCGACCTTGCCGCTGGATGGCATCCCCGCGCGCGACTTTCTGGAGGGGGCGGCTGCGCAGTGGCCACGACCGACCGCGATTGTGGTGGTGTCAGCGCATGCTGCCGGTCGAGGGGTCTGGGTCGGCCGCTCGGCCCATCACACGGCCTGGCACGATTTCTCTGGTTTCCCCGAAGCCTTGAATGACTTGCACTATGACTGCCCCGGCGACCCCGAGCTGGCTGATTTTTTGATTGGCCACCTGCGCGAATCCGGCATACAGGCTGGCGCGCAGACCGATGTCCGGCTTGATCACGGGGTCTGGGTGCCCTTGTTGCTGATGTATCCGGATGCCAAGGTTCCGGTGGTAACGGTATCGCTTGATCTTGGCCGTTCCGACGGAGCTCAGGTCGAGCTGGGACGTTTGCTGGCGACTTTGCGTGATCAGCAAGTGCTGGTGATGGGCAGTGGTAGTCTGACTCACAATCTGCGCGAGGTCTGGTCGCACCAGATCAACGATGCGCCAGAAGCCTACGCCCTCGAATTTGCAGACTGGGTGGAGGCGACGCTGGCTGCTGGCGATGTCGAGGCCATCAAGGATTGGCGTCAGCAAGCCCCACATGCGCAACGCTGTCATCCAACGCCAGAGCATTTTCTGCCTTTGCTGGTGGCGCTGGGCGCTGGCGATTCGGGCCGGGGGCTTGCCTTGCACCGGAGCTTCAGCTTCGGTGTGCTGGCCATGGATGCTTACGCTTTTGATTAGTCTTGCCTGGGCAGGGGGCTACGGTGGGGAGTGATCGCCTTTGCGGTGGATGATGGTCAGGGCTTGGCTTGTGCAGGTAAGTATTTGCGATACAAATCATTCTCGGATTGTTCGCGGACAACCGCGAGTTTTTGCCAGATTTTGTGCGCCGCTTCGCGATTGCTGGCGTAAAAGCCTCGGCTGAACAGCAGGAAGTAGTCGGCTGAGCGCAGTGGTGGGCCGACTTTTTCCACCCACTTGATATTGTTGAGTTTGATATACGCATCAGCCGAAGGCTCCAGCCCGGCAAACAGGTCGATCCGGCCGAGTTTGAGCTTGCCGAAATTGGCGACGTAATCTGCACCGCCATCATCTACCGGTGCGCTCTTGGCTTTCAGGTCGCTGACAATGGCCCAGCCCGTATTGGCACCAATGGGGTTTTGCAGGTTCTCAAAGGTCTGGCCATTCCAGAGTGCTGTCGAGCCGGTACGACGATAGGCACGGTACTCAATATGGGCCGCACGTAGACTGCTGTCGGGCTTACCGTTCAACATCGGGTAGATGTATTTCTGGCCCCGCTCTTCGGTATACGACAGGACAAAAGCACCATCGACCTCGCTTTCTTCCAACGACTTCAACATGCGCAGCGGTGGCAGGCGCGTCAGCTTGAGCTTATAGCCGGCTTCCGCCACGGCACGCTGGATCAGCTCGACGGTTGTGCCTGGCTGACTGGGTATTTCCGACCCTTTCCCGAGCGCCAAAGGTGCGACATCCACGTCGGAGTACACCAGCTGGATGGTTTGCGGCTCTGCAGCCAGAGCAGGGGGCGAGAGCAGACCGTGGCAGGCAAGCAGGAGTACCACGCGACAAGCAAGGTGCCACGAGTGGTTGTCTGTTTGGCATGTCTTGAAGGCAATGCGCATGGTCAGACCCTAAGGAAACGGTGGGCAAAATGGTTATGGCGCGACCGGAAACAAAACGTCAACAGAGCCCAAGCCCGGTTGCCCAGTTCAGTTGTTGCCCGCCTGATACTGCCTGTATAGCTGCGCCTCCATCCTCTCACGCACTGCTGCCAGCTTTTGCCAGATGCGTTGAGCTGCGGCAGGGCTTTCGCTAAAGAAGTTGCGGCTGAAAATCAGGTAATAGTCGCGAGACAATAAAGGTGGCCCGGTTTTTTCTATGTCCTCAATCTTGTTGCTGCCAAGATAGGCATCGACCGTTGGTTCCAGCCCTGCATAGATATCAACCCGTCCCAGGCGCAGTTTACCCACATTGCCCTGGGTGCCAGACGCGCCATCATCCACCTCTACGCCTTTTTCCCGGAGGGTGCTGACGATGACCCAGCCCGTGTTGGCCCCAACCGGCTTCTGCAGGTTTTCAAAGGTGTTGCCATTCCAGCTGGCGTTGCCATCTTTACGGCGATAGGCCCGGTAGATGATGTGGGTGGCTCGCAAGCTGGGATCGGGTCGTCCGGTTTTGGTCGGGTAGATGAATTTCCTGGCCCGCTCTTCGGTATACGAGAAGATGAAAGCACCGTCTACCTGACTCTCTTCGAGCATTTTAAGCATGCGCAACTGCGGCAATCGCACCAACTCCAGACGAAAGCCGGCATCTGTGACGGCCTGTTGTACCAGCTCAACCGCAAGGCCGGGCGGGGTGGCGGCGGCTGCGCCATTGCCATTCAAAAAGGGGGGCGAATCGGTATCGACATAGGCGAGCCGCACCAGCAGCGGCTCTGCCCGAACCGGCTGGATCAGCGCCATTATCAGCAGCCAAGCTAAGGCCGCACCTGATCGTAACCACATCATGCAGAATCCGGAGACTGAACCCTCTTTCATTCTTAGAACAAGATCAGGGACTTGCTGAAAATTCTTCTTATTTTTGTTACATTGGTAACATGTTATTTGTGTTGGAATGAGTCATGACAGATCTGGAGTTTATCGACGCGCTGGAAAGTGGCGAGCTGCTACCCGAGCAATTCAATCATGCAGCGCATATACGGGCAGCCTGCATCTATCTGCGACACCAGCCCTTTCTGGATGCTGCGGTCAGTATGCGTAATGCCTTGCAGGCATTTACCGCACGAATCGGCAAGGATGGGCTCTACCACGAAACGCTGACTTTGGCGTTGATGAGCATTGTGGCGGATCGCCTGGAGCGGTTTGAAGGGAATGACTGGCAAGCGTTTCTGATGGCTAACCCTGATTTGTCGGAGCGGACGTTGCTGAACAGCTACTACCGCCCCGAGACTCTGGGCTCAGATCTGGCTCGTCAGCGTCTGGTGCTGGAGCGGCGTGGCGAATAAAGGCCCGTGCGTGTTCGCTTCTCAATCGGAAAGCAAATGCAAATATCAAATTCGAAGATCAATGATGACGTGGAGGATGTAATGACTGACCAAATCAACAAGAGCCCAACCGAGACACCGACAGAGGCTCTGGTGGTGGAGCGGGTGCAAACCGGCTTGCGGATTGAAAAGCGCATGCTCAAAGTGCTGAAAGCGCTGGCCGAATACCATGACATCAGCCTTGGTGATCTGATGGAAGGTATTGTGTTGCATGCCTTTGACGGCAAGACCCCGTTCAGCCCGCAAACGTTGGCGCGGATTGCCGACCTCAAACGGGTCTATGGGCTGGATCTGGACTCCAGTGCCAGTCATCGCTTGATCGAGCGAAACTAAAGCCGGGCGGCCGATGCTGGTCGCCCCCTCACTTCTTCATCATGAGCCAGAGTCCGGCAAAGCTCAGGCTCATGCCAAGCAGCTTGCTGCCGGATGGCTGCTCCCGAAACAGCCAGTACCCAAGTGGAGCCAGCAGCAAGGTGCTCAAAACATTGGTACTGAGGGCGGCCTGCCCAACATGCCAGCCACTGCGATATGCCAGAACGAAACCGACCTCGATGCCGACGATGCCAAGTGCAACACCCGCGCTGCTCCAGTTGAGCGCCGCCAGGCTGCGGTTCCCTGCCGGAAACAGGACCATGCCACCGATGCAGGCAATCAAGGCAAAGCCATAGCTGATAGCCAGCGCCAGAAAAGGGTTACTGTCTGCAGGTACTTGCTTGACGGACAGGTGGTAGACGACAGAGCCGATGGCGGCAATCAATAAGGCGGCGATATACATGGCGAGAGTCTTTGATTAGCGGTTCCAGATCTGCGGCGTAGTGGTCTGCCTGTTTCCAGCGGGGGTATTCCAGATTTCTCGACTGGATGGCATCCGTAACGACGTGCAGCAGACTTGGATGAGTTGTCATAAAAAGCAGCTTACTGTCATCTTAACGGCGGACTCTGGTTATCGGTAGAATGCGCTTTGTGATGTCAGTTATAAGACTTGTTTATACCAATGGATATTGATACCTCTCTGCTGCGGGCTTTCGTGATGGTCGTCCGGCACGGCAGCATCAATCGTGCGGCCAGCTTGCTGGGCCGCACACAACCCGCCCTGAGCCAGCAGATGCGCAAGCTTGAAGAGTTGCTGGGGCAGGCTGTGCTGGTACGCTCAACACGAGGTATCAGCCTCACGCCTTCGGGAGAGACATTGCTGCCTTACGCTGAGCGCATCGTGGCTTTGGCCGATCAGGTGGTGCCGGATATGCGGGGGCCGGCCAAGGCGGGCAACCTGCTACGTAAGGTTGGACTGATTGAAGACTTGATCGGTGCGCGTTTGCCGAATGTACTGGCGGATTTCGCAGCTGTTCATCCGGGTCTACGGTTGGAGGTGCAGGTTGCCCCCTGGCGTCAGATGAGCCAAGCCTTCATAGAGGGTGAGCTTGATGTGCTGGTGACGGATCTTGCAGCGGCAGAGGATATTCCTCAGCCTCCGGTGGGTATGTTTGCCTGCCCGCTGGTGTGGCTGGGCGCAATGGGGCAGGCATGGCCAGACCCGCTACCGCTTATTATGTTTGCGCCGCCTTGCACTTGGCGCGCCACCATCCTGACCGCGTTGAATCGCACGCAGATGCCCTGGCAGATCATGTTTGAAAGCCCCAGCTATCAGGCGGTTCAGGCAGCCTTGCAGGCAGGGCTGGGCCTGACGGCCTTGTTGCCGGATGCGGTGCCTCGTGGCGTGCAACGCGTCGTCGATGAGCGATTGCCGCCTTTGCCACCGGTTTCGATCGGTGTGTTCCGTCAGCCCACAACGATGGGTGATCCGATTACTGATGAGTTATGCCGATTGTTCCTGCGTGAGATTGGCGGTATTGCCGCGCAAACGGCTTAAGGCCTGTTGACATCTTGTTTCCGGTCGCGCCGTTGCCATCGCACGCAATGACGCGGACGGATCGCCGGTCTGCCCGAAGCGCCCGATAGCCAGCGAGGGGAATGCTTACTCCTTCAGCGACTCTTCCCCTCGGGTGCTTGCTGCGCACTCAGCACAGCAGACGTTCCATCACACCTTTATAAATGGCGGATAGCTTGGGCAGGTCATCAATGGCTACGCACTCATTCAGCTTGTGAATGGTGGCGTTGATCGGACCAAACTCGACTACCTGCGGACACCACTCTGCGATGAAGCGGCCATCCGAAGTTCCGCCGGTCGTTGAAAGCTCGGGCCTGGCGCCGCAGACGGACTCAATGCTGGCGCTGATGGCATCCGACAGGGCACCTGGGAGTGTCAGATAGGGTTTGCCATGAAGGGTCCAGTCGAGCTGATAGCGCAAACCATGCCGATCAAGGGTGTCATGCACTTGCTGCTTGAGTCCCTCTACCGTACTGGCGGTGCTGAAGCGGAAGTTGAATTTGAGATCAAGCTCGCCAGGGATCACGTTGGTCGCCCCTGTGCCGGCATGGATATTCGAGATCTGCCAGGTTGTCGGCGGAAAGAATGCATTTCCCTCGTCCCAGCGGATGGCGGCCAGTTCTGCCAAGGCCGGGGCGGCTAGATGGATCGGATTTTCTGCCAGATGCGGGTAGGCAATATGACCCTGTATCCCCTGAATCAGCAGATGACCCGACAGTGAACCACGCCGGCCGTTTTTGATGGTGTCGCCGAATACTTCCGCCGAGGTCGGCTCGCCGACAATGCAATAGTCGATGGCTTCACCCCGTTGTCGTAAGGCTTCGATGACCTTCACCGTACCATGAACAGCGCTACCTTCTTCATCCGAGGTAATCAGCAGCGCAATTGAGCCATTGTGCTCAGGATATTCGGCAACGAAGTCTTCAATGGCGGTAACAAAAGCAGCCAGCGATGCTTTCATATCCGCAGCGCCACGGCCATACAGCAAGCCATCGCGATGGGTTGGCTCGAACGGGTTGCTATGCCATTGTCCGAGGGGGCCGGTGGGGACGACGTCGGTATGCCCGGCAAAGCACAGTACCGGCCCACGATTGCCCCGGCGTGCCCACAGATTATCAACATCCCCGAAGCGCATTTTTTCCAGCTTGAAGCCCAGGGGAGCCAGACGTTCTGCCATTTCATCCTGACAGCCGGCATCATCCGGAGTCGTGGACTTCAGCCGCAGCAGACGTTCAGTCAGTGCCAGAGTGCGGTCAGTCATGCGGTGGCCTCCCGGTAGGCGGTTTCGTCAAAGCCCAGCAACACGGCATTGCCCACTTCCAGCACCGGACGTTTGATCATCGAAGGCTGTAACAGCAGCAGTGCTTTGGCGCTGGCATTGTCCACCACGCTAGCCTGCTGTTCGGGGCTGAGTTTGCGCCAGGTTGTACCTTGGCGATTCAGGACTTTCTGCCAGCCATGCAGGGCCAGCCACTGGTCAAGGCGCTCGGCGGGCACTCCCTGCTTCTTGTAGTCGTGAAATTCGTAGGCCTTGCCTTCGGCTTCCAGCCAGTCACGGGCTTTCTTGATGGTGCTGCAATTGACGATGCCGTACATCTTCATGCTGTCATAGGTCCTTGGAGGCATAAAAAATAAAAAGGCGAGCCTCCTGGCTCGCCCCGCAGAGGGTGATTCCTGGCTCTGAAGAGGTTTCAGCTTTGCGCCAAAACTGAAATTTCAACAGAGCCCCGTTTCAATGCAAGTCGATGTTGAAACTGACATCGGAGGCAGGAGGGGCTGCTCGCTCCCCAGTCTTGGCGGCTTTCTGGGCTTCCAACTCTTCAAGTGACTGAGCGTTGTTCACCAGCCATGCAAGGTTGGTGGCCGAATCCGAATTCTTCAAGGCTTCCTCATAGGTGATTTCACCTTCCTTGAACAGTTTGTACAGCGCCTGCTCGAAAGTCTGGGAACCTTCGTAAAGGCTATTCTCCATGGCATCCTTGATCTGGTCGATCTCGCCGTTCTTGATCAATTCAGAAATCCGCGCCGAATTGACCAAGACTTCAACCGCTGGTGTCAGCGTCCCTCGCTTATTGCGGACCAAACGCTGCGAAATCACGGCCTTCAATGCCACCGACAAGTCCATCAACAGACTCTCGCGCGCATCATGCGGGAAGAAGTTAATGATACGGTTGAGCATGTGATAGCTGTTGTTGGCGTGTAGGGTGGAGATGCACAAATGACCTGCCTGTGCGTAGGCCATGGCTTGCTGCATGACGAGCTTGTCGCGAACCTCGCCGATCATCAGAACATCGGGCGCTTCCCGCATCGCGTTCTTCAGTGCATCAGAGTAACTGTGGGTGTCGATGCCCACTTCGCGTTGGCTGACGATAGATTTTTTGTGGGTATACAAATACTCGACCGGGTCTTCGATGGTCAGGATGTGACCAGGGGTGGTGCTGTTCCGGTACTCCAACATCGCCGTTACCGTTGATGACTTGCCACTGCCTGTTGCGCCCACCAGAAAGATCAGACCACGCTTTTCCAGGATCAGCGACTTCAAAACCTCTGGCAGGCGCAATTCCTCGATACCGGGAGAAGTGGCTTTGACGTAGCGGATCACCATCGCGACACTGCCGCGTTGCTTGAATACGTTGACGCGAAAGCTACCCAAGCCTTCTACACCCTGACGAAAGTTCATTTCCCAATCGCGCTCGAAGTCGGAGATTTGCTCGTCGTTCATCAGCTCATATGCAAGCTGCTTGACGTGATCCGGCGACAAAACCTGTTTATTCACCGGGTGAATGACACCCTGGATCTTGACCTGGACTGGGGCGCCAGCAGTAACAAACAGGTCGGTGGCCTGGCGCTCGGCCATCAATTTGAAATAGGGCAGCAGGTTCATGGCTATGTATTTCTGGTAACTGGCAATCAAATATCGGTGTAGTGGCCGTATTGGCAGGGTACCGAACCGCTTGTCCTGAAGCAGCTTCGGCAGGCGAGTTTAGCACGCTGTCCTAAAATCGCTACCCGACCTGCGGGGCGGGAAAAGGCGCTACCTGACTGTCGCAAGCGCCTTTGTTCGGTATGTTTCTGAATCCAAACCTAAATAATAGGCACTTTCAGCAAAGCCCCTACCATCCTGTATGTGATGGGTGTCAAGTGACGCAGGGGCGCTGCACGGCTTGTTGATGGATTCGCAGATTTCAGTGTAGACCGCTTCCTGGAATTGTCAGACAGCAAAAAGCCCGCTGATCGCGGGCTTCTGGCTTGTTGCGAGGCAGCGAAACGCCGCCATGAAGAGAACGTCCAGTCAGGCGGGAACTTTGTTCTTGGCAACTTCCTCATCGCGCAATGCCCGGCGCAAAATTTTACCGACATTGGTCTTGGGTAACTCGCTACGAAACTCAATGTACTTTGGAAGCTTGTAGCCGGTTAGGTTCTTTTTGCAGTGCTCATGCAGATCTTTATCGGTGAGATTGGGGTCCTTTTTCACCACGAAGACCTTCACCACCTCACCTGACTTATCATCAGGTATGCCGATACAGGCGACTTCTAACACGCCGCTGTGCATTGCTACCACATCTTCGACTTCGTTCGGGTAAACGTTGAAACCGGATACCAGAATCATGTCCTTCTTCCGATCAACCAGTTTCACGAAGCCATCCGGAGTGATCATCGCCATATCGCCGGTCTTCAAAAAGCCGTCCGCATCAATGACTTTGGCGGTCTCATCAGGCCGGTTCCAATAACCCTTCATCACCTGTGGGCCACGCACGCACAATTCGCCAGCTTCCCCCATTGCTACCGGCTTGCCCTCCTCGTCACGCAGGTCGATTTCTGTTGAAGGCACAGGTACGCCAATCGTGCCGTTGTAGTCGCGCTGGTTCATCGGATTGATACACACTGCTGGCGATGCCTCTGTTAGCCCGTACGCCTCAACCAGCGGTACACCGGTCACTTGCTTCCATTTCTCAGCGACGGCTTTCTGTACCGCCGTGCCCCCACCCAGAGCCATTTTCCAGGTCTTGAAATTGATCTTGCCGAAGTCAGGATTGTTGATCAGGGCGTTGAACAATGTGTTGACGCCAGTCATGCAGGTGACCGGGTATTTGTCTATTTCCTTAACGAAACCAGGAATGTCCCGAGGATTGGTGATCAGCAGGTTCAGGCCGCCAATCTTTGAGAAGACCATGCAATTGGCTGTCAGACAGAAGATGTGATACAGCGGCAAGGCGGTAAC
Organism: Parachitinimonas caeni; assembly: GCF_030129945.1. GTDB lineage: Bacteria > Pseudomonadota > Gammaproteobacteria > Burkholderiales > Chitinimonadaceae > Parachitinimonas > Parachitinimonas caeni. The sequence continues at coordinate 59,455 of NZ_JARRAF010000018.1, forward strand.
GATGATCTCTTTGCCTTCTTCAACCAAGGGGCGTAGCCAAGCATGGGCCTGTTGCATATTGGCGATGATGTTGCGGTTGATCAGCATCGCGCCCTTGGAGACCCCGGTGGTACCGCCCGTGTACTGTAAAAAGGCGATATCCTCGTGGCCTATGTCAACAGGCTTCAGCGCCTGCCGGGAACCCACTGTCAGAGCAGTCTTGAAGGGGACATGACCAGGGATATTCCAGTCTGGCACCATTTTCTTCACGTTCTTGATGACATAGTTGACGATCAAGGACTTCGGAAAGCTCAGCATGTCACCAATATTGGTGACGATGACATTCTTGACCGGCGTTTTAGGCAAGACTTCCTGAAGAACATGAGCAAAATTGGAAACAATGACGATGGTGGTAGAGCCGGAGTCCTTCAGCTGATGCTCCAGCTCGCGAGGCGTATACAGCGGGTTCACATTCACGACGGTCAGGCCGGCCCGCAATATGCCGAATATTGCAATCGGGTATTGCAACAGATTGGGCATCATCACAGCTACACGATCGCCCTTGACCAGCTTTAGTTCGGTTTGTAGAAAAGCCGCGAAGTCCCGCGATGCTTTGTCTACCTCGCCATAGGTCATTACCTTTCCCATATTGGCAAAAGCTGGCCGGTCGCGAAATTTTTGCGCGCTCTTTTCGAATACCTCTGCCACGGAGCGGAATTCGTTCAGATCGATTTCCTCAGGGACTCCGGGTTGGTAGTTCTTGAGCCAGATTTTCTCCATTTTTGTCTACTCCGTTATGTGGCGGTCTGATCCGTATAATCGTAGCTGCTGACGCAGTTTGCCAAAAGCAATAAGCTGTTGAACACTCTTCTCCAGCACATATCTAACAAAGACGGTTATGGCTGTGCAAAGAGTCAAGGCATGTCAAATACCATAAAATCGCGAACCGGGTTGCCGCTGTTATAGCCAATGCATGGCAGTCTTTTACCAAGCAAGCGATTGACCGCCTGATACTCTACCCGAAACGGAAAGCTGGGGAAAACCCCCGATCTTGCCAAGCAGCCTTTTGGTTCGTCGCTTACGGGTAATGTTCCGTTTCGGGCAATAAGTTGTTACAATAGCGGCGATTTTCGATTCCGCGTTTACTAGGATGGGCTCTGAGCCCATTTTTTATTTCTGTTTCAGGATTTGCAAAATTCCTTGGACGGTGCTTGGTTGTTATGAATCTTTTGGAATTGCTGGAAAAAACTCTGCCTGGGCTAGGCTATGAACTTGCAGATCTTGAGGTCGGCGGCATGGGCTTGGTACGCGTGTTTATCGACAAACAGCCTGGGGGCATCACGGTTGAAGATTGTGTGACTGTCAGTAACCATCTGACCCGCTTGTTTGAAGTGGAAGGTATCGATTTCGATCGACTTGAAGTGTCGTCGCCCGGCTTGGATCGTCCTCTGAAAAAGGAGTCCGATTTTGTTCGCTTTGTCGGTCATGAGGCCAAGGTGAAGCTCAGACTTCCGATTGAGGGTAGAAAAGTGTTTGTTGGCGTCATTCTTGGCGTGGTCGATGGCGTGGTAAATCTGCAAGTTGAGTCAACCACCGTTGGGTTGGGGCTGTCCCAAATCGACAAGGCTAGGTTGGTCCCCAAGTTCTGATTGGCGTTTGAGTGGTTATCTATTTCAAATGTATGCCAGAGATTGCATGAGTGTCGGCGTTGAAGACGTCGTTACGGTTGGAGGTAGCGCATAAATGAGTCGTGAAATTCTATTGCTGGTGGATGCACTGGCAAGGGAGAAGAACGTCAATCCGGAGATCGTGTTTGGCGCGCTGGAGCTGGCGCTGGCATCTGCAACCAAAAAGCGTTTCCAGGATGATGTGGATGTAAGGGTTACAATCAATCGTGATAACGGTGATTACCAAACATTTCGTCGATGGATTGTCGTGGAAGACGACATGCATGAGTTCCCATCGAAGGAATATGCCATTACAGACGCAGCCGAGCGTGATCCAAAGCTGAAAATTGGCGATTACATTGAAGAACCGCTGGAGCCTGTGGAGTTTGGCCGCATTGGCGCGCAGACTGCGAAGCAGGTTATTTTGCAAAAAATCAGGGATGCTGAGAGAGAGCAGATCCTTAATGATTTCTTGCAGCGTCGTGAACATCTGGTCACGGGCACGGTAAAGCGTATCGAGCGTGGTAATGCGATTATCGAGTGCGGGAAATTGGAAGCAAAGTTGCCTCGTGATCACATGATCCCGAAAGAGAATTTACGTGTTGGCGATAGAGTTAGGGCTTACCTCTTAAAGGTTGATCGTGATGGGCGCGGCCAGCAGTTGATTCTCTCGCGTACCGCACCCGAGTTCATCATGAAGCTGTTTGAGCTTGAAGTGCCAGAGATTGAGGAAGGTGTTATCGAAATCAAGGCTGCGGCGCGCGATCCGGGAATGCGCGCAAAGATCGCCGTGAAATCAAATGATCCACGTGTTGATCCTCAGGGTACCTGTATTGGCATGCGAGGCACACGGGTACAGGCAGTGACAGGCGAGTTGGCGGGAGAGCGTGTTGATATTGTCTTGTGGTCGGCAGACCCTGCGCAATTTGTAATCGGTGCATTGTCTCCTGCTGAAGTCAGCAAGATCATGGTGGACGAAGAGAGCCACAGTATGGATGTGGTAGTCGATGAAGAACAGTTGGCCCAAGCTATCGGACGTGGCGGCCAAAATGTTCGGTTGGCATCTGAGCTGACCGGGTGGCGTCTCGACATCATGACCGTTGCGGAAGCGGAAGAGAAGCACCAGGCCGAATTTTCTCGTGTTAGAGAATTGTTCATTTCTGCTTTGGATGTAGATGAGGAAGTTGCTGATATCCTGGTTCAGGAAGGCTTTGGAACGCTGGAGGAAGTGGCTTATGTTCCGATTGCTGAAATGCTGGAGATTGAAGCATTTGACGAAGCTTTAGTTGATGAGCTTCGAAGCCGTGCTCGCGATGCTTTGCTTACGCAAGCAATCGCGAAGGAAGAACAGGTTGAGCATGGGGCTGAAGAGTTGCTCAATCTGCAAGGTATGACAGCCGATATTGCACGCGCATTGGCGGCAAATGGTGTCGGTACTCGGGATGATCTGGCAGACCTCGCTGTGGACGATTTGGTCGAGATGGCAGGGATGGATGTTGATGCTGCCAAACAATTGATAATTACTGCTCGCGCCCACTGGTTTGCCTGACTTTACGAGGACGCGACTCGTGCCTGTATCTTCGGCACACAAGGAATACGAATGACCCAAATGAATGTTAGCCAATTTGCTGCAGAACTGAAGATGCCGCATGAACAGCTGCTTGAACAGTTGCGTGCAGCAGGTGTTGAAAAGCGTAATGCTGATGATCAGTTGACTGAGCAAGATAAATCGAAATTGCTGGATTACCTTCGCAAGGTGCATGGCCAGCAGACCGATAAGCAGCGTATTACGCTGACTCGTAAGCAGACAAGTGAGATTAAAAAATCTGATGCTACCGGCAAGGCTAGAACCATCCAGGTTGAGGTAAAGAAAAAGCGCGTAGTAGAAGCGCCTTCCTCAGTTCAAAGGAGTGGCGAAGAGGATGAGTCTGCGCATTCCGAAGTGGATTTGGATCAGGGTGTCGTCCGCGGAGGTGACGAGCAGGCTGAGGTTGAGTTGCCGGTCGTAACGCCTATCGCAGAGCCTGAGAATATAGTAGAAGAGGTGGCTACGGCTGCTCACGAGCCGGACGTCGTGATGGAACCCAAGGTTGTTGAGCTGGATGTAGAGATGGCGGCCAATAAGGTCGAGGAGGTTGAATCTGAGGTGGCTGGGGCTACCCCTGAGGCGGCCCCTGTTGTTGCTGCGGAAGAGGTGGTTCGGCGGGCTCCTCCAGCAATTGATGCTGCTGAACTGGCGGCCCGCGAGTCGGAAGCGAAGCGACAGGCGGAGCTATTTGCTCGGCAGGCTGCGGAAATCAAGGCGAAGCAGGAGCGTGAGATGGCTAAGAGGCTCGCTGCTCAACAGGCTCAGAATCCTGTTGAAGTAAAGCCTGTAGCAACAACGCAAGAGCCCATCAAGCAAGCACCCCGCCAGCAGACTGAGCATACCCTGCACAAGCCGGCTTCTAAGGGCAATGTGCCGAACAAGACTTCGGTATCTCCTGCTCAGCGTCAACAGACAGTTCAGCCTGCAGCAGTTCCTACATCAGCATCGGCGGCTACCAGTGAGAAGAAGCCTAGTGGTGGAAAGAAAGCAGGTCCGGCTACGGCTAAGAATGAGTGGGGCGATGGTGGTAAGAAGCGTGGCCTGAAGGTTCGCGGTGGAGATGCGGGCGGTGATTGGAAGTCAAAAAAAGGTGGCAAGTCTCGTGGAGATAACCAGCATAGCTTCACGCAACCGACAGAGCCTATCGTTAGAGATGTTTTGATTCCCGAGACTATTACTGTTGGGGATCTTGCTCACAAGATGGCCGTCAAAGCGGCAGAGGTCATCAAAGTACTGATGAAAATGGGCATGATGGTTACGATTAACCAAGTGCTTGATCAAGAGACTGCGATGATTGTGGCGGAAGAAATGGGGCATAAACCTCAGGCCGCCAAGACGGACGATCCAGAAGCATATCTGGGGGATGATGCTGCTATTGAGCATGAGTTGATCCCGCGTGCACCAGTGGTAACGGTGATGGGTCACGTTGACCACGGTAAAACTTCTCTTCTGGATTACATCCGGCGTGCCAAGGTTGCCTCTGGTGAGGCTGGTGGCATTACTCAGCATATTGGTGCGTATCATGTGGAAACACCGCGCGGAGTTATTACTTTCCTAGACACGCCGGGTCATGAGGCTTTTACCGCCATGCGTGCTCGCGGTGCCAAAGTGACGGATTTAGTTGTCTTGGTTGTTGCTGCAGATGACGGCGTGATGCCGCAGACCATTGAAGCAATCCACCATGCCAAAGCTGCGAAAGTGCCTATCGTTGTTGCAGTAAACAAGATCGACAAGGCTGATGCGAATGCGGAGAAAATTCGTCAGGAGCTAGTGGCGCATGAGGTAGTGCCTGAAGATTGGGGCGGCGACTCCATGTTCATCAATGTCTCGGCGAAGACTGGCCAAGGGATTGATGATTTGCTCGAAGGCATACTGTTGCAGGCGGAAGTTCTGGAGTTGACCGCCGCGACAGATTCTCCTGCGAAAGGCATCATTATTGAGGCTAGACTGGATAAAGGCCGCGGCCCGGTGGCGACGATGCTGGTTCAGTCTGGTACCTTGCGCAAGGGTGATGTTGTGCTGGCTGGCGGTGTGTTTGGCCGTGTCCGTGCAATGCTTGATGAGAATGGTCGCGCGATCAACGAGGCGGGGCCATCAATTCCCGTAGAGATCTTGGGTTTGTCTGAAGTACCAGGGGCCGGTGAGGACTCAATGGTGCTGGCGGATGAGAAGAAAGCCCGAGAAATTGCCTTGTTCCGCCAAGGGAAGTTCCGTGATGTTCGTCTCGCCAAGCAGCAGGCTGCCAAGCTGGAGAATATGTTCGCCAATATGGGCGAAGGCGAAGTACAGACATTGGCAGTGATTGTTAAGGCTGATGTTCAGGGTTCCTATGAAGCGCTGTCCCATAGCCTGCAGAAACTGTCAACTGCTGAGGTGCGTGTAAATATTCTGCACTCAGGTGTTGGCGGTATTACGGAATCAGATATCAACTTGGCACTTGCGTCGAAGGCGGTTGTGATCGGCTTCAATGTGCGTGCGGATGCTGCTGCCCGTAAGCTTGCTGAAAATGAAGGTGTCGATATTCGTTACTACAACATCATTTACGACGCTGTAGATGATGTTAAGGCTGCCTTGTCTGGCATGTTGGCACCTGAGCGCAAGGAGCAGATCATAGGTCAGGTCGAGATTCGCCAAGTCTTCCATATCTCGAAGGTTGGCACGATTGCTGGCTGTTTAGTTCTTGATGGAATTGTGAAGCGGGCAAGCAGCGTACGCGTATTGCGTAACAACGTAGTTATTCATCAGGGTGAACTGGATTCCTTGAAGCGGTTCAAAGATGACGTCAAGGAAGTAAAGGGTGGCTTTGAGTGCGGCTTGTCATTGCGCAATTTCAACGATATCCAGGAAGGTGATCAGCTGGAAGTCTTCGAGATCGTGGAAATCGCAAGAACGCTTTAATTGAGCAACGTATTTATTTGTAGGTAAACAAGGGGGAAGGGGTGCGATGTTCGCCATCGTTCCTTTCCCCTTTTGTGTTCGAGGGGCCCTAAGGGCTGGCGGCTATGGCGAGAGATTTTTCGAGATCAGACCGGATTGCTCAGCAAATTCAGCGCGAGCTGGCTGAGTTGTTGCGAACTGAACTAAAGGATCCGAGACTCGGGTTCGTGACGATTACAGATGTGGAAGTGACCAGAGATTATTCGGTTGCAAAAGTATTTTTTACCTTGATGCGAGGCGAGGACTCCCAGACGCAGATAATTCTGGAACGTTCGGCCGGTTTTCTGCGCCGCGAGCTTTCTCGGCGTATTACCCTGTTCAAGATGCCGGAGTTGCGTTTCTCTTATGATCATTCGGTAGAGCGTGGCATGTCGCTTGATCGATTGATTGATGAGGCGGTTAAGTCCTCCCGGACGGATGCAGATGAAGGCGAGACTGAATGAAGCGGAGCAAGCGCCCGGTTAATGGCGTTTTACTGTTGGATAAGCCTTATCGGGCTTCCAGCAATATGGCCTTGCAAAAAGCCCGCTGGCTGATGAATGCGGAGAAGGCGGGGCACACCGGCGTGTTGGATCCTCTGGCAACGGGGTTGTTGCCACTGTGCTTTGGGGAGGCGACCAAGTTCGCTCAACGTTTACTTGATTCGGACAAAGCATATTTAGCCGAGCTGAAATTGGGTGAGACTACGACAACGGGCGATCTTGAAGGGGAAATTGTTGAGCAGCGGCCGGTATCTGTTTCGGGTGAACAGATTATTAAGGTGTTGTGTGGCTTTGTGGGTGAGCAGGATCAGCTGCCGCCGATGTACTCTGCATTGAAGTATCAAGGGAAGGCCCTTTATGAATATGCGCGGCAGGGTGTTGAAGTTGAGAGAGCGGCTCGGCGTATCACGATTCATGATATTCAATTGCAATCCTTGAGCGGTAACGCTTTATCAATTGCTGTTCGATGCAGCAAGGGTACTTACATTCGTACGCTGGCAGAGGATATTGGGAAAGCTTTGGGGTGTGGCGCACATCTGACCGCGCTACGCCGCCAGGGAACGGCGCGCTTTGATATTCAGGATGCAATAACCCTAGAGGCACTAGAGGCGCTTGATCTAGAACAGAGAGATAGCCTGTTACTGCCGGCAGATGTTTTGGTTCTAGATCTGCCAGAGATCTTTCTTGATTCAGAATCAGCGCGACGCCTTTGTCATGGTATGTCCGTGCGCTATCAGCCGGAAAGTGCGATAATCGGCGACTTCCGCCTGTACCGGGGTACTTCAGACGGTAGGCGTGAGTTTATCGGCTTGGGTGAGTTGGCAAGTAATTGCACGCTTTATCCGCGAAGGTTGCTGGCAAGCAGTCAATGATTGCCAGTTTGGGAGCAAGGATGGGTTCAGGCTCGCCTTGCTTGTCTAGCGCGTGAGCGCTTTTATATTTGGAGTTTTATTTAAATGTCTATCAGCACCGAACAAAAAGCTGAAATCGTTAAGCAATACCAGCGCGTCGCCGGTGACACTGGATCCCCAGAAGTACAAGTTGCATTGTTGACCGCACGTATTAACGACTTGACTGGTCACTTCAAGGCCAACATGAAGGATCACCACTCTCGTCGTGGTTTGCTGAAGATGGTTAGCCGTCGTCGCAAGTTGCTTGACTACTACAAGCGTACTAACTTGGAAGGCTACCGTGAGCTGATTGCTCGCCTCGGTCTGCGCAAGTAAGGTATATGTAAAGGTCGCGGATTCATCCGCGACTTTTTTTTTGAAGTAGATGTTCTTTTTGTAATGCTCGCCTACAGTAATTCAGGGATGCAAGGTTCCAGCCGTTCTGAAGCGCTGTTGGCTGTTTGTTGTGCATGTTGTGGCTGGAACCTCGGTACATGGGATGTTCCCTCGGCCGTACCGAAACACTAATTGTCGCGCCGCTTTGGCTGAAAGTGGCATGTTGTTGAACGAAGGAAAACTGTGTTGACACCTATTCGTAAAACTTTTGCCTATGGCAAGCATACCGTTACCTTTGAAACCGGAGAGATTGCCCGTCAGGCATCCGGTGCGGTAATGGTCCACATGGACGATACGGTAGTGCTTGTTACCGTGGTGGGTGCCAAGAATGTAAAACCCGGTCAGGATTTTTTTCCTCTGACCGTTGATTATCAAGAACGTACTTACGCCGCAGGCAAGATTCCTGGCGGCTTTTTCAAGCGTGAAGGCCGTCCTTCGGAAAAGGAGATCCTTACCAGCCGCTTGATTGATCGTCCGATCCGCCCGCTGTTTCCTGAGGGGTTCTATAACGAAATCCAGATTGTAGCGACCGTCATGTCGGTCAACCCTGAAGTGGATCCTGACATCCCAGCCATGCTGGGTGCATCTGCTGCATTGGCGATTGCTGGGGTGCCGTTCCAGGGGCCGATTGGTGCTGCTCGTGTTGGTTATATTGATGGCCAATATGTCCTGAATCCGTCTCTGACCGAACTCAAGACCTCCCAGTTGGATCTCGTGGTAGCTGGTACTGATCTGGCGGTGCTGATGGTGGAGTCCGAAGCTCAGGAGCTTTCCGAGGCAATCATGCTAGGGGCGGTGGTGTTTGGCCACGACCAGATGCAAGCTGCCATCAAGGCAATCAATGAGCTTGCAGATGAAGTCAATCCTGAACTGTGGGACTGGCAAGCGCCTGCTAGGGATGAGGCACTGGAAGCACAGGTTGGCGCCTTGGCTGAAGAAGGTCTGAAGATGGCCTTCCGTATCCCCCAGAAGCAGTTGCGCACCGCAAAGATTGATGAGACCTGGAAAAAGGTCGAAGCAGCTCTGATTACAGAAGATACCGATACATTGCGCGCCAATCAGATCCGCGACATTTTCCATGGTATGGAAGCTCATATCGTGCGTAACCAGATTCTGGACGGCTATCCTCGTATTGACGGCCGTGATACTCGCACCGTTCGTCCGATTACCATCCGTAATGGCGTGTTGCCTCGGACCCATGGTTCCGCATTGTTTACCCGTGGTGAAACGCAAGGTCTCGTGGTTGCCACATTGGGAACCAAGATGGATGAGCAGATCATTGATGCGCTGACTGGCGAATACACCGAGCGCTTCATGCTGCACTACAATTTCCCTCCGTACTCAACAGGCGAAACGGGGCGCGTTGGTGCGCCGAAGCGGCGTGAAATTGGTCATGGTCGTTTAGCAAAGCGTGCGTTGGTGGCGGTACTGCCGAAGCAAGAAGATTTTAGCTATTCGATGCGTGTCGTATCAGAGATCACTGAGTCGAACGGTTCTTCGTCCATGGCATCCGTATGTGGTGGTTGCTTGGCGCTGATGGATGCGGGTGTACCGTTGAAGGCGCACGTGGCCGGAATTGCCATGGGCTTGATCAAGGAAGACAAGCGTTTCGCAGTATTGACCGATATTCTGGGGGATGAAGATCACCTAGGTGATATGGACTTCAAGGTTGCCGGTACCGAAAACGGGGTGACGGCGCTTCAGATGGATATCAAGATCAACGGCATCACCAAAGAAATTATGCGCGTGGCGTTGGATCAGGCCAAGGAAGGTCGCTTGCATATTCTGAATGTGATGAAGGGGGCTATGGGCGAGCATCGCTCCGAGGTCAGCCAGCATGCGCCTCGCCTGTACACCATGAAGATCAATCCCGAGAAGATCCGTGATGTGATTGGCAAGGGTGGCGCCGTGATTCGTGCGATTACCGAAGAGACCGGAACTCAGATCGACATCCAGGATGACGGCACGATCACGATTGCCTCTGTTTCGGCTGACGGTGCCGATGCGGCTCGTCGCCGTATTGAAGAGATTACCGCTGAAGTTGAAATCGGCAAGATCTACGAAGGCAGTGTCGTGAAGATTCTGGACAAGAACGTAGGCGCCATTGTGCAGATCATGCCTGGCCGCGACGGTTTGGTTCACGTCTCCCAAATTGCTAACGAGCGCGTAAACAACGTGGCGGATTACTTGAAGGAAGGCCAAGCTGTTCGCGTCAAAGTTATCGAGCAGGATGAGAAGGGTCGGATCCGCTTGTCGATCAAGGCGGTTTTGAATGAGGAAGCGCAGGCAGCTGCGCCAGTAGTTGCCTCAGAAGCCTGATCAGACTGTTTGGCAGTATACAAACCCCCGCTACGAGAGTAGTGGGGGTTTTGCTTTTTGGGGTTCTCTGAAAGCGCCGTGCTGCGCATGTGGTAAGAATTTTAAGTAAGTCGCCTTGCGCTGCGTTCGTTACCTTGCAAGTTTGTCGAGTGAGAACCCTCAACAGTTCTTGTGACTGCCGGATCTTGCGCAATCAACCGATTTGCGAAAGCGATGTGCGTGGTCGATACTGATTTGGGAGTGCTTCTGGCTATCAGCTTGGCTTTAAAGCCATTGCATAGCCAGTCGTCGATGTTGGTGTTTCGGATATTTTCCTTGCGGTGCAGGCCGAAAACCAAACGAATCTACCTCATGTGCCGGATCAGGGAGCCGCCCTTCAATGACAACAGCGGAAGCCGACCGCGCATCCCATCCATCCAGAGCAACAGCCTGGTGGACTTGGCTTGTTCCGCTGCTGGTGTTTCAGCTTGGTAGTCAGGTTTCACTTTTTCTCCCGCTTGGTCTTCAGAGTTCTGCGCTATATCTACCGACGGCTTTAGGGCTGGTGCTTGTACACTGGTGGGGACCTCGCATTCTCCCGGCTTTGTATCTGAGTGCTGCAGCATCTTCAGCGTTGTGGCTCGGCGAATTGCATTGGCACTCCTTGTTGCATCCTCTGCCGGAAGTCCTGACCGTCGGTCTGTCGTGGTTTCTGTTTCATGGGCTGGTGCATCATCCACCCCGCCTGTCTCGGCAGCGTGATCTGCATTGGTTCATTGCGATGGGGGGAGCGTTGCCGATTACCATCGGTGCGATCTGGGCGCAGTTTCAGCTTTATTTATTGGGCGAGTTGCTGCCAGAGGAAGCGGGTTGGGGGATTCTCAATGGCTGGGTCGCAGATCTATTGGCGGGCTTGGTAATCAGCCTGCCGATCCTGTACTGGCTCGAACGGCGCAGCAACCCCTGGTGGGGCACATTGTCTCGGCGGGGCAAGCTCGAAATGGTTCTGCTCTGCCTGGGGCCGTTAATGCTGAGTCGTTGGTTACCGGTACACCCTTACTGGTATGCCTACGCGGGATTTGCATTGCTATCGGCGCTGCGGCATGGCATCCCTGCGGCCATGCTGATGAATGGCTGGATCGTGCTGTTGACTTTGGCCTTGCCTGTCATTGCTTCCGGGGCGCGTGGCATCTTGAGCGAGGGGGTTGAGATCCATGAGGTGTATCTGAGCCTGATAGTCATGAGTCTCGCTGCGGTATGGATTGGCGCTGCGGTCGGCCATTTGCGGCAGCAAGTGGCGGAACTGAAGCGAGCGCAGGAGGCCCTGCGGGACAGCGAAAACACCGCACATAAGTACCGGCATCTGGTATCGGCAAGTTCAGACCTGATTGCCTTGGTTGATACCCATGAACATTGTGTGATAGCGAATGACACCTTGAAGTATTACCTCGGAAGAGAGGGGCTGGCGTTTTCTGCTGAAAATCTGGTGCAGCTGTGGGGTGCCGAGATGGCCAATGCTCTCAAGCCGGCATTTTTGGGGGCATTGCAAGGTAAAGGGGTTACCAGCAAGGACTGGACGACCTTGAATGGTCAGCGTTGCTTTCTGGATGTGCATGTCGATCCCTACCGCGATGATCAAGGGGCTGTGCAGGGAGTTGTCTTTTCTGCCCGCGACTTGAGCGAAGAAGCGCATTTACTGCAGCTTCAGCAGCAGACCCAGGAAGTGGCAAAGGTGGGCGGCTGGGAAATGGACTGCCGCAGCGATGAATTGAGCTGGACTCAAGAGTGCTATCGCCTGCATGGCATCGGATCTGACTTCAAGCTGGATCTGGGAAGCATGCTGGGGTTGTACAGCCCGGTTGATAGTGATCAATTTGCGGTGGTTCTGGAGTCTGCACGCCAGTCAGGTGAAGAGTTTGATATTGAAGTGACCTGTGCGCGGGATCAGCAATTGCTGCGAGTAACGGCCAAAGTCGAGCGCAACGGAGAAGGGCGGGTCATCCGGCTATTTGGTTCTTATCAGGACATTACCGAACAGCGACGGGCTGAGGCCCAAGCCCGGCTGGCGGCAACGGTGTTTGCCAATAGTGCCGAAAGTATTGTGGTGGCCGATGCCAACCGCCGTATCGTCACGGTCAACCAAGCATTCACCAAGATTACCGGGTTTGCGGACACGGAAGTTTTGGGACGTGATCTGCACTTTCTGGCGTCGGATATTCAGGATCAGTCGTTTTATAGCCGGATATGGCTGGATATTGAACAGTATGGCTGCTGGCAGGGCGAGGTATGGAACCGCCGCAAAAATGGCGACTTGTACCCGGAGTGGCAGACACTCAGCATGGCTTATGATGAACAAGGGCGCGTTGCAAACTATATCTGCGTGTGTTCAGACGTATCGGCACACAAGGAAGCGGTGGCGCAAGTCGAACATCTGGCCAACTACGACCCGTTGACGGAGTTGCCAAACCGCGCGCTGCTGCTGGATCGGATCGGTCAGGCGATTGTGATGGCGGAGCGCAATCGCAAACAGATTGCTTTGATGTTTATTGACCTGGACCGCTTCAAGAACATCAACGATTCGCTAGGCCATAGTGTTGGTGATCAGGTATTGACTCAAGTAGCGGACCGCCTGAAATGGTGCTTGCGATCGTCCGATACCATTTGCCGCTATGGCGGCGATGAATTTGTGGTGTTGCTGCCAGATGTGGATGAGCCTGCCGATGCTGCGCTGGTTGCCAAGAAACTGGTAGAGACCGTGGCATGGCCGTTTCAGGTGCAAGGCAATGAGCTGACCATCACACCCAGCATCGGTATCAGCATCTACCCCGCCGATGGGCACGACATTGATACCTTGCTGAAGAATGCCGATGCTGCGATGTACCACGCCAAGGCATCAGGCCGGAATAACTTCCAGTTTTACACGCAGGAGCTCAATGGCCGTACCTATGACTACCTGATGGTTGAAAACCAGTTGCGTCGGGCCATTGAGCGCAAGGAGTTTCAACTGTATTACCAGCCGCAGATCGAGCTGGCCAGCGGCGCCTTGGTGGGCTGTGAGGCATTGATCCGCTGGATGCACCCCGAGCGCGGCATGGTGCCGCCGGATCGCTTTATTCCTGTGGCGGAAGACAGCGGGCTCATCGTCCGCATCGGGGAGTGGGCACTGATAGAGGCGTGTCGCCAGAACAAAGCTTGGCAGGAGCAAGGTTTGCCGGCGATTCCGGTGGCCGTCAACCTTTCCCCGGCGCAGTTTTCAAGCAGCATTACGGCAACGGTTGAGATTGCTCTGATGGAAACGGGGTTGTCAGCCCGGCACCTCGAGCTGGAAGTGACCGAAGGAGTGGTAATGCGTGACGCAATTGAAGTCATCGACACCTTGCGCGAACTCAAACGCATGGGGGTTCGGCTGTCGATTGATGACTTTGGTACCGGCTATTCCTCACTGTCTTACCTGCGGCGCTTCCCGATCGACAAACTCAAGGTAGACCGCTCGTTTGTGGATGAAATTGGCGCAGATGTCGATGACGAGGCGATTGCCTCGGCGATTATCGATCTGGCACATAGTCTTCGTCTGAAGGTGATTGCAGAAGGGGTGGAGACGGCGGATCAGGCGCGTTTCCTGCTGCAACGTGGCTGCGACCAGATTCAGGGGTTCCTGGTGAGCCGGCCGCTCTCAGCGGGCGCGATGGCAGAGTTTCTTCAAACATGGCGTGCAGACACCGGCCAGGCTTTGTTAACGTCATACCATGATGTGAAACCGTAGGATCTGTATGTCCTTGTTCCCCGACGGCCAGCCTGGTCCCGACCCTTCGCTGCAACGCCCGGAACCCGCCTCTCAACCGGAGGGCTGGGGGAAGCGGCTGTTCTATCGTGTCAGCCTGCGGCAGGCTTTCGTACTGGTGGTGGTGCTGGGGCTTCTGGTTCCGGCTTTGTTTGTAGCGCAGATCAATCTGCGTCTACGCCAGGCGTCCATGGTCGAGCAGCTCAAGCATGATCAGGACCAGATCACCGATATTCTCGCCCGTGGCATGCGCCAGCCCTTGTGGGACTTGAGCACGGTCAATGGCCGGCCCTTGCTTGACTCGGTGATGAAGGACGAGCGTGTGGTCTCGGTCAGTGTCTGGTCAACCATCTCACAAGAAGTCTTCCTGCAAGCGACTGCACCCGCCCGCCGCCTGGGGGCGATTCAGGTGGTCACTTCACCAATCAGCCAAGGTACGCGACAGATCGGCCGGCTAACCATCGAGTTTGATCAGACCCACCTTGCAGCACGCATTTCCAACCTGCAGCGCGATTTTGTCTTGCTGATTGCTGCCCAGTTTGCACTGAGTGTGATACTGATTCTGGTGGTGCTGGATAGCCGCTTTCTGCGCCCATTGCGCCAATTGGGCATTCAGGCCATGCACCTGTCTCGCCGCGAATTCAAGGAACGGTTTGATTGGCGCCGGGATGACGAAATTGGGGATCTGGGACGTTACCTCGAATGGACGCGTCAGGAACTGCTCCGGCTCTTTGACGAGCTGGAACGCAAGAATGCGGAGCTTGAGGTGGATATTGCTGAGCGCAAGCAGGTCGAGCAGGCGTTGCGCTCATCTGAACGCAAGTACCGCGAGCTGTTTGTATCCAATCTGGACGGCATTTTCGTGGTCGATCTGGCAGGCCGGATCCTCGATGCCAATCCAGCTGTGCTGGCCATGCTGGGGGTGCGGGAGGATCAGCTGAAGGGGCATCTGGCCAGCGAGTTCATCGCGTCGGACTGGCATGAGCTGGACCGGCAGATGATGCAGGTTACCGTGCCCAGCCGGGGCTATTGCAATGAGTATGAAATCGAGTTGTGTCGGTCAGATGGTCTGCTGATCCCCGTTAGCGCCAAGGGAGTGCTGATGCGTGATGATGCGGGCGGAGCCGTTGGCATCTGGCGGTTGGTGCGGGATCTGACGGAAGGTCGGGATGCTCAGCGCAGCATGGAGCTGGCGGCCAAGGTTTTTGAGAACACCACTGAGGCAATCGTCATCACGGATGCGGCTTATAGAATCCTGACGGTCAATCGCGCCTTTTCAACCATGACCGGGTTTAACTCGGATAAAGCAGTCGGCCGCATGGTGACAGAGCTTCCCAGCAGCCGGCACAAGCTGGAAATGCTGGAAGACATCCAGCACAGCATGAGGGCGCGCGGACAATGGCAGGGGGAGGTCTGGCTGCGTCGCGCCAATGGGGAGGAGTTTCCCTGCTGGGCGATTGTGAATGATGCAAAAGACCGACATGGTCGTACCAGCCAATACATTGCCCTGATCAGCGACATCAGCGAGCGTAAGCGTAGCGACGAGCGTATCCAGTATCTGGCGCATTTCGATGTGCTGACGGGTCTGCCGAATCGGGGGCACTTTCAGGAGCTCGTCAATCAGGCCCTCGCGCTGGCGGATCGTAATGAGGGGCGCTGTGCCCTGCTATTCATCGACCTGGACCGATTTAAGACCATCAATGACTCGTTAGGGCATGTCACAGGGGACGAGCTGCTCAAAGCTGTGGCGGATCGCCTCAAACAGGCTTTGCGGGCAGGGGACAATGTCGGCCGGTTGGGAGGGGATGAGTTTGTGATCGTGCTCAGCCGGATTGATTCACCGGATGAGGCGGCGACGGTGGCCCAACGAGTACTGGAGCGTCTGTCGGTGCCTTTCCTGCTATCTGGCCACGATCTGATCGTAACGCCGAGCATCGGTATAGGCATCTACCCCGAAGACGGCGAAGACTACGACACGCTGGTAAAGAATGCCGATGCTGCCATGTACCACGCCAAAGAGAGCGGCCGTAACAACTTCCAGTTTTATACTTCGGATATGAATGCCAGGGCCTATGAAATCCTGGCAGTGGAGAGCCAGCTTCGCCGAGCGATTGAACGGGAAGAGTTTGTGCTGCATTACCAGCCACAGGTGGACATGCGCACCGGCCGTATCGTTGGCGCCGAAGCGTTGATACGGTGGCAGCATCCCGAGAATGGCTTGGTCGGGCCGGGTAAATTTATTCCGATTGCGGAAGAGCGGGGCCTGATTGTAGCGATTGGCAATTGGGTGCTCAGGGAAGCGGCCAGACAGAATCGCGCCTGGCAGGACGCTGGTTTGCCGCCTATTGCCATTGCAGTCAATCTTTCGGCATTACAGTTTTATCGGCAGGACATCTGCGGCTATATCGCTGGTGTTCTGGCAGATACTGGTCTGGAGGCCCGCTATCTCGAGCTGGAGGTGACGGAAAGCATCATCATGCAGGATGTGGTTTCTACCGTTGCCACCATGGATGCCCTCAAGTCCATGGGCTTGAAGCTGGCCATCGACGATTTTGGCACCGGTTATTCCTCGCTTAACTATCTGAAGCGCTTCAAGGCCGACAAGCTGAAGGTGGATCGCTCCTTCGTCAGCGACGTACCCGGTGACCCGGATGACTGTGCGATTACCCGAGCCATCATCAACCTTGCCCGAAATCTGAACCTGAAAGTGATCGCTGAAGGGGTGGAGACGGTCGAGCAGTGGCAATTCCTGCTGCATGAACACTGCGATGAAGTACAGGGCTATCTGGTATGCAAACCACAACCGCCCGCGGATATGGCGCAGCTGCTAAAGGCTGGCCTGCCCATCCCAAAACCATAAAAAGCAGCTATTAGGGAAAGAATCCTTCAGGCTTATTGCATAACAATAGGTTGCAGAAGGAAAAAATAGACGAAAATAGCAGTTCGAAGAGTATGAAGAAAAAAAGCTGGACGGGCCACGCGTGCAACGACCAGTAGGACTCCTCCTCTTCAATGATCGTGCCGGATCATATCGTTACCCGCGTGCTGCCGCGATTCTTTATTCGCCCGCCCAGTAAGCGTTAGATTGCCGGGATTCGGATGTATTGAACACTACCATTTCTTGTAGGGGGAGATGGAGGCGGTGGTTGGCGGTATTCAGGTTAATAAATTGTTTTAGATCAGCTATTTGCTGTTTTTTGGCAGCGGGGCGGTTCAGTTTTTTGGGGGGGTAGGTCATGAGAAAATCGAAGCTTTTAGGCTATGACGAGCTACAAGCATTGCTCTCTGTTGATTCTCCTGAACGATTGCAGCAGGAAGTAGGGCGGCAGGCAGCCAGAATCGGGTTCGAAAAATTTCTGTATGGCATGCGCAGTGTCCAGGGAAATGAAGCCAAGGATTTTGTTTTTAGCTCATATCCCGACACTTGGCGCAAGCATTATGACTCGCAGCTCTACGCCAATATCGACCCAACGGTGTTGCACTGTTTTGGCAGCGCGACACCAATCATCTGGAACCCGGACATTTACACCAGTCGAAGCCAGAAAGCGCTTGCAGAAGAGGCGAGCAGTCACGGTATCAAATTTGGTTCGAGCTTTCCCATTCGTGATCGAAACGGTGACCTGGGCCTGTTCAGCCTTGCCTTGAGCACAGGCAATGCCTCCGCTCGCAAGCATGTGGGGGAGACGCTGGGGGCAGGGCAACTGTTGGCCTGCTTTGCCCATGAGGCATTGGTGAACATCCGCCTGCAGCGGCTTGCCTCGCAGCCGAAAAACGAGTCGCCACTGACTCAGCGTGAGTTGGAATGCCTGAAGTGGGCGGCCGAAGGGAAAACGGCCTGGGAGACGGCTCAGATTCTCAATCTTTCGGAGCATACGGTGATCTACCACATACGCACGGCGGCGGAAAGACTGGAAGTCCGAGGGAGTCGCAAGGCGGTCATCAAGGCGATTTCTTTAGGGCTCATTAGGGGCTAGTTTCTGGAAAATCAGCTGTTTAGATAGCGGTTTTTCTCTTTTTTGCCCTACCGGAACTTGTAGTTAACTATTTGATTTTAATGATATTTAATAGTCGGCCCAATTATCTGAAACTTAGGGCCGACCATGAATATCATTATTGCTCGTCGTAACAGCGGTGCTTTTTCTCTGCCAGAAGAAGTTGATATGTACAAGCTCCGCTACCAAGTCTTCTATCAGCGTCTGCAATGGCAGGTGTCATCTGCCGAAGGTCAGGAGCGGGATGACTTCGATGATTGCAATCCCATCTACATGCTGGTTCGTGAGCACACTGCCCGTCTGCTGGGCTGCTGGCGCATGCTGCCAACAACCGGCAGCTATATGCTGCGGGATACCTTTCCAGAGCTTTTGCATGGTCAGGATGCACCGGCAGAGCCCAATGTCTGGGAGCTGTCCCGCTTTGCCGTCAGCAAGCATGGTGAGGGCGGATTTGGCTTCAGTGATACGACAATCCGCATGATCCAGGCCATCATCCGCTTTGGCGGCGAGCAAGGTATCGTCCGCTATGTCACCGTTACCACGGTGGCCGTCGAGCGCATGCTGCGGCGCCTCGGAATGGACATCAGTCGCTTCGGGCCCCCGTTGCAGATCGGTATCGAAAGGGCGGTAGCGCTGAATATCGAAATCAATGAGAAGACCAACGCTGCGCTATTCAACCCCGAGCTGGAAGCCATGCTGGAGCAGGCCAAGGTATCCAAGCTTGTAGCATTGCCAATCGCGGCGTAAGGCGCCAGAAGCACAAAACCCAGCCTAGGCTGGGTTTTGTGCTTCAAGGTCTGCTTATGTCTGCGGGCGTTTCACTTTCGATTTGAAAATGCAAAGCCAAGCCCAAAGCCCCTTAGTCGGTCGAGGCCAAGGCGGCCTGAATGGCGCGATCCCGTTTAGCCTGTGCGGACATCATTAAGCGGTTGGATACCACAACGAACGTCGTCACGACGCAGATGATGATGGTGGCTAATGCATTGATCTCCGGCGACAGCCCTAGTCGTATCGACGAGAAGATCCATTGCGGCAGCGTGGTGGAGCCTGGGCCGGACAGGAAGGCGGTCAGCACGTAATCATCCAGCGACAAGGTAAAAGACAGCAGCCATCCACTTAACAGCGTGGGCGCAATCAACGGTAGGGTGATTACAAAGAACACATTGAATGGCCGGCAGCCCAGATCCATGGCGGCGTCTTCGAGCGAGCGGTTCATCTCCTTGAGCCGCGATTGCACCAGCACGGCCACGTAAGCGGTGCAGAGCGTAACGTGGCCAATCCAGATGGTCAGCATGCCGCGCTCGCCGAAGGCCCAGCACCCAAGACGCTGCACTAGTCCTGAAGGTTCTTCGCTGCAGCCAAAACTGGTTTGCAGGGCGACAAACAACAGCAGCATCGACAGGCCGACAACGACTTCTGGCATCACCATTGGTGCCGTCACCATGCCTGCGAACATCGAGTGGCTGCGGAAGCGGCCAAATCGCGCCAGTACGAAGCCGGCAATGGTGCCAAGTACGACTGCAAAGCTGGCGGTCATGAAGGCAATGGCAAACGAGATTTTAACGGCGGACATGACAGCAACGTCGTTCCAAAGCACGCTATACCATTTGAGGGAGAAGCCACCCCAAACGGTGACCAGGCGTGATTCATTAAACGAATACACCACCAGGCTGATGATTGGCGCATACAGGAAAAAGAAGCCAAGCAGCATGTAGAGCTTGTTGGCCAAGGGCATTTTATTGCCGTTCATTGCTCGGCCTCCCTTTGCTTGGTCTCGAAACGATGGAACCAGATGATGGGCGCGATCAGCAGTATCATCATCAGTACCGTGACGGCGGCGGCTTGCGGCCAGTCGATGCTGACGCCGAAGTCATCCATCAGCTTCTTGCCGATCATCAGGACTTCTCCACCGCCCAACAGCTCGGGAATCACAAACTCACCCACCGCTGGAATGAACACCATCATCGAACCGGCGATCATGCCGGCTTTGGATAAGGGCAAGGTGATCGAGAAGAAGGTGCGCCAAGGTGTTGCCCCCAGATCTGCCGATGCTTCGAACAGCCGGGTGTCGAGCTTCACCAAGTGGGAGTACAACGGCAGGATCATGAACGGCAGATAGCTGTACACCATACCCAGCATGACCGAGAACTGGGTGTAGAGCATGGGAATGGGTTCTTTGATCATGCCTAGTGACATCAACAGGTTATTGATGATGCCGTTGTCTTTCAAAATGCCGATCCAGGCATACACCCGTAACAGGAACGAGGTCCAGAACGGCAGCATCACCAACATCAGCAAGGTGTTGCGGGTGGTCTCGTCGGCGCGGGCAATGTTGTAGGCGATCGGGTAACCGATCAGCAGGCAGAACAAGGTGGTCAGCAAGGCCAGCTTCAGGGAGTTCCAGTAAGACACCAGATACTGGCTTTCGGCCATACCGGTAGCGAGCCCTTTGGTGGCAAAGGTTTCGGCCTCACCAAAAATGGTTTCGTATTTGGCGAGGTTAAGGTTGATGGTGACCTTGGATTCTTCCTTGGTAACCAACGGGGTGTAGGGTGGCTGCGCGATGTCGGGCTCGGCAAAACTGATTTTCAGCACGAACACAAACGGCAGCAGGAAGAAGACCAGCAGCCACAGATAGGGGACGGAAATCACCCAGGTCCTGCCGGACGGAAGCAGGCGTCGCAGCACGTTCATCATGATGTCAGAACCACCCCCGCGTTATCACCCCACTTCAGGAACAACGTATCGCCCCAGGTTGCCGGTGCTTCGTCCCCCCAGTGGCTGGATGGGACGTTGGCCATGACAACGCGACCACTGGGTAGCTTGACGTGATAGATCGAATAACTGCCCAAATAAGCAATTTCCTGGACGGTTCCTTGAAACCAGTTATGTTGGCCTGTTGGTTGCTGGCGCAGCAGGCTGATGCGCTCTGGTCGAACCGAATACCAGATCGGCATACCCAGTACACCGGTGATGCCGTGGCTCACGTAAATCCGATTGTGTAATTCTGGACAGTCGAGCACGACATAACCAGGCTCATCTTCGACGACTGTGCCGTGGAAGATATTGGTGGAGCCGATGAATTCAGCGGTGAAGCGACAGTTGGGGTAGTCGTAGATGTCGCGAGGGTTGCCAACCTGCAGCAGGCGGCCTTCGGACATGATGCCGATACGTGACGCCATCGTCATCGCTTCTTCCTGATCATGAGTCACCATGATGCAGGTTACCCCGACCTGTTCGATCACATTGACCAGCTCCAGCTGGGTTTGCATCCGCAATTTTTTGTCGAGGGCGCCCAAAGGCTCGTCCAGCAACAACAGCTTGGGGCGCTTGGCCAGCGAGCGGGCCAGGGCAACACGCTGTTGCTGGCCACCAGAGAGCTGGTGTGGTTTGCGCTGGGCATACTTGCGCATCTGCACCAGATCAAGCATCTGTTCAACCCGGACACGGATCTCGTCCTTGGGCATCTTGTCCTGCTTCAAACCGAACGCGATGTTCTGTTCAACGGTCATGTGCGGAAACAGCGCATAGGACTGGAACATCATATTGATTGGCCGTGAATACGGCGGCAGGGCGGTAACATCCTGTCCATCCAGAATCAGGCTACCCTCGGTGGGCGTTTCCATGCCGGCCAACATACGCAGCAAAGTCGATTTTCCACAGCCCGAACTGCCCAGCAGGGCGAAAATTTCGTTCTTGGGGATCTTCAGATCAACCTGGTTGACCGCAACGAAGTCACCAAATTTTTTCGTGACTCCCTTGATTTCGAGATAGGTAGGCTGCGCGGTAGCAGCCGGGTTGTGAGCGAGGGCAGTATCCGCCGGCACAATACACTCCGTGAGGGGGTGGCTTTCTCTGACGTCTGCGAGGTAGAGAAAACCCAAAACCGATTGAATGACAAAGGGCCGCGTATCTGCGCGGCCCCGTTTGCAACTTTTCCAACTAGCCTGTCGGCCGGCCGGGGCCAAGAATTACTTGGCGGTCTTGAATTTGTTGAACGATGTTTGCAGCAGCTTCAGTGTGTCTTTTGAGAGCGGAGTCATCGGCTGCATCTTGGCCATCATGTCGGCAGGCAGGTAGATCTTGGTATCACCCGTCAGCTTCTTGTTGACCAGGGCGGTTGCCTTGGTATTAGGGTTCGAGTAGTTCACCTTGTTCGAGATTTCGGCAACGACTTCCGGCTTCAGAATGTAGTTGATGAACTTGAAGGCGTTGTCAGCGTTCTTGGCATCCTTGGGGATGGCCATGGTGTCGATCCACAACACGGTACCCTTGGCAGGCACGACGTATTCGATGTTCTGTGGCTTCTTGGCTGCCGCAGCACGATCTTTGGCCTGGTATACATCACCGTTATAGGCAACACCAACGCAGATGTCGCCGTTGGCCAGCAGATCAATTGGCGAATCGTTGAAGACGCGGATGTCCTGACGCACCTTCTTCAGCATCTCAGTGGCGGCGTCAACGTTTTCTTTCGAGAAATCGTTGGCGGGCTTGCCCATATGGATGTTGGCCATGGAGTACAGGTTACGTGCCATGGTGATGAAGGAAATACCGCAGGACTTGAGTTTGTTGGTGTACTTGGGGTTGAACACGAGTTCCCACTGGTCGGCAGGCATCGGCTCGCTGCCCAGTGCCTTCTTGACCTTGTCCACGTTGATGCCAAACGCCATGGTGCCCCACATATAGGGGACCAGATACTCATTGCCCGGATCGGTCGCTGCCAGTTTGGACATGATGGCCGGATCAAGATTGCCGAAGTTGCTGAGCTTGGCCTTGTCCAGTTTCAGCAACACGCCGGATTTGATGTAGTTGCCTGCGTAGTCGGCGCTTGGAACGACCACGTCGTAGCCGCTTTTGCCGGTCAGCAGCTTGGCCTGAAGGGTGTCGTTGCTGTCATAAACGTCGTAGCGGGTCTTCAGGCTGGATTCTTTTTCGAAGTTGGCGATGGTCTTGTCGGCAACGTAGTCGTTCCAGTTGTAGATATTAACTACCCCATCAGCCAGCGCGGCAGATGCCGATACGGTGGCAACGGCGGCAGCCAGTACCTTCAGCACGAAATTCTTGTTGACCATTGAACTCGACTCCTTAAAAAACCTGTGCAAGTTGAATTGGGATGCCGGTTTCAAGACCCCCGCCCGGCAATGAGCAAATGCGACCCGGCGCCTTGTGCGGCGCCGGGTCAACTGTGTATTAGACCATACCTAGTTTGCGGGCGGTGAGCGTGATGCAGTGTTGCGCGCGGCTCACCAGTTCGTCGATTTCACTGCGGCTGATGACAAGCGGTGGCGAGAGCAGCATGCGTTCTCCAGTTGCTCGCATAATCAAATTGTTAGCGAAGCAGAAGTCTCGGCATAGCAGGCCAACCTCGCCACGGTTCGGGAAGAGTTCGCGTGTGGCTTTATTGCGAGTCAGTTGCATTCCGGCCACAAGTCCGGTGCCGGCTACTTCGCCAATCAACGGATTGTCTGCCAATGCTTCCTTGAGACAGCGCTGAAAATACGGTCCGGTGTCATTCATTACCCGCTCGACGATGCCTTCTTCGCGCAGGATGCCGATATTGCGAATCGCCACGGCCGCAGCAACAGGATGGCCGGAGTAGGTGAGCCCATGATTGAAGTCTCCGCCTTCATTGATCAGCGGATCGGCCACCCGCCGCGAGATGGCGACGCCACCCATCGGGATGTAACCGGAGGTCATGCCTTTGGCGATGGTCATCAGATCGGGTTCGATGCCGAAGTGCTGGCTGGCGAACCAGTGTCCGGTACGGCCAAATCCACCAATGACTTCGTCAGCAACCAGCAGAATGCCGTACTGACGGCAGATGCGCTGGATTTCCGGCCAGTAGCTGTCAGGCGGGAAGATGACGCCGCCGGCTCCCTGAAAGGGCTCACCGATAAAGGCCGCTACCCGTTCCGGCCCCACTGCCAGAATCTTCTCTTCCAGTTGCCGTGCGACTTTCAGGCCAAACGCTTCCGGGCTGAGATCCCCGCCCTCTGCGTACCAGTACGGCTGGTCGATATGCTCGATGTCTGGGATGGGCAGCCCTCCCTGTGAGTGCATGTAATCCATGCCGCCGAGCGAAGCGGCGCCAACGGTTGAGCCGTGATAGGCATTGTGGCGCGAGATGATGACCTTGCGTTCGGGTTGCCCGATGATGTCCCAATAACGGCGCACCATGCGAATGATGGTGTCGTTGCCTTCCGAACCGCTATTGGTAAAGAAAAAGTGTTCAAAGCCAGGTGGCGTAACCTCTGCCAGAAGCCGCGAAAGTTCGATCACGGCTGGATGGGTCGTCTTGAAGAAGGTGTTGTAATAGGCAAGCTCCTGCATCTGCCGGGCTGCCGCATCGGCCAGCTCCTTCCGGCCATAGCCAACGTTGACGCACCACAGGCCCGCCATGCCATCCATGATCTGGTGGCCTTCCGAGTCCCACAGGTAAACGCCTTCCCCCCGGACGATCACCCGGCTGCCGGCACGGTTGAGCGCGCCCATGTCTGAAAACGGATGGATGTGGTGGGCGGCGTCCAGTGCCTGCCATTCCTGAGTCGTTCTTTGTGTGTTCATGCCGGTTTCCTCAAACGTGCAGCAGCAGGTGCTTGCGTTCCCAAGAGCTGATGACGCGGAAGAAGGTGTCGTATTCCTTTTCCTTCACACCGCAGTAGGCTTTGACAAACGACTCGCCCAGCACCTCGGAAATCTCCGGGCTGTCGAGCATCAGCTCGATGGCATCTTCCAGATGGCGTGGCAACTCGTAGTCGAGTTCGTAGGCGCTGGTCGTCATGGGTTCGGTGGGTTGCAGGCCCTGAATCATGCCCAGATAGCCACATGCCAGAGTGGCTGCCATGGCTAGGTAGGGGTTGACGTCTACGCCCGGAACGCGGTTCTCGATGCGACGGGCATCCGGCCCGGAGTTGGGGATGCGGAAGCCGACGGTGCGGTTGTCGTAGCCCCATTGCAGATTGATCGGTGCCGCTGTGAAGCGTGACAGGCGGCGATAGGAGTTTACATAGGGCGCAAAGATCGGCATGACGTGCGGCATATAGCGCTGCAAGCCAGCAATATAGCCACGGAAGAGCGGGCTGGGGCTGCCATCTTCGCTGGAGAAGATATTGCGCCCGTCGGCATCCAGCACACTCTGGTGAACGTGCATGGCACTGCCGGGCTCGTCCTGCATCGGCTTGGACATGAAGGTGGCGTAGATATTGTGCCGCAGGGCGGTTTCACGCACGACACGCTTGAACAGGAAGACCTTGTCGGCCAGTTCCAGTGCGTCACCATGCAGGAAGTTGATTTCCATCTGTGCCGCGCCGACCTCGTGGATCAAGGTGTCGATATCCAGATGCATGCGGTCGCAATAGGCATAGATATCTTCAAAGAAAGGGTCGTATTCATTGACCGCCTCAATGCTGTACGACTGCCGGCCGGTTTCGGGGCGGCCGGTGCGGCCGACCGGGGGACGCAAGGGTTCGTTGGGATCGGTATTGCGCTCAATCAGATAAAACTCCAGCTCGGGGGCCACCACAGGGCGCCAGCCTTTATCTGCAAACAGTTGCAAAACCTTGCGTAATACAAAACGGGGGGAGATATCGACGGGTTTTCCGTCGAAACCCACGCAGTCGTGAATGACCACGGCAGTGGGGTCTTCGGCCCAGGGTACGACCTTGACGGTGGCTGGGTCTGGCACACATACCATATCCGGGTCGGTCGGGCCGGTGATGCTCAAATCGTTGGGGATGTCGCCATTGACGGTCTGCACCAGCACAACCTTGGGTAGCCGCATCTTTTCGCCAGAGACAAATTGGCCCTTGGGCAGAATCTTGCCACGGGCAATGCCCGTCATATCGGGGATGATGCATTCGACTTCAGTCACCCGGTGTTCCCGGAAGAATTCGTACATGGTTTGCATGATCATTTGCCTCTGGCTATTCGATGTGGGAGTGCTACCAAATCAGGTGGTGAACTCCTTCTACCTAAGGAACGGCGTTGCCGCGCTGGCGGCAGGCGTCGCCAAAGGCGGCGAACAGGGCGGCCGACATGGAGTTTTCGGCAAATCGCCATTCAGGGTGCCACTGCACCGCCAGGGCAAAACTCTTGGCATCGGCGACGCGGAAAGCTTCGATCAGACCATCCGGCGCCCTGGCTTCCACCCGAAGCCCCTTGCCGAGCCGGTCCACGCCCTGCTGATGCAGCGAGTTGACCAGAACGCGCTTGGTACGGGCGATGCCGCGTAGCAGACCGCCTTCAACCAGTTCGACCTCATGCGCGGGGGCGTATTGCACATCCAGCGGCTCGCTGTCGTCTTCACGATGATCAAGCTTGCTCGGGTCGGTCTGGATGGCCTGCAGCAGGCTGCCGCCGAAGGCTACATTCATTTCCTGAAAGCCCCGGCAGATACCGAACACCGGTACGCCAGCATCAACGGCGGCGCGGATCAGGGGCAGGGCGGTGGCATCGCGATAGGGGTCGAGCCAGGTGCCTTCCGGCTGCACGGCCCCCCCGTAGTGCTCCGCGCCAACCATGGAAGGACTGCCGGTAAACAGCAGGCCGTCGAAGTGACTGAGGGTGTCTTCGATGGGTACCCGGTCCATCAGGGCGGGGAGGATCGTGGCGTAGGCACCGGCGCCATCGCTGACTGCCGTGATGTACTTCTCGCCTACACAGTGAAAGGCATGGTTGCCCAGTTGTCGTCGGTCAGCAATGATGCCGACCAGAGGTTTACGCAGCATGTTGGATACAGATAATTAACGAAAAAAGGGGGCTGTGCCCCCCGGTTTATCAAGCCTCGATGGCAGTCAGCGCCGGGACATAGTCATAGCCCAGATCGTGCGCGACGGCTTCGTAGGTCACATTGCCACGGCAAATATTCAGGCCGTTGCGCAGATGCACATCATCCAGCAGGGCCTGCTTCCAGCCGCGATTGGCCAGCGCCAGCGCAAATGGCAGCGTCGCATTGGTCAGGGCCAGGGTTGAGGTACGGGCGACACCGCCCGGCATGTTGGCAACACAATAGTGCGTAATGCCATCTACCCCATAAGTTGGATTCTGGTGCGTGGTGGCGCGGCTGGTTTCAAAACATCCACCCTGATCAATCGCCACATCGACCAGCACAGAGCCGGGCTTCATCAGTTTCAGTTGCTCACGCCGAACCAGCTTGGGTGCGGCGGCGCCAGGCACCAGTACGGCCCCGATGACGGCATCGGCACCTGCCAGCTCGTTTTCGATGGCGTCTTCTGTCGAGTAGAGCGTTTTCAGGCGTCCACCAAAGATCATGTCCAGCTCTTTCAGGCGTGGTAGCGAGCGGTCGAGAATGCTGACTTCTGCGCCCAGGCCCATTGCCATCCGTGCTGCGTTGATGCCGACCACCCCGCCACCGATCACACTGACCTTGCCGGGTGCCACACCAGGCACACCACCCAACAACACACCCGATCCACCCTGAGCTTTTTCGAGGCAATGTGCGGCAGCCTGAATCGCCATGCGTCCGGCAACCTCCGACATCGGTGCCAGCAGCGGCAAACCGCCTCGCGCATCGGTAACAGTCTCGTAGGCAATGGCAATGGCACCGGAGTCGATCAGGCCACGGGTTTGTTCTGGATCGGGGGCAAGGTGCAGATAAGTAAACAGAATCTGGCCGGGTCGCAGCATCTTGCATTCCTCAGGCTGCGGCTCCTTAACCTTGATGATCATCTCGGCCTTGGCAAACACACTCGCCGCATCCGACGCGATTTCAGCACCGGCAGCGCGGTATTGATCATCAGGAAAGCCGATACCGCCGCCGGCCAGTGTCTGCACCAGCACCTTGTGGCCATTACGTATCAGCTCTTTCACGCCGGCAGGTGTCAGACCCACGCGATACTCGTGGTTCTTGATTTCCTTGGGTACGCCTATCAGCATTTTTAATTCTCCACCAAGTAAAGATCTGCCCTTTGTGAGGGCGGCGATAAACAGGGCAGTCCAACAATCAAACCTGTTTAGAATAATGAACGGCTTGTGACCAGTGGTTATCTGTCAAAGTGGCTTGTTGCGTTGCAACAATCTAATTATTAAAGGATTTTTTGGTATCCTTGGCGGATTCTAGGCACCGCTTCTATACTTTTGCAACTGGGATGTTCGGAATATTGCACAGACGGAAGAGGTTGAGATGTCACTCGAAGTCAGCCAGCGCCTACGCATTCTCCGCACCCGTAGCGGCCTTTCCCAGCGCGAACTGGCCAAGCGGGCGGGGGTTACCAACAGCACGATTTCGCTGATCGAGCAGAACCGTGTCAGCCCATCCGTGGCATCGCTCAAGAAGGTGCTGGCGGGGATTCCCATGTCGCTGGCCGAATTCTTCACCTTTGATATAGACGAACCGGCGCGGCCGAGTCCATTTTTCCCGGCAGAGCAGATGCCGGACATTGGCGGCGAGGGCATTGCCTACCGGCTGGTTGGTCATGGATTGAAAGATCGGCAGATCTGCCTGCTGCGCGAGCACTACGACCCCGGTGCCGATACGGGCGCCGATATGCTGTCGCATGAAGGGCAGGAGTGCGGCGTGGTGGTCCGTGGTCGGGTTGAAATCACTGTCGATGGCGAAACCCGCTGCCTTGGCCCCGGTGATGGCTTCTACTTCGACTCGAAACTGCCTCACCGCTTTCGGAACGCCGGGGAGGAGCCCTGCGAAATCATCAGCGCCAATTCGCCCCCCAGTTTTTAGTTTGATTACCAGATAAACCCATCAATCGACAGCTGGATTGACCAGCAGTCGGCCGCAACAGGAGTCCTCCCGTGAGTTCCCCCGAAAAAAACCTCGCCTACTGGCAAGCCCACGCCCAAGCCCTGCAGATTGAATCCCGTGCCTTTATCGACGGCCATTACGCCCCGGCGCAAACCGAGGAGACCTTTGAATGCCGCAGCCCGATAGACGGCGAACTCCTGTGCGAAGTCGCCCAGTGCGGCCAGGCTGATGTCGATCTGGCCGTGGCGGCCGGCCGCCGCAGCTTCGAGGCCGGTGTCTGGGCGGGGTTGCACCCGCGTCAACGCAAGAAGGTACTGCGCAAATTTGCCGAGCTGATCCGCCTGCACAACGACGAACTGGCCCTGCTCGAATCGCTGGATATGGGCAAACCCATCAACGACGCCACCCGGGGCGACGTGCCTGGGGCGGCCCAATGTATCGAGTGGTATGCCGAAGCCATCGACAAATGGCCGGGTGAAGTCGCCCCCTGCGACCACAACATCCTTGGCCTTATCACCCGTGAGCCGGTTGGCGTGGTGGCCTGCGTCGTGCCCTGGAACTTCCCCATCCTCATGGCTTCCTGGAAGATCGCGCCCGCGCTGGCGACCGGCAACTCGGTCATCCTCAAGCCTTCCGAAAAATCGCCGTTGACTGCCATTCGTCTGGCCGGTCTGGCGCGCGATGCCGGCATCCCGGCAGGGGTATTCAATGTTCTGACGGGAGACGGCCGGGTGGGCGAGGCACTGGCCCTGCATGGCGATGTCGATTGCATTGCCTTTACCGGCTCGACGGCCGTCGGCAAACGCATCATGCAATGTGCCGGGCAGAGCAACCTCAAGCGGGTCTGGCTCGAACTGGGCGGAAAATCAGCCAATATCGTGCTGGCCGACTGCCCAGACCTTGACCGCGCCGCGCAAGCTGCCGCCGGCGCCATCTGCTACAACATGGGCGAAATGTGTACCGCCGGCTCGCGGCTACTGGTGCAACGCGCAATCAAAGACCAGTTTGTGGAGCGCGTGCGGGCCGAAATGGCCACCTGGCAGCCCGCCCACCCGCTCGACCCCGCTACCGGCATGGGGGCTATCGTCGATGACATCCAGCTCAAGCGCGTGTTGGGCTATATCGAAGCCGGCAAACAGGAAGGTGCCACCCTGGTGCTGGGCGGCCAACAAACCCGCGCAGATACGGGCGGTTACTACGTTGAACCCACCATCTTCCAGGTGAGCGACCCCAACATTCGCATCGCCCGCGAAGAAATCTTCGGCCCCGTACTCTCCATCATCGAATTCGACACCCTCGACGAAGCCATTGCCATTGCCAACCGCAGCGACTACGGCCTGGGCGCCGCCATCTGGACCGCCGATCTCGTCACCGCCCACACCGCCGCCCGCCGCCTGCGCGCCGGCACCGTCTGGGTAAATTGCTACGAAGAAGGCAGCGACATGAACTTCCCCTTCGGTGGCTACAAACAAAGCGGCAACGGCCGCGACAAATCGCTACACGCGATGGAGAAATACACCGAGTTGAAATCGACGGTGGTGAAGTTGGGGTGATTGGAAGCTTGTTCGCCAGCGATTAGCCCAGTGGTTAGCCTGGGGTGGGGGTCGGCCTTTCCCCAGTACGAAATATTTGAGATATTAATTGGAGAAACGGCTTGGAGAAGTAATTTATATCTGGTTTGCCTGTTGATGTGTATAAAAAGGCGGCAACTGCCGCAATAAATCTATTCTGGACTGCTGGGCTTCATTTGGAGAAAAATATCTCCTATGTCGTTTGGTTGCAATGCCCAGCGATATGCGGGATGCATTTCCCAGTCAAAACCAAAATCAATAAATTTTTGAAGTAAATATCGATTCTCTTCAAAGTATTTTCGATTAATATAGTCTCCGATATCTTTCCTTGCTGTTATGAAATTTATTTTATACATAAAAGCAGCAAGTGACTGCTTGTCGGCGATTTTTCCATTGGAGAATTTAAAAGTGCCGGATTGTGTAATATTCTCTATTTTCTTTAATAGGGTGTCTGTGGTGTATATGTAGGATGTGGAGGTTCTTTTCTCTTGCTTGGATGGCTTCATTCCAAGTAAAAGCCTTTCTATTTCAGGTAATTCTGATCTGTACTCATTTATGGTGTCTTGGAGGCGGCCTTGTGAATATTCTTCAAAGATGCATTTAAAGTGTTCTGTTGAAATTATATCGGCAGACTTTTCACTGGCAGCCCTTGCTGCTAGCGTGCATAGCTTTATGAGATCGCGAGGCCGCTTTCTTATAAGGGTCATAAGCATTCTATGGGTAGGTATCGATGACCAATGTCCTGCACCGTAAAATGTGGAGGACATCAATGGATATAATTTGGAAGCAAGAGTAGATTGATCTAGTT
Source organism: Parachitinimonas caeni (assembly GCF_030129945.1). GTDB lineage: Bacteria > Pseudomonadota > Gammaproteobacteria > Burkholderiales > Chitinimonadaceae > Parachitinimonas > Parachitinimonas caeni. Next base: position 90,561 of record NZ_JARRAF010000018.1, read on the forward strand.
TTATAAGATTACTGGTTTCATGTTCTCTTCCAAAAAAATGCTCTACTCGCTTTATAAGCAAGGCAAGAATTTCATGGTTTGACCAGGAAAGCCATATTACATTTCCTTCAATTTTATCTGTTGATTCGTCTGATGTACGAACTAGATGATAGACATCAGATCGCAAACTAATCCTGAAAGATATGTTCTTTGTTTCTGAGTTAATATCCCTTACTGCATTTAGTAGGGCCGATATTTTTCTTATGTCTGATTTTTGACCTTGCCAGCCCCGATCTAAATCGTCAATGTATACATATATTTTATTGCTGGATATAAAGTTTTTAATAATTAATTCTTCGGATTTTTCTAGATGTGCATAATTTTTTATTGACTCTTGTAGCGTGGATTTTATGTATTCAATTAATTTCCCAGTGTATTCGTTAATTTTTTCTCTCGTGCTGTTGTATGGTAGTCCGAAAGAGGTTAGTGCTTTTTCTGCGATTATTTTAATTAATCCGCGCTTCCATTCTCGAATTAATTTTAGAAAATCTTCTTCTTTATCGCCAATGCCTATAATGTCATCGGGTTTGATTAGTATAGAGAGTTTTCTATTTTCTTTTTCTTCCTCTTTTGAGATTCGCAATAACGCAGACTTTCCTGTTCCTTTGTGTCCAACTAATATTCTAAGAGGTAGATCGTTTGAGATTTGTTCAAAGGTTTTTCCTTTAAGGTAGTAAGATTTTAGCTTGTCAATTTCTTCGTCTTCTGCGGCTTCGTATCCAAAAATACTTATAATATTTTCTTCTGTGAATTGCATGATACCTCCTTGGGGGGGTGGCTTTAAAGCGAGGTTGTGAGATTTATAGTAATGGTTCTTGGTTTTAGCAATTCATGTTGAATACGTTGCTTTGTTTTGTAACTGGAAATGGTTTTCTCTTACAATGCCCCCATGAACCCTACCCCTCCCTTCTCCGGGCTCGACCCGGATTGTATTTTGAATGCCATCGACAGCACCGGCCTGCGGGCCAGTGGTAGTTTGTTGGCGCTGAATAGTTATGAGAACCGCGTGTATCAGGTGGGCATCGATGATGCGGCGCCGGTGGTGGTGAAGTTTTACCGGCCCGAGCGCTGGAGTGAGGCGGCGATTCTGGAGGAGCATGCCTTTCTGGCCGAGTTGACCGGGCTGGAGATTCCGGTGGTGGCGCCCTTGCTGCTGGGTGGCCAAAGCTTGCACAGCTTTCAAGGCTTCCGCTTTGCCTTGTTCCCTCGTCGGGGCGGTCGGGCGCCGGAACTGGATGATGCGCAGACGCTGGAATGGCTGGGCCGCTTTCTCGGGCGGATTCATGCCGTGGGTGCGGTGCGGCCGTTTGCGCATCGGCCGACGCTCGACATTGCCAGTTTCGGCGAGCAGTCGCTGGCCTATCTGCTGGAAAACAACTGGTTGCCGCCTGAGCTGACGGAGACTTATCGCAGCGTGGCCTTGCAGGCACTGGAGGGTGTGCGCCGCTGCTATGACCGGGCCGGTAGCGTTGGCAGTCTGCGCCTTCATGGCGATTGCCACGGTGGCAATATCTTGTGGACCGACGACGGCCCGCATTTCGTTGATTTCGACGATTGCCGGATGGGTCCGGCGATTCAGGATTTATGGATGTGTCTGTCGGGTGAGCGGGAAGACCGTTCACGCCAGCTGGCCGATTTGCTGGCGGGTTATGAGGAGTTTTGCGAGTTCGATTATCGTGAGCTGCATCTGATCGAAGCCCTGCGCACTTTGCGGCTGCTGCATTACTCGGCCTGGCTGGCCCGGCGCTGGCATGATCCGGCTTTTCCTGTGGCGTTTCCGTGGTTTGGCAGTCAGCGTTACTGGCAAGACCGGATTCTGGAGCTGCGCGAGCAGGTGGCGCTGCTGGATGAGCCGCCGCTGTGGGTGGTGCCTTGATCACCAGTGCTGGCTGAAAACACGGGTGACGGCTTCATCGGCTTCAATTTTCTGCAGGGTTTTGTAAAGGTGTGGGCGCGATGCCGCGATATGTGGTCTGGCGCCTGACCATTTCGAGACGACTGCTGCCAGCAGGTCGAGCGCTCCCAGCTGTGGGCCGCTCAGATAAGGTTCGCGCCAGAAGCAATCGGCAAACAGATCCCAGTAGTGATGCAGGCGATCGCGGGCCCCTTGGCGGATGGCTTTGAGGGTGGCTTCGTCGTGCTTGGTACTCCAGCGTTCCGGGTAATCAATCACCCCTATGGCGGCGTAGCAGTTGGCGGCAAGGTAGACCAGCCCGCGAATGACCTGCGCCCGATCGGCCGCATCGGCGGGTAGCAGTTCGCTGACCGGGTGATTGAGCCCAAGGTGAATCAGGATGGCGGCACTCTCTGTCAGAACGGTTCCGTCGTGCAGCTGCAGGGTTGGGATCTGGCCCAGCGGGTTGATGGCGAGCAGTTCCTTGATGGCGGATTGCGGGTCCCATGATGCTGCCTGGCAGACCCGGAAGGGTTGGAGGGTTCTTTCCAGGGCAAGCTCGATGGCTGCTGAACCAGAGCCCTTGTAGCCAAAGAGTGTGTACATCCTTTGTCCCCTTGCTGCATCGCTTTTGGGTTACGAGAACTTTTAAACACCGTCTATAGTCTTTTATGGCGCGATAGCATGAAGCCTGCATGGGGCAGGGGGCTGATACGGAATGTGTTGTCCGGCGTGGCTACCCGCACCGCCCTGTAAGTGTCTGGTCTGCCCGTTCATGCTGATCGCCTGGTGACTCGGGGCTGGTATCGGTAATCGGTATAGCCTGTCTGATGTCACTTTGCCCTGCACCTCATCACTCAGGAGATTCTCGATGTCGTTGTCGATGTATCAGGTTTCCGTTGCTGTCATGCCGCACTTTCTTAATAGCCTGTCGGTGATTCTCGATAAAGCCGTCGCGCATGCCGATGCCAAGAAGTTTGATATGGCGGTGCTACTCGGTAGCCGTCTGGCGCCCGATATGTTCCCGCTTTCGCGGCAGATTCAGATCGCCAGTGATCTGGCCAAAGGCTGCGCCGCCCGGCTGGCAGGGGTGGAGCCGCCGAATTGGGAGGATAACGAGACAACAGTGGAAGAGCTGAAGGCGCGTATCGCCAAGACGGTCGATTACCTGCAAACCTTCAAACCCGAGCAGATTGATGGCAGCGAGAGTCGTACGGTTGTGCTGAAAATGCGCAGCGGCGAATTGACTTTCGATGGCCTGACGTATCTAAACCAGTTTGTGTTGCCCAACTTCTATTTTCATCTGACGACGGCCTACGACATCTTGCGGCATAACGGTGTGGAGCTGGGCAAGAAGGATTTTCTTGGGGCAAAGTAGCCAGGAGCGGCGACTTATCCGCAAACAACAAAGGCCGCAAATGCGGCCTTTGTTGTTTGTCGGAACAAAAAGCGGACTAGTGGGGTCGTTGTGCCGACTTGGGCCGGAATGCACTGACGACTTCCGACCGGGTTTCGAGGTAGGGGCCGCCGATCAGGTCGATGCAGTAAGGGATGGCGGCGAAAATGCCCGGCACCTTGGTCTGGCCGGCTTCGTCTTTGAGCCCTTCCAGGGTTTCCTTGATCGACTTGGGCTGACCCGGCAGATTCAGAATCAGGGACTGGCGGCGGATGACGCCGGTCTGGCGTGACAAGATAGCCGTCGGCACAAACTGCAGGCTGATCTGTCGCATCTGCTCACCAAAGCCGGGCATGACGCGGTCGGCAATCGCCAGCGTGGCATCGGGCGTGACATCGCGTGGCGCGGGGCCGGTGCCGCCAGTGGTCAGCACAAGATGGCAGTGCAAGTCATCAACCAGATGAATCAACGTAGCTTCGATTTCAATCTGCTCGTCTGGAATCAGTCTTTCCACCCACTCCACCGGATTGTGCAGGGCTGTGGTCAGCCACTCTCGCAGGGCGGGCAGACCCTTGTCTTCATATACGCCGCTGGCAGCGCGATCGCTCACCGAAACCAGCCCGATCTTTACCGTTTCATACATGGCAGCCTCATTCCGTTCGGGTTCAATCCTCGTTGGTTTCGTCCTCGTCCTCGTCTTCGTCGGCAAGACGTGGCGCGGCGGGCTCGGCGATCACTTCCTTCAATAGCTGAAACAGCTGGCGATAAGCTTTGGGCGGCTTGCCGGCGGCCTGTTCGGCCTTGGCATTGCGAATCGCCTGCCGCATCGACTGCACGGGGGCTTCCGGGTGCTCGGCAATAAACGCTGCCAGGGCAGAGTCATCGGCAATCAGCGTATCGCGCAGACGCTCCAGGCGGTGCAGCCAGGCATTGTGGCGGTCGGACGTGGCGCGAAGCGTGCTCAGGAATTCCCGGATCGGTTCCGGGTCGAGGTCGCGCATCAGTTTGCCGATGTACTGCTTCTGGCGTTTGATGGCGCCGCGCTCGGTCAGGCGCTGTGATTCCAGCAGGGCGTCAACCACCCGCTCCGGCAGGTTCAGGCGTTCCAGCTGCTTGCGCTTGAGGGGCATCAGCTGTTCGCCCAGCTCCTGCATGTCGTGGGCTTCCTGCTTGCGGCGGGTTTTGCTGGGTTGGTCGTATTCGGGATCAAATGGGAGGTCAGACATCGTGGCGGGGCCGTCTTGCAAAGTTTGTTATGATACTGCATGCGGTGCCATGAAGGCGCCTGCGCCCGTCTGTTCAAGGCAAATCTGGCCAAATAGCGCCAAAAACCCTACATAAACTTCCAACATTTCAATATTCGAGGGCTCCCTGTGACCACGACCCAATTCGCCTATTCCTCCGAACAGCTCCAGATGCTTGCCGCCGATGCGCTACGCATGGCTGCCGATGCCGGGGCAACTTCCTGCAATATCGAGGTATCTGAAGGTTTTGGCCAGAACGTGTCGGTACGGGTTGGCGCCGTCGAAACCATCGAGTACAACCGCGATAAAGGGATCGGCATCACCGTATATCTGGGACAGGCCAAGGGGCATTCCAGCACCTCTGACTTCTCCCCGACGGCTATTCGCCAGGCCGTTGAGGCTGCCGTTGCGATTGCCCGCTATACCGCTGCGGATGATTGCGCCGGCCTGCCGGATCGCGAGCAGCTGGCAACGGTGTTTCCCGAGCTTGACCTCTACCACCCGTGGGATCTCTCCGTTGAAAGAGCGATCGAACTGGCACTCAGCTGCGAGGCTGCGGCGCGGAATATTGACCCTCGGATTACCAATTCTGACGGGGCCGGCGTGTCGAGCCATGCTACCCATTTTGTGTACGCCAACAGCCTGGGCTTTTCAGGCTATAGCGTCTCCAGCCGGCACAGCATGAGCTGTTCAGTCATCGCTGAAGAAAACGACACCATGCAGCGCGACTACTGGTACACCACGGCACGGGCCGCCGAGGATCTGGAGTCGGCGATTGCCGTGGGTGAGCACGCCGGCCGGCGCACGCTGGCGCGGCTGGGCGCACGGCGCATCAAGACGGCGCAGGTGCCGGTGCTGTTCGATCCTTCCCAGGCGGCGGGCCTGTTTGGCCATCTGGTGTCGGCAGTCAGCGGCGGCTCGCTGTATCGTCGTTCTTCATTCCTGCTCGACAGCCTGGGCAAGCCGGTGATGGCACCCTGCGTCAACGTTCACGAGACCCCCTTCCTGCCGAGGGGCCTGGCCAGCTCGCCGTTCGATGGCGAAGGGGTGGCTGTTCACGAGCGTGACCTGGTCGAAAACGGTGTGCTCAACGGCTACTTTCTGTCTTCCTATACCGCCCGCAAGCTGGGCATGACCACAACCGGCAATGCCGGTGGTTGCCATAACCTGCTGATCAAACCAACGATTACCGGTGGTCAGGCTGAGCTGATCAAGACTATGGGGCGCGGCCTGCTGGTGACCGAGCTGCTGGGACATGGCATCAATATGGTGACCGGTGATTACTCGCACGGTGCAGCGGGTTTCTGGGTGGAAAATGGCGAAATCGTCCATCCGGTCGAAGAAGTGACCATCGCCGGCAATCTGAAAGATATGTTCATGGGCATTCAGGCGATTGGTTCCGATCTGGAAACCCGTGGCTCGAAGCGAGTGGGTTCGGTACTGATTGACCGCATGATGGTTGCTGGCGAGTGAGACCGGAGTATTGGGAGCAGGCTTGCCATGAACTGGCCGAGCGTGACGCCGTTCTGGCACGCCTGCTACAGCAATATCCCGGTGAATGTCTGGAGGGCAAGGGGGATGCGTTCATTACCCTGGCCCGGTCTATCGTCGGCCAGCAGATTTCGGTCAAGGCTGCGGAAACCATCTGGGGCCGCTTGGCGCAGCGGCTGGGCGAAGTCAGCTCGCATGCCCTGCTGACCATGGCAGAGGCCGATCTGCAGGCTTGTGGGCTGTCGTCGCGCAAAGTCGCCTATCTGCAGGATCTGTCACATCGGCATGTTGCTGGCCAGCTGTCAGTGCGCGATTGGTTGGATCGGGATGACGAGGCCGTCATTGCAGAACTCATCACCATCAAGGGCATCGGCCGCTGGACGGCCGAGATGTTCCTGATCTTTCACTTGCTGCGGCCGAACGTGCTGCCGCTCGACGACATTGGCCTGCAACGGGCGATGGCGCAGTTTTATAACCACGGCGATCCAATATCCAAGCTCAAGATGCGTGAAATTGCCAGAGCGCTGTGGCAACCGTGGTCCAGCGTTGCTACCTGGTATCTGTGGCGTAGTCTGGACCCGCTGCCGGTGGCGTATTAGTCGGCGCCCGCTGGCAAATACTCCACCGCCATCAAACATAGCCCGATCACCCATCCCAGCCTTTCGCCATCAAACCAGCTGGCCCGGCTGTCTTCAACATCGACAATACCGACTACGGTGCCGGCCGAATCGAATAGTGGCAGGCAGGCTTCTGACTGCACGGCCGGATCACACTTGTAATAGGCGCCGCCGGCGGCAACGTGGTCAGCCACCCGTGAAATCAGCTTGGCTTGGCCACTCAGACCAACCGTGCTGTTGTTGGAATGGGCGGCAAATTCTGGCGTCAGTGGAAACTCTGCGCGGCTGGGTTTGCCCTGGTAGGCCAGTTTGATCAAGGCGCGGCTGCCATCGGCGAGTTGGCGCGCCTGGTAGATGCCAGCCCAACCGGCTTCAGTGCGTTCGCTGAGCCGTTGCACCATGGCGTTGAGCGCTGCCAGCTGACGGCTGGTCTGTGCGCTTTCACCGCCCAGAATCCGGCTCAGATCATAGGGGGCCGCAGCCAGCGACTCAAACAGCGAGCAGCTGCCATCATCAGACAATTCCGGCACCCGGTAGCGGTAGAGATCTGAGTCAGCACGGGCGTGGCTGGCGGCATCGGCCAGTTCTGCCAGCGCTCTTTCGGCTTGGGCGACGGTGGCGGCATCCGGTACGGGTAATCCGGCGCGTTCGCAATAGCGGAGGATGGGGCTCATTGATTTTCCTGTTCGGAATGGAGGGGAATGCGTAGAAACGGCGGGTTCGCATCATCTCACCCCTGTGCGCTAAATCAAAGTTGCTGCCTACTCCTGCCCCTTTGCTGCCGAGCTGACATCGGCGGAAGGGTGACATTCTGGTCGCCAAAGCACCTCCCCGACTGAATGGCGAATGGCAAATGGCCAACAGCGCCTAAAACTGCGGTCGAAGCCGCTGAAAAATTTCTGCTTCATTCCAACGATGAAATAGCCATTTGGTGAGTTGTACGCCCGGATCGTTAGGTGAAAATAGGCGCGTGGCAAATCAGCTTGAAGGCCGGATGAAGGTTTGGTGTTGACCGCAATCGGCCGGCTACGACTTTGGCTCTGTTGACGTTTTATTTCCGGATCGCGTTTCGTCGGATTTGGGCCTGATGCAAGGCAAAAAGCGCGCCGCTTAGTGATAAGCCACGCGATTTTTAACGCGGCGGCAGGCCCAAATCCGGCG
>NZ_JARRAF010000190.1 GCF_030129945.1 Parachitinimonas caeni
CCATTCCGAACAGGACCGTGAAACGCCTCTGCGCCGATGATAGTGCGGATTCCCGTGTGAAAGTAGGTCACCGCCAGGCTCCCCTTATAAAGCGCCCCCTCCTCTGATGGTCGGGGCGCTTTGCTTTGTACTCCTCCACGGCAATCCCTCTAATAGCCTCTAATCTTTCTCTGCTTGGCCTTGGTAGCGATAGCTGGATTTGCTGATTCCGAACGTCGCGCAGGCCTCTCGGATGCTCTTCATCTACCAGAACTCTCTATTCGAGAAAATTCTACCTCTGATCTCCTCTGTTCTTCGGGGAGACTAGCACCCTTACGCTTCGGATTGTAAATCGGCATGCAAATCTTTCCAGGTATCCGGGGTAATCGGCATCCAATAGTTGCCACCCCGGGTTGTGCAACCATCTGGCTTTTTGCCGGAGAAACCTGGGGTGTTAACCATGGATCTCATTG
>NZ_JARRAF010000191.1 GCF_030129945.1 Parachitinimonas caeni
TTCATGGTATTTCCTTTCCAGTATTCAATCAGTTCAAAGTCGGTCAATCGCGGCGGGCTCAGGCGGAGACCTTCGGGAAGTCGATCTCGACGCGGCTGGCCTTGCCCAGGATGTTGGTCAACAGATTCATGCCGACGTGGGTGATCACCTCGACGATATCGGCATCGCTGTAACCGGCATTGCGCATCTCGATGAGCTCGGCGGTGGTCACCTCGCCTTTGTGCTCGGCCAGCGAGCGGGCGAACTTCACGGCGACGGCGGCCCGGGCATCCTGGCTGCTGCCGGCGCGGTTGGCGGCGATTTCCGCGCCATTCAGACCGGCCTTGCTGCCGATGGCGGTATGGGCCGACAGGCAGTACTCACAGGAATTCTGTTGTGCCAGCGCCAGGGCGATGCGTTCGCGGGTCGGCAGATCCAGGCTGCCGGCACCGGCGACAC
>NZ_JARRAF010000192.1 GCF_030129945.1 Parachitinimonas caeni
GCCAATCAGGCACCGCTGGTGCAGGCCGGGGCGGGTATCCGCACCCCCGCCAACGGCGCCCCCTCGCCGGCGGGCGAGGGCGGGGGGAGTGGGAATGGATCAGGAGCGCTGCCGAATACCACGAATGCCCCCATCAGCCCGGCTTTGCCGGGCGCCACGCAGCCCCTGACCACAGCCGTCGCCGGCAACGGCGAGGCGGGGGGAAGTGGGGATAGCTCAGGCTACGCAGTGCGTACTCACAGCGACCTCGCCACCCGCCGCAGCCTGAGCGAGATCGCCCAAGACCTCGAAGGCGACACCGTGTTCTGGCGCATCCTCGGCGCCGAACACGGCACAGCCCGCCTCGCTGCCGACGGCCAAACCCTGCTCTTCACCCCCGAAGCCGGTTTCGCCGGCGATGCCACCCTTCGCCTGCAGGCTGACGATGGCTTTGCG
>NZ_JARRAF010000193.1 GCF_030129945.1 Parachitinimonas caeni
GCAAAGCCAGGTCAGCAAGAGCAAAGCCAATATCGAACAGGTGAAATTGGCGCTGCAACGCTATGTGGCTTCAACTGGTCGCATGCCCTGCCCCGCCGCCGTCAACCTGCCCCAGACCTCACCGAACTTCGGTCGTGAGCAGACTCCCGCCGCTAACGTCAATCCTTGCAATGGTGCCGGGGTCACCCAGATTGGTGCCGCAACCGCTGGCACCCGTGTTTATCGAGGGCTGGTTCCCTGGGTGACACTGGGGCTCGCCGAAGACCACGCGATGGATGGATTTGATCAATATCTGAGTTATTACGTGAGCGGTGCCGGCGTGTACAGCTATGGGGCCGGTACCCTGCTGAGCACGGCTAATCCGAACCTGACCGCCGCCATCAATGGGGCAATCATCGTCAATAATGGGGCGGGCGTTAATCTGACCCCCGCCGG
>NZ_JARRAF010000194.1 GCF_030129945.1 Parachitinimonas caeni
CCGTGGTCCGGTCCAGCCCACGCTCGCTGTACTGCCCCTGCGTCGATTCAAAGCCCATCACCACCAGCGTGTCGCCGCTTTTCACCGTGGGGGATTGAATAAAGCTCGTGGTATCGACCTCCGGCGCTTCAATGCTTTGCGTACCGCTACTGACCTGCTTGATCGCCTTCAGGCGTGAGAGGTCGAGCGAGAACTGCAGCAGCACTGATTTGTTGGGCAGCACGGTAGGCAAGATCTGCATATAAAAGCCGGTATTGACCGTGCCCGGCTCCAGCCCCGGCGTGCCATTGCTGTTGCTGCCACTGCCGCCGGATGAAGCTGTGGTCTTGGCCAGATACACGGTTTGCGTCACCTGGGTGACGGGCACCGGCCGGTTGTTGGTGGTCAGCACCGTGGCGCTACGGACCAGACTGGCGCGGCCGACCTCGTTCAGCG
>NZ_JARRAF010000195.1 GCF_030129945.1 Parachitinimonas caeni
ACAGACCGAGTACGACATCGCCGGCCGCATCACCAAGACCGTGCGCTACGCGACCCCGGCCAAGCTGTCGGTGGTGGCGCCCTTGTTCAGCCCGGTCAGCGGCATGGCGGGCCAGAACCTCAGCCCTGCGCAGACGCAAGACATCCTGAAGGAAGCTGGCGAGCTGCAAAAATCTGACGCCAACCGGGTCGAACGCTTCTGGTACGACACCGCCGGCCGCCTGATCCTCAGCGCCGACGCCGGTGGCATGCTGACCGAACGCACTTACGACAAGTCGGGCAATGTGCTGCGGCAGGTGCAATACGCGACCCCGGTCAGCGAAGCGACTTTGAGCCAGAACGAAACCAAGGTTGGCAAGTTGGTTGATCCGGTGACGGGCAAGGACACCCTGCAAATCAACGGGGCCGAGGCGGTTCTGGCGAATGCACTGG
>NZ_JARRAF010000196.1 GCF_030129945.1 Parachitinimonas caeni
GCTCAGATAGATATTGTCGATCCAGCCTTCGGTGCCACCCCAGACGGCCGCGCCGTGGTTGGTGACGGTCCAGCGGACTTCGACCGGCTCGCCCGAATCGGCCTGCGGCGCGACGGTCACCGCCGCTACCCGCAGATCGGCCGCCGTCGCTGTCACCTGGGTCTCGACCCGGGCCGTGTTATTGGTTTCGATTGTCTCGACCAGCTGCTGGCCGGCATCGGTCTTGACGATCACATAGCGGCCGCTGACCGAGGGCGCCAGCCGGATGGTCTGCGCCACCTGATAGCTCTCGCCATTCCCCAGGCTGCGTTGCTGCTCGATACTGCCGATCTGCCAGCGCTGGCTGGCCTGATCCAGATCGGGGCTGTCGCTTAACCAGACGGTATCCACCCAGCGGCCGGTAAAGGCGTCACCGCCATTGCG
>NZ_JARRAF010000197.1 GCF_030129945.1 Parachitinimonas caeni
GGTTTTTGAGTGGACCTTGTGGTTTGGTCTCAAAGCGATACTCATCCAGACCAGGTAGACGGACAGGGGCTGGATCGGGATGGTGGCGCCCAAGGCCGAGCTGACCGAAATCGTCGCTACCCCAGGTATACATCAAGCCATCAGCTTTAAGGGCCAAGCTAAAGGTTTCACCTACCGCGAAGGCGGAAAATCCCGTCCCCACCAGAGCCGGTTCATCTTGCCCATCAGCAGTCCCTGTTCCCAGCTGTCCGGATGAATTGTCTCCTAATGCCCAGAGACTGCCATCCTGTTTGAGTGCCAGTTGATGCCATGAGCTAGAGATAATATCTTGATAGCCCGTTCCCAATCGTTTGGCGGCAACCTTCGGATTTGAACTCATTTGCCAGAGTTCGCCGTCATGCGACAAAGCGAAAACCGATT
>NZ_JARRAF010000198.1 GCF_030129945.1 Parachitinimonas caeni
AATCGGTTTTCGCTTTGTCGCATGACGGCGAACTCTGGCAAATGAGTTCAAATCCGAAGGTTGCCGCCAAACGATTGGGAACGGGCTATCAAGATATTATCTCTAGCTCATGGCATCAACTGGCACTTAAACAGGATGGCAGTCTCTGGGCTTTCGGAAATAATTCATCCGGACAGCTGGGAACAGGGACTGCTGATGGGCAAGATGAACCGGCTCTGGTGGGGACGGGATTTTCCGCCTTCGCGGTAGGTGAAACCTTTAGCTTGGCCCTTAAGGCTGATGGCTTGATGTACACCTGGGGTAGCGACGATTTCGGTCAGCTCGGCCTTGGGCGCCACCATCCCGATCCAGCCCCTGTCCGTCTACCTGGTCTGGATGAGTATCGCTTTGAGACCAAACCACAAGGTCCACTCAAAAACC
>NZ_JARRAF010000199.1 GCF_030129945.1 Parachitinimonas caeni
GCGGAATGGCGTTATGACTACGACGAACGCGGTCGCCTGATCGCTGAGACCGATCCCCTTGGCGCCATCACTCGCCTGGATTACGAAGGCAGCGGCCCGCCCGACCGGCCAAGCCGCGTGGCAGACGCGCACGGCGGCATCCGTCGCTTCGAGTGGTCGGCCGATGGCCTGCTGCAAGCCCACACCGATTGCTCAGGCCGGATCACCCGCTATACCTACAACCGCTGGGGCCAGCTGCTGAGTGTGACCGATGCGCTGGGCCGGACCCAGCAACGCCAGTACGAGCAAGGCCGCCTCAGTCTGCTGATCCAGCCGGATGGCCGTCGCTTGCAATTCAGCTATGACGTCGCGGGCCGGCTGACCCAGGTGCGCGAACAGGGGCAAGTGCGGCTGTCCATGGCCTATGACCCCTATGGCCG
>NZ_JARRAF010000019.1 GCF_030129945.1 Parachitinimonas caeni
ACAATCATCACATCCCACAAAAAGCCCTCAACTTCTTGTCTCCGATTGAGGCTATGAAACAGTGGCAGGTTAAACAGCCGGATCTGTTTACGAGGAAAGTTTATAAACAGGCGGAACCTGACACCTATAGCCATTGAAAAGTGGGATAAAAAAAATATAAAAATTAGCTTCTTTCCCATTGCCGAGCCCGCCACATTTCTGAAGTTAATGTTATTGCATTGCCAGGTATTGAATTCTGGCAGGACTCAATAGTTATAAAATTGAAAATCCCCTATTTCTCAACTGTGAGAAACTTTAGAAGAATCGGTGCGTGGTGATGTGCAGTGTGTGCCGAAAAAAGAGTACCTTTGATTTTAACTGATTTACCTAATAAAGGCCGAAGCTCCTGATATTCCTTTTGTCTTAGTAATAGTTGCACCAAAGAAACACCTGTCATTGGCGTACTGCCGGGCTCGCTTTGGTCGCCTACGGTGCAAATGGGATTTCTGACTACCAAATAGAATCCCGTTTCGGGATCATCACCATTCCTGATACTTTCGAAATTAGGAAGGCCCGGAAATGTTTTGCGAACCAACTTCCCTGAGAGTGTGACCACTTCTGGCTCGTATTTGAGGCATTCTGCATTCGCACATGACGTAAGAACCAAAGCGTAAAACAACAGGTAGCTTGCACGAGAAATTGACATGGCTTTTGAACGCATACCGTTAAATTCGTAGAAGAAGCTGAAAATTTAGTTCAGTTGCATTTCTGGCGGATCTGGATGGAGAGAACATCTTCCGCATTCAAGGCGACCAGCGCTGACTGATTGGAGCCGCTTTAATCGATGACAACCACTTGGTTGGCCATACTGAGCCATGGCTTGCTGAAAGCAACTCAGGGCAGCCGCATGATCCCGCTTGTCACAGAGCAGGACGTCCACGGTTTTGCCTTCGGAATCGACGGCGCGATAGACATACTGCCATTTCGCCGAGATATGGACATCGGTCTCAGCCATCCGCCACTTTGTACCCACTGCCTTTTTCTGTTGGCGAAACCGCTCAGTCAAGACCGGCAGAGAGCGGATCGCCCAGCGCTGTAGCGTACGATGATCCACCTGAACGCCTCGTTCGGCCATCATTTCCCCAATCTGCCGGTCACTCACGGAATAGGCCACAACCCAGCTGACACACTGCCGGAGGATTTCCACTGGAAACCGGAACCGTTTCACGTTCAACATCGATTTTCCCAACCGATTTGACCAGCCCATAGCTTACAAATGACCACTGATTGGTAGCTAATGCAACAGAACCCCTGATAGCGCCTTCAGAGTAGTACTCGCTTGTAAAATGCCAGTTCTTCTTCCACTACTTTCTTTATGGTCTCAGGGCGTCTAAAGCCATGTGACTCGCCAGCAAATGGAAAGTACGCGACCGGCACATCCCGAGCCAGCACGGCTTCGTACATACGAGAAGACTGCGACGGTGGCACCACTTTATCTTCCAGCCCCTGGAACAAGATAAGTGGCTTGTTCAGCCTGTCCAAGGCGTGGATAGGTGACCGCTCAATGTATCTTTGCCTCTCGGTCGGATAGGGGCCGATCAGCTTTTCCAGGTCGTGGGATTCAAACTTATGCGTCTCATGCACCAAAGATTCCAGATCGGCGATACCGTAGTGACTTGCCCCAGCTTTGAAGTCATCGAACTGGATCAAGGCAGACAAGGTGGTAAATCCGCCAGCACTGCCGCCACGGATTGCCATTCGAGACGCATCAACCTCGCCCCGCTCCACCAGAAATCTGGCACCGCAGACGGCATCCTGGCTATCCACGATTCCCCAGCGCTCGCGCAATCTTTGCCGGTATTGGCGTCCATATCCGGTACTGCCACCGTAATTCACATCGAGTACGGCGAAACCACGACTGGTCCAAAACTGGATCGAATACTTGAGCGTGCTGGTGGTCGCACCGGTCGGGCCGCCATGTACCATTACCAGCAACGGCGGTAATTTGTTGGCATGAGAAGAAAATTCAGGGTGACTTGGCCGGTAAAAGAAGCCATATGCCCGCTCTCCGTCACAACCCGGAAAGCTAATTGACTCGGGAATTGACAGATAGCCGGGTTCAATCTGGGTGTCGAGCGTACACCTGAGTGGCTGGCAATCGAGTGGTTCCAGTCCGACTTTAACGACGGCATGCGCTTGGTCCGGGGCGCCAGCAATCAGCACCGCATCATTGCCTATCATCTGCAGGGCATTGAAATCCCGGTAGGGCAAGTCAAAGGTCTGCGTGCGTCCGCTTTCCGGATCCAGCCGCGCCAGATGCCATTCGCCTCGCTGGCAGTAGCTGCAGACGATGTGGCCCGACGCATCAAACCCATAGCTGGACATGCCTAACGACCACTGTGGCCGGGCAAATTCCGCTTCTATGGTCCAAAGTGGCTCAATTTTGCCTTGCCGTTCTCTGTAGAGATTCCACCAACCGGTGGCATCCGATACCCAGTGCAGCTCACCTGACGGAGACCATTCCGGTTGAAAGATCGAGACTTCGGCCCCCCCATCAACCAGACGCTGGTCGCCTAGATGCCCGGCCGGCCCAAAATAGCCGCACCACAATTCGCAGCCATCCCACGGCATATTCGGATGTTTCCAGCACAACCAGGCTATCGCTACGCCATCCGGGCTCAAGACCGGTGAGGAATAGAAGTCATGCCCTTCTGCCAGTATCTGTTCCTCACCATCGTCCAGACGGATAGCAACCAGATAGTTCACCGGCGAAGCAGGCTGCGGTAGATGGCGCTCACAGACGGCAATCAGGCGGTTTCGGGCCGGGTCGTAGACCGGTTCCGCGTAACGCGACTCAGGCTGACGGCTGATCTGAAATACTTCGCCGTTACGCTCCCGGCAGTAGAGTTGCTGATCATCGGCATTCACAAAAAACACTCTGCCATCGCGGACTGAAAACTCACCGCCGCCGTATTCATGCACATCGCTACGGGCTTGAAACGGTGCATTCAGCAAGGTCTGCTCGGTACCATCCGGAAAACGGCAGACGACGGCCATTCGCCCCCCCTCGGTGGGACGGCTTTCATTCCAGTAAATACGATCGTTTTCGACAGCCAGCTGACCAAAGCGAAGACAATGGCGCGCCAGAATGTCTGAGGACACGGGAGAGGGCCAGTAACCGTATTCCACGGTATTGGCGGAACTTTCATTAGGACTGTTCATCAACGACTTTCAAAATGGATGGCCGAGCAAGGTCTGCCGCTAGTCAGGCATATTCAGGTTGCGTACTGGCGGGGACCAGATCATGCAGTCGATCCTGGCTTGGTAACCCCGCATACTGTTCAAGGGTCAACGCCACCTTTCCCTCCTCCTCATAATTCCGGAACACACGCTGAAAGTGCGCGGCCTGTCTTGAAAATTCAGGCTGACCCAGTATCTGCTGGATCTGGGCATGCAAAGAGGTCGCTGTTGCTGTGGCGGGGTCGGCGACCAGACCAAGACCGTGATAGGCAATGCGGGCGGCCATTCCCGGCTGGTCCGCATATTGGGGCAGTACCAGAAGCGGCACCCCACACCACAGTGCCTCTTTGGTCGAATTGGCGCCACCGTGGTTGATCAGCAAGTGTGCCTGCGCCATAGCCGAGAGTTGCGGTGCCCACTCGGTAATCTGGATGCGCTCAGGCCAATGACTACGGGACTGCTTCAAGTGCAGGGCGGCCTCGGCATGGCCTGTTGCCAAAACCAGCCGCCAGTCGGACGCGGCCAGAACAGCCTGGAGGACACTCTGATATAGCGCCAGCTTGTGGGGGCTCATCTGTTTACCCACGGTTCCCAGATTGCAGTAAATCAGCGGGCCCTCCCCTGGCGGGGGGGTGAATGCCTGGGTGGCGCGTTGCAGATCAAGGCATGGCCCCAAATACGCTACGCCAGTGGGTAAGGGTCTGGCACGAGGAAAGTCGAATTCTGCCGCGTGAAGTACCAATTCCGGTACGGAGCGGAAACTCAAATCAAACGCCAGAGGGCGAGTACGGTTCTCCTGCTTCAAGCAAAACCCCGTATGACGCGCGGCCAGTAATAAGGCTGAGCGATGGGAGATACCATATCGCCACTGTTGCCACAGGCAATCCACCCGATAGCGGAGGTAGCGCGCACGCATACGCCACCATTCCCATTCCACTCGCACCCTTCCCTGCCAGTCATGGGTAGGCTTCAGACCACAGGTATACGGCGGGACCCAAGGGTCGTAACTCAGCAGTGGTTTGGTACTGAAAGACACTGCAGGCAGGTTCTGGCGCTGAAAAAAAGGATAGACACCCAGCTGGAATGGCTGAAACAACAGCAAGTCGGGCTTGAAGGTGGCGGCGACTGCAGCCGCCCCTTGCTCAGCCACGCTTAGCCAGTGGTCAAACTCTGCCAGGCGGGCTGGTTTGGGGAGTTTGAATAACGCATCCTCATCCGGGCTATCCAGCCAGGGGGCGGGTAGATGGCTGAAGCCTGCCGCCTCAATCGCCGCAGGCGAACCAGCACTCAGAAAAGCCACCTGATGCCCGCGCAGCTGCAGGCGACGTGCAACGCCCAGCACGGCATGCAAATGGCCTGTGTGCTCGCCGACGACAAACAGAAAGCGCCCCCATCGACGTGTTGTGGATGGGTGATTCGATTCAGCAGATCCCATACATCCCTTTCTCTCGCCATTGTCCGGCCTGTGCCACCGACACCATGCCCAACAGCGACATGGCCCGGGCCACATCCTGCTTTAACAAGGCAATCAGGTGCTCGACCGCCGCTTCGCCACCGCTAGCCAGGGCAAACAAAAATGGACGCCCCAGGAACACCATGCCTGCCCCCATGGCAATCGCTTTCACGATGTCCTCCCCGCTCCGGACCCCGGAATCCAGCAGCAAACTCGCAGCCGGGATGCCACCGGCAGACATCGCCGGCAGCATGCTGAGCGGCGCCGGCGCTGAATCGAACTGCCGGCCACCATGATTGGATACCACCACCGCATCGAATCCGAGTCCAAGTGCTTGTTGGGCATCTTCAGCGGCCAGCACGCCTTTCAGTATCAGCTTTCGCGGCCAGCGCTCACGTATCCTGGCCAAGGTGGCCCAGTCCAGTGTTCCGCCGGTCTGCCAGGCCATCAACGACGAGAAGGACAGCGCGGCCTGATCCTCGCCGGGCATGGCCAGATTGGGGAAGGTAATCGGCCCTGCCAGCACCCGTCGCGCCGCCCAGTGGGGATGACAGAGGGTGGTGACGATATTTCCAAGACTGGGCCGCAAAGGCAGCTTCAAGCCATGCCTTAAATCTCTCAATCGTTTGCCTGGCGCAGCCACGTCCGCCGTCACCACCAGAACGGGGCATCCTGCCCGCTCTGCCCGATCAAGCAGACTGTTGGCGGCGCTGGTGGATTTCGGCGCATAAAACTGAAACCAGGGCGCTTGCCCGAGCGCATCCGCAATCTGCTCCAAAGGGGTGTTGCTGGTCGCGCTTAAAACAAACGGTACGCCGCAACGCGCCGCCACACGCGCCAGCATCTGATCGGCTTGCGGATGAACCAATCCACATAGGCCCAGGGGGGCAATACCGAACGGCACCTCAAATCGTTGCCCCATGCAATCCACCGAAAGATCCTGCTGGGCATGGCACGCCCCCAGGCGCGGCACCAGTTCGACGCGGGCGAAGGCAGTGGCATTACGCGCCAGCGCACGTTCAGACCCTGCGCCGCCGTCGATGAAATCAAAGGCATATCGCGGCAGGCGACGACGGGCACGCTGGCGAAAGTCATCGACCGTATGAAAATCAGCAAACAAGGACATGGTTTTCTATCTGACCGCCAGACGCAGACAACGCCGGTTCGGCCATTGCGGGTAGCAGGAAATCTGCAAAATCCCGTTCAGGGCGGGTAAATGGCGTTTGCCAGGTCCCCCCCGAACACCAGAACAGGGCGGGTTCGGGGTCTGCCAGCAGGGCAGCAAACGCACGGCCGGCATAAGTCTGGTCCAGCGCCACATTGTGATGCTGCACAAACAGCGCAGAGGCGTGCTGTGCGGCGTCCGAAGCCTCACCGTAAGCGGCAGAGGTGCTGCTGTTGACGACATGCAGCCGCTCCAGAACGGCTGTGACGGCCGGCGCATCCCCTGTCCAGGCAGCAAAGGCCTCGTCCAGCAAAGTTTCGAAAGCTTCTGCCGAGGCAGGGGTATCCGCCGATACGCCGACGGCAACCACCTGCAACGGCGACTTGGCCAGCGCCAATCCGAAGGCCAGACCCAGTGCCAGGCGGCCCGTCGCGGCGGCCACATAAACCCGCTTCGGCTTGGGTTCCAGTTGCCTCACCTGCGAAGCCAGTTCGAGCCCCGCCGCGATATAAGCTCGCGGTGCCAGCGGATGAGTACCACCAAAGGGCAGCAGGAAAGGTCTTGCCCCCTGTGCGCGCAAATCGTCAACAAAGCGAAGCACCCAGGGGCTGCTGCTGCGCAGTGAGACCCCATCTGGGGCGGCGTGATAATGACAACCGTACGTCATCCCCAGATTCATGGCCTGCCGGGCCCCGGCGGACGCCACCTGCCGCCGAACCAGGGCATGGCAGGAATAGGCGGCCTGATGGCAGGCGTACGCACTGGCAGCCACCAGCGAAGACCCCGCGCTGGCAAGGCAAACCAATGTATCCGCGCCGGCTTCTGCCATCAGCGGCAACACCACATCCAGCAAGCGCCACTTGGAACAGCCAGCCCCCGCACTCAAACGATCATCCCATTTGATGAAGGTAGGCGTCTGGCGCCAGGCAAGACGCTCAATGGGGGTAATGGGAAGCGACACGTCGCATCAACCCAGCTGCGGACCAGACCAGTTTTGTTCGATCCAGCTCAGGCATTCAGCCCGGCTCCCCTTCATGTCCAGAGGGTCCCAGCCTGCAGGCAAGGTTTTTACTGAAGGCCAGATCGAATGGTCGCCCTTGGCATTGCGTACCACCAGATAGTGTTCGAAGGGGTCGCGTTCATCGTTTGTTTGAACCGTAGACATCGGTTGCATTCCTCTAATGTGTGACAGGATTCTCAATAAAGTTTGCCGGCTTCCAGCGTCCGGAAGAGCCGTTCGACAGAACGGTCGGTAAAGGCCCCGCCGCGACGCTCAATCAATTCGTAGCGCACTTCCGAGTCAGGTGTCCGACCCAGGAAAACCTGACGGATGCCGTGATCAACGATCATGGGGGTATCCATCACAATGCCGTTTGCTTCCAGACTGGCTACGGCCCGGTCCAGATCTGACACGGCCAGCGCCACATGCTGGACCCCCTGACCATGACGGGCGATGAATTGCGAAACCTGAGACGCTTCGCACATGCCTTGCACCAGCACGACCACCGCCTTGCCTGCCTTCATGACGGCAGACCTCATAGCCGTATGTTCGCCGGTCGTGACTCTGCGGCTGACTTCCGTGAAGCCCAGTGCCCGGCTGTGCCACGCTACGGCAGCATCCAGATCTTCAACGGCGATGGCGACATGATCGAGTTCCAGAATCAAGTCTTGAATACTGGCCAAAGCGGGCTGTGAATGGGGAGTGGTAAGCGTTTCCATATTTGTTTTTGCCTCGTAGAAAGGATCAGGATTCCTTGCCTGCCGTTTGCAGGGTTTGTACCAACGGCGTCGTCAGGTACTCGATGTAGCGGCGCTGCCCGGTTTTGATTTCGACGGTGGCTCGCATACCGGGCATCAGCTTGATCCGGCCACTGCGCAAGACCTCCTGCTGCGGATCAATCGTGACGCGCACACGATAATTGCTGCTCTGAGGATCGGTGCCGATGGCGTCGGCAGATATGCCATCCAGACGTCCGGCAACGGTTCCGAACTTGTTGAACGGGTAGGCGGCCAGCTTGATGGCAACCGCCATGCCCGGCCGGACCTTGGCAACATTGGTGTTGGCCAGCTCTGCCTCGACCGAAAGCAGAGCCTGACGAGGCACCAGCGACAGGATCTGGCTGCCCGGCGCCACCACCGCACCCGCCGCATGGACTTTCAGATCGGTCACATACCCCTCGGCCGGGGCCGTCAAGCTGGCATTACGGCTTTCCTGCTCGGCCTTGGTCAGCTCATTGGCAATCAGTACGACCTCTGACTCGGCCTCGGTCTGACGTTCAAGCATGTCTGCATTGAAACTGCTCCGGGCGGCAGCCAGCTGGTTCTGCAATCGGGCCATCTTGTGCTCGGCCTGAGTCAGTCGGCGTCCTGCGGCCTCCAGATCAAAGCGTTGCTGGATAGCCTGCTGCTCGGTTTCGAGCAGCTTGAACTTCGACACATAGCCAGTCCCTGCCAACTCCCGGGTGCCGACCAGCAATTTTTCAGTAATCTGCAAGGATTGCGCTGCGCGCTTCTGGTCTGCCCTGGCAACCTCCAGTTCATCACCCAGTTGCTGTTGTTCCCGTGCCAGATCCTGCAGGCGCTGACGCTGCATCAGTACCGTCTGGCGAACAATCGCATCGTCCCGGGCAAGCAAGGTGGCAGGGATGCCTTCTGACTCCACCCCTGACAAAATCGCCCGATAGCGAGCGGCCTTGCGCTGGGCATTCTCAAGACGCTCGCGCGTTTGCTGAAGATTGGAATGGCTGACGGTCGTGTCAAAATCGAGCAACGCGGCGCCGTTGCGCACCAGCGTTCCTTCCGTCACATGAATCCGCTTGACCACGCCGCCATAAGGCACCTGAACCGGGGTAACGTAACCATGCGGAATGACACGGCCCTCGGCGACAACCACCGTATCCACCCAGCTCAGATAGGCCCACAGCGTTCCGGCCACCAGCAAACCCAGGCATAACCATAAAACGGTTCTCCCAAGCGGACTGGGTGGGCGCTCATTCAGGGCCATGATTTCTGGCAGAAAATCGTAGTAATCCGGACGCGATGACGTCTGCTTTGCTTGCCGGCGGGGAAAGAAAGACGATTCCATCTCAATTCACCGCCTGCATGGACCACATGTCGGCATAACGACCACGACTTGCCAGCAAAGTATCGTGATTGCCCATTTCGACGATGCGCCCCTGTTCGAGAGTGATAATGACGTCGCACTGGCGTACGGCGGACAGCCGGTGCGCAATGATCAACATGGTGCGGCCGTGAGCGATCTGCTGCAGGTTGCGCTGTATCACCTGCTCGGTTTCCACATCCAGCGCGGAGGTCGCCTCGTCAAAGATCAACAAGCTGGGATTGCGCAGCAAGGCGCGGGCAATGGCAATCCGCTGCCGCTGTCCGCCCGAGAAATTACTCCCCCGTTCTTCCACTGCCGTGTCGTAGCCTGCGGGCAAGGCACTGATGAACTCATGTGCGCCGGCCAGTCGCGCCGCTTCCATCACCTCTGCCAACGATGCCTGGGGATGACCAAAAGCGATGTTGTCGCGGATGCTGCCCATGAACAGCATGTTCTCCTGCGCGACCACCCCGACCTGACTGCGCAAGGAAGCAGGGTCGATAGTCGAAATATCCACGCCATCCACCAGCACACGGCCCTCGGTAGGCAGATACAGCCGCAAAGCCAGCTTGGCCAGCGTTGACTTGCCCGAGCCGGATTGACCGACCACCCCAATCATCTGGCCAGGTTCCACCCGTAAACTGATGTTCGACAGCACATCCTTGCCATCGGGTTGATAGCGGAAGGCAACATTTTCCATGTCGATCTGACCACGCAGTTTGGGCATGGCAACCTGGGTAAGGCTGGTGACTTCCGGGCTCGCATTCAGAATGTCACCCAGACGCTCCACCGACAGCCGCATCTGCTGGAAGCGTTGCCACAGCTCGGCAATGCGCAGGATGGGCGCCGTCACTTGCGAGGCAAGCATATTGAAAGCCACCAGCTGCCCCACGGTCAGCCGCTCGCCCATGACTTCGAGCGCGCCGAAGTACAGAACCAGCAGGAACGAAAACTTGGAAATGGTCTGGACAGTGCCACCCACCCACAGCCCCAGCTGTTCCACAGCAAAACCCGACTTGACATAGCTGGCAAGCCGCCGCTCCCAGCGGTGCTGCAGCAAGGGCTCAACGGCCATGCCTTTGACGGCCTCGACGCCGTGAATCGACTCAATCAGGAAGGCATTGACCTCTGCCCCCCGCTCAAATTTCTCGTCGAGCTTGCGTTTGAGGATTGGCGTTGAAATCACACTGACCACCACATAGCCCAGCAGCGACAGGGCAACGATGCCAGACAGCATTGGGGAATACAGGAACATCGCCACCAGGAATACCGTGGCAAACACCAGATCAATCAGCAGCGTAATGGCGGATGAGGTAATGAACTCGCGGATGTTTTCGAGTTCGCGCACCCGCGACAAGGTGTCGCCCACCCGGCGCGACAGAAAATACGCCACGGGCAGCGAGAGCAGATGCCGGTAAAGCCGCGCACCCAGCTCGACATCCATGCGGCTGGTGGTATGAAACAGGATGTAGCCGCGCACGGTACGAATCACCGTATCGAACACGATCAGGCCCGCCATGCCCACACAGACCACCAGCAGCGTCGCCATCGCGCGATGCACCAGCACCGTGTCAATGACCATCTGGAACAGTAAAGGCGTTGCCAGGGCCAGCAGCTGCAAGGCTACCGACGCCAGCATCACCTCCACAAACGGCTGGCGAAAACGCAGCATGGCCTGGGTAAACCAGCTGATATCAAACTTCGGCTGGCCGCTCTGTTGTGCGCCAGCCGCTACCAGAACCACCTCGCCAGCCCAGCGCTCGCTGAAGGCAGCCAGGCTTAACGACTCCGGCCTTCCTTCGCGTGGATCGTGATACAGCACCTGACCATCGACCACTGCGGCAATGACGGCGAAATGACCATCCCGCGTGGGAACAATCGACGGCTGCGGCAAGTCGGCCAGACCCTCCAGCGCCGGCTTGACGCGGCGGGCGCGGTGGCCAAGGCGTTGGACCAGGCTCACCAGATCCTGGGCATTGATCAAGGGACGATTGGCCTGCACATGCCGTAGCGACAAATATTCAACCGGCAGGTGTAACAAGCGCATGGCCAGAACGAGTGAGGCCAGCCCGGTATCGAGAGGTTGGTCTTGCGGGTTCATGGCTGATTGCCGGTCTGGCTCGCCCATTTGCCGATTTCCTTGCTTACCGCAGCGATCAACGCTTCGCGCTCGACATGGGCAAGCTTGCTGGGTCCGACCAGCACAGCGGTCAGAATCTTGCGGCCGCCCGGAGCGTAGATGATGCCGACATCGTGCGTTGCCAGATTGATGCCGCCGGGCAGCTCGCCGGTGCCAGTCTTGTGTGCGAGCTTCCAGGTCTCGGGTATGCCCGCCCGCAGGCGTTTACGACCGGTTTGAACCTGCGCCATCTTCTCGAGCACGATGCGGGTGGACCGTGCAGACAGCAGTTTGCCTTCGGTCAACCGTTGCAGAAGGGTGATCAGCGCCGCACCGGTGGCCGTGTCCCGTTCGTCTTTCAGCGAGACCTCACTGGGCAGTTTGTCCTGATCCGTTGTGATCTGGCGCTCGAAGCGATCAACCCGGATACCGCTCAGCTGATGACGTGCCAGGAAGCGGTTGACGGCCTCCGGGCCGCCGATCGCCTTCAACAACACATCGGAAGCGGTGTTGTCACTTTCCATCAGCGCTTCATCGGCCAGCTCGCTATAGCTCATGCGCTGGGGGCCTTTTTCAGCCAGTGTCTCGGCCAGGGGGCTGTAACCTCCAACCGCCTGAGCCGGGGTGATGGTAATCACCCGATCCAGCTTGAAGCCTTTGTCCGCCGCATCATAAGCCGCCAGGACAATCGGCAGCTTATAAACGCTCATCATGGTCATTGCCCGTTCGGCATTGATCATGACCGTGCATTGGCTGCTGGGCTCCAGCACGGCCACCGCTACCGGCGTCTGTGGCTGGCGCGCCAACACCTGCTCAATATTGCTCCCTAACTCCGGACAGGCAGCAAGGGCCGAGGCACTGATGGTTGCCAAGGCCAAAGCCAGAAACCCTAAACGCAAGGGGGTGGAAATTCGCAGTGTCACGTTCATTACCTGAAAGACTTTCTATCTAATAAATTGCAAATCAATGTGCCGATCCAAGCGTGGTCAAGGCAGGCCGCAACCTTGCGGCTTCACACCACTTCAGCCACGGCCAGCTTGGTCTCGATAAACCTGGCCAGGCGCTCGACGCCGCGCTCGATCGTGTCTGCATCGGCATTGCTGAAGGCAAGGCGGATCTGCCTGGTCTGATTCCCCACCGTGGAAAATGCCTGCATCGGCATCACCAGCACCTGATGCTGCGACATACAGCACTCGAACTCGACCTGGCCAAACTCGAACGGCAGGTCAAGCGCCAGAAAGAAGCCGCCTTCGGGAATCTGCCAGCGGATGCCGCGTTGGCCGCTAGGGCCGAAATGGCGAATCAATGCCGCAACCAGCGCATCACGGTTGGCCGCAAGCTGATTGCGGCGGGGCGCAATCCAGCGTTCCAGGGAATAGGCTTCCTGCTGCAAAAGACCCGCCAGCATGGCCTGGGTGATCGGTGACGTCGCCACCGACAGATAGCTCTTGATGGAAGACAGCCGCTGGGCCAGACGCGTGCCTTGCGCGTCCTGATGATCTGCCAGTAATACCGCGAGCCTCAGGCCGGGCAGGACTGACTTGGCAAACGACTCGATATAAACAACCCGCCCCTGCTGATCCAGTTGCTTGATTGCCGGCAGCTGGGTGCCTTCGTAGCGATACTGGCGATAGGCGGCGTCTTCAACGATGAAGAAGTCGTACTGCGCGGCCATTGCCAGCAGACGCTGCCGCTCCGCCAGGGTCATGACGCGTGTGGAGGGATTGGCGAAATCGGGAATCACATAAACACAGCCAATCGGCTTGCCGGGCCCCTCAAGCCGGGCTTGCAGGCGATCCAGAAACTGCGCGTCGTCGAGGGCGGTTTCCAGCGCAACGCCCATGGCATCGGCCGCCCCGGCAAAGCCGACGTAACAGGGGTCGGGCGCAAAGGCGACTTTGTCTCGTCCCGCCAGGCCTGCCAGACAGATTGCCATGGCCTCCTGTGCGCCGTTGCTGATCAGGCAGCTGGCCGCCTCGGCCCCGGCAAAACCGGCTTGCTGCAGATATCGGGCCACATGCTCACGCACCACGCCATTGGTATCGCTGTATTGGCCAAGCTCAGTCCATTGCTGTTGCCGGCCAGCGGGTGTGGCGTGGCTATGCTCGATGAAATGCTGTAGCCAGCCTGTGGCAGGCATGGCATCCACGCTGTGCTGGGGTGGCCGGCCGGCCAGAAAGGAAATAGCTGCAGGATAACGCCGGGTGGCTTCATTCAGCAGGTTCATGGTGTCGGTAATTGCCGCGCACATGGTGCAGTCCCCGCTCAGGCTGGCTGTGCCGCAAGGCCGCCAAGGTGGGTCGCGAAATGCGTGTAGACCGGGTCATCGCCCCAGTACGGCGTCGGGTTGACATCGACGATGTAGATCTCGTTGTCTTCGTCGATCAAAAGATCCAGCGAGCCGAAATCCAGACCGAACGCATCAGCAAAGCGGATCGCCTGTTCGAAAGCCCGTTGCTGTTGCGGGCTGATGATGCTCGGCAGCTCTTCGTGGCCATACATGGAACGGGTGATACGGATATCCCGTCGTTCCGACGCATCGCGGTTGATGCGCTTGACGATCTCTTGCGATTTGCCTTCGCACAGAATGCAGTTTTCACCCGCCATGAACACGCGGAAGAACAAGCCATCGCGCCTTTCCACAAAGCGTTCGATCAACAGTTCGGGCGCTTGCCATAACTCAGCCGGGACTTCGGCGACGGTCATGGTCGGATATTCGGTCATGCCGGCAACTCTTGAGCGCTTGATGTTGCCCAGGCCAAGCTTTTGCAGCACCGTATCTTCGAGCCGGAACTCGGCACGCCCCAGCGCATTGACATCGGTCTTGATCATGACCCGTGCCTGGGGCGATAGCTGGTTTGCATCCAGCACTTGGGTGGAGGGCAGCCCGTTGCGACGGCATACGCGATGCATGCTGGACTTCCGGGTATCCCGGATCCGGCCATTCCAGACACTGCCGCCCGAGCCGATGATCAAACGGATAAAGTCGTCCATGCCATCAATCACCTCGCCCCAGAGGCTGATGTCGATGTGCAGCAGAACCGTCGGCCCGGCGCCCGTCAGCCGCAGGACCTGGTGCGCCACCTGCACCCAGTGCATACCGGGACTGACATAGATCACCGGTGTACCCGGATACAGATGCGAGGCCAGATAGCCCCCCCAGCCATTGGCGGCAACAATCACGCTTGGCAACACATTATCTTTACTCATCGGCTCTTCCTGAATCAATTCGGTGAATATTCGGCAGAAGGTGGCCAGCCACCTTCTGCCGGGCCGGGGACTGCTCCCCCCGGCCCTACCGGTTATCAAGCGTCAAACGAACGACGCTTGTTGGCCGGCAAGCCCTCTTGCCCTGCGGCCGAGAGCAAGGACATCGCTTCACGCCCATAAGGCTTGTCTGCCGCTTCGAGCGCGGTGCCGCCGGTCTGGTTGTGGAACGAGGCTTTGGCCTGAACCAGCAGGCTGAGCTGCTTGTCCAGCTGGGTGGCCACATCCACAACATGGCTGGCGCGTTGGCCTGGCTCGACCGAAGTCAGCACGTCTGCCACTTGCGGACGCTTGCCCTTGCGAGCGGCTTCAACGATCTCAGCAGCCTGCGGACGCTTGCCACCACGAGCAGCTTCGACGATGTCAGCCGAAGCAACTTGAGGACGCTTGCCCTTGCGAGCGGCTTCAACAATCTCAGCAGCCTGCGGACGCTTGCCACCACGAGCAGCTTCGACGATGTCGGCCGAGGCAACTTGAGGACGCTTACCCTTGCGAGCGGCTTCAACAATCTCAGCAGCTTGCGGACGCTTGCCACCACGAGCAGCTTCGACGATGTCAGCCGAGGCAACTTGCGGACGCTTGCCCTTGCGAGCGGCTTCGACGATGTCAGCCGAGGCAACTTGAGGACGCTTGCCCTTGCGAGCGGCTTCAACAATCTCAGCAGCCTGCGGACGCTTGCCACCACGAGCGGCTTCGACGATGTCAGCCGAGGCAACTTGAGGACGCTTGCCCTTGCGAGCGGCTTCAACGATCTCGGCAGCTTGTGGGCGCTTACCTGCGCGAGCGGCCTCGACGACTTCAGCAGCTTGAGGACGCTTTTTCTTCTTGCGGCCTTCTACAGCGTCAATCGCGTCATCAATTTCCACCAGCGCGGCTTGCGGACGCTTGCCACCACGAGCGGCTTCGACGATGTCAGCCGAGGCGACTTGAGGACGCTTGCCCTTGCGAGCAGCTTCAACGATCTCAGCAGCTTGTGGGCGCTTACCTGCGCGAGCGGCCTCGACGACTTCAGCAGCTTGAGGACGCTTTTTCTTCTTGCGGCCTTCTACAGCGTCAATCGCGTCATCAATTTCCACCAGCGCGGCTTGCGGACGCTTGCCACCACGAGCGGCTTCGACAACTTCAGCAGCTTGAGGGCGCTTTTTCTTCTTGCGGCCTTCTACAGCGTCAATTGCGTCATCAATTTCTACCAGCGCAGCTTGCGGACGCTTGCCTGCGCGAGCGGCCTCGACAACTTCAGCAGCTTGAGGGCGCTTTTTCTTCTTGCGGCCTTCTACAGCGTCAATTGCGTCATCAAAGTCAACCAAAGCGGCTTGCGGGCGCTTGCCACCACGGCCAGCCAGTTCAACATCCAGAACCAGGCCGGACTGAGGACGCTTGCCGCGTGCTGCGGACAGCTCTACGTCGATTACAGCGCCCAAAGCCGGCGCCTTACCCTTACGACCGCCTAACTGAGGTACGTTTGTGGGAGTCATTTGTTTCTCCATTGATAAAAAAAACAGCCATCTTTGATGGCACCTGATAAGCCAACCTGGCCAGACATCTGCCAGATTCGCCTATGGGTGATGCCGGCATTTCACCGGCAAATTCCTCGACGTACCCAAGTCAGGCAGCCCATTGGGGCGACTGGCCTTTGCGTAATAGATAAAACTCAAACAGGGCATGCCTGGCAGGTGTTGCGGCAACACTCGACAACACCTCGAAACCCTGCATCTCAAACCATGCAGCCGGTAACTGAACCGGTGTGTGACCAAACACCAGGCAGTAACCGCCTGCGCGTAATGTGCTGGCGGATGCCAGAAACAGGCTTGCAGCATCGGCAGCTGTCACGACTTCAACATTCAGATGGCGTAGCACCAACAGATCGACCGACTCGGCGGCCGGGGCCGGTTGAATGCTGTCACCGCAAAACACTTGATCAACCCGCTGCCTGGCCAAGGCCGCCATACCGGGATTGCGATCCTGGCCGATGGTGACCAAACCGCCGTAGGCTTGCTTGAGCCCACTCAGAAAAGCACCGGTCGAACAGGCCGGGTCGTAGACCACGCCCCGTTGCAGACCAAGCTGTTCCAGCAAACTCACGGCGGTAGCGCGGAAATACACTTCGTCGCGGTCAAGCTCTTCAGCGAAGTCCGGGTCCGGATCCCAGGCGTCTGGCGGAGGCACCGACTCTTCTCCACCCGGCAAAATCTTGGCAAAGGGATAGCTGAGGCTGGCCTGTGGGTCTTGTGCGGCCTGCTCGAACAGACGGCTGATCTCGTTGTGTGGCAGCGGTTGGTAGTAGGCGGTGTAGCCTTGTGCCGTCACCCGGGTGGCCAGTAAGCGGCCTTTCACCATATGGGCTTCCACCAGGCTGCACTTGCGCACCGGGCCTTCCGGCTCGAATCGGGCTTCGCTCTTGATACCCACCAGCTCGACGCCGGCAACTTTCAACAAAAACAGGTCGTAGGGTTTCTCGGCAAAGCCGATCACCAAGCTGTTGACCGGCAAGGAAGTCAGGGAAACGCGGTCGTTCATTGCGGGGATTCCTCCAGAGCAGCCCGTATTGCCAAAGCGGTACTGGCCAAGAATTCAGGTTTGAATAGATCGTGATGAACACCCTGCAGCGGACGCAGCGTCAGATCCGGTAGATGTCGGGTAGACCAGCCATTGGCAGGGCCGAGGGCCGAGGTGTCGTCTTCGGCTTGCAGCAAGACCACTCTGCCGGGATACGGTGCTGGCGTGGCCGCCAGCGCCAAGGCGGTGTTATGGCGAATCTCGTCGCGCAGCGCTTCGGTCGGTGCTGCAGCGTCGTGCTGTAGCATCAGGGCGTGCTGGCCCGCCAGCTGGTAGCTGTCAATCAGCAGAACCGTCTCAACCGTGCTGCCATGCGCACGCATCTGGCGAGCCATTTCCAGCGCCACCACACCGCCGAATGACCAGCCCCCCAGCATCACAGGCCCATCGCCGGCCAGGCTGCGTACCCACTCCACGTAGAGGCGCGCCATTTCGGCCAGGCTGGCAAATTTGTCGCGTTCCAGCTGGCGTGGGTTGCTGAAGGCGTAGATCGGCCGCTCTGGCAGGAACTCGCCAAGCGTGGCATAGCAAAGCGCCATGCCTTCCACCGGGTGGATCAGGAACAGCGGCGTGGCACTTGGCGCGGCAGGTTCGCTGACCACCAGAACGTGATCGCGTCCTGACCCCCCTGCACCCGAGTGGATCGCTTCGGCCATGCCAGCGACCGTCGGAAATTTGAACAAGTGGGTCACTTCCACCTTGGCACTGGCATCCAGCCTTCGCCGTACGGCCAGAACCAGGCGCATGGCGGCCAGCGAATGCCCACCACTAGAGAAGAAATTGCTGTGCCGATGGGTAGGTGCGCTACCCATTACTTCGGTCCAGGCTGCCCACACGGCCTCTTCCACCGGATTTTGCGGGCCTTCCTGCGGACCCTCACTGGCAGTGGCGGTAACCGGCAACGCCGCCAGTGCCCGGCGATCCAGCTTGCCGTTGGCATTGACCGGCAATGCGGTATGCATCCGGATCGGCAGCGTCAAGCCATAGGGCAATTCAGTACTCAACCATTGCGGCAAGGCTTCCACCACGGCCGGATCGGCACCGTCGCGCAGGCAAAGGTGCGCGGTCAGGGTCGAAGTCGTGCCCGCTGCGACCACGACCGCCGCATCGCGCACCGCAGGGTGTCTCGCCACGATCTGTTCCAGCATGCCCAGATCAATCCGCTGGCCCCGTAATTTGATCTGTCGATCCTTGCGCCCGTGAAATTCCAGCAAACCATCGGCACGCAAAATGGCGCGATCACCGGTGCGATACATCAGGCTGCCGGGCTCGCCCCAGGGGTTGGGCAGGAAGGCCTCTGCCGTCGCGGCTGCCGCGCCCACATAGCCTTGGCACAGGTTCTCGCCCGCCAGATACAGGTCACCCTCCACACCAACCGGTGTCGGGCGCAGCCACTCGTCCAGCAGATACACGCAGGCTCCCCCACTGGGCTGCCCGAGCGGGACTCTCTGCGCCTCACCATCTTCAGGTCGACACAGGTGGTCCACGACGCTGATCGAAGCTTCGGTCGGGCCGTAACCTTGCCAGAGTGCTGCAGACAGGCCTTGGGCAAACCAGCGGCGGACCAGGCTGGCAGGCAGGGTCTCGCCGCCACTCACCACCGCTTTCAGGCTGGCCAGCTGATCCGGCCTGGCCGCATCCAGCAATAGCTCAAGCAATGAAGGAATCAGGTGCAGGGTATCGACACCATGCAGTCGGATTTGCTCGGCAAAATCAGAGAAGTCACGTAGCGACGTCTCGGAGGCAATCACCACCGTTCCCCCCTGTACCAGAGGGAAAAGCAGCTCCCACAGACCAATGTCGAAACCTGCTGCCGCATTGGCGAGCAACACCGGCTTCTGACTGCCGTAAAGGCTGGCGGTGGTGCGAATCCGCTCCAGCAACCCGGCCTGATGGCACAGCACTGCCTTGGGTTGCCCGGTGGAACCCGAGGTGAACAGAATCATCCGACCCGATGCCTTCACCGCTGGCGGCACCCCGCCAACACCAGCCAGGGGCTGGGGGGGTAGCGGTGTGCCGGGGAGTGCCGCATCGCCATCGGCCAATAGCCAATCCGGCTGAACCAGTGCCGCGCAGGCCTGACGTATGGCCGGTGGATGGCCCGCATTCAGCACAGCGGGTATCGCGCCCAGATGCCACAAGGCCAGCAGGTTGATGGCCAGACGGGCTGAGCGTGGCTGCATCAGCAGCACGACCTGACCACAGGTGACGCCCGCTTTGCTCCAGCTCGCCGCGCAGGCTTCAATTTCTGCTGCCATTTCCTGATAAGTCCAACGCCGGTCGGCGTCGATCAGCGCCAAGGCCGTGGGAGCGGTCTGACCCTGCAGGGCGATGGCGGCATGCAGCGTCCGGTCGCCTTGCGCGGGGGCGGCGGATTGCAGTACCGGCAGCAATGGCCCCGGCAGATTGGCCAGCACGCCGTCAGGCTCGTTGATCATGGCGTCGAGCAGGCCGCGATAGATCCAGGTCAGGCGCTCGACTTCGGCTGGCGCGAAATGGGCGGTATCGAAGTTGAAATGCAGTTCCAGCGCCTTGCCCGGCAGCACGATCAAGCCAAACGGATACTCGGTTTTCTCATCGCAAAAGCGGTCGATGATGTCGAGCCCCCCGGTTTTGCCTTGCGGCAGATTGTTTTCCGGGTAGTTTTCAAAGGCGATCAGACTGTCAAACAGGCGCTCGTCACCATAGCGACGGCCGCGCCATTGGCCGGCAATCTCGGCCAGCGGCAGGTCTGCCTGTCGGCTGGCTTCGGCCAGAGTACGTTGGGTTTGCCGCAAAAACTCGCTGACCCGCTGACCCGCCTGATGACGTAAGCGCAAGGGAATGGTGTTGATGAAAAGGCCAACCATCTGCTCCGAACCATCCAGCTCGGGCGGCCGTCCCGACACCGCCACGCCATGAATCACGTCGCTACGGCCGGTCTCCATGCCAAGCATCAGGCTCCAGGCGGCTTGAATGATGGCGTTGACGGTGATTTCACACTGACGGGCCAGTTGGTTGAGGCCCTCGGTTTTTTCCGGCGTCAGCTTGATCCGCCAGGTATCAAATCGTCCTTCGGTATCTGGGCTGTGCCGTGAAAACAGCGTCGGCGCGTCATAGCCATCCAGATAATCACGCCAGAAGGCCGGGTTACGTCGTGCCGCACCGTGGTGCCGCAGCCATGTCAGATAGTCGCGATAAGGCCTTGGGCGCTGAGGAGGCAAAGCACGGCCTTCAACGGTGGCCGCATAGTGCTTGAACACATCGCCCCAGATCAGCGACAGGCACCAGCCATCCAGCAAGATATGGTGGTGACTCCACACCAGAAAATGTCGCTCTGGGGTCAGGTGGATCAGGTTGAAACGCCAGAGTCCGGGTTCGCGCAGGTCAAAGGGCAAGCTCCGATCGGCATCCATGAAGGCGGCCAGCCTGGCTTCGATGGCGGCTTCATCCGTGCTGCAATCCTGCCAGTCATGCTCACACACGCCATGACGGGTTTTGGCGGCGATGTGCTGAACCGGGCTTTCCAGCCCTTCCCAGGCATATCCCGTGCGCAAGGCTTCATACCGACCGACAACGGTCATCCAGGCATCGACCAGCGCCTGTCTTTGCAAAGGGCCGTGCAGTTCAATCAGGTTCTGGTTGAAATACGCATCCGACTCCGGCCAGTAGATTGAGCGCAGCAGCATCCCTTCCTGCATCGGCGCCAGCGGATAGGCGTCGGCGGCCTGCGCCAGTGGTCCGGCCAGTGGCCGCGAAGACGGCAACCCGCTGTCCGGAAAATCCTGCGCCAGACGCTGCGGACCTTGCGTGTGACAGCCCTCGTCCAGCGCCTGCAGCGTCGGCGCCATCAGCCGGGAAACCAGCGAAGCCTGGCCACTCCAGCAGAATCGCAGCTGATCTGCCTCCAGCAAGGCCACCAGTAATAGCTCATCCTCTACCGCCAAGGTCTGGGCCAGCAGTTCCAGATATTCAGCTGTCCAGTTCAAAGTGGTGTCTGTCGGTGGCGTCACGGCCAGCACCCGGCAGTTCTGCGCCGGCTCATCCGCAAACTCGGGGGCGCCGGGCAGACCACTGCGCAAGCTACGCAGTGCCATGAACTGCTCGCTGGCCATATGCCAGTTGGCCAGTGATAGCACCGGGGCAACTTCAAGCGCCAGACGACCGAAGCAATGCGATAGCTCCCAGCCCGTCTGCGCTGCCCAGGCACGACTTTCCGGCAGGCGGCAGCGCACGCGCTTCACGCCGGTCGCCGCCATGGCGGTCAGTGCAGCGGCGCTGATCAGATCAATCAGCGGATCCTCTGCCCCGCCAGAGCTGGTCTGACGCTGCTGCCAGTTGGCAGGCAGCGCAAAGTGGCCACTCTGGCAGTACGGGTTTGCGGTGGCCTTGGCGCCAGCGGCAGGGCGCTCCAGAGACGGGGCTGGCAACTGACGGGCGTTGTCAGCCCACTGCCGGAAATCAACACTGCTGATGCCCTGGTCTTTGGCCTCCAGCAAGGAAGCCAGGCGAGGCAAGCTCGACCAGTCGGCACTGTGCGGCGGCAAGGCCAGCATCAGTTTCTGACCATCGCGGGCAGCCGCAAAGGTTCGCTGGGGAGCGGCCGCCAGTTCGGCCACCAGCCGGTTGAGTGTGGCCATGCCCGTTGCAGGCAGTCGCAAGCCTGGCTGTAAGCCGGGCTGCCGATTCAGCAGCAACTGATCCAGTCTGGCCAGCCCGGCCTCCACCTCCCCTTCCGGGGCTTTCCAGTCGAGAACCGCCACAATGCAGTCCTGAGCGGAGAACCCGTGTTGCCACAGGGCAACTGAAGCAGGAGCGGGTTGTGTATCAACCTGTGCATCCGAAATGCCCTGTGCCTGGGCCGCCAACGCACGGACCGTAGGATGCGCAAAGACATCGTTCACCTCAAAGCGCAGACCTTGCGCACGCGCACGCGCCACCAGCTTGATGGCCAGAATCGAGTCGCCACCTGCGGCAAAGAAGTTCGTGCTGGCATCGATTTCCGGCAGGCCCAACAGGTTTTGCCAGATGCTGGCCAGCGTCTCTTCCCGCTCGCCACTGAGCGGAACCGTACCGGCAGCGGCACGTACCGGCTTGGGCAATGCGTTGCGATCAAGCTTGCCATTGACCGTTGTCGGCATGGTGGCAAGGCCGATCCACACCGCCGGGACCATATAAACCGGTAGTGCCTTGGCAGCCGCCGTGCGCAATTCGGCTTCTATCTCGGCCAGCGACCGGCCTGCGGAAGGAACGATATAGGCCATTAGCTGGCGTGGCTCATCGCTGACGATGACGGCTGCCTGGCTGACACCGGAGTGTTTGCGCAGAACTTCTTCAATCTCGCCCAACTCGATACGGAAGCCCCGCAGCTTGACCTGCATGTCGCGCCGGCCAAGATATTCGATGGCACCGTCGGCATGGCGACGGACAATGTCACCGGTTCGATACATCCGGGCACCCGGCAACGCGGAGAACGGGTCGGGAATAAAACGCTCGGCCGACTGGGCAGGGCGCCGCAGATAGCCAGCGCCGACGGCAATGCCTCCCAGATACAACTCCCCCTCGGCCCCGACCGGCGCCGGGGTCAGATCATCCCGCAAGACATGGGCGTCTACGTTATCGATCGGCAGGCCAATGGGCACAAATCCGTAGTCCTGCTCCGGGTCGAAACGCCAGGCGGTGACATCAATCGCCGCCTCCGTCGGACCGTAGTAGTTATACAACGCGGCATCAAGGCGCTGGCTGCAACGCAAGGCAGTGGCCTTGGGCAGGGCTTCGCCGCTGCAGACAATGGCACGCAACGAGGCACAGCCTTCCAGCGAATCCTGATCCAGAAAGGCATCGAGCAAGGTCGGCACGAAGTGACAGAGGCTGACCTGATGCCGCGCAATCAGCCCTGCGAGACGATGCGCGTCACGCGCATCCTCGGTGTCGGCAATCACCAGCGTCGCGCCGGTCATCAGCGGCAGCAGCTGTTCCCATACCGAGACGTCGAATCCAAATGCCGTCTTGTGCAGGATGCGGTCATCCGGCCCGACCTGCAGCGCATCGCGCATCCACACCAGACGGTTGTACAAACTGTCATGGCGGATCGCACAGCCCTTAGGCTGGCCGGTCGAACCGGAGGTATGAATGATGTAGGCGTAGTCAGATACCTGGCGGGCTGCCAACGGCAGGGCATCGCTCGCAACAGCCGGTGCTGCGGCACCCAGATCGAGCGCCTGGTCGATGCCAAGGGCTTGGGCCGTGGCGGATGTGGCTACCAGCAGGGCCTGGCCGCAATCATCGAACTGCCGGCGCAAGCGCTCGGTGGGGTGGTCCAGGTTCAGCGGCAGGTAGCAGGCACCACAATGCAGGGCGGCCACCACGGCCACCATCCGCTCTACGCCCGGTGGCAAGGCAATCGCTACCGCCGTGCCCGGTCTGGCGCCTGCCGCCATCAGAATTCGGCTGCCGTGCACCACCCGCTGCCAGAAGGCACGGTAACTCAGCACCTCATCGCGGTAGACCAGCGCGGTCCGGTCGGAATATTGCTGCACTGCGCGTTCAATCAGAACGTCTACATAGGCATCGGCAGGCAATTCGACGCGACGGCCATTCCAGACCTGGTAGCGCATCAATTCATCGTCATCAGCAGCCAGCAGTAACGAGAGCGAGTCGTCGAAGTTAGTCATGCTATCGGGTCATTCCTTGTTGTTAGGCGCTGTTGACGTTTTGTTTCCGGTCGCGCCGGGCCGGAGGGTTTCGCCGGATTTGGGCCTGCTGCGGCGTTGAAAATCACTTGCTTAGTCCACTAAGCGGCGCGCTTTTCGCCTTGCAGCAGGCCCAAATCCGACGAAACGCGATCCAGAAATAAAATGTCAACAGCGCCCAGGCACGGCCGAGTCGGCCAGTAAGCGCAGGATGCGGCACAGGGTCTGCTCGATTTGCTCGGCCCTGGCGTTCAGTGCTGGCTGGTCAGCCAGAATCAGTTCAAAACTCATCTCGGTATCGGGCAGGCAGACCAATACGAAGGGCATGCCGCCGTGTTCATGCGAAGGCAGTACCCGCAGCCGGCCAGCGTCGGCCAAGGCCACCCCCTGCCGGTCGCCGGGATAGTTCTCGAAAACCAGCATGGAGTCGAAAGGCAGGCCGGGCGCGCCGGTTGGCCGGGCCTGGCTCAGCGAGCCGTGGCTATGGTGGAGCGCATCAAGCAGATGCTGGCCAACCGATTCCAGCAGAACGCCCAGCCCTTTCTGGCTGTCGATATCCACAACCAGAGGTACCGTGCTCATACACAAGCCGACAATGGACTCGCTGCCGGCGACCTCGTCCGGCCGTTGCGACACCACCAGACCGCACGCCACCTTGGTCAGTCCGGTCAGGCGTGCCAGGGTCAAGCCCCAGGCAGCAAGCACGACCCCATGCAGGGTCTGACGGCGATTGGCGGCCAAGCGTCGCAGGGCTTCCGACTGGGCGGCCGTCAACGTGAAGCAACGACTGCCGGGTTGCCGGTTTGTGGCAGGAAGCGGAGGTGCCAGCAGGCAGGGTCGGCTCAAGCCTGCCAAGGCATCCCGCCAACGCGCAGTTCTGGATGGCTGACGGATCGACCAGGCAAGGAAGTCGCTGTATTGAGCCGATGGGGGGGCCAATTGAACGTCCTGGCACAAGGCGGCGTATTGGCGACCGACGTCTTCTGTTACCAGCGGCAGGCTCCAGCCGTCGAACAGCAGATGGTGGTGCGACCAAAGCAGGCAGCAGCCGTCGTTTGCCTTGATCAAATAGAAGCGGGACAACGGAGGCGCGGCGAGGTCAAAGGGCTGGGCTCGGTCTCGTTGCAAGCAGGCCTGGAGCGCAACGGCGACACTATCGCCCTCGGCAGAGACTTCCTCCCACGCAAATGCCAGCGACGCGTCGCATACTTGATACGGCGTCTCAAGGCCATCCCAGCGGAAGCGGTAGCGGAAGACCTCATGCGCCTGGCACACCCGCCGCCAGGCTTCACGTAGACGGCCAAGGTCCGGTTTGCCGTCAAGGGCAAAGCAAATCTGGGTGTGATAGGCGCTGCGATCACGCAGGCTGTCAAACAGCATGCCCGTCTGCAATGGCGTCAGGGGATAACGACGCTCCGACCCCCTGTCTTCGGCCATCGCTTCGAGTGCTGTGCCAAGCAGCTTTGCGAGTTGCTGCAGTTCGACAACGGCAAACTGCCCGGCATCCAGGTCCAGCGCCACCTCCAGATGGTCGGGGTGACACACGGCCTCGACGGCTATTGCATGGCACGGTGGCAACTCCAGATACCGGCTACCGGCCAGATCCAACTGCCAATCATCTGAATAGGGCGTCGAGCCCGACTGCACCAGATTCAGCACGACGGGGGCCAGGGTTTGCCCTTGCAGCAAGCTGGCCTGGCGATAGGCCCACTCTGTCTGATCCAGCCAGTTTTCGGCTGCAGCGGGCGTCTGCACCTGTAACCGTTGCAGCGTCGTAAACCAGCCAAGCGGGTCGGCAAGGTTCGCTTGCGCGATCCATTGCCTGCCATCGGCTTCAAGATCGATGTCGATATCGGTCTGCCTGAAGCATTCCGCCATCGCTCTGGCGGTGGCCGCTGCCAACAATGCTTCCAGAGGCAGCCGACGTTCGTTGGCACGGTTGCGCAGCCGCACCAGCAGCCCGCCATCAAAGGTCAGTGAGCACGTCAACGACTCGCTACCCAATCGCCGGGGGGTGAAGCGGGCCTGCACGGCCTCGGGCATGCCCCCCTGCCAATGGCAATGCTGATGCAGCGTGGCCATGGCCACGCTAAACGAAGCGACCGGCGGCAACGGCTGGTCGGCATAAGCGGTTTTCAGTTCGGCCAGCAGCTGTTGCCAGCCCTGCCAGTCAATCGCCAGGTGATGAATGGCCAGCACGGCCTGCGGGGCACTCCCCGCTCCCAGGCCGAGCACGGCGGGCTGGCCCATGTGCACATTCACCGCAGCCATCGTTGCAGTAAACCGCTGATCGACCTGTTCGCCGGGTAGATCGGCAGACCATTCGATGACCGGTGCCTCGCCAGCAGCGGTCTGAATATCGACTTTCCAGCCCAGGCTGGCGTCTGCCACTACCCGTTGGCGCAAGCTGTCGTGACGACGCCAGACGGTGGTCCAGGCTTGCCGCAGGCGCTTTGTGCAGCTACCTGCCGGCAGCTGCAACGAGACAGCCTGAATGCCTTGTCTGGCGTCCGGGCCGGCATAGTCCAGCCAGCCCAGAGCGGCCGGCGCCAGCTGCAGTGGGCCATCGCCAGCCGTACCGGCAGAATCGGCGACTGCCGCGCGCTCCCGCAAAAAGGCGGCCAGTGCGGCCGGGCTGGCATGGCGGAAAACATCCCCCAGCCCTAAGGCCTCACCTTGACTACGTAAGCGTGACACGATGCGGATGGCGCTGATCGAGTCCCCACCGACAGCAAATAAGTCATGATCCAAAGCCAGTTCCGGGCGGCCCAATACCTCGCGCCAGACCTGTAATACCTTGTGCTCCAGATCATCGGCAGATTGTCTGGCAGCCTGAACCGGCAAGGTCCAGTCGGGTTCAGGCAGGGCACGTACATCAACTTTGCCGTTCAGGGTGAGAGGCAGATTCGGGAGCACCACCAGTACTCGCGGTCTCGCGTTTTCCGGCAGACGTTGTTTCAGCGTGGACTGCACCGCACGCTGCAGCGCAGGCGGATCGCCAGCCCCCGGCCCGGATAAATACGCCACCAGACGAGGCGTACCACCCGGGTCGCGCTTGAGCATGGCCACGGCCTTGGTCACACCTACCGTGCTTTCCACCACCGTTTCGACTTCTGCCAGCTCAATGCGCATGCCGTTGATCTTGACCTGCCTGTCCTGCCGGCCGTGGTAT
This sequence comes from Parachitinimonas caeni, assembly GCF_030129945.1. Classification (GTDB taxonomy): domain Bacteria; phylum Pseudomonadota; class Gammaproteobacteria; order Burkholderiales; family Chitinimonadaceae; genus Parachitinimonas; species Parachitinimonas caeni. Next base: position 26,726 of record NZ_JARRAF010000019.1, read on the forward strand.
TCCAGATGGCCATCCGCCCGCATCCTGATCTGATCGCCGCTATGGAAACGGCGTTGTCCGTCGCGATGCGGCCGGAAGCGTCGGGCAGTCTCGCGGGCATCACCGAGATAACCCTGGCACACCTGCGGCCCGGAGATACAAAGCTCACCCAGCAAACCACGCGGCAGGACAGCCCCTGCTTCATCGCAGACTTCGATGGTGCAACCATCAATCGGCTGGCCGAGTGGCAGGCGGTCTGCCAGCGGGTTCGGCCCCTGGCCACGCCAGCACAGCATGAAAATCGAGGTTTCGGTGGGGCCGTAGCTGTGGTGCAGGACCGCACCCAAGCTGCGTACCCCCTCGTACAGCGCAGGCGACAGGGCTTCGCCGCCGGCAATGACCTGCCGTAAAGAGGAAGGCCGGTCTGCTACTTCCAGAAACGGCCCCAGCAGGCTGGGTACAAAGTGGGCAGCAGTAATGGCCCGGTCTCGGACCCGCTCTGCAATGCAGGTAATGTCGCCATGCTGGGTAGCCGGCAGGATTTCGAGCTGAGCGCCGCTCAACAGCGGGTGGAACAGCTCCCATAAGGTGATATCGAATGCCGGGGCGGCCAAGTGCAGGAACCGGTCGCCCTCCCCCAGCGGAATTTCCCGTCGAGACCAGCCAAGCAAGGTGGCGAATCCTTGCCAATGGCACATGACGGCGCGTGGTACGCCTGTCGAGCCGGAGGTGAAGGCGATGTAAGCCAACTCGCCAAGCGCCTGAGGGGGAGGCAACGTCGCCTGATGAGGCAACTCCGCCACGTCAATCAGACTACCGGCACGCAGTCCGGCACGCCGGCCGTCATCCAGATCACGAAGCAGGATGGCTTGCAGCGGAGTGCGGGCGCACAGGCTGCCCAGTCGGTCTGCGGGGTGGGCGGGATCAATCAGCACGGCAACCGCCCCAAGCCGCCAGATGGCCAGCAAGCTGGCGAGATGGTCACTGGAGCGTGGCAGTACCACCCCGACCTGACATCCCGGTGCGACACCAGCGCCTTGCAGACGGGTGGCGATGGCCCCCACCCGATCGGCCAATGCGCGCCGGCTCAGGCAGAGGTCACCCTCTCGCACCAGCATCGTATCCAGAACAGGATTACCGGAAGGCTCCAGCAATCGGACCAGCTCGCCCGCCATATCGAGCGGTTCCGCCAATGCGCCAGCGGTCTGGCGGGCAGCCAGCGGTGAATGCGGGTCGATCAGCCCTTGTTGCGCCAGCTTGCGCTGTGGCTGGTGTACGACTTGCAGCAGGAAGTGCCGCCACGAACCCGCCCATGCCGCGACGGTCTCGGCATCGTAGAGCGAGGCACGGGCGCGAATCACCAATCGCGCACCCTGGATACGCTGTTCCAGCGAGAACTCGACATCGGCTCTCACCTGGCGGGTCGGCACAGCAACCACGCTTGCCTGGCAGCTGCCGAAATCCAGCGTTGCGGCTTCACGGCTATCGGTCAAATCAAACAGAAACGGTGGCAGACCATTGCCCGACCCCGCTTGCCGTAGCAATCGACTCAAACACGCAGCAGACACGGCCGTGTGGTCCAGCAGCTGCCCCAAGGTCTCGCTGATCCGGGCTTGTACCGCAGCAAAATCGAGGTCGGCATCCAGACAGCAACGCGCCGGCAGCATGGCCAGAAGCGGTCGGATGGTTTCGCTGCAGCCCTGCTGTTCGGCAGTGGAAACTGCAAGCCCCAGCAGAAAATCTGGACTGCGCGTCGCCCGCTGCAACCATGCCACGGTGACGGCCAATACACGGGCAAACAGGGTGGCTGATCCCGCCGTTTGCAGTGCGCTCAGCAGCGCGGGCTCAAGGTCGATCGCCACACTGTGGGCAGCGGTTTTGGCGTTGCCAGTGGCCGGATGGTCGGTGGGCAGGCTGATGGTGGCATCGGCCCCCGCCAGTGTTTGCTGCCACCAGGCATCGGCGGCGGAATCCTCCGCGACAACCGGGGTGGCCACGTCAGCCAGGGGTTGGCCCCGATAGGCCCGTGCCAATTGCTGCCAGAACACCGCAATGCTGCGACCATCCATGACGGCGTGATGGACCCGTAACGTCAGCAGCTGCTTGTCGGCGCAGTAGTGCAGGCGCCAGCCTGGCGCAGTGTGCAAGGCAGGATCGGGACCGGAGAATGGTCCGTACACCGCTTGCATGACCTCATCCAGTGCCAGCGTTTGCCAATGCCCCGCCAGCTCGGTATCCAGCCGTCGGGCCAGATGGGGCTGTACGCCAACCAGCGCCCTGAGTGCATGTTGCAGCTGGCTTGCGTTCAACGGCCCATCCAGCTGCACACACTCTTCGATCCAATACGGGCTTTCGCCAGTCTGCAGCGATTCATCCAGCAGGATTGCCGTTTCGATGGACGAGCAAGCCATCGACGCAAGGGGCGCAACAGGTAGCGCTGACGTCGTCAGTTGGGCGAGAAGACTGGCAAAGTCGGGGGCATTCAGCAGGCTGCTTACCGGCAGCCTGAGCGACAGGCGCCGACGGGCCTCGCCGACCAGCTTGAGCGCGAGCAGGGAGTGGCCGCCAATCGCCAGGAAATTCTGTTCCGGGCGTACCGATGGCAAACCAGCCAGTTCGGCAATCAGCGCCAGCAGAGGATGATCCGATGCGGCGTCAATAGCTGGCTTTGCCACTGGCGTCGCGAGCAAGACCGCTACCGCCGGTCGATCAATCTTGCCGCGCAGGGTGGTGGGCCAGCTGTCAACGGCGATCAGGCGGGATGGCCAGCAAGGTGATGCATACTGGTTCCGGATGGCTGCCTGCACGGCTTCGAGCTGGGTATTACCGGCCAGCTGCACCGCCAGCTTCAGCTGGCCTTGCTCAACCACGACAATGGCTTCAATCACGCCATCCAGCTGGCGCCAGGCGGCTTCCAGCGCCGAAGGTTCCAGCCGGTAGCCGCGAATTTTCACTTGCCGGTCGCTACGGGCCACGAATCGCAGCTGGCCATCGACGGTACGAATGGCCAGATCTCCGGTTTTGTACATACGGGCGCCGGCTTGGCTGGAGAAGGGATCAGGCAGGAAGCGGTCAGCGGTGGTGGCGGCATGCCCCAGATAGCCCCGCGCCAACGACGGGCCACCGATATACAACTCGCCCACTTCGTTGTGGGAAACAGGACGCAGCCAAGGATCGAGCAGATACAGTCCGACCCCCGGTCGCGGGCTGCCCAGACCGGGCGCATCGCCAGCACTGACAACAATCGTGGTCTCGGTAGGCCCGTAACTATTGAGTAGCGTGACCCCAGGCGCAACGGCGTGCCATTGTGCAACCAGCGCTTCGGTGGCCGCTTCGCCGCCGATGACCACCAGCCTGAGAGAGGCGGGCAATCGCAACCCGGTCTCAACCAGCTCACTCACCAGTAGGCGGAAGAAACCCGTCGGCAAGTCGGCGACACTGATCTGGTGATGGTCACAGAATTCAATGAAGGACTCAGCTGATGCCGACGCAGCCTGACTGCGCAATACGATGGGGGTTCCCCTTCCCAGCGCTGGCAGCAGTTCTTCGAGGCTTGCATCAAATCCGACCGAGCAGAATTGCAGCATACGGTCTGCCGGACTCAACCCTGTCCTGTCCACAAACCAGCTGGCATGCTGAGACAATGCATCTACCGTCAATACCACTGGACGGGGTACGCCTGTGGTGCCTGAAGTGAATAAGAGCAAGGATGCCGGCAAACCACGGTATGCCAGTGGGTCACTGGCCGAGTGCGGTCGCAGGGGGAGCTGCCACTGCGGACAGGCGCTCGCAAAGCGACCGGCGGTGGTGGCACTGACAAGCACCAGATCAGCCGCAACGGCCTGGCAAGCCCGGCTCTGCATAGCCGGTGCTTCTTCAGGATCAAGCAGTGCAAGCCGATGGCCACCCGCAAGCGCCGCCAGCAAGGTTGCTACCTGTTGCGGGGATCGTTCCGCACAGAGCACCAGCGTTGCCGGGCGCCCTACTTTGGCGACAATCGCAGCGTCGATGTCGGCGGCCAATGCGGCCAGCCCACCCGCTGTCCAATTGCCTGACTCCGTCACCAGCGCCAGGGAATCCGGTTCAGCCGACAAGCGGCGAAGCATGGGTGCGACCCAGTCGGTTGCCATGCTGTCCGCCCCCATCCAGGTGGCCATCGCACTTCCCGGCATTGGCCCGTTCAAGGTGGATAAGGACAGATTGATTTCGCCAAGCAGCGCCTGTTCCAGCATGGACAGCAGACGACGGGCAGCGGGCGCATCAAAGCGTGGCACGGCGTAGTCAATCGCCAGCCAAAGCCCTCCCGCCGCGTCCGGGTGGGCAAGAATGGTGAAATCAAGCAGGGTCGGGTATGGCTTGGGTGGGCACAAACGCAACTGGGCACGCCCCATTTGCCAGGTTCTAGCCTCTCCCCCCCAGGCAAAGACGGTCTGAATCAGTGGCGAACCCTGGCTGCCAGACAGGCCCAGTTCCCTGACGATCTCGCTGAATGGCAGCTGGCGATGCTCAACCGCCCCGGCCAAGCGCTCTTGCGCCTGCATGGCCAACGATGCCAGGGTACTGTCGCCCGTCAGGTTCAGGCGCAATGGCAGGGTTTCCACAAAGGGGCCGATAGCCGGCACCTCCAGCGCCAATAAGTCGTGCAGGCCAACCGGGATGCCAATCACCTGACTGGTCCCATCGCTCAGGCTGGCCATGGCCGCAGCACAAGCCGCCAGAACCACCGCCTGACGCGTTACGCCCAGCGCGCGGGCCTGCGCACAGATCCGTTGATAGGCAGCGGCATCCAGCTGAGTTTCAACACGCTCAACACCGGTTGCCGTCACCGAGCTGCCAAATCGCCAACGCGAGTGGGTTGGCGCCCCCTCCAGCGCGCCCCGCCAATAACGACGTGCGGCGGACAGGGCCGACTCCTCGGGAAACAGGGGTGTGATCGCAGCACGATAGTCAAGGGGAAACACGCCATCGGCCGGAACACCCTGCTGGTAGTACGACACCAGCTCGTCCAGCAGATACTCCATCGACAGGCGATCTGCCGCGATGTGATGAAAACAAAAGCGTAGTCGGTAGACGCCCTCCCCAATCTGATGACAAATCAGCTGAAGCGGTCCAGGGGCTCGCACATCCGCCGATCCTGTGGGAGCGTCTTGCCCGGCCCACACCAGTCGGGGCAAAGACAGGGGCAAGGTGCTGTCATCCCAAGGCGTGATATGCCCTCGAAGCACCGGATGGCGAATGGCAACTGCCTGGAGGGCGGCATTCAGGCGGGCCTTATCCAGCACCCCTTGCCAATCCAGTTCAACCTGCACCTGATACAACCCCGGCTGATCAGCAGCCAGGCACTCATAAGCCAGCGCGCTTTGCAGCGGCAGCAATCCCAAATTAGCCATGCTGATTACACTCTGGAGAGGGGGGCGGAAGCGTCTGTAGACACCACAGAGGACATACCCGTCCCCACAAGGGCGGCACGCTGCCGGAGTTGGCTACGGCGATGAATCTCCTTGATTGCCAGCTGCGCCAATTTACTTAGCGCATGCAGACCATCCGAGATCGGATACTGGCCTAGCGTTGCCGGCCCCAAGACAAAGATTCCGCCTTGCTCCCCCCGATAGGCCGAGTGCTGCTGGCCGGCAGGGATGGCTTCCATGGTTTTGGGGTTAAGGTGAATGCCGCCTGGCAGGTAATAACGCAAACCATCAATCACTGTTTCATCCGGACCGGCAGCGCCGCTGCCCAGGCATGGCACCAAGGTGGGCTGGATCAACCCTCTTCTCAACAGAGATTGCAAAAGCGGGGAATTTGCGGCGGCGATGGACTTGGTCTGGCCGCGACAATCAACCGCCAGATCGAACTCACGATGCGGTGAGGGGGAATCTTCGGCACTCACTAGCACACCGCGCTTCGTATTCGGGCGTACCGACCCAGCAAGCTTGGTCACGGTCAGCACACCCGCTTCGATCAGCGCCTGCAATCGCGTGGCATTCCAGTGATTGAGCGTGCGCTGGTGGGCCAGCAAGGCGGTCTCCCGCTGATCCAGCCATCTTCTGTCCTCGCCGCCCAAAGTTTGCAGAGCGATCCGGAAAATGTCGGTTTTTTCCCAAAGCAGACCTTGCCAGGGGATGTGGCGCTGCCGCTGCAGGCTGATCCCGCTTATTTCCAGATCTGTCCGCAACATGGCTGCCGCAGGCTTTGACTGCCAGGCTCGCAGCCATTGGTCTAGCCGAGCGGTGGCTGAGCGGCCAGCCATGCCTAAATGATGTTTGAGAGGAAATTCGTCGAGCAAGGCGGAGAGGATTGCCTCCAGCGGCACTCTGCCAGTGTTCGGATCAGCCGCTTCGACCAGCAAGTCGGCCAGCAAATGCGACGCATAACGCTGCGTTGCTAAGGGATCACCTTGCCCAGACGTGGTACCAAAGCCGCTCACTCGTGGCAGGCAGCCGCTGCGTGATGCCAAGGTGATGGTGCAGGCGTGTTTGGGAATAAACCGCAGCTGATGATTAACCTGACGGAACTCGCCAGCCCCATCAGCTAGCGTGAGGGCCGCATCAATCGCCGTATGGCTGGCGCCAATAAGCAGAATGTCACCCTGTGCCCGTTCTCTTAATGCAGAAGCCGGCCAAGGCGATGGCAACCAGTCCGGATGACCGGCATAGGGGTTGGCAGCGGACCAGTGGCCACTTGCCAGCACAATATGATCGACCCGCTCGGCTTTGCCATCCTCACCGCGCACCACAAAGCCGGGGCCATCGTGCTGCACGTCCAATACCTCAACCCCGCCGCGTATGCAGATTTCCATGCCGGAGCGGCGCAATGCAGCCAGCGCACTGATCAGGCGATCACCGAGTTCTGCGCCCTTTTCCTGCCGGCTGATGGTCTGATTAGCGGCAAGATTGTGAAAACCAAGCACGGTGTCCGAGTCGTAAACCCAGCCACACCCAAGGCGCGAGCGACGTTCAAATAAGGTAAGGCGACGGAAGTTGCGACTAATATTTTGAGAAGCCAATATCGCTTCGACAAAATAGACAGAGGCAGGCCCCCCGCCAATAACGGCAACATGCTGAAGTACTGGCAATTTCAATATCTCACTCGCGCACCGCAGACAATCCGGACTGCCATCAATCAGGTGCATTGATGAGCATTCAGATATTACGCTGCAGCAGCTTTTTATTTGTTTTACCTAAGCAGCCAAAGCTAAAAACCAAACAGATCGATCACCCGATACGTAAAGACTTTTGCATGGCATGTGCTTAGGTCTGAATTTTTCAAAATTAGTATACAAGTAATTGCTGATATCACCAATACGCCAAAACATAGTGATCAATATAATAATACTTATTCATGCTGTTATTTTTTTTAAATATCATATAAATCCATTTTTCACATCACCCAAATAGATGCAAATATTGATTGAAAATTTTCAAACAACCTGTAATTTTATTATCCGTTTGAATTAATTCATTCCATATCACCCAATCTCGATCGAACCTGCTTGTTCCACCCACTTACGAAGGTGTTGGCTAGTTAATCTAGACCCTAGCGGCAAGTTAAGGCGTCGGCATGAACAAGGATCTCCCCCGCCACGGCTTCCTGGCTGAAATCCTCGGCCATGCGGTTTGGCTATCCACCGATTCAGCATCAGCTTCCGTGATATTGAGGAGTGACCGGCCTCACAGGGCGAGCTCGTCAGCAACGAGACGATCCGGTAATGCCGTCTGATTCGGTCAGGCCTACGTCAACCCCCCACGGCACAGCTGCCTCAGGCGGGGAATACATGGCATCTGGATGAGATCTATCTCTGGAGGAATGGCAAGCGCCATCATCTATGGCGGGCTTTTGATCCGGAGAGCCCCGCACTGGATATCCTTGCGCAAGCAGCTGAAAGGGTTGCGCGGCCTGGATTCGGAGAACAGTTCGATTCGCGTGAATTTCACGCACCAGGAGATGGCAATGGCAATAATCAAACGACCTTGTCAGTACCGTCACCCCGTCGCCCTTCAAAAGTCAGTGCAACAGTTCCACCCCGAAAATACACAATTCGCCTGATATAAACGTCCAATCCTTATCAGTAGAATCCGCCATTCCTAACGAGGAGGTTACTGATGAAGACAAATTACTTGACCCACTTGGCACTCATTACCACGTTAGCCATGGCTACCGCCCATGCCAAGACAATCAATTTCTCTGGCTACACTTGGGACGTGCGCAATGAAGCTTCGGGCGGCCCCGGCCCCAATCGCTGGGATGAAAACAATGTCTGGGTCGACTGGCAGGGTCAGCTGCATCTGAAAATTGCCAACCGTAACGGCCAGTGGAGCTCCGCTGAACTGTTCTTACGACAGCGCTTGGGTTTTGGTACCTATCAGTTCAAACTGATTGGGCGACCAGACTGGTTTGATGACAATGTGGTGCTTGGCCTATTCAGTTACACCCGGCCGGATATTGGCCCCGATGGCACCAATGAAATCGACATCGAGCTGTCGCGTTGGGGCAGTGCGGGCAATCCAGTCGGCAACTACGGGGTCTTCCCTGCGGTGAGGGGATACCCACAGGCTGTGCGCGCTTTTCACATGGGCTTGAATGGCGATTACACGACACATCGCTTCTTCTGGACGCCGTACCAGATCACTTTCCAGTCCCTGCACGGCCACCAGGATGGAAACGAGAACGAGATGAGTCGCTGGCAATTCAGTCCTGCCGATTACTACCAACGAGTACCGCAAAACGCGCTACCTATCCACATGAACCTCTGGCTATACCAAGGCATGCCGCCCAAGAACGGCCAGGAAGTCGAGATCATCATCTCCGAGTTCAAATTCATCCCGGCTTAGGGGTAGAGGTATTGACAAGTTAACCGGCCACTTTGGCATTGTCATTTTTCAGTGCGCAAAAACGTCACAGATCGAGTTGCTCGTCGAATTCAGGCCGCAAATTGGGCTTGAGTAACAATCTGCCACGCGAGAACAGCCTTTTCGCGTGCGACACAGTAGTCGATCCGGCTGATCAGAGGGTAGATCGGCATCCAATCGTTATCACCCCGGGTTGTGCAACCATCTGCTGTTTGGTGGGGAAACCTGGGGTGGTGATCAGGGTGTCAAACGCAACCTCTAACTGATACAGCATCCAGCGCAAACACACACGTAAATTGATACACCCACTTAAGTGCTAATGCGGGTAGGATTCGCGAGTGATGACTCCTTCCTTATGCCGTAGGCCGGGCTTGCGTTGCATCGTTGGCAAAGGCCTGACCCCACTGATCAAACGGCAGATTGCTCTTGAAAACCGAGCTGCCCATCTCGTTGATGATCAGAAGTCTGTACGGTTTGACGAGGCACTTGGGTATCCCCATTTGGCCGATGACTACGAACGTCGAATCCGCTCAGCTGCAGTCGATTCGTCCGCCGAGGCGAAGAATTGTTCAAATTCCTCTTTTGAGGAAAACGACGCACGCACATGCCGCATGCGCTCTCCCAAAGCTTTTCCAGACAAGCCCGTCAGCGCAGAAACGTTGTCCCCGTTGAAGTAACGATGCACCAAGATCTTTCGCGCGTGCGCAGCCATTGCTGCGTCGTAAGCAAGCTTGAAGGCGGGTACCGCGACAAAAGCACGCTGCAGAAATTCGCGTCTTTGTATTTCTCTTTCCTCACTGCCGGGAGCACCCCATGGATAGGCCGCCATTGCGTCTGCAGGCTGCTGCGCCAACCACGCCAGGAAGCGGGTGTAGGTCGGCCGCTTGGCATCACGCATGCGCGCCGAATGATTCCGGTTATCAAGCAGATAAATATCCCTGTTCATAAACGGCGACGTGGCCACATAGCGGAAGATGTCGTCCAGGGTGTTGAACCCACCGCTGGTTCGCATGACATTGAAAGCCTCGAAGTCATAGCCCATCAGGGTGAGCGCGGTGGCAAAGTCATTGGTGATAAGCACCTCATCAATCAGGTGATCACTATTGCCGGGGTCGCGCAAAGGGTACAAGAGACCAAGATGCCCGAATTTGGCGCCCAACTTATGCCCGATGCGACCGAACAAATTGCCCATATCGTTGTACGAGAAGTAGTGCAATGCAAAATCGAACGACTCTGATGGCACCCTGATCAAGTCAATTTGAAAAATCCCTTCAGCGATAGAGATCCCGATGCTGGTGACATCGCCATTGCGGACAAGCTCGGTCGCTTGCAGCTGCTTTGCAATCGCAAGAGGATCGTATTCGGCACCCCCTTCAATGATGACATCCATGTCACCGAAGTCTGGTTTTGATGCATACGCGGTCACCGCCGCTACCCGCAACCCCTGAACAAAAGCCGTGAGGCGGGCAATGATTTCGTCGGCCACCACATAGTAGCGAGCTGCTGGCAATCTGACCGATTCAACCGATAGCGCTCTCCCTCCCATGGTTTGTATTTCCTCCAATTTGATGACTTGTGGGGTTCCGCCAGAGCCCTGATCGAGATCGCCTCTCAAACGTCAATGCAACAGAACCGAGGCGGCATTGGCTCACTTGCATATAACAAAGTTCAACAAGTTACAGCCCATCTACCGAATTTTGGCATTTATCACACTCCTGCCCACAAGCCGGCAAGCATCGGTTACAGTGCCGCCGCTGGTCTTCACTTGTAGATCGGCAATCTATCCCTAAAACCTGATATTGAAAGAAATTCAATGAAAAAACATATCATTAATAGGCAGGCCCTTACCTTAAAAGTCCTGGTTGCCAGTATTGCCGCAATCGCCGCCTTCCCTGCACACGCCGCTTTTGGCGATGCAACCATCAGTGCCGCCACACTCGCCACACCTACCAGCCCGGCGAGCGCCATCACAATCAAAACCTGCGGGTATGACGCCGGTGCAATCTGTTCTCTGAACTGGAACGGCGTGGAGTTTATCAACGACTATGATCACGGCCGCCAACTGCAGTCCGCATCCAGTTTTGATAAAAGAGGGGAAGACTTCAACCCGACCGAAGCGGGTGCTCAATTGCAACCCCAGGGGCAGGCAAGCCGCAGCACTTTATTGAAGATGTCCTCCACGGCAAACTCGCTGACCACACAAACCCGCATGTCGTTCTGGAAATTCTTTTTCAACGATCCCGAATCCAAGCATGTGCTGGACAAAAAAGTGACCATTGGCTTACCGGGTTTGCCCAATGTGATTGAGTACTTGAACACCTTCACCATTCCGTCCGGCGAGTCTCATACGGAAGGGCAATTTGAAGTGCTCACCGGCTACATGCCACTGCACGTATTCAAAAAATTCTATACTTTCAGCACTGATGGCGTACTGGCACCACTGGAAAACACCCAGGTTGGCAGCAGAGAACAGCGGTTACCGATCATTTTCGCCAACAACACTGGCAGCCACGCGATGGGGATCTATTCGCCTGACTCGCCCCAGAATGCCTCAGTCTATTCGCGCGGTGGTGGCTATGGTCGCGGCTATTTCGTCTTGGACAAAACGGATGAGACCAAAGCGGTCAATTCCGTCAAATGGAACACCGTGTCGCGTTTCAACAACCCGGTTGGTAGTTACAGCTTCCGGTCCTACGTCATCGTAGGATCACTGGCCGACGTGCAGGCTTCGATGAAAACGTTGTACTCGACCGTTAAACCGTACCGGACAGCAGGCGCTTTCAATGGCCCAGCAAGCAATTACACGGTGAGCAAGGTCAGTGCAACCGAATTCAGTGTGACGGACATCAATAATGTGGACGGTATTACCACCATCGACAGCCTGAAAACACCGGTTATCAAGTTCAGCGATCGGGCAACCGCGCTTGACATCAACACCAGTGCCGGCCAGGTCTTCCGCCTGTATCGTGCTGCGTTCTACAAGCGGCAGCCGGACGCAGGGGGAATCGGATATTGGGCAAAGATACGGGACAATGGCTCGACTCTGGAGGCCATCGCGGGTCAATTGCTGTCCAGCCCCGAATATGCCTCGACGTATGGTGCCGAGAATGCCAGCAACGACCAGTTCGTTCGCAATCTATACAAGTATGCACTGAACCGGCTGGAAACACGTCTGCCGATCACAGACGCTGAAGTCAGCTACTGGGTTGGCCGGCTAGCGGCTGGCAGTACCAGAGCAGCAGTGATGGCTGCGATTACCGAGAGTGGAGAGAGCAAGGGCCTGAAAGTATCCAATCCCAATGGTGGCATTAGCTACGTGCCACATATGCCCACCTACGGCGCATCCAGCCCCATTTTCAAGTAAGGGTTGAAGACAGGACATGCCACGCTTCGGCGTGGCATGTCCGATTCAAGGTTAACTTGTCAAAACACACATGAAAGACATCAGCCGTAAACTGGAGCGGGTCGCGACCTGTTTCCATGACCCCGATGTCAAATAGGCTGCACACCCTATTGCCCGACCGTATCAATAAATCCAACCACCACTACCTGATTCGAATCCCGGCCGCAAGGTGAGATGGTCGGACGGCTATGGCCTTCTTGCGACTCAGCCTTATTGATAAGCACCTGCGGAGTAAGTCAGTTCATAACTGTGGCTGTAGATTTCCAGAATGTTGCCGAATGGATCTTCCATGTAGACCATGCGGTAGGGCTTTTCGCCGGGAAAATATTCCCTTACCGGCATACGCTGCTTGCCACCAGCAGCCACCACTTTGGCGGCAAGACCTTCTACGTCGGGATCCTGCACGCAGAAGTGGAAAACACCACTTTTCCAGTATTCGAAGTTATTCTCGCGTTTTTCTGCATTGCGAAACTCGAAGATTTCCACGCCTATGCGATCACCTGTCGAAAGGTGAGCAATACGAAATGAACCCCAGCCCGCGCCGAATACATCGGTACACATGACACCGATCGCTGAGTCATCTTCGCTGATTTGGGTTGGCGGCATGATCAGATACCAGCCCATTACCTCGGTGTAGAACTTCACGGCCGCATCAAGATCGGTAACCGACAGGCCTATATGGGAGAAGCTGCGAGGGTAGACGAAAGACATGGCATGTATCTCTGTACGAATTGGACAGGTGCTAGTCTAAAAAAGCGAATCAATAATTAAAATAATCATCCGATTATTGAATTGATAAATTATCGTTATGTTGAATCCGCTATGGCTACGAAGCTTCTCGGTTCTGGTGGAGCTAGGCAGCTTTACCCGTTGCGCCGAACAACTGGACCTGACTCAAGCCGCCGTCAGTCAACACATTCAGAAGCTGGAAGAGCGCCTTGGCCCGTTGCTGATACGCCGTCCACGCCAGATTGAACTCACGCCAGCCGGGCGGGTGCTGCTGGACTATTGCAAAGAGGTGAGTGCGGCCGACTTGCGCTTGCAGAATCGTTTGTCTGCGCTTGATGAATTACTCGGCGAAGTAGGGTTGATCTGCCCAGGGAGTATTGGCCTGATGGTCTTCCCGCTTCTCTTGGACCTGCAGCAAGGCAACCCCGGCCTTGTCATTCGCCAACGCTTTGCACCGGATTGGGAAGTGCTCGAAGCGGTTCTGGATAATCGCTTTGAACTCGGTCTGACCACCATCAAGCCAGATGACCCTCGCCTCAGCACGCATCGTTTTGCAGAGGAGCCACTCGAACTTATCGTCCCTGCCGCAGAGCAGGTTGATAGCTATGACGACCTACTTCGCATTGGTTTTATCGATCACCCCGATGGTCGGGCAATGGCTAACCGTTTACTCAGTCGCTACTACCCCGACACCCCAGGCATTAGCAAACTGCCTTGCCGTGGGTTCATCAATCAAATCGGCCTGATTCTGGAACCGGTAGCGCGCGGACTTGGCTGCACGGTACTACCTCGTTACGCCCGCCAAGCTTTCTCACGACCAGAAGCCATCAAGGTAATAGAAGGGCCGGTAGTGGTCATGGATACTCTATGGCTATTACATCGGTCCGAATGGCCACTTACCGCCAGAGCGGAACGGATCATTCAGCAGTTGCGTAGTCATCTGCAGCGAATTTAGTTGGCACGCCCCTTTGCCTGGGAAAACTGCGGGGCCGTTCAAGGACCAACCTCTTAAATAAAAGTCAGTGGCACCATGACGAGCAAAGCAAGTGTAGCAAGTTACTACACTTCCAATAATACGCTGCCCCTGAGCTGGTAGCGCCACCTTGAATTGTTACAATCTAGGATGTATCGTATTCAATATCAACATACATCGTAGAATGAAATGAGCGATTCAGTGGAAACCAGCACAGCAATCATTGCTGTGTGTAATCACAAAGGGGGTTGCGGGAAGACCACAACCGTTGTCAATCTTGCTTATGAGATCGCAAGAACCGGATTGAGCGTGCTGATTGTCGATCTGGACCCTCAGGCCAACCTGAGTTTGCACATTGGCAAGCAGCACCCGAGCGAGATTTCGGTCACCAGTGCCGAGCTGCTACTGGGGGATGTCTCGACGCTCGCCACCGCAATTCACGAAGATACCTATCTGCCAGGCGTATCGCTAATTTATGGCTCCCTCAACCTGGACAAGGTCGAAGACGATTTGTGGGACGTGGCAACCCGTCCCTACGAGGAGTTGCGCGCAAAGCTTGAGCCCTTGAAGGGCTTATACGACGTCATCCTTCTGGACTGCCGGCCGAACATCAAACTATTGACCAGTAATGCACTGGCGGCAGCCACGCATCTGATCATCCCGATCGAGAGCGGCTCGCAGTACAGCCTTTATGGCGCGGCGGATCTGACAAAACACATTACGAAGATGCGAACGGTCAATCCGGAGCTGCAGTTACTGGGGGTGTTGTTGACCCGCCACGACGCCCGACAAACCGCCTGCGCCTTGATCGCTACGCTGGCGACGAACACCTTCGGCAGCGTTCTGCCGGTCACGGTGGGTACGAGTGCCGCCAAGATCAATCAGGCAGTGATCAACCAGAAAGCCATTTACATGCAAGACCCCAAGGCGAAAATTGCGAAGGAATATCGACGGCTGGCTCGTCATGTCATTTCAGCAATCGGCCTTGCCTCGAAAGCAGACTTGAGCGGTGATATTGATGAGAGCGAGACGGAAGATGTTTGAGAAGAAGTCAAAAGTTGAATTGCTGGCGGAAAAGCTGAATCAGACACATGGCCGGCACATTCAGGCCAATCGGGATGAGAGTCCGCTCAAATTTGGTGATCGCCTGGAAAAGCTGCGTCTTAACCAGCTGATTCCCAGCAAGCATCAACCACGTCGCCGCTTTGCCGAAAAGGAAATCCAGGAGCTTGCTGAGTCGATCAAGGAGGTTGGCTTGCTGCAGCCGGTATTGGTCCGCCCCTCGGGTGAGCTGTATGAGATATTGGCCGGGGAGCGTCGCTGGCTGGCCCATAAGCACCTCAATCTGGAGACCATCCAGGTCATCATTCGTGACGCCTCCGATTACGAAATGGCCGCCGCCGCCCTTGCCGAGAATATCTCCAGGCAAGATCTGACGGATTACGAAATCTGCAAGGCACTCAGGCGGATTGAGCACTCCTTTCAGAACAAGACCCGCCTGGCGGAAGCCGTGGGCCTGAATCGTGAGGATATGTATAAGTACTTCTCGTTTGAAGAGTTGCCATCTGAGATTCAGACAACGCTGGACTCCCGGCCAGAGTTATTGGCCCGAAAAGCAGCAACCGATATTCGGGCGGTACTGAAAAAAGACCCCGAACATGCCATGCCGCATCTGTTGGAAGCTTGGTCCATGCTGGAAGCCGGCAAGATCGAGCAGACCAAGATTGCGCAATACATCAAGCAAAGACTGGAGCCGCAGAAGGAAAAAAGTCTGCCGGCAACCCATGCCCTGATGCGTGCGGGCAAGGTGGTAGGCAACACGCAGCGCACCGATAAAGCCGTTACGGTCCGAATTGATGCCAAGGCAATGACGGAAGACATGGAACAGAAGCTGGTCAGCTTTCTGGAAAAACTTTTGGCAGATCAAGCGTAGCTTCCAAGCGCATTATTGCCAGAGCTGGACACCGGAAAATGTGTAGCAAGTTGCTACACATTTTCCGCAACAAAGACAGCGCGCTGAGGCGTCAATACAGGGCTGCATTGAATCCCACACCTGAAAGCGATCGGACACATTCCATGGCCCGGCCGAGCATCATGGAAAGCTGCCACAGCGCGCCATGACTTTTAAGCACCCCATTCTCAAATCAAGCACCAGACATTGACTTGGGATCAACATCTCCCGACACATCACTTTAAAAGGAAAACCCATGCCAACCATTCAAATCTTTGATCCCGCTTTGTGTTGCAGCACGGGGGTATGCGGTGTAGACGTAGATCAAACACTGGTGAACTTCGCCGCAGACTTGAACTGGGCTAAACAGAATGGCGCGCAGATTGAACGATTCAATCTAGCGCAACAACCGCTCAATTTTGCCGAAAATACAACGGTCAAAGCATTTCTGGAGCGCTCAGGACAAGAAGCCTTGCCACTGATTCTGGTCGATGGCGAAGTCGCCATGGCGGGGCGGTACCCTAATCGCACAGAACTCGCGCGTTGGGCCGGAATGACCGATGCACGCAACGAGCAAAACAAAAGCCCCTGTTGTTCCGGGCCCTGTTGACGTTTTGTTTCCGGATCGCGCGCCGCTTGGTGGACTAAGCAAGCGATTAGTAACCCCACAGCAGGCCCGGATCCGGCGGAACGAGATCCGCAGGCAAATATGTCAACAGCACCTAACGGCCGTTGCTGCCAACACGGAGTACCCATGCACTTTCTCGATCAGCCTCCCCGCCATCTTTTCTTTACCGGCAAGGGAGGCGTAGGCAAAACCTCCATTGCCTGTGCCACGGCTGTGCAACTTGCCGCTGCAGGCAAGCGTGTTCTGCTCGTCAGTACCGACCCAGCCTCCAATGTTGGTCAGGTGTTTGGCGAGCACATCGGCAATCAGATCACCGCCATTCCAGCGGTACCCAAGCTGTCAGCGCTTGAGATTGACCCCCAGGCAGCCGCCCAAGCCTATCGGGATCGGATCGTCGGTCCGGTGCGGGGTGTCTTGCCCGATGCCGTCGTCAAGGGCATTGAAGAACAGCTTTCCGGAGCCTGTACCACAGAAATCGCCGCGTTTGATGAATTCACCGCACTATTAGTCAATGCCACGCTGACAGCCGATTACGAGCACATCGTCTTCGATACGGCGCCGACGGGCCATACCATCCGCCTGCTACAGCTACCGGGTGCCTGGAGTGGCTTTCTGGAGGCCGGCAAGGGCGATGCCTCCTGCCTCGGACCGCTGGCAGGACTGGAGAAGCAGCGCACGCAATATCAGGCTGCGGTTGCGGCACTGGCCGACCCGCAGCGAACCCGTCTGGTTCTCGTGGCCCGCGCACAACGAGCCACCCTGCACGAAGTGGCTCGCACCCATCATGAACTGGCAGCGATTGGCCTGACCCAGCAATACCTCGTCATCAACGGCGTTCTCTCACTTGAGACGACAGAACACGATCCGCTCGCAGTAGCCATCCAGCAACGGGAACAATCTGCGCTAGCCGCCATGCCACAGACACTCCAGGCCTTGCCTTGCGATCAGATCGCCTTGAAGCCATTCAATCTGGTGGGGCTCGCCGCACTGCGGCAGCTGCTGACTACCACCATCCCGTCGAACGATGCAGAAGCCATCAACCTGCCGACACAGCTTGATGCCCCTGCACTGTCTTCACTCGTCGATGCAATTGCCGTGGATGGGCATGGTCTGGTGATGCTGATGGGGAAAGGCGGCGTTGGCAAAACCACCCTGGCGGCAGCCATCGCCGTTGATTTGGCGCTTCGGGGCTTGCCGGTACATCTGACGACCTCCGACCCGGCGGCACATCTGGCAGAAACCTTGGAAGGTTCTCTGCCTAACCTTATCGTCAGTCGGATCGACCCTCATGCCGAAACCGAGCGCTACCGCAAGCACATACTGAACACCAAGGGCGCCCGCCTGGATGCCGAAGGGCGGGCATTACTGGAAGAGGATTTGCGATCCCCCTGCACGGAAGAGATCGCCGTGTTTCAGGCTTTCTCCCGGATCATCCGGGAAGCAGGCAAGCAGTTTGTGATCATGGACACCGCCCCAACCGGCCACACCCTGCTGCTGCTGGATGCCACCGGCGCCTACCATCGTGACGTGACACGGCAAATGGGGGCCACGAGCCTGCACTACACAACGCCCATGATGCAGTTGCAAGACCCCAAACAGACCAAGGTTCTTATCGCTACCCTGGCAGAGACTACACCGGTTCTGGAAGCCGCCAACCTGCAGACCGATTTACGCCGAGCCGGCATCGAGCCATGGGCATGGATCATCAACAACAGTGTCGCCGCCGCGCAGCCAACATCCGCATTGTTGCGTCAACGCGCCTATAACGAGCTGCCTGAGATCCAGCAGGTGGCGACACGGCATGCGCAGCGCTATGCCGTGGTGCCGCTCTTGCAACAAGAACCTGTCGGCATAAACCGACTACGGGATTTGGGTGGGCACCGCCATCGGGATGGAGAGGTCGAGGGCGGCGCCACTGCATCGCGCGCAGAAAATTCCATTGATACCTCGCCGCTGTACGGCAACACATAAGTGCCATCCCCCCTTGCTGTCGTCCAGCGAGGTAGAGATGGCTGCGGTGATACCCAACGGATCAAGACGACCCTGCTACTTCGGAACAAAGGTGAGTCGATAGCGTTCCTGCTGCGGCAGCAGGGGACGTGGCCTGCCCTCCACCCAGGCGCGGTGGTCCGCCAGGAAGAAAGGGCTCAGAGGATGACCACTCTGCCCGCCCGGCATGTTGAAGAGTGCTTGATCTTCACGGCCGGGCGACACCACCAGCCGTTCTGACTGCCCGAAGTCCGGCGCGCTGACAAGGGGCATATGATCATCGCCGGATAACGGCGTTGCCGGTGCCGCCAACCAGCGGCCCAGGCCGGGCAAGGCACTGGCCAGTGGATGCGCAATGGCCGCCGTGTTCAGTTTTCCCCAGGCGGCATCACGCAGAGACTGGCCGCCATCGGTCAATTGTCGGATCGCGTCATCAATTGCCGCCAGCTCCACGCCATCCCATGTTCGGCCAGCCGGCAGCCAGCCAGCAGGACGTTCCTTGAGCAGGCGCAGGATCACGGCAGGCCAGCGCAACGAGGCCCGGTTGAAGTCCGGCCTGCCGGGCAGACGGGCCAGCTCTTCATCGACCTTTCCAAACAACTGTTCATACAGGCAATGCATATACGCCCGCGCCAGACGATAACCTGTCGCCCCCACGTCGGCCTTGCCCGTCCAGCCGGTTTGCAGCAGACGCCTGAATTCAGCCCGCTGTGGATGCTGACTGACCGCCGCGTCAGTCAATGCCCGCAGCGCCTGTTCGCGCCAGATGGCCGCGAAGTCGGCCCGATCGTCCAGAAAGATCTGATAGGCTGCCTGCTCATCCGCCTGCGTCAGCGACTGCAAATGATCGCGGATCTGCCGGGCCCGCGCGCCGAGGTCGGCGCCGCCATCGTTGAGCCGACCATACGCCTCGCCGCCCAGCTGCCGGTTATTGGCAGTCCAGATGGTGCCGCTGGCAGGCTTCTGCCACTGCGGGTACTCTGCCGCCGGCAGCAAGCCTGACCAGATCGCCGACTTGCCGGCCGCACGTTGCGGAATCGCCCCGGCAATGGTCCAGCCAATCTGGCCACCGGCATCAACCAAGCTGATGTTCTGAGCGGGAATGCCCGCACGCGCCGCCGCACCAGCGGCCTCAGAGATGTCCTGAACGGACTCCATCGCCGTCAGACGCAGATTCACCGCATCGGGATGCAGCGCCACCCAATGCACGGCATAGTGGCGTCCATTTACGGTGCGTACAGGTCCGAAGCGGGTCTCCTGCACCGAGAACGGCACCGTCGGCTGGCCTTTGACGGCAATCGGTTCCTGATAGGTCGTTGCCACCTCCCAACCTTCGCCAGAACGGAAACGACCGGGCTGCGCCGGATCGTGCCCAAGTTCCACCAGATCGAGATAATCACCATAACTATTGGTAAAGCCCCAGGCTACTTTACCGTTACTGCCGACCACGAAATTCGGTGCGCCCGGCAGGGTCAACCCCGTTAACTGCCGTGAGGTGCCGGCCACCGGGTAACGCAGGGTGGCGCGATACCAGGTATTGGGTAGACGCAGGGCCAGATGCATATCATTGGCGAGAATGGCGCCGCCATGCTTGGTACGGCTACCTGCCAGGGCCCAGCTATTGCTGCCGACGGAGGTATGACGACTGTCCGGGGCTGCCGCCAGACTGCTCTCAGCCGGCGCTGCGAAGCCAAACCAGGCCGGGGCCGACGCCGGCAACGGTGCATCGGAAGGCGGTATCGCCTGCATATCCAGCGGGGCATCGAACTGGCTGGACTGCGGCAGCAGCACGGCCAACTGCTCGGGCGTAGCATGCAACTGCAGCCAATTGCGGGCATGCTTTCGCTGCTCCTGCTTATTCTGCAGGGTCTGATACATGGCATAGGTCACCAGCAGGGTGTCTTCGGCGCGCCACGCCTCGGGCTGTGCCCGTAACAACAGATACTCGAATGGCCGCGCCCCCAGACGGCCAAGGCCGTCATTCACCCCCGCCACATAACGCGTCAGCATGGCGTAGTCGGAAGGGTCCAGCCGCTTTAGCGCTGCCTGGGCCCGTGCGCGGAAGCGGAAAAGGCGGTTGCCCTTATCCATCTCCAGCAGATTGGCGCCCAGCAAGGCCGCCAACTCACCGGCCGCCGCCCGCCGCAGCAGATCCATCTGGAAATACCGTTCCTGAGCATGCAGATATCCCAGCGCATACGCGCCATCATTCCGATCTCCCGCCGCAATCAATGGCACCCCATCGGCATCACGCGAGACGACCAACCTAGCCGTCAAACCGGTCGCCGGCACCTCGCCCTCTAGCTGTGCCAAACTGGAGCGCAATCCCCACCAGACGGCCAATGCAGTCAGTCCCAGCAATCCCAGCACCCCCCACAGACCATACCGGCCTGCGCGACGCCACGTTTTCTTATTCATCGTTTTTATCTCCATCAATGGTCATGAGTGACTTGGCTTGCGGTTGTCGAAAGTAAACACCGGCCCCTGCCATTGCGCGTTATCGAACAACACTTCCTGAAACTCGTCGCGCGTGACACCCGCAATCACCTTGCGCCAGAAAGCGCTGGCTGGCGTATTGGCCTGATGCACACACAACTCCCACCGGGCTGGCGTGCGTGCAAACACCGCTTCTGCAACCTGCCTACCCAGGCCGTTCCGCCGGTATTTACGCAGGATGAAAAAATTATCCATCGAACGCTCGCAACCTTCCTGCAGCACATCATCCGAGGTCAGAGCAAAGCCCGCCCATTTGCCATCCACCTTCACCACCAGCACCTCGCGCTGGGGTTCCAGCCAGTAGTAGTCAATATCATCAAAGCGGTAACAGCCGTGCTCATCGAGATCGAAGTGATCGAACTCCGAATAATCGTAGAGATAAAGCTCCAGCATGCGATCCACGACGATCCGGTCACTCCAGCTGGCTTCGCGCAGTTCAAAGTTCATAGTCATGTCAGGTATTCCCGTTACCAATCTGCCAGGATCAGGCGATTGCGGCTGCCGTACGAGGCAGCTCGACTCGCCAAGCCGCGCAGGGTACACCATGAAGAGGCCATGCAGCTCTTGGCTTGCATAGCCGAAAGCGCCCCAGCTTGTGTTTCCGGTGAAATTCGCCTCCGCGCCTGATCAAAACAAGCCAACCCGGCCGGGCAGACGCAACACCGTCCGGCAACGCGAAGTGGACCATGATCAAAATTCAACCTCGGGAAATTCCCATGCGTGAACGAATGCCCGGAAGTGGCCTGGGCTTTGAAGCAAAGCGCGCTTGTGACGGCGCGCAGAGAGATAGAGGCGCCGTCTTCACAGACTTAGGCCTTATGACGCCGAGCAACACGGGCAGGACTTACCTGACGGCACTCACCACCCACACCGCTCACCGCAGAGACACTCAGCAGTTAAGCCAATCATCAAGCGGCTTCGCCCAAGGGGGAGCTAGCAGGAAGCTGCACCCGCCTCCAGAACCTCGGCAATCAGTCATGCTTACACTCTGCATAGATCATCGTTTGGGAGAGGCCCACATTGTGAAAGCAGCGCAACGTTTGGCTCGGCACTACCAGTTTGTTTTTCAGAAAAGTTGGCATTGGAGCCCGATGGCGTATTGGGTCCACGGCCAGCGGGGGCGCCCCTGGCCTCTGGATGTCACCGACCTCAATGCCCCTCGCCCAGTGGGACGATGCGGCTACCCGGTGTTAGTGGTGGAATTTGGTCGATACCGGCTGCAATTCAGTTCGTCGGCGCAACTGGAACACTGTATTGAAGTGCTATCACGCCAGCCATTGCCCCCAGCCTGGCGGCTATGCGCAGAACGTGGGCTACCCTTTTGTAGCAACAGTCACTGGCTAAGTCGCCTGCCTGCAGCGCTAAAAACAAGCAAAATGCGCGCAGCACTGGTTCGCCGTCTACAGGGCATACAAACACAGGTCGTCGGCGCTGACGGCCAATTCCTGGCAAACCCACCACTGAAGCAAATAGCCGGTGCCGACTAAGGGGCACACATGCCACAGAAGAAGGCATTCTGTCGTCGCAGGGGGTGGCACTGATGGCGCACCTATTGCTGTATGAAGATCTAGCTATGGAGCACCTGCCCACTTACATCGAGTCTGAACTCGGGTTGGTCATCGACTGCCATTGGCAACAAGCCGTGCAATGCGACGCCATGGAAACCCTGCATGCCGTAAGCACCGCTTTGCTGCGCAATCGGCGCATGTCCGATCTATTGGTTGACTGCGTCAATTTCAGTGGCGATGTTGACAGCGTAGCGGCCATTGCCTTGGGATTGGCCTCTCTATCGGCTGACTATGAAGCAGATATTCCTACCGTTTTACGAAATAGCCTCGAATCTGGCTCATATGGCATGGACTTCCTGATTCGTAAGGACCAGCAGCTCGCCATGAAATTTCCTGCCTTGCAAAAGCGGCTCCAACCAGTCAGCGCTGGCCGCCTTGAATGCGGAAGACGCCCCCATCATCCAGATCCGCCAGAACAAATACCTGAACAACCTGATTGAGCAGGATCACGGGGCCATCAAGCGACGAACCCGGCTGATGCTGGGCTTCAAGGATGCCGCCTCTGCCGCAATCATCCCGAGTGGGATTGAACTCCTGCATGCGTTAAAGAAAGGACAGCTAGATGCAGTGCCCAGCCCCTGACGCCTGCGGCGCAGTTTTACGCCCTGGCGGGATAATTCCGTCCGGAATTCGCCGGGCTTTGCGTGAGCCTACCCCGAAGACGCCTGGCAAAAAGCTAATGCGACAAAACCTACCAACCTCTGGGCCCGTTCAATCAAGAACACCGACTTTTCGTTAGATTGGGAGTCAGTATTCAACAGTCGGGTCATTGCCAGGAAACAGACGCTGACGCGCGGCGGCAATAGACTCATGCAGTTTGGCTTGTAACGTATCGCGAGAGGGAAGTACGGTCAGATACTCGGCAACATGAATACCACTTTTATCCAATTCCAGAAGTTCGATCTGCTCCCGCTTTTTTCCTGCACAAAGAATGATTCCAAGCGGCGACTGTTCGTCAGCCTCCTGCTCGTACTTTGCCAGCCAACGTAAGTAAAGTTCCATCTGGCCTTTGTATTCGGCGCGGAACTCACCAATCTTCAAATCAATAGCCACCAGCCTTTTTAGCTTGCGGTTATAAAACAGCAGATCAATATAGAAATCGTCGTTATCGATCTGCACCCGCTTTTGCCGGGCGACAAAGGTAAAGCCTGCGCCTAACTCCAGCAGGAACAGCTCAATCTCGCGCAAAATCGCATCTTCCAGATCGCGCTCAAGATATCGATCATTCAGCCCGAGAAAATCGAGCAAATAAGGATCTTTCAGCAACAAAGCCGGGCTTGGTGGCTCATCCCGCCGCAAAACTTCCAGTTCATGCCTGATCGTAGCTTCTGGCAACTTCGAAATCGCGCTACGTTCGAACAGCATGGACTGCATGCGTTCCTGCAACTGCCGTACACTCCAGTGCTCGAGTTGACACAGCTCGACGTAGAACTCGCGCTTGGTCGGATCATCAATCGCTGCAATCAGGCGCAGATGCGACCAAGTCAATTTGGCACACAGTGTGTGCACTAATTTTTCGTCCGTGTAGGTCTGAGCGAAGCGGATGCAAAGACGAAGATGGCGCGCACTCCAGCCGCGGCCATACTCGGCGCTCAACTGCTTACCCAACGAGGCGACCACTTCATCCCCATAGCCAGCGCGCTGCCCACCCAGAATATCCAGATGAATGCGCTGCCCAACCTGCCAGTAAAGCAGGGTCAGCTCGGCATTGACTGCCACAGCTGCCCGCTGCCGAGCGCTGTTGATCATCTGCCGTAATTCAACCATCAATGTTGCAGGCAACGAATCGACTGCCAAATTTTGATCGCTCAAAAAACTACATCCTTTCCTTTAGTAAAGGTAGGTTCGGTCACACCAACCCGTGAAAGGTGAACTCGGGATAGGCTCACACGGAGCCCGAAGTCACCCCCAGAAAATTAATGCGATAGAACCATCTGCCGGTAGCTCGGGGGATAAGCGACAACCCAGCGAATACACTGCAGGATGATTTCAATTGGAAACCGGAACCGTTTCACGTTCAACATCGACTTGCCCAACCGACGCAACCAGGCCGTAAATTGCAGCAGACCCCCGGTTGACTGTTAATGCAACAGAACCCGATTCTACTAAATTTCTCTAAAGTAGATTCTTATCTTACGAAAATAAGCTCATTGTTCTTCATAGAATGATCTTCATGCTGCAATGAGTCTTCTAACTAAAGAGCTAGTAACTATCTGGAAATTGCCAGAGGTTTCAAAGGCCTTTAAAAGGCTCTTTTACCATATGAATCGATCTACGATAACGATGGAAATATCATCATGCAGGGCTAAATTTCTGGAATTTCGTTACAGCATAGCTTAGTTTGTAAATGGTTTTACAAAAAGACATTTTTCAAATTTGAGCATAATGGCGTTCTGCGGCGGATAACGGGTAAACCACCGATCCACAGGTGCGCTGTGGAATGACTTCTACGGGAAGCCAATTCGTTTTCCTATACATCGACTCGGTATCTGAATTGGCTTACCTGAGGTTAAAAATTAGTTGAGTCAACAGAACCAATCTAGCATTCTTCCGCCCATAATACGGCACTTGCTGTTATCCACACCAACACGACCGACAGCATCTTTTATGATTTAGGATTTCTTCCTTCCACCACGACTTTGATACCTTCCACACTCTCTCCATCATCGCTCCCCCAACCACGAAAGGTTTTACTTGGTGCAATATATGTATCCTGCCGGCACCCCAGCATTTCTGGATTGTCAATATGCATTTCAGTGCCTTTATTTCCCAAGAATAAATCTCTACTTTTTATATATTCTATTAAAATTTTCCGCTGCGCCTCTATATTAAACTTGGAATCCCCATTTTCAGCGGCAACTTCGAGTAAATTATTCATAGCACTCAACAATCCCAGCAGCCCATTCTTCATTGAGGTTATATCATGAATTATTTTTGTTCTGATTTTCACATAATATTCCTCAACAACTTTTTTATCTTTAGTTTCATTCAATAACAATTGAACATAATTTTTCCAAATTCCAGCATTAGGGTTAATTGAACCAGCAAGACTGTTCGAATTCTCTCCAATCCACTTATCCAAACAATCTACCCCCTTCTTAACCTCCTCACGCCCACTCTCCATTTTTTTTAAATCATTTACATCTTTTATAATTTCCAGCTTACTTGAAGCCAACGCCGTAACCGGGTCCGTCTTAACCCAAAAATTTTCCAGATCTTTAATGTAAGATGCAATGCCTGTAATTGCCTCCTCATTCTGTGTCATTTTTTTATCTACTTTACCCTCATTCATCCAGTTAACTTGAATATCTCCTGCCCTTTTTATGGCAAAACTAGCGATAGTACTCCCAACAGAAGAAGTAATAAAATTTCTCAAAAAATAAGGTGCGCCCTCAAATTCTTTGATAAAAGACTCAGGATTTATAAATTTTCCAAACACTTCTTTTACTGTCACCCTCCCATTTTTCTCCATCCCTACATTTTCAGATGCCTTATCCAACTCATACAAGTATGTCGCAAAATTAACTTGAGGAGGATCCAATTTACCTTTACTTTTACCTTTATTTTCCAATTTAAAATCAAAGTCTTTTCTTTTTATTCTACTACCTGTAACACTTTTTATCACGTCTTTGCCTTGTCCAGCGCCAACATTCCAGTGATTCGATGCCGGAACCTCTTCACTTCTCTCCCATCCTATGCCATGACCATTTATCTTCCATACATCCTCAGTCGCCTCCGCCAATGTTTTCCCATTAAATTTATTTGCCACCTCCTGCACTTCGGCCGTCACGTTACTCTTCAACGCCTGAAACTGCGTTTTATCTGGAACGGAATTAGTGCCCTCCTCTACCTCCACCGAATACGGCGGCGTTACCAGCTCAATGGTGGAATGCGCATCCGTTTCCAAAAAATAGGGTAGTTCAAAATCCCCAAACCCCTCTGTTGATTTAGCCAGGCAAAAGTGTGTCAACCCGAAATAAGGGTTATTTTTCTGGTCAGCCGTCCATAAATCAAACTCAAATCCAACTGAGGTTGTTTTTCGGCGAACAGGTGCATTTAATTCCTCAGCTGCCATTGTTGTCGCATTCACATGCATCATTTTTAATTTTCCTTTTGAATAATTTCATTTAAAAAATCAAGTCATCCCTACTCGCATTAGCCATAGAAGTTATCTCTGGCCAATCAACTTCTTCGACAGCAGATTCATTTTTCACCCCAACAAACCCATTAAAACAAGCTAATCAAACACCAATGAAGATGGATTTACTTTCGAAAAAATTAAAAAGCCAAACCCCATGCCAACTTTCATTCCCGGACATTTCTCAAGGTTTTTTTTCAGGCAAATGGCTCACACTCCCCACCCCTCTCACCACCATCGGCACGGTGCCGAGGCCGCCTTCGGCGACGGGGATGGTGACGCTGGTTTCGAGGATGGGTTTGGGGGCGGCGCCGAGGGCGGTCCAGTAGTCGCCCTGGCGTTGGGTGCGCTCGCGTTCGACCAGTAGTTCGATCTGAATGCCCCAGCTGCCGCTCTTCAGGCCGAATTGTTGTTCGAGGTCGGCGGGTAGCAGCGGTTGGGCGGCGAGGCCCTGCACCAGGCGGGACATGAGTTGCTGTTCGACCAGGGCGCGGTTGGTGCGGGCGGCGACCCAGGTGGTCAGCATGTAGTTGAGTTCGATAAAGCGGGGGCGGGACTGTAATTCGACTTCGCTCTGGCGCGGGCGGCGTTGGTAGACCTCGAACGGGTCGCTCTGCCGGCGTGCGATGTTCTCGCGCAGGCTGGCCAGATAGAGGTTGACCACCGGTCGTTGCGACAGCTTGCTGACGAAGTCGCGGTCGGGCGCGTCCAGGCTGATGTCGATATCGGTGCTATTGGCGAGCACGTCGCGCCGGATCAGCGCGGCCAGTGCTTCGCTCACCTGGTCGATGGGCGTGAGTAGGGTCGGAGGGGTGGCCATGAGGGGGCTCCTGTGGGGGGGTGAAGTCGGGAGAGGGTGGGGGGCAGGCGCCCCGTCGTACGGGCGACGGGGCTGTGGTGAGGCGTGGTCAGCGCTCGCTGCTGCCTTCCAGCCAGCGCTGGATGCGGGCCTGGGCATAGAACCGCTGGTCGGCTTTTTCGTATTCCCGGCCCAGGGCGTGGGCGATGTCTTCGCGGCGGGGCGAGCCATCGTGGCGCAAGCTGGCCAGCCGGGTGGAAAGGGCCACATTGGCAATCTGGGCCGGGCTCAGTTCAAACTGTTCGGCCAGCCCTTCAAGGGTGGCGGCGTCCAGCCCCAGCCGGGTTTGCCAGCGCTGCCAGAGCCGTTGCCGCCGGTTGACGTCGGGCAGGTTGAACTCGATGGACAGCGACAGCCGGCGCAGGAAGGCTTCATCCAGATTCTGTTTGAAGTTACTGGCCAGGATCACCAGCGCGTTGCTGGCTTCCACGCGCTGCAGCAGGTAGCTGACGCCCAGGTTGGCATGGCGGTCGTGGCTGTCCTTGACTTCGCTGCGGCGGCCGAAGACGGCATCGGCTTCGTCGAAGAACAGTACGCAGGGGTAGCGTTCGGCTTCGTCAAACAACCGTTCCAGGTGCTTTTCAGTTTCACCGATCCACTTGCTGCTGACGCCTGCCAGATTCACCTGATACAGCGGCAAGCCCAGCTCGCAGGCGATGGCTTCGGCCGCCATGGTCTTGCCGGTGCCGGGGCGGCCCCAGAACAGGGCGGCCACGCCGCGCTGGCGGCTCAGGCCCTCGGCCTGCAGCAGGTCGCGATGCCGGTAACGCCCCATCAATTCTTGCAGCGCGGTGGTTTCTGCGGCCTCCAGTTCCACCTGATCAAGCGGCACTTTGGGCAGGATGCGCCGCGCCAGACCGGCCAGCTGCGCCGGTTCGCGCTGCTGGCAGGCCAGCTGTAGCCGCTGGTCGAGCGGGCCGCTCAGGGTTTTGGTGGCGTGGATGACGGTGAGCATGTCGGCCGGCTGCAGCGGGTAGCGGCTGGCCAGCCCTTCGGTCACCCCGGCGGAGCCCAGGTAGTGGCTGCCAAAATTACGCCAGAGGGCCGCTGCGTGGGCCGGCGAGGCCAGTCCCGGCGTGTATTCGGCCGCCAGAAAAGCCGGGGCCAGTGCCGGCTGACTGCTCAGGCGGACCAGACGGCGGCGAGGGTTGCCCTGCAGCCATTGCTGCAGGTGGGCACAGAAGATGGGCTGGCCAACCAGCTGGTCTTCATCCGGCCACAGCAGATAAGCATCGTGCAGATCGACGAAGGTCAACAGGTCGGCCAGCAGGTCGTAGGGGTCGTCAAACTGCCAGAGGCGGACGGCATCGAGCTGGTAGACCGGGCGCTCGCCCGCAGCGGCCAGCACGGCACTGCGGCGGCCGCTGCCGGGCAAGCCGACCACCTGCCACCCCGCAAGGTCCGGGGTAGCGGTTTCTGGCGGCAGCAGCGGGTGGGCCGGTCGCTGCAGGCGATGCAAGACCCGGTTGAAGTCGTGCGGTGGTGGCGCCGGGTGAAGCAAGGCCAGCCGCAGCTGCGGGCTCAGTCGTAGCGGGCTGGCCGGGTTACCGGTTTCTGCCAGCTGCAGCACCCGTCTGCGGATCAGCGCGCCGGTCAGCAGCTCGCCCGTCGCGGCGTCGGCTTCCTGTTGGCTGTTACTAAGCAGGCGCATCGCCAAGGTCAGGCTGAAGTGGGGGGCGGCGAGGGCTTCCAGCCAGTGGGCAGCGAGACCATGCAGGCCGACGCTGGCACACAGGGCAAACACGGCCTGTTCCAGCGGGCTGAACGCCGGCGGCGCCAACCGCTGCAGGCAGGGCGCGGGCGCCGCCAGCAAGCGTTCGCGCCAGTGTTCACGCTGGGCATGCCAGCGGGCGAAATCCGCTTCGGTGGGGTCTTCGCATCGGAACAGCGTCACGGCTGCCTCGAACAAGGGGCTGGCATCCAGATACGGCGCGGTGTCAGGGCTTTCAATCGAAATCGGGTTCATGACGCAACCTCATCGGCAGGAGCAGGGCGGGTAAGCGGTAACGTGGGGCGGTGCCAGTGCACATGCAGCAAGCCGGCGTGCCAGGGGTGGCGAATCACCGAGACACTCCAGGGCAGGGCGCTTAGCAGGATGTCGTGCGCCTGCGGTTCCACCACCAGCGTCCAGCCTTGCGGCTTGCGTTGCCATTCGCCTTTGCGTTGCAGGAACAACAGACGCAGCACGCTGGCGAAGTCGTGCGACTGCTGCATGGCCCGCTGCGGCCAGTGCTGGGCCAATGCGGCCAGAAACTGGTCCAGATGCTGGCGACTGGCGGCGTCGAGTTCGCCCTGTGGTGCGGGCTCGTCGATTTCGAAGCCCAGCAGCAGACGGGCGGTGTAATCGTCTTCCTCGTGCTGGCTGCGCCCCCCCAGATAGCTGAGCGCAGCCAATGCCTTCAGTCGGGCCGCGTCGTCCAGGAACCTTCCCTGCGCATCCATCCAGCCCAGGTGGCTGAACAAGGACGGCAGAAAGTGCCAGAGCAGAACCAGACCGGCATCGCGCGCGGGCCAGTGCAAGTGGTCGGCGTCGTGCTCGGCAGCGAGCTTCTGCTGCAATTCGCGCGCCATCTCGCCCAACTGTTGCCGGGTCTGGCCACGCAGCTGGCGGCAGGCGGTGTGGCCGGATTGCCATAGCTGCTTGAATTTCGGATCGGTCTCGGCGTCGAGCCGGGCGGCCATCGTCGCACCCTCTTCGCTGAGCAGATCCGGCCAGAGTCCGGCGATGCCATCCTGACTGGCACATTGCCGCGCCAGCGTTTCGGCCAGTGGCTGCCAGGGCGCGACCAGGCCCGACCACAGTTGCAGGCGGCGGCGGCGCAGCTGCTGCAGTTCCCGGCTGCCGACCAGAAGCCCCGGATGGTGGCGCGCCAGTGTTGGCAGGATCAGTTCCAGCCGCAACAGACGGTCGGCCAACAGGCGGCGGTCGGCCTCACTCGGCGTCTGGCAGGCCAGCCGGGCCGCCTGCCAGAGCGCGCCACCCTCGGGGTAGCCAGCCAGGCGGCGCTGCCAGTCCCGCAGCAGATCTTGCGCACGCGACTCCCAATGCCAGCGTTCGGCCTCGGTCTTGCCTTCGGCCCACTGTCGCAACTGCCGGGTCAGTTTGCTGCGCCAGGCCGCATTGGGGTCGTTAGCCGCCAGAAAACGCTGCAGATGATCTGCCAGCCGTGCTGGTAGCTGCGGGCTGGCCAGCCACAACGGCAACCAGGCGCCATCGGCCAGTCGTTGCCGCAAGGTGGCCGTCAGCGGATGAGCCAGCAGATCGGCCAGCTGACCATCCAGCAGGCTGATCCAGGCCTGGGCCTGTTCCCAGGACAGCCCGGCCAGCACCTGGCGCAGACGGGCAATCGCCTCGGCCTCGCTGGCCGGCCAGGACCGGCGCTCGTTCAGCGCATCGGGCAACTGGCGCAAGGCCTGCGCCAACCAATGGCCGAGCGCCAGATTGAGCGCCTTGCCCGGTGTGGCGCTATGCGCAGCCTGAATGCGTTGCTGCAAGGCATTGGCCGACGGCCACTCGGCAAAGGTCTGCAACAGACGCTCGGCCAGCTTGTGGCAGGCGGGCAGCGCGGCGCCGTCGCGCCAGTAGCGCACGCTGTCCAGCGCCAGGGCGCCCGGCTGCAGCGGCCCGAGTGGCGAGGCCAGCAGCCGGCGCAGGCGATCCTGCAAGCCGGGCGGCGCACCGCCGGCTTCGACCAGCTGACGGAGTTGCTGCTGCCAGTCGCCACGGTCAGCCGGACCGGCGGCCAGGCCGTCAGACAGCGCCTGCAGCAGGCGTTGCCAGTGCTTGCGCTCGTTACCGGCACGGGCGGCCGCGCCGAGGTCAGCGGCGACCGCGCGTTGCAACCGGCTGGCCAGATCGCCCTCGGCAGAATGGCCGGCGCCAGACTCGAACTGATGCAGGATGGCATCGACTGCCTGCGGCGGCAGGCGCAGCAGGCGCTGGCGGGACGACTCGCGGGCCAGCAGCCCGCGTAGCCAGTCCTGCCCGTCCGGGCCTTTCACCTCGGCCAGCAGCAGTACCGCCAGCGTGGACAGGCTCATGCCCTGCTGCCACCAGGGTTTCTGACCGTGGCGTAGCCAGTCGCCCAGCATCTCCCGCCGCTCCAGCGCGGGCGGTGCATCGAGCATGGCGGTCAGCGCCGTGGTCAGACCGCCGCTGAGGTGGCGCCCCAGATCGACTTCCAGCTTGCCCGCCGCTTGCTTGTCGATCTGCAGACGCAGGGCGGGTATCACCAGCGCAGGCACGTTATCGGGCAGATCAAACCGGAAGTTTTCTGCCCACTGACTGATCGCCTGTTCAAGCCGCCGGGCCAGCGCCGTATCGGCCGGGTCCAGCCGGGTACTGACCCGCAACCTGTGAATGTGAATATCACTCATCGCTGTCGGTCATGGGCGTGACGTTGTTGCCGCAGCGGTCGTCGCAGTAGTCCCCCTCAGGCGAGTCCTGATGCTGCCAGCGACCCTGGCTCTCGCGCAGGATCGTGGTG
The DNA here is from genome assembly GCF_030129945.1 of Parachitinimonas caeni. Taxonomy (GTDB): domain Bacteria; phylum Pseudomonadota; class Gammaproteobacteria; order Burkholderiales; family Chitinimonadaceae; genus Parachitinimonas; species Parachitinimonas caeni. The sequence continues at coordinate 58,772 of NZ_JARRAF010000019.1, forward strand.
TCACAGCCCTCGTGCAGAGGCATATGCGGCACAAACCGCGCCAGGATCGGCGTGCCACCATCGCCACTGCGCTGAGTCCAGCCGCCTTCCTCTACGTCGCCAACAGCCACCCAGTACTGGCCGGGAAACGGCAGGGCATGCGCTTTGGGGGAAGGGGTTTCGTCGATAACAAGGCCGCTGACGCGGGCACAACGGATGTATTGAGTCATGTCGGTTCTCCAGATGCGCCAGAACGGCGCGTGAGTACCCCGGCTGGCACCGCCAGCTTCAGGGGATTGCGGGTAGGGGATGGATTGGAGAGGCCAGACCGGCGGGAGGTGAAGCCAGGCGCTACCGAGGTCTGGCGTCAGGATCGACGGCAGACGGTCAGCAGGATCTGGGCCGGTCTGGGTGGATCAGGCGTCAGATGTTGTCATGGCGCCAGTGGGCCTGCGCCTGCAGCAGCGGACCGTCGATGTAGTCACCGCGCCACAGATAGTGGTGGGCGTGCGCATGATGCGAACGATGGGAGTGCGAAACGTTGGCGACGATATTGTGGGTTTCAATGTCGTCACTGCGGTTATCCCGCCAGTAACCCTCTGCCATCAGGCTATCGCAGAGGCTGGCGCCGCCACCGTGACGGTAGGCGACACACTGCCGGGCGCTCAGCTTGAGGCGGCGCGAGGCATAGGCCCCGCCGCCGATTTCCGCTTCGCAACGGTTGGCGACGACTTCGCTGTCATGGCAGTAGGCCACCGCGCCACCGTGGTCGGCGTAGCAGAAGGTGGCGGTGATGCGGGACTCGCTCAAGCCATATGCCGCGCCCCCCAGCCCCTCTTCGTGGCAGCCCGCACCGCGCGCCTGGCAGGCATGGATCTGCGTGGCGGTGATACGGCGGCTGTTCTCGCCGAACAGCGCGCCGCCCTTGCCGTGAACGATATGACCGATCAACACCAGATCCAGCGTGATGTCTTCCGCATTCAGCAGCTGGATGGCGCCCCCATTGCCCGAGAACACCGTGTTGCCGCCATCGAAGGTCCAGCCGCTGAGTCTGACATTGCGCACCCGCTTGCCATCTTCGGCGCCCAGCAGCAGGCGACAGTGGGCATTGGCTTTGACGACGCGGGTGGTTTCGGTGTTCATGCCGATGATGCTGACCCCGGAAGGAATCTGCACCGCATTGCGCAGCAGGTAGTCGGCCTTGTGGCTGACATCCGGCCGGCAGGGGCGCGACAGGCCATCCCGACCGGTATGCGCCCCGTGTTGCGGGCCATTTTCCGGCGGCATCAGCAAGATGGTGGCATTGGCCGGCAGGGTGACCCTGTTCTGGCACCCGTCACCAAAGACCTGCTCGAATTCGGCCTGATTGCGAATGGTCAGGGTATGGCTGTTGCGGCCCCAGGGGGAGTAGATATGGTCAATGTAATGCTTGGTAGCGCGTTGCGTGGCCAGTACCTCGTCGCTGGCGTCGCCTCTGCCCAACCAGGGGCAGCTGGAGATTTCGTTGACCCACTCGCCACTGGCCAGTTGCAGGCCACCCAAGGCTGTCAGCGAATTTTTCAGCTGGGTCTCCCCCAACACTTCCAGATCTTTTGCGATTTGAACCTGGTCATGCATGACTGCAGGACCGGCAAGCCGCATGCCGCCCATCACCTCCAGATTACCGTCGCGATTGACCAGCAGGCTGGTGGCCTCACTGCCATCTGCCAGCGTGCGGTTAATCTGCAGGCTATCAATGCCTGTCTCGGTTCGGATAGACAACTGCGCATCAGGCGTTGCGCCATTGAGGGCCAGCCGGCCTTTCTGGCTGAGTGTCAGTACGGCGCCCGCTTTGCTCTCCACGCGGATCGGCTCATCCGTTTTGGTACCAAGACGCAAACCTCTTTCAGCAATCAGAAAATGCTCGCTGATCAGTGGCACTCGCAGGTTGACCGCGTGCGGTTCGGCACGGAAAGCGTCGGCAACTCGCAACGACCCTGCCGACAGCTCGCCAGCGAGTTCCAGCTTGTCCTTGAAACTGGCCTCCCCCTCAACCGTCAGACGCTCCTTGACATGCACCCCCTTCACATCGAGATCGCCGTCCACCTGCATCGTTCCATGCAAGGTCAGCTCGGTGGGGGCGGGGACACTTCCCAAGGTGATCTTGCCCTCGCCATCAATGCGGACGGTGGTCTTATGCACGCCATCCAGACAGCGCTCCACCAGCAGCGCATCCACTCCCAGTGGCGTCGCGACATGCAGAGCGGCTTGCGGTTGATCCAGGCCCAGGCCCAGCTGACCCTCGGGGGTCAGGACCATCATGGTGTGGTTCTGGCTGTCCTTCACCCGCAAGGGCATGATCATGCTGCTGGTGCTCTCTATCAGCACACCGCCGCTGACTTCGGCGCCGTTGCAGGCCGTCAGCTGCTTCTGCGCCTTCAAGGGGGCCTCTACCACTACCTCACCGGCGTCGGCGATCAGATGCCCCTCAATGGTCAGGCAGTTGGCGGTGATTCCGCCCGAAGCCGGCGCGCCGCCGTAGCTACCGGGCTGGCCGTCCACCACCAGATTCCCGGTAATGTAGGTGTCGCCATTGACCTCCAGCTCACTCCGCGCCGTCACATTGCCAATCGACACCTCGCCCTTTTCGTTGACTTTCAAGGCCGACTGCAGGCCAGTCTCGGTCTGTCGGTCAAGCTGGAGCAGGACTGTGCGCGGAGGGGAAACCACATGCAGCTGGGCGGCGGGCTTATCCGTATTCACCCCAAGGCGCGCCGAGTCTGTCACGACAAGCTCAACGCTTTCGCCATCTTCCCCCCGGATCTCGACCGGGTTCTGTTTGACGCCATGCTCAATCCTGACTCCGCCTTGCAGCTGGGAGAGCCCTTTCACCTGCAAGCCCTTCTCGGCCACCAGCTGGGCGCGGGCTGAAACGGCGGTTTTATCCACCACCAGAAGGTTGTCTACTTGCAGCCCCCCATTGAGGCAGGCGCCCCCCTCAACGGCCAAACTGCCCTGGATGCTGGCATTCGAGTCAACCGTCAAACTCCCTTTGACGGTGGCAGTCGAACCAACCGTCAGGGTGTTCCCGAGTTGCAGCGGCCGCTTGGCGACGATCTGGTCGCCATTGACTTCCAGCAGATCGGGCAAGCTCAAGCTTCCGTGCAAGGTGACATGATTAGCCACCTCCAGGGTATCTTTAAACTCGGCAGACTGGCCTACCGTCAGCCGGTTCAGATTGGCTTGCTCGGTCACCGTCAGCGTGCTGAATTCCGCTTCGCTGCTTTTCACCTGGCCATCTACCGTCAAGGTTTCTTTCACATGAGCCGCCTTGTTGACCTCCAGCCCGCCAAGACGCGTTTCACCCTTGACGGTGAGCTGGGATTCCACCGTGGCATCGGCCTTGAACTGGCTGGACTTTCTGACTTCCAGCCCATCTTCCAGCACGGCTTTGCCTTTCAGCGTGCTGTCTTTGGCCACCACCAGCTCGCCTTCCAGGCTGGCCGCCTTGGCCACCGACAGCCCTTCCTTGACGTCCAGCGGCTGGCCAGCCACCGTCAGGCCGTTATTGGCGCTGGCCGCAAATTTGATATTCAGAACACTGCTGGCAGCGTCGATCATCAAGCCATCGTCACTGGGCACCGCCACAGCGCTGATCAGTCTGGCAAAGTCGTTGCCACTGGGGGTTTTGTTATCGGCAAACAGCGCTTTTAATTCCTCGCGCTGGCTGGATATCCGTTTGAGCGGCTCAATCTCCATCGGTAAGGTGGAATCGGCGTTGTTATCACTGGAACTATTCATGTTGACTTCCTTGGGTTAGGCATCGAGGGGATGGGAGGGGGGGATGGAGACAGTGAACGGTTGCGGCTCACTGTTGATCTGGCCCTCGGGCAGCGGAACCGCATGGCGCAATGGCTCTGCGGGTTGAGGACCAATGATGAAACTACGGGTGACTTCGTCACGTTGAATGCGGGTGGTCCAGCGCGACCAATCCGTGGCGGGGGGCTGGCCGGGCAACGGCACTTGCTCGTCCCGTTCCTTCGTCAGCACCGACATCAGCCGCTTCATGTCGCTGGTCAGCGCGATCTGACGTTCGCGGCGCGTGGCATCGTCCGGCTTTTCATCCGCCGGGTTGCCCGTGCCCCCTGCTGGCGGTGGGCGATACGCCATCGCGCCGCGCCACTGCCGTTGCAGGACTTCAAACTGCTGCATGCGCTCGCGGTCGAGCCACAGCATTTCCGGAATCAGATGCACCGGGGTTTCTGCCTGCACCGTGTCCTGCACCAGCTGGCGGAATACCGGGTCGGTAAACCGGCTGGGCCAGTTGGGCCATACCAGATACAGCGTGCTGAACCCGCCAAAGTCGGCGGGGCTGACGCTGCTGCGGATATCGCGCAGCAACACACCTTCGATCAAATAAAAGCCTTCGCGGTTGCCGGTAGACAGGGTGGTGTCGTCGAGCACAATACCCAGACGGGCGGCGATCCGGCGCTCCAGTCCGCTGCGGCTGCGGAAACCTTTGTCCAGATCGGCCCCCAGGCTGCGGTCGCGGCTCAAGGCCGGGTAGTCGAGCAACCAGCGCGCCAGATCCAGCAAGCACTTGATGCGCACCACCCGATTCAGCAATTGTTCGCGCGGTATGCGTGGCGTAGTCGAGCTGGCCATCAGGGTATCGAGATAATGCGAGAACGCGCCGCGATAACGCAGCTGCCCGGCATCCGGCATGTCTTCCTGATATCGGGCCAGCAGATGCGACAACCGGCGCTGCTGCCGATCCAGCCAGCGCTCTCCGCCCTGAGGCTCTGTCAGATAACCGAATGTGGGGCTCTGGTAGTGCGCCAGATTCTCGGGCGACAGCAAACTGGGCAACTCCCCCAGCCCGCCAACGGGCTGATGCGCGAGGGTGGCGGGCCAGGCAGACAAGGCTTGCCAGAACCCTTGCACCTCCTGCGGCATCAGGTAATCGCTGGCCAGCATGCGTGCGTAGAGCTTCTCCAGCGGGGTGATCAGCTTTTCTGCCGGAAAGGCCAGCAGGGCACGCACCGATTCAAGCTGCGCAAACTGGTTGGACAGTGTCTGTTCCAGCAGCAGCAAAAAGGCTTGCAGCTGACGGATGGATGCCAGCTGCGCGGCCGGGCAATCTGCCGTCACCGCCTGGCTGGACAGGCCGAACCGCCCCGGCAGATCGTGGCTGAAGGGTCGATAGCGACGGAGCTGACGATAGCGCGCCGGCTTGCCGCCCACCGGGGCGCTGTCCAGATCGAGCCTGTTGGCCAGTTCAGCCAATCGTTTCCTGACCTGATCCCCCCGCAGGCTGATCGGTAATCCCGACCGGTTGGTGACAGGCGGCAGGCCGGAAGGGCCAGCCGTGACGCACAGGTTTTGCAGCGTCTGCTCGACATCCAGCTCAGGGTAAGTGCCCTCGGCCAGAACCAGCTTCCACTGCTCAAGCGCCTTGCCCGGCACCGATAACTGCAGCGAATGCACGCGCTCGACACCGGGCACCTGATTGGCGCAGGCGACCAGATCGGCCAGCAGCAGGGTATGCGGTGACGACGGCTCGGCCAGGGAGTCGGGGCTCAGATAGCCGTGCGCCAGCAGCGGGCCGTCATAACGTTGCTCGGCCGGGATCGCTGGCCACTGGCGAAATGCCGGGCGCCGGCACAGCTGGTTTTTCCAGGCCCACAACAAATCCGCCACCGTGTCCTCGGGCGAGGCATCGGCCTTCAGGCACACCGAGGGAAACAGGCGCAGCCGAACCGGCTTCAGGCAGACGACCTCTGTCAGATCATTGCCAAGCGGCCGTTGCCGTTGCCAGCGTGACCACATGCGGCGGCGCAACGATTCTTCCCCGTTGTCAGGCAGGTCGATGGGCGTGACGGTCAGCTTCAACAAGGGGTTGTAGCGGTCTGCCACCAGCGGGGAAAACTGGACTTGCGCCAGATTCGGCTCATCGAGCATTGCCAGGCGCCAATCCGTGTCACTGACCGGGGCGCTTGGCAACACGGCATCGGCCGTCCACGGTGCCTGCCAGGGCTCATCGGCACGCGCGGGGGCCAGCAAATCGGGCAGCGGGTGGCTTAGCCGGTAGCCCAGATCGGTCATGGCATTGGCTGCCGCTTCCAGCAGGATCAGCCCCGGTTCCGAGGTATTGACATTGCTCCAGGCGGTTCCCGCCAGCGTCGCGATACTGCTGATCGCCTCTTCACGCAGCACAAGGAAGTCCTGCTCCGGAGGCAGGGGCTGTTGCGGATCAAGCAACATGGGTTCAGCTGCGGGAGCGGTCATGGTTGCCCTTGTTGGTCTGGCTGGCGTTAGGGGACTTGCGGCGCGGACTGGCCGACCGTTGCATGGCGACGGCCGGAGCAGGCTCGGCAAGGCTGGAGGTCTGTCCTTGCTGCTGTTCCAGCATGGCCAGTCGTTCCGAGGTGGCGGTCAGCCTGTCCTGCAGGCTATCGATCACCTCCTGCCCTGGCGGGGCCTGCTCGCTGGTCCTGATCTCGGCCAGGGCGGCGATGACCTGCTTGAGATCGGCCTCGACCTGCGCCAGCCGCTCTGCCAGCTCAAACTGGCGTCCGGTCAGCATTTCGAGCGCCGGTGCAGCACTGAAGGCCGCATCGATCAACATGGCATAGTCGGTCTCATCGGGTCTGGCCCCGGTCATGAAACGTGATTTGAGTTGGGCCGCCGTCAGCGGTAAGGGCAAAGTCATGCGGAATCTCCAAGGATTGAGGTTGCAACGGCCCCGCCGGCTGGCTGACGAGGCCGACAGGCAAAAGGGATAAACCGAAAATTTCTGGAAAAATCAGATCAGCGCAGGAATCGGCCGATCAGGTTCACCACCAAGGGGCGGGCGGGCCCTTGGTGGGGGATGGGTGAAGGCGCATCAGCCGATGCTCAGGCTCCAGCCCAGCACCTGCCCGCCGATGCCCGGCTCGGACAGCAGTTTCCTGCCGTTCACTGCGACGACGAAGTCCCGTTCAATCGTCATCCAGCCGATGCCGTCAAACGGCTCATCAACCGACTGCAGCTTGGCGAACACATGCTCGGCCGCAGGCACCAGGATTTCATCGGCACTTTCGGTACGCACCCAGAGGTCGTTGCCAGCTTCCCACGGCCCGGTGCCGACCCGGCTTTCGGCCCGGATGGCCACAACCTGGGTCACCTCCGGCTGCTGCGCCACAAAGCTGGCCACTTCGCTGAGATAACAGCAATCCGAGGGGATCACTTGCGCCTTCTGCCAGGGGGACAGCAGCGCCACCAGCCGCTTGTTGATCTCGACCACGGTGCGGCCAACGTCGTAAGCCGGGTTGAAAATCAGGTTCAGAATCAACCGTATCTGCCGGTAGCGCGGGGCGGAGATGCTCAGCTGGATGCCGGGCGCCATCCGCTGTTTCAGGGCTTCGGTGATGCGACGTGACAGATCGCGCGAGGGCATCGGTTGCAACTGTCCGGGGGTATCGGGCCTCGGGGCGACCATCAGCAGTGCCCGCCCCGGCACGATGCGGCCGTCGTCCACGACCCGCAGGCATTTGGCCAGTGCCAGCTCCGGAAAATCGGCCAACAGCAGTCGCTCGTAATCCCAGGGGGTGACGGCGCGGTTTTTATGGCGCAGACGCTCGGCGGCGCGGCAGGCGAAACGATGCGCCTCTTCCCCTGGAAGACCGAACTGCGAAGGCGAGGGCTGTCTGACCTTTTCAATCGCCGCATCAGGGCTGGCAAGATCGCTGATGCTCTCCGCAGGCAAGGGTTCGGCCAGGCGGGCCTCGTTACTGCCGGCATATCTGACCCGCAGCGCCTGGGTGTCGATGCCATGAAGGTGGGCAAACTGCGGCGGTACCATCAGAGGGTTGATGCCCCCATCCAGATCGGGGCTGACGCCCAGCCAGTACAAGCCATCCGAACCCAGGGGGGCTTCTGCCAGCTGCAACTGCACGATGCCGCTGTTATGCAGATCGTTGCTGCCGTCGTTGAGGAGGGAGGCACCGATCGTCGAGTTGAATCGATCAGCCGCCAGTGCCAGCCAGCGCTGCCCGTCAAAGTAGCGCCAGCGCAATGTGGCCACATCCTGGCCGCCCGGGCTGGCCAATGGGCTGATGTCAAAACGCAGGGCGCACAATCCGGGCTGGGGCTGCTCTGCCAGTCCGATGAACAGATGGCTGTCGGTTCTCAACTCGGCCAGCACCCGGGCCGGGCGCCCCGCAGACGGCGCGCTGACCGGCACCGGCCCCAGCGGGTGCTGCTGCGAGATCTGCATCGCTGCATGGCCGTGCCATTCTACGCTGGCGCTGTAGCCGATGCGCAGACTCGACACACGCGGCGTGTAAGGCGCGTTGACCACCACCAGCTGGGGCTTGTCCTCCGGCTTGCCGCTCTTGCTCCATTGAATCAGCTGCTCGGTATAGTTGCGCTGAGACTTGGCCTGTACCTCGCTGAAGAGGCTGTGCCCGAGCGAGTCCCCGCTCCATTCGAGGGCGAACCAATGGGGCCAGTCGCGGACATCGGCACTCGCCTCCTGCAGGCCGGAGAGGTCCGGCACCTTGCTTTTCGGGGGAAAGAAAACATTGGCAGCGGCTTTGAGATTGAATCTCAGCAGGTCGATGTCCTGGTTGAGAATCAGCACCCCCGCCTCGTTGACGGCCGGCAGGCTGGCCCCGCGCGCATCGCGCAGCCTGACCCTTGGCACCGGCCACGGCGGTGGCGGCACGGGCTGGGGGGCGGGTCCGCCCGGTGGTGTCCCGCCGCCATTGCCGGGCTGACTGGCCGTATCGGGAAACAGATAACTGCGATAGGGCCCGTAGTAGTCTTCCGGCTTCTGCCCCAGCAAACTGGCGGGCCGGTCTTGCCATGTCACTTGCAGCTGCAGCCGCTCCAGCGTCTTGCCGGCGATTTCCGAATGGGTGAACAACAGGCGCGCCCCCTGACGTGGCTGGTAGTCCCACGGTTCAAACGGCGTGTCCGTATCCAGCCCACCCTGATCACTGCGTAACGCAGCCGGCATCAAACCGTCAACTTCCACCCGCAACCGCAAGGCACGGTCGCCTGTTTCGACAAAGGCCAGGTATTGCCAGGCGTCGTAATTCTCGACCCATCCGTCCTGATGACTGTCGAGACCGGTTACCGTTTGTGGCTGGCTGCGCAGGGTAAAGCTCAGATAGGGGTCTGACCCCGGCTGACCGCAGACAGGCGGGTCCAGCGGCGACAGCTTGTAGCGGATGGTCAGTGTCTCTACGGCAGCTGCCGCACCGGGGCTCCAGTCCAGCTCGGCATTTTCAAGCGAAAAAGCGCCGTCCTGGCCGCTGACACTCGCTTGCCAGTAATGGTTGAATGCCGTGGCGAGCTTACTGCTGTCTCCTCCGAGCAATTCCCGCAGGGCTTTCGCGTCCTGTCCTTGCAGAATCAGGCTGATGCTGCGTTCACCACCCCCCAGCCACAGCAAGGGGGACTGCAGCTGCCAACCGGGCAGGAACACCCGATCGTGTTCATCTTCCGAGGCCTCCTTGCCCAGTACCGGCACGCTATGCCAGTCCACCTCCGCCTTTTCATCCCGCACCACCGTCCGTATCAACCGTGACAACTTGCGGCCATGGTGGTCGCGGTGGGATTGGCCCACCGTCAGCACCTTCGCCACCCGGGCATGGTTCAGCGGCAGGGCATCCACCGAGGCATAGATCAGTTCATCGCCATTGGCATCGTTGCCGGCACTGAAACGGGTACCGGCCGGCAGGGTATAGGGGCTGGCATCGGGGTTGAGGGTCAGAATCAGATCAGATTCGTCAGGGCGGCCGGGGCGCGGCGTCAAGCCCAGCACCTGTTGATAGTAGTACTGACGGTGCGCCTCGGTCAGATTGGCAAAGGCCTGGGCCGGAAAACGCTGCAGGCGCAGAAAGGCCAGCAGCAGGGCCAGATCCGGCCGGTTGGCCGTTTCGGCCAGCAATGCGGCAGGCAGCGGCGTGCCATCGCTCACCCAGGCCTGCAAGGCTGGCCAGTGCTCGGGGGCCGGTAACAGCGCCTGCCAATTGCCGTCAGGCAGATTGTCCTGGTTAAAAAAGTGCATACGGCCTGCAAGGGCTTGCCATAGCGCCAGCCAGTCAGATGCGCTGCGCTCTTCCACAGAGAAATGACTGGCAGACTGCGCAGGCAAACCACGCTGTTCCTGCAAGCTGCCAGGACTGGAGCGACTTGGATCGGTAAATTGTCTCATGGGGGAGGAAGTAGGGATTTGAGGGGGGAAGAGAGCGAGGAAGGAGCGGGCATTGGCGCACGGTACGCGCCCCGGCGCGACTGCAAACCGGAGGTCAACAGCGCCTAGATACTGCGGGTCTTGGCCTTGGGCTGCAGGAACTTGCCGGCCTTCTGGCCAGGGTAGTTGCCATTTCCATCGGGCGTCGGCGCTGGCCCTGGCTGGATGGCAGGCGGTGCGGGCTTTCCTTTCAGATTGACCGGATCGGCCAGCACGGCCCATTTGCCGCCCACCTTGAGTTTTCGGGAGAGGGTCGGCGGGCCATCAATCTTGAGCAGCAGATTGCCAGGGATACTGTAAGCACCCGCCGTATACGCTCCCGGCAGCATGACGCGGGCTTCATCGCCCTGCACAAACAGGCTGGTGCCCTTGTCACGCCATTTTTTGCCCGTTCCCTGCAGCGGGATTTCCGCTTTGCCGATCAGCATGGCAGGGCCTATCGGGCTGGCAGCCGTCAGCAGGTCAGTCGTCCGCAGTACGCGCTTCATGCCAGGGCTTCCCGCAGGTAGAAGGGGTAGACCAGGTTGGAGCGGGTGTTGGTGTTACGGATCAGGTAGTCGATGCGGATGCTCAGCACTTCCCCATCGCTATCCACATCGACCAGCTCCAGGTCGATCCGGGGTTCCTGCCAGACCAGCGCGTCGGTCACGCTCTGGCGCAGCTGCTCCTGCGCTTCGGTGGTGAGGTCGCTGAACATGAAATCTGCCAGCAGCGAGCCAAAGTCCGGCTGCATCACCCGCTCGCCCAGCGCGGCATCGAGAATCGAGCGAATGGATTGTTCGACCAGTGCTTCGCCTTCCACCATGTGCGGAGAAAGGCCAGGCCGGATGAAAGTTGGCGGAAAGGTCCAGCCTCTGCCGAGAAATGAGGGATCTTGCATGGGAATCCTTGAAAGGAAGGGAGGCGAAAAGAATCTCCGCCGTTATTGCACATTCACAAACTGGGCAACCTTGATATCCACGGTCGATTTGCTGTCCAGCTGGATCTTCTGCGCGGCTATCTTGGTGGTTTTGCCGGGGTTGCTGACGGTCACGCCATCGAGCAATGCCAGGCTGGCCTTGTCGCGCTTGGCTTCGATGCCTTTGGCGTCGGAAAGGGCCAGCGATGTTTTGTCGCCAGTTGCCAACAGGGCAGATTTCTCCTGGCTATTCAGCGTCAGATGAAGGGATTTTTCGAGCACCAGACCATGTTGATAAGCCTCTTTGCCATAGGGATAGGGCGGCTTTCGCTTGGGATTGTGAACCGAGGCCAGGATGACCGGTTCCTCATGGTGACCACCAATAAAGCCGATCACGACTTCATCACCCGGCTGCGGCAAGGCAAACCAGCCACGATCCTTGCCGGCCAGCGGTGTCCCCAAGCGCGCCCACAGAACGGCACTATCCGGCTGTAGCCCCTGCAGTTTCACCGGCAGGCGCAGCAATTTTTCCGGGTCGTCCTTATAGGGTTCCACCGTGGCCAGCATCACGCCTTGGGCATATCCAGACGCTTCCGGAAAAAACCGGTGGTAAGGCAGGCCCAGCGTGACTTCAGTACGCCAGCCATTGCCATCGGCCACATGACAGACGCCGCTTACCCAGTAGTCACCCGCCACCGAGGTCGGCAGTTTCTGCAGGCTCAGCACCTGGCCGACTTCGATGTCCGCCCGCCCCGGCACGATCACCGTTCCACGCCGGAAATCCAGCTCGCGGGCCAGGACCTCTGCTTCGGCCTGCTTGGCGAAGACTGCAGGGCTGGCACAGTGATCCAGCACCCGACGGAAACGACCGCGCCCCAAAGCCTTGCCGGCAGCGCCCGCTTGAGACCCCGCAGCTTTGAGTGCCTGGGTTCCCATCGACTGACTGGCAATCTGCCAGGCCGTCAGCGCGATGCTGTTGACTTGATGGCGACCATCCTGCAGCAATTGCAGGCCCAGGATGTTCTGGATCTCAAGCTGCAGGGTGTGCTTGACGCCAGTCAGCGCTGGCCTGACCACTTCCACCTTGCCCAAGCGGCTGATCAGCACACAGGCATTGGCCGCTACCCGCTGCCGGACAAACTGCCAGGCATTGACGGGCGGCAACACCATCTGCTTGTGCTCAAGCAGCCCGTCTGCGACTTTTCCAAGAGTGATGCCCGCCTGCTTCAGCACATTCCTGATCAAGACCTCGTCTTTGATCGGCCCCGCCATGGCTTTGTTCAGCACCCCTTCGGTCGCGCCGATGGCACTGCAGGCGCAGTTCAACTCAACACTCATGCCCTGGCTGTCAACCTTGAAGGCCCGGCTGACGATCTTGCCGCGAAACACCTCGGTCGCCCCGCCATCGCCCTCGTAGCCCAGCTTCAGCGTCACCTTGCCCCCGACTTTGAGCCGGGTGTTGTCAGCCAGCGAAAACTTGCCCTGGCTGCTGCGCTGCTCGGTCAAAGTCACCCAAAGCCGGCTTGGCTGATTGGCCATGGTTTCGAGCCGTAGATTCGGCACCGGCCCGAGTTGGCTCAGCGTCTGGCCGCCGATATTCAATTCGATACGCAGTTGGCCGCTCATGATTGATCCTGATAAGGAGGAAAGCGCAGCACACTGCCCGCTGCCAGCTCACGCGGGTGGTCCAGATCGTTAAGGCGGGCGACTTTCAAGGCATGGATGGGCGTGCCGTAAATCTGCCAGGTCTTATGATCCAGACGATCCCCGGCCACGACCTGCCGCTCGTGCGTCAGGTCGGGTGAACTCTTCTTGCCCTTCTTTTCCCGTTCGGCAGGAGACAACACCTCGACAAAGGTGCAATCAACTTCGACATACGTCGGTATCCCCTTCCGGTTGGAGTGCTTCTCACGGACCTGCAATTTCTTCAGCTGACACTTGAAGCCCCCGCCCACATCGTCGCCCAGCGGCATCTTTCCCCACTTGACGGTCAGAAAGTTGGGACGATGCGTGGCGCCATTGAGCTGGTAAGCCGCCTTCATCAGGGCTTTCAGCTGCTTGTTGATGGCCCCGTCGCCGCGCGGGCCGACGGTAAAACCAACGATGTTGCGGTAGTAAACCTCGGAGAGCAGCAAGGTAACGCTCATCTCGGCGCTCTGGCTGTGCTGAAAACTGGCCGCGCCACTGATCTCGCCTATGAGAGCCTGCGTTGCCAGTTGATGCCCGACGCTGAATTTCAGTGAATCCGGCAGATAGGCAAACGACAGGGCACTACCCGCCTTGCGACTACGTTTTTCGTCGATAAATGCCTGGATGGTCAGTTCGGGGCCGCTGGTTGACTTGGCCTTGAGCAGACCGGTGCCAACCTTCGAAACAAGAGAGGTCATGATTTACCACCTTCGGGATTGCAGGATGTCCTCGATCAGCGAAATCAGCTCGCGTCGAAGATTGGGATCAAGCCCCCCGGAGGGCGTCACACCGGGAGACCCGGCAGCACCGGCCTTGCCGGCGCCATCCGGGAACCCGGGGGTTTCCTCGTTGAGGCAGATATCGATTTCGCGGATATGGATGCTCATAAGACAAAGGGCCGTATCTGGGTGTAGTCAAAAGACATCTTTTCAATCAGCACTTCGTTGGCATCGCCTTCCATCGATCCCCAGGACAGATGCTTGAGCACAGCATTGCTGATCAGCCAGGCCGCCTGCGGCACGTTGATGCGGTTGAGATTGACCACCAACAGATCGCAGGCCACCAGACGGTCCTGCCACAGCGCTACCTGTCCGGCATTGGCGACATTCAGCGCAGACAAATCGCCATTGAGGATGGACGTCACCCCACGCTTGAGGCTGAGGGTCTTGACCTGGGTATCCTTGAGCAGAAATGGCTGGCTGTTTTGCCAGGAAATCCCCCGAGAAAGGTCCAGACCGTCCACTGATTGAAAACGCAGGTCCGTCAGCATGGGCACGCCGCCGACGGTGATGAACACGGCGAAGCGAAAGCGCAGGGCCAGCGCGGCTTCATGCCGGGATTTGGATTTGGCCATGAGGCGTGTCCTTGATGTTTGGGGCACCGCCGCCCGACCGGTAGCCGGCACTGGCCACGGTGCCCGCCGGGGCTTAGTGGAACTCGATGGTGACGTCGTCTGCCACCAGTTCCAGTTGCTCCATTGCTACCTCGTTCGACCCACCGTTGAAGCTCGGTGCCGTGAGCTTCTTGGGGAAGGCATTGGTGACCGTCCAGGTCACCAGCGGTACCGTGCCTTTCTCGTCAGTCAGGCTTACCGTGATATCCCGCTTGTCGATCAGATTGAGACTGATCGACGAGATCCACTTGTAAAACTGGCTCTTCTGGCGCACCACCCCGCGTTTGAGCGTGATGTTGACGTCAGTCGGCTGGCCCGGCATGTAGCGCCTGCCCAGGCCGTCTTTGTAGGTGATGGTCTCGTAACCAATGTCCAGACCCGATACCTCCGAGAAAGCGATGGATTCGCCACCGAGGCTCACTACAAACCGGTAAACCGGGATCGGGTATTGGGTTGCGATTTCTTGTGCGGTCGTTGCCATGATTCAGATCTCCTGGCCCGGAGACTGCCGGGATCGGCGAAGCGGGGTCGGCCAAAACGACCCGCCAGGCAAGGGATGCGTGGCGGGCAAGACGGCCACCGTTCAGCGATTCCCGGCGGCCTCTCAGGCTTCCATTGGTTTGTGAGTGAAGGTCAGTACGATGAACTCGGCAGGCCGGTTGGCCGCAATGCCAATCTCCACCTTCATCAACCCTTCGAGAATGTCCTGCTGTGTCATGGTCTTTCCCAAGCCCACATTCACAAAGAACGCCTTTTCCGGCTTGTCGCCAAACAAGGCGCCCTGCTGCCACAGATTGCGCAGGTAAGACTCGACCATGGCCTTGATCTTCAACCAGGTAAATGGCGAATTGGGGTCGAACACAAACTGGTTGATCGACTTGCGGGCCGACTCCTCAATCATGTTGAACAGGCGACGCACGTTGACATAACGCCACTCGTTATCGTTGCCATCGAGCGTACGTGCGCCCCAGACCAGGGTGCCTTTGCCGGTAAAG
Source organism: Parachitinimonas caeni (assembly GCF_030129945.1). Taxonomy (GTDB): domain Bacteria; phylum Pseudomonadota; class Gammaproteobacteria; order Burkholderiales; family Chitinimonadaceae; genus Parachitinimonas; species Parachitinimonas caeni. The sequence goes on from NZ_JARRAF010000019.1 coordinate 73,948, forward strand.
GCACGGATGGCATTGATCGACTTGCCGCCCGTCACATCCACGTTCAACGCTTTTTGCTGGTCGTTGGTGATAGGAATATGCGGGCCAATGACCTGAGCCAGCCCGACATTGGCCGGCGCCTTCCAGACGCCATGCTGGGCATCGGTCTGCGAATAGACGCCAGCAATGGCTGCACAGGGCGGCAAGACCAGATACAGGCGGGACAGGCGCTGCTGGATCAAGGTATGGCGCGCCGTACCGGCCAGTTTGTCGAGCGAGGTCGTCGCCAGCTCTTCCTCAATCTGCTTGCCGGGGTTGGCGGGGTCATCTTTCAGCGTGAAAGTCACAACTTGTGGATTTCCGGCACTACGCGCAATCGAGGTCATCAGATACGGGTAATACGCGGCCGCATGCTTGAGATGATCCCGGTTGGACAACCTGTCGCGCAAAGCCTGGGCATCGGCGCTGATGGTGGCGCTGACCGTGCCCTTGGGCGGATTCTCGACCACGTCGATCAAGGCCACGCGGCTGGGAAACTTCTTGGCGTGTTCCAGTGCTTTGGCCGCTACATTCAGATAGAAATCTTCTGCGCCCAGCGTCACCGCTTCGGGCGTCAGCAACATGGTGACTTCCTCGATCTGCTCGACGGCCGCCAGACCAGCCTGGAAGTCACTGGCGCGGACGGTCTGCGTCGCATTGGCCAGCCCGACCGGCACGATGTAACAGGCACCGCCGCCATTGGCAAAAAAGTGCGAGACCGCCTGATACAGGAAGAACTTGGGCAGCGCGCCCAGCGACTGCTTGTCTGCCGTCAGAATCGAGTCAACACGATAGTCCTCGATCTTCGGGTCGGCCTGAAGCAGTTTAACCAGCAGCGCTTCTTTGTAATCGCCACCAAAGTACTGATGGTATTCAAGCATCGACGTAATGCGACGCGGCTTGATCGAATCGGCAACCAATTTGGTCTTGTCGCTTTCGTCGTAACGCAACGAGAGCGCTTTCTGATCGTCATCAAGCATTTTCTCGGTGAAACCAACGAAGGCCGGGATCGCCGTTTCGACTTCGGCGATGGAGGGTGGCAGCGTCGCTTGCTCGCGTACGTAGACATCCGGGGTTTGAAAGGCCATGAACCTGTTCCTTGAATTTGCTGAGATCTGAAGCCGGCCCAGGGCGGGCCGGCACCAGCTGCAGCGAGGGGGATGGGAGAAGAAACGGAGAAGGCGGGTCGCACGAGCCAGAAGCGTTTTCCCGTATCGTGCAGGGTGCCGGGGAGGGGTTATTGCAGTGAGAACATCTTATCTTGTCGCAGCCCGCCTGGCGCATTTGGGCTCCACAGACTGTGGCGCTACGACAGCGGCTCAGTTTGATTGGCAATCACCAGAAGAAACTGCCCATACATGCTGCTTTTGGAATGCTTCCGGGTATCATTATCCTGCCCATGGATCTGATAGCCCATATTGGTATTGGTGAATATCTAAAGAAATGGCCAAAACATAATTTCATAATTCCATATGCCAGCAATGACATTTATATTACCAGCAAGGATTTACTCTGCCTCAGGCGGGGTAGAGCCAATTTTGCCGGCGCCAAGGTTTTTAATACGATCGCCTCAGAAACATACAATCACAAACATTCGCCTTGTCGTGTCAAATACAAAATAGCTCACACCTGGGGCAGCAACTTCAAGAATAGCATTCAGAACATGAACTATAGAGACATGCCTCCTCAATTTTCCTGGGGAGCGATCTATCCCAATCCAATAATTGGATAAACCAATCAGCACTGCCACTTCACGCCAACTCGTAAAAACATAATATTAACCTTTAAACTACACCCACTTATCATTTATAAAAAGTCCCATTCTTCTTATCGGTAATAATTTGATTTTGCTTTTTCCCTCTCCACCCCCCCCATTTAGCTTCTGCATGCCTCTTTATTCCCTCAACCAAATTCAAATAGTCATTCTTCCCTTTATTATAGGTACGTATTTCACCTGCACGAAGATCATGTGCCGGCGCGCCGGGATGATCAATCCCATAGTAATCTTTCCAATCTTCGTTGTGGATGATCTTGTACGCTATATTCTTCACACTCTCTCCCAAGTCATTTAATTCAATACCCCCATTCATATCATTTATATGTTTTTTTGCATTCACAATCCCCCTCTCTGTAGCATCTTTTGCATCGCTCGCATGATTTTTTTCATGATCCTCAACAAATTTCTTGCTCCAGTATCTGTTTCTTGGGGCCTTGCCCATTTCATTGGGGGTCAGATCTTCCACAACATCTTTCCAATTTCCCTCATTTATATTCTGCAAATGAGACAACACCCCAACATCAACAAACAGATCATCTTTCTTTCTGATTTTTATATCAACATCCAGTCTATGCTGAAGCAAAATATTAACTAAATTACCAGTCATCGATAAACTTTTAAAAATTGTTTCATGTTTTGGCGTGGTCCTTCCGAACGTACTATCACCCAGATCACAAGTCCCGCTTTTTTGCTCGTGCAGAAATTCGATATCTAAATTATATTTATACTGACCATTCCGCTGAGTCTCTGTATCAGAGGAAGCTTGAGCAGTTGTAGATTCCTCATCTTCACTTATTGCCTCATCCTCCACATCCGAAAGGTCTGTTCGGTGGCTCCCAGTCTCATTGCAAGTATCATACATATTTCTAGCATCCTCTCTATTCGAGAGCCATAAATCCCCATTTCTAGAAGTAAAATTTCTCGCTTCATTATTTTGGGAATTATCAGACCACGCATAAAATCGAGAGGAAGGATTTCCATCCCCTCGAAAGTCCTCTCCGTATTGCTTTTCACTATTTTTACTCCAACCATTTGAAATACGGCTAGATTTTTTATAATCCATCCTTTGGGAAATATTATTCAGCGCAGACTGCGCCCTATCAGCTCTGGATTTATCCAAACAGTCATACATGCTATACACTCCTTAATCAATTCTATGAATGACACGAAGAAACCAAATTAGTAAAGCAGGAATTTCAACGAACAAAGCCTTTACTCCACCACCACAGCCTTCACGGCCGCATACCAGGCTTGCCAGGCTTCGAGGTCGAGGCGCCAGCGTTGGCAGTGGGCGTAGTTGTCGGTAACGGTGGTGAGGGCGGTAAGGTCATCAACGGGCTGGGCGGTATCAGCAGGGGGGCGGGGGGCGCTGGCAGGCTCGGGCAAACCGGCAGCGGCATCGTGCTGCAGGCGCCAGTGAGCAGGCAGCTCAAGACGATAAGGATGGGCTTGAACATAGCGGATGATCTGCTGGGGTTGTTGGGCGAGGCGGGTACGCAAGGTGGCTTCGCGCTGGGCGTACTGGGTGTGAATCTCGCGTGAGCGGGCTTCATGCTGGGTTTGCAGGGCTTGAACAGCCTGCCATTGCCGGCTGGCGGCCAGGCCGGCCTTGTCACTGGCCAGTTTGTAACCGCCGCAAAAGCTGGCCATGCCCAGCGCCGCGCTGGCGCCGATCCAGAGAAAAAGAGTCAGTCGATTCATGAGGGGTCAGACATCCAGAAAGCGGTAGCGTGGGCGGCGTTCTTGCATGATCCGTCTGACGTATTCACGGCTGATGGCGTGAAATGAGCGCTGTCCGTAGCCCGCGTGGCGACTCGGGCCTTCTGCGAGTTCGACATGGCCGAACCAGCGCGCCGGATCGCAGCCAGCGCGTACCGCGCAACGGGTGCGACTGATGGCCAGCATGCCCGGCCCGGCGTTGTAGCAATTAAGGGACATGGCCAGTCGCTCGGTGACGTTGGCACTGCCGGTAATCGGCAGGTAGCAGCGTTTGCCCTGCAGTACCAAGGCGCGCGCCTGAAAACGGGCATCGTAGGGCTGGTCCCAGCTCCAGCCGGCAAACTGTCCGGCATATTGCTGCTGAATCGCGGCCATCGCGTCAAAACGGGCGGTTCGGGTGATCTGGCCCAAACCGATACCTTGTTCGCGCGGGGTTCTGAGTTCCGCCCGTTCAGACCAGCATTGGCGGCTTTGCAGTGTGGGGCAGGTTTCCTGCTCGATCTGCGCCGCCAGTACGGAACGGGCGGGATGGTCGGGCCAGTAGCGCTGCTGTTCGGCCAGTACGATGGGCAGATTGCGATAGGCCTTTTCCGGCAGGCCAGGGGGAAGGCCGGCAGCGTGCCCCGGCGTTGCAAATAGTATGACCAGCGCCAGCAGCATGCCGGTCTGCAGTACGGCAATGGCCAGGAACACAATCGCGGCGGCCAAGGGCTCGGCGGCGGCGCGATCGGCCAACGCCCCCAGCTGCACGGTCGGTAACATAATGCGACGCAGCAGATGGGCGCAGGCAAACATCGCCACGAGCACAAACACCAGCATCGAGAGCAGGTCACCGGGCGTCCCCTGCCAGGGGACGAGCCGCATGGCGGCCAGCGCCAGCGCACCCACCAGCAGGAGCAGGCCGATGCGTCGCACGTCGCCACGAATGTTTTGCCAGATCCGGACGAGCCGGGGCTGCCCCACGTCAATGAAGTCGGGTAGGAAGGTCATGATGGGAAGATCCTTGGTGCGAGGAAGAGGTTGAATCGGCTGGAGAATGCGCCGCTCAGTGCAGGGAATTCTTGAACCACAGCCAGAGGGCAAAGGCGGCGGCCCCCACGGTGACCAGCCAGCGGGCCGCATTTCCCAGCGCCCGCAGCACATGAAAGGCGCCGCGAGTGGTTTCCCAGGCAGCCATCAGGTCGCGCAGGTCGTGTAGAACCTCGGTCAGTTCGCTCAAGGTCTTTTGCTGGGATTCGCGCTGGATGGCAGCATCGGCCAGAGCGGCTTCGATGGCACTGAGGCGGCGTTCATAGAGTTCAAACGCGGCCGCCTGGGCGGTTTGCGCAGACGCGGAGGAAGTGGGTGGCGATGGCATTTCGGCTCCGCGTATCAGGGCAGGGTTGCGAGTTGAAAGGGCAGCAGAGAAACCACTGCCAGCCCATCCAGGCCCGGCGAGGCCAACACCCCCGATCCGTTACCGGATTTACGCCAGTCGGCGCCCCCATCGGACCACGGGCAGGCTTTGAAGCCGATGAGCCCGGATTTCTCGTCTTTACCCGGCAGCTGGACCCCGCCAGGTGGAAGAGGACTGCCATCCTGGTTGTCTGCGCTCGCAGCCAGATAGGTCAGCGCAGCGCCTGATGCGCCCCGAGTCAGCGAGGAGTTGCCGGCCTTGACATAAGCACCGCCACTGCCGGTGCGTCCGCCCTTCCCCACCACGATCGAAAGCGTCTCGCCTGCCGTGACAGCTAGCGCATTGCCGGCCAGCACCCGCCCGCCGCCACCTTTTGCGCCGGCCCCACTATGGAAGCTGGCACCCGCGCCGACCAGCAGCACGGCGAGTTGACTGACGCCGTGAGGTACAAGCAGCGAATAAGTACCCGCCTGACCGAATAGCAGTGTGCTGCCGTCATGCAGCAAGGTAGCCGCCCCGGCAGCCGGCTGTAGCCAGGAACGAATCCTCTGCAATGCCACTGCATTGGCAGGGCGAGTGTAGACAGTCTGAACCGGAAGTAGCTTGGGCGAACCGTCTGCGTCGGTACGAACCAGCAGACTGCTGGCCTCCTGCAGTTGACCATTGCGATGAACCTTGAATGCGCCGCTCATCCGACCACCACCACCAAACCATTGACCGGCACGTCTGTCACCGCAGGCAAGGGATCGCCCGCTTTGATCACCATGATGAACGCTGCAGGTTCAACATCCAGTTTGCCGCTGCTCAGCTTGATGCCGCTGCCCAGGTTCGCCCCCAATCGTCCGCCTTCATACCGCAGTGGCGCATCAACCTTAACCTTGCCTTCCATCCCTGTTTCGATCTGCGTTTTCAACCAATCGCTATCGACAGACAGTAAAGTGCCCTGCTTTTTCAAACCCGTGCTGGATTTCAAATAGTCGAGGTCACGCCAGCGTGTCCACACCGCCTGATTCTGTTTGCCATCCAGCTCGGTCACCTTCCAGACGGTGCCTGCCGCCAGCGTGCCATCCTTCACCAGAATCGCCGCATTCAGTTTCATGTCTTGTCCTGGCTCGGCGCCGTACTCGGGGCCTGCTGGCGACCAGCTTCCGGCCGCAACTTTCCAGACCCGGTTCACCCCGCTTCTTGCGGGTAACGCCACCAACACCAGATCATCTTTAACCAGCTGGACCCCATCAATTTTCGGCAAACCGCTTGGGGGTTGGTCGGCATCCGTCGAAATCACTACCTGGCCCATCGTCTCAGCGTTGACCACCACCCGGACCTCGCCACGCATCAGCAGGCCTGCGCCAAGATCAGCCACTTTCTGATCGACATAACGGCGTGTTGCAGAGGCGGTTGGCAGGCTATCGCTCCTCTCCCCCAGTACATCTTTATCAATCCCCTTGATCTGCACGTTTGCCAGCGTCAGAGAACTGTCCAGAGTCAAGTCGTTGCCCTTTGCACTGCTGAAATTCAGACTGCCCTTGAAACTGGCATTGGCTTCGGCAGTCAGTGATTTGGTGAACTGGACGTCAGAACCAAAATGAAGCGTAGGCCCATCACTGCCCACACCTTGAGAGAGGTTGTCATCCGCCAGATTTAGCTGGCTATCAATGAGATCGGCGAAGTCCTGCTGACTCGGCCGACTACCGGTGACAAAGCGGCCTTTGAGGTCACTGCGATTTTTGGCTGGCATGCTGAGAATTCCTGAAGAGGAGAGAAATTAGGATGCCCCGGCAAAGCGTTGGGCAGGCCCGAGAGCAGGCTCGGCAAAGGGCTGTGAAGGCGTAGACACGCCAAGGAGAGGGACAGCATTGCCGGTCCGCTGGAAACCGCACTCGGCCGGGGCATGGCTTGCATTATCGCTGCAGGGCCATTGAATCGCGCATTTGGCCTACACAGTTGGTGATTTGAGAACAACGCCAGGCAAAGTCTCTATACCATTTTCCGAAAACAACGCGATTTCAGATGCTTCCCACAGACTTTGTTTCTGCCGTGCCCGACACCTGGCCAAGGTGATGTCTCTCCCAAGACAACGATTCCGAGCGAAAGCCTCTGAAACGACTAATCTGAAAAAAGGAATGGGTTTAGGTCGCACTACCAACCCGGTCAACAACGCATCATCAGAAACATCCCGCCTGGCTTCGACTCGACGGCACGTTGTATTTCCCAGCCCTGCCGCCGCAGATATCTGATAGACACCATCATTAACGCCCCTTTTCTCGCCTTCACCCCCCTCTGCCTTGCTTAGGACGGGCGGTTGCTGGCAATGGTCGAGCACGTCCTGGTAGTGGGCGACGGTCTGCCGGCAGAGCTGGGCCAGCTTGGCCACGGCTGTCTTGGTCAGGGTCTGGCCGGCGGCGAGTAGTTGCTGGCAGGCCTGGCGGATCTTGTCGGCGGTGGCGTTGCGGCGGACCTGGTGGGTCCGTTGCGCGCTCAGGCGTTGGCGGGTGGCCACGGACAGGGCTTGTGACAGCTGCATCACCCCGCGATGGCAGGTACGACGGTAGCCGCGATATTTGTCCCAGGTCCAGCGTGCCACCGAGCGCACGGTGGCTTTGATCGAGGACCAGGGCAAGGGGCCGGCCGCAAATTGCGGGAAGCGGTTGTGTTGTTCGGCAAAGGCAATCAGCAGCTGGTAGAAGCGGTCGAAGCTGCCTTCTTCGCGCTGCCGGTTCACGATGGCATAGGCGTAGAAGCGCAGTTGTTCGAACAGGGTGCAGTGGCGGGAGTGGGCCACGGCATCGAGGTCGGGGCCTTTGCTCCAGGGGCGGGGCTGGGCCAGTTCCGGCTCGACCCACTTGGCCAGGTATTGCAGGGGGAACACGGCACCGTGGTGTTCGGTGGTGATCCACCAGGGGTGTCCGGGTGTCTTGGCCACCGGGCCGGAGTGGTAGTTGGGGTCGGCTTTGAGGCGCACGGCCATGGCGCTGTAGATGGCGCGCATATATTCGATTGGCGCCGAGCGGGCATTGGCGGAGGTGCAGACCGGGTTGATGGCGTAGTAGAGGTGGGCGCTCGGGCGGGTGCGGTCGCGCACGATCAGGTTGGGTTCGGGCAGGCCGGCGCGTTCCCAGATCCGGAAGTCCGGGTGGTCGAGGTCGAAGATCAGCCAGGACACTCTGCCGGCGGTTTCGCCGGAGCGGTTGATCTGCATATAGGGGTAGCGCATCGCATAGTCACGCGGCCGGGTGCGGGTCGCGGTCTTGTTGTCGGAACAACGGGCGATGTAGGGCGCTTCTTCCAGAATGCGCTGCAGCGGCGGGATGTGCGGGAACGGCGGTTCCAACGTTATCGAGCCTAACGACTCGACACTCGCTTGGCCCGAAGAGGGGAAGCACGCCAGCGACTGCCTATTCATCGCCTGCACGCCATGCCTATCGCATCCTGCGTTGCCTGCACGGCGAACCAAAGCCCAATCCCCCGCCTCGCCAACACCCCGTACCGAGATGGGCTAAAGTCCGCCGCATCTGCGCAACGGGCCACGCTTGCGGAACACCGCGCAAAGGCGGCCCGAGGCACTTCAGTCCACCACGACGGTGTCGCGACGAGATGTCGTCTCATTGAACAGACCGTCGGTTGACGCTATCAAAATCCGCCTGAACGAATTGCCTTCCCGCCACTGGCGTCTGATAGGGAGACAAAAACCTAGCTAAGCGGAACAGCATGGCGCCTCCTTTGGCGTGGAAGTGTTTCACCTTGTCACGGCAACCGACTTCACCTCAATCAAGGGGTAATACAAACTTGGCCGTTTGGCGTAGAGCCCTCAAGGCAGCCCCCACCCTTGGCTACAAAACGTGAATTCCCCTGGCCACGACAAAAAAATGGCCGGCATGCAGGGGATCGACATACCGGCCGAGGCTTGCTGAACACCAGAAAATGACTGCCATGAAGCACCACTCGTAAATGGATCTATTTAAAAGTGGAATAATCAAACCCCAAAGTATCCAAAGATACTGGCCGATATCATGGCTAAATAAAGTTAACAACACCCATCAGGGAGAAGGCAAATAACCTTTTCAATAGTCTTAAATAAAACACTCAGATCGGATAATGCAAACAAAACCAAAGTGCTAGTTTACGACATTGTTCCGGCTAAATGATCTGCCACGCTTTGCGATCCTTCACAGGCCGTGTTTGTTTTTACGACTCATTCCATTCCAACAACGTCAGAAGCGAATCAGCAGGTCGTCAAGTATTTAAAACTTTGGATGACCCCATTTTACCGTCACCACGCACCCGAGCCGCCTGGCGTAAGCGATAACGCGCATAAGGCTGATAAATGCCCTTCCAATCAATTAGTCCCTCACTCGCCTCAACGATACGCAACGCAATCTGAGGACTCGGCGCACGTTCCATTCGCCGCCAGGAGCTAGCCGTCCGTTCCGTAACGCCAAACTGCCTTGATGCAGCAAGATCTCCAACCCTTTGTATGTAAACCGATAGTTCCATGTTTTGTTTTCCGAGACGTCTTAGTTGATTTCATGTGGGCTAACAATAAGCCCAGCGCCAAGGGTATAGTTGTTAGGTATTGAGTCGCCACGCACGCTACGGACCTGGCATGCGTCCGATCTGTCCGCAAAGGGTTAATGCGGTAATATTCAGGACGACAAAACCACTCTGTTTAAAATGGCCATCGCAATCAGTACTGCCAAATCAGTATCAACAATACCAGCCACCAGGATATTGGTCTGACAGAGCAGAACATTTCCGTACCATTAATAGCCCCAACACCTTCCTCCCCCAAATTCCATCAAATACATAATATATTGATGGATTAAATGCGTCTCGCCAGTTTTTATCTATACAAGAGTGATTTGAAGATCGCCCTGTCAATTCAGAATTGAGATGGATTGCCTCTACTGCCTATTGATAGGGAATCTTGAGAAATCACTCTGGTACAGGGACATTCGAAAGATGGCTTATCAAATATCCATAAAACATGTGGCGAATGTCGTTGCAAAATAGACAGCTTATGCTGTGCTTAAGAAAAGCCCTTCACTCAAGCCGTGGCACAATCGCTCACCCACCATACTGGTAACGCGTGCGGCGCTCTATACGCACAGCCAATACCATGGGTAGTTGGCTATTGACACGAAGCACATCAAAACAAGAAATTTGTTTAAATCATGACAAACACCCCTGTGTAAAAGCCTTGAATGCCAATAGCAACGCGGCTTACGAGCTGTATCAAATACTTCAGCATTAGGAGAATCTATCATTTAATCTGCCACAATGAATGGAGTGCCCTACACAAAACGTGGGTTTAATTAGTAAAAACACCAATTGCTTTTTTAATATCTCCAAAAGTAATAAAATCTGGTGCACTTACTACATCAAAGGGCTTAAATATTCAGCCAATCACCGCAATACGCTGAAAGCACTAACGGGTATCCATTCGATCATACCGATGCTCGGAACTCCCGCTAAGCCAAGAGTATCGGCAGCTCAACATCCTTTAAAAAGACAACGATGATCAATTCCGTACACAGGCGCCAGTTAAAGCAAGTTGAAAATGCCGCTTTATGCACACTTTCCGCAGCGGGTATTGATCAGACAATTCACCAGAAACTCATTGCATCGCCGCGCAAACCTATTTAGGTGTTTGTGCGTCAGCGAGAAAGTAAATTCGAAAACACCATCGCAGCCGGCTGCAACGGTGTATTTCTCATATTCAAGTGAGATAGTTCGCTGAGCCTGTGGGGCTTAAATAATTTTGGACAAGCCAATAGGAATATTTTTTGATGCCATTTTTTGCGGACAGGCGATTGCGGGTAGATTTCCCGGCGCTGCGTGCAATCTCTGGCAATTGTGGAAGTGAGTGATACCGCCAGCGATATGGATGCTCGCTTTGGCAGGATTGGCATCGCGGCGCTGCCGACCCGCCGCATCTTGAGATTCAAGCAGGACTGTTCGGCAACGGTATAGCCTTGTTCCGAGTATGGTTCTGGAGGATTGTGATGAAGGCCGCCACTTCGGCATCCATAGATGTCGAGGCTGAAAGATTGGGCTCGCCTTGCACGAGCGTCAGCACGGTGGGCGAACAGAGGTTTTATCCCGCTAAGACTTGAGATTCACCGGTTGTGTCTGAGGGAGAAAAGAGGAGGTTCTGTTGGCCTACTGATTCAGGTCGCGCCGTCTTGCCTGATACCGGATTGCTGCGCGCCAAGGGCGGGCCCCCCCGCCCATACCAGCGTCCACCTTAACCCGCCAACAGCGATAAGTGCGAAAAGCCAGAAAATGAGAGCGAATAATGATCGCGTACAGCCGGTTTGGCTGGGTCGAGCCGCAGCAGCGGCAACTCGCGCAGGATTTCGGCAAACAGCAAACGGATTTCCAACCGGCCTAATTTGGCGCCCAAGCAGTGGTGAGCACCATGTCCATACGCCATATGCGGGGTTCTGCGCGCGATCTGAATCGTGTCCGGCAGTGTTTCTGCCGGTAAATCGCGGCTGACGCAGTGGTTTGCAATAAAAATCACATCACCGGGTTTTAAGTGCAATCCACCCAATTCGCAATCTGTGCGTGCGACTCTGAAGATGAAGGTAACGGCCGGGTCAAACCGCTTGAATTCTTCTAGCGCGTTGCCCAGTTTTTCCCGATCCTGCTTGAGTTCCATGGCAATCTCAGGGTTAGCCGCCAACAAATACATGATGTTGTTGATCTGGTCAGTGGTCGTCACCTGGCCAGCAACCAGCATCATGATCAATTGTGCAATCAGCTCCTCATCACTCAAGCCGCTCGCCGCCTGCGCACGCAGCAGGATCGAGACATAGTCTGTGCCATTGCCACCACGCCGCTCATGAATCAGGTTTTCAAAATATTCTTTCAGGGCGCGTGCCGCGCGGTTGACGCGGATTCCGTCTTCATTCTGATAGCTGGATGCGCCACCAAAGAAGCCGGTCATGCAATTCGCAGACTCAAAGAAGTGTTCACGGTCAGCTTCTGGAATGCTGAAAAAGTCTGCCAATACGGTGGATGGCAATTGCTTGCTCAGGCTATGCACAAATTCAAAGCCCGGCGCCTGCTGTAGCGTCTGCTTGACCTGGCCTACCAAGGTTTTCACGGTTTGCTCCACGGTTTGTGTGAAGCGTTCCAGAATGTGCTCTTCAAAACCGCAATGAGCCAGCCGACGACGCTTGATGTGCGCCTCATCGTCGCTCATCACCATCATTTTTTTCACGATCGAAAAGAAGTCCCCGATCAGGCTCAAATCCATCTCAGGCATTCTGGAGATAAAAAAGGCGCCGCGATCAGCGCTGTAATTGGCGCTGGACAAGACCTCCCGCGCCAAGGTGGCGCTGGTGACCACAAAAAATTTCCCTGGCTCCCAGTAATACGCAGCGCCCCGGGCTTTTGCATAGTGGGCAAATTGCGAGGGGAACGCCATAGTTGAACATTGCTTCTTATAGGCGAGAAACGCCGTATCGGATGATATATGTGACATCAGCACTCACCTTGCTCAGAGGATTTGGACCCGTTTAAATGCCCGGCTGCGATTACTGCCAAGCGCACGTCGGCCATGCAAATAGGTGAAGTTGTCGCAAATCAGTAAATCCCCTTTTTGCCAGCGGTGTTGATACACAAAGCGTGGCTGATACAGTTTTTCGACCATGCTTTGATAAAAGCCCTGAGCGTCTGCCACGCCGAAAATTTCCAGCGTAACCGGGTTTTTGGCTGTCTCGACCCGTTCCGCCAGGCGCAAGATGGTTTTGCCGCTGATGGGATGGGTTTGCACCAGCGACACATGAATCTCGCCGCCATAGTGGGCTTTTTTCTCAGTGGTGTATTTAAGGCTGATCTGGCGGCATTGCGCCTGCTCGCTCGCACTCAAAGCCTCCCACAGTCGCTCGGTATTCGAGAAAATCGTGTCGCCCCCCTCACCATCGGTCTCTGTGCAATAAAACAGCAAAGCGGCAGGTTCGCGAAAAAAGGCGCCATCCCAGTGCAGCGGCACACATTCATCGGAAAACAGATAATTCGCCGCCTCGGCTTGGTAATGCATATGCATGATGGGGCCGAAGTCCCAATGCAGTAATTGCTGCTCCAGCGGGCCGGACTGGCGACTTAACGAGCGCGCATAGGCCAGCAACTCCTGATCGGAGAACTCCTGATGGCGCGCCAGCGCGATACCCTCAAAGCCCTCAAATTTCGTAGTAAGCATATTTTTCCTTGTAGAACTTTTTTTGTGCGCCCAGGGCCAGCGCTTGACGGCAATGCATTAGCTCATGGCCGGCACCGTGGTAGAGCGTGACGTTATGCCAGGGCGTCGCCACGCGCTCCGCCGCCGGCACGAGTGAAATGCCGAACTTCTCGTGCTGTAAGGGATAGGCATGAATCGAAAGACGTAGCGCATCGGGAAATCGATGCTTCAACAACATCGACCAAGCGTCAGAACGACGCAGTAACTCATAGGTGGCTTGCTTGGCCTGCTTGGCCACCTGGTTTTTGCTCAGATCCTGGTTCTGGGGTAAATCGATGCGATCTTCCAGAATGAATTTATGTACACCGTTAAACAGGCCCCGATAGTCGGTGTCGTCTTGCACCAGGGCCCGTACTTGCTCCAATGACAGCGCATACTCGTCCACCAGCCGTTTACGCAGCGTAGGCCCGTCCGGTACGGGGTAGGCGTCTTCCAGGTCGAAAGTTTGCAAATGGGCAAGCGCAAAATCGTGGATGATTTCGCGAATCCCATCTGAATACACATCGATTTCCTGGTCGTTCACCAATACCACATCGCTAAACACGCGCCCGTCAGAACAAATCAAGACCTGGGCACCTGGCGCATACACGGCGCTGATGCGTTCACACATGCGATTCAACTTGGCCAAGGCCAGCACCTCACCCAGATCGGGGTGAATGCCACTGGTTTTGGTCAGATTCGGGCTCTTGGCGGGGAAGGCAGGCAGAATGAAGTCCAACGGCTGCTGCAATAACATTTTCTGAATGATTTTTTGAACCAGTGGGATTTGAGCACTATGCTCGATCGACCCGGCATGGCTTGCCAGCTCCAGCACTTGCGCTAATACAGCAGAAGTGATGTGGTTCGACTTCAGTTCAAACTGCGGCATTAACTCCAGCATTTCTCCTCCTTTTCCGGATTTTTTTCTGTTGTAGAGACATTGACTTGGGCCGGCATAGCGCTGGCGCAGGCAAAGCTGCGCCTGACCACATGCATTGCGGTGCAAGTTGAGGCTAGCGGGGATTTAATTACATGAGGGTGGCCGCCTTGCTGTTTGTCAGGCAGGCTGAGCATGGCTGATGCGAGCGGCTGTGAACGCCTGGCGCCAGCCAGAATTGCTGCGTCCCTCAACACGCATTCCTGATTTCAGTAGGCTGACTGGCGGATTGCCAGTCAGGTAAGCAGCCCTCTTCTTTTTATTATTGGGCAGAGCCGGCTGAGATGAATACTATCGAAGCCCAATCTCAGCGATAGGTAAAATACAATATGTCTGTCACATTCAAGGATCTTGAATACTTTGTCGCCGTAGCGCACTCCAGAACCCTGTCAGAAGCCTCTGACAAACTGGGGTTGGCGCAGCCGTCTTTATCGTTGGCGATCAAAAAGCTGGAAAATGAATTAAAGGCCCCGCTTTTCATTCGCGGCCGGAATGGGATCCAACTCACGCCGCAAGGCCGCACCCTGCTGCCGGACGCCGAGTCCGCCATGCATTTGCTGGCGAATATGAAAGGCGGCAAGTGCAAGCTGCGATTTTCGATCGGCTGCCACCCGTCTGTTGGAATGTTTGTGCTAGGACGCTTTCTGAAAGCGATACATGAAGGCGGGCATGAACTGGATCTGACCATCATCAACGGCAGTTCAGCCGAGATCAATCGCCGCGTCGCGCTGGGCGAAATTGACTTCGGACTGGTCATGAACCCGTTCACGATTCCCGGCCTGATCACCAAACATATCGGCGGCGATCAAGTTGCGGTATGGCGCTCACCCCGCCAATACCGCAACAGCCTGATCTACAACCCTGATTTGCTGCAATCGACCAGTATTTTGTCAAACTGGGCGACACCGCCACGCGACCAGATCGAAGTCACCAATCTTGAATTGATTGCGAATCTGGTTGACTCCGGGGCTGGCATTGGCATTTTGCCCGGGCAAGTGGTGTTCGCCCAGCGCCTGAATTTGGAGCGCGTCCCAGACACCCCGGTACACCATGATCGACTGGCTTTAATTTGCTACCCCGAGATCATCCAATCTCCGCAAGGCAAACTGATCCATCAGGAGTTGAAAAACTCCTTTATTCCGGTTCAAGTATAGGATTTCCAAATGGCTGAGATTGCGCCGGCCGGCTAGCCATTTCGCAGCTGCCAGGTTTAGATAGCGATTTCGGTACAACATGACCATGATCAATCTGCTTGCGTTGCACAAATTCTGGTTCGGGAGCATCGAGATCAACGACGCCTACTACCAAAGCAAGGTTCCGCTCTGGTTTTTGGGGCCGGATACCCACTTCGATCGCGCTTGCCGAGACAATTTTGCCCCCTGGCTAGAGCAACTTGTCATCTCTGGCGATGACTATTTTGCCAATGCACTGAACTCACCCGAACCGCTGCTTGCTGCACAACGCTATGTCGCTACCGTGATTCTTTTCGATCAAATTCCGCGCAACGCGTTTCGCGGCCAGGCACGCGCCTTTGCGTATGACCACATCGCGCTACAACTCTGCCTAGCGGCACTCGGCACTGAACTCGAAACCCGGCTCTCTTACCCCGAGCGACTGTTTCTTTATCTGCCCCTGGAACATGCCGAAGACTTGCGTCTACAAGATTTGTCGGTACAAACCTTCGAAGCCCTGCATGCCAATGCGCCAGCGCCCATTGTGCGCTGGACCCAATTGGCTTTGGACAAAGCGATTGAGCACAGAAACACGATTGCCACCCACGGCTGCTTTCCACACCGCAGACAAATTGCCTGACTCGCGCCTTATCCAGATCGTTGATCCATGACCTCCTCTGCTCAGGCAGCCCACCTTGAAGCCACACACGAGAGCTCGAAAATACCGGCAACCGAGATAAACCTCCTGGCCGGTTTTGGCGTGCAGAGCGATGCGCACGATAGAGATAACATCAGGTATCGCTCCCGAGTGGCGAAAGACCCGACGCAACCCGATTTGCGGCAAGTGCAACGCATTTACAGCGAACTGATCACCCATTTACCGTCAGAAAGCCTGCATCGTATCCCTGGCGATCGGGGCAACATCATGATCATGGGAGTACCCTTGCTGACGCATTTCGCCAGTACACTGCTCGGAATCGGTGTGTCAGCCATCATCAAACCCGGCGACGCCATTCACCGGGAATCCCCAGAGCTATCCATGCCATTGGCGCCGCTTTAGGCACGACAGATCTCTTCACGAGAAGGAGCACGGAATGAAGCGAAGTGTTTGGATAGGTGCATTTCTCAGCTTGACCAGTGGTGGTGCCCAGGCTGAATTGGCCGGGCTTGGCGCCATCACGGCGGGTACGCCTTCCGCCAGCGAGCTGTACTTCAGCCTACCGGCGCTGACTCCAGATAAGGGTGGCACGCAGTCCTTGTGGCTGGCGGCGTCGGTACCGGGTAGCACAGCGCTGTATGTCCACACCGCCACTGGCTGGCAAACGCTCCCGCCAGGGCAAGAACCGGCGCCACTGTTTAGCACCACACAAGCCATTACCCTGCTTGATGCACTGGGCACACCTTTGGATTTGTCGCAGTTCGCCGGCACACGGTTCTATGTCGGGGTCGGCAGTAGTTGGACCGAGATGCTGACCAATCAGCGCTATGGCTTGGCTTACACGGTGCCGACAACCCCATCAGTGGTCGCTACTTACTACGTCGCCAGCAATGGCAGCGACTCAGGGTCAGGTAGCAGCGATCAGCCCTGGGCATCGCTGACGCGGGCCCTGGCAAGTGCTACGCCCGGCACACGTATCCTGGTGCGGGGTGGGATTTACCATGAGCAGGTGACAATCAATCGCTCCGGCACAGCCAATGAAGGCTATCTCAGCATCGAGGCTTATCCGGGCGAGACCCCCGTATTCGACGGCAACGGCATACGGGTTCCAAATGGCACCAGTGGACTGTTCCAGCTGACCGACGTCAGCTACGTGCGCGTCAGCGGCTTTGAGCTCCGCAACTATGTTTCCAACACGGCCAGCGCGACACCTGCCGGGATTTACGTCAGCGGTGCCGGCAGCCATATCGAATTGCGCGACAACCGCATCCACGACATTCAGACCACCGTAAACAGTGCCAGCGGCAACGCCTTCGGTATTGCTGTTTATGGCAACCGGGCACCCGCCAGCATCAACGCCCTGACGATCAATGGCAATGAGCTATACCAGCTCAAAACGGGCTCCAGCGAATCGCTGTCCATCAATGGCAATGTGCAGTATTTCAGCGTCAGCCATAACCGATTGCACGACAACAACAATATCGGCATCGACATCATTGGCTACGAGGGCACCTCTCCCGATCCGGCCTATGACCGTGCCCGTGATGGCCTGATCAGCAACAACATCGTGACCAACATCTCGTCATACGGGAATCCGGCCTATGGCAACAACTATAGTGCCGGTGGCCTCTATGTCGATGGTGGCACGCGGCTGCTGATCGAGCAAAACCGGGTTGCGCAAGCCGATATCGGCATCGAAGTCACCAGCGAAAAAGCACAGGGCAAAGCTGATTACGTTCTGGTACGCAACAATCTGGTTTATCGCAATAATCAAGCCGGGATATCCATCGGAGGCTACGACGCCCAGCGGGGTGGCACCGACCATTGCCAATTCGTCAACAACACCCTGTTCGAAAATGACAGCAAGCAAACCGGCACTGGCGAATTTCTGGTGCAGCACTACGCCAGCGACAATCTGCTGGCCAACAATATCGTGCAGGCTAACAGCCAAGGTCTTTTCTATAGCGAGGTAACGAAGCAAAGCAGCGCGCCAGTCACACTCGACGGAAATCTGTACTTCAGCGAAACAACGGATGGTGGAGGCTGGCAACGTGCCGGCAGTACAGCGACCAATCTAGCCACCTGGCAAAAGCTAAGCGGCCAGGATGGCCACAGTCAATCGGCCAACCCACTACTCGTAGATAGCGCCAACTTCAACTTTGCGCCGACTGCCGCCTCACCCGCGCGGGGTAGGGCACGCCCACTCGATGGCTTTCTAACCGGCCTGCGCGACTTCAACAGTGCGCCACGCACCAAGGCAGGCAACCTCGATATCGGTGCCATCGCGTACTAGGGTTGGTTCGGTCGCATTAATTAGAAACCAGTGGTCAGTTGTAAATATGAGTTTGTTGAGTCAGGTGGGCAAGTCGGTGTTGAACGTGAAACGGTTCCGGTTTATCTGACTCAACCATGCTCTAGTTTATAAATGACCGTAGGTTGGTAATTAAAGAAACAGAACCTAGCTATTCAGTCAACGAGCTGATAGCCAATCTCCTCCTTTTCGAGTAGGGATACGACTAGGCTATACCTCTCGTAAGAAATCTGATGAAAAGAAGCCTTGACATGATTCTTTTTCAGCCGCACTTGGGCACCAAGATAACGTAGTCATCGAATGGTGTTCAACTGATCTTCGTTAAGTTGGGCTCGTGCACCAAAATCGAAGCACAAGCTAGCCACTAACCAGCTTTCTGTTGAGGGTGTCGGGGGCGGACCACCACAAAGTGGTTACCCACCCAGATAGATGAGTATTCATAAACTCCCCATACCCACTAAGATAATGACTTGTTTAACCATCCCCACCATAAACCATCCCCCAAAACCTGTTTAAACCGGAGCATCAGCCCGCAGAGAGCCATATCCAGACTTCACCATAACGTCCGGTCCAACATTGTTGCAGGCATAAGGTAGCTTCTTCGGTTTTCCACACGCACACTTCATCGCCATCTAGGTCACAGTCCAGACCATGCATCCAGTCTGGGGCCTCATCAGAAGCGCCTCTAAATTCCGGGACACCAAGAACTTCCGAAAATGCCTTGCATTGCTGTTCAAAGTATTGGGAATAAATGAGATTGATCTCATCTGGCGTTTTTTCATCAAATAGCGATCCCCTGCCATGATCGGAATGCTCACTGGCAAAGGTCTTGGATACTGCAAAGTCAACCCTCTCCCCACGCTCGTCGAGTGCCGCCTGGATCAGATCCTTAACGGAGCATGTCGTCTGTTCTCTCAAGTGCGGTAATAGCATCGTGATTCCTTTCTGAATGTTAATGGGTGGGGTAAGGTCCTCACGACCATCCAACCGTCGCTGACAACGCCCCTCAGGTGAAATAGGGCGTACTTGACCGGCTATGCTGTAGTTTACCTCCCCCTCAACATCCCCTTCCGGTTGCATCACGCGCGTTGAACCCTCTAACGCGCTCGTGGTGACCTCATGGGAAATATCATCCGTTCGGCTAGATTCCTCAAAGACCCCCGCAGCCGCAGATATCTGATAGACACCATCATTAACACCCCTTTTCTCGCCTTCACCCCCCTCTGCCTTGCTTAGGTCGGGCGGTTGCTGGCAATGGTCGAGCACGTCCTGGTAGTGGGCGACGGTCTGCCGGCAGAGCTGGGCCAGCTTGGCCACGGCCGTCTTGGTCAGGGTCTGGCCGGCGGCGAGCAGTTGCTGGCAGGCCTGGCGGATCTTGTCGGCGGTGGCGTTGCGGCGGACCTGGTGGGTCCGTTGCGCGCTCAGGCGTTGGCGGGTGGCCACGGACAGGGCTTGTGACAGCTGCATCACCCCGCGATGGCAGGTGCGGCGGTAGCCGCGATATTTGTCCCAGGTCCAGCGCGCCACCGAGCGCACGGTGGCTTTGATCGAGGACCAGGGCAAGGGGCCGGCGGCAAATTGCGGGAAGCGGTTGTGTTGTTCGGCAAAGGCGATCAGCAGCTGGTAGAAGCAGTCGAAGCTGCCTTCTTCGCGCTGCCGGTTCACGATGGCATAGGCGTAGAAGCGCAGTTGTTCGAACAGGGTGCAGTGGCGGGAGTGAGCCACGGCATCGAGGTCGGGGCCTTTGCTCCAGGGGCGGGGCTGGGCCAGTTCCGGCTCGACCCACTTGGCCAGGTATTGCAGGGGGAACACGGCACCGTGGTGTTCGGTGGTGATCCACCAGGGGTGTCCGGGTGTCTTGGCCACCGGGCCGGAGTGGTAGTTGGGGTCGGCTTTGAGGCGCACGGCCATGGCGCTGTAGATGGCGCGCATATATTCCATCGGTGCCGAGCGGGCATTGGCGGAGGTGCAGACCGGGTTGATGGCGTAGTAGAGGTGGGCACTCGGGCGGGTGCGGTCGCGCACGATCAGGTTGGGTTCGGGCAGGCCGGCGCGTTCCCAGATCCGGAAGTCCGGGTGGTCGAGGTCGAAGATCAGCCAGGACACTCTGCCGGCAGTTTCGCCGGAGCGGTTGATCTGCATATAGGGGTAGCGCATCGCGTAGTCGCGCGGCCGGGTACGGGTCGCGGTCTTGTTGTCGGAGCAACGGGCGATGTAGGGCGCTTCTTCCAGAATGCGCTGCAGCGGGGGGATGTGCGGGAACGGCGGTTCCAGCGCAATGGCTGCGGTGCTTGGGCGAAGGGGCCGAATGGGGGCGTCAGAACGCAGGCTGACCGTCATTACGCCGTTTTGACGGCGCAGGCCACCCGCTGACCAATGCTTTTGAATAGCATGTCACGTACCTCGTCGAATCAATTTACTTGACGATGAGGGAGTGAGAACCTACCATTCAAACAAGACCTTGGATTTGGATGGTGGGTAGGTTTACACCCCAAGTTCAGGCAAAGCCCTTGAGTTGCAGCTCAAGGGCTTTGTCTTTTGTAGTTTTTGCCGTTGTTGAAGTATTTACATAGTTTGCCTCATATCCACACAACCCCAGTCCTCTCCTGCTTTCACGTCACATAATGTCGCCATATCAAATGGCCTGATGCTCCCAGAAATCAGAGCGCTAAGTGCCTGAATATCGCCTATGCCAGTAGGCGTTCACGAAGCTTTCGATAACATAATGTTACGCGTAGAACAAAACCCTCTACTCGGAATGGCCATCAGACTCTTCAACTTCCAGATGAGCCATATCAAATTCCTCCAGTGTCTTCTTCATCGCCGAGTAAAACTTATCGACGCTCACCGACTTATCCAACATCAGAGAAATTTTCCGACCACTAAGCGATAACTTACCAATCGGATGATTTGAATTTGCAACCAGATTGATCGTAGTATCGCCAATGCTATTCGGACGCAACTGCTTCTGAATGTAAGCAATAATGGCTTTATTTTTATGCTTGCCCTCGGCTGCCCGTCGAATTGAATCAACCACCAAGTCGCCATATCCTTCATCGGTAAACTTGGCAAGTTCTGAAACAAACGTAGCACTCAGACATCGAGGATTCATCTGCAGAATAGGGTGCGCTTCCGCAGGTAATGCGAAGAACTCCATTAGCCGAGTAATGGTCATCTTGCTCACACCCATCATCGTCGCGACATCGGCTTGGCTGGACGCAGTATTCGTATCAAGCAATGTTTTGGCAGCGCGAGCACGCTCATAATCACAGAGATCCACGCGAAACAAGTTGGCCAATGTAACGCGTACGGCAGCTTCCTGATCATCCGCTTCTATAATGAAAGCATGGATTTCTGACCAGCCCAGAACGCTCTCAACACACTGAAGCCGACGTTCACCGTCGATCAATTCATAAAGTTGGCCTTCAACGACGCGTGTTGCGCCATACCGCTCATACGAATTGCCAGGAATTCGCCGAACCTCGATAGGTTGCCGCAAGCCGTTCAACTGGATATCTCTCGCCAGCGTTTCTAGTTCATCTTGCGGAAAAACGACTCGTGGCTGATAAGGGCTACGACAGATATTTGCGACTGGCAAAGATACCGACACTCCCGTCGGAGGTTTTACGTGGATTAAAGCGGAAGCAATCTCGCGATTAACATCCACCGTATCCGTCTTCAACTCCTGATCTCGCTTGCGTGCGGCGGCACGCATCTCCTCCAGCGTCCGTGGCCGCGATTTACTCACCATTCACCTCGTCTGGTTGGCTATTGCCCGTGTCTGAATCGTCATGATCGATGTACCCCATCTTGACCATGATCTCTTTCACCAATCGTGCAAATGCGAGCCCCACCGATGAATTCGCATCCAAGGCGAAGATAGACTTCTTCGCGTCAATGCACTCGTTGATCTTCACCGACTGTGGAATGCTATTGGAAAGGATATGGTCCCCGACCTTGGATTCCAGATCACTCGCGATCAGCTTTGAAATATTCGAACGACCATCATGCATGGTCAGCAGCGCGCCCAGGTAACGCAGCTCCTTGTTTTTCTCGCGCTGAACCTCAGCCACTGTTTCCGTCAAATCGTCGAATCCATCCAGACTATATCGATCTGCACTCTTGATAGGCGTCAGATAATGGCTTGCCGCCACCAAGCCCATCATGGTCAGCTTTCCCAAATTCGGAGGACAGTCGATCAAGCAGATATCATAAAACTCAGCCACTCTTGCAAGGCGGATGCGCAAGTAATCCGTATCTCTTCTCCATAGCTCCGGCTCTAACTTCCGAAGCTTCATTACCATGGGAAGAATATGGACATTTTCAAATACTGTTTCGTGAATACACTCAACAATTGGGATATTCGGGTCTTCAATCATTGAAAAACCCGTTAGGTGCAACTTCCTGGGTGACACGCCGGTGATGGTATTGCTGGTATTGGATTGCGGATCTAGATCAACCACCAAGACCTGCAAACCCCTTCGTGCAAAACCATCGGCCAGATTCACCGTAGTTGTAGACTTACCCACCCCCCCTTTCGGGTTGTATATCGCCAATGTTTTCATTGCCTGATATTTACATCTTCGAATTAAGTTATTCATAGTCTCTATCAATAACCGATATAATTCAAGAATTATTTCGCTGCGTAACATTATGTTACGCAGGGGATAGATGAGATTGGATAAGCCGCTTATTGATCCGGCCCGCATTTGGGGCTATGCGACATATTTGACATAGTGTGTTGGGTACTGACAAGTTAACGTCGGCCCAAACGGCAGGTTAAGATACTGGCATGAGCCGTGGCCTCTACCGCCGCCACCGTTTTCCCGTATCCGTCCGATCGCCCCACCTACCGCTCGTGGCGTCAAGACGCCAGACTCTGGGATTTAGATGAACGGAGCAGGCGGATGGGACGGGAAGGCGAAACTTGGGCAGGACGAGCGGCGCAGGTTGCGCAGTGGCGGGAGAGTGGCTTGAAGGCAGAGGCGTATTGTGCACAGCAGGGTTTGGCCTTGCCGAGCTTTCTGTATTGGGTGAAGCGGCTGCGTCGGCCAAGGGAAGAGGCCCAACCGGTTGCGCCGTTACAGCTGGTCCCTGTCACCGTGCGGGTGCCAGAGGCAGGGGCGGGACTGACCCTGCGCAGCCCCGCTGGCTGGCAGCTGAGTCTGCCGGCCAGTTGGTCTGCGACCGACGTGCTGGCGCTACTGCGGCAATTGCCATGAGTAGTGCACTGAGTCCGGCTCAGGTCTTTCTGGCGGTCGAGCCGGTGGATATCCGGCTGGGGGTGGATGGCCTGTCGCTGCGGGTACAGCAAAGCCTGGGGCGCACCCCCACCGATGGCAGTGCCTATGCCTTCCGCAACCGGGCTGGCAACCGGATCAAGCTGCTGGTGTGGGATGGCAATGGCGTCTGGCTCTGTGTCCGGCGACTGCACACGGGCCGCTTCGTCTGGCCGCAGAGTAGCGATCAGCTGTTTACCTGTAAATCGGCATGCAAATCTTTCCAGGTATCCGGGGTAATCGGCATCCAATAGTTGCCACCCCGGGTTGTGCAACCATCTGGCTTTTTGCCGGAGAAACCTGGGGTGTTAACCATGGATCTCATTG
>NZ_JARRAF010000001.1 GCF_030129945.1 Parachitinimonas caeni
AGCACTCACACTTATCGACTGTATCTTGTTAAAGAACACTTGCTGGCCTGACTAACTATCGCTAAACTTCCCGGTTGCCCGTTTCGTTTCGCTGCGTCAGCAGCAGAGGAAGCGAACTATACGCCCCGCCCCTGAACTCGTCAACACCTCATACCAAAATATCTTTCAGCAATTCATCAAACTCCTGATTTATAAAGAAATTTATCAGGAAGATTTTTACCAAAAAGCAGCAATCCAACAATAAACTCTGACTTATCGGACAACCTGACTGCGTTTAGATAGAAAAAAACCCGACATAAAGTCGGGTCTGGGTGCAGCCAATTAATAATATATGTCGTTATTCGCCAGATGCTGGCGGCAAGCGCTCCTGTAAGGACTGGGCTTGGGTTACGTGGCTACCGGAAGGTACGCTCCGAGTCAGCCAGACATTCCCCCCGATAGTTGAACCCGCACCAATCGTAATACGCCCCAAGATTGTTGCACCGGCATAGATCACCACATCGTCTTCAACAATAGGGTGACGAGGCTGACCTTTATGCAGATTCCCCTCTGCATCAGCAGGGAAGCTCTTGGCGCCTAAAGTCACGGCTTGGTATAGACGCACACGCTCACCAATGATGGCTGTCTCGCCTATAACTACGCCAGTACCGTGGTCGATGAAAAATCCGCGTCCAATTGTGGCACCAGGATGAATGTCGATTCCTGTTGCGGAATGCGCTTGTTCTGCAACCAATCTCGCCAGCATTGGCACACCAAGCTGATACAGCACATGGGCCAGGCGGTGATGAACGATTGCCAGCATCCCTGGGTAGCACAACAGGACCTCATCAACACTTCGCGCAGCCGGGTCGCCGGCGTAGGCAGCCAGCACATCGGTATCCAGCATGCTGCGAACATCTGGTAGAGCCGCAGCAAATTGTCTGACGAGGTCTACTGCCCGAGCATCTATCTCGTGCTCAGTGGCGTCGTTCTGCTGTCTTGCGGTATAGCGCAACTCCAGCCGCACTTGGCGCCAGAGCGCATTCAATACGGCATCCAGCGTGTGGCCGACATAATAATCTTCGGTTTCCCGGCGCAGATCGGCTGGTCCCAGCCGCATGGGAAACAACGCTCCACGTAGATGAGTAATGATGTCGCGTAGCGCTTCCGGTGAAGGCAATTCCCTATCGCCCCGCTCCGAATTACCGCGCTGGCTATCGCGCCACGCCGTACGTACCATGCGCAGCTGACTCACCACCTGATCCAGATTCCAGTTATGCGCCATAGACGGGTAACTGGCTTGGGATAATCCATGTTTGCTCATAAGGGCATCCCTGTTGCATCGAACATACCCTCAAACAGGATGGAGCTGAGATAGCGCTCACCAGAGTCGGGCAGAATTACCACAATCGTTTTGCCGGCGTTTTCAGGCATCTGGGCCAGCTTCACAGCTGCGGCAGTTGCTGCGCCACAGGAAATCCCGGCCAAAATCCCCTCTTCCAGGGCCAATCTACGCGCAAAACGAACGGCATCGTCATTCGTAACGGTTTCCACTGCGTCGACCAGAGATAGATCCAGCACCTGAGGGACAAAACCGGCGCCAATGCCTTGGATTTTATGTGGAGCAGGCTGGAGTGGCTGCCCAGCACGGGACTGGGTAAGGATAGGACTGGCGGCAGGTTCAACAGCCACCGTCTGAATCGCCTTGCCCTGAGTCTGCTTGATGTAGCGGGAAATCCCTGTGATCGTCCCCCCCGTCCCCACGCCCGACACCAGAATGTCGATCTTGCCGTCGGTATCATTCCAGATCTCCGGGCCTGTCGTCGCCTCGTGAACCGCTGGATTGGCCGGATTCTTGAACTGCTGCAGCAGGACATAGCGATCTGGATCGGATGCTGCAATTTCCTCCGCCTTGGCAACCGCGCCACTCATACCCTTTGCGCCTTCGGTGAGTACCAGCTTTGCGCCATAAGCTAACAGCAGCTTACGGCGTTCAATGCTCATGGTCTCGGGCATAGTTAAAGTCAAAGGAATACCACGGGCCGCAGCAACAAACGCCAGCGCGATGCCAGTATTACCACTGGTTGGCTCGACCAGCTCTTTACCCGGCCCGAGCAGGCCGCGCTTCTCCGCATCCCAGATCATCGCCGCACCGATCCGACACTTCACTGAATAGGCGGGGTTACGCCCTTCGATCTTGGCGAGTACGGTGGCACCGGCGCCATCAGTAACCCGATTGAGCCGCACCAGCGGCGTCTTGCCAATTGAGAGTGAATTGTCTTCGTACCAGTTAGGCATTTTCTTTCCCTTATTAATAGATATGCTTGGCCAGGAATCCGATTACACGACCACCCAAAGTGTAGCGGCCTATAACACCGATGTTATACGGGGATTCGGGCAAAAGGTTCAATCTTGCACCGCAAGTTTCCGGGCAATGATCGTACGCAGGCAAAGAGCCGGATTCAGGCGCACCAAACCAACATATGGGGGGTTTGGCATAGTGAGAAGTAAATAAAAATACCTTCGATATATCCACTGGCAATATATGAGCCAGCAGCTGACTGAGGTCGCTGCGGCACGCTATATATATTAGGTAATCACCCTTCGCCCAGTTGCGGCCAAATCATCATGGCTTCCAATCCAGCCTGCATCGAATTCTGGTTCGACTTTGGTAGTCCTTACAGCTATTTGAGCATGATGCGGATAGACGCGCTGACCGCTGCGGCCGGGCTTACGCTCATCTACCGACCATTTCTGCTCGGACCGATTTTCAAGGCGCTGGGTTATGACACCTCGCCCTTTGTCGCTCACCCAGAAAAAGGGCGTTATATGTGGCGGGACATGCAACGCCAGTCCGAAAAGCAGGGATTACCTTTCCACAAACCTTCACTCTTCCCGAGGAACGCCCTGCTCGCCACGCGAGTCGCCATGCTTGGGGAGAATACGCCGTGGATTCGCAACTACTGCAGGGCAATCATGCGGCAGAACTTCGAAGCCGATCAGGACATCAGCCTTCGCAGCAATGTAGTCAGCGCGCTGCACGGACTGGTACCCGACGCCGACGCCCTTGTAGTGGCTGCGGGAGATGAATCAAACAAGCAGCGGCTACGGCAACAAGTGGCCATAGCGCAGCATCTGGGAATTTTTGGCGCCCCAACTTTTTTCGTGGGAGATGAGATGTATTGGGGCAACGACCGCCTGGATGACGCCATTGCACAAGCCAAGCAGGCAGGGCGGCTCTAAGCCGTACGCTGTTGCAGCTGCCGATACTCTCTCGGGCTCATCCCGGTCGCCTGCCTGACCTGGCGGGTCAGCGCGCTCTGATCGAAGAAACCGCAATCGAGTGCCACCTCGGCAATCGGATGACTCGTCTGTGCGAGCGCCATCAACGCAGCCTCCAAACGGGTTTTGCGTACGAACTGGCCCGTACTCATCAAAAATACCCGCTTCATCCGCCGGTCAAGCCGCGCAATCGACAAACCCGAAATATCCGACAACTCCTCAAGCGACACCTGCCGGTGATAATTGGATTGAATAAAATCAATCGTTTCGGCAAAGCGTTCGTCAATAAACGCCTCCCGACTCAGCTCGGTGAGATCCTTGGACAGACAAATCAAACCGATAAGCCGACCGTAGCGGTCATATAGCGGCTCCTTGCTCGACAGGCACCAGCCAGGGCGACGGTCGCGATACATGGTCAGGTCGAGGTTATCTACCACGGGTCGGCCATTGGCGAACACCACCTTGTCCTGTGCCGCATAGCGATCTGCCATGACTGACGGAAACAAATCGTAAGCCGTCTTGCCCAGCGCATCTCGCTTGTCGCGCAAGCCACAGCGATCCACGCAGGCTTCGCTGATCGCCACATACCGTCCTTCCGGGTCTTTGACAGAAAAGACAATATCCGGCAGGCGATCAAACAATGTCTGGGCAAACAAAGTATCACTGAGATCAGAAACCACATGCCGCTTGAAGGAACGGCTTTCCAGATCAATCTGCATCGCACCATCTCCCTTAGTCCCATCCTTGGCTGGAAATTCTGGTTGTATTTGGATGATCAATTCATTCCAGCCATGCCTCTTGCACAATCCGGCGGCCACTTCGTCCCTCTGACCCGCTCGCCGGCCTCCTTATTCACTGTATCCAAAAAAATGGCCGACTACTTCAAGGAAATGTAGTCGGCTCATATTCAAGACAGAGAAATCCGATCCCCGACCCACCTCCGTCAGCGATCGCATTAGCAGGCACCCGATTCGGAGTCAGGCCCCCGTCCCACCGCACTCCCGGTTCTCAGCCACCACACCAGGAAATGCCGTCCTTATTTACTGCACATACGTCGCGGTCACGCTGACCTCTGCGTAAGGTGATTTGGCAGGCAATGTAAGGTAATACCAGGTATTGCCGGCTGGTAAATAAATCGTCACTTTCTCGACATTTCCATCCTCTATGGATCTACCGTCAAATCGCATATTAGTCGGGTAATACCCACGGCCAACATACATATCCATATCACCGTTACCCCCTTTACTGGTAAAGACCAAGTTACGGGCGCCCGACGGTACAAATAGTGCCAGATAACCGACATTATCAGCGCTCACTTTAATCGCACAGCCCTTTTTCAATTCAAACTGACTCTCACACCATTTGACATCATCCGGCAAAGGCGGTGTACCACTGGTTGTTGCGGTGCTCACCCAGGATGCAAACTCACTATCGTAGCGACTGCCAATATCACTCATATATTTCTGATAGGATTGATAATCGCCAGAGCGGAAATTTGCCATTACCGCATTCACGTCGCCACGATGCTTCTCAACCATGAATCGTGCCGCCATATATCCCCAGGAATATGCGCGCGGCACATAATCACTCATACCATAAGTATTCTGGAATATCTGACTTAATTTATAAGTCCCTTTCTTCGCAACATCAATGGCCTTTTGATTGTTATTCTTCAGTGACAGATACTCCGCAATCCCCTCTATCCACCAAACCGTTGGCACGGTTGTAGATTTCGAGAAATCACCATACATATTGAATCGGCCATCCAGATAATGCACGAATTCATGCTCAAGATTCCAGATGCTGAATTTAGGCCGCAGCCAGGATGCCTCATGTGCGATAAATCTGGCTTGATTGCCTACTTTAGCCGGATCGCCTTCCAGGTACATTCCACCATTGTCGGTGGAAATATCAAATAGCGTTCCAGCCCATTTGTCGTAATTGGTATAGTCATCAAACACAACGACTTCCAGCGTTGTATTATTATCATTCGCCACCGGCTTGCGATTTGTTTGCAGCATGGCATGGAAATAATCTTCTTCCTGCGCTAATAGACTGCATGCCTGCTTGAATTGATCCTCCGTCATATCTTGCGCTTTAATCTTGATTGACGGGCTACAGGTATAGCGATTCTTCAACACCAAATCTTCAATCTTTGTACGATAGCCACATGTGCCATATTCCGCACAATTGGCACTGTCGTAATAATCCACTGCGCGTGCAGCCGCAATCCATAAATCGGAATCGACTCCCATCATGCTGCTACTGGCAAGCGTCTGTTTAACGTAGGTTTTTGCTTGATTCCGTGTCTGGGGGTACTGCATGAAACGGAAAGCCTCGTTAGCGGTATCGTTCAATTGATAAGCTTTCTTGGCATCAAGCAAGGCTGATTTATTCTGGGTGAGAATGCCATTTAAGGCATTGAGGTAAGACAGATCAGATACCAGCACAGCCTTGGCATCGTCCCGCCATTGCGCATAATAAAATATGGTCAGAATCCCCGTGAAGCCCGCATCGCCATCGTAATATTTAAATACATCGCTTGCGTTGGGGTTATTGCTCGAATTGGTAAAACGCACGACCAGATCTCTGACATAAGGCAGGAAATAAGCTTCATCCCGCATATTGGTCACCAGTGTCATGACTTCACGAGCAGTAGAACGTGCAACTGGATTAGGTTTAAATAAATTTGACCCGGTCATCAACTGTTTGAGGGCGGGCCGGATTGCATCGCGCACCTGGGTTGAAGGCGGATTGCTATCCGCCAGGAAATATCCTGCTCGCAGGAACAGTACCAGGTTATCAACCGCGCTGGTTGTCGCATTATAACTAGCCGCCTCGGCAGCTAATCTATTCACTACAGCAAGATAATTTGCCAATGTATAGATTTTTGCCTGCTGACTGGAGTTCGCAGAAAACAGCCCGTATGTGCATTCATAGTTTGGTAGAGAAACCAAATAATCTGCCAAGGCAGTGCCACTATAACTTGCAATTTTATCTACATCTGGACAATCTACCGCAGCGAAACTCTGCCGACTTATTTCCGGTAGACTAAAATGCGATTGCTGCTCATTGGGAGGCATTAGCTGTCGCAAATGCGGCGCATCAGGCTGATTCAACTTTCCATGAGAATGGGCAGGCAATTTTTCCGTATCATATTGATGTGGAATTTGCTCCGCCATTACATATTGGCTGGAAAATGCCGAAAACAGGCACAACGAAAGGAAATTCATTTTATATCTGACGAACATGTGAATACTCCTTATGAATGCAGCGCAATACGCTGATTCATTTCTCCTGATTGCGATGATTGCAGCCGGGAATGGATGATAATTACCATTCTCCAGGCCACTCCTTGTAGAGGGGGCATTTGCCCTTATTGTATTTACTGCTTACGCGAATGCGTCATTTAATTCGGCACTACGCCCGACAAAAGCTCTACAGAAACATTAAATTATTATTGTTGGCGCAATATGGCGGATGGGCGGGAATCTGTATTGCACAAATTCCACGCTCAGGCGTTGAAAATTTCCAAGAGGCGACCTTGCATTTGCGCCGACAAAAGGATGGGGAATGGCGCAAGTCGCTGATTACAAAGCGAGCCGCAGCGCACCATTCCAGCAATGGTTCGCCACGTTCTATTGGCTGTAAGTCTGTTTAATTGGTCAACACCAGATGGTGTAGGCGTCCAGCAGAAGCAGGGCCTGCTGGGCAAGCAAGGATGGCCCGGCCAGACAGGCTCGACAGGCCGGGGTGGCGTTTGGGGCAGAACCCGGCTTAGGTTGATGGGTCGGGGAAGTAGATGGCACTGGCCGGCACATTTTCCGTCAGCCAGACACCGTTTTCGGACAGATAAAAAAGGTGGCCGCTTTGGGCAAGTTCACCCGCCTTGATGGTCAGCACCACCGGTTTACCATGACGAGCCCCCACTGTGCGGGCGGTATCACGGGTTGCCGAAAGATGGACATGCAGGCGTGATTGCGGTGATAACCCATGACGGCGAATGGATTCGACCGTGTGGCTGGCAGTGCCATGATAGAGGAACTCTGGTGGCGTCTTTGGCGTAAACCCCAGATCCACCTTGACGGAGTGCCCCTGATTGGCCCGGATCCGCTGATTTTCTTCGTCCAGCGTAAATCGCTGTTTATCG
Organism: Parachitinimonas caeni; assembly: GCF_030129945.1. Lineage (GTDB taxonomy): Bacteria > Pseudomonadota > Gammaproteobacteria > Burkholderiales > Chitinimonadaceae > Parachitinimonas > Parachitinimonas caeni. The sequence continues at coordinate 7,412 of NZ_JARRAF010000001.1, forward strand.
TTATTGGCGACCACTTCCCGCAGCAGAGGCATGGAGAGCTGTACGCCATGCCTGGCAGCACATTTGATCAGCTGCGGCACATCCGCCCAGCCCTGGGCGTCCAGTGTCAACCCGATCGAACCCGGCTGATGTCGCAGGATCAGGCTGAGAAATTTGCTGACCGTGCGTTGATGATTTTCTCGTTTGCTATTCATTCCTTACTCATTCATGACGTTGTGCATTCACTTGATGCCGACCCTGCCCGCAGGGTGTCAGTGCATCAATGACCAGATTGAGAGTCTGCCGTGGCGGCTGCACCCGGTCTCGCGGTCGTCCACGAAATACTTAGGTGGCATGCAATCTGACCAGCGCCACTGGCACCAAGCAGACCAAGCCGCCCGAATCGAATTCCAAATGGCGCGTTGGCGCCGACGCCCCGTTCAAGTGGACTGGCTGTCGAGGAGGCAACAGTTCCAAGAACAGACAACGCGGCGGCGTGCGCTTGATCATACGCGATTCGGGAACCCTGGCCTGGACGACCGGTCTTGCCAGAGCGGCGGTAATCCATCGGCAACAGAAACGGGGGCGGAGTGCATGGCGTGGAACGAAAGAAGAGGACCGCTGCTTGCTGGTGTGACAGCAGCCATCTTATTGCATGGCTTGGCGTTGATCTGGCAAGGACCAAGCTGGCGGCAGGGCCGCCCTGACACCCTGCGGCTGCAGGTCATGCTACAACCCAAACCAGCCGCAGTGCCGGCAAGCCGTCCGGCAGAGCCCGCCAGGCTTGCATCGACGACGTTGACAACGCCGACACCGCACCCACGCCGACCGAGCAAGATCCCTCCCTCCCGTCAGGCCAGCGCTCCCATATCAACCATGCCGGCCCTAACCGGCAATCCTCCAGTCGAGGCCCCGCCGACGACCGATGCGACACCCGCCATTGATTTAGATGCGGCCCGCAAAACTGCGTCCGCGTTGGTGCGGGAGGAGGCGGCACGCCAGCCCAAGGCTCACCCGGCACTCGCCCGAGCCGAGCCGGAACAGGAAAGTAAACTTGCCAAAGATTTTCAGAAGTCAGTTCGAGCCGACTGCAAGGAGGCCTACTCGGGCTTTGGCTTGCTGGCCGTGGTGCCGCTAGTGCTGGATACCGTGCGCGACAAAGGCTGCAAATGGTAACAAGCCCTTGGTCTCCCAAGGGCTTGCATCATGCGTAATCACCGCGAAGATCAGTCGCCGAAGCCACGCAGCACCAGCTTGCCGATCACTTTGCCGTCTTCCAGCAATGCATGCGCACGCTTGAGATTGGCCGCATTGACCGGGCCAAGCACGTCACCCAGCGTGGTGCGCAAGGTGCCGTTATCCACCAAAGTCGCCACTTCGTTCAGCAGCTTGTGCTGCTCAATCATGTCGTCGGTCAGGAACATTGAGCGGGTGAACATCAATTCCCAGGCAAAGAAAGCACTTTTCAGCTTGAGTCCATGCAGCGGTAGATTCCGCTCGGTTTCAACAATTGTAACAATGCCACCCTGCGGCGCCACCAGCTCGACCATCGCATCGAAGTAGCTCTCGGTGTCGCTGGCGCAGAAAATATAATCCACATGCTTGAAGCCCGCTTCACGCGTTGCGCTGACCAAGGCATCGCCGTGCGCCACCGTGTGGTCGGCGCCCAGCTCCTTCACCCACTGCCGCGACTCCGGCCGACCCGCTGTAGCAATGACGGTCAACCCCGCTTGTTTGGCCAGCTGGATGGCAATCGAGCCCACGCCACCGGCACCACCAATGATCAGCAAAGTCTTGCCACGGTGAGCACCCGCACGATCAATCTTGAGTCGGTCGAACAATGCTTCCCAAGCGGTGATGCTGGTCAACGGCAAAGCGGCTGCCTGAGCAAAATCGAGCGTGGTTGGCATACGGCCGACAATGCGCTCATCCACCAGCTGGAACTCGGCGTTACTGCCAGCGCGGGTCAAATCCCCGGCGTAATACACCTTGTCGCCAGGACGGAACAGGCTCACCGATTCCCCTACGGCTTCCACCACGCCGGCCGCATCCCAGCCCAACACTTTGGGACTAGGCTCGACCTTGTCTTTGGGGGCACGAATCTTGTAATCAACCGGATTTACGGCAATGGCCTCAACTTTGACCAGAATATCGTGGCCCTTAGGTGCTGCCGGCTTGGGCAATTCGACATCGATCAGGGATTCAGGGTGGTCAATCGGCAGGTAACGGGTCAGGGCAACGGCTTTCATGGCAATTCCTATTCAAAATTCGGGTCTGGGTTCAAATCAGGCAGTCGATAAGGCGCAGGATTGGTGGTGACCCCATCGTTCCCGCGCCCAGCAATCCTTAGGCTCCAATGCGATGCATCATCTTGATATCGAGGGTGTCGAGCAGGCCCTCGGTTTTGGCGATGAACTCGGCCAGATGTGGCGATTGCAGGTGCTGCTCCAGCAGCGCACGGCTTTCCCAGTTCTCGTAGAACACAAACACGCCAGGGTTTTCGATATGACGATGCAGGTCGTATTGAATGAAGCCAGGCTCTTTACGGGTTGGAGGAATCAGCGCCAGCAATGCTTGCTCGACTTGGGCTTCTGCGCCGGGTTTAGCGATGATGGTGGCGACGACGGTCAGTGCGTTCATGGTGTTTCCTTTCTGCGATTCGTTGTTCGGTGATTCGATGCAGCGCAGTGTAGAGCGTCATGATTGGCGTGATTAGTCCCTATAATTTGGAATGACTATCCGCAATGGCGAACAATCACCATGAGCAGCCCGTTACTGAAACTGGACCAGATGGCCATCTTTGCCACCGTTGTCGAGTGCGGCAGCTTTACGGCCGCCGCGACCCAGCTTGGTCTGCCCAAGTCCACGGTCAGCCAGCGATTGGCCGAGCTGGAGCAGAGCATTGATCTGCGCTTACTGCAGCGCAGCACCCGCAAACTCTCGCTGACCGAGGCCGGGCAGGTCTATCTGACACACTGCCAGGCCATGCTCGAAGCCGCCCGTACGGCAGATGCCGCCATCTCGCAGCTGCGGGACGCCCCGGCAGGGGCTTTGCGCATCACTTCGCCCGAAGCCTCCGGCCTGACCCTGATCCCGCCAATGTTGGCGGCGTTCCGCAAGGAATTTCCACAGATCTCGGTGCATAGCATTGTTACCGACACCCACCTCGACCTGATCGGAGATCGGATCGACCTCGCCTTTCGCACCGGCCGCCTGCACGACTCCAGCTTTGTCTCGCGCAAAATCGGCCAGGTGCGGCGTGTACTGGTGGCCGCGCCCGCTTATCTGGCCGAGCGCGGGCAGCCTGAAGAGCCGGCCGATCTGGCCCAGCACCAATGCCTGCTGCATAGCTCACTGTCACAGTGGATGCTGACCTCGGAAGCCGGGTCCACCCTGTTCACCCCGCCTGCCAGCAACCTCAGCAGCAACAGCCTGTGTCATCTGCGGCAAGCTGCCGTGGCAGGCGCCGGCATTGCCATGTTGCCGGCCTTTCTGTGCCGACAGGAGCTGACGTCAGGGCAGCTGCAGGTCGTCCTGCGTCACCGCCCGCCCGTGCCGACCGACTATTACGCGATTTACCCCAGCCGCAGCCAGCTCTCGGCCGCCTTGACCGCACTGCTGCAATTCATTGAAGACTATGGACTGGCTGGCCGTCTGGCAGACTAAGCCTTGTTTGTCGGCCCGCAGCGGATCGCATAGGCTGTCACCACTCCCGACTCAACACCAACTCAACCCTCAGTGCCATGACCCAAACTTCTCCAGATACGCCTAGTGGTGACACCGTTGCCGATGCGGAAGCTTTGCACTTCATTCAGGCAGCCCTGGGCGCCCTGGCCAGGGCCGCCATCAGCTACGGAATCACCCACCAGACGTTCGCCAGTATGAGCAAGCACGCCTTTTTTGATGAAGCGCGCCAGTACGCCCCGCTCAAAGGCAAGCCGAACTCTGACAGCCGGATTGCTGTCCTGACGGGCCTGTCACGGCGGGATGTGCGTCAGCTGCGCGAAGCCGGCCCCCCCGAGCCCCCCAAGCCCAGCCTGAACTGGCGCATCAGCCAGCAGTGGTCCTCGTTGCCACAGTTTCTGGATGAGAACGGCAAGCGCAAACCCCTGCCTCGAACCCGCCATGCCGGCGGCGAAGTCTCGTGGGATGCCCTGGTGGAATCGCTCAGCCAGGAAGTCCGGCCCCGGACTGTGCTGGATGAATGGCTGCGGTTACAGCTGGCGGTGCTGGACGATCAGGATCGCGTTGTCAGCACCGATGAGAACAGTCATCTGAAGCGTCGCGGTGATGAAACCCTGACCCTGCGCATCGCCGCCCAGATGGTCAACGAGGCACTGCGCATCGCCCAGCGCTCACCGCAAGTCAGCTATCAGCAACCCGTCAGAGGCCTGCTCTCCTGTGACTATGGGCACCGGATGACCCACACCTCCGCCCAGCAGGTTTACCTGGCCGCCACCCACCAGATCATGCCGATACTGGATGACCTCAACCGCATGATTGTCGAGTTCGAGACACTGGACGCGGGCAAGGCCGATGCCAACTACCGGGTGTTTCTGGGCGTCATCTACCGGTACCTCGAAATGGGGAATGAACCAATGCTCATGCTTGATGACTCGCAACCCGCCTGATCTGGTTCCTGCTACCTCCCCCCGCCCCGTCAGCTCCTCCCCCTTCCTGCCAGGCTCTGTTGACGCTTTGCCTCCCCTGCTGCTGTTGTGAAAACACCGATGCGTGGCCCGATTATTGCGGGCCGCCTGACGGCTTGGCATTGCTGGATGTTTTCTCCCCTCTCATCCAAAAATGAACATTTTGTCTCACAAAATATTCCAATCGCATTTCGTTTATGTCAGTATAGCTAGGCAAGCCATCTGCCTCTTGAGTACTTTGCCTTCAAATAAACAATAAGATACTGAGTATTACGTAAAGCCGCATCGAGACATGGCTGCTGACTTTGCCCGAGGTCAGCACCAAGCAGTGAGCAAAAATGCACACACAATTCTTATTGAGAAGGACAAGCCAAAATGACATTTCGCCCCACCCGTATCGCACTGATCCTGTCGCTGCTCAGCGTCAGCATCAGCGGCGCCCACGCTGCCGATCAGATTCAGCTGACACCACAATCGGCATCACTCGCCAATATCCGCCGCAGCGAAGTGATGGACACGCATCTGCAGTTGCTCAGCAAGCAAGCCAACCCGGTACGTACCCGGGCAGCCGCCCAGATCGCTTCGGATGCGCCGCCGGCACCTGGCGTGGTTCTGAATCTGCCGCCTCTGGAAAATGGCTGGGTACGTATCGAAGCCATGGCCAAAGACCGAGACGAGGCGCTGCTGCGTGAGCTGACCGCTGCCGGCGTCATTCAGCTGCGCCAGAGCGGCAATCTGCTGACCGGGCTGATACCACCGGCCGCACTGGGCAATCTTGAGAAATTGACGCAGGCCCGCTTCGTTCGTCAGGCGCTTGGCGGCAAGACCAATAAAAGCGTGGTGTCTCAGGGAGATGCGGGCCAGGCCAGCGATCGGGCGCGCGCGCGCTTCAAGGTCGATGGCAAGGGGGCCAATGTCGGCGTGATCAGTGACTCTTATGATCGACACCAAGGCGCAAGCAAGGGGATTGCCGCGGGTGAACTACCCGGCCCTGGCAACCCGAATGGCTATCTGACTGCAGTAAAGGTAGTGAAAGAAAGTACTCGCACCATCAATAGCGATGAAGGGCGCGCCATGCTGGAAATCGTGCATGACATCGCCCCCGGCGCCAGCTTGTCTTTCTATGGGGCAGAGAACCATTTCGACCATGCAGAAGGCATCCGGCAACTGGCCAAGGCCGGGGCAACCGTCATCGTTGATGATCTCACCTGGTTTGGCGAACCCTGGTTTCAGGAAGGCCCGATTGCCCGCGCCGCCAGCGATGTGATGCGTCAGAACAATGCGGTCACCCTCACATCTGCCGGCAATGAAGCCAATAACTCAGCTGAAGGTGTGTTCAATCCATTGCCCGAGTCAGAAATCCACGGCCCATTGCGTGATGGCGGCTTCGGGTTGTGGGACAGCTGGCGTCTGCACGACTGGGGCAATGGCGCGAAGACCATCCCGATTACGCTGCACCCTGGCTCAGCCATTGCCATTATTTTGCAGTGGGACGAGCCCTTTGCCTCGGTCAGCCAGAATCGCCAAGGCGCCGGTTCGGACCTTGATATGTTCTGGTTCAGCGACCCGCAGGGCCGCAATGTGGTGTTCTCCAGCACCACCGGCAACCTGAACGGTGATGCCATTGAAACACTGTTCCCTTCTTTGCCGGGCAATGCACAGAAGTCAGAAACCTTCTATCTCGGCCTCGGCCGCTGGTCGGGCAGCAAGGGGAACAATCCTGGCAAATTCAAGGTACTGGTCTACGAACAAGACGGCCCTTCGGCAACCTTGAGTCGCCCGCATTTCAATTCCGCCACCATCCTCGGACATGCCAATGCCCCGCAGATCCTGAGCGTAGGGGCCGTCAATTACGACCAGATCAACCTGCCCACCGGCCCTCGCCCCTGGGAAAAATCGGCGGTCGGCGGCTTTGCCCCGACCCGCGACGCCAACGGCAATCCGGTTCGTGCCATCCCCACCAGCAAGCCGGACTTCAGCTCGCCACATCGCGCCAACACCAGCTTTTTCGGTATTGATCGGGACGGTGACGGCCTACCCAACTTCCAGGGCACTTCGGCTGCCGCCCCCCATGCTGCGGGCGTAGTGGCCCTCATGCAAAGTGCTGCGGGTATGAATCTGCCTGCCTACATGGTCAAGACCATGCTGACCGTCGGCTCAACCATTGATATGGATGACCCCTACGCCACGCCCTGGATGTTTGATTACAGCTTCGACAACAAATCCGGCTGGGGCTTTCTGAATGCCGAAGCCGCCGTTCGCCAGGCCATGCGCTACCGTCGCTAAACCCCGCACAGACCTGTGCCATCCCGACAGGGCTTTGCAACACGCCCTGCCGTCATCGTTTGACCCTCCATTTTGGCGCCTTCGGGCGCCATTTTTTTGCTTGTTACGCCTCAAGAACGCCCCCGTTACAAATGTTTACGCTTTACCCGGATTCGTTACATATCATTCTTTAGACTGATCTTGTTTTATCGCCAATGCGGGCAGCAAGATGTTCCGGTTCAGACCAACTGGCACACAGGTATCCTCATGACAGGCATGCAACGACCGCCGGGACAACACCGAATTCTGCGCAGGCTTATCTCGCTGATGAGTGTTGTATTGTTGGGGGTAGCCCTTTACGGGCAGCAGCACCTTGATCGACTGGCCCTGCATGCCAGCGATTCCACAGACAGCAATCCGGTAATCGGAATCACCCAGAGGTTGATGTCGGTCCGGGTGCTGCATCAGGTGGGTAGCCGCTTGAAACAAGCCTCAGCCAATGAGAGTGAGTTCATCAATCATGTCGTCAACTGGACACATCTGCAGATACGCCCGCAGTTTGCGGTGGCCGAACCTTTGGTCAGCGACAATATGCTGGGCATTGTTGTGCGGGGTTACGGTTATTGTGATCAGGTAGCCGCCGTCGCCGCCACCTTGCTCTGGACCCAGGGTTATCAGGTCCGACTATTAGAACTGCTGAACGATGAGGGCACCTCGCCGCACACCGCTCTCGAAGTCAAACTCGGAGAGCGCTGGGTATTGCTGGACCCGTGGCTCGGCACCAGTTTCTATCAGCAAGGCCAATTTCTCAGTGCGCATGAAATCAGCGATACGCAGATTGCGTACTGGGGTTACCACGATGTCAAAGCCCGCTATTTTCATCGTGGCCGGCCATGGACGGTTTTTCCGTTCCTCGACTGGGCGGCAATCAAAGGCCGCCTGCTGGCCCGCCTGACCGGACAAGCCCCGGCAGCCTTACCCACTGCGGCATCAAGCCCGGTTGCATTGCAAACGAGGCCGCCCGTCAGCGCACAACAACGCCGGGCCTATGTCGAAGCCCGGTTAGCCGGTCTGGTCAACGCCCCGCTTCCGACCACTCCCGTCCCCTTACCACCGCTGCAAGCTGGCGCGTTGCGCTTTCAGCAGGCCCTGACTCAGCCCGGCCTCCCCCCCTCCACCGCAACCGACCCCTGGCAGGCCAGCATCGACCTGCTTGATGGACTGCGCACCCAACCACCCGCGCTATCGCAGACGCTCTACAACGCCATCACCCTGCGGCGCAACCTGGAACTTGGCAACCTCAAACCCGAATGGTTGCCGCTCTACGCGGGCGGCATCCGCTAGCAGCCTTCACACAAAGCTCATCCTGCGCGCATCAAGCCCTCATATCCGCTGATTAAGGTGGTCGCATGTTCATCTTTATGGAGCTGCGACCATGCAGAAAGCTCTGGTTCTGAAAATGCTGGCGATTGGCGTTCTGGCGCTGATCCTGCTGGTGCCCCTCAGTCTCGTCAGTGGTTTGGTATCCGAACGCATGGCCTACCGTGAATCGGCCCAGCAAAGTCTTTCGTTGGGCGAAGGGGGGAGCCAGACTGTCAGCGGGCCCGTGCTGGTCCTTCCCTACCGCGAGAAGCGCACAGTCGTCGACCGCAACAGCAATGCCGAGCGTGAAGAGTGGATCGACAAGGCGCACTACTTGCTGCCCGAGAAACTCTCGATTGGCGGCCCACTCAATCCCGAGCAACGCAAGCGTGGCATCTACCGTTTCCTGGGCTACAAGGCCGATATCGCACTCGCTGGCAGCTACACGGTTCCCAACCTTGCCAGTCTGGCCCGTGGCGCCGAGCTGGAATGGGGAACGCCCTATCTGAGCCTGGGTATCCGCGATATTCGCGGCATTCAGCAAAGCCCGGTATTGCAATGGGCCGGGCAATCGTATGCCTTCATGCCGGGCACCCGCATGCGCCAGTTCGGTAGTGGCATTCACGCGCCACTGCCTGCACTGGATCCGGCCGGTGGCAACCTGGCCTTCCAGTTCAATCTGTTATTGAACGGCATGGGGTCCATCGAGATCCTGCCGCTGGGTCGGGACACCGAAGTCGCCCTGCGTTCCAGCTGGCCGCACCCCAGCTACTATGGCGCCTATCTGCCCGACAGCAGCAGTCCGCCACCATCGGCCGATGGCTTTGCAGCACGCTGGCGTACATCCTGGTTCTCGACCAACGCCCGGGAACGCTTTGACGAGTGCCTGGAAGGACATTGCGAGAAACTTGAAGAAGCACGTTTCGGGGTCAAGCTGATCGAACCGGTGGATGTTTATCTGAAAACCGACCGGGCCGTGAAATATGGCTTCCTGTTTGTGTTTCTGACGTTCGGAGCGTTTTTTCTGACCGAAGTCCTGCGCCGCGTGGCCGTTCACCCGGTCCAGTATGGGCTGGTTGGCATGTCGCTGGCCCTGTTCTTTCTGCTGCTGCTGTCCTTGGCCGAGCACATGCCATTCGTACTGGCGTATCTGGTTGCAGCAAGCGCCTGCGTCTTGCAAAACAGCCTGTACGTTCGCCACGTACTGCGCCACCGCTGGGGCGGCGTCGGCTTCGGGGCGCTGCTGACCGCCTTGTACGGCATGCTCTACAGCCTGCTGCAGTCTGAAGATCAAGCCTTGCTGATGGGCGCCCTGCTGCTGTTTGGTCTGCTCACGCTGGTCATGGTGCTGACCCGCCATCTTGACTGGTACCGTATCAACACCGATAGCGGTAACGAGGCATCCTCCCGTGACGGTCTGAATGAGGCGGACCTGCTGCCCGAAATGCCCAAAAAATAAGCACGTTTCCAACAGAAAATGGTGGCGACAAAACAATCACTTGGCCCGGACGCAATCACGCGGTAATCTGCGCGGTTTTTGTTCGAGAATGCCGGCCGCAGGGGGGGAATCCTCCGCCCCTGCCGACCACCAACCGGCCGCGATCCCGCGCCGGTCAGATTGGGCGCTGTTGACGTTTTGCATTTGTACCCACAAAGCGAAGATCCACAGCGCCTCGCTCCCAAGCCCGCGAATTGACCAAGCAGTACGCAGGTCAGATGGGGTTTGTTTGATGTCCATCGCAGCAGCTGGCTGCGATGCAGACGCTACACCCCGCTGCCGCGATTGACTGCGCGCATCCGCTCGGCTTGCACGACAATCTGGCCTGGCCCGACATCAACCGAAATATCGTGTTATGTCAAAGGTTTCGGATGCTTGGTGGAGTAGAATTGCCGCAGTCGCCATTGACCTTTCTGGAGATAACGTTTCCATGTCCGTTCTCGTCTCGGGCTCAGTCGCTTACGACACGATCATGGTCTTCCAAGACCAATTCAAGAACCACATTCTCCCCGACAAGGTACACATGCTGTCGGTGTCGTTCCTGGTACCGGAACTACGTAGAGAATTTGGCGGCTGTGCCGGCAATATTGCTTACAACCTGAAGCTCCTCGGCGGAGAACCGCTGATCGTCGCCACCGCCGGTCAAGACTTCGGCCCTTATTCCGAGCGCCTTGATCAGCTGGGCATCCGCAGTGATGCGATCCGGGTTCTGCCCGATTACTTCACGCCACAGTGTTTTATCACCACCGACGTGGCCGACAACCAGATCACCGCCTTCCACCCTGGCGCCATGGGCCGTTCGGATGAAAACAAGCCGGACCTCTCCGATGTCACCCTGGGTATCGTCGGGCCGGACGGTCTGCGGGGCATGCAATGCCGCTGCGAAGAAATGGCCGAGGTGAATATTCCGTTCATCTTCGATCCGGGTCAGGCCATGCCCCTGTTTACTGGCGAAGAGTTGCTGGCCTGCATTCGTAGCGCCAGCTACCTCGCGGTCAACGACTACGAAGCCGAACTGATGCAGCACAAAACCGGCAAGACCATTGACGAGCTGGCCAAAGAGGTCAAAGCCCTGATCGTGACGCTGGGTGCCGAAGGTTCGCGCATTTACGCCGACGGCAAAGTGCTGGCCATTCCACCAGCCCCCGCCCGCGCTGTGGTTGACCCCACCGGCTGTGGCGACGCTTATCGTGCTGGCCTGCTGCATGGCATTACCCACGGCTGGGACTGGCATGCCAGTGGTCGTCTGGCCTCGTTGCTGGGTGCCATCAAGATTGCCGAGCGCGGTGCGCAGAACCACACCTTTACACCTGAGTCGCTGGCAGAGTCTTATCTGCACGCCTTTGGTGAGCGCTGGCCAGGCTGATTCGACTGCCTGCCAATCCTGCAAAAAGCCGACGTATGCGTCGGCTTTTTGTTTTTCCGGCTTCCATTCAGCGTCCGCTGCGCCTCTACAGGTTTGGGCAGATCAAACACTTGATCTATAACAACCACTAGGCTCTGTTGACGTTTGCTCCCAGAAAAAAATGGCAACAGCACCTCGAAATGTCAGTTAAACCACTTGGAGCTGAAGCATGTTGAATTCGGTTCGCGGAAAAATACTGTTGGCCTACATGGTTGCGGCGGGCTTGGTGATGATAGCCGCCATTTTTGGCATCTTTAGCCTCAAGTCGGGCATAGACCGCTTCCGAAACGATGTCGCTGCGATGTCGGATGCCCAGGTGGGCATTTTGCAGATTCAGGTCGCATTCAAGACTCAGGTGCAGGAATGGAAAAATGTCCTGCTTCGTGGCAGTGACCCGGCCAAACTCGACAAATACTGGAAGGAATTCGAGAAAGAAGAAGCCAAGGTACAGGAAAGCGCCATGGCCTTGAGCAAGCAGTTGCCGGATGGACCCGCCCGACAGCTCGTCAATGATTTTGTCGCCGCCCATAAACAATTGGGCACCGACTATCGTGCCGGGCTGGAAGCCTACAAGCAGGCCAGCTTTGATCACAAGGCAGGTGACGCCAAAGTCAGCGGCAAAGATCGCGCCCCGACCGAGTTTCTGACCAAATCCATCGACACCATCAGCAAAGACGCCAACACCATGCGGCAGACCGTCAGCCAGCAGGCTGGCAGTGCCATCATGCAGAGCATGATCGCCATGCTGGTCGCCTCGGTACTGGGTCTGGTTGGCTTCTATGTGCTGTTTAATCAGTGGGTCTGCATCCCGTTGACGGATGTTGCCCGCCATCTTGAAGACATCACCCGTCGTAACGACTTCACTCATCGGATTGCCGTGAAAGGGCAAGATGAAATCGCCTCACTGGGCAGGGGGCTGAATGTCTGCATCGAGCGTATTCAGCAGGCCCTGAAGGAGATCGACAACGCCTCTGGCCACGTTACCGAAAACGCCCAGAACCTGTCGCAGGCCGCGCAACAACTGGCACAGTCCACCGACCAGCAAAGCGCCTCGGTGTCGAACATGGCCGCAGCGCTGGAGCAGATTTCCACCAGTCTGGCGCATACCGCCGAGAGCGCGGGCGATGCCCACAAACAGTCCGATGCCTCAGGCGATCTTGCCAATCAGGGCAAGCAGGTGATTGATACCGCCGTTGCCGAAATCCGCGAAATCGCCCGCTCGGTCGAATCCACCTCAAAAGACGTATATGAACTGGGCCAGCACTCCAACCAGATTTCATCTGTCCTGCAAGTCATCAAGGAAGTCGCGGACCAGACCAATCTGCTGGCCTTGAATGCCGCGATCGAAGCCGCGCGCGCCGGGGAGCAAGGCCGTGGGTTTGCCGTGGTAGCGGACGAAGTGCGCAAGCTGGCTGAGCGCACAGCCCATTCGACGGAGGAAATCCACAGCATGATGGACAAGATCCAGTCCAGCGTGCACACCGTTGTCGGCCAGATGAAGACCGTCGAAAGCAAGGTCACGACCTGTCAGGGCCATGCTGTGGAAGCCGAACAACTGATGACCGAGCTGCGCAACAAGAGCAGCCAGATCATCGGCGCCATTGGCGAAGTTTCCAGCGCGCTGAAGGAGCAAAGCTCGGCCAACCAGCTGCTGGCACGCAATGTCGAGTCGATCGCCCAGAGCGCCGAGGAAAACAGCAATGCCACCGCCACCGCCGCCGAACAGGCCCGACAAGTTGATGGGCTGGCGGGGCGCATGCAGAGCATCATTGCGGGTTTTGTACTCTAGGCTCTGTTGACGTAAGGTTTGCAGATTGCGCGGGGCCGATCATGATGGCCTCAGGCGGGAGCGCCATCATGAGATACGCTGGGCTGCTGGCAGTGCTGCTGACCAACTTATCGCTGGCGGCAGCTCCAGAGCTGCCATCAACCATCCGGCTCAGCAATGGCGAATGGCCGCCTTTTACCTCGGCGCAATTGCCGCACGGTGGCGGACTTAGCCGGATTGTCAGTGAAGCTTTTGCCAATGAAGGCTTTACCGTGCGCTACGAGTGGTATCCGTGGAAGCGGGCGCTGGAAATCGCAAAAGTGGTGTCTGTAGAAGGCACAGCGGGCTGGACACTATCGCCAGAACGGCAGCGCGACTTTCTGCACAGTGACCCGATTACCCAAGTGCGGGTGGTCTTCTTCAAACGCAGCAGCTTCCAATTCGACTGGACCGGCAAAGAGCAACTGACGCGCTACAAGATCGGCATCACGCATGGTTATAACTACGGCGATGCCTATCTTGATCTGCTGGCCCGGCAGGCCCTCAAGCCTGAAGTCGATTACACCGATGAAGCCAATCTGACCAGCTTGGCAGCCGGGCGACTGGATTTGTTTCTGGTTACCCCGGAAGTCGGCCTGTATCTGGCCAATCGCCTGAATCTGCACGGGCTGGATTACGCGAAAACCCCGTTGACGGCCGGCAGTAGCGTGCATCTGCTGGTCAGCCGGCGCCACCCGCAAGCCCGCAGCCTGCTGGAGCACTTCAATCGGGGTCTCGCCAAGTTGAAGGTTGCGGGCAAGATTGATGCATATCTGCAGGAGGCCAGCATCACGCCCACTCATGCCGATCCATCCAAGGTCGGCTCTGAACCGACAGTCAAAACCCCCTAACGGCTCAGCCTCCTATTCGGCAAAAACGCTCGCAGAATTCGGCCAGCGGCAGTGGGCGGGCAATGTAATAGCCTTGCACCACTTCACATCCGGCTGCGGCAATCGCCTGCCATTCCGCTTCGGTCTCGACTCCTTCGGCAACGGTGGACAAGCCAAGATCTGCCGCCAAGCGCAAAGAGGATTCAACGATGGCGCGATTCTTGGGATGGCTGTCGATACCCCGGATAAAAGACTGATCAATCTTGAGCTCCGTGAACGGCACGGTGGCGAGTTGCTGCAGGCTGGAGAAGCCTGTGCCGAAGTCGTCAATCGACAGGCCGAAGCCTGCCAAGCGCAATCGGGTCAGCGTCTCCAGGCTGGCGGCCAGATTGGAAACCAGCCCGGACTCGGTCACTTCCAGCACCACCCGCTCGGGCGGCACCCCGGCACTGCGCACCCGCTGCTTCAATTCATCAACGAGATTGGTATCGACAAACTGATCCGGCGTGAAGTTGATCGACACCGACAAGGACAAGCCTTGCTGAATCCAGCTTGCCATCGCTTCCAGCGATGCCGCCAGAATGCACAGCGTCAGCTCATCCATCAGCCCATATTGTTCAACAGCCCCCAGAAAGCGGCCTGGCGAAACCAGGCCATGCTTGGGATGCTGCCAGCGCGCCAGCGCCTCGCAGCCTTTTAGCCGGCGGTGATTCACCGCCACTTTGGGCTGAAAGAAAGGCACAAACTCGCCATTGCTCAAGGCTGCCCGCAACTCGGCTTCAGCAATTGGTGCCTCGTGCTGTCGATGGGCGGGGGTGGCACTGCCAAAATCCAGCAGAAAGCCGTGCAGCATCTGGCCGAGTTGTTCTCGCGGAATCGGCTTGCCCACTCGCCCCAAAACCCTGATCGGGTGGGCGCGCGCCATCGTCTCGACCGCTGCCACCAGATTGTCTTCCAGGCTGCTGGTCAGGATGATGGCAGCAGCCAGCTGTTCGCTGGCCAGATGGCGGATAAATTCAATGCCGTCCATGCCTTCCATCTGCAGATCGCACAACACCACATCCACCGCCCCGGCCTGCCGCAATCGTTGCAGCGCTTCTTGCCCATCCGCCGCCTCCAGCACCTCGCTGGCGCCCAGGGCCTTGACCAGACTGACAGCCGCCAGCCGCTGAAACGGTTGATCTTCAAGTACCAGTAATCTGAGCGCCTGCATGGTCTACCCTTTGTTTTTCCGCCCAACGCTTTGAAGTATAGGGCACCGCTACCCCGCACGACTGACACCAATGACTCCGGCGCTGCGGGCGTTTTGTCTGCGCGAGCAATACCGCAACATCGTCCAGAGCATTACGCCTCATCACCGTCAGCATTCAGGCGCTGGTCGATTGCCGCCTCCACCTGCGTCAATGCAAGCTGCAGCCTGGCCGCGATTCCTTCGAACGCCGCCACTTGCTCGTCTCGCCCGGCCAGCTCCAGTTGTTGCGCCAACTCGGCCAATGCCTGCGCCCCAACGATGCGGGCCGAGCCCTTCACCCGATGTGCCAGTCGCATGACGCGTTCACTGGCCCCCTGGCGGACCGCTTCGGCCAGATCCTGGCAGTCGGCATGATTGGACTGGCGATATTCGCGCAACATGGCTGCAATCACGGCTGGGTCGCTGGAAACACTCGTCAACCCGGCAAAGTCGATGACCGTCGCAGCAGCCGGCATTGCCATAGCGGGTTCGGGTGTCGCCTGCAGTGCAGCCAGCAGGGCATCCAGCCGGGCTGGCTTGGCCAGATAGTGATCAAAACCTGCCGCCAGTGCCTTATCACGATCCGTATCGGCCTCGCCACCCGAAATCGCTATCAGTCGCGGTACCGGCTCGACACCAGCCTTGATGCGCCGCGCCAGCTCGTATCCATCCAGCCCCGGCATCTGGCAGTCGGAGAACACTGCCAGATAGCGATGCTGGGCCACCCGATGCATGGCACTTGTTACGTCCGCCGCATCGTCCACCAGAAAGCCTGCCGTCTCCAGCTGCATGCGCATGATCTGGCGGTTGATCTGCTGATCATCCACCACTAATAGCCGGGGTGCTGCAGCCGTCTCGGTGCCGGGTTTTGCTGTGGCCTCTGGGCTGGCGGTGAGGTTATCCAGCCATCTGCCCAGGCTGGCCACCACCGTCCGCAAAGCAGACCGCATGTCAACCAATGCCGCCTGCTGCTGGTCCCGACTTGCCGCCTGATCGGCCAGGCATTCCAGGCGACCGGCCGCCGCTTCCAGCTCGGGCAGCGCCAGATTGGCGGCCACCCCCTTGAGCGTATGGGCCTCGCGCAGTAAGGCTTCCTGGTCATCCTGCTGCCATGCGGCCTCGGCCCTATGCAGGTAGTCGGCATGGCCCGCCACAAACTTGCTCAGCAGTCGCTGGTAGAACGGGCGGTTGCCGCCGATCTGCTGCAATCCCCGCGCCAGCGCCACTCCAGGCAGCTGGGCGGGCCAGCCAGCCTCCTCTTCCGCTCCAGGCGGGATGGCTGCCGGCGGGGCCGAACCCAGAAACGGTGGCTTCACCCACTGGGTCAGTACACCAAACAACTGTGACAGATCAATCGGCTTGGAGACATGGTCACTCATGCCCGCTGCCAGGCATTTCTCCCGGTCACCACTCATGGCATTTGCCGTCATTGCAATAACCGGCAGATGGGCAAATTCGGGTTTGGCGCGAATGCGGCGCGTGGCCTCGAAGCCATCCAGTACCGGCATCTGGCAATCCATCAACACCCCATCAAAGCGCTGTTGCGCCAACACCGCCAACGCCTGTTCACCATTGTTAGCCACTACGGCTTCAATTCCGGCGTTATGCAGAATCTCCAGGGCCAGTTCCTGATTGATTTCATTGTCTTCCACCAGTAGCAGGCGGGCGCCACGTAGCGCACTGGCGAGCTGTTGATGGTCCTCGTCGCGGCGGCTGACCCGCTCCAGATCGAGCGGCCGCTTGCCCAGAGCACGCATGATGGCATCCAGCAAGGACGAGGGATTGACTGGCTTGGTCAACACCCCTGCGATGCCGACGTCGCCCGCCAGGGCCAGCAAATCCTCCTTGCCATAGGTGCTGACCATCACGACACCGGGCGCACGCGGCAAAGCCAGTGCCTTGATCCGGCGAGCCGCTTCCAGGCCGTCAATGCCGGGCATATGCCAGTCCATCAGCACCAGATCGAACGGCTGGTCTGCCGGGGACTGTTCAATGGTGCGCAGGGCCGCCTCACCCGAGGCCACGGTCTGTACACGGAACTGGAAGGAACTCAGCATGCCCTCGAAAATTTCCCGTGCAACCGGGTTGTCATCGACTACCAGTACCGCCAGTTCGCCCAAGGCTTCCGTGGCGGCCAGCTCTGCCGCACCAGCCTGTGCGAGCACGGTCATTTCAATGCAGAAGTGAAATTCGCTGCCACGGCCCAATTCGCTGTCTACCTCGATCTGCCCCCCCATCAGTTCAATCAGGCTACGACAGATCGCCAGACCCAGGCCGGTTCCGCCGTATTTGCGCGTTGTCGAGCCGTCTGCCTGGATGAAAGCCTGAAACAGTCTGGCGCGCTGTTCCGCACTCAGGCCGATGCCGGTATCACGCACCGCAAAACGTAGCCGGGCTTTGTCGGCCCGGGATTCAAGCCTGCGGACCGCGACCACAACTTCACCACGCTCGGTGAACTTGATGGCATTGCCCACCAGGTTGATCAGCACCTGACCCAGACGGAGCGGATCACCCGCCAGCGCAGTGGGTACATCGGGAGCCAGATCAAACAGCAGCTCGATGCCTTTTTCCTGTGCCTTGATGGTGGCAATGTCGGCCAGATTGGAGAGTACGTGTTCGAGCCGGAATGGCACTTCCTCCATCGTCAGCTTGCCGGCTTCGATCTTGGAGAAGTCGAGGATGTCGTTGATGATGCCCAGCAACGATTTGGATGAGTTGAACACCTTTTCCAGATAGTTACGCTGCTTCAGCGTCAGCTCGGTCTGCAGACAGAGCTGGGTCATGCCGAGGATCGCGTTCATCGGCGTGCGGATCTCATGGCTCATATTGGCCAGAAAGTCGCTTTTCAATCGGGTGGCTTCTTCGGCCAGCCGCTTGGCTTCAGCCAACGCCAGCTCGGCTTCACGCCGTTCGGTGGTGTCGGTGATCGTGGTCAGCGTGGCAATGAACTGGCCATCTTTGGAGCGCAGCACCCGCGAGGTCATATCCCCCCAGCGCACCTGCCCGTTGCGGTGCAGATAGCGTTTTTCGCCATGCAGTTCCTCCACGGCACCGGTCATCAACAGGTCTTTGTGATAGAGACTTTCGTCAACATCCTCAGGATGCATCAGCTCGGTTGCCTCGCGACCGATCAGCTCGTCCTCGCGATAACCGATGAACTGGCAGTAGGACTGATTGACCTTGAGGATCCGTCCATCCTTGCAGGTGCTGATAATGCCGACGCCAGCACCGGCAAAGACCGAACGGAAGTATTCCTCGCTCTCGCGCAGCTGTTCCTCCATCTGTCGGCGCTGGGTGACATCACGCACCGATGCGCAGAGCAAGGCCGGTTCACCCGGCTGCGCCGGTAGCGGGTTGAGGCTGACTTCGACCGGAAAGCGGCGGCCATCCCGCGCCAGACCGGTTGGACCCCGTCCGATTCCTACCGGCAGGGCCGAGGTCCAGCCGACAAACTCGTCATTGTCCGCCACCAGTTGGTGATCGGGCAGCAGGCGCTCAATCGAATGGCCGGTCAGTTCGGCCGAGGTATAGCCGAACAGTAAACCCAGACGCTGATTGGCGTAGCGGATCACACCATCCCGATCGAAAATCAGCATGCCATCCGGCGCGGCCTCCAAAATCGCCTGGCTGCGCTGCGAAGAGGCGCGCAAATCGTTTTCGAGTTCCTTGGTGGCGGAAACATCGGCCCAATAGCCATTCCATAAGGTAGCGCCCCCCGCCTGACGATCCGGCAGGGCTTCGGCCCGCACATACACCCGGCGGCCATGAATCTGCAGCTCACCCTCAAAATGCCAAGGCGCCAGGCGAGCATTGGCGGCATGCAGCGACTGCCAGTACGCGTCCTGCGAACCCTCCACCAGAAGTGAGGGCATCTGGCCGAAATCGGCCAGCAGCACCGCCGGATCGAGCCCCAGCACCTTGCGCGCGGCATCACTGACAAATTCGTAGCACCAGTTGTTTTCAGCGTCGCAGCGGAATTGCATCACCACCACAGGCACGTTATCGGTCATGTTGCGCAGTTTGAGCTGAGCCAGCTGTGCTTGCTCAGACAACGCGGCAACTTCCGCCACCCGGGTTTCCAGCTCGTCGCGGGCAGAGGCCAGTGCCGCCTCGCGTTGTTCGGCTTCCTGCACCAGACGACAGTTTTCAAGATAGTTGCCCCGGAATACGCCAAACGCCCGCACCATGCCGCCAATTTCATCCCGGCGCTCTTCGCCCTCGACATAGCTGGTCGCCTCGCCAGCAGCCAGCCGGCTCATCCCCAGACTCAGGATGCCGATGGGTCGCGCAATCGCGCTGTGGGCGTAGACCATGCCCATCGACACAATGAACAAGGTAGCGCCGATCATGATGGCTATCTGATATCGGGCATTCTCAGCCGCACGCTCGGCAATGCTTTCGCTCATCTGCTGCTGGCGCTCGGCAATCACATTTGCCAGGGCACTGATTTCAGAACGTAGCATCCCCACTCGGGGTAAAAACTGCGCGGTGTAGATTTCTGATGCTTCGGCCGGGTTGCCATTGATCCGGGCATCCACCGCTCCCGCAGTGGCTTCGGCCAGCGCCCGGAACGACGCCTTGAAAGCGTTCAGCCTTTGCCGCTCTGCCACCGACAGCACCACTTCGAGCACGGTGTCGATATTCTGGTTAAACGCTTGCTCGCCATCGCCAACCGTATAAAGAATCCCTTTCAGCCGACCCACATCGCCTTCGTACTGGACTTCGGCCGCATGCCGCCATAGCTCCAGAATTTGCTGATTGGCACGCGGCAAGGACAGCAAGGCTTTGTTGGAGCTTTCGACGATTACGGTATACCGGCTGACGATCTGCCAGTTCTGCTGCATTGATCCCGCAATCAACACGCCAAAGCACAAAGCCAGCACCCCCACCAGCAGCATGACCTTACGCGCCAAAGGTAGATGGGTAATCCGGGTCAGAAAGGAATATGTCATGTACCGCTCCGCGCTTCCGGCCAACCAGGGTGGCTGGTGGTAATCCGGCCCAAGCATGCGCTATCAGCATAGTTGCCCACACGGCAGATCACCCGGACCAATGAACTGTCTGCAGGTCAGCCAGTCTTTTTTTCAGGGGTGCTGTTGGCATTGAGCAACCCGATGCATCGGGTTGTAAGAAATCGGGTGTCAGCCCGACCAACCCACATCCGTATCAGGAGCATCGCCATGCCACGCCTGCATCTACCTCCCATTCCCGCTTCGGACATCACGCCGGAATCGCTTTATCTGACACGCCGGCAGTGGATGGCTGCTGCGGGTGCCGCAGCCGGTGGCCTGCTCTTGCCCGCAGGCACCGCCACCGCCGCTGAACCCGCCAGCCTCGGCAAGCTGATCAGCAGCCCGTTCAGCGTAGGGGATAGCCGCAACAGCTACGATCAGATTACCCAGTACAACAACTTTTACGAGTTTGGTACGGACAAATCCGACCCGGCTGAAAATGCTCACACCTTGAAGACGCGGCCGTGGACGGTCGAAATTGGTGGCGAAGTCCAGAAGCCACGCCGTTTCGACCTGGACGAGCTGCTGAAGCTGGCGCCATTAGAGGAGCGCGTGTATCGGCTGCGCTGTGTGGAAGGTTGGTCCATGGTGATCCCATGGGTTGGCTACTCGCTGGCCGAAGTCTTGAAGCGGGTTGAGCCAACCAGCCGGGCCAAGTTCGTCGAATTCACCAGCCTGGCTGCCGCCGACCAGATGCCGGGAGTACGCAGCCGGGTACTGGCATGGCCCTATACCGAGGGCCTGCGCATCGACGAAGCCATGCACCCGCTGACCATGCTGGTCATGGGCCTCTACGGCAAGCTGCTGCCGAATCAGAACGGCGCGCCGATCCGCCTGGCCGTACCCTGGAAATATGGCTTCAAGAGTGCCAAGTCGCTGGTGCGTATCCGTCTGGTCGAGCAGATGCCCCAAACCAGTTGGAACCGCGCGGCACCGAGCGAATACGGCTTTTTCTCGAACGTCAATCCGGAGGTCGATCACCCCCGCTGGAGCCAGGCCAGCGAGCGGCGCATCGGAGAATTTTTGAAGCGCAAGACCTTGATGTTCAACGGTTATGTGAACGATGTCGGCAAGCTTTACAGCGGGATGGACTTACGCAGAAATTTTTGAGTCATAACACCGATTTTGACCGCTGGGCAGCGGCAGCATAGGCGGAATGTTCTGCATTCCGCCTATTTTTTCGACCAGAAATAGGCGCTGTTGACGTTTTATTTCCGGATCGCGCAGGGTCGAGTTTTGGGGCAGGGCGAGGCAGGGTGAGAGTAGTTTAGCGAGCTAAATAAGCGAACCCTAACGACGCCATGCCCCAAAACTCGATCCGGAAATAAAACGTCAACAGGGCCTAGCACTTGGCACTACCCGATCAATCCCCCTTGGCGATATGGCGCAGCGTATCGCCCGTCACCCGGCACAGCTGCCACTCCGGCAGGATCGTTGCCCCCAGCTTGCGATAGAAACTCAGCGCCGGAGTGTTCCAGTCGAGCACCGCCCATTCAAAGCGCCCGCAACCACGAGTGATGGCCAAGGCGGCCACTCGCCGAAACAGTGCCTCGCCAATGCCATTGCGCCGATACTCGGGCAATACGAACAGGTCTTCCAGATACAAGCCAGGACGAGCCAGGAAGGTGGAAAAATTGTGGTAATACAGCGCAAACCCAACCGCTCGTCCCCCCACTTCTGCCAGCAAGGCCTCGGCAAAGCGACGCTCGCCAAACAGGTGTTCAGCCAATTGCTCGACACTACCACTCACCAGATGGGTCAGGCGCTCGTACTCGGCCAGTTCATAAATCAGCTGATGCAACGCCGTAGCATCTTCCTGGCAGGCTTCGCGGATGATGAAGTGTGGTGCCATTGCCGTCTCCTGCCCCGAGATTATTTGACTGCGTCTGATCCCGCATCGGCCCCTGAAGCAGCCGTTGTCGCTTCAAGCAGCTGCCGCAGGTTGGCCGGCAGCGCCATCGACTGCCCACTGCCATAGTCTACCCAGACGATGACAGCCTCCCCTTCCGCAGCGGCCTGTGTCGGGTCGGTTACCGACGCCAGCATGACGCGATGACCAAGGCTGAAACTCGATCGACCAATCCGCTTCACCCAAGTATCGACCCGGATGTCCGCCGGGTATACCAGCGGCTTGAAGAAATCACACTGCGTTGCCGCAAGGATCGGGCCGCTACTGGCATTCAGGCTGACCGGAAACCCGGCAGCCTCCAGCCAAGCCACACGGCTTTGCTCGAAATAGCGAAAGTAGAGGGTGTTATTTAGGTGCCCCAAGGCATCCATATCCCCCCAGCGCATGGGAAAGGTGTCACTGAACAGCAAGCATGAAGGCATGGCAATGTCAGTCTGCATAAGGACTCCAATCAATATACATGGCCGGATCGGACAGCGCGAACCCCATACAGGCTGTTGCGCATATCACATTGATATTGTTCGTATGTTTGACAATTTATTCAGAAAAACAGACAATATCAGTCTCCGCTAATTTCTATGGTCAGTTGCTGTTCAACTTTGCAGCTGATCAATCCCGGTCATTTCCGCGCTGCACTTTTGCTAGGTCGAAGTCTGATCCAAAGCTTTGTATTTTCTGGCGCTTAAAACAAACGATCCAAGATCGGCTTTGAAATGCGGTGTTGTTTGGGCTGTGCATGACTAAAAGTCATCAACATGCCCATATTGTTGAGATCGTGCCTGTTTGTAACGGCCAAGAAAATATTTATTTGGAATATCATGAAGTCATTCAAAAATACTGCCTTGCGCGGCCTGCTGGCCAGCGCCCTGATTTCTTCTTCGACCCTGGCACTGGCTCAAACTGCTGGTGAGGGCGAAAACACCCGCAACGGCTTTGCTGCCGCAACCGTTGCCGCGCCTGCCGCACCTGCCAACAATCTGTACCGCTTCGTCAACCGCGCAGGTATGGCGGAAGCCGGCCACCTTGGCCAATATCGCTGCCGTTACGACAACGGCCGCAACATCGACTTCAATATCAACATCACCGACACCACCATCGTCGAACGCTTCGAAGGCAAGCTGGAACTGGCAGTTTGGGACGTCGATGCCGACACCGAACACAACAATCCTGAAATCGACACCGTTTTCGTCAACGGTACCAAGGTTGGCGTCCTGTATGGCACCGATCAGGTTTGGGTCGTCAACAGCTTCAATATCCCCAAAGGGGTACTCAAGCAAGGTGTCAACGCCATCCGTGTGACCGTGGATGACGGTATGGATACCCGCACTGGCAATGGTACCAAGTGGTGCTCGCAGATCGACTGGGCTGCCATCTCTTTGCCAGTCCCCACAATCAGCCGCAATCTGCAGATCAAGCAGGGCTGGATGACCCCGACCGTTGTTGAAGCAAACTCGACGATTCAGGTTTTTGCAGACGTAAACGGCAAGGATGTGGTTGAAGTCAAAGCCTATTACGATCTGGGCAACGGGCAGCCTTACGCGCTGGCAACGCTGAAGCCGACCGAATCCACCTCAACCTGGGGGGGGGAGTTCAAGCTGCCTTACATGCCGAACGGCCACTTTGGCAATTTCCGCATCATGGCGCGTGATTCCGCAGGCAATATCGCCTACTGGCCTGGTCTGAGCATTGTGCCCGCAGCCCCCAAGTAAGCATCCGCGTATCCGTTCGCTTCTGTGATGCGAAAGGGCTTCCCAATGGGAAGCCCTTTTTGTTTGCTGTCAGGTCTCAACCAAACGCCATCGGATACGCAGCTCGCAACGAGACTCATCCACCGATACCGTACTTGCGCAATTTATTGGCGACTGCAGTGTGCGACAGCCCCAGAACCGCTGCCAGTTTGCGGCTGGACGGATGCAGTGGGTAAAGGCGGCTCAGATAGTCGCGTTCAAACGCATCAAGCGCAGTCTGCCAGCAACCTGCGTCCGGCATGCTCTGCTCAGCATGCAGATCAAAATCAGCGGGATGCAAAGCCTGTTCATCCGCCAAGGTCACTGCACGGAACACCATGTTCTGCAACTGTCGGACATTGCCGGGCCACGGCGCGGTCAGCAGTGCATCTCGCGTCGCCGGGGTCAGCCGTGGCGCCGGTTTGCCGATCTGGGCAGCGGCGCTGCCAACAAAGTTCTCAGCCAGCAGAAGGATGTCTTCCCCACGTTCGCGCAAGGCCGGCACCGACAGCTGCAACACATTGAGCCGATAATAGAGGTCTTCACGGAACGCCCCCTGCCGCACCATATCTTCGAGAGGGCGATGTGTCGCCGAGACGATGCGGACATCCGCCCGGATTTCCCTTTCTCCCCCTACGCGGCGGAATCGCCCATCGTTCAGCACCCGTAACAGCTTGGCTTGCAGGTAGAGCGACATTTCGCCAATTTCATCGAGAAATACGGTGCCGCCCTGCGCCATCTCCAACAGACCCGGCTTACCGCCCTTTTGAGCACCGGTAAACGCCCCTGCGGCATAACCAAAGAGCTCGCTTTCTGCCAGTGATTCGGGCAAAGCAGCACAATTCAGCGCAAGAAACGGTGCATCCCGCCGATGACTGACGCCGTGGCAGGCGCGGGCCACCAGTTCTTTACCCGTGCCGGTTTCACCGCGTATCAGCAGTGGCGCATCGACAGTCGCTACCCGTTGCGCCCTCGCCCGCAGGTCCCGCATCACCGCCGATTCGCCAATCAAGGCGGCAAACCCCTGTGCTTCGCCCCCCTGCAAAGCCGACAGGCGCTCCCCGATGCGGCTGGCCGCATGCAGGATCAAGACACCGCCCCGCACCGTGCCTGCATCGGCAGTAATCGGACGGGCCTCGACCAGATAGGCGCGTCCTCGCAATGTCAGGTCGCGGGCCACCTGACGGAACTGCTGGCGCCCCAGATCTCTTGCCAGATCATTGTCTCCGATGGCCTCTGCCAAAGACCGGCCGATCAAGGAGGTCTCGTCACAGCCGATCGCATCCGCAAAGGCGCGGTTGTAGATCGCAATGGCGCCACGTTCATCAATTGCCAGCACGGGATCGGCCAGTGCCGATAACAGGGCATCCAGCTGCAAACGGCGCCAGGCACCGGGCAGCAAATCGAGTTGGGTCAGTGAACGCACTCCGGCCACCGCAAAGACATCTCCCTGCAGTCGGCCGAAGGCTGTGGTGTCCAGACTCGGTGCATCAATGTAGATATGGTGGGCAATGACCTCCACTGCACCAACATCGACACCATGCCGTGTCAGTACCGCCAGCACTTCCTGCGTAATCCCCAACCGGTTTTCTGTGACGATATCCAGACGCATCGACAGCTCACAATTCAGTTTGGCGAAAGCCATAATGATAAAGGGGGCAAGTGCCCCCTTTATCATGGCAAAGCAAAAACAGTGTGCGACAGAGGTTTACATCAACCCTTCGGCCTTCAATGCGGCCTGCACGCCAGGGCGGTCAGCCATGCGCGCCATGAATGCCTGCAGGTTCGGAAAACCTTCTAGCGAGATGGCGTGGAATTTGCACCAGCTCAGCATCACGAAAAGATACGGATCTGCCACCGAAAAGCTGGCTCCCATCAGATAGTCCTTCCCGGCAAGGCGCTGCTCAACCAGCTTGAAGCGCTTGTCCAGCGCCGCCCTTGCAGCCTGCTTGGTTTCTTCAGGCACGGTTGGATACCAGAGCGGACCAAAGCTCTTGTGAATTTCTGTGCCGATAAAGGTTAGCCACTCTTGCACCTTGACGCGCGCCAGACTGCCAGCCGGTGGCAACAGTTGCTTACTGGAAACCAGATCGGCCAGGTATTGCCCGATCGCCGGACCTTCCGTCAGCAACTCCCCGTCATTCAGCATCAAGGCTGGCACATAGCCCTTATCGTTGATCGAATAGAAATCGACACCACCCGCAGTTTTGTGGCTGCGCAAATCCACTTTCTCGGTTTCAAATGCCAGACCTGATTCGTGCAACACGATATGTGATGCCAACGAACAGGCACCTGGCGAATAAAACAGTTTCATCAACATCTCCCTTGTAGTTGAAACAACGTGGTATCGGCATCGACTTCCTCGCCGCAGATGCCGCCTTTACGGGTTTTTAGCAGCCAGCTCGCGCATTTTCTGCTCTATTTTCTGCTTGATTGCCGGCAGAGCCGCCTGGGTAGCCTTTTCCCCCTCCAGAATCGCGATGTGTTTCTGGTCAAAGTCTGCCGGGCCGATGCGGCCAACCCGGGGCCGGATGACAAAATCGGCGCGGGCCAATTCCTGCTCACCGAGCTGGCGGCCCATGATGGTGATGGTCTGGTTCAGGATCGATACCATGCCATCCGCACCTTTGCCTTGCTCCGGTTTGGTCGAAATATCAACGGCAATCACAAAGTCAGCCCCCAGATCACGCGCCGCATCAACCGGTACCGGGCTGACCACGCCGCCATCGACATAGCGCTGATTCCCGATCTGTACTGGTTGGAAAATACTGGGGATGGATGAAGAAGCCCGCACCGCCTGGCCGGTATTGCCCCGGACAAACGCGGTCCGCTTGCCCGTATCCAGATTGGTTGCAACGGCAGCGAAAGGCTTGGAAAGCTTCTCGATAGGACGGTTGCTGACCAGCTTGTTGACGTAATCCTGCAATTTCTCGCCCTTCACCAGCCCACCACCCCCCAGCGACAGATCCCGAATACTGTCTTCGTCGAGAGCGAATGACTTTTCCTGCAGTTCAAACGGGGTATAACCGGCCGCATACAGGCTACCCACCACGCTGCCAGCACTAGTCCCAGATACCACGACAGGCGTCAGCCCTTGAGCTTCGAGCATCTTGAGCACGCCGACATGCGCAAAGCCCTTGGCAGCGCCGCCTCCGAGCGCTACGCCAATCCGCAGCTTGGGCAGGGGTTTGGTCGCCACCTCCGGCTTCGGGGGTGTCGTGGTGGTACAGGCGGCTAAGCTTGCCAGCGCCAAGGCTGCAAACAAGGATCGGCGTAGTGTCATGGAGATATTCGCTCGGTTGATTATTCTGTGATGATGGTGGTGACAATTCAGCGCTGTTAACGTTTGTTTGGCGGTCGCAGTGGGGAGCGCAGATTAGCGGGCCTGATTGTGCTCCCTAACCGCGTCATGCCCGCACATCAATTGGCGCGACCGAAAAGCATCAACAGCGCTTGGAGAGAAAACCCAGCCCGTTGGCTCTGCGGACAAACTTGGCGCTGCCCACGCTACTTTGGGGACACCCAAAATACGTGAACAGCGCCGGATACAGTCAAACTATCGCGATTCAATCGCGGTCATTGGGGACTACCTTGATCACTTCCTCCAGGGTGGTGATGCCTGCCGCTACCTTCATGGCCCCACTGATCTTGAGCGGCTTCATCCCTTCACGCATGGCGTGGTCACGAATTGCAGACAACCCGGCATTTTGTGAAATCAAACGGCGCAAATCACCGTTGACCGGCAGCATCTCATACAGCCCGACACGCCCCAGATAGCCGGTCATCCGGCATTCGAGGCAACCACGGGGCTGATAAGCCCCTGGTGGCAGCTGGGCTTTCCAGGGGCGGACCAGCTCATTCCACACTGCCTCATCGGGCGAGCCCGGTGCTTTGCAATGCGGGCACAAGGTTCGCACCAGACGCTGGGCCATCACCCCTACCAGCGTCGAACTGATCAAGTAGGGCGGCACGCCCAGATCCAGCAAGCGGACGATGGAGCTTGGCGCATCATTGGTATGCAGCGTAGACAGCACCAGATGGCCGGTCAGGGCCGCCTGCACCGCCATTTCAGCGGTTTCACGATCCCGGATTTCACCAATCATGATGATGTCGGGGTCTTGCCGCAGCATGGTGCGCACCCCGTTGGCGAAGTCCAGATCGATATTGGCCTGCACCTGCATCTGGTTAAATGAAGGCTCGATCATTTCGATCGGGTCTTCCACCGTGCAGACATTGACCTCTTCCGTCGCCAGTTGTTTCAGGGTCGTGTACAGCGTCGTGGTTTTTCCAGAGCCCGTCGGCCCGGTCACCAGCACAATGCCGTGCGGATGCGAGACGAAGCCGTTCCAGCGCTGGTGATCTTCCGGGTTGAAACCCAACTCGGCGAAGTTGCGGATCAGGATGGCGGGATCGAAAATCCGCATCACCAGCTTCTCGCCAAACGCGGTAGGCAAGGTAGACAAGCGCAGCTCGATTTCGCGGGCATCGGGCATCTTGGTCTTCAGGCGCCCATCCTGCGGCCGGCGCTTTTCCACCAGATCCATCCGGCCCAGCGCCTTGATGCGCGACACAATCGCCGCCATCACCGAAGCCGGCACCTGATACACGGTGTTAAGTACGCCGTCGATGCGGAAGCGCACATTGCCGACCTCCCGGCGCGGCTCCAGATGGATATCCGAAGCACGTTGCTCGAATGCATACTGGAACAACCAATCCACCAGCGCGACGATGTGATGGTCGTTGGCATCGACATTGCCGGTGCGCCCCAGCTGTACCAACTGCTCGAAGTTGGCAATGGTCGAAGCCCCGGACTGCGCAACCGCCTGTTTAACAAAGCGCGACAGGTTGTAGAACTCCGGCAGGTAACGCGCAATATCCTTTGGATCGGCCAGCACCCGTCGCACTTCCCGTCGCAAGACCTTTTCCAGCTCCGATTCCCACTCCCGGATAAAGGGTTCGGCCGTTGCCAGGGTAACGGATGCGTTGTCGATGCCCACCGGCAAGATCTTGTAGCGCGTGGCATAGCCATGCGACACCACCCCGGACACGGCCGCGACATCAATCTTGAGGGGGTCGATATGCATGTAATCCAGGCCACAACGCCCACCCAGCCACTTCCCCAACCAGCCGATGTCCAGCACATCGTGCGGGGCACTCTCGCTACGCCAGCACTGGCTGGCGATCATGGTAAGCGGATGAACCGCCCCATTGACTGAGGTTCGCGCCGGGATCAAAAACTCTTCCGCCGCCTTCGGGCTGATATGGCCATCTTCGACCAGGGCATCAATCACGCCTTTTACTGACAGACGCAAGTCCGAATGACTGCGGACGGGGAAAAATTTCTTGATAGGCGAATGAGGATGCGAACGATGGCTCACGATGCGGATTTCCGGCGAAAAGGCATGAAAAAGCAAATGATGGCGCGCCGAGGCGGTAGCGAATAGCCCTGACTACATTTCGAATCGGCGTTTTCCTGTTTTAGGTTCTGTTGACGTTTTATTTCCGGCCGCGCTTTCAAATTATCAAAATAGATTACCCGTGACCAATATCCGCGATTTCCCATCGCCAACCGCAAGAGGATCAATAAACCCCCTCAAGACAAAATCGGATTAACGATATTGGGACCCAAATCAGCCAGACAATCAGACATATTATTTATATACCTCTGCCAACACGCCATGCCACCGAAACAATCGCTGCCACAATCAGCACCCAGGCGACTTTGACCACCACACTGCGCCCGGCTTTACGTTGTTCAGGCCGCAGTAGCCAATGCCAGGCCAGCGGCACCGCTGCCAGAAACAGCAGCAAATAAAACAGCTTGCTCAGCATGATCCAGAGTCCGTTGTATTTCGCCTGGCACATCCATTTACCCGGACAATCCAACCACTCTCCCGCACGAACCCCAATACCGCCAGAGAAGATCGTGCCAGGCTGTCGAGATGCCGCCTGCTGGATGTCAGGTAAGGCAGCCATCGCCCGTCCAGGGCAGTGGCAAGGTGAATCCCCGCAGTGCTTAGGTCACGCATTCAATCACTCCATCGGCGTATCGCCGCGCGCCCAGCAAAGTGTTCTCCAGGCCGGCTCGATACTGCACGAGCTTGTATCCGCGACAGCCAAGCTCCTGCGAGTAATCCTGTGCCCGTCGCTTGAAAAACTGCTCGATATCATTCTCGAACATCACCGCCGATCCCCGGATCAGTACTCTGAAACGTTGTCGTCCGACTTGTTGCTCCTCATGGTCCAACAGGACGCCGTTGTAGTTGAGCAAAGCCGAGCCAGTCTGCTGTAACTGGGCACACGCGGACAGGCCTAGCAGGGCCAGTGGAAAAAATCGCAGTGGTAATTGCATGTCTCAATTTCCAATCAATGCCAAAAGCATTTCAGGGTGAATCTGGGCAATATTAACAACTAACGCGAGAATTAATACACATCTCTTTGTTTATTAATGATTATTCCATTTGAATATTAGCATTTGGTTTTATCTTAAGTGATTGTAGCAAAACAAAAAAACCCTATATGCCGTCTTGACCGAGACATACGGCTTCCTTATAGTGGGGCGCCGTGGGGAAAAGTGGGAAAAAGTGTGCCACTATTCCTACTCTACAGACACATTTTGGGGCAGCCATGTTTGGTGGCGTTACCACCCTCAGTCTCGACAGCAAAGGTCGCCTGGCGATTCCCGCCAAGCACCGTGACGTGCTGTCCGAGCAATGCGGGGGGCGCCTGTTCATCACGGTCGATCCCAGCCAGTGTCTGCTGATCTACCCGGCCCCGGCCTGGGAGCCTGTGCGTGAAAAGCTCAACAATCTGCCTGCGTTCAATCCGCAGGCGCGCGCATTACAACGGCTGATTCTTGGCCATGCAGAGGAAATCGAGATGGATAGCGCCGGCCGCATCCTGGTGTCGCCGACGCTGCGTCAATTCGCTTCGCTCGATAAAGCGGTTGCACTGGTTGGTTTAGGAAGCAAATTCGAGTTGTGGGACGAAGCGAAGTGGAATGCACAAACACAAGCCGCACTGGCGATGTCGCCAGACGAGATAGCGGCGCAACTGGACGGTTTTGTACTGTGACGACAGCACCGGCCCATATCACCGTATTGCTGGAAGAAGCGGTTGCCGCCCTCAGGGTTCGGCCCGATGGCACCTATGTGGACTGCACCTATGGCCGTGGTGGTCATAGCCGCCTGTTGCTGTCTCAGCTGGGGCCGGCCGGCCGCCTGATTGCGTTCGACCGCGACCCTCAAGCCATCGCCAACGCCGCCACCATCAACGATCCGCGCTTTACCGCAGTGCATGCGCCGTTTTCGGAGCTGAACGAGCGGTTATCGGCGCTGGGGCTGTCAAAAGTCGATGGCGTGCTGATGGATCTGGGCGTGTCTTCCCCACAGATTGATGAGGCGGAGCGTGGTTTCAGTTTTCGCTTTGACGCCCCGCTGGACATGCGGATGGACACAACTCGCGGCATGACAGCTGCGGAATGGCTTGCCACTGCCACGCGGGAGCATATTGCGGAGGTTATCAAAGACTATGGCGAAGAGCGGTTTGCTGGGAAGGTTGCAACAGCGATTGTTGCGGCAAGGGGGGAACACCCAATCGCCACGACACGACAGCTTGCCCAGATCGTGGCAAAGGCCGTCCGCACCCGTGAGCCGGGCCAGGACCCGGCGACGCGTACCTTCCAGGCTATACGGATTTTCATCAATCGCGAGCTTGAAGAGCTTGCGTTGACCCTGCCGGTCGCTTTCGACTGGCTGGCAACCGGCGGGCGTTTGTCGGTGATCAGTTTCCATTCACTGGAAGACCGGATCGTCAAACGTTTCATGGCCGATGCCGCCGAAGCCGACAAGCTGCCAAAAAAGTTGCCGGTGCGCGCAGCCGACATTGCACAGCCCAGGCTGAACGTGATCGGCAAGCCGGTTCGGCCATCCGCCGCTGAAGTCAGCGCCAACCCCCGATCGCGCAGCGCCATTCTGCGCGTAGCCGAGAGGACGGGCGCGGCGTGACGCGGCTGAATCTGTTGTTGCTGGCGGTGCTGATTCTGTCAGCGCTCGGCACGGTGACTGCACAGCACAAAGCCCGCAAGGCGTTTATCGAATTGCAGAAGGAACAGCAGCTGAAAGCCCAGCTGGAGGTTGAGTGGGGGCAGCTGCAGTTAGAGCAAAGTACTTGGGCAATGCACTCGCGTGTCGAGAAAGAAGCCACTAACCGGCTGAACATGCGGGTGCCCGACAGCGGTCATGTACAGGTCATCCTGCCGCGCGGAGAAAAGGTCGACAAACCGCCGACCACCAAAGAGTAAACAATGGCTTACACAACCAACGCCAATCTGGTGCTACGGCTCCAGTTCTGGCGAGCCTGGCTGACGCTGGGCGCATTACTGGTGCTATTCCTGGCCCTGATCGGCCGGGCGGTATACCTGCAAGGGTATCAGAAGGACTTCTTGCGTGAGCAGGGGGAGGCGCGTTACTACCGCGTGATCAAGCTGGAAGCCAATCGCGGCACGATTACCGACCGCAATGGCAACCCGTTGGCGATCAGCACCCCCGTACAGTCGATCTGGGCCAGTCCCAGCGATATGGAGCCGCTGCACGCAAGCCAACTGGCCCTGCTGAGCAAGGCATTGTCGGTTCCACTGGAAGAGCTGACACGCAAACTGGCAGACACCAAACGGGACTTCGTCTACCTGAAACGGCAGATGAACCCCGATGCAGCACAGCGCGTGCTGGAGTTGCGCATTCCCGGCATCTTCAAGCAGACCGAATACCGGCGTTATTACCCGGCGGGAGAGCACATGGCTCACGTGATTGGCTACACCGACATCGACAACAAGGGTCAGGAAGGGCTTGAACTGACCCGTGAGTCGATGCTGGCCGGCAAGGCCGGCAGCCGTCATGTGATCCGTGATCGCCACGGCTATATCGTCGAGGATGTCACCGGGGTGGAACAACCCAAGGATGGTCAGACCCTGACGCTGTCGATCGACCAGAACATCCAGTACCTGGCCTATCGTGAGCTGAAAAAAGCGGTGGAGGAAAATGGTGCCAAGGCGGGTGGCATTGTCGTGCTCGACGCCAAGACCGGCGAGGTGCTGGCGCTGGCCAATATGCCCAGCTACAACCCCAACACCCGCGCCAAGCTGGACCCGGCGCGCAAGCGTAACCGGGCGCTGACTGACGTGTATGAACCCGGTTCGACCATGAAACCGTTCACGGCCGCAGCCGCCATCGAGTCTGGCAAATTCACCCCGCTGACGGTGATCAACACGGCGCCCGGCTCCATGACCATCGGCCCCAATACGGTTCACGATGCGCACCCCCACGGCGCCCTGACGGTTGAACAGGTCATCCAGGTGTCGTCCAACGTGGGCGCCTCAAAGATGGCGCTGTCGCTGGAACGCGAGTATCTGTGGGAGTTTTTTGACTCGGTCGGATTTGGTACACCGCCGCACAGTGGCTTTCCGGGGGAAACGCCGGGCCGGCTGCGGCCGTGGAAATCCTGGCGACCGATTGAGCAAGCCACCATGTCCTATGGGCATGGCATCTCGGTCAGTCTGATGCAGATTGCCCGCGCCTACATGATTTTCGCCACCGATGGCGAAATTCGGCCCATTACCTTTCAGAAGCTGGTGGCGCCTCAGCCCGGCCGTCGGGTGATCAGCGCAGAGACCGCGCAGGCACTGCGCAAGATGCTGGAAATGGCCACCCAGCCGGGTGGCACAGCGCGCAAGGCCCAGATCGTCGGCTATCGGGTAGGCGGCAAAACCGGTACCTCACACAAGCTGGATGGGGGTTCTTACGTCAATAAGTATGTGTCGTCGTTTGTTGGAATGGCCCCGATCTCGGACCCCCGTCTGATTGTGGCCGTGATGATTGATGAGCCAAGTGCAGGCAAGCACTTTGGCGGCGCCGTGGCCGCACCGGTTTTCAGCCAGGTAGTGGCCGGCAGTTTGCGCATGCTGGGCGTGCCGCCTGACGCCCCCACCCAGAACATCTTGTTGCCGGAACCAGACGTTCCGGAAATCAAGGAGGAAACATGAAGCCAGCCGATTGGCAGCTACCGGATTACGATTGGTCGCAAATCGACGCAATGGCCGGCGGCAGCGCCGTACGGGCCGATAGCCGCCTGGTCTTGCCTGGCGATGTCTTCCTTGCCTGCCGTGGCGAACACGGCGACAGCCGTCTGCATATCGCCGACGCCATCCAGCGCGGCGCCCGGGCCGTGCTGTGGGAACAGGAAAACTTCACTTGGGATGCCAGCTGGAATGTCCCCAACCTTGGACTCCCCCAGCTGCGCGATGGAGCAGGTGTTGTCGCCGCTCATTTATATGGTGATCCCAGCCAGTCAATGACCGTCGTCGGCGTGACCGGCACCAATGGCAAGACTTCAACAGCCAGCTGGCTGGCCCAATGCTTCAACCGCCAGGGGGGCAAGGCTGCGTTCATCGGAACCACGGGCTACGGGTTTCTGGATGCCCTGACCGACGCCTCGCATACCACGCCCGACCCGGTAAGACTGCAGGGCCTGCTGGCCGAATACCGCAAGGCCGGCGCCAGCCATGTCGCCATGGAAGTGTCATCGCATGGTCTGGATCAGGCTCGCGCCCACGGCGTGGCTTTCGATGTCGCGGTTTTTACCAACCTTACCCACGATCACCTCGACTACCACGGCAACTTCGACGCCTATGCCGACGCCAAAGCCAAGCTGTTCCGCTGGGAAGGACTGAAAGCGGCCGTCGTCAATCTGGATGACCCCTTTGGCGCCCAGATGCTGGCAGGCAGTACCGCCGCAACCAAGCTCGGCTATGGCTTCAACCAGGGTGAGATCCGGGCGCGCGCCTACGATTGCTGTGATGAAGGCATTCGCCTGACTGTCGATACCCCCTGGGGCAGTGCCAGCCTCGATACCCATCTGATTGGTCGCTTCAATGCCTACAACCTGATGGGTTGCCTGGGCGCCCTGCTGGCCAGCGGCATCAGTCTGGAAGACGCTGCGGCCGCGTTGTCTCAAGTCGAATCGGCCAAGGGCCGCATGCAACGCCTGGGCGGCTGGGACCAGCCCATGGTCGTTGTTGACTATTCGCACACCCCGGATTCACTCGAAAAAGCCCTGTCCACCCTGCGCGAGATCCTGCCGGTCGGGGGACGTCTGATTTGTGTATTCGGGTGTGGCGGCGATCGCGATCGCACCAAACGGCCATTGATGGGTCGTATCGCCTGCCGCTGGGCCGATATGGTGATCATCACCAACGACAACCCGCGCAGCGAAGAGCCGAAACGCATCATCGACGACATCATCGCTGGCGTATCCGGCGTCGATTCATCGGCAGAACAAACCGTCAATTACAGCATTGATTCGGACCGTGGCATGGCAATTCACCACGCGGTCCAGATCGCCCACCCCGGCGACATCGTTCTGATTGCCGGCAAGGGTCATGAGGAATATCAGGAAATCAAAGGCGTGAAGACTCATTTTTCAGACATCGAAACCGCCCGGCACGCGCTCGCCCACAAGCGGGAGGGCAAATGAGCGGAATGTGGACGGTCGCCGAAGCCGCCCGCCATCTTGGCGCCAGCTGCCCTCGACCTGCCGAGGCCGTATTTGCTCGGGTCAGCACCGACAGCCGTGATCTGCAGCCGGCGGATCTGTTCGTCGCCTTGCGCGGCGAGCGTTTCGACGGCCACGAGTTTGTCGCCCAGGCCGCGCAGGCCGGCGCTGCCGCTGCCGTAGTGGATCAGGCATTCGATCTCAACCGCGTTCCGGCCGACTTCCCGCTGATCATTGTTGAAGACACCGTGGCGGCCTTGGGGCTGCTCGGCACGGCCTGGCGCAGCCAGTTTGACCTACCCTTGCTGGCCATTACCGGCAGCAGCGGCAAAACCAGCGTCAAGGAAATGCTGGCCGCCGTCCTGCGCTACCACGCCGGACCCGATGCCGTGCTGGCGACGGCGGGCAATCTCAACAACCATCTGGGCGTGCCGCAGATGCTGCTGCGCCTGCGCCCCCAGCACCGTTATGCCGTGATCGAAATGGGCATGAACCATGCCGGCGAGATCCGTTATCTGACCAAGCTGGCAAAGCCCACGGCAGCACTGGTCAACAATGCCGGTGCGGCGCATCTGGAATTTCTCGGCTCGGTCGAAGGCGTTGCGCGCGCCAAGGGTGAAATCTTTGAAGGGCTGACCCCTGCCGGCATCGCCTGTTTCAACGCTGACGACGCCTTTGCCGGCTTCTGGCACGAGCAAACCCGCCCACAACCACAGATGACGTTTGGTATTGAACGCGGCCAGATTCGCGCCAGCCAGATCGCCTTGCTGCCCCTGGGCAGCCGCTTCGTGCTGCACAGCCCGCAAGGTGACGTTGCCGTCGAGTTGGCCTTGCCCGGCCGCCACAACATTGCCAATGCCCTGGCTGCGGCCACGCTGGCGCTCTCGGTCAACATCGATTTGCCCACGATTGCCGCAGGGCTGGCCACTTGCACGGGCGCCAAGGGCCGCCTGCAGCGCAAGCAGGCGCTGAGCGGCGCCCTGGTGATCGACGACAGCTACAACGCCAATCCCGATTCGATGCGGGCAGCGGTTGCCGTGCTGGCGCAGTTTGCCGCCCCTCGCCTGTTCGTCATGGGTGATATGGGTGAAATCGGTGCGGACATCAGCGCTCGTCACGCCGAAATCGGCGAGGCCGCACGCGCCGCCGGGATCGAACATCTGCTGGCACTCGGTGAGCAGACGGTGCATGCCGTTGCCCGTTTTGGCGAAGGCGCCCGCCATTATTCCGACCTGAACACCTTGCTGGCCGACCTGAAGTCCCTGTCAGGCGCCCAGTCAACGGTTCTGGTAAAGGGTTCACGATTCATGCGGATGGAACGGGTGGTAGACGCCCTGACCACTGGAAAGCTGGAGGACTGATCAATGCTGCTATGGCTAGCAAACTGGCTGGGCGAATCAGTTCGCACATTCAACGTTTTCAACTACATCACCTTGCGGGCGGTATTGGCAACGCTGACGTCACTGGGACTGTCGTTCCTGCTCGGCCCTTATGTGATCCGCAAGCTGACTGAACTCAAAGTCGGGCAAGCTGTACGCAGTGATGGCCCGCAAACCCATCTGGTCAAGGCTGGCACACCCACCATGGGCGGCACCCTGATCCTGCTGTCGATCGGTCTGACCACGGTGCTATGGGGCGACCTTTCCAACAAATACATCTGGGTAGTCCTGCTGGTGACCCTGTCAACCGGCATCATCGGCTTTGTCGATGACTACAAGAAGGTCGCACTGAAAAACCCGAAGGGCCTGTCGGCCAAGGCCAAATTGTTCTGGCAGTCGGTGATTGCTATTGCCGCCGGCGCCTACCTGGCCAACACCGCTACCTTGCCGGCCAATACCGAATTCATCGTGCCGTTCTTCAAGAACATTGTTTATCCGTTCGGCCCGATTGGCTTCATGTTGCTGACCTACTGCGTCATCGTCGGCACCAGCAATGCTGTCAACCTGACCGATGGTCTCGATGGCTTGGCCATCCTGCCCACCGTATTGGTCAGCAGTGCCCTGGCCATTTTTGCCTATGTGGCCGGGCATGCGGTGTTCTCGAAATACCTCGGCCTGCCGCACATCCCCGGAGCCGGTGAGCTGGTGGTGTTCTGCGCGGCAATTGCCGGCGCCGGGCTCGGCTTTCTCTGGTTCAACGCCTATCCGGCAGAAGTGTTCATGGGCGATGTCGGCGCGCTGGCGCTTGGCGCAGCACTGGGCACAGTGGCTGTGATCGTCCGGCAGGAAATCGTGCTGTTCATCATGGGCGGTGTGTTCGTGATGGAGGCGCTGTCGGTCATGATCCAGGTCGCCTCGTTCAAGCTCACGGGTAAGCGAGTGTTCCGCATGGCACCGCTGCATCACCATTTCGAGCTGAAGGGTTGGAAGGAAACCCAGGTGGTGGTTCGTTTCTGGATCATCACCATGATGCTGGTTCTGGCCGGCTTGGCCACGCTCAAACTGCGCTGACGGAGACGTAATGGAACTCAAGGGCAAGCATACGGTTGTGGTAGGTCTTGGCGCGACAGGACTGTCGGCGGCACGCTGGTTAAGCCAGCAGGGTGCCCGCGTCACCGTGGCCGACAGCCGCTCCGAGCCGCCCGGTCTGGCCGACCTGCGACGCGAGTTGCCGGAGGCGGCATTTCAGCCTGGTGCCTACGATGTGACCCGCTTCAAGTCGGCCGACCTGCTGGTTGTCAGTCCAGGCGTTGCCATGACAGACCCTGCCGTGGCCGCAGCCGTTGCCGCCGGCGTGGAAGCGATCGGCGATATCGAACTGTTTGCCCGCGCCATTCGCGGCTGGGGCAGCAAGATCATTGCCATTACCGGCTCCAACGGTAAATCGACCGTCACCACCATGGTCGGCGCCATGTGCGAAGCCGCCGGGCTAGTCACCGTGGTCGCCGGCAATATCGGCCTGCCGGTGCTGGATGCGCTGCTCAGCATCGAGCGTGGCCAGACACCCCGTCCCGACGTCTTTGTACTGGAGCTGTCGAGCTTCCAGCTGGAATCCACCATCAGCCTGGCACCGGATGCCGCCGCTGTACTCAATATCAGCGAAGACCACCTCGACCGCTACCCGTCGATGCTGCACTACGCCCAGGCCAAGGCCCGCATTTTCAACGGACTGGGTGCAATGGTGCTCAATCGGGAAGATGGCTTCTGCCGGGGCATGGCCCGCCCCGGCCGCAGCGTGTTCTGGTTTGGTCTCGACACCCCGCGCACCCCAACCGAATATGGTTTACGCCAGGCCGGCGACGATTACGAGCTGCTTTGCGGGGACTTCGTGCTGATGCTGGCCAGCGACCTGCCATTGGCTGGGCTGCACAACGCCGCCAACGCCCTGTCGGCACTCGCCCTGACCCGCGCCATCGGCCTGCCAACCCTGCCTCTGGTCAACGCCTTGCGCCAGTTCAAAGGACTGCCGCACCGGGTAGAGCGGGTCGCTGAAGTCAACGGCGTCAGCTGGTATGACGACTCGAAAGGCACCAATGTCGGCGCGACCGAAGCGGCGCTGAAAGGCATGACCCAGCCGGTGGTCCTGATTGCCGGCGGCGATGGTAAAGGCCAGGACTTCAGCCCGCTGATTGAGGCCTGTCGGGGTAAGGTGCGGTGCGTGATCCTGATCGGCCGCGATGCTCCGCGCCTGCGTGAGGTGTTGGCCCCCAGTGGCTGCACACTGATCGACGCTACCGATATGGATGCCGCCGTTGCAGCCGCCGCACATCAGGCGCAACCGGGTGATGTCGTCCTGCTCTCGCCAGCCTGTGCCAGCCTGGATATGTTCCGCAATTATGTCCACCGCGCCGAAGTCTTTATCGCTGCCGTGAAGCAGCTGGAGTCGGCCCGATGAAGATGTTCTATCAGGCATTGCGCCGTCGTCCCGCCATGGCAGGCTATGACCTTGCCCTGGTCTGGGCGGTGCTGATCCTGCTCGCTATCGGCCTGATCATGGTGTACTCGGCCTCGATTGCCGCTGCCGAGGTCGATCGCGACACCGGCTTTCGTTACAGCTACTTCCTGACACGCCATGCCGCCTTCCTGGCTGTAGCGTTGCTGGCAGGTTTTGCCGCATTCCAGATTCCAATCCGGCTTTGGCAGCAATACGCACCTTATCTATTCCTGATCGGCACCGCCTTGCTGATTCTGGTTCTGGTGCCGCATGTCGGCCGTGAAGTCAACGGCTCGAAGCGTTGGTTGAGCTTGCTTGTGGTCAACCTGCAGCCCTCAGAACTCATGAAGTTCTTTGTGGTGCTTTACGCCGCTGACTACACCGTGCGCAAAGCGGCCTACATGCACAGCCTGCTCAAAGGTTTTTTCCCGATGTTTCTGGTGATGTTGCTGACCGGCGCACTGCTACTGGCCGAGCCAGACTTCGGCGCACTGGCCGTCATCACCGCCATTGCCATGGGCACCCTGTTCCTCGGCGGTTTTGATTGGCGACTGTTTGGCGGCCTGATCATCATGCTGGTGGTGGGCTTCGTCGGACTGATCTACTCGTCCGAATACCGCTACAAACGGCTGATCGGCTTCATGAACCCGTGGGATGACCCCTACGGCAAGGGCTACCAGCTTTCACATTCGCTGATCGCTTTTGGCCGGGGCAAGTGGTTTGGCGTTGGCCTGGGCGCATCGGTCGAGAAGCTGTCCTACCTGCCTGAAGCGCATACCGATTTTCTGATGGCCATCATCGCCGAAGAGCTGGGCTTTGCTGGCGTTGCCACCGTGGTCGTGCTGTTTGGCTGGCTCACCTGGCGCGCTTTTGCCATCGGCATGCAGGCCGCCAAGCTGGAACGCTATTACGCTGCGCTGGTTGCGCAGGGTGTGGGCATCTGGCTGGGAGTGCAATCCATCATCAATATCGGCGTGAACATGGGCGTACTGCCCACCAAGGGGCTGACGCTGCCGCTGCTGTCGTTCGGTGGCTCCGGCATCATGGCCAACCTGATCGCCCTTGGCGTCCTGCTGCGAGTGGACTGGGAAAACCGCCAGCTGATGCGGGGGTACACGGTATGAAGCACCGTACCTTGCTGATCATGGCCGGTGGCACCGGTGGCCATATCTTCCCGGCGCTGGCCGTCGCCAACGCCCTGCGCGAACGCGGCTGGAAAGTCGTCTGGCTGGGTGCCCGTGGGGCGATGGAAGAAAAACTGGTGCCGCAGCATGGCATTGAATTGCTCACCCTGCCCATTGGTGGCGTGCGTGGCAAAGGCTTGTTGCGCCTGTTGACACTGCCCTTCGAACAGCTGCGGGCCTTTGTGATGGCATTGAGTGTGTACTTCGAGGTCCGCCCGGATGTCAGCATCGGCTTTGGTGGCTTCACCGGCTTCCCCGGGGGGATTGCCGCGCGCTTTCTTTGGTTGCCGCTGGTGGTCCACGAGCAG
This sequence comes from Parachitinimonas caeni, assembly GCF_030129945.1. Lineage (GTDB taxonomy): Bacteria > Pseudomonadota > Gammaproteobacteria > Burkholderiales > Chitinimonadaceae > Parachitinimonas > Parachitinimonas caeni. Next base: position 47,998 of record NZ_JARRAF010000001.1, read on the forward strand.
AACTCGGTAGCCGGGCTCACCAATAAAGTCTTGTCGCGCTTGGCCAATCGGGTATTGACGGCCTTCCCCAGCGCCTTCCCCAAGAAAGGTCAGCTGGTTGGAAATCCGGTGCGGCCAGAAATCGCCGCCCTGCCGGCCCCTGCCGACCGCTTTGCCGGCCGGGTCGGCCCGCTGCGGATTCTGGTGGTCGGTGGCAGTCTGGGTGCGGCAGTACTCAACGAAACCGTGCCGCAGGCACTGGCCCTGATCCCGGCCGACCAGCGGCCACTGGTCAAACATCAAGCCGGGGCCAAGCAGATCGACGCACTGCGCGGCCACTACGCTGCGGCAGGTGTTGCGGGCGAATGCCTGCCGTTTATCGACGACATGGCTGCCGCCTATGGCGAGGCCGATCTGGTGATCTGTCGTGCCGGGGCCCTGACGATTGCCGAACTGGCAGCAGCGGGCGTCGGCGCGATTCTGGTGCCTTTCCCGCATGCGGTGGATGACCACCAGACCGGCAATGCCGCCTATCTGGCCGACAACGGTGCAGCCGTGCTGGTCCCGCAACGCGAGCTGACCGTGCAATGGCTGGCCGAACGCTTGCAGCAGTACAACCGCCCGCAATTGCTGGCAATGGCCGAGGCCGCTCGCGGTCTGGCCAAACCCGATGCCACCAAGGTGGTAGCAGACATTCTCGAATCACTGGCTGATTAAAGGAAACGCTGAACAAGACCGTGTCAGAGTCTGACCCGCTTTTTCTGTGAAAGCATATGAAACATAAGGTTAAACGCATCCATTTTGTAGGCATCGGCGGCGCCGGCATGAGTGCCATCGCAGGCGTACTGCTGGATCTTGGCTTCGAGATCAGCGGCTCCGATCTGGGTGAATCCTCTGTCACCCATAGCTTGCAAACCGCTGGTGCGCGTATTCATATTGGACATGACGCCGCGCACATTGCCGGCGTGGATGTGGTCGTCACTTCGACCGCCGTCAGGGCAGACAACCCCGAAGTGCTGGCAGCGCGCAGCCGTGGCGTGCCGGTCATCCCTCGCGCCATGATGTTGGCCGAGCTGCTGCGTTTTCGCCAGGGCATCGCCGTGGCCGGTACGCACGGTAAAACCACCACCACCAGCCTGATTGCCTCGGTATTGAGTGAGGCCGGACTGGACCCGACTTATGTGATCGGCGGCAAGCTCAATACAGCAGGCACCGGCGCCAAACTGGGGCGCGGTGACTTCATCGTGGTCGAAGCCGACGAGTCCGATGCCTCCTTCCTGTTGCTGCAACCGGTGCTCGCCGTCATCACCAATATCGACGCCGACCACATGGACACCTATGGCCATGACTTCGTGCGACTGAAGCAGGCCTTCCTCGACTTCATCAGCCATCTGCCCTTCTATGGCCGGGCGATTCTGTGTATTGATGATCCGAATGTGCGCGCCATTTTGCCGATGGTGTCCAAGCCCGTTACGACCTACGGTACCAGCGCGGACGCGATGTTGCGCGCCGAAAACATCGAAGCCATGCCGGGCGGCAAGATGCGCTTCACCGCCATCTGGAAGAACGGCGAAGAAAGCCGGATGGAGATTCTGCTCAACGCCGCCGGCCACCATAACGTGCTGAACGCACTGGCCACCATTGCCGTGGCATTGGAAGTTGGCGCCGAAGAAACCGCCATCCAGGCCGCACTTGCCGGGTTTGGTGGCGTCGGTCGGCGCTTCCAGCACCACGGCGAGGCCACCTTGCCGCAGGGCGGCAAAGCGCTGGTCATTGATGACTACGGCCATCACCCGGTTGAAATGGCCGCCACATTGGCCGCCGTTCGTGGTGCCTACCCGGATCGCCGGCTGCTGCTGGCTTTCCAACCGCATCGCTATACCCGTACCCGCGACTGCTTTGAGGACTTCAGCAAGGTGCTATCCACCGTGGACGCCCTGGTTCTGACTGAAGTCTATTCTGCCGGCGAGGCGCCCATCGTGGCCGCCGATGGCCGTGCCCTGACCCGCGCCGTGCGGGTACACGCCAAAGTGGAACCGCTGTTTGTCGAAGCCCTCGGCGAACTGCCCACCGCCATTCTTGAACACGCAAAAGACGGGGATGTCATCGTCACGATGGGCGCAGGCTCCATCGGCGGCATTCCCGCCAGATTGGTTGGAAAACAATGAATCAGTACGGAAAAGTCGCCGTCATCCTGGGCGGCAACAGTGCAGAACGTGAAGTCTCTCTGATGAGTGGCGGTGGCGTGCTGGAGGCCCTGCAATCGCGCGGTGTCGATGCCCACGCCTTCGACCCGAAGGACAAACCGCTATCCGCCCTGAAAGAAGAAGGGTTCGACCGGGTATTCCTGATCCTGCACGGCCCCGGCGGCGAGGATGGCACGATTCAGGGCGCACTGGAGTTTCTGGGCGTGCCGTACACCGGCTGCGGTGTCATGGCTAGCGCACTGGGTATGGACAAGCTGCGCACCAAGCTGATCTGGCAAGCGCTTGGCCTGCCGATCCCGGCTTTCGAGCTGGTGGATGAGCACAGCGACTTTGACGCGATCGAGCAAAAGCTTGGCTTGCCGCTGTTTGTAAAGCCCGCCACCGAGGGCTCCAGCATTGGGGTGACCAAGGTCAAGACGGCTGGCGGACTCAAGGCTGCCTACGAAGAAGCCAGGAAGTACGACCGTCTGGTTCTGGCCGAAGCCTTTGTCGGCGGTGGCGAGTACACCGCACCGGTACTTGGCGATGCCGTCAATGGCTACACCGTCTTGCCGATGATCAAGATCGAGCCGGCCACCGAGTTTTACGACTATCAGGCCAAGTATTTCCGCGATGACACGGTCTACCACTGCCCCTGCGGCCTCAGCGCCGACAAGGAAGCCACCATCGCCAGCTTGGTGAAAAAGGCTTTCTGGGCCATTGGCGGGGAAAGCTGGGGCCGCGTTGATTTTCTGATGGATGAGGCCGGCAACCCCTATCTGCTGGAAGTGAATACCGCACCCGGCATGACCAGCCACAGTTTGTTCCCGATGGGAGCCAGAGCCGTCGGCATGGACTACGCCGACATCGTACTGAAGATACTCGACACCACACTGTGAGGAAAAAGCCGTGACCCCCGCCGCAGCGCTCCGCCCCATGCCAACACCAGCCAACGTCGCTGGCGCATGGCCACGCGCGCCGCAACTAGCAGCCAGTTTTGTTGGCAAACCAGCAGGCGGTTTGGAAAACAGGCTTCCACATTGCCCTGACTCAACAAGCGCTGCCCAGCACGAACATGCCGTAAAGAACAAGGGATACAGCACTGCGAGCGCCAGCGAGACCCCCTCGCGGGGCGAGGGCGGGGGGAGTGGGGTTCAATCAGGACACACGGCAGAAGCCCGACAGTTGCCTGCCTCACCAAGCTTTGCTTGGTGCGCTCCACTGGGAATGAACAGCGGACGCCACGCCACGAGCGCCAGCGAGGCCCCCTCGCAGGGCGAGGGCGAGGGGAGTGGGGTTCAATCAGGACACACGGCAGAAGCCCGCCAGTTGCCTGCCTCACCAAGCTTTGCTTGGTGCGCTCTGCGGGCCATCGCACAAGGGGAGATCAGCCGTGTGGGATAAGCCCCAGTTCCTGCTCTGGCTGGCCAACCTGCTGACCGGCTTTGCCGTCCTGCTGTTGCTGTATGCGGCTTTGTTCGTTGCCGTGCATTCGCCGCTATTCCCCGTCCGCAAGATTCAGGTTGACGGGCAACTCAGCCACATCACGCGGGAGCAGCTGCAGTATGTGATTCGCAACGAGTTGAAAGGCACGTTCTTTACGCTGGACCTCGACAAAACCCGGCAGGCTTTCGAGAAGCTACCCTGGGTCCGCCAAGTGTCGGTACGTCGTCGCTGGCCTGACCGGCTGGAAGTGACGATGGAAGAGCATGTGGCCTTGGCCCGCTGGGGTTCGGTCAGCCTGCTCAATACCTTTGGTGAGCGTTTCGACGCCGCCAGCAATGACCCCCTGCCCGTGCTGGAGGGGCCGGACGGCAGCGAGAAGGATCTGGCTGCGGGCTACATCAATTTCAAGGAGCAGCTGGCCCCGATCAAGCTGCAACCCACCCATGTCTGGCTGTCGGCGCGGCGCGCCTGGCGGCTGGAGCTGGATAAACAACTGGTACTGGAAGTAGGTCGCGATAACGCGGAAACCCGCGTCAAGAAATTTGTGCTGGCCTACCCCAACACCCTGGCAGTGATGAACCGCACTGTCGATTACGTTGATTTGCGTTACCCGAACGGCTTTGCGGTCCGCCTGCCGGACTTCGTACCACCCAAGCCGAAAAAGACAGGGTAACCGAGATGAACCGGATTGCCGGCAACGGCGCAGCAAAGAAGCTGGAGAATTGGTCGTGAGTAAACCCAAGGAAAACAAGAACCTGCTGGTTGGGCTCGATATCGGCACGTCGAAGATCGTCGCGCTGGTAGCCGAGATTCTGCCTGACGGCCGGCTCGAAATCGTCGGCCTCGGCCAGGCGCCTTCCAAGGGCCTGAAGAAGGGCGTGGTCGTCAATATCGAATCCACCGTTGGTGCCATCCAGCGCGCGTTGGAAGAAGCCGAACTGATGGCGGATTGCAAGATTCGCGAAGTGCTGACCGGCATTGCTGGCAGCCATATCCGCAGCTTCAATTCGCACGGCATGGTGGCCATCAAGGACAAGGAAGTCACCCAGGCCGATGTGGACCGGGTGATTGAAACCGCCCGTGCCGTCAACATCCCGTCCGAGCATCAGATCCTGCACATCCTGACCCAGGAATTCATCATCGATGGTCAGGAAGACGTGCGCGAGCCACTGGGCATGAGTGGCGTACGGCTGGAAGTCAAAGTACACATCGTCACGGGTGCCATCAGTGCCGCCCAGAACATCACCAAATGTGTCCGCCGTTGCGGGCTGGAGATGACCGATCTGATCCTGCAGCCGCTCGCGTCGGCGACTGCAGTTCTGTCGGAAGACGAAAAGGATCTGGGCGTCTGCCTGATCGACATCGGTGGCGGTACCACCGATATCGCCGTGTTCTCGGAAGGCGCCATCCGCCATACCGCCGTGATCCCGATCGCTGGCGACCAGATCACCAACGATATCGCGATGGCCTTGCGCACCCCCACCAAGGAAGCCGAAGACATCAAGCGCGCCCACGGCGTGGCCTTGCGTCAGCTGGCTGACCCACAACAGCTGCTGGAAGTGCCTGGTGTTGGCGATCGCGGCCCGCGTCAGCTATCGCGCCAAACCCTGGCCGAGGTGATCGAGCCTCGGGTGGAGGAGTTGTACTCGCTGGTGCAGGCTGAACTGCGCCGCTCTGGTTTCGAAGAACGCCTGTCATCGGGGATCGTCATCACCGGCGGATCGGCGCAAATGCAAGGCATGGTGGAACTGGGAGAAGAGGTCTTCCACATGCCGGTCCGGCTGGGTGTGCCGCAGTACGTGGGCGGCCTGTCGGAAGTCGTCAAGAATCCGCGCTACTCAACGGTGGTCGGCCTGCTGCTGATCGGCAAGCAGATGATGCAACGCAGCCAGATCGCCCGCCTGCAGGGCAATGGCATCGGCCACGTATTCGAGCGGATGCGGGCCTGGTTACAAGGTAATTTCTGACCCTTCTCTTCGCGCGGCCGCACCACGAGTGCGCGACGCGACAGGAGATCGGGCAGTCGCTCTTTTCAGTTTGAAGTGTGTTTTATTTCGGGCAAAGAAGTACTCATTCGGGCAAAGAGGAGAAGTGCAAATGGCTCTGTCGTTTGAAGTCATGCAAGACGTAGCCCCCGAGGCCATCATCAAGGTTATCGGCATCGGCGGGTGCGGTGGAAACGCGGTCGATCACATGATCGCCTGCAATGTTCAAGGTGTTGAGTTCATCTGCGCCAACACCGATGCTCAAGCCTTGAAGCGCAACAAGGCAACCAATCTGCTGCAGATTGGCGCCGATCTGACCAAAGGCCTTGGCGCTGGCGCCAACCCGGAAGTCGGTCGCGAAGCCGCACTGGAAGATCGCGAGCGGATTGAAGACATGATCGGCGGCGCCGACATGCTGTTCATCACCGCCGGCATGGGTGGCGGTACCGGTACGGGTGCAGCACCGGTGATTGCGCAGATCGCCCGTGAAAAAGGCATTCTGACCGTGGGCGTGGTCACCCGCCCCTTTGCCTTCGAGGGCAAGCGTCAGAAGTCTGCGCAGTCGGGCATCGACGAACTATCGAAGTATGTGGATTCGCTGATCATCATCCCCAATGACAAGCTGATGCAGGTTCTGGGTGATGATGTGTCATTCCGCGATGCCTTCAAGGCTGCCGATGATGTGTTGCGGGGTGCCGTGGCCGGTATCGCCGAGATCATCAACTGCCCCGGTCTGGTCAATGTGGACTTCGCCGACGTCAAGGCCGTTATGACCGAGATGGGCATGGCCATGATGGGTTCGGCCTTTGCGGAAGGCGCCGACCGGGCGCGGACCGCCGCCGAGCAAGCCGTTGCCAGCCCCTTGCTCGAAGACGTCTCGCTGAATGGCGCGCGCGGCATTCTGGTGAATATCACTGCCGACCACAGCTTGAAGATGCGCGAAGTCCACGAAGTCATGGAAACCGTACGCAATTACGCAGCAGAAGACGCCAAGATCATCTTCGGCACGGCTTTCGATGAGAACATGGGTGAACGCATTCGCGTAACGCTGGTCGCCACCGGTCTTGGCGCCAAGGAAACCAAGCCCCAGCAGAAAGCTTTCACGCTGGTCAAAACCGGTACGGATGATGTGGTCACCGAGACGGTCGATTACGAGGCACTGGATACCCCCGCCGTCTGGCGTGGTGGCCGCCGGGCACCCGTACTGACCGAACAGGCTCGCGGTCATTCTGCTGTCGATATGGATATCCCAGCCTTCCTGCGCAAGCAGGCCGACTGATCATGCGGCTTGCGGAACCGGCGGCATCAGCCCGACGCTGATGCCCCGGCCCGCTACGCCCGCCCGCTGTTTTAGCTATCGCGGACATAGCGAGGTTCAATCCTGCGCCTGTGACCCTTGTGGCAAAATCAGCTGTCCAAGCTTGTTGTCTGTCTACCATCCATGATCCATCAAAGAACCCTGAAATCGGCGATTCGCGCTGTCGGTGTCGGCCTGCATTCGGGCGAGAAGGTTGTACTCAAGCTCTCGCCAGCCGCAGCGGATACCGGAATTGTGTTTCGTCGCTCCGACTTGCCCGAGCCGGTGGAATTCAGGGTCGGCCCCGAACTCGTCAATGACACCCGTCTCTCCTCCACCCTGGTCAAGGATGGGGTTCGAGTCGCGACCATCGAGCATTTGATGTCCGCCTTTGCTGGCCTGGGCATCGACAATATTCGTGTGGACGTCGATGCCTCGGAGATGCCGATCATGGATGGCAGTGCAGCTCCTTTCATCTACTTGCTGCAACAGGCAGGGATCGAAGAACAACGGCCGCTCAAGCGCTTTATTCGGGTAAAACGGCCTATTGAGGTACAGGATGGCGACAAGTGGGTCCGTTTACTGCCCCACGATGGTTATAAGGTCACCCTGACGATTGAATTCAACCACCCTGCGTTTCGCAAATCAGCACAACAAGTAGCGCTGGACTTCGCCAATACCTCGTATATCAAGGAAGTGGCGCGCGCACGTACTTTCGGCTTTATCCACGAAGTCGAGTACATGCGCCTGAATGGTCTGGGCCGGGGCGGCAGTATGGAAAACGCCATCGTGCTGGATGAGTATCGGGTACTGAATAGTGATGGACTGCGCTTTGAGGATGAGTTTGTACGCCACAAGGTGCTGGATGCGATTGGAGACCTCTACATCATTGGCCATCCCTTGATTGGTGCGTTTGAAGGCTTCAAATCGGGTCACGCCATGAATAACCGGCTGCTCAGAGCCCTCTTGGCCGAGCAGGATGCCTGGGAATTTGTCACGTTCAGCCGACCGGAACAGGCGCCATCGTCCTTCCATCAGCTGCAGCCGCTGGCCATCTGAGCGGTTCGCTGTCGAAGTCGCCTCAGCGCCATTTGATCGAACAGCCGATGCTGGGTGCTTGCTCGCGAGGCCCTTCTCCCAGCATGGCAATCTGCTTCATTGCCTCAAACAGCTCCCTGCGCATACCCGGTGTTGGTGGCCGTTTGCCCGCCGCATCAAATCGCCCCCGATACTGCAGACGCATATCGTTGTTGAAGCCAAAAAAATCAGGGGTGCAGATTGCACCATACGCTTTGGCTACGGCCTGGGTTTCGTCGTAGAGGTAAGGGAAGGGGAAGTCGAGGGCCTGGGCAATGGCTTTCATATAGTCGAAAGAGTCCTCGGGGTAGAGCGAGGGATCATTCGCGCTGATGGCAACGCTCCGTACACCGTAAGCTTCCAGCTCGCGGCAGGTGACGATCAGGCGCTCACGAATCGCTTTTACAAACGGGCAGTGATTGCAGATAAACATCACCAGCGTGCCATTCTCGCCGGCAAGTGAGGTCAGCGTATGTTGCTGGCCATCGGTACCGGGCAGAATGAAATCCGGGGCGACACGCCCAATATCACAAACCGGGGTAGAAACACTGACCATCGGACTCCCGTCCTCCGTGTGGGTGGTTACCCCTTCATATTAACCCGCCCGCCTGCATTGCGCTGGCGACTGGCTTTTTTCAGGTAACACGGTATGTCGATTCCACGTTTCTACATTGATGCAGGACTTGCATCCGGCCAGCAGCTGGAGTTACCTGAAGACCTGGTCCGGCATGCTCAGGTGCTGCGGCTGGAGGCTGGTGACGCCCTGGTGCTTTTCAATGGCCATGGAGGGGAGTACCCGGCAACCGTAGAGGAGATGGGCAAGCGCAAGGTACGTGTTGCCCTGGCCGAACATTGCGCGGTCAACCGGGAGTCGCCGTTCGCGCTCACTTTGATCCAGGCCCTCTCGGCCTCCGATCGCATGGACTACACCATGCAGAAAGCCGCAGAATGTGGCGCACGTTGCGTTCAGCCGATCTGGTCGGAATATTGCTCGGTCAAATTGCATGGCGAACGGGCTGACAAGCGTCTGCAGCATTGGCAGCAGGTGGCCGTATCGGCTTGCGAACAATGCGGCCGGACGGCCGTGCCGGTCATCAAGCCTCTGCAGAAGTTTGATGACGCCATCGTCAATGCAGACCCCTGCGGTTTGCGTCTACTGCTATCCCCAATGGGTGCGCGCAAGCTTGATCAGCTCCCGCCAACGGCCAGTGGCGCAACGGTGCTGATTGGTCCAGAGGGCGGCTTCAGTGCGGCAGAAGAGCAAAGAGCGATTGATGCGGGCTTCACGCCCTTATGGCTCGGCCCTCGCCTGTTCAGAACTGAAACCGTAGCGCCGGTCATCTCGGCACTGCTACAGGCACGCTACGGAGATCTGTGCTGAGTCGCGGGTCAGCGTCGGCGCTTAAGCCAGAGGGGTAGTTGATGAACCGCCAGACCCGCCAGGATCACCAGCGACCCCTGCCAGACATGCGGCTCAACGCTCTCACCATTCAGCACATGCCCCAGCCAAAGCGCCGTCACGGGAGTAATCAGCGTAATCAGCGCAACATGGCTGGTCGGTAGCCGCTGGATCAGCAGGAAGTACAGGCTCATGGCCAACACCGATCCAACAGAAGCCAGATAGACCACGGCCCAGATGCCGCGTGCCGATACGGCTTGTGGCAATTGGCGATCAAACAACAACCAGACCAGCCCGCTACCCACAGCAGAAACCAGCAAAGCCCCAGCCGCTGTCGCCATTGGCGGTACTTCACTGCCGTATTTTTTGGTCAGCACCGCCCCTAACGCTTGCAGTACCACACCGGCCAACACCGCCAGAATCGCCAACACCCCGCCATGCCCGATCGATAGACGGCCAGAAAAGATCAGCCATAGGCCCAGCAGGGCTAAGCCAATGCCGACAAGCTCCCCACGCCCAGGACGCTCCCCAACGATCAGGCTGGCCAATAACGCCGTCACCAAGGGTGACAGGCCATAAAGTACCGCAATCAAGCCAGATGACACGCTCTGTGCAGCCCAATACGTGCATAGCATGGAGCTGACCATCGCCCCGCCGGCAATCAGATAGTTGCGCCAGGCAGCCCGCCCCATTGGAAACGACCGCCCAAGCAGGAACAAGGCCAGCACGGCAAACAGCGTACCTAACGCCATTCTTCCGACCAGCGCACTCATGAAGGACATTCCCCCGACACTCCAGCTAATCGCCAGTGCCGTGGTAGACCATATAAACACCACTGCCGGATAAGCAAGGCTGGTTGGCATCAGAGACGTTTTTCCAGAATGACGGTTTCAGCCAGAAACTGCAGTTCCTGACGACGCTCGCCGGTATCCACAAAACCCATGCGATACCAGAACGGAAAGGCCGGCAAATTGGTGGCGATGACCCCGGCACGTATCCATTCCATACCGGGCCAATCGCGCACCAGGGCTTCAATCTGCTGGTAGATCTGGCGCCCAACCCCTCGGCCTTGCCAGGATTCCACCACTAGCAGCAGACCGATGGTGCTCTGCTCGGGATAACGCCAGCCACGCAGGATCTGGCAAAACCCTATAACTTCCTGCTCACAATAAATGATGAAGTTGAAGGCATCCGCCAGGGTAAAACCTTGGGGCAAATTATCCAGACCAAACCAGCCGCAGACTTCTGCCTGATCAGGCAGACGACCCTCTGTCAGCCGCCAATAGGCAGGCGTTGATCGGCACACCGTCATGACATCCGAAATATCATCAGCAGTTGGGGTGAACACCCGCTTCCACTGCAAAGTTACATCCATAGTCTTCTCAAAAACCAAACCGGCCAAGCAAAGCTTGGCCGGCGTATTCAGTGCATTCCTAGGCTCCCGGCTCTATACCGCCAGATCCACATGCTGTTTGGAAAAGATGGCTACAGCGTGCCATAGGAATGCAAACCCGACAGGAACATATTGACGCCAAGGAATGCAAAAGTCGTGACCAGCAAGCCAAGCACCGCCCACCATGCCAGCACATTGCCACGCCAGCCCTTCACCAGACGCAAGTGCAACCAGACTGCGTAATTGAGCCAGACAATCAAGGCCCAGGTTTCCTTAGGGTCCCACGACCAGTACCCACCCCAGGCGTCAGCAGCCCACATCGCACCTAACACCGTCGCAATGGTAAAGAACAGGAAGCCGACGGCAATCGCCCGATACATGACCTCACCCAGCAGATCGTAGCTAGGTAAGCGGCTGGCCAGAATGCCACGAGACACCAGCAGCTGCGCCACTCCAAGCATCGCAGCCAGCGAGAAGGCGCCATAGCCGACAAAGTTGGCAGGGACGTGAATCTTCATCCACCAGGATTGCAGTGCCGGGATCAAAGGCTGTATTTCATGCGCTCTCCGATCAAAGCTGTACCAAAGGATGAAACCAACTGCCGCCGTAATGATCGGCAAAACAAAAGCGCCCATACGACGAGTGGCGAACTTCTGTTCGTAGTACAGATACATCAGCGCTGTGATCAGACAGAACAGGATGAATACTTCATACAGATTTGAGACCGGAATATGGCCGACATCGGCACCAATCAAATAACTCTCATACCAGCGAACCAGCTTTGCCACCAGCGCTGCAGCCGCTGCAGACCATGTCAGACCCGTCCCCACCAGATCAGCCGTCGCTGAACGGGTCGCCAGTCCCAGCCAATACAACAAGGTGGCCAACACAAACAGCACACACATCCACATCACGGCCGACTGACTGGCAAGCAGGTACTTCAACCAGAAAACCTGACCTGCTCTGGCCAAATCCCCTTGATAGAGCTGGGTGGCACCGAGCGCCAGCAGCCCGCACACGACCATGAACTGGCGTGCAGGCCGCCAGAAACAACCAAAGGCCACCACCGCGATGCCACTACCGAGCAGGATGGCCTGTTCGTAGTAGTCCATCTTGGTACCGAGCTTCTGCCAAGCCAGCACCATTACCACGAGCACCAGCAACCCAAAGACAATGTCCGAAGCGCGAATGGACCACCCTTGGGCCTCGACCCCGACATCCAACGTAGTTGAGGAATCCTGTTGCATTGCAATCACTCCTGAGCTGACGCGGCATCCAGCACTTTGGCCAGGCCGGTCCGATACTTTTCAAATTCCCGATCCAACTCGCTGTTGCGCCGATTGGAACTGATAGCCAATAAAGCCCGCTCTGTCGTCAGATGTAGCCATATGCGACTTTCCCGGATGTAAAACATGCAGAATACCCCGCAGATCATCATCAAGGCAGCCAAGTAAATCAAGGATTTGCCGGGCTCTCGCGTCAGTTGCAAACCACTCGCTTTGACTTCTTCAAACCCAACGGGCTGCAGATAAACCGGCACGCCATAATCAAAACTGGCAGATATCGCCACCAAGCCATCCATCAGGAAGCGGGAACGATCCTCGTCAAGCGGCCGGAATGGCAGCTCAGCCCGTTCGTCTGCCAAAGCCAAGGCTTCAGCAGCAGCGCCCTGCAAGATCTTGATATACGTTTCAGCGACTGTCTTGCGTTTATCTTCAGGCACTTTGGCCTTTAGGAAACGATCAAGTTCAGCAAACCCACCTTCCGCAAATCGTTGCAAAACCCAGACAACTGATCGCTCAAAGTCCGCCGCCGAGCTGGCGCTGATAGCACCGCCTGCGCGCGCCTTGACGCCGGCGCGTCGAGCAATTTCCGGGTAAGCCGCAGCATCGAGCATGACTGCTCGCAAACGCATGAAACCATCAATCTTCATGCTCTCATCCAACGGCCATCTTACAAAACCAAATGGCTGTGCCACCTCGGTCCGCACCCCTGACAACAGGTAAAACCGCCCATCAAGCTGGGCTGGGGACATATAGTTCAGAAATTCCCTGGCTTGTCCTTGCGTATCCCGCAACTTGAACTGAATGGAAGGCCCCATATTCCGTGTCCGCCTTTCAGCCTTGACGGAGCGGACATCGGCCAAAATCCCCGTGATACCTTCTTTATTTACAGCCTTGGCCTCATCCATTGTCTCGATATTAAATGGCCTAAACTCACCCAACTCCAGAGTATATTTATCTTTGCCAATTTGATACGGCTGACTATTTAAAGATGTGGTGTTAACCAAATGCGGCCGCGCTGCGGGATCAAATAAATTCCAGGCCATCAATTCAAGCTTCGACCCGCCATCTCCAAAACTTGCCTGATAAATTGCAATGCCATTAACAACCAGAGGGTGATTCACTGAAACCGTTGCCTTGGTCAATTTACCGGTAGCCTTTTCAGTCACCGTAATGTCACTCGCAAATAGCTTTGGCTGCCCTGTTGAGTAATGTTCAACCTGGAATTTATTTAGCTTGATCGAGAAAGGTAACTCCTGAACAAAATACCCAGAACCACTATTGATAAAAATAACATCTACTTCCGCATTGGTGGGGACCGTGACATTGCCACGGAAAGCAAGATTATTTGGCGCTAGCCGACTGGCAGCAGGAATCTTGCTCTGAGGTAAATCGCGAGTCTCTGCAACCTTGGTGCCAAACAATTGCTGCCAGCGCAGAACCGGATTACCGTCCAGCATGAAACCTAATCCACACAGAACAATCGAACTGTGGGCAAGCAAATAGCCGAGCTTATGCTTGCTGCCACGCTTTGCAGCAAACATCAGCCCATCTTCCCGCTGCAGAACTTTTACCTGATATCCAGATCCTTGCAAGCTCGCCAATATGCGAGCCTTTATCGGCTCCATTGCACCAGATACAGGAAACTCTGCGTGGTGGGCCATAGCCCTTAATGATTTAAGACTGGCACTATCCCGGTAACTGCGCATATCACGCAAAATCCCCGGCAAATGTCGATAGATACAAAAAGCTGTCGAGACAACCACGAACCCTAGAATAAATAGAAACCAGGTTGAATGGTAGACATCATACAAGCCAAGAATTTCAAAAAATACCGCCCAGAATGGGCCTAATTCGAATACATAATTGCTATAGGGTTCGTTCTGTTTGAGTACAGTTCCGATAATCGATGCAATCGCCAAAACTACCAGCAGACTGATTGCAAACCGCATGGAGGACAGTAGCTCGTACAGTACCCGCAAAACTGAATGACGACGCACAGTTTTATTACCTTAAAGCAGCCGGGGAATACCCCGAAAAACAAATCGGGGTGGCCTTGGCCACCCCGATTTGCACATACCGATCAGCAATTACTTAGGTAATTACCCTTAGATGCCAGATCAACGCAGCCCACTGATGTATTCTGAAACGGCTTCGATTTCTTTATCCGTCATCTTGCCAGCAATTGCTTGCATCATCTGATTAGCATCGTTTGCACGCTCACCCTTTTTAAAGGCGGTCAGCTGAGATGACACGTAAGCGCCATGCTGGCTCGCTAAACGCGGGTACTGAATTGGCATCCCCGCGCCGGCCGGACCGTGGCAGGCCATACAAGCCGGTACGCCAGACGTCTGATTGCCACCACGATAGATCTTCTTGCCTTCAGCCAACAACTTTTCATTGTTTGCGCCGCGCGCCTTAGGCTGCTGGGAAGCAAAGTATGCTCCCAGGTTTCTCATATCTTCATCTGTCAGGGTTGCCACCTGACCCGCCATGATAGGGTTCTTGCGAATTCCCTTCTTAAATTCAACCAACTGCTTGGTAATGTACTCTGCGTGCTGACCCGCCAAACTTGGATTGGCAGAAGCCGCACTATTGCCATCCAGTCCGTGACAAGCCGCGCAAACCTTCTCGACAATCGCCTTAGCTTTTGCAGGATCTGCCTTGGCTGGGGCCGCTTCGCTCGCTGCCAAAGCGGAAGATGCAGTCATCAGGCCTAGGATTGCCGCCAACAGGCTGCGTTTCATGGTGACTCCTTGATTAGTGAACTGGGTGCCAAACCTGCCGACAAATTCGCTATTTGCACGCCATCACCTTGTTTTGGCTGCATTTGTCAAAGGCCGGTTCGATTCAAACCTGATATTCTATAACAATTCGAAATTTGCGCAAAAGCGCGAACAAAAATGTCCCTTTTTTCAAAACTCCAATTCTTCACTACCGTCAACGACCTGCACTCTCTTCCGTATAACGGCCTGGAAGTCGCGTTTGCAGGGCGCTCGAATGCGGGCAAATCCAGCGCCATTAACACACTGGCCAATCACACCCGATTAGCTTACGTCTCAAAGACCCCCGGCCGAACACAGCATATCAACTACTTTACTTTAGGCGACGACCGATTCCTGGTAGATCTTCCTGGCTATGGCTACGCTCAGGTACCCGAAGCTATACGTGAGCACTGGATCAACTTACTCAGCAAATATCTGCAGACACGCAAGCAGTTGGTTGGACTCGTCATCCTGATGGACTCGCGCCATCCGTTCAAACCACTCGATAGACAGATGCTCGACTGGTTTGCCTCAACCGGCCGCCCCGTTCATGTCGTACTGACCAAGTCCGATAAGCTCACCCGCCAGCAAGCCGCACAAACACTTGCCAGCGCAAAACTCGAACTGAAGCACTACCCGAATCACACTTGCCAATTATTTTCCAGTTTAAAGAAAACAGGAACCGAAGAGCTCGACCACGTAATACAAGGCTGGTTTAACCGGGCACTTGGTACAAGCGAAGACACTTTAGCCTGATACTGGAACTTTCAACTTCGCGATTGACTCAATACGACAGGCGTTGCCTCCCACTCCCCTCCCTGAGTGGGGCCCTGTTGTGCTGTCTCAAGGGCATTGACCCCAGCCTTTTCCCCTTAGGTTGGGGTTTTTTATTGATTGCCAAATTTGGTTTGACTGCCGATATCTGCTAGACAATCAGTAGGCAATGATATTTCATTGACATCTGCCGCTTGCGTTGGCCGTGGAGCTGGCTCGCCGCTTGTGTTATGTTATCCACCCAGAATAATTTTCCCGGAGCAGGCCCTAATGGTTTATCAAAGGGCAAGAACAGGAGACTGCCGATGAGCAACCTATCCGGCGTGAAGGTTATGGTCATCGACGACAGCAATACCATTCGCCGCAGCGCAGAGATTTTTCTTGGCCAAGCAGGGTGCCAGGTAATTCTTGCCGAGGACGGTTTTGACGCACTGTCGAAAATCAGTGACCACCATCCCGACGTTATATTTGTTGATGTGATGATGCCTAGACTGGACGGTTATCAGACCTGTTCGCTGATCAAGAAAAATCCTAAGTTCAAGACAACTCCGGTGATTATGCTGTCCTCAAAGGATGGTTTATTCGACAGAGCTCGCGGCCGTATGGTCGGCTCCGACGAATATTTGACCAAACCATTCACCAAAGACAGTTTGCTACAAGCCGTTGGCTCGCATGTGGGACTTGCGTCCTAGCTTTCCGATGGCTTTTATGCACAAACTACTTTTACTAGCGTACTAGCGCACCGGCTTCATCCGACCGGTTGCGACAGGGAACTCACCATGGCGATCAAAAAAATTCTCATTGTCGACGACTCTCCAACAGAGAGGCACTTCCTAGGTGAGCTGCTCACCAAAAACGGCTTTCAAGTTATGACACTGGAAAGCGGCGAGGAAGCGGTTGCCAGAGCAAAGGAAATCATGCCCGACCTGATATTGATGGATGTGGTCATGCCCGGTTTGAATGGCTTCCAGGCGACACGCACAATCACCCGGGATGAAGCAACCAAGCATATCCCTGTGATCATGTGCACCTCCAAGGGACAAGAGACAGATGTTGTATGGGGCAAGCGTCAAGGAGCCAGAGGCTACGTTGTTAAGCCTGTTGATCCAGCCGTCTTGTTGGAACAAATTGCGGCATTGAGCTAAAAAATGGCGAAGCGGATCAGCTTACGTGAGTTCCAGGAAGGCGTAGTTGCACGCCTGAAATCCATTGGCGGCGGGGAGGCTGCACCGTCAAAACTGGGTATTCAGGTTGGCGCAGGTCACTGGCTTGTTGATCTAACGGATGTCAGTGAGGTTGCCCCCGTACCGCCCATCGCAGGCGTGCCGCTTACCCACTCTTGGTTTAAGGGCGTGTCAAACGTCCGTGGCAACCTATTCAGTATTGTTGATCTGCCAAGTTATCTGGGAGAGGAGCCTGTTCGGCTCAATCTCAGCAGCCGTCTCTTATTGATTCATCACCGGCACATTGTCAATTCCGCCTTACTGGTCAATCGAATGCTTGGACTCAGAAACATCGAGTCAATGCAACTTACCACCGAACCCGATGCTGACAGACCTTGGATCGGTGCTGGCTATAAAGATGAGTCAGGACGAGACTGGCGAGAACTCAATGTGCCTTTGCTCGTGCAGCAGTTACAGTTCCTTCAGGTTGGCACTGTATAACCCGATGTTCCGAGATAAGGGCTTTTGGTAATTTATCCCTTATCATTAAATAAAACTTAACCAACATGAATGTTGGCAAATAGTTTTACTCAATAGTGCGCCATTCAATACATACCTTTTCTCGGTGATCCAAAATACTGAGTAAGGCATTTTCAAATAGACCGTAAGTGGTCGCCCGACTACACAGGGCAGGGAGATTTAAGCATGGCTTTTAACATGGACAAGCTGAAAACTATGCTGTCACTGGGTGGCAATAAGAACGCGTCATCGCCCACAGCTAAAGACGATAAAAAATTCCAGCCACTCCAAACCGTGTCAATCCTGGAAAGAATGCGCACTTCTGCAGGCGAAGAAGGAATGACACGCCCCCTACCAGTGATCGGGAACTGGCCTGTACGACAGCAAATGACATTCTTTGTGGGCACGATGGTGGTTTCGATGACCATCTTCGCGATCACGATGGCATATGCGTTCCGCCACTCTACACACAGT
Source organism: Parachitinimonas caeni (assembly GCF_030129945.1). Classification (GTDB taxonomy): domain Bacteria; phylum Pseudomonadota; class Gammaproteobacteria; order Burkholderiales; family Chitinimonadaceae; genus Parachitinimonas; species Parachitinimonas caeni. The sequence continues at coordinate 65,738 of NZ_JARRAF010000001.1, forward strand.
GCAATTTACCAGTCGACTTCGACTGAAATGCAGATGTTGTCGCAGCGAATGGCACGTGCTTCAGCTCAAGCCATTCAAGGGAATGCCAGCGCATTCCCGCTGCTGAAGGAAGCTTACGAGAAATTCAATGCAGACTTAGCTAGGTTGAAAAACGGCGATGACAGTCTGCCAGCAACGAGTGGCGACCCTAAAGAAATCCTCAATAAGATTGACAAGGTCTGGACCGAATTTTTCCAACCGAATCCACGTAAACCAACAGTCAAAACGATTGTTGATCAACAAAACACCCTGATTGCTGTTACCAAAAACGTTAATGCGATTAACCAGAATGACGCCAAACTGCTTGAGTTAACACAACAACTGGTTTCTTTGCTAACCGAGACCAATGCTTCGCAGCATGAAATCGAACTAGCAAACCAGCAAGTTATGCTGTCACAACGTATGGCCAAGAACGCTAACGCGATGCTGGCGGGTGAAATTATTAACCCTGAAGTCGTGTTCTTACTTGGCAAAGACACCAACACGTTTAGAGATACCCTGCAGGGGATGATTGACGGCAGTGAAGAATTGCGAATCCCACCGGCGAAAAACCCCGAGGTAAAAGCCAAGCTGGATGAAATCCGAGATATGTTCAAGGACTTCGAGACAGTGGTAGGTGCATTCTCCAGAAACATGCAGAACTTGGTTAACACCCGCTTAGCCAACCAGACCATATACAAAGAGAGTGAGACGCTTCTCAAGCACTCCCAAGAGCTCACCCATGCATATGAATCTTCTGCGGGTGGTGGATGGACAACAGCAGTCGAAATCATCTCTGTGGTCGTTGCGCTAGCTGCTCTGTGGTTACTGATTAAAGTCTATAACTCTGACTCGCAACGTCGCCGAGCTGAGATTGAACGTGAAAACAAGCGTAACCAAGAAGCTATTTTGCGTTTGCTGAACGAAATGTCCGATTTGGCAGATGGAGACTTGACCGTTAGAGCGTCGGTTACCGAAGATCTGACTGGCGCTATCGCCGACTCAATGAACTATACGATTGACGAGTTGCGTAACCTGATTATAGGGATTAACCGGGCAACCGAACAAGTTACGGCAGCATCCCAGCAAGCCCAGAACATATCCAGTGAATTACTCGAAGCGGCACAGCGGCAGTCTGAAGAAATTGTTGAAACCAACGATGTTGTTCAGCGAATCGCCAAATCTATTACTGATGTTTCCGCAAACGCAGCAGAGTCAGCAAGGGTTGCGCAGCAGTCGCTTCAAGCTGCGGAGAAAGGAACTTTGGCTGTACAAAACTCCATTTCAGGTATGAATGAAATTCGCGAGCAAATCCAAGAGACCGCTAAACGTATTAAGCGATTGGGTGAAAGCTCTCAGGAAATTGGTGAAATCGTTGAATTGATCTCAGACATTACTGAACAAACAAACGTTTTGGCGCTGAATGCTGCAATTCAGGCAGCATCTGCAGGTGAAGCGGGCAGAGGCTTTACTGTGGTTGCGGAAGAAGTTCAGCGGTTGGCAGAGCGCTCCGCAGAGGCGACTAAGCAGATCGGTGCGATTGTTAAAACCATTCAGGCCGATACCCATGATGCGGTGGCTGCTATGGAGACCTCTACACATGGTGTAGTTGAGGGTGCAAAGCTGTCTGATGCAGCGGGGCAAGCTCTGTCTGAAATTGGTCAGGTTTCGAATGAGCTCGCGGGTCTGATTGAAACAATTGCCCAGTCAACCCAAGCGCAGCAGGGATTGGCTCATAAAGTTTCTCAGTCCATGCAAGACATTTTGCGGATTACCGAGCAAACCACTGCCGGTACCAAACAGACAGCCGTATCTATTGGTCAGTTGACCGGACTGGCGGCAGAACTGAAAGGGTCCGTATCAGGCTTTAAACTATAAGCCAGATCGAAGCGCAGCAATGAAATAAACGTAACTTCTCCCACTGTGGCTCGACAGAGCCGACGCGGTGGATGTTACAGCCTTGATTTAGGCGGTCCGGGCTGCTGATACGCCCGAGCCGCCGCCACTGAAAAGTGACGCAGATGAGCGTACAGACCGAATTCGACATGGGCTCCCTAATCTGGGTAAAGGGCGAGATTGATCAAGCAATAGATCGAGCCCGCCAGAGCATCCAATTGTTTGTAGAGAAGAATGATTCAGCCCAGCTCAAGTTCTGCCAGACTCACCTGCATCAGGTTACCGGCGCCATCGAAATGGTTGGACTTGATGGTGCAGCGCGGTTTTCAGAAGAGTTGGAGCAGTTCGTTGCGGCGATTGAGCGAAACGAGATTGCCGGAAATGAAACACATATCGAGCTGATTGGTGCGAGTGCCAAAGCAGTCGCCAATTTTCTGGAATCGTTGATTAATGGCTCCCCAAACGTAGCCCTTAAGCTCTATCCGCATTACAAAAAACTCCGCGATACACGAGGATTGGACGAAACCTCCGCGTCCGATCTCTTCTTCCCTGCGTTATCAGCCAAACTTCCCCAAAGCGTCGCTTCTTCGAAAATGGAGGAAGCGCAAATAGCCAATTTCATCAAGTCTGCACGCGCACGGTTTGAGGCAGGCCTGCTTAAGTGGCTGAAAGGTCCGCGAGCAGAAGGTGCTGCTTGGATGGCACAAGGCTTGTTTGGCATATCAAGAACCCAGTCGAGTAGCTTACAGAAGGGGTTCTGGTGGTCTGCAGGAGCAATGTGCGAAGGGCTCGGAGACTTCTCTGGGCCTATTGACATCAACGTTCAGCAATTGCTTTCCCGAATCAACTTACAACTGCGTCGTTTGTCTGATGGCAGCGGCAAAGTCGCTGAACGCCTGTTCCGTGATGTACTTTTCGTTGTTGCACATATCAAGTCCAAAAGCCCGCATGTCGCTCTCGTCAAACTAACTTATGACTTGAAATCCTTGCTACCACAGGCAGGGATCGAAGAGGACGCAAACCTGATTGCACGCAAGCAATTGGCACGTGAAATTAAAGACCTAATTGGTCACGCCAAAGATAATTGGGCGCGCTACTGTACCGGTAGTCAAGATCGCATCGGCCAATTCGTTGAATACATTCAACAGGTAGAGTCTCGGAAAGCAGGTATCGACTTACCTCAACTCGGGGAGTTACTCGCCGCGGTACGTACCGCAGCAGAAGCCACCAAAGGTAATGTTTCAGAATCAAGCGCCTTGGAAATCGCGACAGCACTACTGCTGATTGAAAACGCGATATTAGTCTACCCTGAGCGCTCCGAGGATTTCCCACAGCAAGCAGCTGCTATGCTGACCAGGCTACGTGATGGCGGCGCGGGCAGTACTGATCTGCCATTGCTTGATGAAGTCAGTCGCAGGGCTCAAGAGAAAATGCTCTTGGCCCAAGTCTCGCAGGAAATTCAGGCCAACCTGCGCCAAATTGAGCAAATTCTCGACACCTTCTTTAGAGACACCTCGACTCGTAGCGAGTTGAAATCTCTGGATGGCTTCATCCGCCAAATTCAAGGTGCCTTAATGATGATGGATGAGCGAACCGCCAGTGAACTACTTGGCGCAAGCGCAGAAATCATTACCAAATGCCAAAACGATGCTTATGAGCCAGAGCAAGCAGAACTTGAGCTCCTAGCCGAAGCGCTATCGAGTCTTGGTTTCTATATTGAAGCTACTCAGCGTGGTGATGCGGATCGTGAGTCCATCATTCTACCGTTCCTACGAAGACTGAAAGGCGAGCCTGAGACATCTATTGCCATACCGCAAGCAGAAGAGTTGGTGCTGGAACAGGAAGAGCCCCAGGCACCCAGTGCACCGACCGCTGTCGCTCCAGTTACCGCAACAGCCATCCCGCAAGAGGAAATCCCCACCGTTATTGAAGAAAACAAGGTGGAACCGGTCCCTTCGGCAACACCCACTACCTCAAGCACGCCAGCTGCAGTGTCAGATGCCGCCATAGATGCAGAGTTGCTCGAAGTCTATCTGGAGGAGGCTGTCGAAGTCTTGGCTAGCGTTTCGGAACAGATGGCAATTTGCCGGGATCGACCAAATGACCGGGATGCACTCACCATCATCCGCCGCAGCTTCCATACCCTCAAGGGTAGTGGTCGCATGGTCGGTCTTTACAATATTGGGGAAGTTGCTTGGGCCGTTGAACAAGTCATGAACAAGTGGCTGCAGGATGAGCGTGCAGCCACGCCAAGCCTGCTTACGCTGATTCAAATGGCGCATGACAGCTTTGCTCATTGGGTCGAGCAGTTGCAAAGCACCGGGGAAGCACTGGTCGAGTCCAGCAAGATTTCTACACTCGCTGAGACCCTGAAATCTGGTCAGGAGCCTGAGATTCCTCAGTCCGAACCTGTCGCCGTACCACCAGTTCAGGTTGAAGCCGTCGAAGAGACGCCTGCCGAACTCGTCATTGGTTCCGTCAATATTACTCCGACGCTATTCGGTATTTTCGTCGAAGAAGCCGAGCGGCATATCGCGGCATTGCGTGATGCGAATGTTGCCGCCTCTGCGGCCGGCCAGATGAACAAGGAGTTCGTACATGCCGCACATACGCTTTGTGGGATTGCCAATACCACTGGCTTCAGCCCTCTTGGCGAATTAGGCCATGCACTGGAGACCGCAGCACAGAGCCATGACAAGCACAGTTACCCGGTAGAAGCTGCCGCTGCCAGCATGTTCGAGCAAGCCATTGAGCACGCAGAGCAGATGCTGGCTGCAATTCGCACCAAGCACTATCCCGAGGCTGTTGAGCCATTGGTCAATGAATTATTGAGCTGGTCCAGCGAAGTAGCGGCCAAACAGTCCGCTGCCGCAGCAGCCAGTGCCGAACTGACCCTACCACAAGTTGATTTCGACCTAGAGTTGGATGTCGCGCCTCAGGAGCACGTGGCAACGGAAATCAGTCTCCGGCCAGACGCAGAAGAAGCATTCAATCTCGACTTTGGCAGTACTTTGCAGGACGAAGTCTCGTCTACCGAGCCAAGCGAGGGTTTGGATATCTCCCTCGACTTTGAACTCGAAGCAAGCGCACCACCGGTTCTCGAAGTTCAAGAAGCAGCCGAAGAGTCCGCACTTTCTCTCGAGTCAGCGCAAGACCTCCGTACCGTTGAAGAAACGCCAGCACTCGCTACGCCAACGTTCGATCTGGAGTTGGATCTGGATGTATCCACTGCAGAGGAGCTGGTTGTAGAGGAAGCTCCTGCTATGGCAGAGACGCTCCTGCCCGTCGCCGCAGAAGAGACTGCAGATCTCGACCTAGATCTAACACTACCGGCAGAATCGGCTGCACCGTTGGATCTGGACTTTGGGTCCGCAGAAGTAATTGAGCAGAGCTCGCACGAATCTCAGGAAGAGCTGACAGAGCTTAGCCTGCCAGACTCCACACCAGAACTTGAAGCGGAGGAACCTGCCGAGTTGCTCGACCTGTCGCTGGAGCTTGATCAGCCAGCGAGCCCAGACTTGGAAGTGCCTGTAGCTCCTGCCTTGCCAGCAGTGCAAATCGACGTCAGTCCAGATCACGATCTTGAGCTGGAAATTGATACCTCTGCTCAAATCGAGCTGATCGAAGAGCCAGATCTCCAAGCTGTTGAGCTTGAGGACGAGACGCCCGCTTTGCTAGCAGTTGAAGATGAGCCAGTCCTAGCGGAAGCCCCACAACATCAAGAAGTACTAGCTGAAGAAGCTATCTTGCTTGAAGAAAGTGATCTTGGAGAGTTTGCCTCTTCTACCGACGGAACCCTTGTCGAACCTGAGCTTGATACGCTCTTAGTAACGGCAACCGATGAACCGGAAGTCATTGTGCCGGTTGAGCAAATTCAAGAAGTGATCAGTGTGGAGCCAGAGCTGGTGGTTGCCCTGGAAGAGCACGAAGAGCCCGAAACTCCTCAGCAGGCAGAATCCAGTATTTCGATTGAAGAAGCACCTATCTCGCTTGAGTTTGATACCAGTGCAGTCGAGGTATTGACGCTTGAAGAGACAGATACTGCCAGCTTCGTACCCCAAGATGCGCTTGACGCTACCGATACGGTACCCGGCTTGGCAACCAAGGCTGCTGAAATTCAAGTGTCAGACGATCTTGATGACCAGCTGCTGCCCATCTTCATTGAAGAGGCACAGGAACTCATGCCGCAAATCAGTGCGGATTTGCGTTCATGGCGTGGTGACCTTGCCAATACCGAATATCCAGACTCCCTGCGCCGAGTCCTGCACACGCTGAAAGGCAGTGCCCGGATGGCAGGCGCCATGCGCTTGGGTGAAGCCACCCATAACATGGAAACCCGTTTGCTGAATGCCGGGGAGCGAGTTCCACAAGAATTGCTGGATGGCTTGGACACAGATTTTGATCTGGTAACAGAACTCTACGATGAACTGACCGGCCAGAAGAAGCCGTCCGCAGCCGCTGCAGCACAACAAGCCGCTCAAGCCAGCACTGCTGCCATGATGCCGGCACTGGGGCTCGTGGACACCGATGCCGCCCGCGCCAGCATCCGCGTCCGAGCCGATCTGCTTGATCGGCTCGTCAACCAAGCCGGTGAAGTCAGTATTGCGCGGTCTCGCATTGAGTCTGAAATGCAGGCACTCAAGCAATCCTTGCTCGACCTGACAGACAACGTCGGTCGTTTGAGAGCCCAGTTGCGGGAAATTGAAATTCAAGCCGAGTCGCAAATGCAGTCGCGCTTGGCACACACCGCAGTTCAACCGGACTTTGACCCGCTGGAATTTGACCGCTTCAGCCGCTTGCAGGAACTGACCCGCTTCATGGCCGAAAGCGTAAATGACGTCGCGACAGTTCAGCATAACCTGTTGAAGAACCTGGATGAGAGTACCGCTGCGCTACAGCAGCAAGGTCGGATGACCAAAGACCTGCAGCAGGAATTGATGCGGGTACGCATGGTGCCGTTCTCAAGCGTTTCCGAGCGCCTGTATCGTCTGGTTCGTCAGACAGGGAAAGAAGTCGGCAAGAAAGTTAACTTGGAACTGCGTGGCGGCCGAGTAGAAATCGACCGCTCCGTTCTGGAGAAGATGGTTTCTCCGTTTGAACACATGTTGCGCAATGCCATTGGTCACGGCCTGGAAAACCCGGATCAGCGAGCCGCAGCGGGTAAGAGTGAATTCGGTGAAATCCAGATTGAAGCCAGACAAGAAGGTAACGAGCTGGTGGTCACTCTGCATGATGACGGCGCAGGTCTGAACCTATCCAAAATTCGGGCCAAAGCCATTGAACGTAACTTGATTACTGCAGACTCCAACCTGTCTGATAATCAAGTAATGCAGCTGATTTTCGAAGCCGGCTTCTCTACCGCAACCGAAGTAACCCAGCTCTCCGGCCGTGGTATCGGCATGGACGTCGTGAAGAGTGAAATTGCCGACATTGGTGGTCATGTCGATGTCACAAGCGAAGCTGGCAAGGGCACAACGTTCACGATTCACCTGCCGCTGACCCTGGCGGTGACCCAAGCCGTACTAGTTAAGGTTGGCAACAAGCAATATGCCATCCCCTCGGTGATGGTGGAGCAGGTGCAAGAACTGAAGCAATCTGCGCTGGAACGGGTCTACGAGGCCGGTTATATCGAGTGGCTGGGTAATCAGTATCCCTTCTTCTATATGCCCCGACTGCTCAACGACCATGAAACCATGGCAGAGCAGAAGCGCTACAACACCATTGTGCTGCTCCGTTCAGGCACGCAGCGCATCGCTCTGCACGTCGATCACCTGATGAAGAATCAGGAAGTGGTGGTGAAAAACATTGGCCCACAACTGATTCGAGTGGCCGGCATCGCCGGCGCTACGGTGCTGGGGAATGGCGATATCGTGCTGATTCTCAACCCACTGCAGCTGCTGCAGCGCTTGGTTGATGCCGGTTCGCTATCTGCTGTACCAGGCAAGGGCCCCGCACAGACCACGGGTATACCAAGTGCAGCAGCACAGGAAGCCTTGCATGTCGCTTCTGCCGTAATGGTGGTTGACGATTCGCTGACGGTGCGCAAGATCACGGGCCGCTTGCTCGCTCGCGAGGGATATCAGGTACTGACTGCGAAAGATGGCGTCGACGCCCTACAGCAGCTGCAAGATACGAAACCCGATGTCATGCTGCTGGATGTTGAGATGCCACGGATGGATGGCTTTGAATTAACACGGAATATCCGTACCAACGCAGAAACCCGAGACATTCCGATCATCATGATCACTTCGCGTACTGCAGATAAACACCGCAACTATGCTTTGGAGTTGGGCGTGAATGTCTTCCTCGGTAAGCCATACCAAGAAGACGAGTTGCTTGAGCATATCCGGCGTTTGATTGATCAACGTATCACGGCCTGATCAAACAAGGCTCCATTGTCATTTTGCTTCCGGATCGCATTTCGTCGGATTTGGGCCTGATGCGAGGCAAAAAGCGCGCCGCTTAGTGGTAAGCCACGCAATTCCCCGTCTGGGCGCACTGGCTGTAAGGCTTGCGATGTAAGCGATACAGCCAGTTAGTCAACGGGGCAGCAGGCCCAAGTCCGGCGAAACTCTCACGCCAGGTCGATTTTTAGGGCGTAGCATAGTCAGGGTATGCTTGTTTCACCCGCTAAACCGCTCTCACCCTGCCATGCGTAGTAGTTCGGGCTTTACTTTAACTCCTACCATCCACGGCCTACTCCTTGTGAGTATCACCCTGCCCCAAAGTTCGGCCTGGTGCGACCGAAAGCAAAATATCAACCGCGCCTAGTTGCATGCAGTCAAGCCAATGCGGTGCCGTCTATTTGATGGTGCCGCATTTTGCTTTTCCATGTGCCAGCTTATCGCCGGGGAGGGGTCACAGCCCCTCCTCTTCGATACCTATATCCCCATCCACGCAGACTCAAGCAGCAGACATGTCGAGCTGGCATTAGCTTTGCTGTAGTAAAAATTACCATTAAAACAGTCGCTAAGAATCTGGAATGGCACAGAGCGCTCCGGAGAAACTCATGCAGCTCCTACCGTTTGACTTGGCTGACCTCCCCCGCCTGCTGGCAATGCAAGCGCAGCTACCGCTACACCAAAAGTTGTACCTAGCCGCCAATCTTTCCAATGATTTGACGGACCATGCACACGGGAATGGTCGACAGGTGCGCGTAGCCTGGCGAGAAGGAATGCCCGTCGGCTTAGCAGGCTGGGTGAATCAGGGTGTGCAAGACGGGGAGTTTTATGGCCTCCCTGTCATCGCGGCCGACCATAATGCCGCATTGCTATTGGTAGAGCTGCTGATTGGAGAGGCGAAGCGTCAAGGTGCGCACTGGCTCAGAATCAATACTTATCCAGAAGAAAGCGGCAAGATCACGGCCCTGCATGGTTCAGGATTCTCTCCTGTATTTGAATTCGTTGACCTTGAAATAGCTTTGCCCACAAATACTGAAAATAACCCGATGGGCTTTGGATTGCACAGGATTGCGATTCCTGGCATTGACTTCACCGCCCTCAGCAGGCTCCACAACCGGGCATTTCTGGATGTTCCCAATGCGCCGGCGATCACTCCTGATGAACTGGCACGAATTTGGCTTTCGCCCGCCGTCCACTTAAATGCCTCACAAGTCTGGCTGGATAGTCATGGCAAGTACCGAGCGTACTTGCTCATCATGCAAGATGGCAGCCTTCATAGCTTTGGCGTGGACTTCACCTGCCGAGGCCAAGGTATTGCTAAAGCGATGCTGTCGCAGGCCGCTAGGGTGGCCCATCAAAATGGACTAAGCAAATTGGAGTCAGTTGTTGCCAGCACCAATGTCGAATCGTGGAGCTTGCACCAATCTTTCGGATTTATTGAAACAGGAAGGAGAACAGTATGGCAAAAGAATTTACGGCAGAAACTGACATAATTAGTCAGTCCGCTGTACGCCATCGCCCTGTTGTTGATGAATACGCAGAGAGGATTGCGCAATCACTGGTTTCACTCGGCATCCACTACGACATCATCACTAATCGTCGCCTGCCTATATTCAGAGAGGCTGACGAACTTTTAGTGGCCGAAATAGAACCAACAGGCAGACTGCATCTACTGACACCGGATGCCGCCACGGCCTGGATTGCCATGAAAGCAGCAGCAGAACGAGATGGTGTTTGTCTTCGCTTGTTATCTGCCTTTCGCAGCTTCGAGCGGCAGTATGAAATTGTCTGCCGGCGCATGGCACTTGGTGAACCCTTGGAAAGCCTGTTGGCGTTATTCGCCCCACCCGGATTCAGCGAGCACCACACAGGTCGAGCGATTGATCTCGGTACCACAGCTTGCCGACCACTGCATGCCAGCTTTGACGAAACTCCTGCATTCACCTGGCTTTGCCAACGAGCCAGAGACTTCGACTTCTCACTAACCTATCCCAAGCACAATCTGCTGGGCTTTGGCTACCAGCCTTGGCACTGGGGATATCGGGGCTAATGTCGCCAAATATTGCATAATCTGCGCCCTTTGTTACCCCAACACCCAGCTATTTGCCAGGCACGCCATAGGCAGCAAGGATATAGTCGTGCACATCGGGATCGAGTTGCTGGGCAATATAGGGCTGAAGCTGCACGGCTTTTGCAGGACTCAAAAAGTACGAAAGCAGCATGTCGGGGTCGGGCCGATCTTGTTCATCCGCAAACAGTTGGCTCAGATATACCGTGGATAAGGTATCTGCCAGTGGCCATTGATCTATAAAGTGGCCATCCATGCCCTTTTCCCACACTTCCAGTACGCGCACAATCTTCATATCAGATATCCCCTCTGGCCAGTCAGCCCAATCGGGCAATGATTGAGAATTACCCCACTCCCACAGCCTCGGCAAGCCTTTGCTACCGCGATTCGCTGCAAATGCGCCCAGCTTGCGTATGATGCGCACTTCGGCAGGTGCCAACACCATTCAAAGCCACTTCATCCGCATCTCGTGCAAGCCAATGCTTACAGCGTGCGGTGGATTTTGGATGGCGTGGTGAAACGGGAAATCGGTTAAGCCGATGCTGCCCCCGCAACGGTAAGTCTCAATGAAACACTATCCTGGCCATATCGCCAGATACCACTGCGTCTCAAACCCTTGGGCGTGGGAAGGTCGATAGGTGGAGAGACCAAGCCCGGAGACCGGCCTGCCGCTGGTGCGATTCGACGTCCACATGATCGAAGTCGCGTATTTTTTCCGCTCGCGGGGTGCGAGCGCCCACCGGAGTCCCCATGCGTTTTCTCTTTACACTCGGCGCCTTGTGCGCCACTGGCACCGCTTTGGCTGCCGAAGACACGTCCTCCATCGAAACTGTTGTTGTCACCGCCAGCCGGGTTCCGATGCCTCCACGCAATCTGGCCGTCAATCTCAGCGTGATCGACCGTCAGGACATTGAGCGCAGCAGTGCTACCTCCTTGTCCGAGCTTCTGGCGGGTCAGGCTGGTGTCACCTCCCTAAGCCTCGATTCGACAAACAACGGCAGCGTCGGCCTACGCGGTTTTGGCATCGCCGGCCCGTCCAACACCCAGATTCTGCTGAATGGTATCAAGCTGAATGAGAATGATTTATCTGGCCCACGTATCGGTCAGATTCCCCTATCCGCTGTGGAAAAGATCGAAATCGTCCGGGGCAGTGGCGCTGTTTTATATGGCAGCGGCGCTGTAGGCGGGGTCATCAATATCATTACTCGCGGCAGTCAATCAGGAGGACTGCTTGAAGCCAAAGTCGGCAGCTTTTCCACCGCTGCGCTCAACGCCCATTACCAAATTGCTGATGGCGGCAACAGCCTGAAGGCCGGCATTTACTACCTCGATAGCGACCACTGGCGCCGTAACAACCGCGAGCAGACTCGATCTGGCAACCTTGAAGGCAATCTGCAACTGGGTGCTGCCCGCGTGACAGCCAACCTCACCAGTGAACGGGAACGGTTGCGTTTACCCGGCCCGCGCAGAATAGATTCCAGCCGAAACCTTGATCAAATGGCCTCCGATCCACGAGGCACAGCCAGCCCGGATGACCACTCCTGGATCGATACCGACCGGGCACAAATCAGTGTGGATAAAAGTGTGGACAATGTGCGTCTGCTTGGGGATATCGGCTGGCGGCGCAAAACCGGATTCATCCATTATGGGGGGCAATACCCATGGAATGACCGGCGAGAAATCAGCACGCTGAGCATCAGCCCCCGTCTGGCTTGGCGACATCAGCTAGCCGGCATGTCTGGCGACCTGATCGCTGGCTTGGATATCAGCCGTGCCACCGCTGATCGCTTTGGAGGCGCCACCGACCAGCTGGATGCCAGCGGCGGCAGCGAACAGAAGACACGCGCCCTATATATCGACCAGACCACGGCAATCAGCCACCAGACCCGCCTCAATCTCGGCGTGCGACACGAACGTAGCCACCACCAAGTGCGTGGATTCACCCCTGCGGACAACACAGACTCACTCACCGCCTGGCAGGTGGGCCTGCGCCAACAACTGACCGAAGCCATCAATGCCTATGGCCGTATTGGCAAAAGCTTCCGCTTCGCCAATGCTGACGAACTGGCCGATAACGCTAACCTGCGCCCGCAAACCGGACGCGACGTGGAATTGGGTATTGAATACACGACAGCCGCCTGGTATGGACGAGCCGCCGTTTTCCAGATCAAGCTGAATGACGAGATCCACTACAACCCATTGGCTGGAACATATGGCCAGAACATCAATCTGGACCCTTCCAGCCGCCAGGGGTTGGAGCTTGAAAGCCGGTTACGGACTGGCGCCATCGATTGGCACGGCAACTACAGCTATACCCGCTCCCGCTATGATGGTGGCCGCTACGGTGCCGTTTCACTGGACGGTAACGATCTGCCACTAACGCCGCGTCACAAGTTCAATCTGAGCGTCGGCATGCCAGTAGCCGAAGGTACCCGACTGGATCTGGACTGGCAGCTGGTCAGCCGCAGCCGTCTCGACAACGACCAAGCCAATCAAGCCACCTGGCTCGCCGGCTACGGCGTAGTGGGGGTCAAACTTAGCCACCAGCGCGGTCCTTGGCAGCTTAGCCTGTCCGGCCAGAATCTGACTGACCAGCGCTATGCCAGTTATGGTGTCAAGAGCAGCTTTGGCAGCGCTTACAACGTCTATCCGAATCAAGGTCGGGCGTTTTATCTGACAGGGGCTTATCGGTTCTAAGACGTGGCGTCGCACGACAGCCACCATAGTCGCCATTCCGTCGGGCTTCGGAGCAACGCGGGAACCCATACTTGCTCGAGCAAGATACGTCTGTGAAAAGCACACTGCGCCCATCACTGGCGCAGTGTTGCTTTATTCAGACAGGGTACTCCCTCGATTTCGCAGCCATCCGGTCCGGTTGATGTGATCGCTACATCACAATCCCGGGCAACAGCGGCTAGAAGGTGTAACCCGTGTGGTGGCTGACGCCTTCCAGCTCATCCACCAGTCGCAACAACGCCCGTAATTCTGCATAACGAGCACAAGCTTTACGCAGATAGCGCATTACCAAGGGAATATCGTTGAGATATCCCGACTTGCCATCCCGATGGCAAAGGCGGGCAAAAATGCCAATCACCTTGAGCTGACGTTGCACGCCCATCCACTCGAAATCCCGATAAAACTCCGCAAAATCTGTCGGGACCGGCAATTGGGCCGCTCTGGCCTGTTCCCAGTAACGAATCACCAAATCCAGAACAAACTCTTCCGGCCATTCGATATAGGCATCTCTGAGTAGGGACACGAGGTCATAGGTGATGGGTCCGTATACCGCGTCCTGAAAGTCCAGTACGCCCGGATTCGGCTCGGTCACCATCAAATTGCGAGAGTGGAAATCGCGGTGTACATAAACCTTGGGCTGAGCCAGATTATTCGCCAGAATCAAGGCTGTAACACGATCCCAGGTTGCTTGCTGCTTATCATCAAGCGACTTGCCCAGATGCCGTGCGACATACCATTCCGGATATAGCTGAAGTTCCCGGCGCAGCAAGGCCGCATCATAAGGAGGCAAAGTATCTGCCATGCTGGCTTTCTGGATGGCAACAAGCGCACTGATTGCATCGCGATACAAAGCTTGTGCCGCCTCCGGCTTTTCTGGATGCATGGCCGCCAGGTAGGTGGTACTTCCCAAATCCGTGAGCAACAGAAAGCCTTGTTCGAGATCCTGCTGAATCACTTTGGGCACGTTGACGCAATCAAACAGGCCAGCAATACGCACAAAGGGCCGGCAATCCTCGTGCTGAGGCGGCGCATCCATGGCGATCAAGCTACGACCATCCGCAAAACTCACGCGGAAGTAACGGCGGAAACTGGCGTCGGCCGATGCCGGTGCCAAACTAAAGGGGCTATCTGGGTACAGACCAGTCAACCAGGATTCGAGCTGTTGCAGACGGAGCATGGGCTTGGATTGTCAGGGGGCGTAAAGTGTGAGATTTTACCAGCCTTTTGTTTGCAGATTCCCGCCGATGCCGCGCTTCCCCTTGGCTCCGCTCGCCGCCGCCCTGGCTGCGCTCACTCCGTCCGTTATGGCGGCCCCTACCCCCGCTTTGCCCATACAAATTGAAGCTGACAACGCTGATGGCGTCGGCCAGCGCAATGCGAATGCAAGTGGCAACGTTGTCGTCACCCAAGGCAACCAGCGCCTGCAGGCAGACTGGATGCAGTTATTTGCTGACACCGACGAGATCCAGGCGGGGGATAAGACCATCCTGGACTCGGGTCCCGATCATCTGGAGGGCGGCAAGCTCAAGCTCCACCAAGCCGACCGGACAGGCGAACTCGAACAGCCGGTTTATACAACTCGCACCCGGCGCGGCCGGGGGGATGCCCTCAAGTTACTATTCGACGGTCCCGACCGTTACAAGCTGATGCAGGCCCGCTATACCACTTGCGGACCCGGCAATGATGACTGGTTTCTGAAGGCCGGCCAGCTTGATCTCGACTACACCCGCAATATCGGCACCGCGCGCGATGGCCAGATCGAATTCAAAGGGGTTCCAATCCTCTACGCCCCGTGGCTCGACTTCAGCCTTGATGGAAGCCGGAAGAGTGGCTTGCTGACGCCGGAGCTGAAAGTCGGCGGTTCTAATGGCATTCAGCTGACAGTGCCCTATTACTGGAACATCGCCCCCAACCGGGATGCCACCTTCTCGCCGCGACTGATCACCAATCGCGGCATCATGCTCAGCAACGAATTTCGCTACCTTGAGCCGACATTTGCCGGAACCATTGAGGGCGACTACATCAACAATGATCGGCGTTATGGCGACAAGCGCTGGGCTTTCAACCTGCAACATAAGCAGGCTCTGGCCCCCGGGCTAACGGGTCTGCTGAATCTGCAAAGCGCCTCGGATGACCGCTACTTTGCCGACTTTGGCGACCGGATTGCCGTGGCATCGAAGACCTACCTGCCACGCGAAGCCGTTCTGAGCTACAACCAGCCGTGGTGGAATCTGAGCGGTCGGGTCGTTAAATTCCAAACCCTGCAGCAGGACGCGAAAAACCCGGTAGACACCCCGTACGCTCAGCTGCCTAATATTTCGCTGAATGCCTCGCCAGCACTGCCGGCGCCATTCCGGGCCAATATCAGCGGCGAGCTGGTGGCCTTCCGGCACCCGACCAAGCAAAACGGTGACCGGATGATCTTCAATCCGTCACTTTCCATGCCTCTGGCAACCTCCTACGGATTCATCACCCCCAAGCTAGGCCTGCACAGCACCAGTTATCGTCTGGATGCCAGCCAGGGAGCGAGCAGTGGCCACCAATCGCGCACGTTGCCGATCTTCAGCGTGGATGGCGGTTTGTTCTTCGATCGCGAGCTCAATTGGTTCGATACCGACCTGATCCAGTCGCTAGAACCTCGCCTTTACTATGTACGGGTACCGTATCGCGATCAGTCCAAGTTACCGAACTTCGACGCTGGTGAAGCCGATTTCAACTTCGCGCAGATGTTTTCGGAAAACCGGTTTACCGGCAACGACCGCATCAACGACGCCAATCAGTTGACGGTTGCACTGACCTCGCGTCTGTTTGAGACCTATACCGGTGCCGAGCGGCTACGATTGGCAATCGGCCAGCGTTTTTACTTTCAGAAACAGCAGGTGACATTGTCCTCACCTGCCCGCAAGGAAAACGAAAACTCCTCCGACATCATTGCCAGTATCGGGGGACAACCACTGCCCAACTGGTGGGTAGATAGTTCCTGGCAGTACAACCAGCGCGACCACCGTACCCAGAAAACCGGGCTGAATCTGCGTTATCAGCCAGAGCCTGGTCATTTGCTGAATGTGCGCTATCGCTACGATCGCGCGCCCACACCCGAGGTCAAACAAATCGACATTTCGGGCCAGTGGCCGATTGCCAAGGGCTGGTATGGCATGGCCCGCCAGAACTACTCGCTGGAAGATCGCAAAGCTTTAGAATCCCTGTTAGGCCTTGAATACAATGCAGGCTGCTGGGCGTTCCGGATGGTCGGACAACGCTTTGTAACTTCCGCTCAGGACGCGCCAACTACGTTGTTCTTCCAACTGGAATTGAACGATGTTGGCCGACTGGGTTCCAATCCGCTCGAAACGCTACGCCAGAGTATTCCTGGCTATTCCAAGCTTAACTGACCAAGACACCATGATTGCTCGTTTGCTCCTCATTGCAGCAACTGCTGCCAGCCTGTCCGCCCAAGCCGAGGTCAAGACACTTGATCGTGTCGTGGCCGTCGTCAACAAAGGGGTTATTACCGAACGCGAATTGGATGAGCGCATCACCGCCATCCGCGCAAACCTGACCCGCCAGAAGATCAACGCTCCACCGGTCGATGTCCTGCGTTCTCAAGTGCTGGAAAGGATGATCAATGAGCTGGTGCAGCTGCAGTTTGCAAACGATACTGGCCTGAAGATCGACGACGCCCAGCTGGAACGCAGCATGCAGCGCATTGCCGAAGCCAACAAGCTGACCATGCCGGAGTTTCGTACCACGCTGACCCGGCAGGGAATGTCTTACGAACAGTTCCGCGAGGAAATCCGCCGCGAGATGCTGCTGACTCGACTCAAAGAACGTGAAATCGAAAGCAAGATTTATATCACCGAGTCGGAAGTAGATGCCTTCATGAAGTCGCAGCAAGACTCGGCCGAGGCGGAAACGGAGTTCCACCTGAACCATATCCTGGTACAGGTCCCCGAGCAGGCCAAGCCTGATGAGATCGAGCGTCGGCGCAAGAAAGCTGAGTCCGCACTGGCAGAAATTGCCAAGGGCAAGCCGTTCGCCGAAGTGGCCGCCAGCCTTTCCGATGCTGCCGACGCTTTGTCCGGCGGTGACCTGGGGTGGCGAAGCGCCGGTCGCCTGCCCCCCTTGATTACCGAGGCCATCAGCAAACTCAAACCCGGCCAGAACACCCAGATTCTGAAGAGCGCCAACGGTTTTCATATCATCCGCCTGGTTGAAAAGCGGGAGCGTTCTAATCGCGAAGTCATCCAGCAGACGCATGCCCGCCACATTCTGGTCAAGGTCAATGAAGTCACCTCCGATTCCGAAGCCCGCCAGAAAATTCAGCAGCTGCGTGACCGGGCATTGAGCGGCGGCAAGTTCGATGAATTGGCCAAGCTCCATTCTGAAGATGGCAGTGCTACTAAAGGCGGCGATCTGGACTGGCTGTCGCCGGGCGATACCGTGCCGGAATTCGAAAGTGCCATGACCCAACTCAAGCCCGGCGACATCAGTGAGCCTGTGCGCACGCAGTTTGGCTGGCACCTGATTCAGGTCATCGAGCGACGTACACAAGATGTGACCGTGGAAAAAGAACGCCTGCGCGTCCGCATGGAGCTCAGGGCCCGTAAAGCCGATGAGCAACAGGAAGACTGGGTAACCCAGCTGCGTGACCGGGCATTCGTCGATGTCCGGCTGATCGAGAAATAAGCATGCCAACGCGCAGCCGCCCCGTCATTGCCATCACAGCCGGCGAGCCTGCTGGCATCGGGCCGGACTTGCTGGCCACACTGGACCCGACGCGCTACCCGGCGCGTCTGGTCCTTCTGGCAGATCAGGCGATGTTGCGGACACGCGCCCAGCAGCTCGGTGTGACGCCGCCCTGGGTGCCATATAGCGAT
Source organism: Parachitinimonas caeni (assembly GCF_030129945.1). Taxonomy (GTDB): domain Bacteria; phylum Pseudomonadota; class Gammaproteobacteria; order Burkholderiales; family Chitinimonadaceae; genus Parachitinimonas; species Parachitinimonas caeni. Next base: position 83,734 of record NZ_JARRAF010000001.1, read on the forward strand.
CTGTCGCCGCCAATACCTTCGCTGGAGGTTCTTGACCTGCCATTGGCCAAACCGTGCCAGCCAGGTGTACTGGACACTGCCAATGCCGCGCAAGTCTTGCAGTTGCTGGATAGAGCCTGTGATGGCTGCCTATCCGGCGAATTTGCCGCCATGGTGACAGCACCGCTGCACAAGGGTGTCATCAATGACGCCGCGCTACTGCCACAAGGGTTTTCCGGGCACACCGAATATCTGGCAGAACGTACCCATACCCCGCAAGTCGTGATGATGCTGGCCGGGGCGGGCATGCGTGTGGCGCTGGCTACCACTCACCTGCCCTTGGCACAGGTGCCCGCAGCCATCCAGTTCGATAGCCTGATTACCACACTGCAGATCATCCATCAGGAGCTGCAGCAGAAGTTCGGCATTCCCCACCCGCGCATTCTGGTTGCCGGGTTAAACCCGCATGCCGGCGAGGGCGGGCATCTGGGCCGTGAAGAAATTGAAGTCATCTCCCCAGCCTTGGCACAGTTGCGCCAGCAGGGCATGAACCTGATCGGCCCCTTGCCGGCCGACACACTGTTCAATCCGGCACAACTGGCACAGGGCGATGCCGTGCTGGCGATGTATCACGACCAAGGCTTGCCGGTGCTCAAACACGCCAGCTTCGGTCATGGCATCAACATCACCCTGGGGCTGCCCATCATCCGCACCTCGGTGGACCACGGCACAGCTCTGGATCTCGCCGCGACAGGCCGGGCGGATGGTGGCAGCCTGCATGCGGCGATTGATCTGGCGATTGATCTCGCCAACCGAAGAAACTGACACTTTCTATTCGCCGCGCCACCATCAGCATTCGTACACTGCTATTGTCTTACCCATATGCCCGTTTCAGCCGCTTTCCGTCACGCAAATCACTGCAACCGGCTGACTTCAGAGAGCGCCATGCCTCGCGCTCCACATCCTCACCCCTGACAGGAGTTGATAGTCATGACCGCCCGCTTGCTAGGACTCACGCTAAGCCTGCTGGTATCAGGCAGTGCCTGGTCGATCAATTCGCTCAGCCTGAACAGCGACCCTTCCGACTTTGTCCTGATCGGCAAATCCCGCAACTTTACAGAGTCCTCGGGAAGCTATTCAGCTACCTCCAACAGCGTCACCTTTACGTCTGCGACCTCCTCCAGCCAAAGCTGGACGATTGAATTGTCCGGCCCGAACGGGGCGCAACTCAGTTCAGGCCCCTACTGGGGAGCGGATAGCTACACCACTCAGTCGAGTACCGTGCCGCACATCAATATCGTTGGAGAAGGCCGCAAATGCCCCAAGGCAACCGGCCGGTTCTGGATAGACCAGATCAGCTATCGCAGCGATGGTGTGATCGACAAGCTCAGCGCGCGCTTTACCCAGAGCTGCGTCGGGGGCGTTGGGTCGCTTCGGGGGGCGATTGCTTTCAATTCGGATAATCCGCCCCAGACTGAGCTGGCTATGGTCGTCTATGTGTCCGACCCCACCCAAGAAGGTCAGCAAGCGGTACTGGATGGATCGCTCGTTTTCTCGCCGAACGGCAAAATCACCTCGTACAAATGGACGCAGACCGGCGGTTCCAAGGTGACGTTGGACTCATCCACCGTCAACCCGCGTCAGGTCTTCACCGTGCCACAGGTCGATCCTGAGGGCGAAGACTTGCAGTTCCAGCTAGAAGCGACCGACGAAGCAGGGGGAACAGGCAGCATCCTTACCACGGTGCGCGGCACCAGCAAAAATGCCCGCCAGACCGGCATGATGCTGTTCGGTGCGACGGGTGAATACATCACTGGTGGCATCAATCAGTCAGCAACCCTTGCAGGCGGATACACCTTCACTCCGAAAAAGGAGGCCAGTGATAACGCAATTTTGTTTCGGATCGACAGCGCCGATAAAACAAAGTGGTGGAATCTGAGCTTTGCCGCCATCAATAAAGCGGAACTGGCCGTTGGCAGTTATGCCGGGACCGAGCGCTACCCCTTCCAGGCCAGCACCCTGCCCGGACTGGATATCAGTGGCAGTGGCCGAGGTTGCAACAAGAGCAAAGGCAGCTTCACGGTGCTGGATTACGCGGTAACCGGCGGCACAGTTGATCGTTTTGCTGCCGAGTTTGTGCAGTATTGCGATTCGGCCACCATCCCGCTGCGGGGGTATCTGTATTACAACTATCTGCCACCGAACCCGCCTGTCGCCAGCGCCGGGCCAGACCAGACGGTACGTGCCGGTGACGATGTCACCCTGACCGCCATCGACTCCAGTGACGTTGCGCCGGGAAAGATCGCCAGCTACTACTGGCGCCAACTGTCGGGCACCCCGGTGGTTCTGGTTGACAATACCACGGTCAATCCCAAGTTCATTGCACCGGGCCTGACTGCCAGCGAGACCCTGAAATTCCGGGTCAGAGTTACTGACAATCAAGGCTATACCGGCGTGGATGATGTCGAAATCACCATCAATCCAAACCCTGAAATCCCTGAAGCACCGCAATTCACGGCCCAGATTGGCGGTACGCCCGAAGCGACGGACCTCTCGGTCCGGATTCGTGTTGCGGCTGCCGATGTCAGCAAAGATGGCGCGCTGTTTGTAGCCGCCAGAGTAGGTGAGCAGATTTACGCCTTCAATGGCAACACCTGGCAGCGCTGGACATTTGGCCCCGTACCAAGCGCCAAAAGCGGCCCGCTACGCGACTCGACTTTCCCGTTGCTGCGGAACACAGACGTGCGGGGACTCTCGGGAGTCATGGTATTTGCGGGGTATGGCAGCAGCTCAGAGGATATGTTGCGCAATCGACGTTACCAACTCGTTCACACATTCCCTTGAAGCCTGGCCTAGGTTTACAGAACTGGCTTTACCGGAAAGAGGGCTCCACCGACTTTTGAACACCTATCAGCACCGAGGCGCCTGCAGGGGTAAGATCCAGAGCCGCCTCTTAAAATCAACAACAAGCCCGGCCCATTGCAGGCCGGGCGTGATTGGAGTTATCAAACATGGCAAAAATTGAATTGAGTCGCGATGGCGACGTATTCGTTCTGACATTCAACCGGCCTGCTCAGGGCAATGCGATTGATGGCGACATGCTCGATGAGCTGATGACCGCTCTCGACACTGTGGAGGACGAGCCAGGCAATGCTGCCTTGCTGCTGGTCAGCCGCGATCCGAAAAACTGGAGTGTTGGCCTTGATCTCGAATACATCCAGGCCAATGGTGGCTACGGGTTCTTGTTCCGCGAGTTTGCACCGCGTGTGGACGCGATGCTGGCAAGGCTAGCCTTGCTGCGTCGCCCGACCGTTGCAGCGATATCCGGCCACGCCTATGGTGGTGGCGCACTGATCGCCTCAGCTTGCGATTTCCGACTGATGCGCGCCGATCGAGGCCGTTTCTGTTTTCCTGAGGTGGATTTGAAGCTGGCCTTCACGCCAACCATGCTGGCAACCGTGCAACTGCTGCCAGCCCCGGCGGCAGCCTGGGAACTAGCCATGACGGGTCGTGCTGTAGGAGGGGAAGAAGCCGCCGCAATGGGGATTGTCAGCTCGGCGCACAGCGAAGAGGCGCTGGAGCCCAAGGCGATGGAACTGGCACGCAGCCTGGCCAGCAAGGACGCCCAGACCTACGCCACCATCAAGCTGGACTGGCGGGTGAAATTTGCGCAAGCGACAACCGCTGCCGATTCAGCCGTACCACTGGCAGCCACCTCCATCACTAGCGCCCGCTGATCTCATCCTCAACAGCGCTTTGCCAAAAACAAACGCCGGGAGCCTTGCCCCGGCGTTTTTTCTGGTAGCCCAAGCATGTTCCCAGCCTAGGCTCTGTTGCCATTTCATTTCCAGCGCGCCCGAAAGCGTGTCAACAGCGCCCAGGTTCTGTTGACGTAAGGTTTACAGATCGCATTTCGTCGGAAAATGGCCTGGAACAAGGCGCAGAACGCGCCGCATAGTCATTCTATGCAAGCGTTCTGCAACACAGGACCAGGCCATTTTCCGGTGAAACCCTGCGGGCTGGGTCGATTTTTGGGGCAGTATGTCGTTAGGGTTCGCTTATTTAGCTCGCTAAACCGCGCTTACCCTGCCCAGCCCTGCCCCAAAACTCGGCCCGGCGCGACTGTAAACCTTACGTCAACAGAACCTAGCGCCCGATAATCGCCAAAGGCGTCATGAACGCCGCCTGCAAGTGGCTACCTGCAGCCTTGGCATCGGCCTCTGAGGCCAGATTGGTCAGCTGCACCGAATACTTGCCCTTGCCGTGACCCGTTCTGATTTTCACCGCATATCCCCCATCACGCAGCTGGTCGTACAGTGATAACGCCTCGGCCTGCTTGCTATACCGGCCCAGAATCACTCGCCAGCGCCCCTCGTGACTCCCCGCCCCGTTACCTGCCTGGATTTCCGTTTCGGCAGCCCACTCCTTCAACTTGTCCTGTGGTACGCCCGAAACCGGCTTTGGGGCTTGCCCTTTGTCTGCCACATAAAATGTCAGCGGCTCCGTCATTTCCAGCGGCTGTGCCTGGGGATGCTTGACCTGGATCTTGCCTTCGAGCAAACAGACCAGGTCTTTCTCGTTATTTGACTTGCCCCAGATATCGGTTCCTCGGATACCCGCAGTGATCGTAGCAATCTGAATATCCACTTCGCGTCGTCGCGGTTTGGATAATAGCCCTGTGGTAAAGCGGAAAGCCCCCGTCACGACGTTCAGCGCCGCCTTGAAGGGCGATGACTGTCCATCGGCATTGCTGAGCGTATCAAGCCGCAAAACAGCGTTTTCACCGAGTTTGACCGTACTACCTTCCGGCAGCTGCAGCAAAAGTCGTGCGCCAGTGCCCGTAGACACAATATCGTTGCTATCCAGCGAAGTGCCTGCAGCCAGCGGACGCTTGACGCCGCCGCGCTCCAGCCAAGCCGGCATCTGCACACTGGCAACAAAGGTTTCTAGCGGCTTGGCCAGGGCACTGGAACCTAGACCTAGCGCCAGTAAAACGGCGATGATTGACGTTCGCTTCATATAGATTCTCCTAAGAGCCACAAGGAAGACACCGCCATCAGAATCCAGCCGGGCATTCGATTGCGACAACGGAAGCATGGAACATGCAAGACCCGTTTTCATGGCTTTTTCAGACGCATAGTGGCCATATACATCGAAAAGCCCGCAAAATTGGGCACACTCCTCATGCATTCCGCCCGCGAATCTACAGACCAGCAACCCCTGGAAGGCGCGCCTATGCATGTGTCGGTTATAATTCTTACTTTTGATGAATGCGAGGACGGTATTAGTTACCTACCCTGGCATGCCTCACACAGTCTGATTCACCAGCATTGAACCCAACAGGAAGATGGCCATGCACGACCACTACCGTCCCGCCGATGTCGAAGCCGCCGCTCAAGAGAGCTGGCAGGCACGCGACGCCTATCGAGTCGTTGAAGACAAACAGAAACCCAAGTACTACGCCTGTTCGATGCTGCCTTACCCATCCGGCAAGCTACATATGGGCCATGTACGTAACTACACCATCAACGACATGCTGGCCCGCCACCTGCGGATGAAGGGTTTCAATGTGCTGATGCCGATGGGCTGGGATGCTTTCGGCCTGCCGGCCGAAAACGCCGCGATTGCCTATGGCAAGCCACCTGCCGAGTGGACCTACGCCAATATCGACGATATGAAGTCGCAGATGCAGCCTTTGGGGTTGGCCTTCGACTGGTCCCGCGAGGTCGCCACTTGTGACCCGGACTACTACAAGTGGAACCAGTGGTTCTTCTTGAAAATGCTGGAAAAAGGTGTTGCCTACAAGAAAACCCAGATTGTGAACTGGGATCCGATTGACCAGACCGTTCTGGCCAACGAACAAGTGGTAGATGGTCGCGGTTGGCGCTCTGGCGCTCTGGTCGAGAAGCGCGAAATCCCGGGTTACTACTTTGGTATCACCCAGTATGCCGAAGAGCTGCTGGCCGACATCGACAAGCTCGAAGGTTGGCCGGATATGGTTCGCGCCATGCAGCGCAACTGGATCGGCAAGAGCGAAGGCGTGCGCTTTGCCTTTGACCACAGGATTTTGGCGGCGGACGGCAGCCCGATCAACGATGGCAAGCTGTGGGTGTTCACCACGCGGGCCGACACCATCATGGGCGTGACCTTCTGCGCCGTGGCCGCCGAACACCCGCTGGCCACCCGCGCTGCCGAGCTGAAACCAGAATTGGTTACCTTCATCGAGGAGTGCAAGAAGGGCGGTACTACCGAGGCTGAACTGGCCACCCAAGACAAAAAGGGCATGGCAACCGGCCTGTTCGTGGTCCACCCCCTGACCGGCGAGCAAGTAGAAGTCTGGATCGGCAACTATGTGCTGATGGGCTATGGCGATGGCGCAGTCATGGGTGTACCGGCACATGATGAGCGTGACTTTGCCTTCGCCAACAAGTACGGCATCGCCATCAAGCAAGTCATCGCCGTCGATGGCGCAAGCTTCGACAGCACAACCTGGGCTGAATGGTATGGCGACAAGACGCAGGGCAAGACCATCAACTCAGGCAAATACGATGGCTTGAACTATAAAGCTGCGGTTGATGCCATCGCCGCCGATCTCGCGGCTAAAAGCATTGGCGAGAAAAAAACCACCTGGCGTCTGCGCGACTGGGGTATTTCTCGCCAGCGCTATTGGGGTACACCGATTCCGATTATCCATTGCGAATGCTGTGGTGACGTTCCCGTGCCCTACCAGGACCTGCCGGTTGTTCTGCCGACGGACTGCATCCCTGATGGCAGCGGCAATCCCCTGAAGCATCGCCCTGACTTCCTCAATGTCGATTGCCCCAAGTGTGGCAAACCCGCCCAGCGCGAAACCGACACCATGGATACCTTCGTCGATTCCAGCTGGTATTTCATGCGCTATTGTGACCCCAACAATGCAGAAGCGATGGTAAGCGACGGGACCGAATACTGGATGGCTGGCGGTATGGACCAGTACATCGGCGGGATTGAGCACGCGGTATTGCACCTCTTGTATGCCCGTTTCTGGACCAAGGCCATGCGCGATGCTGGCATGGTCAAGATCGACGAACCGTTCAAGAACCTGTTCACCCAAGGCATGCTGCTGCGTGACTGCTACTACCGTCTGAAGGAAGACGGCGTATCCAAGCGCTGGTTCTACCCGAGCGAAGTGGAAGTTACCCATGACGACAAAGGTCGCCCCATCAGCGCGATTGCCAAGGAAGATGGGTTACCGGTCATCATGGGCGGCATCGAGAAGATGTCGAAATCCAAGAACAACGTGGTAGAACCCAAAGAGATCATCGCCCGCTTTGGTGCCGATACGGCTCGCCTGTTTACGATGTTCGCCGGGCCGCCTGATCAGAGTGCAGCCTGGAGCGACAGCGGTGCCGAAGGAGCATATCGCTACCTGCGCCGCCTGTGGGCCTTCGCGCACAAGCACGCCGAAGCCATCCGGTCGGCCAGCGGTGTTGGCGAGCTCGACAAGGACGCCAAGGCACTGCGATTCGAGGTTCACAACACGCTCAAGCAGATCAATGCCGATTACGAACGGCTACAGTTCAATACCGTGGTATCCGGCGCCATGAAGCTCCTGAATGCGCTGGATGACTTCAAGGGTGAGGCGCCAGCGGTGTTGCGTGAAGGCTTTGGCATCCTGCTGCGCACGCTCTATCCTGCCAGCCCACATATCTGCTACGAATTGTGGAAGGAACTGGGCTACGACAAGCAGTTTGGCGATCTGCTCGACACTGCTTGGCCAGAGCCTGCCGCCGAGGCCCTGACTCAGGACGAGATCAAGCTGATGGTGCAGATCAATGGCAAGCTGCGCGGTGAAATCCATGTCCCGGCCGCTGCCGACCGCGCCGAAATCGAGAAGCTGGCCATCGCCAACAGCAATGTCCAGAAATTCCTGGAGGGCCAGTCGATCAAGAAAGTCGTGGTCGTTCCAGGGCGTCTGATCAACATTGTTGCTTCAGCCTGATCGGTTCGACACACTCACCAGCCCGGTTCGCCGGGCTGTTTTTCAACCAGGCTGGCAACAGCCAGCCAAGAACCGCCCCCATCGTCAATGCGCCTTTTCGTTTGTCTGCTCGCTGTCCTGCTCGCCGGATGTGGCTTCCATCTACGTGGCCTCAATGCCAGCCAACCCCTGGCCTTCAGCACGCTTTACCTCAATCCAGCCAATCCGGCCTTGTCAGATATCCTGCGCCAGTCCTTAATGCTGCAGCCCAATCTGAAGCTGGCTCCTGCCGCGCAGGGTGCCGATGCCGAACTGCGGATCGAATCCGAATCGATCGAAGAACAGGTGCTGACGGTCAACCGCTCCGGACGTGTGGCCGAGTACCAGCTAACCTACCGCACCAGCTTCAGTCTGCGCAGCGGTGAGCGTAGTCTGATAGCCCCGTCCAGCCTGATCGTGCGCCGTGACCTGTCTTTTGATGAAACCAAAGTGCTGTCGAAAGAAGCCGAAAAGGCCGTGTTGATCCGCGACATGCGGAACGATGCAGCCCAGCAGATCCTGCGACGTCTGGCTGCCGTTCGACCATGAACCTGCGCCCCGCAGAACTGCCGGGTAGGCTAAAGACTAGTCTGGCCCCGATTTATCTGGTGCATGGCGAAGAAACACTGATCGCACTCGAAGCTATCGAGGCGATTCGTGCCGCCGCCAGACTCAATGGCTATACCGAGCGCGACGTTCTGACGGTTGAGCCTGGCTTCAGCTGGTCACACCTGGCCATGGCAGCCAATGCGGGTTCCTTATTTGCCGATCGCAAGATACTGGAACTGCGCATCCCCAACGGAAAGCCCGGCACCGAGGGTAGCGAAGCGCTATGCCGCTATGCGGCCGACCCACCTCCAGACACCCTGCTGGTAATCAGCCTGCCCAAACTCGACAAGACGCAGACCAGTTCAAAATGGTTCACAGCCCTGTCCGAAGCCGGCGTCACCCTCGCCGCCCAGACGATTGATCGCCACGGTCTGCCCGCCTGGATTACCGAGCGGTTGCACCGACAGTCACAACAGCTGGATGCTGAAGCGCTGGAATTTCTGGTTGAAAGAGTAGAAGGCAATCTGCTGGCAGCCCGACAGGAAATCGACAAGCTGGCCCTGCTTCATCCTCCCGGCAAGCTGGATCTCGCTGCGGTACGCTCGGCAATCGCCAATGTCGCCCGCTACGATGTGTTTCAGCTGGGCGAAGCCATGTTGGCGGGAGACCCTTTGCGTTATGCAAGAATGCTCGAAGGCTTGAAAGCCGAAGGCGAGGCGCCCAATCTGGTGCTATGGGCCATTACCGAAGAGGCCCGCAATCTATTGAAGATTGGCCAAGGTCGGGCGCGTGGCGTCGCAATGCCCCAGTTGCTGCGTGAGTGTCGTATCTGGGGCGACAAGCAAAAATTGATTGAACCCGCACTGTCGCGACTGAAAGCCAGCCAGCTGAAAGCCGCCTTGGCTCACGCTGCACGCATTGACCGGCTGGTCAAAGGCGTCGGTCACGGCGACGTCTGGGATGAACTGCTCAACCTGGGTTTACGTCTCGTCAAACCTGGTCTGGTAAGCAACTGACCACTACAGCAAGGGGTGCCTGTCGTGATTAACACGATCTCAGGCCCCTGCAAGTACGCTGCAGCGGAGTAGGTGTTGTGCCATCTCGCCACAGGGCGACCGAATTCAAAATCATCATGGACTCACCATGAAAGAGCACATCCTTATCAATGTCACCCCGCAGGAAACCCGAGTAGCCGTTACCGAAGAAGGAGTTGTTCAGGAAATACACATCGAGCGCACCGCAGCTCGCGGCATCGTTGGCAACATTTATCTGGGCGTCGTCAAGCGCGTGCTGCCCGGCATGCAGTCAGCCTTCATCGAAATCGGCTTGGAGCGTGCTGCCTTCCTGCACATTGCCGACGTCATCGAACAACGCCAGCACCCAAGCGAACCCCAACGCATTGAACGTCTGATGTTTGAAGGCCAGACGACGATGGTACAGGTCATCAAAGATCCCATCGGCAGCAAGGGCGCCCGCCTATCCACACAGATCAGCATTGCCGGCCGTTTTCTGGTTTTCCTGCCACAAGAACACCATATCGGTATCTCGCAACGGATTGAGGATGGCGAAGAGCGTGAACACTTGCGCGATCGCCTGCGCAGCCTGCTGCCCGAAAACGGCCTGCAGCACGGCTATATCATCCGCACCTCGGCCGAGCACGCCACCGATGACGAGCTAAGAGCCGACGTCGAATACCTGAACCTGATCTGGGCCGATATCAAGCACAAGTCACAGACCATGCCTCCGGCCTCCTTGCTGTTTCAGGATCTATCCCTGCCCTTGCGGGTTTTGCGTGACATCGTCACCGACCAAACCACCCGGGTCATTGTCGATTCCCGCGAAACCTTTGTGCGCATGAGCGATTTTGCCGAACAGTTTGTCGCTGACGTACTGCCGAGGGTAGAACACTATCTGGGCGAGCGTCCTCTGTTTGAGCTGCACGGCGTAGAGGTGGAAATTGAACGTGCCTTGGCACGACGAGTAAACCTGAAATTCGGCGGCTACCTGATCATTGATCAGACCGAAGCCATGACGACCATAGACGTCAATACAGGCGGCTTTGTCGGGACACGCTCCTTCGACGACACCATTTTCAAAACCAATCTGGAAGCCACACAGGTTATCGCCCGCCAACTCAGGCTGCGTAATCTTGGTGGCATCATCATTGTCGATTTCATCGACATGGACAACGAAGAGCACAAGCTCGCGGTCCTGACCGAGCTGCAGAAAGCTTTGGCCAAAGATCGTACCAAAGTCACCGTTTCGGGCTTTACCAGCCTGGGTCTGGTGGAAATCACCCGCAAGCGGACTCGTGAGAGCTTGGCGCACGTCCTGTGCGAACCCTGCCCCATCTGCCAGGGGCGCGGCGAGATCAAGACTGCGCAGACGGTGTGCTACGAGATTCTGCGTGAAATCCTGCGTGAGGCCCGCCAGTTCAACGCCAAGGAATACCGGATCCTGGCCGCCCAATCCGTCATCGAAATGTTTCTGGATGAAGAATCAGCCAGCCTGGCCATGCTTGCCGACTTCATCGCCAAACCCATTTCACTGCAAGTAGAAACGCAATACACGCAGGAACAATTTGACGTGGTATTGGTGTAAACACAGACCCCTGTCCCGTTCCAGACAAGATCAGGCGCCCCGGCATTGCTCAGCAACCGGGGCGTTATTCGTTTTGCATATCCCGCATGCCACCCTATAATCGCCACCTCTTTGGATTGTCAATCATTAGGCTCTTTTGACATTTTGTTTCCCATTGCGCGGTGTTTCGTCGGGAAACGGTCTGGCTCTGCGTTGCAAAACGCCTGCACAGAATGACTATGCAGCGCGCTCTGCGCCTTGTTCCAGACCGTTTTCCGACAAAACGCGATCTGGAAATAAAATATCAACAGCACCTACAACCATCGCCTAGATTTAGGTTCTGTTGACGTTAGGTTTGCCGTCACACCGGGTCAAGATTTGGCGCGGGGCTATACCCGCAAGGAATAGGCCGTGGATGGTAAGGGGCTAAAGCCCCAACCACCTCGCACGGCAGGGTAAGCGCGGTTTGGCGAGCGAAATAAGCGAACCCAAACGACGCCCTACCCCAAGAATCGACCCGGAGCGACTGCAAACCTAACGTCAACAGAACCTAAGACACTGCGCGCAAAACCTAATCCGTTTTTGCATAGGAATAGTCAACAATGAGCAAACAGATCATTCAAGGTGCGATTGCCACCGCACTTGGCCTCTTCATGGCCAGCCCTACACTAGCTGCAGAAGCCCACAATCCCCGCAATGTCCGGTTTGTCATGCAAACCGGGCTCACCTACGGTGGTGACCAGCTGGCAGAAGCGCAGTACACCAATGGCGGCAGCACCGAAACACGCGCTGGCAGCCTGGTGCAACTCGGGGCTGGCGTGGTCTACCAACCCACCTCCATGCCGCTGGCCCTGCAGCTCACCATGAACTACCACATCGACAACTCGGTTGCCTCCAATGGCGATATGAGCTTCAAGCGCATCCCGATCGAGGCAACCCTGTTCTACACCGGCGTTGAAAAATGGCGTTTTGGCCTGGGTGCCCGCTATGTACGTTCACCAAGCTTCTCGCTCGACTATCGCGGTACCGTGGATATCGACTACGAAGACACCGTAGGCTTATTGCTGGAAGCTGGCTACAAGGTCAGCGACAACTGGTGGCTATCCGGCCGTTTTGTTTCAGAGAAATTCAAACCGAAAATGTACAAGCGAGATGGCCGCGAACAGCGGGTGCAGGATGCCAAGGAAATTGACGGCACGCATGGCGGCCTATTCGTTACTGGGGCATTTTAAATATCAGAGCCTTGACTGCCCCCTCGCAGCCTACTCATCGCCCCTGATTCAAACAGAAACGCTCGATCTATATTACGTTGAGCGGTAATACTGGCGGTTGATGATATTTCATTACAACAGGGAGAGAGAGAGATGCTGAAGAGAGAGGGAGCTCGGTTTCAGGGAAGGGTGTCTATCGGGTGCTTTGCGTTATTCATGTCAACACTGGCTCAGGCTGCTACTTATACGGTGACCAATTCCAATGATAGTGGTAGTGGGTCGTTGCGTGATGTACTGGCTAGCATTCCTGCTGGGGCGGGAGGCGGGACGATCCGGTTCCAGCTGCCTGCCCATAACCGCACCATTTGGCTGACAAGTGGTCCCCTTCATATTGATAGATCGATTGCAATCGATGGTGGCATCAAAGGTGTGATATTGCATGCCAATCGCCTTAGTCATGTACTAGATGTTGCAGTGGATAAAGCGGTTACATTGGCGAGGTTGACGGTAACTGGTGGTTTTATCGGGAGTGGCAAAATTGGCGGGGCAGGTATTCGCAATTACGGGCGACTGACACTCAACCGAGTTGAGGTCAGAAATAACCTGATCCAAACCGGCAATCTGATGGATCAGGGTGCGGGCGGCGCGGGTATTCTAAATGCGCAAGGGGCGTGGTTGTCTATCTCAGGCAGTACGATTGAAGATAATGCTTCTGGAACACAAGCGACCAACCATGGGGGATCAGGTGGCGGCATTTACAATGCAGGTAGCCTGATGATCCAGTCCAGCAGCCTGATCAATAACTCAACATCATGCTATTTGTGTTACGGCGGTGCCATTGCAAATACGGGAACCGCAACGATCTTGAATGCGACAATTGCCAACAATTCTGCCCAAGGGTTTTATGGTATGGGAGGGGGTATCCATAACAGCGGATCGCTGAGTCTGGCGTACAGTACCTTCAAGGGGAATGACTCAGTTGACACCGGTAATGCAATCTTCTCGAGCACGCGCGGGGGTGGTGGGCCTTCGCAACTTACCTTGACACATACGGTGATCGACCAGATGCCGGAGTCAATGGGCGGGCCTGCCTGTGCGGTGCGTAGTGGGGCACTACTTACTGATCAGGGCTATAACTTTGTCAGTGATGGCACATGCATTACTGCTTCAACCAGCCAGAAAGGCGATCCAAAGTTAGGGATGCTGTCAGACACGGGAGGAGGCATGCTGACGATTACTCCACAGGCAGATAGCCCGTTGATTAACGGCGGTCAGGCCAATTGTCAAGCGAAATGGGATCAGCGGGGCAAGCCCCGTGCGGTCGGCGGGCGCTGTGATATTGGCGCGGTAGAAGTGCAATTGTTCAATCAATAACCAAGGTTATCCAAATGGAAATAGTCCGCCCAATCATGGGCGGGTATTTCTGGGTCAATGAAGGTGTTATGCCAGTCGGTGGCATAACGTGGTTTGAATCACGACCGGCTAGCCGCTGTGCCATCTCGATGGCAAAGCATCCTTTGGGTGAAGACATTGGCGCGGTGGATTTCCACGGTGCACACAGCGATGTTCAGTTCCTCTGCAATCACCTTGCTCAGTTTTCCTGCCAGTACCCGGTTATTACTGAGCGCCCCCGTGGTGGTAACTTGGGTAGCCTGGAGTACCTATACCGGGCATTGTTTCTCACTGAAGACTTACCAGACTTCACTTAAGTCTTGCGCTGAATAAATTCAATCTTGTAACCATCCGGGTCTTCAACAAAGGCAATTACCGTCGTGCCATGCTTCATGGGACCCGCCTCCCGCGTGATCTTGCCTCCTCGCGCCCTTACCAGATCGCAGGTTGCGTAAGCATCCTCCACCTCCAACGCGATATGGCCGTAACCAGTTCCCAACTCATAACTACTCACCCCCCAGTTGTGGGTCAACTCGATAACCGCGCCCTCGCTCTCTTCCTGATACCCCACAAACGCCAGCGTGAACTTACCTTCCGGGTAGTCTGTGCGGCGAAGCAATCGCATCCCTAAAACCTCACAATAGAAAGCGATGGAACGATCAAGATCCCCCACCCGCAACATGGTATGCAACATGCGCATAATGAATTTCCTCGCAATGTTATTTCATCAAATAAAGCAGCATACTTATTTTGCCACCAATTTTCACACAAGGCACTTGACATCCAATTTCGTTAAGGTAGAATGCTGCGCTTCGGGTCGTTAGCTCAGTCGGTAGAGCAGCGGACTTTTAATCCGTTGGTCGCAGGTTCGAGTCCCGCACGACCCACTCCGAATCAAAGCTGATTTTGCAAAGTTTTAGCTAAATTAGCTGCGGGTTGTTAGCTCAGTTGGTAGAGCAGCGGACTCTTAATCCGTAGGTCGAGTGTTCGAGCCACTCACAACCCACCAAGATAAAAGCACCTAGTTTCGCGACTAGGTGCTTTTTTCATTCCAGCCTTGGATTTGCCAAAGCACCGCTGCAGACAATTTCCAGCAGAACTCCCGGCACCCGCCACAAGACGGATGCCGAACACTTACACCCCTTTCCATCTCACAAGATGCTGACAGAGTCGCGCCAATGCGCCATTTTGCTGGCCTACTCGCCCTTAAACACCCGAAAAGCGGGATGATCCGGGCTCGGGCGGTCTAGATGAAAGCCTTGCACCATATCCACGCCAAACTCGGCCAGCATGCGCATGGTTTCTTCGTTCTCAACGAATTCAGCAACCGTGTGCTTGCCCATATCCCGAGCCATTGCTGCCATGGCTTTAACAAAGACCTGGCTATCGTGATCGTTCGGAAGATCGCGAATAAACAGGCCGTCTATCTTCAAAACATGCGCCTTCAGGTGCTTGAGGTAAGCAAACGATGAAAATCCAGCACCAAAATCATCCAGGCAAACCGTGCAACCCGTCGCGCGCAAGCTGTCGATAAAGCGCTGCGCATCGCGCATATCAGATAATGCTGCGGTTTCAGTCAACTCCACCATCAAGCGCGAAGGCTGTACCTGCATCTTCACCAACAGATCGCGGATGTAGTCCGGCAGACCCGCTTCATCAAATGATCTTCCCGAAATATTGATGGCGATTGGTGGCATCTCTGGATGTAACGCCAGCAGCCGGATCACCTGTTGTATCACCCAACGGTCAATCTCCAGAATTCGTCCGCTACGTTCAGCGTGTGGAATGAACAGTCCGGGCGGCAACACCATGCCGCTATTGTTCGGATCACGCATACGGATCAGCGCTTCAAGATGGGATACTTTGCGGCTGACGGTTTCGTAGATGCCCTGGAAGTAGAGAACAAAACCATCATTCGCGAGAGCTTGTTGAATCCGCTCGTTCCAGGTCAGCCGGTTGACCATTTCGCGCGAAGCATCCTGTTCAGCCTGATAGAGGCGCCATGTCGATTTACCGGCTGATTTAGCCTGATACATGGCGGTATCGGCATGGGACACCAGCTCTTCTGCCGAATTGGCATGTGCGGGATACATCGCGACGCCCAGGCTCGACGACAGCCTTAAGGTCTGGCCATCGACAACAAATTGGATCTGCTGCACGGTGGTTACGATGCGCTGTGCCAGTAGCGAGACCTCCTGTTCAGAACACGACGGCACCAGTACCGCAAATTCATCCCCCCCCAAGCGTGCAAAGAATTCATGGCGGCGAACCTGCGCAGAAACCTCATTGGCAATGCGTTTGAGCAAATCGTCTCCGGCGCCATGGCCAAACGTATCATTGACGTACTTGAACTCGTCCAGATCAAAATACAGTACCGCCAAGGAGTCCTGACCCCGGTCGGCCTCGACCAACATACGCTGCAATTGTTCGTTGAAGGCATGGCGGTTGAACAAGCCAGTCAGACCATCGCGCTCCGCCAGGAAAGCCATACGCTCATTCAGGAAATGCTCCTGTGTGACATCCTCATACACCCAGAGACGTCCACTCGGGCTGCCCTGGTCGTCCCGCACCAGATAGCACTGCTGGGTCACGATACGGCCATCGTTCATGGTGATTTCACCGAGACTGACCCGGCTATCCCCCTGAAACTCAACTTCCTGCAGGTATTGCGAAAGGGTATCGGTCTCCAGTGGCAGATTCAGCGACGATTGCAAGACTTGGCCAATCGGCTTGCCAACGACTTCTGACGACGCATCAATCAGCCAGAGCGCGATAAATGCGGGGTTGTGGTAAACGACAATATTGTTGGGGTCTACGAACAGTACACCGAATCGCATCGCCGAGAGCAGAGCAGATAGCCGGGCACGTTCCTGCTCGGCACGCGATAGATAGTTCTGTCCCAAGGTCTGGGACTGACGTAGCTCGTACACCGCCCGTTTCAGCGCCAGGCGGTCTTCTTTGGACTGGGTATTGTCATGAATGGAGGCACGAATGCCTAAAGACTGGCCCTGCGCATCGTAAATGGGCTGCCAGGACATGGATGCCCAGAAGGTCTTGCCATCGCGCTTGACGGCCCGGAACTCGAAGTCCTGCCCAGAGGTGCCAGACAGCGCGTCCTTGATGGTCTCGGATAAGGCCACCCGATCTTCCAGTACCGCCAAAGGTACCGGGAAGTCGCGCATCTGGTGGCACTCCTCGTCGGAATACCCGGTCAGGCGGGAGAGCGACGCATTGATCCACACCAACTGGCCCTCAGGAGACAACCACAGTTCGACTCCGTAGGTGTAATCAGCGATTGCGTGGAATTTCTCTTCGCTACGACGCAGAGCCTCCAGCCGCTCTTGCATGCTGGCGGCCATGAGGTTGAAGCGAGCTGCCAACTGGCCGATTTCGTCATCATTGGCCTCGCTGGAAGGCAACATCTTGACCGTATCCGCATTCGACGACACCTCAGCACTGCCAATCAGCCGATAAAGGCGGCGGGTCAGCAGCACGCCAAAGATCGCCAGCAAGACCGCCGAGATTATCGCGCCCAGCACCACCACGGTGGCACTCTGCCAGACCAGTCGATTCGCTGAATCGCGCAGCAACTCCGTCGATACCCCAAAGCGCAGCACCCCATAACGCTGACCTGCCAGCTCGATGACAGCCTGCGCATGCACTACCGGGGGCAGCTTGCTGCCAGAGAAATCAGCAATCCGATCCACAGCAGGCAAGGTCGCGCCAGGGTCCCAGCCTCTAGCTGCAGCCACTTTATTCTGGTGATCGAATAGCACCAGATAGTCGATGCCTTCCGGCGTGCGGACGCTATCCAGCAACTCTGTCGCCGACTCGTAGTCCAGTGTTGCCAGCGATGGTGCCAGAGCCGCATTCAGCAACCTGGCCAGTTCTTGCACGCGCACTTCGGTAGCGCGCAGCTCCATGTCAGACCAGACACGACTGACGTTGGCCAGCAGCACGCCGAAAACCACAAATTGAACCAGCAGAATGGCCAGAACCAGACGGGCACGCAGGGTACGAAAAAATGGGACTTTGACCGCCATGATCACAGGCCCTTGGTCAATCGGCGGGATAGTTCTTTTTCCATTGGCTCAAGTCTTGCCTGATCGGCATTGGAGAGAGGTTCCAGGCCATGCAGGCCATATTTGGCCAGAATACTGCGACCATTCTGGGTTGAATTGACAAAAAGCATCACGGCATCAACCTGCCGCTTCTGCTCGGCCGGGGTAAGCCCCATTCTCACCAACAAGCTGGCGTGTGCAATGGTTGGCGTCTCTGCCAGGACTCTGAGGTGCTGCCGGATGTCAGCCGGCATCTGGCTGAACGCAGTATTGTTGATGACACAAGCCTGCACGCCCCCCCGCAGCACCATCAAGGCAGCCGTGTTATGGACCGTGTAATAACGCAAGGTAACGGCATTGGCAGTCATCAGCCCACTCTCTCGCAGCAGCGACTCCCCCAACAAGGTGGCAGCTGTCAGCGGATCTGGCATGGCAATGGTACTGCCGCGCAACTCTTCGATTCGCCGGATCGGGCTTTCCTTGCGCACCAACAGCAAGCCCGACGAGCGCGCCGCCGACTGGGCTACCGCCTGATACCCCCCAGACGTCTCCGCAAAACGAGCGGCATGCGGCGATAGCAACAGCAGATCAAAATCAGCCGCCTCGACCCGGCGCAGGAATTGGCGATAGTCGGCGCCGGTAAACAGCATGACCGGTCGCCCAAGGTTGCGCTCCAGGGCTTGCCGCAATGGCAGATAGCCCGCAATCAAGCTTCTTGGGCTGATATATGGCTCGACCCCGATGCGCAGCTCCGGCATGGCAGCCAAGGCTGGCGCCATCAGCAACCCACTGCACAGCCACCCCGCAGCCGCCAGCCAGGCGCGTCGCGTGACTGGGCCAGGAAGGGGCCAGAACGGCTTTTCGGGGGATGCACACATATGTAGTTACCCGGACTTGGCGACGCAGCAAATTGAATAGGCAACCCCAACCAGCACACAGCCAAACCGGCTGCGTAGCGAGTCAGCCATGATCCCAATATAGGAGAGAAGCATTGCTACGGGGAGCGCGTCGGGAAAATCTGAATTCCCCTGTCTTTACAGACGTTTGACGAATACCTTGGAACGACGCTGATAGTTGTAGAGCTGTTTTTTCTCGACGGGCAGGTCTTCAACATTACCTGGCGCAAAACCGCGCTCGACAAACCAATGGGCAGTGCGTGTCGTCAGCACAAACAGACGTTTCACGCCACGGTTGCGGGCAGCTTGTTCTCCCCACTTGAGGAGTGCCTCACCCCGACCGCCATCGCGATAATCGGGACGAACCGCCAGACAGGCCAGCTCGGCCATGCCACTATCGGGGAAGGGACGCAAAGCCGCGCAGCCTATCAGTTTTCCATCGTGCTCCAGCACCACGTACTGCGAGATCTCACGCTCAATCAGCTCACGACCGCGCTTGACCAGTATCCCGGCTTCCTCCAGCGGTTCGATCAGCTGCAACAGACCGCCGATGTCGTCAATGGTCGCCTCGCGCATGGTTTCCAGCGGTTCGCGCGAAATCATCGTGCCGATACCATCGTGGGTAAATAACTCCGTCAGCAAGGCACCATCAATCTCGCGGCTGATCAGGTGGGCCCGCTTCACGCCAAGCCGCACTGCACGAATGGCACAAGGTAGATAGCAGGCCACATCCTCGCTGACTTCACGGCCAGACTTCAGCGCAACCTCCGCCTCGACAGCCGTCAGCTCGTTCTGCAGTACGCCTTCATGGTCAAACACGCCCTGCTCGCCCATCAGGAACACCAGTTTGTCGGCCCCCAGTGCAATCGCCACGGAAGTGGCGACATCCTCCAGGGTCAGGTTAAAGACTTCGCCGGTGGGGGAATAACCCAGCGAGGAGAGAAGAATCGTTTCGCCAAAATCCAGGCGGTCCAGAATGGCGGCCGTGTCGATTTTGCGCACCTCGCCGGTGTATTGCATATCAACCCCATCCCGCACCCCCATCGGCTGGCCGGTGACGAAATTGCCACCTGCTACACGGATATCGGCATTGGCCATCGGCGAATTGGCCAGCCCCATCGACAACAGGGACTCGATCTCGAACCGTACCTGGCCGATGGCCTGCAACACACAATCCAGCGCATCACCATCGGTCACACGCACATTGCGTTCAAACCTTGGCTCCAGACCTTTTTCTTTCACCCGTGCATTGATCTGCACTCTGGCGCCATGCACGATCACCAGCTTGACGCCAAGGCTGACCAGAGTATTCAGATCGTGGGTCAGCGTCACAAACTTGCCCTCGCGCACAACTTCGCCACCGAAAGCGACAACGAATATCCGGCCACGAAAGGCATGGATATATGGCGCAGCCTCGCGAAACCAATGCACAAACTCAGGCGAACCGATAGCGGGAATGGACAATTCTTTCTCCTGCAAAGCCCGTCAGTCGGGCAAAACGGGCCAAGATTAGCAGAAAGCTGCCAGCAACATGCGACCCGCCCACCAGGAAGGCCCAAAACCTACTTATGATTCAGTCATATAGTCGGGATAACCAGCCAATGCCGCCCCTATAAACCTACCTTGCTGGCGGGATTGGGCACCATCGAAGTGAGTCTGGCTTGCTACAATCGGACTCTCGTCAATTTTCCCTTTACCGCCATGGGCGACACCATCCTGCTGATTGAAGACGAAGCTCCCATCGCCGATACCATCGTCTATGCCCTGGCACAGGAAGGTTTCCGCTGCGACTGGCACCGACTGGGACGCGAGGGGGTGGCTGCGGTGCGTCCTGGCAGTCATGCGCTGGCCATTCTGGATGTGGGCCTGCCTGACGGCAGCGGGTTTGAACGCTGCAAGGAGATCCGCGCCATCTGTGATCTACCGGTGATCTTCCTGACTGCACGCGGCGATGAAATCGACCGTGTCGTCGGGCTGGAAATCGGCGCCGATGACTACGTGGTCAAGCCCTTCAGCCCACGTGAGCTAGTGGCCCGCATCAAGGCGATTCTGCGACGCGGCCGTAGCACCAGCGCGCCCGCTGCAGTCGAAACCGGCTTCGTGGTCGATGAAACCAAGGCACGTATCAGCTTTGATGGCCAGATACTGGACCTGACCCGTTACGAATTCCGTATCCTGAAAACCTTGCTGGCGGAACCGGAACGGGTATTCAGCCGGGCGCAGCTGATGGATCGGGCCTGGGATGAGCCCCTGGCAAGCTACGAGCGCAGTGTCGATGCCCACATCAAGACCTTGCGTGCCAAGCTGCGGACCGTTTTACCGGATCAAGACCCGATTCAAACCCACCGTGGCTTCGGCTACAGTTTCGACCCCTTGAAGCGGACGTGAGTACCCCCCACCCCCTTGATGTCCAGACCACGCCACTCGCCGGGCTAAATCTGATAGAAGCCAGTGCCGGCACGGGCAAGACCTGGACCATCGGCGGTCTGTACTGCCGGCTGGTGGTGGAAGCCGGCCTGCATGTCGGGCAGATTCTGGTCGTCACCTATACCAAAGCGGCCACGGCCGAACTGCGCGAGCGTATCCGGGCGCGACTGGCCGAGATGCTGGCAGCGCTGGAAGGAGAGCCCGCAGATGAATTCTGTGCCGCACTGATCGAACGGCTACCCACAGACCAGCATGACATCGCCGCCCGCCGCCTGCGTTACGCCGTGTCGGGCTTTGACGAGGCAGCGATCTACACGATTCACGGATTTTGTCAGCGCGCACTGGCAGATCATGCCTTTGCTGCCGGCGTTGACTTCGATCGGGAGTTTCAAGCTGACGATACCGGCTTGATCGGGCAGGTCGTAGACGACACCTGGCGCCGGGAAACCGCGCAGGCCAGCCGGCTGTGGGCGGCTTACCTGCTGCACAAAAAGCAGACGCCCGATGTTTGGGCCAGGGAATTCAAAACCCACTTCGGCAAACCTTTTCTGCGACATCTGCGGCCCATGCCCTGGCAGCCCGAGAGCGAGTCGGCCTATCTTGATACCTGGGCGGTAGCGCTGCAGACCTGGCAACAGGAGGCCGAATCGGCTAGGCAGGTTCTGCAGCAAGCCATCCAAGACAAGGTTCTCAATGGAAGAAGTTATAGTGCCGAAAGGCTAACCAACTGGTTTGCGCAGCTCCAGCTGCTTTTTCAGTCCGGTAAACCACAACTGGCGCTACCGGAGAAGATGATCAATCTGGCCCAAAGCGTACTCCGCCAGAAAACCAATAAGGGCCAGCAGACACCCGAACACCCCATGTTTGAGGCCATTGAGCTGCTGCTGGCAGCCAATAAGACCCTCCATCAGCAGCTGGACTACCGTCTAGGGGCGCTGAAAGCCCGGTTGATGCCGGAATGTGAACAGGTTCTCCGTCAGCTGAAAGCTCAGCAACGTAGTATCGGTTATCAGGATCTGCTGGTAGAGCTGGCCAGTGCGCTGGATGGTGCCAATGGCGCGATGCTGGCACAGCACCTGGGACAGCGTTATCAGGCTGCCTTGATTGATGAGTTTCAGGATACCGACCCGCTACAGTACCGGATCTTCGAACGGATCTACGGCAGCGGGGAAAGGCCGGCATTTCTGGTTGGCGACCCCAAGCAGGCGATTTATGCATTCCGGGGGGCCGACATTCACGCCTATCTGGCCGCCCGCCATGCCACCAGCCAGCAATACACGCTGGGCATCAACCGCCGTTCGACCGCAGCGCTGATTGCCTCGGTCAACCAACTGTTCACGCGCCCGCTGCCTTTCCTGCTGGAAGGGCTCGAATTCCACCCGGTCGCCCCAGCCCCTGCTGAACGCCCTCCGTTACGGCTCTACGCCGACCCACACCCGGACGCGGCTCTGATCTGGCACTGGATGGGCGATCAGCCCCTGACCAAGACCAAAGCACAGGATCTGGCCGCAGAGGCCTGTGCCCGCGACATCGCCCGCCTGCTGCATCACGGAGGCCAGATTGGCGACACGCCACTGAATGGCGGCGATATTGCCGTGCTGGTCGCCAACCACAGGCAGGCCCGGCAGCTTGCCAATGCCCTGGCGTTGCGCGGGGTCCCCTGCGTACGTCAGGGACAGGACAATGTGTTTGGCAGCGAAGAAGCCGAAGAGCTGGAACGCCTGCTCGCCGCTTTTGCCGAGCCCACTCGGGAAACTCTGGTCAGAGCGGCGCTGGTTGGTACTGGCATGGGGCTGCACGGCAGCGAGCTGTATCGGTTTGGGGACGACACCCAGGCTTGGGAAGCCATCCTCGACGACTTCCAGCGTTATCACCTGTTGTGGCGTGAGCATGGACTGATTACCGCCTTCCGCGCCTGGTTTGACCAGCATCGCGTCGCCGAACGTCTGCTCAGCTATCGCGATGGCGAAAGACGCCTGACCAATCTGCTGCATCTGGCCGAGCTGGCCCAGGTTGAAAGCCGGCGCAAGCATGATCTGGACAGTCTGGTGGCGTGGTTCGAGCAATGCCGGCGTAACCCACCTGCCGGTCTGGATGCCCACCAGCTGCGGCTGGAGAGCGATGCGGCACGGGTCAAGATTGTCACCATCCACACGTCGAAAGGGCTTGAGTATCCGGTTGTGTACTGCCCTTTTCTGTGGGATGGCATCAAGCTCGACAAGGCCATCCCCGTCGCCTGCCACAGCGGCGATACGGCAGTGCTTGACTGGGGGTCTGATCAGATCGAGCAACATCGACAACAATCCCGTCAGGAACAACTGGCCGAAAAACTACGGTTGCTTTACGTGGCGCTGACGCGCGCCCGGTATCGTTGCATCGTTACCTGGGGGGCCGTCAGCGAAGTCGAGCGCTCGGCGATGGCATGGCTACTACACGGTGAAGCCAGCGCCGACGAGCCCTTGCAGGGGCTCAGCGAGCGGCTCAAAGCAATCGGCCCAGCCGGAATGCTCGACGTTCTGCAACAGCACCTTGATGCCAGCGCAGGCCGGATGGCGCTGGCAGCGCTACCCGAGCAGGAAATCACCCTGCCAGCGCTACCTGATCATGCCGACCGCCTGCAGGCCCGCCAGCTTAGCCGGCCTCTATTTTCCGACTGGCGGATGAGCAGTTTCACCGCGCTGACGGAGGGCCGGCATGATGAAAGCCCCGATCATGAACGCCAGGAACCCGCCCCCCCCGTCCCAGCCAGTGGCTACGATATTGCCCAATTTCCGGCTGGCGCACGGACCGGTACCACTTGGCACACGATTTTCGAAAAAATCGACTTCACCCGCCGCGATGGCCAGCTACAAGCCGTTGTCGAAGCCGAACTGAAAAAAGAACGCTTTGATGATGTCTGGCTGCCAGCGGTCATCGACATGATCGAGACCACTCTGGCCACACCGCTGGATGCCAGCGGCGTCCGTCTGGCAGATGTCAGTCCACGGCAGAAGTTGGTAGAGCTGGAATTCACATTCGCCACCGGACGGATTCGCCCCGGCGCGCTGGCTCAGTTGCTGGCAGTCCATGGCGAGCGCCCGGAATTCATCGCTGCCGCACAGGATCTGACCGCCGAGATAGGCCAAGGCTTCATGAAAGGCTTTATTGACCTGGCATTCGAGGCCGGCGGTCGTTATTACGTGCTCGATTACAAATCCAACCGGCTGGGCCACAGCACAGCTGACTACACTGAAAATCGGCTGGTCAGAGCGATGGCGGATTCACACTATTACCTGCAGTCATTGCTTTATGTGGTAGCGCTATGTCGCTATCTCCGCACTCGTATCACTGATTTTGACTACGATCGTCATTTTGGCGGCAGTTTCTATTTATTCCTGCGAGGCATGGACCGACATCAGCCCGGCCAGGGAGTGTTTGCTGATCGTCCAAAGCGGGCATTGATCGAAGCGATGAGCCAGCTGCTGTCCGGTGAGGGGAACGCATGCTGATTGCAGCAGAGATCCCGTGGCTAGAGCAGATATCGCCACTGGCCGCCGAACTGGTGCAGACGCTGGCCAGTCTGGCCCCTGCCGCTAGCGAATCCGCCCTGCTGGCCGCCGCCCTGGCAGTCGAGGCCGTGGCAGAAGGCCATGTCTGTGTTGATCTGGGGCGCTGGGCAGGCCGGCAGTATGCAGGCTTCCCTCTACCGTTTCTGGCACAGTGGCAGACAGAGCTGCAGGCCAGCGGACTGATCGCCAAACCTGGTGATTTCGCCCCTCTGGTGCTTGAAGAGCGCCGACTCTACCTGGCCCGCTACTGGCGGTTTGAAACCCAGTTGGCCGCAGACCTGCTGGCACGGGCCGAGCCCCTGCCAGTGGAAACCACGCTCCTGAGAAAATCACTGGATGATCTGTTCGGCCCTCCTGCCGCCCATCACATCGACTGGCAGAAAGCCGCTGCCGCTGCAGCGGTGCTGAACCGGCTGACGGTGATCTCAGGCGGCCCCGGCACAGGCAAAACCACAACGGTAGTCAAACTCTTGGCGGCCCTGACGCTGTTGCAGCCGGATATCCGCATTGCCCTGGCAGCACCGACAGGCAAGGCTGCTGCCCGCATGGTGGAGGCGATCCGTCTGGCCAAGGTCAAATTACCATTGGATATGTTGCAGCTGGCCACGTTGCCAGATACGGCGCAGACCCTGCACCGGCTGCTGGGAGCCCGACCGGACAGCCCCAGCTTCCGCCATGATCGCGAGAACCCGCTCCCCTACGATACGCTGGTGGTCGATGAGGCTTCGATGATCGACTTGGCCTTGTTGACCCGACTGGTTGCCGCCCTGCCACCCACCGCCCGTTTGATTCTGCTGGGGGATAAAGATCAGCTGGCCTCCGTCGAGGCAGGGGCCGCCTTTGCCGACCTCTGCGCAGGAACCGGCGTATCTGCTGCAGCCGCCAAACGGCTGGCCATGGCCACCGGAATGCCCATCCCGCCGCAGCCCGGCCAGTCCCGCATGGGTGACTCGGTCGTTCTGCTGCGGCACAGTTACCGCTTCGATACCAACAGCGGCATCGGTGCCCTGGCGCGTGCCGCTAATGCCGGTAATAGCGAGGCTGCGCTGAACCTGCTCGACACCGGCCATGCAGACCTCGGCTGGCATCCCGGCCACTTTGCCGACCACGCCGAAGCACTGGCCGACCATGTAGCCACTGCGCTGCAGCCATACTGGCAGGCCGTGACGACCGCAGACCCGGTAACCGCCTTCCAGCAATTCGGCCGGTTCCGGCTGCTGACCGCACATCGGGATGGCGAAGCAGGGGTGAGTGGCCTCAACCGGCTGGTAGAAGCACGCCTGGTCAAACGTCGAGGACGTGAGGCCTGGTATGCGGGGCGCCCTGTATTGATTACAGCCAATGACTATGGGTTGCGTCTCTACAACGGAGACATCGGTATTGCCTTGCAAACGGCCGAGGGCTTGCGGGTGTATTTCGAACGTGACGGTGACTTCGCCGCGTTTGCACCGCAACGGCTGCCGCCTCACGAAACCGCTTACGCCATGACCGTGCATAAAAGCCAGGGTTCGGAATTCGACACCGTGGCCTTGGTCCTGCCGGACAGTGACTCACCGGTTTTGACCCGAAATCTGGTGTACACCGCCCTCACCCGCGCACGGCGCCGGGCCGAAATCTGGGGGCCGGCAACAGTACTGGCCAAGGCATTGGCAACCGCCACCCGTCGAGACTCCGGCCTGGCCGATCGGCTGCGCATTTCCAACCCCTCTTGAATGAGAATTTCCATGCACCAATCCCTCTCTCTGGTCTCGCTGCTGGTATCCGACTACGACGAAGCCATCGCCTTTTATACCGGCTCGCTTGGCTTCGAATTGAAGGAAGACAGCCCGATGGGCAATGGCAAACGCTGGGTAGTGGTCAATCCACGCGGCTCGCAAGGCTGCGCCTTGCTCCTGGCCAAAGCCAGCAGCCCCGAACAGCTGGCCCAGGTCGGAAACCAGACAGGCGGCCGGGTCTTTCTGTTTTTGCAGACCGACGACTTCTGGCAGGACTACCAAGCCATGAAGGAAAAAGGCGTACAGTTCATGGAAGCGCCGCGCGAGGAAGTCTACGGCTGGGTAGTCGTCTTCGCAGATTTATATGGCAATAAGTGGGATCTGCTGCAACGCAAGCCAATGGCGTAAAAAATTGGCAGCAGGACCCAATTCGACGAAACGCGAGCCGAAAACAAAATGGCAACAGCGCCTAAGCCCTGTTGCCATGCGATTCGACACATCGGTCGATTGTTACATCTTCACACCCAGTTCGCGTAAGCGCTCATCCAGATACTGGCGGGCGGTATAACGCTCCGACAGCACCACCTCGCTTCGTGCATGCAGGAACAATGGTAAGGACACCCGCGACTTGAATGCGCCTTCCCCGGTCGGGTTGACCACGCGATGGCTGGTGGAGGGGTAATAGCCGCCAGTTGCCTCTTGCAGCATATCGCCGATATTGATGACCAAAGTACCAAAGTCACATGGCACGTCCTGCCAGTTGCCATCCCGATCCTTGACCTGCAGCCCTGGCTCGTTGGCAGCCGGCAGCACGGTAATCAAGTTGATGTCTTCGTGCGCCGCAGCACGCAAGGCTCCCGGCGGCTCGTTGCCGGTCAGCGGGGGATAGCGCAACACCCGCAGCAAGGTATTGGGTGTACCTTCGATCATTTTCGGCAGGGGCTCACTCAGCTTGGCCTTGACCTCTGCCGGTGCCCAGGTTTCGATCCATCCCAGCAGCTCGGATGCCAGCTGGTTGGCAAGATCGTAATAGCGCATGGCATTAGGCTTGAGCGCTTCGGGAATCCGCCCCCACGGATAGATGTGGAAGTATTCCTTGATGTCCTTGATCTGCGCCCCTTTGGCGGTTTCGGAAATCTGGGTGGAGAAATAACCATCCTGCTTTTCCGGATCGAAGCTGTAGCCGAATTTCTCCTCACTGTTGAAAAACGCGAGCCATTCAGCGTAGAGGGTTTCGACCAGATCTTGCGGAATCGGGTGATTCTTCAGGACACCAAACCCTGAGCGATGCAGGGACTCTGTAAATTCAGCCGCCGCGTTTGGCGAGCGATAGTCAACAACGGAAACAAACATGGCTGTGCAGGCAGAGGATGGGAAAGGGGCCGGATTTTACCAGCCCACCCGGCATCGCTGCGTACTGCCCGCACACAAGCCACTGCAAACTTGATCAATATCAAGCCGCCACGCGACTTAGAAGCCGGCGCCGGGTTGTTGCAGATAGATCTGCTCGTCCAGGCTGCTGGTACGCCCAAGAATGGCGTTACGGTGCGGAAAGCGGCCAAAACGGGCAATCACCTCGCGGTGGCGCTGGGCATATACCAGATAGTCAGCCAGGGTCGGCTGTGCGGCAGCCAATGCCTCGAACAAGGCAACCGCCCTATCCTGTTCCGCCAGACTCTCGGCATGTTCAAACGGCAGATAGGCAAACACCCGCTCCAGCGGGCTTAGTTGCTGATCCCACCCTAGGTCAACCAGCTTTCTGGCCAGCGCCAGCGCCTGCGCATCGCCAGCAAAGGCCTGTGGCAGGTTACGGTAGATATTCCGGGTGAACTGGTCGAGCAGCAGCACACAGGCCAGGCAGCCGTCCGGCGTGGTGGTCCAGCCCGGCAACTGGCCGTTCAGCGCCGCGACAACGCTATCCCCAAACTGCTGATTGATCTGCGCATCAAACTGCGGGTCTTTGCGAAACCACTCAGCACGGGGTCTGCCACGCTGCGCAGGTGGGCCAAACCAGAATTCGAGGACTTGTTCGGGAGTCATGGCAGCACCAGGTTGTCTCGGTGAATAAGTTCAGGTTCATCAATATAGCCAAGAACTGCCTCGATCTGGCCGGTTGCCAGCCGCAGGATCTTGCGGGCTTCATCCGACGAATAGTTGACCAGGCCACGGCCGATTTCCTGCCCGGCAGCATCCACACAGGCGACCACCTCCCCTCGCAGGAAGTCGCCTTCGACAGCGGTGACACCAATTGGCAGCAAACTGGTACCAGACTGGGTAATGGCGCGAACCGCCCCTGCATCCAGCACCACCTTGCCACGCAGCTGCAAGTGATCGGCCAACCATTGCTTGCGGGCGGCAATACGACTCGTTCCTGCCAGCAACTGGGTGCCAATGGCTTCTCCCTGCGCGAGGCGCTGCAGGACATGCTCCTCTCGCCCGCAGGCAATCACGGTATGTGCACCACTGCGTGCCGCCCGCTTGGCAGCAATGATCTTGGTGTACATACCACCGGTGCCCACAGCAGAACCCGCTCCACCCGCCATCGCCTCAAGCTCCGGCTCGCCCGCACGCGCTTCATCGACAAAGCGGGCATCAGGCTGTTTGCGAGGGTCGGCGGTATAGAGACCGCGCTGGTCGGTCAGGATGATCAGGGCATCGGCATCAACCAGATTGGTAACCAACGCCCCTAAGGTATCGTTATCACCGACCTTGATCTCAGCCGTGACCACCGTGTCGTTCTCGTTGATGATGGGGATCACACCCAGCGACAGCAGGGTCAGCAAAGTTGAGCGGGCATTCAGGTAGCGCGTGCGATCCGCCAGATCTTCGTGAGTCAGCAGGATCTGAGCCGTTTTCAGGTTGAACTTGCGAAAGCAGGTTTCGTAAGCCTGAACCAGCCCCATCTGCCCGACGGCCGCTGCTGCCTGTAATTCATGCACTGCGGTTGGGCGTTTGGCCCAGCCCATGCGCTGCAGGCCTTCGGCAATGGCGCCGGACGACACCAGAATCACCTGCTTGCCCAGCTTGATCAGCTCGGCAATCTCGCTGGCCCAGCGATTCAGGGCGGCATGATCAAGGCCCTTACCGTTATTGGTAACCAGGCTGGAGCCGACTTTGACGACGATTCGTTGCGATGACTGGACAACACTGACAGGCATGATGGATCACTAGCAAAGGAACTGAAGACCAGCATATGCTGACTGGCAGCCTGCCCGAAATCAATACAGAGAAGCCGTGCCGCGTAAGCTAGCCCCAACCACCACGACCAAGCGTTATCACGACTCTGTTCGACCCACCATGCTCGCCCAACTGCCGCTGAAACCTCTGGTCTTCATTCTGTGCCTGCTCCCTCTGGCACGCACCCTCTCCATTCTGCTGCGGGGACAGCCTGTCAATCCCATTGAGTTTCTGACACGCTCCACCGGCACCTGGACGCTGGTCTTGCTGTTGATCACGCTCAGCCTGACCCCCTTGCGCCGACTGACCGGCACCGTCTGGCCACTACGACTACGCCGGATGATGGGTCTGTTTGCGTTCTTTTACGCCAGTCTGCATTTCACCACTTATCTCTGGCTCGATCAGTTCTTCGATTTGGCCGCGATCCTGCGCGACATTCGCAAACGGCCGTTTATTACGGTCGGTTTCATGGCCTTTGTGTTGCTGCTGCCCCTGGCGGCCACCTCAACCGATCGCATGCTGCGCCGACTCAAGCGCAACTGGCAGCGCCTGCACTATGCGGTTTATCCGATTGCCATCCTGGCAATCGTGCACTACTGGTGGCTGGTAAAGCGCGACCTGACCCAGCCGATGGTCTATGGCAGCATCCTGGCTGTATTACTGGGGATACGTCTGTGGTGGAAATGGCAGACTTGGCGTCGATCCGTGGCGCGCGCACAGCCCGCCATCCAGACTGATGGGAGAAAAATCGGGGTGTAGCTGCAAGCTCTGTTGACGTTGTGTTTTCGGATCGCGTTTCGCTGAATTTGGGCCTGCTGCCGCGTTGACTGCCAGGCTGTTGGCTTGCAACGCAAGCCTTACAGCCTGTGCGCCCAGCCGGGAAACCGCTTACCTTGCCCGCAAGCGGCGCGACATGGCATCAGCGCCGCACCTCACATCAGCCGTAGTATGGCGTCGGGTCGGCAATACCTGCTGAGACAAAACCCGCCTGGCGCAAACGGCAGGAATCGCAAACCCCACAGGCTCGACCCTCATCATCTGCCTTGTAGCAGGAAACGGTGAGTCCGTAATCCACACCAAGCTCCACCCCGCGACGGATAATGTCGGACTTGGACAGCAATTGCAGCGGCGCCCGGATATGCAAGCGATTGCCTTCAACACCCGCCCGCGTCGCCAGATTAGCCATGGCTTCGAATGCGGAAACGTATTCGGGTCGGCAATCGGGGTAGCCGGAATAATCGACGGCATTCACACCAATGAAAATGTCCATCGCTCCCAACACTTCAGCCCAGGCCATCGCATACGACAGCATGATGGTGTTGCGCGCGGGCACATAGGTCACAGGGATACCCTCTGCGGGCGAGGTGGGCACCTCGATGGCATCGTCCGTCAGCGCCGAGCCACCGAAAGCACGCAAGTCGATCGTAGCAACGCGATGCTCACAGGCACCCAACGCTTTGGCAACGCGCTGCGCCGCTGCCAGTTCGGCGGCGTGCCGCTGACCATAATCGAACGACAAACAATACGGCGCATAGCCCTCGTGACGGGCAATCGCGAGGACTGTGGCGGAGTCCAGCCCACCGGAAAGAAGGACAACAGCTTTTGGTTTCACAGTAACTTCCCGAATTTGGATGGCGGGCATCACGATGACGCTCGCGCCATCAACTGACGACTACTGACAGGCTCACCGCGCTAAACCCCAGGCTTTTCGCCCCACAGGATCTTATGCAATTGCACTTGCATACGCACTGGCAAACGATCCTCCAGCACCCAGGCGGCCAGATCTGCCGGATCGATACCCTGCCAGACCGGTGACAACAGGACAGGGCAACGCTGTGCCAGATGACGTGTTTGAATGAGATCACGCGCCCATTCATAGTCTGCCCGGCTGGTCAGAACAAACTTGAGTTCATCGCCCGACTTCAGCAGATCCAGATTTGGCCAATGATTCTTATCGACCTCCCCCGAACCCGGCGTCTTGATATCAACAATCCGTGATACACGCGGGTCAACCGGATCAATCGGCATGGCGCCGCTGGTTTCAAGCGAAACCGAATAGCCTGTATCGCAGAGTTTTTGCAGCAGCGGCAAGCAGTTCCTTTGTGCCAGCGGCTCACCGCCGGTAACACAAACATATTGAGCACCATAAGCCGCCACGCGTTCCAGCACCAAGTCGAAACTCATGGTTTCGCCACCATAGAATGCGTAGGCGCTGTCGCAGTAACCGCAACGCAGCGGACAACCCGTGAGGCGCACAAACACGGTTGGCAGACCAACTCGGCTTGACTCCCCCTGCAAGGAAAAAAATATTTCACTGACACGCACACTGTCGGCGACAGCCATTCCTACTCTCCCGCAACGCAATGCGTTGTCAAAATCAAACCGGCCCTTGATCGGGCCGGTAATGGTCACAGTCCTTGGTGCCGGATTATGGCGAAAAGCCCCTGATGGCACCATCCGGTTCCCGATGCAGATCAGGATACCGGCAGAAACCGCTTCTTACAGCATTTCCAGTTGGCGTTTGGCCCGCTGTGCAGCTTCTGAACCGGGGTAATTGGTAATCAGATCTTTGAGCGTCTTGCGTGCAGCCTTGGCATCACCAGCCTCAATCTGCAGATTAGCAATTGCGCGCATGGCATCCGGAGTTTTCTGATGATCTGGCCAGTTATCGACCACCTTGCGTAGCGCCAGCATGGCAGATTTGTAATCACGCTGCTGTGCATACGACAAGCCTTGCCAGAACAAGGCATTCGGCACCAGCCGGCTATCACGATAGCTTTTCAGAAAAGCATCAAATGCGGATACCGCGTTCTTGTAATTGCCAACCCGATACAGGTTATAGGCTGCCTCGTAGGCACTGGCGTCACCCTCACCGTGTGCCGGCTCTGACGTCGTAGGGGTATCTACCGCCCCGGTTGACTGCGTGGCACCGGGCTGCGGATTCGTCTGAGCTGGCGGTGTTTCGAGCTGGCGCAAGCGACTATCAAGGTCTACATACAAATCTTTCTGTCGTTTTTGCAGATTATCGATGTTGAAAGTCAGCACTTCGATCTGACCACGCAGCTTGGCAAGCTCGCCATTGAGCCCCTCAATCTGATTGACCAGCTCCAGCAGTTTCTGATTCTGCAGTTGTGTCTCAACCTTGTTGAGCCGGTCGCTCACGGTGTTATTCAAGGTCTCCAGTCTGACGCGAAGTTCGGCAACCTGCTTGCGCGCTTCATCATCATCAAATAACCCTGCCTTGGCCGGCAAAGCCAGAACCAGTAAAAGAGCAGACAAACAGCGTAGGCGCATAGATAACCTCATCCGGTTGTGCGCAACAGACAAGCAAAAGCCGCCGCCAGCTTCAAGTAGCGTGAGAACGATCCCTCGCCACTCTGGCTGCGGCGGCCTGACAGGCCAGATGATTACTCGCCGTCGTAAACGATATCGGCGCGACGGTTTTCAGTCCAGGCCGCCTCATCGTGGCCAGTCGCCTTGGGCTTCTCTTCGCCCAGGCTAACTGTCTCGATCTGCGCTTCGGACACACCCAGTACGCTCATCGACTTCTTCACGGCCTCTGCACGCTTCTGGCCCAGCGCCAGGTTGTATTCGCGGCTGCCGCGCTCGTCAGCATTGCCTTCAATCTTGATCTTGCGATTCTTGTTGCTGTTGAGGTACTTCGAGTGTGCATCAACCGTTGCGCTGAAATCCGGACGGACATCGTATTTGTCGTAGTCGAAATAGATGCTGCGCTTGGACAGGATGTTGTTCGGGTCCTTCAGCGGGTCCATGTTGAAGCTATCAGGCTTCTTCGACTCAACAGGCGTAGCGGTGGGTTGCTCATAGGGTTTGCTAGGGTTGGTATTGGTCTGCGTCGGAGCAGGATCCGGCACCTTTTGACTGGTGCTGGCACACGCTGCCAAAAAATTAACGACCACTAGACTGGCAAGCAGCTTTTTCATCGGTTTCTCCCGGGTTTTAGATCAAATCAAGAACATTCCGCCCAGCCATTGCCAGGCATTCGAAAATCCGAGCAATCAGATCATTATTGCTTGGTGAAGGGTCCCCAAGCAGGTTCGCGCGCATCCCCGGCCTGCACCGACAGACGCTGCTTGATGCGGCCATCACTCGATACGGCTGCCAGAACCCCTCGCCCACCTTGCTCGGTTGCGTATAGGATCATTCGGCTATTGGGCGCGAAACTTGGCGATTCGTCTAATTCTGTCGTAGTGAGAATCATAGTTTGCCGGGTAGCCAGATCAAGCGATGCCACGTTGAAGCGCCCACCCTCCCGCCGGATAAAAGTGATCGATTTCCCGTCCGGCGAAAATCGTGGTGACACGTTATAGCTGCCTTCAAAGGTCAGTCGTTGCGCATCGCCTCCCGAAGCCGGCATCAGATAAACCTGAGGACTTCCTCCCCGATCCGAGGTAAAGACGATGGACTGGCCATCCGGCGAATAGTTCGGCTCGGTATCAATGCCATGGCTTTTGCTCAGGCGCACCGGACTACCGCCGTCGACATTAACCGAATAGATTTGCGACAAACCATTGAGCGTCAAAACCACTGCCAGCTTGCTTCCATCCGGCGACCAGGCAGGTGCGCTATTGCTACCTTTGAACGCAGCGGCACGACGGCGACTTCCTGTAACCAGATCCTGGACGTAAACAATCGGCTTGCGTTCTTCAAACGACACGTAAGCAAGCTTGCTACCATCCGGTGACCAGGCAGGGGACATAATGGATTCCCGTGAAGCCAGAATGGTCTGACCACCGGCACCATCTGCGTCGGCAATTTGCAGCTCATGTGCGGTCTTGCCCTTCTTCACAACATACGCAATGCGCGTCGAGAACACCCCCTTGTCGCCAGTGAGCGCCTCGTAGACCACATCCGCCACCCGGTGTGCAGCACGGCGCAACTCACCAGGTTTAACCCGCATTTCCAATCCCACCAGCTGGCGCTTCTGGGCAACATCAAACAGGCGGAAGCGAATCGCAGTTTGCCCCCCTTGATCGGTCACGCTGCCAATCAGCAAGCTATCCGCCCCACGCTTCCCCCAATCAGGGAAATTGACCTGCGCAGGATCGCTTGGTAAAGGTGCAGGCCCGGTCTCGATCAGCTTGAACAAGCCGCTGCGATCCAGATCCGAGCGAATGATGGGCGTCAAAGCCTGCGTCAGACTAGCCTCGCCTTCAAAGCCGGATACAGCAATGGGGAAGCGTTGGGCATTGGTTCCAACAATTTCGATATTGATGTCGGCATGGGCCGGGTTTGCCAGATTGCAGAGCACCAAAGCCATAACAAACAAGGGGCGAATCAAACGGTTCATAGATTTCAGATTGTCGAAGTTGAGCCGGCATAGGCCAGCAATTAACGCATCTTGTAAGTCAGGCTATGTCGCCGAAAGTCGCTGAAACGCAACCCCGCCGGCAGTGGCGGATATTGGCCCAATCGCAAGATAGCCCGTTTCACAGCCTCATCGAATGCGGGATTTCCACTGGCTTTCCTGACTGTCACATCCAGTACCGACATATCGGGCAGCAAAGCCACTTCACAAATGACTTCAGGGTTACTGGTTTCATCGTCAGGAAAATTCATCGCATCTTTGATGCGTCGTCTCACCACGTTGATATAACCATCCAGCAGCCTGGCGTTGGCAGCCTGCTCTGCCGCATGTTGCTGGTCGGCCATTTGCTTGATGAGCGCCGCCGTATCCACCTTAGGCACTTGCTCTGTTGGTTTGGATGTCGGCCGCTCTATCTTGCTATCCCGCTCACTGGGTGGATTTTTTTTCTCAACCAGCTTTTCCACCTTTTTTTCAGGCAGTTTCTCTACCTTGGGCTCGGGCTTTTTCTCTGGTTTAGTCTTTTCAGGCTTTGGTTCAGGCTTAACTGCCGGCGGCCGCTCTTTTGTCTTGGGACGAGGCTTGGGCACATCCTCAATCTCGGCCTTGCGCGGCGGTTCGGGTTCAGGTTCTTCCTCGGGCGGCGCAGGCTTGGCTTTAGGTGCAGGCTTCACTTTCGGCACAGCCGCACTGACAGGGGGAGGTGGACTCCATAACTCCACTTGTACCGGTGCAATGGGTTGATTCGTCCACTGAACACTAAAGTACAGGAATGCAAAGAGCGCGCCATGCACCAACAAAGCGAGCGTGAACGATAAACCCGGCCTGTCTTCGTTCATTTTCCAGGCTGTACAACAAGACCGACACGCTGCACTTGCTGGCGTTTGAGCGCATCCATCGTTTTCACTACGGCTTCATAGCGGACGGCCTTATCCGCAGCAATCACCACAGGCCGGTCGGCCTGACCTTCCAGCTTGACCTTGATGGCAGCCGTCAGGGCCACAATATCCGCCTGAGGCTGCGGTTTGCCAGCCCCGTCAATCAAGGAGTAGCCACCGTTTTTATCAATCTCGACCCTGAGCGGCTGAATCGACAGCTGACGATCCGCACGATCAACCGAGGGCAGATTCACTAATCCCGGCTGCATCATCGGTGCTGCCACCATGAAAATCACCAGCAGCACCAGCATCACGTCAATGTAAGGGACCACATTGATCTGAGCCATTGCCCGGCGAGTACGTCGTGCCATTTAGGAATTCTCCGCGATCACAGTTGGCGTACGCGGTAGCCTTTGCTACGCAGCTGATTGATGATGCCGGCAGGGCCAGTTAAATGGGCAGCCCCCACCACTACCAAATGAGTTTTCTTGCCTGTTTTCAACAGATCGTCGATCTTTCGCGTCATGTCATCATTACGCAGATCCAGCAATTTTCTCTCGATCGATTTGCCCACTTTGTCAGCAGAAAAAGATTTCTCCATCACGGCATGCAGCTTGTCAGGGTCTCCCGCACGCCACGCAGCGATCAGCTGCTTCAGCATCGGTTGAATCTCAGCCCTTTGAATGCTCAACAAGGTCTGCCGCAGGAACGCATCGGACTCATCTGCTGACAAATCATTGAGCAGCGCAAATTGCTGTGCAATCGACTCCAGCTCAACGACAACCTTACCTTCGTCTTTGGCACGACGCAGAAAATGCAGATCGATACCATACTCGGGCGAATAACCCAGCTTGCTGAACTCCTGCACCATCAGCAGCATGCCGACCATCCATGGTCGATAGCCACGTACGGCCTCCAGGGACTGGCCGGACTGAACCAGCTGTTTAATCAACAAAGTGCGTGTCTCGGCCTGAATATTCTGTTCAAGATTGTCACTACCGGCATAGCGCGCTGTAGCAAGTGCCGCCTGCACGGCGCGCTGATCCGTGGCGTCAGCCTCGACCACCAATACCTGCGCCCGGTGATAGGCATCTTCAATCGGTTTAGCCAGAGGATAAAAGCCTGACTTACCGGCATGTACCGATCCAAGCAGATACATCGGTGCATCAGAACCGCTCACTTCCCACAGGAATTGCTTGGCGTGAGCAACCGAAGCACCCAAAAAGCTGCTCAAAATCAGGCAGAGCCCTATAAAGCGACGCCCCCAGCTCGCCAAGACCGCCCTCATTTGGCAGCCTGCCGCTGCAAGATATTGGAAAACTCTTCAATAAAGCTGTCGAAACGATTGGCCAGGCGATCAATGTCATGTGCAAACCGGTTGTATGCTACGACCGCCGGAATCGCAGCAAACAGACCAATGGCGGTTGCAACCAGGGCTTCAGCAATCCCGGGCGCTACATGAGCCAGACTCGCCTGCCCTACATTTGCCAAGCTGCGAAAAGCATTCATGATGCCCCATACCGTACCGAACAGGCCGATATACGGTGACACGGAGCCAACGGACGCCAAAAATGAGGTATGGGCATCCAGCCGGTCCAGCTCACGCTGGCAAGCCGCCTTCATGGCGCGTCGTGTACCTTCCATCAGTGCCGACAGATCAATGCCATTCTGTCGGCGCAGCTTCACGAATTCGTTGAAGCCCGCCTCGAAGATACGCTCCATTCCCACACCAGGTTGAGCACTGACTTGCTGGAATAGTCGTGAGAGGTCTGCGCCGCTCCAGAACGCCGCTTCAAATGATTCGGTACGCGCCCGGGCATTTCGCAAGGTGAAGATCTTGTTGAAGATGTGCCACCAGGACATGAGCGACAGCAGAAGCAATCCACCCATAACCAGCTGCACCAGTAAACTGGCATTGGCAATCAGGGTCAGTATTGATAAGTCCTGGTTCGTGGTGATTTCCACAGTGGTTCCTTATTACTCATTTGGGCACGCGGCGGATTCTACCTGCAAGCCGCACAAGTCGATACGCCAACAGCATATTTATTGCTTGCAAGGGTACCGCTCCCCATCGCAAACAATACAAGCGAATCTGTCACTTTTGATCAACAGAAGTTCAACCGGATCGCCATCCCTCAGTCCAGTAAATCGCCCTGCACCCTTGCCGGTTGCAACCCAAAATGTTGATAAGCAAGCAGGGTGGCCATCCGGCCACGGGGCGTTCTCTGCATCAAGCCCTGTTGAATCAAATAGGGCTCCAAAACGTCTTCGATGGTATCGGGAGACTCACCAATTGCGGCGGCAACGTTATCAAGCCCTACCGGTCCACCACCAAACTTCTCAATGACCGCCGATAGAAGTTTGCGGTCCATCAGGTCCAACCCGGCATGGTCTACATCCAGCATCGACAAAGCCGCGTCCGCGACCGCCACGCCCACTTTGCCATCAGCTTTCACCTGAGCGTAATCGCGCACACGCCGCAACAGCCGGTTGGCAATACGCGGCGTCCCCCGCGATCGGCGTGCCACCTCGAAAGCTCCGGCTTCGTCGATCTCCACTTCCAGCAATCTTGCGGATCGAACCACGATGCGCGACAGTTCTTCAGGCGTATAAAACTCCAGCCGCGCCACAATACCGAAGCGATCCCGCAACGGATTGGTCAGCATGCCAGCACGCGTCGTAGCACCAACCAGAGTGAAGGGGGGAAGATCCAGTTTGACGGAGCGTGCGGCTGGCCCTTCGCCAATCATGATGTCGAGCTGATAGTCTTCCAGCGCAGGGTAGAGAATTTCCTCAACCACTGGCGACAGCCGGTGAATTTCGTCGATGAACAACACATCGTGAGGTTCGAGATTGGTCAGCAATGCGGCTAGGTCACCGGCCCGCTCCAGCACTGGGCCCGACGTCTGGCGCAAGTTCACCCCCAACTCTCGGGCAATGATGTGTGCCAGCGTCGTCTTACCCAAACCTGGTGGACCAAACAGCAAGACATGATCCAGCGCTTCACGCCGCAAACGCGCTGCTTCAATGAATATCGAGAGTTGATGACGGGCTTTTTCCTGGCCGACATATTCGTCGAGGACTTTGGGCCGCAAGGCGCGTTCCAACGCCTCTTCCTGATTAGATTGTGGCTGAGCAGCCACCAGTCTTGGCGCACTGGCCAGTTTGTCTGTTTCGATCATGTTGCCAGCCAAAATCCGATGTAGTTAGTGGCGATCAGCCTTTAGCCAATCCGCGCAGAGCCAGGCGCAGCCCCTCTGTCACGGTCGTATCTGTCGGCAAAGGTTTGACTGCAGCCTGAGCTTCCTTGTCGTTGTACCCCAAAGCCAGCAGGGCGTGGACAATTTCGTCTCGGCTATCTGCGGGGGTCTGAGGCGATGCCGCCGAAGGAATACCTGCCGCCCCGTTAGTCGTCAGCTTGCCTCTTAGCTCCAACACCAATCGCTCTGCAGTTTTCTTGCCGATACCCGGCGTCCGCGAAAGCTTGGCGACATTGCCCTCGGCAATAGCCATCCCCAACTCGTCCACTGTCATGCCGGAAAGCACCGCCAAGCCGATTTTTGGCCCTATCCCCGAGACCTTGATCAACTCCCTGAAAGTATCGCGCTCGCTGCGGCTAGCAAAACCATACAGCAAGTGGGCATCCTCCCTGATCACCAGGTGCGTAAACAAAGTTACGGACTCTCCCAGATTGGGCAGGATAAAAAAGGTGCTCATTGGAACATCGATTTCATAGCCAATGCCCCCCACCTCCAGAACAATTTGAGGAGGTTGCTTCTCAAGAAGTTTACCGGTCAGTCTGCTTATCATTGCTCGTACCAACTCCAATATTTTGGGCGAAAAGGCCAGTGGCAGAGGTGCTTCGGCACTACCCGCCAAACATTAATTGCAGTTCATTGCCAAGGTAGTTCGAACAGCATCCTGATGCGTGACCCAAGCTCTCGGATGCGCATCAGTATTCCCAAAGGGAACCTGACATCCTGGGCATCAAATCCCTGAGCCGAAACACCCAAACGATCTGCCATAAAAAGTGCCCGTTCATTATGAAATGCCTGGGACACAAAAAGCACGGAACCATGACGCCGGTTGTTGATGACCGAATCAATCGTACGATCTGCCCCATCCAGCTTGATCAAGCCGGACGGTACGCCACAAGCAACCAAATCTTGCCGCAGTAAGCCAGGGCTGACATCGCTGACAATAATTTGCTGGACCTTTCCTGCACGATACAACGCCACAGTAGCGTCGATCCGATGCCAGTAATACAGATTGGGCCCGCCCAATCGGCTTTCGCGCGGTGCGCCCAATAGCACGACCACTGCATTGCCGGGTATCCGGTTCAGGTCCGCACTGTGTCTGCCTTGAGCCAGCCAGGACACATATGCGTAGATTTGCAGTGGTACTGAAAGTAGCCATGCCAAGAGCAACAGACCGAACCGGAACCGGCGGATCATCGCACCACCCAACGCCCTCGACGAGACCCCATGCCCGCTTTCGCCAACGCCCCAGTCGCATGGCCCGCATGACACAGGGCACAGGCCAAGGCATCGGCTGCATCCGCCTGAGGAGCACCTTCCAGCGCCAACAGACGTTGCACCATATGACCAACCTGAACTTTGTCTGCATGGCCATTGCCGACAACCGATTGCTTCACTTGCAATGCGGTGTATTCGGCGACGGGTAAGCCGGCCAGAACCAGCGCACTGATTGCAGCACCACGGGCCTGACCAAGCAGCAAGGTCGATTGTGGGTTAACGTTGACGAATACCTGCTCGACGGCCGAGGAATCTGGCTGATAGGTGGCAACAATCTGAGCCATACCATCGAGAATGGTCTTGAGGCGCGAGGGCAAATCGCCATCACCTGTTCGAATGCAACCACTTGCAACGTAGCTGCGATTTTGACCAACGCAGTCTATCAGCCCAAAACCGGTAACCCGCAGGCCAGGATCAATTCCGAGGATGCGCAGAGTGGATTCCTTAGGGAGGCTAACAATTGAAGACAGACGCCATATGCTATGCTGTCTGAGTTCCCTACAACCCGCGTACCGTCAGAAAACTGCCTGATGACGGAAGACGCAAGGCCGGACGGGAAGGTGCTGGATTATAAACCGGCCCGGCGCCAAGCGGCGCAAGGCAGCCATCTTTCGAGAGCTACCCAGCCGTGAGCGTTCGCAAATTCTTCCCCGCCAACGCAGCCCTAACCGACGAAGAAGCCCTGTACGGTTACCGCGCAACGACGCAAATTCTGGCAGCCATGCGCCAGGTCATCTGGTCGATGACCCTTGGCCGCGACAAGATCCTCTACCTCTCGCCATCCGCCGAGCAGTTATATGGTGAATCGGCTTCGGTTCTGAGAGACCACCCCAATTTCTGGCTGGAAGCCATTCACCCCGAAGACAAAGCCGCCGTCTGGTCCGGCATGAGTCACCTGATGCAAACCGAGCACACTGAATTTGTCTACCGCATCCAGGTAGAAGATAGCTCAGTGCAGTGGGTACATCATCGCAGCCAAATTGGCCACAACCGCTTTGGCGTTGCCGAACGCATCGACTTCTGCGTAGCACTTTGCGACCCACCCAAGGCTGCCAATACGGGCGTCGAGCCCTATCAGAAACTGTTCAACGCCTGTGGCGACGCAATGCTGTTGCGAGACCCGACAACACTTAAAATCGTCGAAGCAAATCCTGCTGCGATCCGGATGTTTGGCATGGGCAGTGCGGAGCTTTGTCGCCAGCGTCTGGAAGAACTCTCGGATCGAACGGAAGGCTTTGATTCGGCCGCCGAAGCCGAAGCGATTGAAGCCGCTAAAAAGGGGCAGATCCAGCGCTATGATTGGCAGATTCGCACCATGCATGATCAGGCACGCTGGGTTGATATTACCTTGACCATCGTACATCTCGGCGGAAAAGAGTTGCTGTTAACGGTTCTACGCGACAGCGACACACGCAAACAGCAAGACGAATCCCGAATAGTCGCTGCCGACATTATTGCCAGAAGTGTCGATTTTGTTGGGTTTGCCAATCCAGCAGGTCAAATTGCCTCGCTCAATCCAGCCATGCAGGAGATGTTAGGGGTTCGCGCCGACGAAGTACGTAAGCTGTTTCTGACAGATCTGCTACCGGTCTGGGCACAACCGCTCTTTCTGCATACTTGTCTGCCGCTGGCAACAAAAAATGGCATCTGGCGAGGAGAATTGGCGCTAGTCGGCCAAGAAGGCCGCCATATCCCGGTTATTCTGAATTTACTCGCCCATAAAAAACGGGGAGCCATCAAGGGCTACTCACTAGTAGGTGTGGATATTTCCGAATACAAGCATCGGGAGAACCGTTTGCTCCAGACCAAAGAGCAGCTCGAAGCAGATAACCACATTAGGCAACAGATGCTAGCTAACGTCAGTCACGGGCTAGTGCCATCGTTAAACGCCCTGCAAAACTCGCTCTCTAGCCTGACTACCGAAGACGCAGCCAAAGCAGCAGCCAACATCGCCAGAGCGGTCAAGCAGATACGCACGTTGGTGGATGCTGTGATTGCCTACACCAAACCGGATTAATGCGCCTGCTCATTCACCAACAACGTCGTTAGTCATCCAGACTGTTGTCTCCCCGCGTAAAGCGCCAAGTGCGGGTGATGCTCAGGATATCTGCCGGCTTACCAGCGTTATCGACAATTCCTGCCGGCAGACGCGGGAAGGGAGAAGCCAATTGCACAATGCGTTTGGCGGATTCATCCAACACCGGATTACCTGATGAACGGTTGACCTCAATGGCACTGACGCTACCATCAGTCCGGATTTCAACAGTAATACGCAGCTGACCATAAAGGCGCTCACCATTACTGGCCTTGGGGTAGTTCAGATTACCAATGCGCTCAATTTTGATTCGCCAGTCATCGACATAACGCGCTTCAACTACCCCTTTAGTGCGAGCACCGACAAACGCCTTGCGAGGTTTGGTCTGGTACTCATCAATCCTTCGACTGATTTCACCTTCAAGTTTGGCGATCTGCTGGGCCCGCAATCGCTCGGCATCGACGTTGATTCCTTCAACCGGCTGAGTATGGGGTTGCGGTTTTGCATCATTTACCAACACCTGATTGGGGCTCAACTTGAGCTGAGTCATCAATTGAGATTGTTGTTGCTCTAGCTCAATCTGTCTTTTTGCAACCTGTGTAACCTGCTCACTTTGCTCAGCATTGTCATCAACAGGCAAAGGGGTTTTTACCCGCCGGTTTTCCGCATCGGTATTGCCACCGCCATCAAGATTTACCTGAGCCAGAGCATCAGGCTTTTCAGGTGCGGTCTGGCTCTTGGAATTCACCAGAATGATGTCCAGCGGTGCCCGATCAAGCAATTTGCGAGGATCCGGCGGCGAGAAGCGCAAGCCAAAGATCACCAAGCCATGTAGAGCAATCGAGAAAGCGACAGCTCCGATCAGCCACTGATCGGAACGTGCGGAAACATTAAGCGTTGTAGACGACATGAGGCCCAGACTCGCATCCTGCATAAACAGAGCCGAGTTTACCATAGCCCTTCAGGTCGCTTGCGATAAGGCTGAAGTGGTATATAACATTGTGATAATCGCGTGCTCGGCAGTCAGGCATCGAAAATCCAATCTACATACGTTATTTAACGGGTACCTAAAGTTCATTCATAAGATTTACCAACTGCTTTGATAGGAGAATCCTGATGCGCCTCGCACATATTGGACTAATTGCAACAATAGGCTTACTCACCAATGCAGCATGTTTGGCTGCTGACTCCGCCGACAAACTCGCCGCCAAGAACAACTGCTTGGCCTGCCACCAAATCGACAAGAAAGTAGTCGGGCCGTCGTATAAAGAAGTGGCTGCGAAATACAAAGGAGATAAGTCGGCAGAATCAAAATTAATCGAGAAGGTCAAAAAGGGTGGAACAGGCGTATGGGGCAATATTCCAATGCCGGCACAAAATGTCAAGGACGACGAATTGAAATCCATTGTTAAATGGATTCTAAGTCAATAATCTGACTACCTATTTTTGACATTAGGCCACCTGAAATCACGATTTATAGACTCATGTGAGTACGGGCCCGTATTGCAATAGATCGCGTCGTTGAGTAAGCTGCCGTCCCCGGTGGAAGCGCTCCTTCCGCCGCCCTAAAACATAGCGAGGAAGATGGATCATGGCTACCACACTTACCGAGGA
Organism: Parachitinimonas caeni; assembly: GCF_030129945.1. Taxonomy (GTDB): domain Bacteria; phylum Pseudomonadota; class Gammaproteobacteria; order Burkholderiales; family Chitinimonadaceae; genus Parachitinimonas; species Parachitinimonas caeni. The sequence continues at coordinate 127,656 of NZ_JARRAF010000001.1, forward strand.
AGATATCCTGAACTGGAAAGGCGAGGACTACATGAATGCCGACCATCTCGCTTTCTTCAAGCAGCGCCTGATTGACATGAAGCAGGAGTTGCTCAATAACGCGACGGCAACCAGTCAGCATTTGCAAGAACAGGAAGCAACCCCCGATCCGGCAGATCGTGCAACACTGGAAGAAGAGTATGCTCTGGAACTGCGCACCCGTGATCGTGAGCGCAAACTACTGCTGAAAATCGACTCTACGCTGAAGAAGATTGAGGACGGTAGTTATGGCTATTGTGAAGATACAGGTGAGCCGATCGGACTACAGCGTCTGCTAGCACGCCCGACCGCGTCACTGACGATCGAAGCACAAGAACGTAGAGAGCGCTTGAAGCGACAGTTTGCGGATTAAGCCCCCTCACTAAGTCTCAGCTAACAAACCCGAGCCGCCAGCAATGGTCGCTCGGGTTTTTCATATATAACCGGGCAACCCACTCCATCCTGCACATTGTTATTTGCAGCCAGTAGTTTCCACAGTTATCTTTGAAGTCTTGTCCAATCGACCTGCGGTGGCATCATGCTGTTTAAAACCGATGACGTTCGAATCAAAGAGATCAAAGAACTTCTTCCCCCCATTGCGGCCCTGGAGCGCTATCCTGCAACTGAAGTTGCCTCCACAACCACGTTCAAGGCACGCCAGGCCATTCATCAGATGCTGGTCGGCGACGATGATCGTCTACTGGTCATCATCGGCCCTTGCTCAATTCATGATGCCGATGCGGCAGTTGAATATGGGCGGCAACTCAAGACTTTGCATGACCGCTTTGAGAAAGATCTGGTTGTGGTCATGCGTGTATATTTTGAAAAGCCGCGTACCACCGTTGGCTGGAAAGGGCTAATCAACGACCCACATCTAGACGGCAGCTTCGATATCAACAATGGACTGAGACTCGCTCGAAAACTTTTGCTGGATCTGAACAACTTGGGCATGCCAGCAGCAACCGAGTTTCTTGACATGATCACGCCACAATACGTGGCAGACCTAATTGCCTGGGGAGCGATTGGTGCGCGAACCACTGAGTCACAAGTCCATCGAGAACTTGCTTCTGGCCTGTCTTGCCCGGTTGGCTTCAAAAACGGCACTGACGGCAACCTGAAAATCGCAATCGACGCCATCAGGGCGGCTAGCGTGCCCCATCACTTTCTGTCGGTCACCAAATATGGGCACTCTGCCATTGTGGCTACAGGAGGTAACCCAGACTGCCATATTATTTTGAGAGGCGGCAAGACACCCAATTACGATGAACCGCATGTAAGAGCCAGCGTTGCGGATTTAGCTGCAGCCGGTTTACCGGAGAAGTTGATGATTGACTTCTCCCATGCCAATAGCCGCAAAGACTACCGTAAGCAAATTGAGGTATGTGACGAAGTCTGTGCTCAGTTGGCAACAGGAAATCGAGCCATCTTTGGAGTAATGGTGGAAAGTCATCTAGTCGAAGGTAGACAAGACTTGCTACCAGGAAAACCTCTGACCTATGGACAAAGCATTACAGACGCCTGTATCGGTTGGGGTGATACGGAAAATTTGTTAGCAACCTTAGCTAACGCAGTACAAGCAAGAAGAAAAGCCCAACGATAAGTAATTTGTGAAAAATAAGTCGGGGGAGACCCTCCCCCGCATTGCTATCGGCGAAAGAACAGAAAAAGCCACCATACCGCTACAAATGATTTTGTTCGGCCAAATCAATGCCTCCACAACAATCTTCGAATTGCATCAAGCTGCTCCAATGCAAGACGCACGTGGCGTTGAACATCAATCAGCTGAACTTGCCCTTCAGGACCTGTTCCTTCAACGCCTTCAACACTCACCCCAAGAGCCTGCGCCCACATCAACGCTTCGTGCGTTGCCAGAAAGGCCGGATCTCGTGGGTAGACCAATCGGCAAGATGGGGTACTCGGCTGCACTAACTCTCCTTCTGCCAGCAAGAACTCTTCGCCAAAGGCTTCTTCCTCCGCCTCAATCATTGCAAGCAGATCGTTCACAGCAACCAAATCACCAACTGCAACACAACACTCAGATAACACGCCACCAACCGGCGCAGAGATTTCCACGCTCCGGCCCTCAGAAATAAGACGGACCAAGGGCGCATCAACTTCAATCAGCTGGCCATCGCGAACGTGCCAGGAAGCCACGACGGCATCCTCGACAATCTCTTCTGGAGCGCAAACTAAATGCAAAGTAGTAGGCATGACCATTCACCTATATTAGGTTTCGCTTAAGCGTGCGCCCACTGACACGTGTCATCAAATAGTGCCGCCAAGCGGCTCTAAATTCCGCCTAGACGGCTAACAACCTACTGCTTCTTACGCGCAAAGGGACTCTCCCAGTGCGCAATATTGATCTGCCTTGATCTTGCGATCGCCAAGTCTCCTGCCTCAACAGAGTCCGTAATCGTCGAACCGGCACCAACCGTGGCCCCCGAACCAACTTGCACAGGAGCAACCAGCATGGTGCCCGAACCGATAAATGCCTTATCCTGTATTACAGTCTTATGCTTGTTTACCCCATCATAATTACAGGTAACCGTGCCAGCACCTACATTAACGCCTTCTCCAATTTCCGCATCTCCTATATAGCTTAGATGATTTACTTTTGAGCCAAGACCGATATGGCTCGCTTTGACTTCCACAAAATTGCCAATGCGCACTGAATCTTCTATTTGTGTATTGGGACGTAACCGTGCATAAGGCCCAACTACCGCATCTTTCCCAATAAAACATTTAACCAAATGACAATGCGGCTCGATACGTGTATTGTCCAAAATAGTCGCATCTTTAATTAAATTAAATGGACCGACGCGCACACCGTCACCAAGCCTAACTTCTCCCTCAAATACGCAATTCACATCAATATATACATCCTTTCCACAAACTAGCGTTCCTCGCACATCAATGCGATTTGGGTCTGCTAACTGAACACCGGACTCCATCAGGGCAAAAGCATTTTTTTCCTGGTATTCTCGCTCTAATTGCGCAAGCTGCACCTTATCATTTACTCCGGTAATCTCAATCAAATCAGATGGGTGCATAGTACCAATTCCCAGTCCGGATTGGCTCGCCATTGCGATAATGTCCGTAAGATAGTATTCGCCTTGTGAATTATTGCAATTTAATTTACCTAGCCATTCTTTTAGACGGCAAGTTGGAATTGCCATGAAGCCAGTATTGACCTCTTTGATTTCCAATATTTGGGCATTTGCATCTTTGTGTTCAACAATTTGAGAAACTTTGCCATCGAAGCCCCGCACAATTCTGCCATATCCAGCAGGATCATTTATTATTGCAGTAAGCAGCGACATTTGATCACCGTCGCATAATTGCACGAGATTCTTTAATGTTCTACCCGAAATAAATGGAACATCACCATATAATATGAGTGTAATACCACCTTCTAGATACGGAACTGCTTGCAGCACAGCATGCCCAGTTCCAAGTCTCTCTCGTTGCTCTACCCAGATAACATCGTCTTCACTAATTTCGGCTTTAACCCGATCACCATCGAAACCGTGGACAACAATTAACTTATTTGGTAACAAGCTACGAGCGCTAGCTAGCACATGTGCAAGCATGGAACGGCCGGCAATTTCGTGTAAGACTTTCGACTTCTGCGAACACATACGCTTACCTTGACCAGCCGCAAGCACCACTATATTTAAAGGCGCATCAACCATGCTTATCCACCTCTCCACTGACTGAACGAATTAGCAAAAAGGGCAGCCAACGGCTGCCCTCTTTCTCATACTTTCCATCACATACCAGTAGCGCAATCAGTGCCCACGCTTACGAAGCTTCTGAATTGCCGCCAATTGCGCAATTGCTTCAGCCAATTCGGCTTGAGCCTTTGCGTAGTCCATAGAACCACTGCGGTTACTCAATGCTTCCTCAGCCTTCCTTTTGGCATCCAATGCCTTAGCCTCATCAAGATCCTGACCGCGAATTGCTGTATCAGCCAACACAGTAACTACATGCGGCTGAACCTCCAAGATCCCACCAGAAACATATACCAAAACTTCTTCGTCATTAGTATTAGCTACCTTAATCCGAAGCGCCCCTGGTTTGATCTTGGTGAGCAGAGGGGCGTGACGAGGCAAAATTCCAAGCTCGCCGAGTTCACCGGGTACCGCTACAAACTCAGCGGTGCCCGAATAAATCTGCTCCTCAGCACTAACTACGTCGACATGCATCGTCATGGCCATATCTTCGTCGCCTTATTGCAGGGTCTTGGCTTTTTCGACAGCCTCTTCGATTGAGCCAACCATGTAGAAGGCCTGCTCTGGCAGGTGATCATATTCACCCGCCAAAATGCCTTTAAATCCGCGTAAAGTCTCTTTCAGCGGCACATATTTACCAGGAGAGCCAGTAAACACTTCAGCTACATGGAAAGGTTGCGACAAGAAACGCTGGATCTTACGAGCGCGCGCTACCAACAATTTATCTTCTGCCGACAGCTCATCCATACCCAGAATTGCAATAATGTCGCGCAATTCTTTATAACGCTGCAGTGTAGATTGCACACCACGAGCAACCTGATAGTGCTCCTCGCCGACTACCTGAGGATCCAACTGACGGGAAGTAGAATCAAGGGGATCTACTGCAGGGTAAATACCTAGTGCAGCAATATCTCGACTCAATACAACTGTTGCATCCAAGTGTGCAAAAGTAGTAGCGGGGGACGGATCGGTCAAGTCATCCGCAGGTACGTAAACAGCCTGAATGGAGGTAATCGAACCAGACTTAGTCGATGTAATCCGTTCCTGCAGACGACCCATTTCATCGGCCAATGTCGGCTGATAACCCACAGCAGAAGGCATACGGCCCAGAAGAGCCGATACCTCTGTTCCTGCCAAGGTATAACGATAAATATTGTCTACAAACAGCAAAACATCGCGTCCCTTGCCGCTTTCATCCTTCTCGTCTCGGAAGTATTCAGCCATTGTCAAACCAGTCAGAGCCACACGCAAACGGTTACCCGGCGGCTCATTCATCTGACCATATACCATGGCAACTTTATCGAGAACGTTGGAGTCCTTCATCTCGTGATAGAAGTCATTGCCCTCACGAGTACGTTCACCCACACCGGCAAACACCGACAAGCCTGAATGAGCCTTGGCAATGTTGTTGATGAGCTCCATCATATTCACGGTCTTGCCTACACCCGCGCCACCAAACAGACCAACCTTACCACCCTTAGCAAACGGACAAATCAAGTCAATAACCTTGATACCCGTCTCAAGCAAATCAACGGTCTGGTTCAGCTCGTCAAACTTTGGCGCCTTGCGATGAATTGCCCAGCGTGCGTCAGACTCAACAGGGCCAGCCTCATCAACCGGGTTGCCCAAAACATCCATAATCCGCCCCAGTGTTGCCTTGCCCACTGGAACGGAAATTGGATTACCCGTATTTGAAACAGGCATCCCACGCTTCACACCATCGGTGGAGCCCATGGCAATCGCACGGACAACACCATCACCTAATTGCTGCTGCACTTCGAGTGTCAGCTCTGGCTTAGCGAGCGTCAGCGCGTCAAATACTTTCGGCATCGAATCGCGTGGAAACTCCACGTCAACAACCGGGCCGATGATTTGCACGATTTTCCCTTGGCTCATCGTTGCATTCCTATAAAAGTAAATTTCGTCCGTGCGATCAGACTGCCGCAGCCCCTGCGACGATTTCTGACAACTCTTTGGTGATCGCAGCTTGTCGGGTTTTGTTGTACACCAGCTTCAACTCATCAATTACCGTGCCTGCGTTATCTGATGCAGCCTTCATCGCGACCATACGAGCGCTTTGCTCGGAAGCAATGTTCTCCGCTACCGCTTGGTAAACAAGTGCTTCGATATAGCGAATCAGCAAATCATCAATTACCGCCTGAGCACTTGGCTCATACAGGTATTCGAATGGATGAGCGCTAACAGGTTTCATCCGATCCGCAGGAACTGGCAACAGCTGCTCTGACACAGGCTCCTGCTTCATGGTGTTAATGAAACGGGTATAAACAATGTGCAATTCATCAATCTTTCCCGCCAGATAGGCATCAAGCATAAGCTTGACGGGCCCGATCAAACGGTCAAGATGCGGCGTATCACCGAGCTGTGTTACGTGAGAAACCACGTTAGCCCCAGCACGTTGCATAAAGCCAAAACCTTTGTTACCGATTGCCGTGATATCAACTTCGACGCCAGCTTGCTGCCAAGCCTTCATCTTGTTAAGACAGGTTCTCAGTACGTTGGTATTGAGACCACCACAAAGACCCTTATCCGTGGTAACCACAATCAAACCAACGCGCTTAACAGTTGCCCGCTTGGTAAGGAAAGGGTGGGCATAGTCTTGCAAGGCTTGAGCCAAATGCGCCGATACATTACGAATCTTCTCTCCGTATGGGCGCGCGGCTTTCATCCTTGCCTGGGCTTTACGCATCTTTGATGCTGCCACCATTTCCATGGCGCGGGTGATCTTTCGCGTATTTTGTACACTCTTGATCTTATTACGAATTTCCTTACCGCCAGCCATGACTTGACCTTTCTCTAGTTAGATCAAATCAGTAAGCACCAGTAGCTTTGAACGACTTAATAGCTTCCGCCAACTTCTTGTCGTTCTCACCGGAAAGTTCGCCCTTACCATCCATCTCTTCAATAACTGCAGCGTAATTTGCCTTGATATATGCATAGAGGGCCGCCTCAAAGGCAAGAGCCTTCTCGACCGGCACATCATCTGCCAAGCCCTTTTCAACTGCATAGAGCGTTATGGACAACTGGGAGACTTTCTTAGGCTCATACTGGCCCTGCTTGAGCAACTCGGTAACCAAACGACCACGATCAAGCTGCTTACGAGTAACTTCATCCAGATCTGAAGCAAACTGTGCAAAGGCAGCCAATTCCCGATACTGCGCTAACGCAGTACGAATACCACCAGCGAGCTTCTTGACGACCTTGGTCTGAGCTGCACCACCAACACGAGATACTGAAATACCCGCATTAATCGCGGGACGAATACCCGCGTTAAACAAGTCCGTTTCCAGAAAAATCTGACCATCTGTAATCGAAATCACGTTTGTCGGTACAAACGCAGAAACGTCACCAGCTTGAGTCTCAATAATGGGCAAGGCAGTCAGCGAACCTGTTTTACCTTTTACTTCGCCATTAGTGAATTTTTCCACATACTCAGGGTTCACGCGTGCGGCGCGCTCCAGCAGGCGGGAGTGAATGTAGAAAACATCACCAGGATAAGCCTCACGGCCAGGAGGACGACGTAACAGTAGAGAAATCTGGCGATAGGCAACCGCTTGTTTCGATAGGTCATCGTACACAATCAGTGCATCTTGACCACGATCGCGGAAATATTCGCCCATTGCACAACCGGCATACGCAGAAATAAACTGCATTGCAGCTGACTCAGATGCAGACGCTGCTACAACAATTGTGTGCCCCATTGCGCCATGCTCTTCCAGCTTGCGCACAACGTTAGCAATCGAGGACGCCTTCTGACCAATCGCAACGTAAATACAAATTACGCCAGTACCCTTCTGATTGATAATGGCATCCAGTGCAACGGCAGTTTTTCCTGTCTGGCGATCCCCAATAATCAGCTCACGCTGACCACGTCCGATGGGCACCATGGAATCAATAGCTTTAATGCCGGTCTGCAACGGCTGAGAAACCGACTGACGTGCAATAACGCCTGGTGCAATCACCTCAATTGGGCTTGATAGTTTTGCACCAACCGGTCCCTTGCCATCGATAGGCTGCCCCAGCGCATTTACAACACGACCAACCAATTCTGGACCAACTGGTACTTCCAAAATACGGCCGGTGCACTTTACCTCAGAGCCCTCTGAGATGTGTTCGTAGTCGCCCAAAATAACCGCACCAACCGAATCGCGTTCCAAGTTCAGGGCGAGGCCAAAAGTATTTCCTACAAACTCCAGCATTTCACCTTGCATCACATCAGAAAGACCGTGGATGCGGACGATGCCATCTGTCACCGAAATGACGGTACCAGTTGTACGGGTCTCCGCATCAACCGATAGATTCTGAATCTTGCTCTTGATCAGCTCACTGATCTCGGAAGGATTCAATTGCATTGTTTGTACTCCTAACTGGTAAGGCGGACCGAGAGAGCTGCAAGTTTTCCACGCACAGAAGCGTCGATCACATCATCTCCGATTGTCATTCGGACACCACCGATAAGATCCGGATCGACACTCACTGTAGCGTCCACCCGTTTCCCAATACGTGCCGTCAGCAAAGCCTTGAGTTCGTCAATCTGGGCACCATTTAACTCAAATGCCGACTCGATACAGGCGTTTACCGAACCTTCCGCTTTAGCCCGCATTTCCTCAAACAGCAGAGCAACCTGAGGCAAAACAGCGAAGCGCCGGTTTTCCAAAATGGCAGAAACAAAATTACTAACTTGTGGATTTGCCATTTTTACCAGCACATCATCCAACAACTGCTTAACCTGCTCGGATGAATACTTCGGATTGGCCACATATTCCGCAACTGTTGGCTCTTGTGCCAATGCAGATAGCACAGCCAAAACTTCCGACCAAGCCAAAAGGCTATTCGTCTCACTTGCCAGTTTGAAGACTGCTTCAGCGTACGGCCTTGCGACAGTAATAAGTTCCGCCATGAGTGCTTATAGCTCCGATTTTAAGGATGCCAGCAGGTCTGCATGACGAGAGGAATCGATCTCTTTACGCAGAATTTTCTCAGCACCTGCAATTGCCAACAACGAAACCTGCTGTCGCAACTCTTCTCGAGCATGATGAGCTTGCTGTTCGATTTCTGCCTGAGCAGCAGCCTTCTCACGCTCACCTGCAGCACGACCTTCATCCTTGGCTTCATCGACAATTTGCGCAGCACGTTTTTCGGCTTGAGCAATTATTTCTGCAGCCTGAGTCTTAGCCTTGCGAAGCTCTTCCGCAATCCGCTTCTCGACCAATTCCAGATCATTCTTGGCCTTATCTGCGGCAGACAATCCGTCAGCAATGCGCTTGGCGCGCTCTTCTAGAGCTGCAATCAGTGGAGGCCAAATGAACTTCCACGTAAACAGCACCAGGATCGCGAAGACCAACGCCTGCCCAAACAGGGATGCGTTTGGTTGCATGGTTTAATCCTTCTTCTTTTGGCAAAGCGCCAAATTACTTAACCATACCCAACAGAGGGTTACCGAAGGCAAACATCAGAGCAACAGCAACGGTAATAATGAAGATAGCGTCAACCAAACCAGCAATCACAAACAGCTTAGGTTGCAGAGCAGCGGCAGACTCAGGCTGACGAGCAGCACCTTCCAGAAACTTCGCACCAACCAGAGCAACACCAATGGCTGCACCAACGCCAGCCAAGCCAATCATCAAGCCAATAGCCAAAACCGTAAACTGTTGTACGTTGGCGATCAGAGCAACATGTTCCATTTAAAATACTCCTAGGTAACGATTAGTGAGTTAAGAAAGTTCTACTGAAAAACAAAATTCAAAATCAATGCTCTTCTACTGCCAAACTGCAATAAACAATAGTCAGCATCATGAAAATATATGCCTGCAGGACGACAATCAAAATGTGGAAGATAGCCCATGCAGAACCGGGAATTAATTGCCCCCACCAAGGCAACAGAGCGATCAGCATAAATACCAGCTCGCCCGCAAACATATTGCCAACAAGCCGCAACGCCAAGGACAGTCCACGAGAACCATATTCAATGCATTGCATGGCAGCATTTACAGGCATCAACACAATCTTCATGCCCATACCTTCAGCATGAAATGGCGCAGTAAAGAATTCTTTGATAAATCCTCCAGCACCTTTAGCCTGAATGCCCAACAAAATGGACAGAATAATGACCGACAATGACATCGCCAAACCCTGATTAATATCTGCTGTTGGTACAACACGCAAATAATGCAGGCCGACTTTCTGACCAAGCAATGGCAAAAGATCAACAGGAAGAAAGTCCATGGCATTCATCAGCACAATCCAGACAAACACCGTCAGCGCCAGCGGAGCAATCAGCTTGCTTTTCCCATGAAAAATTTCCTTAACATGGTTATCGACCAACTCGACGATCAGCTCGATAAACAGCTGAAACTTGGTCGGTTTGTCCACCGAAACCCGACGAGCCACCAATCCAAACAAGGCCACGAATACAAAGCCAAGGATTAAAGCAACCCAGAAAGTGTCTAGATGGAATGTCCAAAAATTATAGGCACCACCAGTTGTCTGAGGAGAGCTCAGATTGATCAAATGGTGCTGAATATATTCAGTTGCGCTAGGTGCGTGTTGTTCAGCCGACATGGTGTTGAATGATCAAAAGTTTTATTTAAAAATCAATACCAGCAAGTAAGCCGCCAAAGCGGCCAAAAACGCTGCGGCAAACCACACAGCGCTTTCCCCGAAAAAAACAAAGCCCGCTGCCAACAATATGACAGCAACCACTATTTTTACCATTTCAGCCAATAGAAATTTGCTTAATATGGTCTTCGGAGCCGGGAATCCTTTTATTTGCGCGACCCAACCGTAAATAGCAACCACAGCAATATGGGCTAAGCCACCAATTATTGCTGCTGTCATGGCCTTGCTTCCGGAAACAATTAATCCGATACCAGCAACAAGCAGCACAATGACTGCCATAACTCGTAGTACCGAATTAATCTTCTCACGCAGCAAGCTTGGAAGATCGGTAGGGCGCGAAATCTTTTGGATGTTATCGTTTTCCAAGCGCATAGGTCAAGCAAATCGCCTTCTTTAATACGATAATCATCTGTTTTTCTGCTGATTTTTACTGAGCATTAGCTAAAGCTATCACGTTCTTACTGCTGTAGTAACGCAAGAAGGTGATCAAGCTGGTCTAAGGACGCATACTCAATCGTCAGACGGCCGTTTCCCTTCCGGCCTTTGGCGATAGCAACTTTTGCACCAAGACGGTCAGAGAGGTCTGTTTCCAATCTGAGCAAGTCTGGATCCTGTTGCTTGACGGGCTTTGCTTCCAAAGGTACTGGCTGCAAGGTAAGAGCCTGGACCAAGCGTTCAACCTCTCGCACCGACAACCCCAGCTCCGCTACTTTTGATGCCAGCTCTATTTGCTTTAGCACGGGCAATCCCAAGAGCGCTCTTGCGTGCCCCATATCTAGCTTGCCTTCCAGCAGCAGATCACGGACCGGTTCAGTCAAATTCAGCAAGCGCAACAAATTTGTAACGGCACTACGAGACCTGCCGACCGCACGAGCGCAAGCCTCATGAGTCATCTCGAACTCTTCAATCAGGCGGTGCAGTCCCATCGCTTCTTCAATGGGATTGAGATCTTCTCGCTGGATGTTCTCAATGAGTGCCATAGCCAAAGCTGCCTCATCCGCCACCTTACGGACGACTGTTGGCACTTCCGATAACCCTGCACGTTGCGCCGCCCGCCACCGCCGCTCTCCTGCAATAATCTCATAGCGGTCAACGCCAATCTCGCGAGCCAGGATCGGCTGAATTAGCCCTTGGGACTTGATTGATTCGGTGAGATCCGCAAGCGCCTCTTCATTCATCTTGCTACGAGGTTGATATTTACCCGGTTGAAGATACTTGACGGATATATATTGCAGACTTTCGTCGCTAGTTATGGAAGAAGCCAATAGAGCATCCAGCCCCCGACCCAAACCTTTCAACTTTGTCATAATGTCTTTACTCGCGAGAACCTTGTCGTGACAAGAGTTCATCCGCAAGCCTTAAATATGCCTGCGCCCCTTTTGACGACTTGTCATAGGCCAGAATTGGCCGCCCGAAACTTGGCGCCTCAGCCAAACGAATATTTCTAGGTATTACCGTTTCGTAAACCTTGTCACCGAAGTGTTCTCGCAATTGAGCCGAAACCTGCTGCGCCAAAGTGCTACGCGGGTCATACAGAGTTCTGAGCAATCCTTCGATCTCAATGCGCGGATTGGTGGAGCTACGAATTTTACGAAGGGTGCCAATCAAGTCAGACAGGCCTTCCAATGCAAAGTACTCGCACTGCATTGGAATGATTACGGCACCAGCAGCCGTCAACCCATTTACGGTCAGCAAGCTAAGGGCTGGCGGGCAATCAATGAGCACGTAATCATAAATATTGCCTAGCTCAGCCAAGCAATCGCGCAGCCTGGCTTCTCGCTTGGCGAATGTCACCAACTCAACTTCTGCACCACCCAAATCACGATTTGCAGGCAAAACATCGAAACCAAACTCGGTAGAAATCCGCACGTCAGCGATTGACTTCTCGCCAAGCAAGACATGGTAAACAGTGCCGCGAACCAAAGATTTGTCTACGCCACACCCCATAGTCGCATTGGCCTGAGGATCCAAATCAATGAGTAAGACCTTATGAGACAGATGAGCCAAAGACGCAGCCAGATTAACAGCCGTCGTCGTTTTGCCCACGCCCCCCTTCTGATTAGTGACCGCAATAATGCGTGTCATTCACGCTCCCAAACCATCAATATCAAGTGCCGATCAGCACTCAGATTTGGCACCCGCAAAGGTACCGCCTGCCTAACGATCACGCCTTCAGGAAGCCGCTCAATCTCCTCATGAGGAAAGACCCCTTTGAGTGCAGCCCAACTGCCCGTCTCTGCAAGCAAGTGCTTGGTCAGGCTTACAAAATCCCGTAACTCTGCAAACGCACGGGAGGTAATGACATCAAACTGTCCAGTCAGCTGCTCCACCCGAAAACACTCAATACGGACGTTCCGCAATCCGAGCTCAGCCACTGCTTGGCGCAAAAAGCTGGTTTTTTTGTGATTACTATCACACAGCACAAATTGCCACTCTGGCTTAGCTATAGCCCACGGAATACCAGGCTGACCGCCCCCGCTTCCGACATCCAGAACAGTTATAGTTTTGCAATCCACAAGAGGCATGATCGCCGCCAAGCTGTCCAGCACATGCAAAGCAGCCATCTGTGATGGCTCTCGAATTGCCGATAGGCTGTAGACACGATTCCATTTTTCCAAAAGCTGCAGATAAGCAACGAGTTGCTCTACCTTCTCATTGGAAAATGCAAGCCCCAGCTCAGCTACGCCTTGCTCAATTTGACTCTTAACTTGGATCACGCTTGCTGCGCCTCTCTCGCACCGGCAAACCCGCGCTTGAGATGTACCAGCAACAAGGCAATAGCCGCCGGAGTCACCCCGGAAATGCGCGAAGCTTGACCTATTGTCTCAGGCCGGTATTGATTCAGCTTTTGCTGGATCTCTTTGGATAATCCATGCACCAAACCGTAGTCGATATCAGCCGGTAACCGGACCCCATCCATATGCTCACGTCGAGACTGCTCATCTCGCTGGCGATCAATATAGCCAGCATACTTGACCTGTATTTCAACTTGCTCAGCAACAGCAGGATCTTTCACCGCCTCACCAAATCCCTGCAAACGAGACAAAGTCTGGTAATTGATTGCCGGCCGTCTTAACAACTCATGCAGCGTATATTCGCGCTCTATGGCTTGTCCCAATACCTCAATCGCCTCATCTGCCGCAACGATTCTCGGGTTGACCCATGTCGAAGCCAACCGGGCCAGCTCCGCGTCCACTGAATCGCGCTTCCTGCAAAACGCCGTCCACTCCGCATCAGATACCAAACCGAACCTACGCCCAACCTCTGTCAAGCGAAGATCCGCATTGTCTTCTCGCAGTTGAAGCCTGAACTCTGCCCGGCTGGTAAACATGCGATATGGCTCATTTACACCACGGGTGATCAAGTCATCGACCAGAACTCCCATATACGCTTCATCACGAGCAGGACACCAAGCTTCTTGCTCGCGTACTTTCAGGGCCGCATTCACGCCTGCAAGCAGGCCCTGAGCAGCCGCTTCTTCATAACCCGTAGTACCGTTAATCTGTCCCGCAAAGAACAATCCACCGATTGCTTTCGTCTCCAAACTGGACTTCAGCCCCCTTGGATCGAAATAGTCATATTCGATGGCGTAGCCTGGGCGCAGGATGTGCGCGTTTTCTAGACCGCGAATCGATCGCACGGCCGCAAACTGGATATCAAACGGCAAGGAAGTCGAGATGCCGTTAGGGTAAAACTCGTTCGTCTCAAGCCCTTCCGGCTCAAGAAAAATCTGGTGAGAATCCTTATCCGCAAATCGGTTGATTTTGTCCTCTATGCTCGGGCAGTAACGCGGCCCAACTCCCTCAATCACCCCGGTAAACATCGGGCTGCGATCAAAGCCGGACCGGATAATGTCGTGCGTCTGAGTATTGGTGTGGGTAATCCAGCAGGGCAACTGCTTTGGGTGCATGGCACGATTACCGCGAAACGAAAACACGGGGGCCGGATCATCGCCGGGCTGCTCGGTCATGACCGCAAAATTAATCGTACGCCCATCAATCCGTGGCGGCGTGCCGGTCTTTAGACGGCCAACCGGTAACTGCAATTCGCGCAAGCGATGCGACAAGCTGATGGAAGCCGGATCGGCCGCGCGACCGCCAACATGGCTCTCCAACCCAACATGGATCTTGCCAGACAGGAAGGTACCCGCAGTTAGGACAATTGCCGGCGCATCAAAGCGAATCCCGATCTGCGTGACCACCCCTATCACTCGATCGCCCTCTACCACCAGATCATCCACCGACTGCTGGAACAAGGTGAGATTCGGCTGGTTCTCCAGCATGGAACGGATCGCTGCCTTGTAAAGAACGCGATCTGCCTGTGCGCGTGTTGCCCGCACGGCAGGCCCTTTGGATGAGTTCAGAGTACGGAACTGGATACCCGCCATGTCGGTAGCCAATGCCATCGCTCCGCCCAGAGCATCCACCTCACGCACCAGATGGCCTTTACCAATGCCGCCGATCGAAGGGTTGCAAGACATCTGTCCAAGCGTCTCGATATTGTGAGTCAGCAACAAGGTGCGCGCGCCCATTCTAGCTGCAGCCAATGCAGCCTCTGTGCCGGCGTGGCCGCCGCCAACCACAATCACTTCAAACGATATGGGATAGCGCATTGCTTGTCCTTGGGCCTTACAAAGGGCATATATTCTACGCGAAAACAAGTGCTTGCGTAAGGTGGACTGGTACTGCCCGCAACAACAGATTCAACCTCCTGACCTTTGGTGAAGACCAACCGGGAAAATGCCCCCACCCACCAGCCACTCAGATACCACTTCTAGCAAGGCACACCACACTCTCGCAGATGATTAATATTTTTCTTTATTATCAATTAGTTAAATTGATTCCTCATTAACCAGATCA
Organism: Parachitinimonas caeni; assembly: GCF_030129945.1. Taxonomy (GTDB): domain Bacteria; phylum Pseudomonadota; class Gammaproteobacteria; order Burkholderiales; family Chitinimonadaceae; genus Parachitinimonas; species Parachitinimonas caeni. The sequence goes on from NZ_JARRAF010000001.1 coordinate 142,900, forward strand.
TCAACTTTCTTCAAGCTTTCAACCCACCCCATTCGCTCCCCATGCGCAGAGTGCCAATTCAGACAGAACAAGTCGGCGTTCGCCATGATGGGTATAGTTGAATTGAATCAAATTTTCCCTGCCATCCCGTCGCGGTCAGTAGGGGCACACATACACGCAGCAATTCCCTACTAAATCTCAAGGGAATAGTCGGCAAGCAAACCAAAGCCGCACACACCACCTGTTTGATCAAATGCGGGGCGGGTCGGATGCTTGAATGACAATTGAAAGACTCAGGCTCTGTTGACGTTACGTTTCCGGTCGCGCCGCACCAAGTTCTAGAACAGGGAGCGATACCCACAAGGAATAGGTCATGGATAGCAAGGGGCCAACCACTACGCAAACAGGGTGAGGCCGTTTTAGCAAACTAAATAGGCGAACCCTAACAACGCCATGCTCCGAAAATCGACCCAACCTTGGGGGGATAAAGGGTCTCACCGGAATTAGGCCTGCCGTCGCGTTAACAGCCAAGCAGAAAACCGCGTGGTTTTTCACTAAGCGGTGCGCCTTCCGCCTTGCATCAGACCCCAATCCGACGAAACTTGATCAGGAAACAAAATGCCTACAGCGCCTACTGCATGCGTCCCGTGATCAAGCCACTTTGAACTGGCGGCGTGTCGCTTTGTACGCCTCGAACAGTTTCAGATACTTACCATTGGCGGGATCAATGACTCGAATCCGCTCCAGATACTGACGTGCAATTTCCATGTAATGATCGTGCCAGCCTCGCCGCGCTACATAGGCAAGCAACGCATTAACGGCGTTCAATGCCACCTGCACATTTGCCGGCATCTCTTCCACAGCTTGCATGAACAATTCGACAGCACCATCAAGATCGCCGGCTTGCGCGGCACGCACCGCACGGTTGTTGATTTCCACGATGTTCTGGGCATTTTCTTCAATCAACTGCTGACCTAGCTCGGCACGGCCGAGTACGTCATACATCAGGCTCACCCGCTCCAGCATCTCGGTATTTTCATGGTGATTCTTGAGCACCTGCTGCACCAAACTGCCAGCATCCTCTTCGCGCCCCAAGCGATAACAAGCATCAGCAATTTCAAGTACGTAGTTATCAGGCACCCTGCCCCCCAGCGCATTCAGCTGGGTTCGGGCTTTATCGAGCAAAGTATTGGCGCGATCATCGTTGCCTTGAACCTTGCTAACCTGGCATTCCATCACTGTTGCCAGCACTTCTGCCTGCTGGTCATAGCGAAATTCCTTGCGCACTTCTGCAGCGGTTTTGGCCGCTGCCATCACATCCCCTTTGGCCAATTGCACACGATTGAGGCTGGCATAGTCCCCCGCATCCCGCCAGAAGGAATACTTGGCCAAGGAGATCGTCTGCTGATACGCCGCCTCAGCCACCTCGAAGTCACCATTACGCATGGCGACTTCCCCGAGTTTCTTTTGTCTATGAACGATCGCAGGGGAAATCTCGACAGCCTGAAGTAACACGCTTTGCGCTTCGGGATAGGCATGCTCGGCCTGATGAATCCGGGATAGCCAGTCGTAAGCCTCCATCACCCGATCATTCTCGGCGAGAACGTTTTCGAAGATGGAGCGGGAAGCATCGTAGTCTTTCAGGTGGAACAGCGCCTTGGCCAAGCCCATCTTGGCCCAGGGAATAGGGCGTACTCGCAGTACGCTCTCATAGGTTGCCTTGGCGCCACTGTGATCGCCAATCATGAGTGATAACCGGCCCTTTAACTTCAGGAAGTCCAGCACAAACGGTCCGCGTTCGGCAATCCGCTTGTTGCACTCCGCGAGTGCCTTCAGATAGTCCTGGTTGACCATCGCATCGTCTACGCACTGCAATTCGAGCTTTTTGCGATAGACACGATCCAGCCGCTGCTTGAGTTGTTCGCCTGTAAACGGTTTGAGCAGGTAGTCATCCGGTGCCAGCTCGACCGCCGAAATCACCAATTTGGCCCGCCGCTCGCCAGTTACCACCATGAAGATTGAGGAAGGCTTGATGATGTTGCGCAGCTTGACCTCTTCGAGCAGGTGCAGACCGTCGTAGCCGTGACCCAGATCATATTCGCAGAGCACCACGTCGTACTCGCTACGCTTGAGCATGCCGATTGCTTCTGTCGCACGAAGGGCGTACTCAATCTTGGTCACGCCAAATGTGGTCAGCGTCATATTCATGGCTGACCGCATTTCCTGCAGCGAGTCGATGACCAAAAACCGCTTTTTCGAGTAATCAATTTCCGGTGCGGCAGGTCCACCCGCCCCCATCACCACCGAAGCTCGCTGGGCGGAAGCGCCTTCCAGCCAACCTAATCCTTCTTTGTCCGCCATATAACCCCCTATCTGGCGGGATCAACGCCACAACCCGTATCGTCAATCACCTCATCGCTTAACCTCGGCTTGGCGCAACCGACGATGAAACTTCAACCGCACCAGAAAACCCGGCGTGGAGTGTGAACCCTGCGATCTCAGCTCAGTCCAGCAGCTTGAGCTTGGCGTACTGCAAGGCCAGCCACTTGATACCGACCGCACCAAAATTCACTTGTACGTTCGGGTTGGCACCTTGCCCTTCGTAGTCCACGACCACACCCACACCAAATTTCGCATGTTCTACCGTTTGTCCAATCCGTAGACCCGACTCGGCAGGAGGCGCCCGGCGTGATGCTGGTGTTACCTGCGAAGGACTACTGTGAGGCACTGCCCCAACAGCCGGATAACCACGGTTCAGCCACCTCAACAGATCCTGCGGTAGCTCATCCAGAAACCGCGACGCCAACGAGAATCTTGTCTGACCGTGCAACATGCGACTCTGTGCCAAAGAAAGATAAAGCCGCCGCCGCGCCCGGGTAATCGCCACATACATGAGGCGCCTTTCTTCCTCAAGATTTGCAGGATCATTAAGACTGTTATCGTGAGGAAATAGCCCTTCTTCAAGCCCTGTAATAAAAACTGTGTGAAATTCCAATCCCTTAGCAGCATGTACCGTCATCAGCTGCAATGCAGCTTGCCCAGGATTGGCTTGGTGATCGCCTGCCTCCAGCGAGGCATGCGCCAGGAAAGCCGTTGCATCATCGTCGTTCTCGGAAACAAAAGTCAGGGCAGCGATCGCAAGCTGGTCCAGGTTATCCAGACGCTCCTGGCCATCCTTCTCACTCTGGTAATGCTGCAATAGGCCGGATTGCTCGACCACCAAGCGAATTATGTCAGGCAAGCTCAAATTTGCCGCAGTCGCCCGCATTGCCTCAATCAGCTGGACAAAACGCGCCACACTGGCAGCGCTGCGACCTGCGCCACCGCTACACGCCGCCTGCCAGACCGAGGTTCCGGTAACACGGGCCGTTTCTTGCAGCGTCTCCAGGGTGCGATTGCCGATACCGCGCGTCGGAAAATTGATAACCCGCAACAGTGCATTGTCATCGTCACTATTGGTAATCAAGCGCAGATACGCCAATGCGTGCTTGATTTCCTGGCGTTCGAAAAAACGCAGCCCCCCGTAAACCCGATATGCAATCCCGGCGGTAAACAAGGCGTGCTCCAGAACCCGGGACTGCGCATTCGAGCGATACAACACCGCGATATCGCCAAGTGGCAAACCATCTCGTTCCAGCTGCCTTACCTCCTCGACCAAAAAATGCGCCTCTTCGAAATCGGACGCAGCATCGAATACCCGGATCGGCTCACCTGCCGCTTCGGCAGTCCAAAGATTTTTGCCCAGCCGTGAGCGATTCCGGCCAATCAAAGCATTTGCCGCATCAAGAATATTGCCGTGTGAGCGATAGTTCTGCTCCAGCCGGATCACGGTATCGACAGCGAAGTCACGCTGAAAATCATACATATTGCCGACATTCGCGCCACGGAAGGCGTAGATCGACTGATCATCATCCCCCACAGCGAACACAGCCGCACCGCCGCCCGCCAGCAGCTTGAGCCAGCGGTACTGAAGGCGGTTGGTATCCTGAAACTCATCCACCAGCACATGGCGGAATCGGCCCTGGTAGTGCTCACGCAAGGGACCGTGGTCACGCAGCAACTCGTAACAACGCAGCAACAGTTCAGCAAAGTCAACGACGCCCTCGCGCCGGCATTGCCGATCATATTCTTCATAAATGGCGCGAAGTTGTCGCGAATGCTCGTCCCAAGCTTCGACCTCCGCCGGCCTCCGCCCCTCTTCCTTGTTACCGTTGATGTAGTGGCCCACTTCGCGTGGCGGAAACTTGTCATCGTCCAGATTGAGTGATTTCAGCAAACGTTTGATGGCAGAAAGTTGATCCTGGCTATCCATGATCTGAAACGCTTCTGGCAAGCCTGCATCACGGTGATGCAGGCGCAGCATGCGGTTACACAAGCCGTGGAAAGTGCCGACCCACAAGCCACGCGGATTGATGGGCATCAGCGCCCCGATCCGCGTCAGCATTTCCTTTGCCGCCTTATTGGTAAACGTTACGGCCAGAATACCCGGCTGACCAACCTGGCCCGTTGAAAGCAACCAGGCAATCCGGCTGGTCAGAACCCGGGTCTTACCACTACCAGCTCCAGCCAGAATCAAAGCAGAACGCGGTGGCAGGGTCACAGCAGCAAGCTGCTCGGGATTAAGGCCTTCAAGCAAGGGATGGGTCATGGCGGATAACGCAAATACAGAATGGAGCGGGATTTTAGCGTTTGCTCCGGAAACCGGTGTTAAAAAGCTACCATTCACGTGAAGCTCAGACTCGCCTATGCCCCCACCAAGCGGGCCGGTAGCTCACAGCACAGGGGTACTTCCACTTTGCACAAACATTAGTAGAATCTAATGCAGACCCACCTGAATGTGTCCGGTATAATCAACGGTTTACCCTGCCTTAATCGCATCCAATGAATGTAATTTTCGAAGAGGACGGCAGTTTCAAAGTTGGAACCATCCTGTCCGACAATGAAACCTCCCTGCAAGTCGAAACCGCATCTGGCAAACGCAGTAAAGTCAAAGCCAGTAATGTCGTACTGCGATTCGAACGTGCATCAATCAGCGATTTCATGGCAACGGCCCAGCATATGGCCGAAGAAATCGATATTGATTTCCTCTGGGAATGCTGTGGGGAAAGTGAATTCGGCTTTCTGGACTTGGGTGCAGATTATTTCGGCCATACCCCAAGCCCCCATGAATCCGTTGCTGTCCTGCTGCGTCTGCATGGCGCCCCCATGTACTTCTATCGCAAGGGCAAGGGCCGTTACAAAGCAGCGCCCACAGACACTTTGCAGGCCGCGTTGGCAGGCATCGAACGCAAGAAACGGGAAGCCGAGCAGATAGAGCAATGGATTGAAACTCTCAAGACAGGGCAACTGCCACCGGAAGTGGCACAACACAGTCGAGCACTGCTACACAAACCCGACAAGAATTCAATGCCTTGGAAGGCTTTGGCTGCCGCAGCGGAAGCCATGCAGCTATCGCCGCTACGACTACTCGAACGCTGTGGTGCCATTCCTTCGGTCGAGAACTACTTTCTGGATGGCTTCATCGCCGAGTACTTTCCCAAGGGGCTGGGATTTGGCAACTATCCTGCACCCGCCGATGCACCGGAACTACCGGTAGCCGATGTCTCAGCATTCAGCATCGACGATGCAGCCACCACCGAGATCGACGATGCTTTCTCGGTCACAAAGCTCGAAAATGGGGGTTACAAGATTGGCGTGCATATCGCGGCCCCCACGTTTGGCATCCCCGCCGATTCCCCACTGGAACAAGTCGTACTCAGCCGCCTCTCCACGGTTTACATGCCGGGCAACAAGATCACCATGCTGCCGGACGAGGTTGTAGAGCGTTTCACGCTTGCCGCTGACCACACCTGTCCCGCGCTCAGCTTGTACCTGACGCTTGATCAGGACCTGGAAATCACAGGTACGCACAGCCAGGCGGAGCTCGTACACATCGCCGCCAATCTACGCCACGATGCGATTGAGCCCTTCTTCAACGAGGCCACTGTGGATCAGGAAGGGGGGAGGGACTACCCATACCGTGACGAGCTAACCTTGCTCTGGCGACTGGGTAACAAGCTCGAAGAACGGCGGGGTAAGGCAGATCCGAATCGGGTGGAAAGACTGGATTACAGCTTCCATATCGACCCACAAGACGATGGCAGCAAACGAGTGCGGATTGTTCCACGTAAGCGTGGTTCCCCAATGGATAAGCTGGTTGCCGAGCTGATGATCTTCGTCAACAGCGAATGGGGAAAAATGCTCGGCGAAGCAGGTATTCCGGGTATTTACCGGGCACAAGCGGCAGGAAAAGTCCGCATGACAACTACGCCAAGCCCACACCAGGGCCTCGGTGTCGCGCAATATGCCTGGTCCAGCTCACCGTTAAGGCGCGCGGTCGATTTCATCAATCAACAGCAGCTCATTGCAATGCTGTCGGGCAGCAAACCACGCTATGCCAAAAATGATGCGATGTTGTTCGCCGCCATGCGCGATTTTGATGCTGCCTATAACGCCTATGCCGACTTTCAGGAAAAAATGGAGCGTTACTGGTGCCTGCGTTATCTGGAGCAAGAACAGATCGACCAGCCAACAGGCACTATCATCAAAGAAAATCTGGTCCGCTTCGATAGCATGCCTCTGGTAATGCGCATTGCCGGTCTGCCCGAACTCGAAGCTGGTACGCCCGTTCGCCTGCAACGGATCGCGACGGATTATCTTGATCTCACCCTTGAATGCCGCCCATTGGATGTTTGAAAACCATGCGCCGTACAGCCAAACTTTCTCGCTTCCTGCCTTTGCAGTTCAGCAACGGCCATAAAGTCAAGCAGTTTTCAAAACCTTGTCTGCGTTGCAAGCACATGCTGCACGCCAACGACATGCACGGCATCGCCCGCTTGATACAGGATCAGATTCATCTCGCCGCCGACGCAGAATGCCCGGCCTGCGGTTTGAAGTTTGGTGTTGCTTGTGTCATTGACAGCGAAAAACGCGTCAAACGAGTGTTACCCCCCCCTTGGCTGTTTCTTTTGCTGCTCAGAGTGATTCCAGGAACCGACCCAGGCCCTCATCCCTTGCTACCCGATACCAGCACCATGCCTGCAGGGCCGATTCAGCCGCAAAACTATCGTCGAGCGACTGAAGTGATTGGCCGTTATGCTGACCGTGAAATCCCGGCGTATATTGAGATCAATGGTCAACGCTACGACTTTGATCGAATTGAGCCCAAAGGAACGGGCGACGTCTCGGAATTCCTGATCGATGGCTGCCTTGTCTATCGCAGTTGATCATTCGGTGCCTTGATTGACCCAGCACCCCTCACTGGGCGGTAGAACCGCCCAGTTTTTCCATCACCTCGGCGGAAGCCGAAACCAATTTTTCCACCGACACATTCGGCAACCGTGCCGCGTAGCTCAGCAAGTAATAGTCTTCACCGATCTCCGACACCATACACACTAGCTCAGCCCCATACTGGGCCAGTAGTGCATCCTTCAGCACACTCGCCGCTGGAAAATAGCCAGCCCCCTGAGCGCCAAAAGTTTTAAGTAGGGCGCTGTCATCAAACTCCCCCACTATACGTACTGAGGTGGGGGCATGGGCATCCAGCCAGACATCCAGACGTGCCCGCAGAGAACTACGCTGGCTAGGCAACAGCAAAGGCGCCCCCTCAGGCAATCGTCCACTACGGTCGGGGTCTAATCGATCCAGCAAGCTTTTCACCGCAAAAATACCCACAGGACACCCAGCAACCCGGCGGCAGGTCAGATTGAGCTGACGACTTTGCCCTGGGTCACGATCGCTCAGCACCACATCCAGCTTGTGGCGCGCCAGAGCCAGCATCAGCTCTTCCACACTCCCCTCATGGCACACCAAACGCAGCTTGTCCTGCTGCATCAACGGTTCGAGGATCTTGTAAGCCACCAACTTGGCAACCGAATCCACAACGCCAATGGTCAAGGTTGTCGTTGCCCCCAACTCAGGGTCCGCCAACGCTGCCTGCAGGCGACGCCCAATCATGAAAATCTCATCGGCGTATCGCAATGCTTCACGCCCGGCTTCGGTCAACTCCAGCCGCCGACCCACTTGATGAAACAAGGCGCGACCGATCTCCCGCTCCAGCGTCGAGAGCTGACCGCTGATGGTTTGCGGACTGATACCCAAGCGTTCCGCTGCCCGGGTTATCCCCCCCTCCTTCGCGACAACCCAGAAATAGTGCAGATGTTTGTAATTCAGTTCCAACGCAAATAGCCTTAATTAATCGAAAAATACGAATCATTAAACAGAAAAAGATCGATTCATCCTGATAATCGACACGTTTATGCTGGGGCTTCCTTTTGTTCACCCCTGGGAGCACACCATGAGACCGCACATCATCGCCCGGCAAATCCATGTAGATGAGGCAACGCGTGAGTATGTGATGCGCCGCCTGCAATTTGCCTTGAATCGAACCCTGAACCGAATTGGCGCCATCACCGTAAGGCTAGTTGATGAAAACGGGCCAAGAGGCGGCATCGACAAGGTCTGTCAGGTATTGCTGGTACTCCCTGGGCGCGCCAGCGTCGTCATCACCGAGCGGGCCAGTGAACTACATCGCGCCATCGACAAGGCCATTCATCGTGCCGCCCATGCCGCAAGCCGCGCTTTCGGCCGACAGCAATCCGGGCGAAGGCAGGTTTTGCCTTTGATCGAAGGCCAATAACTGTACGGAGTCTTTCATGAAACGCATTGCTCTTTTTCTCGCAACCAACCTTGCCATCATGCTGGTGCTTTCCCTCAGCGTTCGGCTGCTGGGCGTTGACCAGTATCTGACAACCAAGGGAATCAACTACGGCATGCTGCTGGTTTTTGCTGCAGTAATGGGATTTGGTGGTGCATTTATCTCATTGCTGCTCTCGAAAACCATTGCCAAGTGGAGTACGGGTGCGGAAGTCATTGCCCAGCCACGCACCGCAGATGAAGCGTGGCTGGTGGAAACCGTACGCCAGCTCTCTGAAAAAGCTGGCTTGCCGATGCCCGAAGTTGCCATCTATGAAGGAGAGCCGAATGCCTTTGCCACGGGAGCTAGCAAATCCAGCTCTCTGGTAGCGGTTTCGACGGGCCTGCTGCAAACCATGAGCCGCCGCCAGGTAGAAGCCGTGCTGGCGCATGAGGTTGCCCATATAGCCAACGGCGATATGGTTACCCTCACCTTGATTCAGGGTGTGGTCAATACATTCGTCGTCTTCCTGGCACGTATCGCCGCTTATGCCGTAGACAGCTTCTTCCGAAAGGATGATGAAGAATCAACCGGCCCAGGAATCGGCTACATGGTGGCAAGCATTGTCTTCGAAATCCTGTTTGGCGTCGTTGCGAGCATGATCGTCATGTACTTCTCACGGCAACGTGAATTCCGGGCAGATGCCGGCGCAGCCAAGCTGCTCGGTAGCAAGCAGCCGATGATAGAAGCGCTGCAGGTGCTCGGCGGCATGCAGGCTGGAGACCTGCCGAAGAATATTGCCGTAGCGGGGATCAGCGGCAGCGGCATGCTCAAGCTATTTAGTAGTCACCCTCCGCTGGAACAGCGTATCGCGACGTTGCAGCAGTCCCGCTAACACACCGACCCGCCCTCTCGGCCACAGGCAGAGAGGGCAAATCGGATAATTGAAAGAGGAGAATTGAAATGGACTATCCACTCTGGATGTGGGGCATATTCGCCGCCGTCGTGCTGATCCTGCTTGCACTGGATCTTGGCGTATTGAACAAGAAAGACCATGAGATCGGGGTCAAGGAGAGCCTGAAACTGTCCGCGTTTTACATCAGCGCGGGCTTGCTGTTTGGCGGCTGGGTCTGGTATCAGGCCGGACCAACCGCCGGCATGGAATACCTGACCGGCTTCCTGGTAGAAAAAAGCCTGTCAATGGACAACGTTTTTGTCATCAGCCTGATCTTCACTTACTTTGCTGTTCCGCGCGTCTATCAGCACAGAGTCCTGTTCTGGGGCATTCTGGGAGCAATCGTCCTGCGCGGCACCATGATCGGCCTGGGGGCAGCGCTGATTGATCAGTTCCAGTGGATTCTCTATATATTTGGAGCGTTCCTGGTGTTTACCGGTATAAAGATGCTTTTCATGAAGGATGATGAAACCGATGTCGGCTCCAACCCGATGATCGGCTGGTTACGCCGGCACTTCCGCTTCACTCATGAATTGCACGGCAATCACTTCTTCGTCAAACAAGCTGATCCGAAAAACCCGTCGCGGCAGGTCTGGTGGGCAACCCCGCTGTTTCTGGCCCTGATCATGGTGGAACTGACCGACCTGATTTTCGCCGTCGATAGCGTCCCGGCCATCTTCGCCATTACCCGCGACACGTTTATCGTGATGACGTCGAACATCTTCGCCATTCTCGGCTTGCGCGCCCTGTACTTCGCTCTGGCCGCCATGGTGCATCGCTTCCACTATCTGAAGTACGCCCTCGCGGTGGTATTGGTGTTCATCGGTATCAAGATCTTCCTGGTGAACTTTGCCATCAAGATCCCGGCGCCGCTGTCACTGACCGTCACCTTTGGCTTGCTGGCAGCTGGCGTACTGTACTCCCTCTGGAAAACGCGCAACGAGCCAATTCCCGAGACCGGTAGCTGACCTCACTGCACGATTAGGCGCTGGGGGTTTCGACGGGATAATCAATGGATTTTCAAGGAAGCCTTTGAATCTGCAACGCAAAGGCTTCCTTCACCAATCAGATACGTCAGCAATAGCGTCCAGCTACACTCAAAACAAAAGGCCACCGCACGCGGTGGCCTTTTTACTTGGATCGTAGAGCCAACAGTCAACGGCAGACTACTGGCAGGCAATCAGCCTTTGGCGGCGTCCAGCAGCTTTTGCAACTCACCAGACTGGAACAGTTCTTTCATGATGTCGGACCCCCCCACAAATTCCCCCTTGATGTATAGCTGGGGAATGGTCGGCCAGCTGGCATATTCCTTGATGCCTTGGCGGATATCGGCATCTTCCAGCACATTGACCGCCGTAAACTGGGTGCCACAAGCCTTCAGAATGGCAGCAGCATTGGCAGAGAACCCGCACTGCGGAAAAGTCGGGGTACCTTTCATATACAGAACAACAGGGTTCTCGGTAACGGTCTGATGAATGACTTGCTGAATATCCATGACAAATTTCCTCCGGCCACATAGGCCAATATCCGATTGATTCAGTCGGGTATTTTACTCAGCGCAATGCGGTGGCGGCAAGCTGCCCACCCGTTACCCGTTCGATGCCGGCAAGATCCTGCCAGGACTGCACCGCTGTAAATCCATGTGACTGCAGCAGCTGACGACAGGCCGCAGCCTGGTCGTAGCCATGTTCAAACAACAGCCACCCCTCGGCATACAGATGAGCGCCTGCCTCACTGATGATCTGCCGGATATGCGCCAAGCCATCCGCACCATCCGTTAAAGCCCCTATCGGCTCAAAACGCAGATCGCCTTCAGATAAATGCCAGTCACCCGCCGCAATATAAGGCGGGTTGGAAGTGATGAGATGAAACTGCTCACCCTGCAAAGCGTCATACCAATCGGATAGGCACCAGCGGACGGCAAACCCTAGGCACTGCCCATTCCGCTCAGCAATCGCCAAGGCATCGGGCGAAACATCCACCGCTGTCATGGTGCAGTCCGGCCGTTGCGATGCAATCGCCAGCGGGATGGCACCGCTGCCGGTCCCCAGATCAAGCACCAAGCATTGCTTGCCCAAGGGTAGACGCTCCAAAGCCAGATCAACCAGCAATTCAGTCTCCGGACGCGGGATAAGTACGCCCGGTCCAACAGCCAATTCCAGACCATAGAACTCGCGCCGCCCGAGCAGATAGGCTATCGGTTCGCCCAATCGGCGTCGGGCCACCAGTGCTTCAAACTGTGCGAAAGACGTAGCATCCAGTACGGTCTCGGGGTATGTAATTTGGCGAACACGGTCCAGGCCGCTGGCCGCCTCCATCAGCATACGCGCCTCAGACATGGGCAGGCCACACGCCCTCAGGCTGCGATCGAGGGTAGGTAGTGCGTTGCAATGATTTTCAGACATCAAAAGTCCCCGTTCAGGCCCTCAGGGCCACCAAACCAGATTGGTTGAATGGCGCGAAAGGCGCTCAAATGTGGCGCAACAGAAACAGGGTGGCCAGGCCATAGAAAATCAAATTTCCCATGCCGTCAGTCATGAAAGTAAGAAACACGCTTGAGCCATAGGCAGGATCACGTCCCAGCTTGTGCATGGTCAGGGGTACGAACAGACCGACGGCGGCGGCAACCTGGAAATTCAGCAGCATGGCCAATGCCATTACCAGTCCCAGCCCCGGCTTGCCGTAGATGATTAACGCCACGATACCCAGAACCCCGCCCCATAGCAGGCCATTGAGCAAAGCAATACCGAATTCCTTGGCAATCAGGCGGCGAGTACTCCCCAGATTCACCTGCCCTAGCGCCAAGGCACGAATGATAATCGTAGCCGTCTGCGAACCCGAGTTTCCGCCAATCCCCGAGATGATGGGCGCCAAGGCAGCCAGCGCAACAATGCTGGCAGTCGTAGCTTCAAAGGCTCCAATCACCCGCGACACGATGATCGCTGTGACAATATTGATCGCCAACCAGGGCCAGCGATTGCGGGCCGACTTCCAGACGGACGAGAACAAGTCTTCATCCTCGGTCAAACCCGCGAATGACAACACTTCCGATTCCGACTCTTCACGGATTACGTCAACCATCATATCGACTGTCAATCGGCCGATGACTTTTCCAACCGAATCCACCACCGGGGCCGAAATCAGGTCATAACGTTCGAAAGCCTGCGCCGCAGCGCCTACTTTATCGTCAGGACGAAAGACCACCACGTCGGTCGCCATCACTTCATGCACCATCAAATCCGGGTCGTTCACCAGCAGCCGCTTGACTGGCAGTACCCCTTTCAGCATGTGCTCACCATCGACCACAAACAACTTGTCGGTATGGTGTGGCAGCTCGTCAAAGCGGCGCAGATAGCGCAGCACCACCTCCAGACGAACGTCATCGCGAATACTCACCATGTCGTAGTCCATCAAAGACCCGATCTGGTCTTCACGGAATGACAACGCTGACTGCAGCTGAGCCCGCTCTTCTTCTTCAAGATTGCCCAGCAGTTGATTCACCACCTGCTGCGGTAAGTCAGGCGCGAGATCTGCCAGTTCTTCGGCGTCCAGATGCTCGGCGGCAGCCAGAATTTCGTGCTGGTCCATGTCCGCCAGCAGCGTTTCCCGCACCGCATCGGATACTTCAAGCAGGATGTCACCCTCGCGGTCGCTATGGACCAAGCTCCAGACCATCAAGCGGTCATCAAGCGGCAAGGATTCGAGGATATAAGCAATGTCAGCCGGGTGGAGTTGCTCCAGCTTGCGAGCCAGTTCGGTCAGGTTCTGTTTGTGGACCAGACCTTCGACCAGGTCGTGATGAGGCATGTCCTGCTTGTGGACCAGGTCTTCAACCAGTTTGTGGCGACGGAGCAGGTGAACAACCTGCTGCAGGCTTTCCTGCAAACTTTCCTTGGGGACTGGGCTTGGAAGGCTCATCTCGGCACCATGAGCGTGGGGGTCGCCGAGTTTAGCACATAGCGTTTTCCGCTATAACTTGCGGCCTGCCACAATCGGCGCAGAATAGGATGGCAACGCCGATTGCCGAATGGCGTCCGTATGCGAGGCAAGAATTTGCTACTTGTTGCCAAGCCAAGGCGCCCTGATATAGAACTTTCCGAATTGTTGACAACAGAGACCGCTGCGATGACCGTTCCTCACCTGGCAACTGCCCTGACTGGCCCCATCCTAGAGCTGGAGCGCCGTATTCTTGAAGCCCAACCCACGATCGAGTGTTGGTTCAGAGGTCAATGGCAGGAACACACGCCCCCCTTTTACGGATCAGTCGATTTACGCAACGCCGGGTTCAAGCTGGCGCCGGTGGATATGAATCTGTTCCCAGGCGGATTCAACAATCTGAACCCTGACTTCACGCCACTGTGTGTACAGGCGGTCATGAGTGCGCTCGACAAAATCTGTCCCGACGCACGCGGCCTGTTGCTGATTCCGGAAAATCACACACGCAATACCTTTTATCTGCAAAACGTTGCCGCTATTACCCGTGTCCTGCGTCTGGCAGGGCTGACGGTACGCCTGGGCAGCCTCAACCCTGAAATCACCCGCCCCACCAGTATCGAAACCCCGGATGGCGGCGAGTTGCTGCTTGAGCCCATCAGCCGTCACGGCAACCGCATCATGGTCGATGGCTTCGACCCCTGTGTAGTACTGCTGAATAACGACCTGTCAGCCGGGATCCCGGCCCTGTTACAGAATCTGGAGCAGACACTGCTCCCTCCCCTACATGCAGGCTGGGCCGTCCGCCGCAAAACCCATCACTTCGCCGCGTACGACGGCGTCGCCAACGAATTTGCCAACCTGCTCAAGATCGACCCCTGGCTGATCAACCCCTATTTTGGCCATGTTGCCGGGCTCGACTTTCAAAGCCGGGAAGGAGAAGAACAGCTGGCGGCCGAGGTGGAGAGGATCTTGAACCTGACACGGATGCGTTACGCTGAAATGGGTATCACCGAGACCCCCTACGCCGTCGTCAAAGCCAATGCCGGCACTTATGGCATGGGCGTCATGACCGTCAAAGACCCTGCAGAAGTGGTCGGCCTCAACCGCAAGCAGCGTAACAAGATGGCCGTCGTCAAAGAGGGAATGGAAGTCAGCGATGTGATCGTGCAAGAAGGGGTCTACACCTTCGAGACCGTCAATGCCGCCGTGGCGGAGCCGGTTGTCTACATGATGGACCGCTATGTCGTTGGCGGTTTCTATCGAGTACACACCGGCCGTGGCTCGGACGAAAACCTGAATGCGCCAGGCATGCACTTTGTACCGCTCGCCTTTGCCAGCCCCTGCTCCACGCCCGATTGCAGCGGCTTGCCAGATACCCCACCCAATCGTTTTTATGCCTACGGCGTGGTTTCCCGTTTGGCCCTGCTGGCAGCCGCTCGTGAAATCGAGCAAACCACACCGGCAGAAGTCGCCGTTCCAGTCTGAGCCACTTCAACCCTGGCTGCGCAACCTTTTGTTGCAGATTTGCTGGCGGGTTGTGCAGCCGCTTCAGCTCCACCATCCGCCAGCAGCAAGCTCGGTGCTTTACATCGTATAACCGATGATGGTCTTGGCATGCTGGTGGGCCCAGCGGATTCGAGGTCCTACCACGCGCCAGGCAAATCCGGCGGCCAGTAGCATCACACCACCATAGAGCGCCATGAAGCCCCCATAGCCCAAGCCCAGCAAAGGCTTGGCCACGCCAAGAAACACCAGATAGACCCAGCTTGATACCGACATGACACCCAGCATGGCAATCGGTCCCTGGCTACCGCGTACATCGCGCTTGATCCCAACCAGACGCGGCAACGCAAACTTGTAAAACACCACGGTCTTTAGCGTCAGAATCCCCATCACCGTGATCTTGGACAGCAACAATGGTTGCCGCGCAATCAGCTGCCAGGAAAACCCCGTATCAAACGCCAATACCAACAGTCCGCTGATCCAATGAGCCAGAATCGCCATCATGGTCGCCTGTGCGGATCGGAGTAAGAGGCCGGATCTCATCTGTTCGTAACGAAAAATAGCGTGGTGGCAAGCCGTCATGGTGATGCCGGCATACACCATGGTCATCACATGACCGAACATGAACATTACCCGCAAACCCTCTGCCAAGCCATTAGACATCCCGTTCCCTATCTGAAAAACATGGGGGACGGGATTATTACCCTGATTTGCGTTTGCTACAAAAACATGCTTTTATCATAATACTTATCTTACTTTGTAATCAAACTAAATAATAAAGGTCTTGGCATCGCCGTATTTTCTCTCTACAGTAGCGAACAATAAAAATGTAAGACAAGCAAACCCCGCGCAACACGCCGGGTAACCACACCAAGGCAGACCTTCAACCGATTGAAGGTCTGCCTTGGCGTTTGAAACGGACCCAATGGAGTCTGCTCTGCGACGTCTGACTTGGCCACTTGCATCCACCCGCATGGCGGAACAGATAAAATTCAGGTCATATATTATTGTTTCATAACAATATAAGTATTTCTTCCTTACCGAGAATACCCTGGCCCGACAGGAACAATAACCGCCACCTCATGCGGAAATTGCACAGCACGATATCAATTTTGCCGCACAATTTTCTGCAGAAAATACAAAAATTTATGCAAGACAAGCTAGATCTTTCGGCCTATATTATTAGAATATTCTAATACACAGGCTTGCACCACTGCGATAGCGTCTAAGCTTTCTGGAAAATTACTGCATATTGAAAAATGATGAAGTCATTATTCAAATGCTCTGAATAATTTCATTGGCATTTCCCCAATCTTGATTTGGGGTGATAACAGCCCCAGCAGGAGTGATCATGCAACTGAACGCCGAACAGAGCGTCAGGCCAGTTCTTAGCTGGTTGAAACAGCGAGTCAGCGTACGGGACACCCAGATAGAGTCCTGGCGTGGCGGCGTACATCTACCTGATCAGAAGCATCTTTCCAATCGCCGGCATATCCGCCATGCCCCCTTGCCGCGCATGCTGTGCGTACCTTTGGGCTGGAATGGCCGAGAAGCTCAGCCTGTAGTTGTACCAGGTCAGCGCGTTCTCAAAGGCCAGGCGATTGCCAGTGGTGTTGGTACGGCCGTATGGGTGCACGCTCCCACCTCGGGCATCGTCAAACGCATCATGCCGGTCCCCGTTGCACCGGGCACCCAGATGCCAACCTGCATCGTCATTGAGTCCGATGGAGAAGACGAGTGGGGGATGCTGGAACCACTGGCACGAGAAGAAACCAGTATTGATACCCTCTCGGCGTTTCTGATGCAGAAGGGATTAGTCGGGCTAGGGGGGGCAGGATTCCCGACCGGTCTCAAACTCAAAGGGGGTGATCGCACCATCGACACCTTGGTGGTCAATGGTGCCGAGTGCGAGCCTTTTATCACCTGCGATGATCGCCTGATGCGGGAACGGGCTCTGAGCGTATTGCAAGGCGTGCAGGTACTGGCAAACACCCTGCAGGTAGACCGTGTGCGAATTGGTATTGAAGATAACAAGCCGACTGCCATCCGACGTATGCAGGAAGCGTGTGCACAGATTCATTCCAATATCGAGGTCGTCGAAATTCCAACCCGCTATCCGGCAGGCAGCCTGCGTCATCTGGTCAAAGCGCTGACCGGCCGGACCATTCCGGAAGGGGCCCTGCCAGCCGCCATTGGCGTCACGGCACTGAACGTCGCCACGGCTTTCGCGGTAGGACAGGCCGTACTGGAAGGGCGTCCGCTGATTTCACGTATCGTCACCGTCACCGGTTTATGTGAGCGACCAGGCAATTTCGAGGTACCTATCGGTATGGGGGTCCGGCAACTGATCGGCTTGGCCTTGCCCCAGCCCGATGCGCGAGGCGTTCATGTGGGTGGGCCGATGATGGGGGAAAGTCTGGCCCACCGCATGTCTGTCGTGGCAAAAACCACCAGCTGTCTGATTGTGGGCGCCCGCAGCCTGTTGCCACCTCGACCTGAACCCACGCCTTGCATCCGTTGCAGTCGCTGTGCCGATGCCTGCCCGGTAGGCTTGCAGCCAATGGAGCTTTTCCGCGCCAGCAGCAACGACAACCGGCCGTTACTGGCTACACTGAAGATCAACTCCTGTATCGAATGCGGTGCGTGCAGCTATGTTTGTCCGAGCAATATCCCATTGCGAGATACCTTCCGGCAGCAGAAGCGGGCTCAGGCCAAGCGCTAGGCTCAGGCCGCCCGCACTACCAGGCAGAAACGCGAGCCGTACGGTTTCCTGCCAGCCTTTCCCCCGGTCAGCGCCCCCTGCTGCGGCGACCGCATCCGGGCCTGATCGCATCCGGATCAGCGCACCATGTATGTAATCAAGTCAACCCCTGCCTTGATGCTGGCAGTCGCCATCGCCCTCATGCCGGGCATGGTGCTACACGGTCTGCAATTTGGTCCTGCCGTCTGGCTACAGGTGGGCATCTGTCTTGTCGCAGCCCTGCTGGCCGAACTGGCGGCGGCTTTTTATCGCCAAGTCGGGCTGGTAAAAACCCTGGCCGACTGCAGCTGGGTTCCCACGGGCCTGCTACTGGGTCTGTCCCTGGCGCCGCTGACCCCGATTTATCTGGACCTCCTCGCGACAATCGTTGCCATCAACCTGATCAAACATGGCGCCGGCGGCATGGGCCAGAACCGGATCAATCCTGCAATGGGTGGCTTGATGGTCGTCGCCTTGGCATTTCCCACCCTGCTTTATCCCGCCCCTTCTGCCCACGCCCCCTGGCTGGCCCAGGTTGATCTTGCCCAGGCCTGGCAAGCCATCCTGCGCATTGGACCGCGTCTGCATTTTGACGCCATGGCGAGCGCCACCCCGCTCGCTAATCACTATCAAGGCGGGTTCAGCGTGCATTGGTCGGTGTTTGGTTATCTGCTGGGCGGACTGGCGCTGGCAGCGTTACGGGTCATCCGGCTGGAGATTCCGTTGATGCTGCTGGCAAGCTGTGCGCTGACCTGCGTTGCGCTCGGTGAAAGCTGGGCAGACTCTCTCACTGAACTGTTATATGGCGGCTTGATGCTGGCAGCGTTCTTCATTGCGACCGACCCCGTCACCAGTCCAGTCACCTTCAAAGGCCGCCTTGTCTATGCCGCACTGATCGGCGCCCTGATTGGCACAGTCCGCCGTTTCGGACTTTATCCGGACGGGATCTGCATCGCCGTGGTTCTTTGCAATCTGCTAGTCGTTGATATCGACCGCCGTATGCGCCCTGCCGTTTTTGGCAACCCGCCGGCAGGGCGCTGAACCGAAACCTCGCAGAGCAACCCGCTATAAAGACTTGCAGGCACCCCGCCCCTTGCCATGCCCGCTCACCGCCCCCACATCGTGCATAACCTGAGCCTGACCGGCCTGCTTTGGCTAAGCCTCACAGGCTGCGCTGTGCGCCCGATTGTCAACTTGGCAGAACCTTCACTGTCCCGACAGCAGCAAGAGCACGCCACGCTGGTGGCGATCCGGCAACGGGGCCAGACGGGTGATTGGCTGGTCATCCGTGGCGTACACGCCACCGATAACCTGGTTGCCTCCATGACCAATATGGCGTTGTCGCATGCGGGCGTACTGGATCTTGCGCAGATGCAGGTGATTGAAGCAGATGGCAGTGGCGTCCATCTCACGCCACTGCCGGAATTTATCGGCAAATCTGCCCGGCTGATGCTAATCCGCCCGCAATGGTCTGGTGGCGAGGTCGCCGTTGCCCGCGCCTACCAACTGCTGGGGCGGCATTACGATTACACTGGCCTGATTGGACTGAATCAGCCAGAACGCTACTACTGTACGGAGCTGGCAATCAGCATTTACACCTCCGCAGCCGAAAGCGACCACGGCAATCCGATTCCACCCGTCATTGCCCCAGGCCAGCTCTACCATTGGGGAACCATTCTTTACGACTCCGGCCCAGTTCTGACCCTTCCGCCATAGACCCAAACCATGAAAATCGCCTTTCTCGCCGACCCTCTCGACCACTTCAAGATCTACAAAGACACGACCTTCGCCATGATGCGGGAAGCCGCGCAGCGTGGGCACACCCTCTACGCTTTCGAGCAAACAGACATGGCGCGCCTGCACGGCAGGGTGCAGGCGCGCGCTACCCCAATCCAGCTGACAGGTGCGTCGCCCGACTGGTATCGGGCAGGCGAGGCTGAAACAATCGGTTTGAATGCATTCGACGCCGTGATCATGCGTAAAGACCCGCCGTTCGATCTGGAATATCTCTATGCCACCCAGCTGCTCGAACAAGCCGAACGCGAAGGCGCCAAGGTCTTTAATGCGGCGCGGGCTTTGCGTGACTACAACGAGAAGCTGGCGATTCTGCGCTTTCCCGAATTCATTGCGCCGACCATCGTTACCCGCGCAGCCGACGATATCGTCCACTTCCTGCAGGAACACGGCGACGTCATCCTCAAACCGTTGGATGGCATGGGCGGCAGCGGCATTTTCCGCCTGACCAGCAATGACCCCAACCTGGGTGTAATTCTCGAAACCCAGACCCGATTCGGCCAACAGACCGTGATGGTGCAACGCTACTTGCCCGCCATCAAAGACGGTGACAAGCGCGTGCTGCTGATTGACGGCCAGCCCGTTGACTGGTGCCTGGCGCGGATCCCCAAAGCCGGCGAAACCCGAGGCAATCTGGCTGCGGGGGGCACTGGCGTCGCTCGGCCGTTGTCCGCACGCGATCGAGAAATCGCCGAAGCACTTGGCCCGCAGTTGCGGGCTGAAGGATTGTTACTGGTTGGACTGGATGTGATCGGCGACTGTCTGACGGAAGTCAACGTCACCAGCCCGACCTGCTTTCAGGAAATCAGTGCGCAATCGGGCATCAATGTTGCCGGACTGTTTCTGAATGGGCTTGAGCGTGCTTTGGCCTGAAACGCCGACCCCGTGGCGCATGACAGGCTGCCTGCTGCTGACAGCCTGTCTGGCCGGCTGCCAGCAACCTCCTCTGGTGCAACAGGAACGCTATGTTTTCGGCACCCGCGTCCAGATCAGCATCTGGGGATTACCAGAAGCGCTATCCCGACAGGAAATGGATCGCGTGCTAGGTGAGATGGAACGCTTGCATCGCAAACTGCACGCTTGGCAAACCAGCGATCTGACACGACTCAATACCGCTTTCTCGATTGGCGAGGCGGCCACCATCGACATCGAACTGCGTGGCCTCCTGCAGGAAGCCGCCCGTTACGAAACCATCAGCGATGAACTGTTCTGTCCGGCCATTGGCATGCTGGTCGCGGAATGGGGGTTTCATCAAGATCAACCCAAACCCGCCAACCCGGACCCACACGTCATCACCAGTGTTGTCACCGCCAAACCACGCCTCAGTGATCTGGACATCAGCGACACCACAGTATCCAGCCGCAATCCGACCGTGCAGCTAGATCTGGGGGGCATGGCCAAAGGCTTTGCGCTCGACCATGCCGCAGCCATGCTGCAAAAACACCGCATCAACAACGCGCTGATCAATATCGGCGGCCATGTGCTGGCCCTGGGCAAGAAAGGCAACGAAGCCTGGAAAGTCGGCATCCAGGACACGCGCCGGCCGGAAGCCATGGCTGTGGTCGAATTGCAGGACGGGGAGGCCATCGGTACATCTGGCGACTATCAGCGCTACTTCGAAAAAGACGGACAACGCTACAGCCACCTGATTGATCCACGCAGTGGCCGACCCGCACAGGGCATACGTGCCGTAACTGTCATTGCCCCCAAAGGATTACGGGCGGGTACGGTATCCGATGTCGCAACCAAGCCGATGTTCATCGGCGGCCTGGACACTGCCCGCGACTATGCGAACCGCTTTGGCATCCGCGATGCGCTGCTGGTCAGCAACGATGGCTCGGTCTATATCACTCCCAGCCTGCAACCGCGACTGAAGTGGCTACTTCCGCCGCGTCATCTATATTGGCTGCGTTAGGTTCTGTTGACGTGAGGTTCACCGTCGCGTTTCGCAGGAAAACCTGTCATCCACAGAACCTGGGCTGCCGCCTGCTTGTCACAGCAGTGGCTGGTAAACGGTGTAGAATCGGCAAAAATACCAGTATGGCTGCACCGCTTGTCCACCAGCGCGGCAACCGACTGGCCTTCTGAACCTACCCGCCGCCCCGAGCGGCAACGAGAGACCTGAATGATAGGCATTGTGATCGTGACCCACGTCACGCTGGGCGACAGCCTGATCCAGTGCGCTCAGCACATCCTCGGCAGGGAATTGCATAACCTGGCCCAACTGGCGGTCAGTCGCCAGGATGACCCCGACGAAGTCGTGCAACGCGCCAAAGCACTGGTTGCCAGCGTCAACGATGGCTCCGGCGTGCTGGTGTTGTCAGACATCTACGGCGGCACCCCTTCGAATATTGCTTATCGCCTGATCGAGCCCGGCCATATCGAAGCGGTGGCCGGGGTCAATCTACCCATGCTGGTGCGGGCACTCACCTATAGTCATGAATCACTGGAAGTCGTTGTCGGCAAGGCCATTACCGGTGGCCTCGAAGGCGTCATGTATATGCTGCCTCCCGAAAACGCCGTCCGGCATGAAGAAAAAACAAATGCTATCGGCACAGCCAACACAGGATAAGTGATGCAACAGATCGAGATCGAAATCATCAACAAACTGGGCTTGCATGCCCGCGCCTCATCCAAGCTGACCCAGCTGGCCGGGCGTTACAAGTGTGAAGTGTGGCTCACCCGCAACGGCAAGCGGGTCAACGCCAAAAGTATCATGGGGGTCATGATGCTGGCCGCTGCCAAGGGCAGCAAGATCAGCATCGAGACCAATGGCGCAGACGAGGAGGCAGCGCTGGCAGCGCTGGTGGAGCTCATCAACAATCGGTTCGACGAGGCCGAATAGCGAGCCGCCGTCGGGCGGTTGCGGGGAGGCAGGACATGGCGATTACCTTGCATGGCATCGGTATCGGCGGCGGCGTCGCCATTGGCCGCGCCCACCTCGTTTCGCATGCGGATATTGATATCGACCACTACGACATCGCGCCGGAGCAAGTCCCTGCCGAGATCGCCCGCTTCGATGCCGCCATCCGCGCCACGCGCAAAGAACTGGAAATGCTCTGGGGCAGCATCCCCGAAAATGCCCCAACCGAACTGGGCGCCTTTCTTTCGCTGCACATCATGCTGCTCAACGACCACACAATCTCGCGCGAACCGCGAGAAATCATCGAGGAGCTCGGCTGCAATGCCGAATGGGCACTCAAGCTGCAGCAAGACCGGCTGTTGGCCCAATTTGATGAGATCGAAGAAAGCTATCTGCGCGAGCGTCGCAATGACGTGAATCAGGTCATTGAGCGGGTCTTCAAGTCTCTCGACGGCCGGGCCAGCACCAGCCAGCCGGTTACCGACCGGCAACGCAACAATATTCTGGTGGCGCATGATCTCTCGCCCGCCGACATGATCCTGTTCAAGGACACCGAGTTCGCCGCCTTCATCACCGACCTGGGTGGCCCGACTTCGCACACCGCCATTCTCGCCCGCAGCCTCGACATCCCTTCGGTGCTGGCCCTGCACCATGCCCGACAGCTGATCCGCGAAGATGAAATGATCATCGTCGATGGCGCTGCCGGGGTCGTGATTGTCGATCCTGACGAAACCATTCTGGACCAGTACAAACGCCGCCAGACTGCGATTTCTCAAGAACGCAAGCGGCTGAAGAGCTTGAAATCGACTGCCGCCACCACACGCTGCGGCACCCCGATCGAGCTATATGCCAATATCGAGGGGCCGTCGGATATCGAGCATGTGCGAGCCAACGGTGCCAATGGCATCGGCCTGTATCGCAGCGAGTTCCTGTTCCTGGGCCGCGATGGTCTGCCGCCGGAAGATGAACAGTACGAAGCCTACAAGGCCGTACTCGAAGGTATGAAAGGCGGGCCGGTCACCATACGTACTGTCGATCTCGGCCGTGACAAGATGCCGAAGTGGGCAGACACCAGCAATAGCCCCAATCCGGCACTGGGCCTGACCGGGGTCAGGCTATGCCTGGCCGAGCCGCAGATGTTCCGCACCCAGCTGCGGGCTTTGCTGCGCGCAAGCAGCCACGGCCATCTGCGCTTACTGGTGCCGATGCTGGCCTCGTTGCACGAGGTCAACCAGGTCCTGTTCCACGTCGAGCAGGCCAAGCAAAGCCTGCTGGAAGAAGGCGTCAAACTGGGTGACAACATCCAGGTTGGCGGGATGATCGAAATTCCGGCAGCGGCGTTAACCGTTGGCCACTTTCTGAAACGACTCGACTTTGTCTCCATCGGCACCAACGACCTGATCCAATACACGCTGGCCGTTGATCGTGGAGATGATGCCGTCTCGCATTTGTATGATCCGCTGCATCCAGCCGTGCTGCACCTGATCGCCCACACCATCCGCTCTGCCGATAAAGCGGGTGTGCCGGTGTCCGTCTGCGGTGAAATGGCAGGCGACCCGCGCATGACGCGCTTGCTGTTGGGCCTGGGCTTGCGCCGCTTTTCGATGCACCCGGCGCAGCTGCTGACGGTCAAGCAAATCATCCTGAATACCGATATTTCAATGGTGACCCCCATCGCAACCCGTATCCAGAAAGCCGAGGATGCCGATCGGGTACGCAGCCTGCTCGCCGACCTCAACTCGGTTGGTACCAACTAGGCTCCGCCTGGCTACCCTCTACTTCGTTGCACTGTTCAGATTCCAGCCAGCCGCCCATCGGCGCCGACTGGCTGGCGCAAGTCATACTATTCACCGCTTTGCAGTCTGGAGACCCGTTTGAGTCAAACCATGAAACTGGCCATCGTCCGCCAGAAATACAATCCATCCGGTGGCGCCGAGCGCTTTGTCAGCCGCGCCATTGCAGCCCTGGCCGGATCGGTGGAAGTCACCTTGATCACCCGCAAATGGGAAGACCATGCCGGCTATCAATCCATCAAGGTAGACCCGTTCTACCTGGGCTCAGTCTGGCGGGACTGGAGTTTTGCACGGGGCGTCGCCCAGGCCGTCCGCAGCCAGCCTTTCGATCTGGTGCAATCGCATGAAAGACTGCCCGATTGCGATCTGTACCGTGCCGGCGATGGCGTCCATCGCGAATGGCTGGCACAGCGCACCCGCCAGCAAAGCGCACTGGGACGACTGGCGAATCAACTCAACCCTTATCACCACTACGCGATGTGGGCGGAAAGCCGGTTGTTCCATAGTCCCCGGCTCAAAGCCGTGATCTGCAATTCGCAGATGGTCAAAGACGAAATCCAGCGCTGGTTTGGTCTGCCTGCCGACAAGCTGCATGTGATTTACAGCGGAATTGATGCCACGAACTTTCACCCGGAAACAGCCAGGCAGCGCCGGGACGTATTGCGCGCTAACCTGGGCATTCCGGCCGAGGTGGCCACTTTGGTCTATGTGGGCGCCGGTTTTGAACGCAAAGGTGTCGCCTGCTGCATCCGCGCCTTGGCGCAGGCCGGAGGAAAAGCCCATCTGCTGGTCGTCGGGAACGACAAAAAATCCAGCCAGTACCAGCAGCTGGCGCAGCAACTGAATGTGAGCCAGCGCGTGCACTTTGTTGGCGCACAGAAGCAGGTAGCTGATTGGTATGGTGCTGCGGATGCCCTCTTCCTACCGACGCTGTACGACCCCTTTCCCAATGTTGCCTTGGAGGCGTTTGCCTGTGGTTTGCCGGTACTGACCAGCACCAAATCCGGTGCCGCTGAATTCATACGGGAAGGCCAGAATGGCTTTGTGCGCGATGCACTGGACGTCGCCGGCTTCGCCGCCCTGCTGGCACAGCGGCCACACGCCGCTGACTGGCAGGTCATGTCCGAAGCTGCTCGCCAAACCATTCTTCCCTATTCGCCAGCGGCAATGGGAGAAGCGCTGACCCGCCTTTATCGCCAACTGCTACAAGCACCTCCGGCCGCTTGAGCCACCGTTCATCGCCCTGTCTACCTGCAGACTTGACCACTTACTAATCAGTAAGTAACCTTCAAGCACTCAAATCCCCGCTTGATCGGCAAGGAGGTCAGCATGGCCAATATGCAGACGTTTGATGTTCAGACTCAGGATGGCTTTTCACTGACTGCCACCCGCTTCGATCCACCAGGAGCCAGTCGGGGCGCAATTCTGATCGTGCCAGCAATGGGAGCCGCCCAGTCGTTCTATGCCCCCTTTGCCGAATGGCTGGCCGAGCAGGGCTGGCTCACCTTGACCTTTGACTATCGCGGGATGGGCGCTTCACGCCGCAGCCCCCTACGCGGCTTCGACACCGATCTCAGCACCTGGGCCACGCAAGATTGCGCAGCCATGGTGGCAGTCATCCAGCAGCTGGCACCGCACGTACCGCTGCTCTGGATTGGTCACAGCCTGGGCGGGCAGATTGCCGGCATGGTGCCTGGCATTGAGCGTTTTTCGCAGATACTGACCATTGCTTCCGGTAGCGGCTACTGGCGCCAGAACGCGCCACCACTCAAGCGACGGGTGCTGCTGCTGTGGTATGTGCTGGCCCCGCTGCTAACCGCCAGCTGCGGCTATTTTCCCGGCAAGCGGCTGAAGATGGTGGGCGATCTGCCTGCAGGCGTTATCCGGCAGTGGCGCCGTTGGTGTCTGCACCCTGAATATCTGATGGCGGAAGGCGAGCCCATGCGACAACGTTATCAGCAGCTGCAACTGCCGATTGCTGGCTTGTCCTTTACCGATGACGAGCTGATGACCCCTGCCGGAATTGAAGCCCTGCACGCCCTGTATAGCGGCAGTCGGGCAGCGTTAGAACACATTGCGCCCGACACTACCGGCATGCGGCGAATCGGCCATTTTGGTTTTTTCCGCCCCGAAAGCCGCGAGCCACTCTGGCATAGCCGGGTGCAACCGGTGCTGGAGCGCGTCCGTGCCAGCTTCAACTAGGCTCTGTGGATGCTTTGTTTTCGGATCGGAAACTAAAACGTCAACAGCGCCTAAGCTTTATGCAAGGTTTTCCCTTTAACCTGACGTTTGGCCACGACCATGGCCAAGCCAGCCAACTCTGAAATCTGGAGCCAGCCATGCCTCACGCACAATACCCCCACCTACTTGCCCCCTTGGACCTCGGCTTCACCACGTTGAAGAACCGTGTCCTGATGGGTTCCATGCACACCGGTCTGGAAGAAGCCCCCAACGGCTTTGAGCGGATGGCGGCGTTTTATGCCGAGCGGGCAAAAGGGGGGGTAGCCCTGATTGTGACGGGAGGTGTCTCTCCCAACGAGCCAGGCCGGGTTTACGAAGGTGGCGCCATGCTCACCAACGCCGATGAGGTCGCCCACCACCGCGTAGTGACTGACGCCGTGCATCGCGAAGGCGGCAAGATCTGCCTGCAGATCCTGCACACCGGGCGTTATTCCTTCCAGCCCAAGCCAGTGGCCCCCTCGCCGATCGCCTCGCCAATCGCTTTCTACGAACCGCTCGAAATGAGCGAGCAGATGATCCTCGACACCATCGAAGACTTTGCCCGCTGCGCCGCATTGGCCAAGGACGCCGGCTACGACGGGGTTGAGGTCATGGGGTCGGAGGGTTATCTGATCAACCAATTCATTGCCGAGAAGACCAATAAGCGAACCGACCGCTGGGGCGGCTCCTTCGAAAACCGTATCCGTTTCCCGCTGGAAACCATCCGCGCGGTTCGCGAACGGGTCGGTAGCGATTTCATCATCATCTACCGCCTCTCGATGCTGGATCTGGTAGACAACGGCAGCGTGCTGGATGAAACGATTCAGCTGGCTAAAGCGGCCGAAGCAGCAGGGGCCACGCTGATCAATACTGGTATCGGCTGGCACGAAGCCCGCATTCCAACCATCGCCACCATGGTGCCCCGTGCTGGCTTCACCTGGGTTACCCGCAAGTTGAAAGGCCAGGTCAACATCCCGCTGATCACGACCAACCGCATCAATATGCCTGAAGTCGCAGAAGAGGTACTGGCGCGTGGCGATGCCGACATGGTGTCGATGGCACGGCCTTTCCTCGCGGATTCCGACTGGGTCATCAAGGCAGAACAAGGCCGGCGTGATGAAATCAACACCTGTATCGGCTGCAACCAGGCCTGCCTTGACCATATCTTCCAGGCCAAGATGACCAGCTGCCTGGTCAACCCCCGCGCCTGCCACGAAACCGAGCTGAAAATCGAGAAGACCGCAGCCCCGAAAAAGCTCGCCGTGGTCGGCGCCGGACCGGCAGGTCTGGCTTTTGCCACCACAGCAGCCCAGCGTGGTCACAGCGTGACCCTGTTTGATGCCGCCACCGAAATCGGCGGCCAGTTCAATGTTGCCAAGCGCATCCCCGGCAAGGAAGAATTTCACGAGACCCTGCGCTACTTCGCCAAGCAGATTGAACTGACAGGCGTCAGCCTTCAACTCAATACCCGGGTCGATGCCGCCATGCTGGCCGAGTTTGATGAGGTCGTCCTGGCAACCGGCATTGCACCGCGAAAAGTGGAGATTGCCGGGATCGACCACCCCAAGGTGATGAGCTATCTCGATGTGCTGCGTCATAACAAGCCAGTTGGCCGTTCGGTTGCCATCATCGGCGCCGGTGGTATCGGCTTTGATACCGCAGAATTCCTGACCACCGAGGGCACGCCGACCAGCCTGGATACCGATGCTTTCCTCAAGGAATGGGGTATCGACAAATCCCTGGGTGAAAAAGGCGGCCTGCTGCCACAAGGCCCCCATGCCGACACCCCGCCGCGCAAGGTCTGGCTATTGCAGCGCAAGACCAGCAAAGTAGGTGACGGCCTGGGCAAAACCACCGGCTGGATTCACCGTACCACCTTGAAGATGAAACAGGTGGAAATGTTGTCGGGGGTCAGCTACGAGAAGATCGACGACGAAGGGCTGCATGTCACCATCAAGGGCAAAGCCCAGCTGCTGCCCGTCGATAACGTGATTATCTGCGCCGGTCAGGAGCCTCTGCGCGAGCTGGAAGCGGGTATCAAGGCCTTGGGCAAACCGGTGCATCTGATTGGCGGTGCTGACGTGGCCGCTGAACTGGATGCGAAGCGTGCGATCAATCAAGGAACACGCCTCGCTGCCACACTGTAAGCGCAGCACTACAGAAAAAAGAAAGCCGACCTCAAAAGAGGCCGGCTTTTCTTTTTGAATCTGCGCAAAAATCGGCTTAGTACTGATAGAACCAATCCTGAATCTGCTTGGTGTCGCTACTACGGGTCAGTGCCAGCATCAGCAGGATGCGGGCTTTCTGGGGGCTCAGCGTATCCGAGGCCACAAAATCCAGCTCATCATCATTCGCTTCGCCATTGCGGGCCACAATACCCTGCCCGACGCGGGAACTACGCACCACCAGCACGCCTTTCTTGCGGGCCTCAATCAACCCAGGCTTGACCGCATTGGCCAGGCTGCCATTCCCCACCCCCGCATGCACAATGCCCCGCGCTCCGGCAGCCACCAAGGCATCAAGCGCTATCCGGTTCATGTTGGCGTAGCCATAAACGATATCGACCTGCGGCAAGGATTCGAGCTTGCTGATGTCGAATTCAGACTGCAAGGTGTGCTTGCGGATCGGGCTGCGGTAAAACACGACCCGGCCTCCCTGCACGTAGCCCAGATAACCCAGCTCACCCGTCCGGAAAGCATCCGGGCTGGAGGTGTTGGCCTTGGTCACATCCCGGGCGGCATTGATCTGGTCATTCAGCGCCACCAGCACTCCCTTGCCGACCGCCTCCTTGCTACCCGCAATCAAGACAGCGTTGTAGAGATTGAGCGGGCCATCGGCACTGAGCGCCGTCGCAGGCCGCATCGCTCCCACAATCACCACCGGCTTCTGGCTTTTGACCACCAGATCGAGAAAATACCCGGTCTCTTCAATGGTGTCGGTACCGTGGGTAATCACCACGCCGTCCACATCCTCCTGTGCCAGCAAGGTATTCACACGCTTGGCCAGCTTGAGCCAGTAGTCGTTATTCATGTTCTCGCTGGCAATCTGGAATACCTGCTCACCCCGCACATTCGCGACCTTCTGCAACTCAGGCACCGAGGCAATCAACTTCTCAACCCCAAGCTTGGCTGCGCTATAGCCCACCGTTGTGGTACTGCTGGCCCCCGTACCGGCGATGGTGCCGCCTGTCGCCAGAATAGTGACATTCGGCAGACGTTCTGCCGCCCAGGCGGGCACCAGCACGGCAACAGTCAGGCAAAGTCCGGCCGTGGCACGCAGGCAGGTTTGAATAAATGGCATTGCGATGTCTCCTTGTTATAAGAAATACAGCGAGTGACCTAGGTCACCCATCTGAGGCGGCACAGTGTCAAACCGTGCCCATCGCATCGCCATTAGGAGAAGCCTTTAAGGGATTCCCGCAGCCAGCCAGCTCCTGCCGAGGATTCAAGCACTTGCCTGACCTTGATCAAGCTTCTGAAGCATCCACCGCGATAGGCTGCATCAAGACAAACCGCAAAACACCGCGCAGTTTCGCCGGCGCCTGCTAGGCTTGAACCGTCAACTCCAGGCTATTGAAAGCTCCCCATGCCTACGTCTCACTGGCTTGAACAACAAGAAGTCCGTCTCTCTGCACTCCGCCGCGAGTTGCGCCAGCGCTATGACCCCTTCGGTCTGATCGGCATCTGGCAGCGCGCCCAGGCCGCCTGGCTCGCCCACCCCAAGGAACTGGCGCTGGCCGTTACCCGCCTCCAGTACGATCTGCTGACCCTGAACAGCCACGGTCTTGCTCGCCTGCTCGGCCAACCAGATACCGACGTCTTCCCGCAGAATCCCGAAGATCAACGATTTTCTGAGCCGGTCTGGAGTGAGTCACCATATTGGGACTACCTCAAAGAGTCCTATCTGATGAGCACCCGCTGGATTCAGGACATGTTGTACGAATCACCGGGACTGACCGACAAAGAGCGGCGAATGGCAGCTTTCTGGCTTCGACAGTGGCTCAATGCTGTCGCCCCCACCAACTTTCTGCTCACCAACCCAACCGCTCTGGCCAAAGCCCGGGAAAGCCAAGGCGCCAGCCTGTTGCAAGGGCTGCAGAACTTCGCTGCCGATATGCAGACCGGCGACGTACGCATGACTGATCGCAGCCCATTCAAGGTGGGCGAGAATCTCGCCACCACTCCCGGCGCCGTGGTTTTCCAGAATCATTTGCTGGAAGTCATTCACTACAGCCCGACCACCCCCCAAGTCCACGCCATGCCGCTGGTACTGGTATCACCCTGGATCAACAAGTACTACATCCTTGATCTGACCCCCGCCAAGAGCCTGGTCCGTTATCTGGTTGCACAAGGCTTTAACGTTTTTATCACCAGCTGGAAAAACCCCACGCCCGAGATGGCGGACATCACCTTTGATGACTACATCGTCGATGGCATCGACAAGATCGTCGAAGTCGCACGCAGTGTCGGTAAATCAGAAAAAGTCGGCGCGCTCGGCTACTGCATCGGCGGCACCCTGTTGTCGATCTACATGGCCTGGTGCAATCGCCGCGACCCGGACAAGGTACCAGTAGCGCACTGGACCCTGATGACCACGCTGGTCGACTTCGGCAAGCCCGGCGACATCGAAGTGTTCATCGACGAAGACGGCCTGGACTTCATTGATCGGAAAATGGAAGACAAAGGCTTTTTATCCGGGCAGGAAATGGCATCGAGTTTCCGCATGCTGCGACCGAATAGCCTGATATGGAATTACTGGGTGAAAAGTTATTTGCTGGGCGAGACGCCTCCCGCCATGGACGTGCTTTACTGGAATACCGATCTGACCCGAATGCCGCGCGCCATGCACCGCTATTACCTGCGTGAATTCTATTTGAATAACCGGGTTGTGGAAGCTGATAGCCTGGTCCTGGCTGGCCATCCGATCGATTTGGGACAAATCAGCCAACCGCTGTTTATTGTCGCCGCCGAAGAAGATCACATTACCCCTTGGCGAGAAACTTATAAAATCACTCAATTAATCAAAGGCCCAGCTCAATTTACGCTTTCTACATCGGGCCACATTCTGGGCATGATCAACCCCCCGGTAGACCCACCCAAACGCAGCTACTGGCAAGCCGATGCCAAGCCAACCCCATTGCCCGAAGACTGGTTCGGAAAAACCACAAAAACGCCCGGTTCCTGGTGGCCTTCGTGGATTGAATGGCTACGCCCCCGTTGCGGCGAGATGATTTCCCCCCTCCCTGCCGCCAATCGCGCTTATCCCAAACTGTCTGACGCACCAGGCACCTATGTATTTGAAATTTGACCCTTTGCCGGCAGGTATTCAAAACCGGCATTCCATGACTTTTTATGTCATCGCCCGCTGCCAATTTCAAATAAGTAGTTAATTGCCATTGAAATGGTTATTCAATTGGTAATTTAGCTACGTAATCAGTGCAAGTTCCAATTGCATTACAACGACTTAGCTTGCCCATACCCGGCAAGCTCGGCGATAATGCGCGCTTTCAAAAAGCAGGCGCGATCGCCCCGCGCATTCGAAACCTGCCAGATGCCCAATCTACCAGCGCAGGTTTCGACACTCACCCGGCATCTCGCGAAAAGGATCTCGATGGCAACCCGCACTGAACTCAGCAATGCAATCCGCGCCCTCTCGATGGACGCTGTGCAACAAGCCAACTCTGGCCATCCCGGCGCCCCGATGGGCATGGCAGAAATCGCACTCGCATTGTGGGGGGGCCATCTGAAACATAATCCCGCCAATCCAAAATGGGCTGATCGTGACCGCTTCGTCCTTAGTAACGGCCACGGCTCAATGCTGCTTTACAGCCTGCTGCACCTCACCGGTTACGACCTGCCCATCGACGAAATCAAGCGCTTCCGCCAGTTACACAGCAAGACCCCCGGCCACCCGGAATACGGCTACGCACCTGGCATCGAAACCACCACCGGGCCACTGGGCCAAGGCATCAGCAACGCTGTCGGTATGGCAATGGCTGAAAAAATGCTGGCCGCACAATTCAACCGTCCCGGCCACGACATCGTCGATCACTACACCTATGTATTCATGGGCGATGGTTGCCTGATGGAAGGTATCTCCCACGAAACCTGTTCCTTGGCCGGCACCTGGAAGCTGGGCAAGCTGATTGCTTTCTGGGACGACAATGGTATTTCGATCGACGGCCATGTCGAAGGCTGGTTTACCGACAACACACCGGCGCGGTTTGAGGCTTACGGCTGGCACGTCATTCGCGATATCGATGGCCATAATGTCGAAGCGGTCGAAGCTGCGATCCGCGAAGCAAAATCGATCACCGACCAACCCAGCCTGATCTGCTGCAAAACGATTATCGGCAAAGGCGCTCCCAACAAGCAGGGCGGACATGACGTTCATGGCGCACCGCTTGGCAAGGACGAAATCGCCGCCGCCCGCGCTCATTTGGGTTGGAGCCATGCCCCATTTGAAATCCCGGCCGAGGTGTATGCCGGTTGGGATGCACGGGAAACAGGCGCCGCAGCAGAACGCAACTGGAACGAAAAATTCAGCGCCTATCGTGCAGCCTTCCCCGAGCTGGCCGCTGAGTTCGAACGCAGGATGCGGGGTGATCTGCCCACCGACTGGGACAGCACCAAACAAGCCGCCCTGGCCAAAATCAATGAAGCCGCACAAACCGTTGCGACACGTAAAGCCAGCCAGATTGCCATCGAAGCCCTGTCACCCACGCTGCCTGAATTTGTCGCCGGCTCAGCGGATCTGACAGGCTCGAACCTCACCAACTGGTCTGGTTCGAAATGGATCGACAATGCCGGGAATGGCAACTACATCAGCTACGGTGTACGTGAATTCGGCATGGCCGCCATCATGAACGGCATGACCTTGCATGGCGGTCTGCGCCCCTACGGCGGCACTTTCCTGATGTTCAGCGAATACGCCCGCAATGCCCTGCGTATGGCCGCGCTGATGAAAATCAATCCGATTTTTGTCTTCACCCACGATTCGATTGGCCTGGGCGAAGATGGACCTACCCACCAGCCGGTCGAACAGACCACCACCTTGCGCTATGTGCCAAACATGGACACCTGGCGCCCGTGTGATACCACCGAAACCGCCGTTGCGTGGGCTACCGCTGTTGAACAGAAAACCCGCCCCAGCAACTTGGTGCTGAGCCGTCAAAACCTGCCTTTCGTTACTCGCGATGCAGCACAGATTACCGACATCGCCAAAGGTGGCTACGTGCTGCGGGAAGCCACGGCTGGTGCCGCCAAACTGGTATTGATTGCGACCGGCTCGGAAGTCGAGCTGGCGTTGAAGGCGCGAGACCAGCTGGAAGCCGATGGCGTGCCGACCCGCGTGGTTTCGATGCCTTGCACCAATCTGTTTGATCGGCAAGATCGCAGCTATCAGCAGTCGGTACTGCCGGCAGGTGCGCCCCGACTGGCCATCGAAGCCGGTGTCAGCGACTTCTGGCGCAAATATGTTGGACTGGAAGGTGATGTGGTCGGTATCGACCACTTTGGTGAGTCTGCGCCAGCGCCCGTCCTGTTCAAGGAATTCGGATTTACTGTCGATCAGGTTGTCGCCAAGGCCAAAGCCTTGTTGTCTTGAGTCGATAGATGGACTCGCTGCCCACGCAGGCAGCGAGCCGAGGAGCCGGCACAGCCGGCCGAAGCGCGCTTTCTGGCGCTTGCGGACAAGTCCCCAAGTCCGTCGAACCTCTGGCGCCTCGCGCCCATTTGCTTGAATGGAGAACGTAAGTCAATGAGTATCCGTATTGCCATCAACGGCTATGGTCGAATCGGCCGTAATGTTCTGCGTGCCTTGTACGAGCTCAACCGCTCCGAAGAATTCAAGATTGTCGCGATCAACGCGACGGGCGATCTTGCCACCAACGCCCATCTGACCAAGTTCGACACGGTTCATGGTCGCTTTAATGCCGATGTTCGCGCAGATGGCGACTGGTTGCGCATCAATGATGAGCACATCCGCTTCTTTTCGACCCGTAACCCTGCGGAATTGCCCTGGGGCGATCTGGGCATTGATGTCGTGCTTGAATGTACTGGCGCATTTACCAGCAAAGCCAAGTGCCAGGTGCATATTGATGCCGGGGCAAAAAAAGTCTTGATCTCCGCCCCAGGAGACAAGGATGTGGACGCCACCGTGGTATACGGCGTCAACCACAACATCCTGCGTAGCAACATGACCGTTGTCTCCAATGCGTCCTGCACAACGAACTGCCTTGCTCCACTGGTCAAGCCGCTGCATCAGACGATTGGTCTGCTCAAGGGCCAGATGACAACGGTTCACGCCTATACCAACGACCAGGTTTTGACCGACGTCCGACACAAAGACCTGCGCCGCGCCCGCTCCGCCACGCAGAGCATCATCCCGACCAAAACCGGTGCGGCATCAGCCGTTGGACTGGTATTACCAGAGCTGGCAGGCAAACTGGATGGCTACTCTGTGCGCGTTCCCACCATCAATGTGTCGATGGTTGATCTGACTTTCCAGGCTGCACGCGCCACCAGCAAGGAAGAAATCAACGCCATCCTCAAAGATGCTTCGCGCGGCGAATTGAAAGGTGTACTCGGCTACAACGATCTGCCGCTGGTATCGGTCGATTTCAACCATACCAACGAATCATCGATTTTCGACTCGACACTGACCAAGGTCATTGATGGCGACCTCGTTAAAGTCGCCGCATGGTATGACAACGAGTGGGGCTTCTCCTGCCGCATGCTCGACGTTGCCAAAGCCATGATGGCTGCAGCCTGACCCTGCACTGCACACGCGGTCAGACTAACGGGACGGGGCGCGTATGCGCCCCGTCTGCACTACAGCTCCGGTCCTTGTTACATTTGGAGCCCTCTCCTTCAACCCTTGTTCAGATCCCCGGCCATGAACTTCAAAAAGCTCACAGACCTCTCCCTCGCTGGCAAGCGTGTATTGATTCGTGTCGATATGAATGTACCGATCGCCGACGGCAAGATTGGTGACGATACCCGCATCCGCGCTTCACTTCCTACCATCCAGCACTGCCTGCAAGCTGGTGCGGGCGTGATCGTCATGACCCATCTGGGGCGCCCCACTGAAGGTCAGGTCAACGCCGAAGACCGTCTGGAGCCAGTGGCACAACGCCTGGGCGAGTTGCTGGAAAAGAACGTGCCGGTACTGGCCGACTGGGCTGGTTATCAGGTTGCCGCTGGCGATCTGGTCATGCTGGAAAATGTCCGTTGCAATGTCGGCGAGAAGAAAAACAAAGATGAACTCGGCCAGGCTTATGCAGCCCTGTGCGACATTTTTGTTCACGACGCTTTCGGCACCTCACACCGCGCCGAAGCCTCCACTTATGCCGTGGCCAAGTTTGCACCAACCGCCTGTGCCGGCTTGTTGATGGCCGCCGAACTGGATGCCCTGGGCAAGGCGCTGGCACAGCCAAAGCGCCCGCTGGTTGCTATCGTCGCCGGCTCCAAGGTTTCCACCAAGCTGACGATTCTCGAAGCCCTGGCCGACAAAGTGGACCAGTTAATCGTCGGCGGCGGCATTGCCAACACCTTTCTGCTGGCAGAAGGCAAGGCCATCGGCAAATCGCTGGCCGAGCCAGACCTCGTTGAACAAGCCCGCACCGTCATCAACAAGATCCAGGCCCGTGGCGGCAACGTGCCGCTACCGACTGATGTGGTCGTTGGCAAGAAATTCGATGCCAGTGAGCCTGCCGTCACCAAAGTACTCAGCGACGTCGCCAGTGATGACATGATCTTTGATATTGGCCCGGATAGCGCCACCGCACTGGCCGAGCTGATCAGCAAAGCCGGAACGATAGTATGGAATGGCCCGGTTGGCGTGTTCGAGTTCGATCAGTTTGGTCAGGGCACCCGTACTCTGGCCAACGCCATTGCCAACAGCCCCGGCTTCTCGATTGCCGGGGGGGGCGATACCCTGGCCGCCGTCGCCAAATATGGCATTACCGATCAGGTCGGCTACATTTCGACCGGAGGCGGCGCATTTCTGGAGTTTCTGGAAGGCAAAACCCTACCCGCCGTCGAAATTCTCGGTCAACGCGCCTAAGGGCTAAACCATGCTGAGACGTCTGCTGCTGTCATCCGCCCTGCTACCAATCTTGTTGGCATGTGGGCAGAAAAAAAGTGAAGCCATGCCCGAGGTTGGGCGGACGGCACCAATGACCGTCGCGGAGTCGTCTCAACCGGCACCACCACCAGCCGCTGCCGAGCAGCAAGCGCGTGGCGCCGCTGGTGGCAGTCCCGACAGTGCCGCTCCCCGTTACCTGGCCATCCGGCATGAAATCGAGCTGGAAACCGATGCCGCCAAGGTTGAACCCCTGTGGCGTAGCCTGCAAATTCGTGTGGCAGAACAGGGAGGGGACATCATCAACGCCCGTCTGTCACGCAGCGACCTGCGCAGCCCGACGGCGACACTGTCACTGCGTCTGCCACCCACCAGGGTGGATGGCTTCCTGAAGCAGCTCGAAGGTAGCGCCACCATTGTTGACCAGCACACCAACAGCGAAGACAAGACGATTGAAGTCGTCGATGTCGAAGCCCGCCTGAAAAACCTGACCGAAGCCCGCGACCGCCTGCGGCGCATGCAGTCGGAAAAGACCGGCAAGCTGTCTGATGTACTCGAAGTGGACAAGGCCCTGACCGACACCCAAAGCCAGCTCGATAGCCTGACCTCGCAGCGCAAAGTACTGGCAGCAGAAACCAGCAAGATCCGTCTGGATCTGACATTGCACACCCCACGCAGCATTGGCGAAGCGAGTGCGTTGGAACCTCTGCGCCACGCCTGGCGCAATCTGGGCCATGTCTTTTTCTCCAGCTTCGGAACCGTGCTGGAATTCCTGGCCGCCATTCTGCCCTGGTTGGCGCTGTTTACCCCGATTGTCATCTGGTGGCGTCGTCGCAAACGGGCCAGACAGGCCATTAGGTAGTATCGCCTACATTGACTACAATAATCGGCTGTTCAAACCGAGCCGATTGCCCCTTTCCGGCAGGCTGCACCTACCGCAGCCAAGCCCACACCACAAGGAGTGACCCATGCCTCTCGTATCCATGCGCCAGCTACTCGACCACGCAGCCGAACACAGCTATGGTCTGCCGGCGTTCAACGTCAACAACCTTGAGCAAGTACAGGCCATCATGCAGGCGGCCGATGAATGCAACAGCCCGGTCATCATGCAAGGCTCGGCAGGTGCCCGTAAGTACGCGGGTGAAGCCTTTCTGCGCCATCTGATCCTGGCAGCGGTCGAAGCCTATCCGCACATTCCGGTTGTCATGCATCAGGACCATGGCGCCAGCCCCGCCGTCTGTATCCAGGCCATGCGCTCGGGGTTCTCCAGCGTGATGATGGATGGTTCGCTGATGGAAGATGCCAAGACACCTTCTTCCTACGAGTACAACGTGGACGTTACCCGTCGGGTGGTAGAGATGGCGCATGCCATTGGCGTTTCGGTAGAAGGTGAGCTGGGTTGCCTGGGTTCGCTCGAAAGCGGCATGGGTGAAAAGGAAGATGGTCACGGCGCCGAAGGTGTACTCAGCCACGACCAGCTGCTGACCGATCCGGATGAAGCGGCCGATTTTGTTCGCAAAACTCAAGTCGATGCCCTGGCCATTGCCATTGGCACCAGCCACGGCGCCTACAAATTTACCCGTAAACCAACCGGCGACATTCTGGCAATCGAGCGTATCAAGCAAATCCACGCCCGTATTCCCAACACCCATCTGGTCATGCACGGCAGCTCCAGCGTGCCGCAGGAGTGGCTGGAAATCATCCGCGAGTTTGGCGGCGAGATGAAGGAAACCTACGGCGTGCCAGTCGAAGAGATTGTGACCGGTATCAAGTATGGTGTGCGCAAGATCAATATCGACACCGATATCCGCTTGGCCATGACTGGCTCGATTCGCCGTCACCTGGCTCAGCACAAGAGTGAGTTTGATCCACGCAAATTCATGAAAGACGCCATGCTGTCGGCCAAGGATATTTGTAAGGCCCGGTTTGAAGCCTTTGGTTGTGCCGGACAGGCCGACCGGATCAAACCGATTGCCATGGAGACCATGGCAGACCGTTATAAGAAAGGTGAGCTTGCGGCACTGATCAAGTGATCCATGCAGTAAAGCCCGAGCATCGGTCAAACCCGCCTGCATGGCGGGTTTTTTATTGCTTACTAAATAATGCGCCCAAGAAAACAAGCCAGATATTTTATATATGAATATCAAAGACTTTTATAAATAAACTCTTGAATGGCATAAATCGCTAAACCCAACATTTTAGTGTCCCGACCGTCAAGTAATTTTGAATAAGTAATCAATCTTACTTCACCAGACGGCGATGCTTTTCGACCGTGGTATAGTTTGCAACAATTATGATGAGCTGGTCAGACAAGTTGGCACCGCAAGGTTGATCGTCTTCTAGGCAATCTGTCCCGTCCATCGCTGGCAATATTCAGGGATGGGCCGATCAACGCCACCAACTTCAAACTGCTTCATCAAGGTTTGATGGTTATGGTCATGCGTCACTTGTTATTACCCGATCAAGATCAGTGGCAAGCTACCGCCCACCAGACCTAGTGCCAAGCGAGGTACAGGTGGTGGCAAAGCTTTTTCGCAACCCATTTCTTACGAATTGCTGAATACAGCTGTGTCTCTATTTCGACAGGAAGTCTTTGAAGCCAAAAAGCGGGCGCATGTTGGCAAGGTGGTATTGCGCAGCCCGGCAGCCTTCGTCTGGTTTAGCGCCCTGGCGGGCTGTGTTGCCGTTGCCTTGGTCGCCATGCTTTTTACCTTCAACTACACCAGCCGGGCCCATGTGGTGGGCAAACTGGAACCTGATCTGGGTTTGGTCCAGGTCTACCCGCTACAAGCCGGCCGCGTGGTATCGCGCAAAGCACGGGAAGGAGACCAGATTGCTGCGGGATCGCCGCTCTTTCTGCTGTCTGGTGAGCGGGTCGGCAAGCTGGGAGAAACCACGGCAGCGGCCATGCGCTCGTTGGAATCGCGCCGACAAAGCCTGCGCCAGGAAATCGATAATGGAGCCTTACTGATTTCGGAGCAACGGGCCGCCAGCCAGAAGCGCTTGATCGAACTGCGAGCCCAGCTGGCGCAGCTGACGCAGGAAGCCGATAGTCAGAAACGACGCATCGAGATTTCTCAGGCGACACTGGCTCGCTACACCGAGCTGGCCAAAGCCAACTTTGTGCCAACCCTTCAAGTGCAGCAGCGGCATGAAGAGCTGCTTGATCAGCAGAGCCGGTTGTCTGCACTGGTCCGCGCAGCCGCCGATCTGAAGAGCCAGATCAGTACAACCGAATCCGAGCTGGCCAGCCTGCCTTTACGCGAAAAAACCCAGAAAGCCGCCGCAGAACGCAGCTTATCCCTACTGGAACAGGAAGCCGCAGAAACCGCTGCGCGTGGCGAGCTGTCAGTGCTGGCGCCGGTCGCCGGTACGGTCTCGACTTTGCAGGTTGAGCAAGGCCAGACCGTCACGGGTGATCAGGCCCTGGCAACCATCATCCCGTCCGGCTCATCGCTGGTGGCCAATTTCTTCGTGCCAAGCAGCGCCATCGCTTTTGTAAAACCCGGTCAGAAGGTGATGATGCGCTATCCGGCTTTCCCCTATCAAAAATTCGGTCAGGCCGAAGGCATCGTCAGTGACATCTCTCGCAGCGCGGTCATCCGCCCTGGTCAGCCAGCCAATAGCGAGCCGGTCTTCCGCATTACGGTAAAGCCTGCGTTGCAGCAAGTGATGGCATATGGCCGCTGGATGCCGCTGCAACCGGACATGACGGTTGAAGCCGACGTGATGCTGGATACCCGTCGCCTGATCGAATGGATCTTTGAGCCCTTGCTGTCGATCAAGGGCAAGCTATGACACACCGCCAAGCCACCCAACATGAATATTCTTGAGTCCCTGCAATGGGGTATGAGCCGCAAGCTGCCGATGCTGCTGCAAACCGAGGCCGCAGAATGCGGTGTGGCCTGCCTCGCCATGATCGCCACCTACCACGGCCACGGGCTGGACGTCGCGACACTGCGCCGGCGCTCCTCGGTGTCGCAAAAGGGGGCCACAGCAGCGCAGCTGGTGCGCATTGCCAACGGTCTGGATATGGCAAGCCGTGCTCTGAGAACCGAGCTGGACCAATTGCCCATGCTCGCCGTGCCTTGCATCCTGCACTGGGGTCTCAATCATTTTGTGGTTTTGAAACAAGCCAATAGCCGTGGCATCGTCATTCATGACCCGGCTTTTGGCATCCGCAAGATGACTTATGCCGAGGCATCCGACTATTACACCGGGATCGCCATCGAACTGACCCCGACCCCCAAGTTCGAAAAAAAACAGGAAGCGCAGTCGATCAAGCTGAAAAACCTGGTAGGCACCGTGGTTGGCTTGCGTCGCTCGCTGCTGCTGGTGCTGGTTCTATCGTTTTCACTGGAAGTGCTGGCGATTCTGTCTCCGTTTTTCCAGCAATGGGTGATGGACGGCGTCATCGTCTCGCGAGATCGGGATCTACTGCAGGTATTGGCCTTCGGCTTTTTCATGCTGATGTTGATGCAGATGTCGATTTCGACGCTGCGGTCCTGGGTGGTGCTGTACTTTTCCACCACGCTTAATCTGCAATGGGTCGCCAATCTGTTTACCCGGCTGACCCGCCTGCCGATGAGCTATTTCGAGAAACGCCATCTGGGTGATGTGGTATCGCGGTTTGGGTCGATCCAGACCATCCGCCGGGTGCTGACCACCACCGCCCTGGATGCCATTCTGGATGGGGTGATGGCGATTGTCGGGCTGGGCATGATGATGCTGTACAGCGTTCAGCTCGCCACGGTGACCTTGATCGCGCTGACGCTGTACATCCTGATTCGTTGGATCGCCTACAGCCCCTATAAGGCCGCCAATGAAGAGCAGATCGTCCATGCCGCCAAGGAGCAGACGCACTTCATCGAGAGTATTCGCGGCATCCAGAGCATCAAATTATTCAATCGCGAAGATGAGCGACGTACCCAGTGGCTGAATCTGGTCGTCAACACGACTAATCGTGGTCTGGCCACCGAAAAGATGAATGTGCTGTTCCACACGGCCAATGGGCTGGTGTTTGGTATCGAAAACATTCTGGTGACCTACCTGAGCGCCAAGTTGGTCATGGATAACCAGTTTTCAATCGGCATGATGTTTGCCTATGCCGCCTACAAGACCCAATTCAGCAGCCGGGTAGGCAAGCTGGTTGATATCTTCTTCGATATCAAGATGCTACGACTGCAAAGCGAGCGGCTGGCCGACATTGTGCTGCACGAGCCGGAGCCACAGCTCGACACACCCGAGATGCAACGAGAGATCGAGCCCTCGATCGAATTGCGGAATATCCGCTTCCGCTATGCCGATACCGAGCCTTGGGTCATTGATGGTGTCAGTCTCAAGATCGAGGCCGGAGAATCGGTCGTGATTGTTGGCCAGTCCGGTTGCGGCAAAACGACCTTGCTGAAAATACTGCTGGGTCTGATCCCTCCGACAGAAGGTGAAATACTGATCGGCGGCAGTCCGCTCAAAGGACTGGGCCTGCGCAACTATCGTGAAATGCTCGGTGCAGTTATGCAGGATGACCAGTTGTTTGCCGGGTCAATTGCCGACAATGTCGCATTCTTCAACGCAGATCACGACCAGGAACGAATCGAAGCTGCCTGCAAACTTGCTGCCATTCACACTGAGATCATGGCGATGCCGATGACCTATCAGACCTTGATCGGCGATATGGGGACGGCCATTTCGGGTGGGCAGAAGCAGCGGATCCTGCTGGCGCGAGCGCTCTACAAACAGCCAAGAATCCTGTTTCTGGATGAGGCAACCAGCCATCTGGACGTAGGACGCGAGCGTGAAGTGAATGACTCGGTGCGCAATCTGCGACTGACCCGGGTGGTCATTGCACATCGCCCTGAAACCATCGCCATGGCAGAACGTGTGATCCG
This sequence comes from Parachitinimonas caeni, assembly GCF_030129945.1. Classification (GTDB taxonomy): domain Bacteria; phylum Pseudomonadota; class Gammaproteobacteria; order Burkholderiales; family Chitinimonadaceae; genus Parachitinimonas; species Parachitinimonas caeni. The sequence continues at coordinate 185,328 of NZ_JARRAF010000001.1, forward strand.
GCTCTCGGCCGGTAAAGTTGAACAGGACTTCCGGCAAGTGCCGAATCTACGCGAAGCCAATGTCTGAGCGGTAGAAGAAGCCCTTCACCCCGTCAACGGCTCCAGAACCGAGCCATTGCCGGCCGTCTGTGGTGGCATGCGGGGGATGCGGAAGCTGAATACCGCCCCACCCACCGCCAGATTTTTTGCCTCGATATCGCCACCATGATGGCGGACGATTTCACGGCAGATAGCAAGGCCAAGCCCGGTGCCACCCAAGCCGGGCGTCTGACTGCTCTGCATGAACTTATCGAAAATCAGCTCGCATTCGGCTTCTGGAATGCCCTGGCCCTGATCAGCAACAGACAGCGATAGCGTGTCCGTATCGTGCTCGCCAATGGTGACGGTGATAAGCCCACCCTCAGGGCTGAATTTGATGGCGTTGGATAGCAGGTTGCGGATGACCTGACCGATACGCAAAGCATCAAACTGCGCGATGTCATCCACGGTAGCCTGGGCGACAGTGATCTTGAGTTGACGCTTGGCCGCCAGCTCTGCCAACTCATCCAGCACCACTTCCGTCACCTGCCGTAATCGATTCCGCTCAAACCGATAGGCCATTTTTCCGGCCTCCAGCTTGGTAATGTCGAGCAGATCGTTAACAAGCGTCAGCATGCGCTCGCCAGATTCGGCTATGTTCAGGAAATAGCGCTTCAACTTGTCGGCATCGCCCTGATCTACCTTGCCCGCACCCAGTCGCGCAAAGCTGAGGATCGCATGCATGGGGGTGCGTAGCTCATGCGAGATATTCGAGACAAAGGTCGTCTTGGACTGGTTGGCAGCGTCAGCTCTTTCCTTGGCCGCCAGCAGATCGGCAGTCTGGCTGCGTACGACTTCTTCCAGATGGTCGCGCGCCTGGCGGATCGCACCTTCTGCACGCTTCAGTTCAGTGACATCGCGCACCAACCACAAAACAGCCGACTCTTCGGAAAACTGCTTGGGCAGTGGTATCGACACCCCCTCAAACTGACGCAGATCACCATCCAGCTCCTGACGATATTCCACCCGTGCCGGCTTACCACTGCTCAGACAATCGGCAACCGACTGTATCGCCAGCTGCGCTTGCGATGCTGGCAACAGATCCCGCAAATTACAACCCTGCGGCGACTCATCCCACAGTGCCAACCAGTGCCCGAACACTTCCAGCACATGACCATCAGCCGCCACCACCAGAACTGGGTCAGGTATCGCTTCAGACAAAGCCGAGAGGCGTGCTGCCAGTTGCTGGGCATTCGCCGCCTCGCGCTGCCGTTGCAGGACTTCGGTCTGCAAGGCCGCATCCCGGGCCCGCAATGCCTGGGCCAATTCGCTGAAAGCCTTGCCAAAATGACCTATTTCATCCTGCCCCAGCTGATCGAGCCGGATCTCGTATTGCCCGGCGCGGATCTGTGAGACAGCCTGCTGCAAGGCTGCCAGCGGCGTCGCCACCTGGGCTCGCAGCACGGCGCGCAGCACCAGCAACTCAATCAGTAAAGACAGCGCCCCCAGCGCCAGCACAATCGTTGCCGACTCCCGCGCCAGCCCCAGCAGCAGGTGTTTGGGATACACCGTAATCAGCAACCAATCCGGCCCGCGTAAACGTCCTACCCCGAGCCAGAAACGACCGTCATCCGACTCGACCACCGAAGGCATCCCTTCGGTACGTCGGGCGGCACTCACAATGCTCGCCAGCTCGGGATTCTGCAGACGGGCGATATCGAGCACGCCACCTGCAGACTGGATCTGTCGAGTCAGCTCAGGGTGGGCAATCAGCTGGCCATCCCGCCGCACAATCAGGTTGTAAGTACCGGCCAGATGCTCGTTGGTGGTACGGCCAACCAGATCATCAATCACGATGTCTTCACCGGGTGAAGCAATCCAGCGCCCGTCGTCATCCACAGGCGTAACGTGCGACACCATCCACTTCCTGGCACCATCATCAAAGTAGACGCCGGTCCAGAACGGCAGGCGCTTTGGATTTTTCTCGCGGGTAGAGCGCCACACCGTTTCATAGCTGTAGATATCAGTGTCTCGCGTGGCGGAGTTGCTCCAGTCTACAAACGGTGCGTAATTGAGCGAGAGTTGCTCAGGCATGTTCATGAAGCTATCGAGGAAGCGGTTGGTGGATAGCGGTCCCCACTCGCTCAACAGGTGGTAGCCAACCAGCAAACGGCGTTTCAGATCATCCGTCAGCGGCACATCATGCCGGACAAACACGGTAGCGCGATGTCGAAAATCGTTCAGCTCCGGCCGAACCCGGATCAGGCCGTCCGGGTATCGGCTGAACACGCGATCAAACTCGGCATCAGGATTCGTCTGCTTCGCCAGCCGGTATCGCCGCAGGAATTCATCCGCCAACATGCGGGTCTGCGTTTCAGCCAGCAAGAAATGCTCACTATCGGCCTTGCTGCGGACCTCAACGTAATCGCGCAACCCTTCCAGCGTTGTCTTCTGCAGCCCTTGGTACTGAAACCAGCCAGCCAACACCGAGCCGATGACGATGACGATCGCGATTCGCGACGCCATTCGCCAAAGCACCCTACGGGCAAGTTGTGTAGGAACCGGCGCAGACAGTGGCATCTTTCCCCTGAAAAAAACCGACGAACTGCTTCAGTTATAGTCAACGCCCAGTCCGGGTGTCTGGGTTTGTGCAACGAAACCACCAAAATTGTTCGACAACACACAGACTGCGCTGAGGTTTTGTCTTCGCTGAAAAACAAGACGTCAACAGAATCTAACCCCGTCCGTACAACGCTAAAGCTTTCGGTCGCTGTACCGCATGATCAACCACCGGCCACGGGTAGTCTCGCCCGAGCACGATATTGGCCTGAGCGAGCTGTGCCGATGTGGCCAGCCAGGGGGAGTGGATCAGCTTGTCCGGCAAGGCAGCCAGTTCCGGAACATAGCGCCGGATAAAGCGCCCCACTTCGTCAAACTTCTGCGACTGGCTCACCGGGTTGAAAATACGGAAATACGGTTGCGCATCGCAGCCGGTCGAGGCTGCCCACTGCCAGCCCCCATTGTTCGATGCCAGATCGAAATCAATCAGCTTCTCGGCAAAATACTGTTCACCGAGCCGCCAATCGACCAGCAGATCCTTCACCAGAAAACTGGCAGCAACCATCCTCAGCCGGTTATGCATATAGCCACTGAAGTTCAACTGCCGCATCGCCGCATCCACCAGCGGATAGCCGGTGCCACCTTGTTTCCAGGCTTCGAAGTGTTCAGGCAGTCCCGGATATACCAGCCCGGCATATTCCGACTTGAACGCGCGCCCAACAACATGCGGATGATGGTGCAGGATCATCTGATAAAACTCTCGCCAGATCAGTTCATCCAGCCAGCACTGTGCGCCATCACTCCCCTGCTGCCAGGCCAAGGCCGCCAGCTTGCGCACAGAAACCGTGCCAAAGCGCAAATGCACCGATAGATAGGAAGGCGCTTTGCGGGCGGGGTAATCCCGCTCTGCCCGATAGCGATCCATCCGCGCCAGAAAATCAGCCAACCGCTGGCTCGCCCCCTCTTCTCCGGCCACGATATTCAAACGGGTCAGATCGCTCTCGCCAAAACCAACTTGCAACAGGCTCGGCATCGGCGCCGGTGCGAGCTTGACCAGCCGGTCAACATGGCGCTGTATTGGGTAGGGCTGCACATAAAACGGTGACAGCTTGGCCAACCAGGCATTCCGATAAGGAGTGAACACCGAATACGGCCTGCCATCTTTGGTCAACACCTCATCGGTATCAAAAATCACCTGATCCTTCACGGTGACCAGGCAGGCACCCAACGCTTGCAGGCGTTGTGCCACCGCTTGATCCCGTGCCACCGCAGCCGGTTCATAGTCTCTGCTGGCAAAAACGGCAGTCGCCCGATATTCGGTGGCAATTGCCACAATCTCGTCGCGTGCATCACCTATTCTTATTAAGAGATCGGACCCGTGTGCTTGCCACTCCCGCTTCAAAGCCTCGACGCTACGCCAGATGAACTCGACGCGCCGATCCTGACGATCCGGCAAAGGATCCAGAATGACCGAATCGAAAATGAATACCCCAATCACTCGCTTTGCCTGACGACAGGCAGAATACAGTGCTGCATGATCTTCCATTCGCAGATCACGGCGAAACCAGCACAAGGCAGTGTCATGCTCTGACATGGTGAGAACCTTCAGAAAAATGCGTTTAGATGCCCGTCGAAAATCGATCGACAATTGAAATCCGGGCGCGAGCCCGAAAACACTATGCGATAATTGACCCTATGGATCGCATCGACCTCAGCCGTAATTTCCTGATCGCCATGCCCAATATGGCCGACCCGATTTTCGCCAAATCGCTGACTTATGTCTGCGATCATAACGAATACGGTGCAATGGGCATTATCGTTAACCGCCCTCTTGGCATGGATATGCGGGCGCTCTTCCAGCAGATCGACATCGATTTGAGTCGGCAAGACCTCGCCGATTTGCCTATCTACTTTGGCGGCCCGGTCCAAACTGATCGTGGTTTCGTCCTCCATGAACCACTTGGCAACTGGCAATCCACCCTGGCCGTGGATGACGAGCTCGGGCTCACCACCTCCAAGGACGTTCTCCTCGCCGTTGGCCGGGGCGAAGGGCCACAACGCATGTTTGTCACCCTTGGTTACGCAGGTTGGGAAGCCGGTCAACTGGAATCGGAGCTGGCGCAAAATGCCTGGCTAAGCGTCAACGCCGACCCCGAAGTCATTTTCAGTACCCCTGCCGAATTACGCTATCAAGCTGCCTTAAAGCTTCTGGGCATTGATCTGGCCATGTTGTCGGAAGATGCCGGCCATGCCTGAGGCAGGAACTGTTCTGGGATTTGACTTTGGTGAGCGCCGCATCGGCGTCGCCTCTGGCGACCTGATGCTGGGCATCGCTCATCCCCTGCACACCATAGACGCCATCGAAACCGAAGTCCGGTTCGACCAGATCGCCAAGCTGGTTAAAGAATGGCAACCCGTCCAACTGATTGTTGGCCTGCCAAGCTCTCTGGATGGTGAGGAACATGAGCTGTCCCGACTGGCGCGCCGGTTTGCCCGCCGCTTGCATGGGCGTTTCGGGCTCCCCGTCGGCATGATCGACGAACGACTGAGTTCACATGATGCCAGCAGTGCACTCAACGACATCGGCCTGCGAGGCCGTCGCCAGAAACCCGTGCTGGATCAAGTCGCCGCCCAACGCATTCTTCAAGCTTATTTTGACGACCCACTTCGACGTAGCGTGGAGCCGTAAGCCCAATAGCACACTCAGGACCGCACAATATGTACAACCCGCAACTCAACAAGCACGGTGAACTGAACCACCTGCTGACGATAGAAGGCCTGCCAGCGGCACACATCCGGCAGATTCTCGACCGGGCCCAGCAATACGTCACCATGGCGGAGCAAGATAGCAAGAAGGTCCCATTGCTATCAGGGCGCTCGGTATTCAATCTGTTTTTCGAAAATTCGACCCGCACACGCACTACATTCGAAATTGCCGCCAAGCGACTGTCGGCCGATGTTATCAGCCTGAACATCAATGCTTCCTCGACCGCCAAAGGCGAGACCCTGCTCGATACCATCCACAACCTCGAAGCCATGGGCGCCGATATGTTCGTGGTGCGCCATGCCGAATCAGGAGCTCCATTCCTGATTGCCCGCCATGTCAAACCGGGGGTGCACGTGGTCAACGCAGGCGATGGCCGCCACGCCCATCCGACCCAGGCATTGCTCGATATGTTCACCATTCGCCACTACAAAGGCGACTTCACCCAGTTGCGGGTTGCCATTGTGGGCGACATATTGCATTCCCGAGTTGCCCGCTCGCAGATCCATGCCCTGACTACCTTGGGTGTGCCAGAGGTCCGGGTCATCGGGCCGAAAACTTTACTGCCGACGGGTGTGGAGAAACTTGGCGTCCGCGTCTTTCATGATTTGAGGGAAGGGCTACGCGATGTGGATGTGGTGATCATGCTGCGCCTGCAAAACGAGCGCATGAATGGTGCCCTGCTACCCTCAGCTCAGGAGTTCTTCAAGCATTACGGGCTCACGCAGGAGAAACTGGCACTGGCTAAGCCAGACGCCATCGTCATGCACCCAGGTCCAATGAATCGGGGCGTAGAGATCGACTCGCCGGTTGCCGATGGTGCGCACTCGGTCATCCTGCCGCAAGTCACGTTCGGGATTGCGGTTCGAATGGCAGTCATGGGAATTTTGGCGGGTAAACAATGAAACGTATAGAAATCGTAAACGGCCGTCTCATCAATCCGGCCAACCAGTTTGATGACCAGGCAGATCTGTTTATTGCAGACGGCCGCATCATAGGAATTGGAAAACGGCCTGATGGCTTTGTAGCCGACGAACAGATCAACGCCAGCGGGCATATTGTCTGCCCTGGACTGATCGACCTGTCAGCCCGGCTGCGTGAACCCGGCAGTGAACACAAGGGAACCCTGGAGAGCGAGCTTGCAGCCGCAGTTGCAGGAGGAATTACCCGCCTGGCCTGCCCACCTGATACTGACCCGACGCTGGATGAGCCTGGGCTTGTAAGAATGCTGACGCACCGTGCCCGTAGTCTGGCCTTGGCCAAAGTACACCCTGTTGGCGCCCTCACTCGTGGTCTGCACGGTAAACAACTGACGGAAATGGCCGAGTTGCGCGAATCCGGCTGCATTGCCTTTTCACATGCCGAAGCGCCGATTACCGACAACCTGATCCTGTTCCGTGCCATGCAGTACGCGGCAACGTTCGGTCTACCGCTCTGGCTGCGCCCCCAAGATCACTCATTGGCCAATAATGGTGTTGCGCACGATGGTGAAGTCGCTACACGACTCGGCCTACCGTCCATTCCTACCCTTGCGGAATCTGTTGCCATCAGCACCATTGTTATTCTGATGAAGGAAACCGGTGCGCGGGTTCACCTTGAACGCATTTCGTCCCGAGAAGGGGTCGAAATGATCCACGCCGCAAAGAAGTATGGCCTGCCGCTGACGTGTGATGTCTCCATCCAGCACGTGCACCTCTCAGATATCGACATCGGCTATTTCGACGCTAACACTCGCCTCTCCCCTCCATTACGCAGTACACGAGACCGCGATGCCCTGCTGTATGGCCTGGCGGATGGCACCATTGATGCTATTGTCTCTGACCATACGCCCATTGATGACGATGCCAAACTCCTGCCTTTTGGCGAGGCGGAACCAGGCGCAACCGCTCTGGAATTGCTGTTGCCGTTAACTTTACGCTGGGCAGATCAAAAACACCTTTCTCTGGGCGATGCACTCGCCAAGCTCACTACCGGTCCGGCTGCGATTCTGGGTAAGGATGTGGGTGATATCTCAGTTGGCAATGTGGCTGACATAACCGTATTCGATCCAGCAGCCACCTGGTTGGTAAAGCCGGAAAACCTGCTCAGCCAAGGAAAACACACGCCGTTTGCCGGCATGGAAATGCGTGGTAAAGTGCAATGCACCATTGTAGATGGCCGAGTGATCTATCGGCGTTAAGCATCTACTTCATGCTTTACCAATCAATATAAACCTGGAAAGAGGAAGCCATGTCCGATCTGGAAGCGCAATTCAAGACAGCCGCAGAAGATGTTACTCAGTTGTCAGAAGCCCCTGACAATCAAGTCAAACTGAAGCTCTACGCACTGTACAAACAAGGTACCGAAGGAGATGCTTCAGGCGAACGCCCAGGTATGTTCGACTTCGTTGCCCGCGCAAAGTTTGACGCTTGGGACGGTCTGAAAGGCTTGAGCAAAGAAGAAGCGATGCAGAAATACATTGATCTGGTTGAAGCGCTGAAAGCAGCCCAGTAATTCGGCCCCAGACCCAAAAATAAAGCCGGCTTGTTTGCCGGCTTTATTTTTTCATCCGCTGTACACACTACAGCCGAAGAAAACTGGAGCGGGTGAAGGGAATCGAACCCTCGTCTTAAGCTTGGGAAGCTTCTGCTCTACCATTGAGCTACACCCGCAGAAAGAAGCTATTCTACCTATTGCATACCGCTTATACAACCCATATACCGTAAAGCAAAAAACTACTTAATAATCATGCAATTAATGAATTATATCCCAGATTAGTTTAACTACCAGTACACTCACCAGCACTACAAATAAGCTGCGCAGTAATCCCACGCCACCTTTTATAGCAAGCCGAGTCCCCACAGCTGCTCCCGCTACATTCGCAACAGCCATCGGTAATCCATACTGATACATAATATGCTGACTGGGCACAAAATAAGCCAATGCTGCCAGATTTGTAGCAGCATTAACAACCTTTGCAGCGGCAGATGCATGTAGAAAATCAAAGCCAAATATACGAATGAACAAAAAAATCAGAAAGCTACCTGTTCCCGGCCCGAAAAAACCATCATAAAAGCCGATGCCACCTCCCATCAATATTGCCTGCAATCGCTCACGCCTGCCTATCGCTTTAGTAAAATGGTTGGCACCAAAATCCTTTTTCCACAAGGTATAAACCAGCATCCCGATCATTAATACCAGAACCAGAGGTCTGACCAGATCTTTTGAAAGCAGGCTAACCGCCCCAGCTCCCAAGAATGAAAATACAAATGCGGTAAAAGCGATCGGTAATATCAAAGACCAATTCAGTCTTAATTTACAGGCATAACGCCAACATGCGGCAAACGTGCCAAATACCGATGAAAGCTTATTGGTTCCCAATAAACTGGCGGGAACCGCTTGTGGCAACGTTGCAAATAAGCCGGGTACCTGAATCAACCCGCCCCCCCCTACCGCAGCATCAATCAACCCCGCAACGAAGGCAAACCCCATCAGCGTTGGAATTTCCAGCATGGTCCATGCCTCTCTGTCAAAAAAAGACCCTGGATAACCAGGGTCTTTTTACTCATGATTGAGGAATGGATTTTAGGTCAATTCAATTTCTGCAGGCAGTTGGGAAAACCGAATAAACCCTATTTATTCCACTTAATCAGCGCTGATATTGGGCATCTGAAAATCCCAACATCGGGAAAAATACAAATGGCAGCAGAGCCAGTCCCACACCATAGCCAGCACCCTTACCAAAACGTTTGGCCAGTTCAATCATGACAATAAATGACATTACAAGACTGACAATTGGAACAAAGAACAAAACCAGCCACCAGACAGGTTTCCCGATCATATTAAGCATTACGTATAAGTTGTAGAATGGCACCAAGCACGCCCAGCCAGGTTGACCCGCCTTTACAAATACCTTCCAGCACCCAGCAACCGTCGCAACAATGATTACCAGATAAATAAGTGCCATGATTAACTCCATAATGCTTCCTTTCAAGTTGGTAATTTTCAGATTTTTAATTGCAAGTTGAACCAGACGCTAGGATCCATTCAACCATCAACCGACCTATAGTTAAAACAGAAAACAACGACAACTCTTGAACATTAATAGCATATTGGAATTTTGCAAAGCCCCATTTCTCACAAGTATTTCCACTGGACAAGTAGGCAAGTCAGCGACCTTGCCTTCCAATTTGCATAACCTACCATATCTTTGCTGCAATTTCAGTGCTTGTCAGCGCAATGCGTAGTATATAAGAACCAACTGATATCTTTATTGCCTCCAAAAATCTTTCTTAAAAATCATCGGATTTCTTTAATAGAAAAAATAAAACCCGATAAATATCATATATTTATCGGGTTTTATCAAACAAGCTGGCTGTTCACTTACCAATACAGAAACGACCAAATATCTCACCAAGCAAGTCATCAGCGGTGAACTCGCCTGTAATCTCGGACAGCGCCTGCTGTGCCAGCCTCAACTCTTCGGCAAACAGCTCCAACTGCTGCCAGCACGTCGCCGCGATGTCCAAATGCCGGGAAGCCACGCCAATAGCTGCCAAGTGCCGTTCACGTGCCAAAAACTTGGCCTCTTCACCTCCAGCCCAACCAACAGCATTCAGCAAAGACTGGCGCAACAAATCGACTCCTAGCCCTTCTCTCGCCGATAGGTAAACCTCTGTCTGGCCAGCATCCGACTGCAGCCGTGGCAACTCACCGCTGACATCAATCTTGTTATGCACAAGAATCCTTGGCAGTTGCATAGGTAGTGCGGCGAGAATTTGGTGTTCCTGCGCTCCCAAACCATGCTGGCTATCGACAATGATCAGAGCCATATCCGCTTTGTTAATGGCGGCCCAAGTACGCTCAATGCCGATTCTTTCAATCGGATCTTCCGTCGAGCGCAAGCCGGCGGTATCGATCACGTGCAAAGGAATACCGTCTACCAAGACAGTTTCGCGCACGATGTCCCGCGTTGTGCCCGCGATGTCCGTCACAATTGCAACATCGTCGCCCGCTAAAGCATTCAATAAACTCGACTTACCGACATTGGGCTGGCCAATCAGAACAATACGCATTCCTTCGCGAACAATGCTGCCTTGTCTGGCAGACCGTTGCACCTGCGACAAGTGTTCACGCACCACTGATAAGCGCCCCTTGGCATTCAGGCTATCGATAAAATCGACACCCTCTTCTTCAGGAAAGTCTAAAGTGGCTTCAATTAGTGCCCGGATTTCAATCAGTTGATCTTGCAAAGCATTGATCCGCCTTGAAAATTCACCTCTCAATGACTGGAATGCCAAACGAACGGCTGCTTCTGACTGCGCATCAATCAGATCCGCGACACTCTCGGCCTGCGCCAGATCAATCTTGTTGTTTAGAAACGCTCTCTGGGTAAATTCACCAGGCTTGGCGATGCGCGCACCCAACTCTACGCAGCGTGCTAACAACATTTTCAGAATTACCGGTCCCCCGTGTCCTTGTAGTTCCAGAACATCTTCACCGGTAAAGGAGTTAGGGGCAGGAAAATGGAGAGCTAAACCAGCGTCTATGGCGTTACCTGCCGAATCCTGAAATTCGCAGTAATGGGCTTTTCGTGGGGAGGGAGACTTGCCACAGATTTTTTTGGCAAATTGACTTAAGTCCGGGCCTGAAACCCGGACAATTCCGACACCACCTCTGCCGGGGGCTGTTGCAACAGCAGCGATGGTGTCCTTGAGATAAAAATCAGTGCTTGGCCCGCTCATCGGCACGTTCTATCTGACGAGTGATAAACCATTGTTGCGCAATGGAAAGTAGATTGTTCACCAACCAGTAAAGCACTAAACCAGCAGGGAAGAAGAAGAACAGTACGCTAAACGCAACCGGCATGATCTTCATCATCTTGTCCTGCATCGGGTCTGTCGCAGGTGGATTTAGCATGGTCTGGACAAAATTCGAGATGGCTAAGACCACCGGCAGAATGTAGTAAGGATCAGGTACAGACAAATCATGGATCCAGCCAAGCCAAGGGGCTTGCCGCAACTCGACCGAAGCGAGCAGGGCGGAATACAAGGCAAAAAATACTGGAATCTGAACTAGAATCGGCAAACAACCTGACAATGGATTTGCTTTTTCCTGTTTGTACAGTTCCATGACAGCTTGTTGATACTTCACTCGGTCATCGCCGTATTGCTCCTTCAGGCGCTGCATACGAGGCACCAGCTTTTTCATTTTGGCAGCCGAACGATATTGCGCATTTGCCAAAGGGAAAAACGCCAGTTTGACCAGCATGGTCAGCAATACTATCGCCCATCCCCAGTTTCCAACCATGCTATGCAGCATGTCGAGCAGCCAGAAAAGTGGCTTAGCAATGACAGTTGTCCAACCATAGTCTTTTACCAACTCAAAACCAGGTGCTACAGACTCCAGTGTCCTGGTCTCTTCAGGCCCGGCGTACAGCGGTACGGACATCTGGACAGTTTTGCCTGGTGCAAGAACAGGTAAATCAACAATTGCACCAGCCGAATACAAGCCATCCCCAACACCTTTCACTTCAAACCGACAGTTTGAAGTCGTTTGGCAAACGGCAGGCTGGCCCTGCGGTGACAATATCCAGGCGCTGACAAAATAATGCTGAACCATGGCAACCCAACCATTGTTACCATGAGAAGCGTATTTGGCTTTGCCTTTGTCTATGTCTTCGAAGCTGACCTTCTGAAACTTTTCAGCATCGGTATATACGGCGGGGCCAGTAAAGGTGTTAACCATCTTGCCATCACCTTCAGCAGCAGAGCCATCACGCAACAATCTGTAATAGGCCGACAGCTGAACTGGCTTGTCCGCCGTGCTAGTCACCTCATACCGTACATTGACCAGGTAGCTACCACGCTGGAAGGTGTAAATTTTTGCGACTTTGATACCCGCAACTTCAGCAGCTTCGAGCCGAACTTGCAGTTCCTTTTGCCCGGCATCCAATTCAAATTTATTGGCAGCTGCCGTAAATAAGGTGCGGTGATTTGGCAACGCCGGAAGCGCTGGGTTCAGAAGACCTGTTTGTGCAACATAAACATGCTGAGCTCCATCATCCAGCAGTTGCAAGGGTTGATTGGGCTTTGCACGACTGCCATGGCGAAGCAAAGCCAGCTTGCGCAGGTCGCCCCCCATGGTATCAATTTCGGCTTGAATAACATCCGTTTTCACCAAAAGGCGATTGCCTTTCTGTAACCACTTGCCCTCGTTCTGCGCTTCCGCTGCCACTTTGGCATTGCCAGCAGAACTCGATGTAGCAGCCGCTTGAGTGGTTGCTACAGGCTTAGGATGGCGTTTCTCTTCCCATTGTTGCCAAAAAAACAAAATGGCAAACGACAGTACGATAAACACGATGAGTCTGCGGTTATCCATCAAAAGATCCAATCAAACATTGTTCACGGAACGGGGTCGTATCCACCGAGACAAAACGGATGGCAGCGGCAAAGCCGACGCATTGTAAGCCAGCAGCCCTTTACGGCACCGTATTTCGTAAGTGCTTCAAGCCCATAATCGGAGCAGGAAGGATAGAATCGACATCTGGGGCCTAATAATGGCCGCACCAGATACTGATAAAGCCGAATCAGGCTGACGAGGAGTTTCGACATTGTTGCAAACGCTTGGCCAAGCGCTCTAAAGCCGCCCTGGCAAGCATCCCATCCTCTCGTCCAAGACGCTTTTTCGCACGCACAACCCAATCCAAGCCGCAGGTGACTTCAGGATTCAATCTGAACCATTCTCGCACTTGGCGCTTGATACGATTGCGACCAACCGCTCGTTTATCAACGCGTTTGGAGACAACCAACCCCAAACGGCCGCGACTTAAGGAGTTGGGCTTGACCCAGATCTGAAAAAGTTCATTTCCAGCCTGGTACCTCAAATTAAAAACGGATGAAAATTCATCCGTTTTTATAAGCCGATCCAACCGCGAGAAACGATTGGTATTGCTAGCCATGTAACGCAGGGCCTACCGGTCACTGACAGCAAATCAAACAGCGATACGGGCACGGCCCTTGGCGCGGCGAGCACGAATAACTGCGCGACCACCGCGAGTCTTCATGCGAACCAGAAAGCCATGAGTGCGTTTACGACGAACAACAGATGGTTGATAAGTGCGCTTCATTTGTCTGAACCCCAGTTGATTCTACGATGCGAAAAACGGGATATTAGACAACCACTTATTTCAGCTGTCAATCGCGTCTTGACAAAAACCATCAGCACCTCTCCATCCCGCCAACTGCACAGCTGTGGATAAGTCTGGGGAAAGAGACTAGAATAACTAACCGTTCACTCTACCAACCGTGCTCGCACCTCCATGGTGCTTATGGCTTTATTTGTCATTTGACTCTCACGGTACGCTACCCACATGTCCGCTGTTGATGAATTTTGGACGAACTGTTTGGCCAAGTTCGAAAAAGAACTATCGGTCCAGCAATTCAATACTTGGATCAAGCCACTTCAGTGTCAGGTTGACGAGGAAGCTGTCGTAATTTTTGCACCGAACCATTTCACGCTTCAGTTCGTGAAAGACCGTTTTTTCGCAAAAATCGAAAAGTACGCCAATGATCACTTTGGCGACCAGATGAGCCTTGAGTTGAAAGTAGGCAGCAATGCAGCAATTCGCCGTCCAGTTGTTGAAAAATCGGCGGTCACGCCAGAAGTGGAAGCTGAGGTAGAGCCTGCCAAAGCAACTCCCTTGGCAGCCAAGACAGCCGCATTCAGGCAGCTAGCATCGAATCACGAGACCACTCGCTTAAACCCTAATTTCACATTTGACACACTGGTAACCGGCAAAGCTAACCAGCTGGCACGGGCAGCCGCTTTGCAAATTGCTGAAAATCCAGGCCACGCTTACAACCCGCTGTTTGTCTATGGCGGCTCAGGCCTCGGCAAGACACACTTGATTCAAGCCATTGGCAACTTTGTGCATCAACACAACAGCCAAGCCAAGATCCGCTATATCCACGCAGAGCGCTATGTTGCGGATGTCGTAAAGGCTTACCAGCATAAAGCCTTCGACGAGTTCAAACGCTACTACCATTCCTTGGACCTGTTGCTGATTGACGACATACAGTTCTTTTCTGGAAAGAACCGTACACAAGAAGAATTCTTCTATGCTTTCAATGCCTTAATTGAAGGTCATCGCCAAGTCATCATCACTTCCGATAGATATCCCAAAGAAATTGAAGGGATAGAAGATCGGCTGATTTCACGCTTTGGCTGGGGATTGACTGTTGCTATCGAGCCTCCTGAGCTGGAAATGCGGGTCGCCATCCTGATGAAAAAAGCGGAAACCGAAGGGTTCAAACTTGATTCTGGTGTCGCCTTCTTCATAGCGAAAAATATCCGCTCCAATGTTCGTGAACTGGAAGGGGCTCTTAAGCGGGTACTTGCCTACTCGCGGTTCACAGGTCAGCCCATCACCCTTGAACTGACCAAAGAAGCAATGAAGGATATTCTGGCAGCAGGCAACAAGCAGATCTCCGTGGAAGCCATCCAGAAAATTGTTGCGGATTTCTACAAGATCAAAGTCTCCGATATGCATTCGAAGAAGCGTACCCGAGACATCGCCAGGCCAAGACAAGTAGCCATGACTCTGGCCAAAGACCTCACCCACATGAGCCTGCCTGCAATTGGCGAAGCCTTTGGTGGAAGAGACCATACCACCGTGTTGCATGCCTGCAAGACAGTTGCCCAACTAAGACAAACCGATTCGAACCTGAATCATGACTACAACGTACTAACTCAGATGTTAAGGAACTGATAGTTTGTGGATAAACCCCGTTTTCGTGGTGACCAAAAAATCAATGAACAAAACACCCACAACACCCAGCGTAGTTTATCCACACCGCAAAACGTGAGATAACCCATTGAAAAAATTAAAAAAACTGGGTTTTCCACAGAAACCGGCGCCCTTTATTACTTATTTTCAGGAATCTATACAAGATGTTATTGATACAAGCAGATCGTGACGCTCTCCTGAAACCGCTCACCACCGTCACTGGAATTGTTGAACGTCGGCACACCATGCCGATACTCTCGAATGTATTAATTTCGAAACAAGGTAATGTTCTCTCTTTTCTAGCAACAGACTTGGAAATTCAGATTACTTGTGAACAAGCCATCGAAGGCAATGGACCTGATTTCCAGTTCACTGCATCAGCAAAGAAATTTCAGGACATCCTGCGTGCTATTCCAGAACACGCTACCGTATGCATTGAAAGTGCAGATGGTCGTCTGACTATCCGATCAGGAAAAAGCCGATTCAATTTACAGACACTTCCAGCAGAAGATTTTCCAAAACTTGCGATTGAAAACTCACCAAGAGTACCGATTACCCTACCGCACAGTTTATTGAAAAACCTGCTGTCAAAAGTTCAGTATGCAATGGCACATCAGGATATTCGTTATTACCTGAATGGCCTGTTTATTATCGTTGACGGCAACAACCTAAAACTTGTCGCAACAGACGGCCATCGTCTGGCATTTTGTGCAAGCAATCTGGATGTTGAACTCGATCGACACGAGACTATCCTTCCGCGTAAAACAATCACGGAGCTTTACAAATTATTAAGTGATAGCGATAACCCGCTTCATATTGAATTTGGAAAAAACCAGGTTCAGTTCAAATTTGGATCGATCACCATCCATTCAAAAGTCGTGGATGGAAAGTTTCCTGATTACAATCGTGTAATCCCCACAACCAATGAACGCATCATTGCATTGGATCGTGTCCAACTAACCCAGGCACTACAACGCGCAGCCATTCTTTCAAATGAGAAATTCCGCGGTGTTCGTTTCCTTCTCAGTCCCGGTTCGCTAAAAATTGTTTGTAACAACAGCGAGCAAGAAGAAGCACAAGAAGAACTGGAAATCAGTTATGACTACAGCACGCTCGATATTGGATACAACATCGGTTATCTGCTTGATGTTTTAAACAATATAGATGCTGAAACGCTATTGTTTGCTTTTGGTGAACAGGCAACAACCAGCACCTTGGTCACCATACCTGATAACCCCGATTTCAAATATGTAGTCATGCCAATGCGTATCTAAAACAGCATTGCCATGATTTTTTCCATTTGAGACTACTTCCAGGAATTAGAGTATGAGCGACCAAGAATACGGCGCCGATAGTATTAAAGTTTTAAAGGGACTTGAGGCAGTCAGAAAACGTCCTGGAATGTATATCGGTGATACGCAAGATGGAACCGGTCTACACCACATGGTGTTTGAGGTATTGGATAATGCCATTGACGAAGCACTTGCAGGCCATTGCAACCTGATCAAAGTCATTATCCATACCGATAATTCAATATCTGTAGAAGATAATGGTCGTGGAATTCCAACAGATATTCACCCGGAGGAAGGTCGATCTGCTGCTGAAGTCATTATGACTATTCTGCATGCAGGTGGAAAATTCGATAGCAACAGCTACAAAATCTCGGGTGGTTTACATGGTGTAGGCGTATCTGTTGTAAATGCCTTATCTGAGTGGTTACGACTGACCATTCGGCGGGATGGGCATGTTCATTTCATGGAATTCAATCACGGTGAAGCCGTTGAACCCTTGAAAATGGTTGGCAAAACAGAGCATAGAGGGACTGAAGTTCACTTTATGGCTGCAGCTGAAACCTTTGGAAAAGTCGAATATCACTACGAGATTCTGGCGAAACGAATTCGCGAACTCTCTTTTCTGAATAACGGTGTACAGATTGAATTAATTGATCGTCGCACAGGTAAAGAGGAGAACTTTGCTTTTTCTGGTGGTGTTCGCGGGTTTGTTGAATACATGAATCGCAATAAAACCGCATTGCACCAAAAGATTTTTCACGCCACGGGTGAAAAAGATGGCATGACGGTTGAAGTGGCAATGCAATGGAATGATTCTTACCAAGAATCGGTACAGTGTTTTACCAACAATATTCCGCAAAGAGATGGTGGCAGTCATTTGACGGCTTTACGCCAGGTCATGACCCGCACTTTAAATACTTACATTGAGCAAACAGATCACGCAAAGAAGGCAAAAGTCGAGACGAGCGGTGATGATATGCGGGAAGGATTAACCTGCGTACTCTCCGTAAAATTGCCTGATCCGAAATTCAGTAGTCAAACCAAGGACAAATTGGTTTCCAGCGAAATCGGGCCTGTAGTTCAAGAGGTCGTTAATGAAGGCTTATCGACTTTCCTGCTGGAAAACCCAACAGATGCAAAAACAATTTGCGGAAAAATCGTCGATGCAGCCAGAGCACGTGAAGCCGCTCGCAAGGCCCGTGAATTAACCCGGCGAAAAGGGGTGATGGATGGGATGGGTTTGCCAGGAAAACTGGCAGATTGCCAAGAAAAAGATCCTGCTTTATCCGAGCTTTATCTGGTAGAGGGCGATTCTGCAGGAGGATCTGCCAAACAGGGACGTGACCGTAAATTCCAAGCGATTTTACCGTTGAAGGGTAAAATCCTTAATGTTGAGAAAGCCCGTTTCGATAAATTATTGTCGAGCCAGGAAATTGCAACGCTGGTGACAGCATTGGGTTGTGGAATCGGTAAAGATGAATTCAATCTGGAGAAGTTACGTTATCACCGCATTATCATCATGACTGATGCGGACGTTGACGGTTCTCACATCCGGACTTTGTTACTGACATTCTTCTACAGACAAATGCCGGAGCTGGTAGAGCGTGGCTTTGTTTATATTGCTCAACCGCCACTGTATAAAGTCAAACATGGCAAAAGTGAGCAGTATTTGAAGGACGACCATGAGCTGAAACAGTATTTATTGAAGTTGGCGCTGAGTGATGCTTCGTTATTTCCAGATCGGCAGAGCGAACCGCTAACTGGTGATGCATTGGAAGCAATTGCCCGTCAGTATTTGACAACGGAAGCCGTGATTGAAAGAGAAAGCAGATTTGTCGATCCGGCAATTCTGTATGCTTTGATGCGTATTTCTCCGCTCGACTTTACCAGCATGGCGGCCGCGGAAAATAGTCGGCAGGAATTGGCTAGTGCGCTGGCTGATTCCAGCTATGAAATTGAAGTAGCGCACGATGATCGCAATGATTGTCCGATTCTCAAAATCCGTAAACACCTGCATGGCAACCTTAGCACGCAATATATCGACCATGATTTCGTTTTATCTGGTGATTATCAGCAGCTGAAAAAGACGGCGCAGTTGTTGTCGGGTTTGTTGAAAACGGATGCTTATGTCAAGCGCGGCGAGCGTGAGATGAATGTCGGCGAATTCAAGGAAGCATTGGATTGGTTGATGGCAGAAGTTCGCAAGAATATGTCTATTCAACGCTATAAAGGTCTTGGTGAAATGAATCCCGAGCAATTGTGGGAGACAACCATGGATATTACGGTAAGGCGTTTATTAAAAGTCCAGATTGAGGATGCGATGGCAGCGGATGATATATTCACCACATTGATGGGGGATAATGTCGAGCCTCGCCGGCATTTTATCGAGAAAAATGCCTTGATCGCTCGCAATATTGACGTTTAAATAGAATTTATTCGCATTTTTATAAATAGATACCGCAGCACTTTTAAGGGTGTTGCGGTATTATTCTTTTCAAACCAATGTT
Organism: Parachitinimonas caeni; assembly: GCF_030129945.1. GTDB lineage: Bacteria > Pseudomonadota > Gammaproteobacteria > Burkholderiales > Chitinimonadaceae > Parachitinimonas > Parachitinimonas caeni. Next base: position 204,234 of record NZ_JARRAF010000001.1, read on the forward strand.
TTGAATTTCCAAGGATGAGATGGGTTTGGAGAAATAGAATCCCTGGATCAATTCGCAGCCCATATTCGCAAGCAGTTCATATTGTTCTTTTGATTCAACACCTTCTGCGATGACGGTTAATCCAAGTTCGTGTGCCAGGCCAATAATGGCCCGTGCTATTGCCCGGTCGCGTTCATCCTGCTGTAAATTGGCTACAAATAGCCTGTCTATTTTCAATACATCCAGTGGTAATTGCTTTAAATAAGCCAGGGACGAATAACCGGTACCGAAATCATCCATAGCCATTTTTACCCCTATACTACGCAGGCGTTTTAAAACATTTTGGCTCGTTGCAATATTCTGGATAATGGTACTCTCTGTAACTTCCAATTCCAGGCAATGTGCGGGTAATCCCGTTTCATCCAGTAATTGTTCAACCTGATGAATTAATAATTCATCTGAAAACTGCTTGGCGGATAAATTCACGGCTATCGTCAAATTCTCACTGACGGATTGATTCCATAGCATGCGCTGTTTGCAGGCAGCTTTTAATATCCAGCTACTGACTTTAACGATCAGTCCACTTTCTTCAAGCAGGGGAATGAATACTGTTGGTGAAACCATACCGGCATCAGGGTGGTGCCAGCGTAATAAGGCTTCGACACCGTGAATGCAATTGTCCGCAACACCGACCTGGGGTTGATACAGTAATTCAAATTGATTTTGCTCCATGGCCTGATACAGGCTTTCCATAAGCAGATTGCGCGCACGTACACGGGCATTCATTTCTGGCGAGTGATGGCGAAAGCTCATCCGGCCATCTTGTTTGGCCTGGTACATCGCCACGTCTGCTGCCTGCAGCAGTTGGTCGGTATTGGCACCATCATCCGGATAATAGGCAATGCCGATGCTGACGCCGGCTACCAGAGAATGGCCATCGATCAGATAGGGTTTGGTCTGTGCCTTGAGGATTTTCTCGGCAATCGTGGAAACCTGTTCTTCGCTGACATCTTCTTCCAGGAGCACCGCGAATTCGTCACCGCCGATACGGCCGATTACATCGTATTCGCGCATGCTGGTGGTCAGTCGTTTGCAGAAGGCGGTTAACAACTTGTCCCCTACCGGGTGGCCGTGGGTGTCGTTCACGTCCTTGAAGTGATCGAGGTCGAGATACATCAATGCCAGTGGCTTGTTCCAGCGTTGTGCTTTTGAGAGTGCGGCTGCCACAGCCTGAAAGAAGCCAGCGCGATTCAGCAGCCCGGTCAGCGCATCGGTAATGGCGATTCGCTTGAGGGTGGCCTGCAATTGTTTGATCCGGCTGATGTCCTGAAATGCCAGCACCCAGCCCTGGTTTGTCGACAAAGGTGAGCATGAGAGCTGAAGGGGAAACGCCGGGTTCGAGTCTGATTCGTACCAGACTTCATGCGTCAGGGTGCGGGCCGAGGTTCCGGTTTGGGGGAAGTCGTATAGCCCACCGGTTTCGCACCAGAATGGAAGAGAGCCGTTGGGTTCTGCTGGCAGGTGAACCGAGAGGATTTCAGCCGCCGCCGGGTTGGTGTAGATGAGGTGCAGGCCACTATCGAGTACGGCGATGCCTTCGCCTGTGGTATTGAGGATTTCCACCAGAAAAGCCTTGGCCTTGTTTGCTTCGTTATGCGCGACCTCCCGGTCCATCTGGCGTTGACGGCTGCCCAGCAGATTGTTCACCTTGGCTTCGAGGATCTTGCTGGTGATGGGCTTACATAGATAGTCGATGGCACCGGCTTGCAAACCGCGCAGCATTTGGTTGATGTCATCCCCGTAAGCCGTGATCATCAGCACCGGGATGTCACGGGTGCGCCGATTCAGGCGCATCAGGCGTGCGACTTCAATACCGTCCAGTTCTGGCATCTGTACATCCAGCAGCACCAGCGCAACCGGTTGTTTGATCAGTACGCGTAGCGCCTCTTTGCCACTGGTGACAGCAATGATATTGCGGCTGCCATCATCCAGCAGAGCTTCGAGTGCCACCAGATTGGATGGCTTGTCATCGACCAGCAGGACGGTTGGCTGGGAAGTTTCGGTATACATTGGCGCCTCACTCTGAGGGTTTGCACCAGTGCCCGATCATGTCGAGCAATTGCTGTTCACTGACCGGCTTGGCCAGATAATCGTTAGCCCCGGCTTGCAGACAACGTTGCCGGTCACTGGCCATCGCATGCGCTGTCAAGGCAATGATCGGCCCGGTGTACTGGCACTGACGGCGTAGCAAGGCGGTCGCTTCAAACCCATCCATAACCGGCATCGACATATCCATGAGTACGATATCGGCGGGGTACTTTGCCAACAGATCCAGCGCTTCCTTGCCGTCTTGCGCCACTTCAACCTGCATGCCGGCGGCTTCCAGCAAGCTGCTCAGGGCATAAATGTTGCGAATGTCGTCATCAACCAGCAGAACTTTCCTGGCATTTGAGAGCTTGGTCTGAGCTTGGCGATTGATCTGCCCGGCACGGTCTGGCGAAGCCGCTGCTTCGTCGGCTTGTGCCAATGGCGGGGAATGGGGGGTGGAGTCAGTGTCCACCAGCGGTAACCATAAATGGAAGGTGCTGCCTTGCTCAGGCTGGCTGCTCAAGGTAAGCCTGCCACCCAGAAGTATGGCCAGCTGGCGTGAGATGCTCAGGCCCAGGCCGGTGCCGCCGTGGCGACGGCTGCTGGAACCATCGGCCTGAACAAAGGCATCGAATATTTTGTCTTGTAGCGCCGCCGGAATGCCGATGCCCGTATCCCGTACCAGAAATGAAATGCCCGCTTCCTCTGCCGGGCCGCTTTCTGCAGCGATTTCCAGTTCAATATGGCCATGTTCGGTGAACTTGACCGCATTGCTTAGCAGGTTGCGCAGAATTTGCGCCAGCCGCAGACGATCGGTGTGCAGACTTAGCGGGGCTGCGTGGCTGTAGATAACCCGGAAGCGAATGTCTTTACATTGGCAGAGCGGTTCAAAGTGTGGTTTCAGTTCGTCTACCAGACCTGACACCGTGACCTGCTCCAGAGATAGCGTCATCTTTCCTGACTCCACCTTGGCCAGATCCAGAATGTCATTGATCAGGTGCAGAAGATCGGTGGCGGATTGGTGGATGATGTTGGCGTGGCTGACCTGCTTGGTGTTGAGATTGTTCGGCCGGTTCAGGAGCAATTGCTCGCTCAGGATCAGAATGCTGTTGAGTGGTGTGCGCAGCTCATGCGACATATTGGCCAGAAACTGCGATTTATAACGCGAAGCCGTGGCCAGCTGCTCGGCGTACTCCTGCTGGGCAGCCTGGGCGGCGCGGTGTGTGCTGATGTCAATAATGGTGGCCTGCACCAGAGCCCCCTCCCCGGTATGAAGGGGCGACAGAGCAACCTCGACAGGAATGCAAGTGCCATGACGATGGCGGGCGTACAACTCCCTGCCCTTTCCCATGGGTCGGGCTTGCGGGGCCTGCACGTAGTTGCGGCGCTGTTCGGCATGATGGGTTCGCAACTCGTCGGGGAGCAGGATCTCGATCGACTGCCCCAGCAACTCGCTGCGCATATATCCAAACAGATCTTCAGACTGTTTGTTGACCAGCTGGATCAGTCCATGTTCGTCGGTGATGATGATGGCGACTGGCGAAGCCTCAATTGCCATGCGCATGCGCGCTTCTGCATTGCTGCGCTCGGTCAGGTCGATCAACGAGACCAGAACCTTTTCTCCTGCCACGCCAGGTAGGGGGCCCAAGCCAACTTCAACCGGCACTTCCCGGCCATCCCGACGCAGCAGGAACAATTCCCGCCCCGAACCCATACGACGAGTGCGAGGGGCCTGCTGATAACCCGCCCGGAACTGGCCGTGAGCGCTGCGATAGCGTTCCGGTACCAGAGCTTCGACACGCAGGCCGGCCAATTCACGCGGCGAATAACCACAAAGACGGGATGCCAGCTCATTGGCAGCCAGAATCATGCCCCGGTTGTTCACCACCAGCAGAGGTGTTGGCGCGTTGGCCAGCAATAAAGGAAGGCTGACAGATTCCTCCTTCAAGGCATTGCGCATTCGTCGTCGTGTGTAGCGACGCCAATGCGTCAGCGCGGACCCAAATGCGCCGTCCGGCAGCGCGATCCATCGGCTCTGCATGCTGCAAATTCCTCCTGCGCCAGAATTGGGTCTGGCTGACTCTCGACTGACCGGCCCGTTCTCTGCGCAGTCCGGTTTTGATCGATGTTGAGTGCTATGTCCGTTAAGACTAGATCATCCGAAAAAGCAATTTGGTTTCTTTTCAACAGCTAAGCGCATGTCTGGGGCATGGCAGCAAGGCGGATGACGGCAGCGCTGCAGGGGGCGATTGGCTTGTTGGCTTCTTACCACAACCGCGACTTCCATCACCGAATTACTTGGGTAGGATTTCTTACCTAAGCGATTGATTGTCAATATGAAATTTGAGTTTCCGGTTGTTTGGGACAGGCAGGGTGGCAGCCACCCAAAACAGTTCTTGGAGAACGATCGTTCTCATGCTATCATTGCATTACGTAACAAATGGCTCCCACACTGGGCCAGCAAAACAATAAAGCCACGCCAGAGATGCAGAAATCTCATTGCGTTGATAAATAAATAAGCCAGCATGGCTGGCAGAGTATTTTCTTGAAAAGATCGACACAGGTTTGCCTATTTGAATCATGAACTGGCATCCGGGGACTTTTTCGCCCTGAATTTTCGGGCCGGTGTCATTGTTATAAAATGCCGGGTAGCTGTTTATATTGGATGGTTGCTCGGTTATATAAAAGCACATACTGGTTTATACATTAACCGTTTATATTTTTATGTGTATCAGAATATCGCCAAAACAAATAATAATAGTGGCGATATGGGTAAGATAAAACAAATAATAAGGGAATCATCCGGTCATGGCCGGTAGATTCCCGGTTTTTCTTTTCATGCGCCAGCCAGCGCTATATGCCGGCTCAAGTCATGCGCCAAGCCAGTGGGCACCTCGAAAAGCCTTGATTTCTAAACGATTCGGAATGTGAAGGCAAAATGCAATGTTGCCCGTAGGTGAGCAAGCCTTTTGCGAGCGATACGGCATCATAGTGAAATCGAGGTTTTTCGAGGTGCTCAAAAGTTTCTGGCAGAAACGTCGATGATTCTGATCTGGTGGAGGATTTCATATTGCATTGTCCCACGGAGTATGTGGCTAACTGGGCTGCCAATACTCTGGTCTATTTGCCCCATGCCGGGTAAATCGCAGCAGCTTTTCACCGCTCAGAACCTATTAATCGGAAGATAAACCGTTGCCGGCAAACAAGCTTTTATTAAATAGCCTTTGCGGGTGAGGTTTATCTTTATTCGACCCAAATTAAATCAGCTGGTATCAGATGGGAATCTGCTGGCTGGTGCTGGGTGGTTATGGCCCTGTTCAGAAGGAGGACTGCTTGAATGGATGCATTGCAATTGGCTAAATCGGGTACTTTGGCGGCCGGGTTAGGAATACCGGCAGGATTGCCGGATGAGATGCGGGTTTGTTCCGAACACGGCCGTTATATGGCTCGCCATTTAATACGAAAAATCTGGACGGATTGCCCTCTATGCAGCGCTCGGAAAAAGGCTGCCAGAATTCACGAAGAGCGGCTGCAGCAGCAGCGTGATGCAGAGCGCCAATGGCAGCTGGTTTTCCGTCAGGCCAATATTCCCCATCGTTTTGCCGATCGACACCTTGATCACTTCATTGCCCACAGCCCGGAACAACAACTGGTCAAGTGCTTTGCCGAGCAATTTGCCGCACAGTTTTCCGATCCGGAAATGGGGCGCAGCGCCATTTTCAGTGGTGGTTTCGGCACCGGCAAAACCCATCTGGCCGTGGGGGTTGCGTTGCAAATCATGCAGGACTATGCCAAAACCGCGCTCTACCAGACGGTGCGGCAGATGGTCCGGCGGGTGCGGGATACCTGGCACCCGGATGCCGTCGAAACAGAAACGGCGGCCATGCTGGCTTTGCTCAAGCCTGATCTGCTGATCATCGACGAGCTGGGGTTGGCAGAGGCCAGCCACCTTGAACGTGCAATCCTTTTCGATGTCCTGCACGAGCGCTATGCACAGCGTCGCTCGGTCTTGTTGCTGACGCATCTTCACCAGGAGGCCTGTCGTGATTATCTGGGTGAACGCACATTTGATCGTTTGCGAGAAGACGGCGGCCAGTTTGTGGCCTTTATCGGGTCCAGCTATCGCGGCAACGTCGCGGCCTGAGGCTTTCTGATTTTCTTTGATCTCTTTTTGATAAAGCGGGCGATACCGGGTTTTTCCATCGAACCACGGTATCGATAAGCGCTTGCCAGTCTGTTTCTACACGTTCGTTCAACTCGAACGCCTTTCGATGGAGCTGGCCGGGAGTTGCCAGTACACCGCAATGTGAAACCCTGAGCCAGCAGGGATCCATAGCCTGATTGGTGACTCTCCACACGTTGGCGGTGGCTGACCCTGCCTGACTCTGCTCGGGCGGAAGCTCCTCTGCATGCCTATCACTGCAGAGGGCTATACCAAGAGAAAGGAATTCTGACGATGAATCTTTCCGACCAATCCCAACTGACTTCCTCAACTGAATTGCCGGCAGAACTTGAAATGATGATGCGGCAATGGGCCAACTGGCTACGCGAGAGCCGTAGCCGTGGCAGCAAAGACTCGATCGGGCGCTATGCCCGCAACCTGCGTTGTTTCGACTGCTATGAACTGCCCAACCCCTGCCAGGCTTGCCTGGCCAGCGCCAAGCCCAAAATTGCGTCGGCGCGGGTGGTCGATCCGTATCAAGTGGAAGTTGCCTTACAGAGCCTGCCTGAAGAACGTCGCCGTTTTCTGCGCGACTGGTATGCCTTCAACAAGCCGGAAGGTTTGTTACGGCGCGTCTACGCCTTGGGGCGGCTGGAGCTGACCAGTTTTCGTCAGCGTAGCGTGTGGATGTTGGCCAATGTGCTGCGCGAACGAGGCGCACTGAAGATTTGAGTGTGCATGGCTATAAATTTCACAAAAATTAAAATTATTGGAATTTTATTCTTTTGTTTGTTGACTTGTTGGAGGTTTGGCGTATAATTCACTTCAGCAACGCAACTTCCGGTTTATACCGTGTTCCCTCTGCCCTGGTGGCAGGGGGAGTTGCGTCCAAAAAGCCCGCTCAGCTCACCCTGGCGGGCTTTTTGCATTTGGGTTGCTACCCAGCACCAGCGATCTGGCCCGCTCTTGTCTACACCGGTGCGACCGGTGACGCACGTACCCAGTCTGCGCTGATCGGGACTGCCCAAGCCCACCCGTCGCAGGCCATACCAGCCTGACTGACACTTCCACAGCCCGCTTATGCGGGCTTTTTTATTGGCAATTTCCGTCGCCTTCCATTGGGCGGGCTGTCGGAAGTATCGCCCTGCCCTTTCGAAAGGAAACCCCATGGCTGTACAAACCACCGTGGCAACCATTGTTGCCTACAAACAGGAGTCGCCCGCCGGCACCATCGCCAGCAATGCCGGTGCGCAGACGCTACGCCGCATCAAGTCGGACGTTGCGCTGTCGATTGACCAGATCACTTCCAGCGAAATTCGCCCGGATTACCAGCGCGGTGAAGCCCGCAACGGCATGCGCAAAGTTGGCGGGCCCATTTCGGGCGAACTCTCGCCCAAAACCTACGCCGACTTCATCGCCGCTTCGCTGCGTCGTGACTTCAGCGCCGTGACTACCGTCACCGGGGCCAGCGTCACTGCCAGCGCCACCGCGCCCCAGTTTGTGCGGGCTGCCGGCTCCTGGCTGACCGACGGCATCCGCATCGGCATGCTGATCAAGCCCTCGGCTGGCGCCAATGCCGGCAAGCTGTTCACCGTGATTGCCGTTACCGCCACCGGTCTCACCGTAGCGGAAGCCGTTGCACCGCACGCGGCGACCACGCTCGATATCGCCGTACCCGGCAAGGTGACCTACGTACCGCAAACCGGTCATCAGGCCAAGAGCTTCACCATCGAGCACTGGCACTCCGCCGTGGCCGTTTCGCACCGCTTTGTTGGCTGCCGCGTCAACAACATCAAGGTCGACTGCAAACCCAATGCCAACGCCAACATCAATATCGACCTGCTCGGCATGGATAGACAGGCGGGCACTGCTCAATATTTCAGCAGCCCGGCTGCGGCTACCACAACAGGTGCCGTCGCGAGCCCTAGCGGCGTTCTGTGCGTCAACGGCGTCGCGCAAGCCATCATCACCGGCTTCTCGGTGGAAATTGATGGCGGCATGACGACCGGGGCCGTCGTCGGCTCCAACATCACCCCCGATGTCTTCGTCGGCCCTGTGACCGTCAAAGGCCAGATTTCGGCCTACTTCACTGGCGGCGCCCTCGACGACATCATGACCGGCGAAGTTCCGGTCTCGCTGGTGTTGAAGCTCGACGACGGCCAGGGCAACGCGATTGCCATGACCGTACCCCGCGCCAAACTCACTGGCGGCTCGCTGTCTGGTGACAACGAAATCATCCAGCAATTCGATTTCTCGGCCGCACCGGTACCGATGGGCGGCGCAGAGCAAACGTCGTTCTTCATCCACGACACCGCAGCCTAAGCACCACCAATACCCAGCACCAGCCCGCCTTGAGCGGGCTTTTTGTTTTCTGCACTTACTTGAAAGGCAAACCCCATGAAGCTGACTCAACTCGACACCATCTCCGCTTGCGAAAAAGGCATGTCCGTCACCATTCGTGATGCAGACGGCGTGGAAACCGACATTCGCGTCCATATCGTTGGTGTCGATTCGGCCATCTATCGCGACGAATCACGCCGCATCGACGCACGCAAACAACTGGCGACCAAGCGTGGCAAGGAACTGGACGGCGACGATCTGGAAGAAGCCTATATCGGCTTGCTGGCGGCCTGTACCACGGGCTGGGACAAACTCGAAGCCGACGCCACCCTGGCGGCAGATCTGGGCGGTGAACTCGACGGCGAACAACTCAAGTTCAGCCGCGAAGTCGCCCGTGCCCTGTATCGCCGCTTCCCGCTGATTAAAGGTCAGGTTTTTGCTGCCTTGCTTGATCGGGCTGCCTTCCTGGGAAACGCCAGCGAGCCCTCTTCGACTTCGTCAAAGCCGAAGCGTGGCTAAGTCAGGCGCTTGAAGGCGGTGGCACGCGGGCCGAGCACTTGGCCCGCGTCGCCGCCATAACAGGCGAGGCGCCGCCCGAGCTGGCCGACGCCGCAGATTGTCCGGATGAGTATCTCGAACTGTGGCTGTGGTGGCAGGAACTTGCCACCAGCCGCGGCGGCAACGGCTTCGGCCCCAATCCGCTCACCTACTCTGAAATCGCTGCCTGGGCCGCCCTGACCCACCGAGCACCGACCCCGGCCGAAACGGCGCTGCTGACCCATATCGATGCGGTGTTTCTGTCTGTTCACCTGAAATCACCGAAGGAAACCGATCATGGCAAACCTGACGCAGATAGCCGTCGTCACTAATGTCACGGCCATCCAGCAGTTCAACATCACCCTGCAACAGGCAAATCAGCAGCTGCAGCAGACCCAGGCAGCGGCGTCCGAGGCAGAACAGGCCTTGAGCTTTCTCAAAGCCGGTTTCAGCAAATTCACCGCCGTCATTGCAGCGCTCGGTATTGGCAATGGATTGAAGCAACTGGCGAGCATGTCTGACCAGATGCTGCAACTGCGTGCAAAGACTTCTGCAGCTACCAACAATGCGACTCAATTTGCCGATGTGCAAGCGGCTTTATTCGAGTCGGCCCAGCGAAACTCTGTAGGTCTCAAAGATCTCAGCGATAACTATTCCCAGCTGGCAGGTCCCATCCGAAGCGCGGGTGGCAATCTGAGTGAAGCTGTCAAAGTGACGGACGCTTTGACCATGGCCATGTTGCTGAATGGCGCGACGGCAGCCCAGACTGCTGCGGGCGCCAAGACACTGGCCAAAGCCTTTGAGGAAGGCAAACTGAGTAGTTCAGGATTTAACGAACTCGTCGCGTCGTCGCCGCGTTTTTTACAAATGCTGGCCGATGGCACCGGCAAGTCCGTTGAGCAAGTGACGAAGCTGGGCAAAGCTGGGGCACTCACATCAGACCTTATCGGCAATTCCATGCTGAAGGCGCTGCCCAAATTAAACGCTGAACTGGCCAAAATGCCGCAGGCCACGGGCGATGCTCTTACCCGATTCCAGAATGACCTGCTGCAAGCCGCAGACACCATTAATAGCAAAACCCGTTTTACGGATGGCATTGCCCAAGCCATAGATCTGGTACGTGAGCTCATCCCACCGGTACAAGATGGGCTGGTGACCGCTTTCCAGGCTGTTGGAGAGCTGATCAACCAGAACAAGGACGGTTTGCTCGACACTTGGGAGCAGATCAAGGGTTTGGGTGGCGATCTTTGGGACATTTTCAAAAATATCGGTACCAGCCTTGGCGCTGTGGGCGGAGGTCTAGGCGAGCTTCTGATTCAATCAGGATTCATTGCCAATGCTTTTACGACCGTTCGTCTGATTATTGCGTCTATGCAGGATGCAATGATTTTTCTCAGTGCCGTGTCCATAAAACTAGGGGCTTACCTGTTTGATTGGCTGGTAGCACCCATTCGGCTTGGCCACGATTTAATGCACAAGCTGTTTAAGGGATTTAGTGATTTCCTGGAAAGCGGGGCTGAGCTGGCTGATTCTCTGGGTCTTGAGAAATTGTCAAAGGCCCAGCATCAAATTTCCGGGTTTCTTCAATCCGTTTCCGGGATTTATGAAAAAGCCGCCAATTTAACCAGAGATATACCCGCCTATGGCCATCAATTAGCAGATTCTATTTTTTCTGGGTTTGCCGACGGTGATACCCATGTCAATAAAGTATTAAAGAGTCTGACAGACTATAAGAAAGCGGCTGCCAGCACGACAGAAGTTCAGAATAGGCTGAATGATTCGGTAGGAAAGTGGAAACCGCCGGAAAAGGGCCGCAGCAAGGCGGAAAAAAAGGAGCTGCCTGTAAACCAAGACTGGAACAACTTGAAAAAGGAGTTGTTGGCAGACCAGAAATTGCAGGACGAAGAACGGGAGAAGCAGATAAATGCTGAAAAAAGTAGGCTGAATTCGTTAAAAAACCAATATGACAGTATCGAAAAATCCCGTTTAGATCTGGCAAAAGAATCAGTCGAAGAAGCAAACAAAGAGCTGGAAATTTACCAGAGGATGACCAGAGAGCAAGGCGCTGGTTATGAGCAGGAAATAAAACACTGGGTAAAAATTCGTGATATTAGATTGCAAGCACTTGATTACGCTAAATGGGATGAAAACAAAAAGAAACTGGAAGAAGAGCAAAAGCAAATCGAGGCATGGCTGAAAACAGTTGATCAATCGTTGACTGATCTGTTTTATAACGTCTTGACGCAAGGTTCCAGTGCTTTTAAATCCTTCGCCGAATCGATTAAAACCAATTTGACCAAAGCCCTGGTTGATTCCTTATACGATGCGACAGTAAAAAAAGCGATTCATGATTTTGTCGGTTGGTTAGGTAAAGCATTTAACGAAATCAGCAGTGCATCTTCTGACAACAAGGGTGGTGACGGTAATAGCCTAAGTAATCTAGCCAGCTGGGGCAGCATGATAAAAAAAGGCTGGTCGATGTTCAGTAGCTGGTTCGGGGGCGGCAGTGCCGGCATGGGCACCAGTGCCGTAGCGGCTGACTATCTCGGAACGGGTGTTGGCGGTCTGGGCTCGATGTCGGGGGGCTTCGCCGGTGAGGGAATGGCTACCTTCGGCGGCATGAACGGTATCAGCCCGGTGGCTGCTGACTACCTCGGCACAGGTGCCGGGGGGCTGGGCAATATGGCTGGCGGGTCAGTTACCACAAGTAGTGCTGGCGGTGCGGCTGGTGGCTCGGCCTGGGGCTATATTTGGCCGCTTGCCGTGATTGCCGGCATGTTGACCAATAAAGACCTGTACGAACGCGGCTACCACTTTGACTACAACAGCATCAGTCCGGATGCCCAGCTTTGGCTGTCACCCGTGTATGGCTGGCAGAACAAGGCGCTGGGTGGCATGTTCGGCGGCAAAACGGCGGCCATGCTCGATGGCTCGTCGATCATCCAGAAGGTGTTTGGTGGCCATAACGCCGATAAGCAGGGGGGCTCGGCCTGGAGTGGGGGCGGTGGTGAGCGCTGGTTTACTCCCAATGGCTACGATGCCGATCTGCAGAAGATGACCGATTCGGTCTCGGCCAGCGTCAATCTACGCCTCAAGTCCTTGGGCCTGAGTAGTAGCAGCGCGCTACGCTATGGCATGGGTTTCGACCTCGACCCAGGGGGGGAATCCGACAACCGCATCAGTTCAGCCGTCTACGCAGGCGACCGCCAGATCTACCAGCAGCGTGACCGAGGCGTCGGCCGCGATGCCAAGCAGTTCAATGCCGCGGTCGAGCTGGAAATGCAGCGCATGCTGCTGGCCGGCCTCAAGGCGTCCGAACTGCCGGCGGAGTTTGCCAAGGTGCTCAATAGCCTCGACATTGGTCAGGCCACTGCCGAGCAGATCACGGCGGCGCAAGCAGCACTGGATGCAGTCAAGCAATTCAACGAGGCATTTCTGGCGCTGGGGCTGACCTTTCCGCAGCTAGCGGGCCTTAGCTATGACACCCGCGAAGCCCTGGCTGGATTGGCGGGTGGCCTCGACAGTCTGACCAAGCAACTCAATAACTATTACCAGAACTACTACAGCGAAGCCGAGCGTACCGCCAAAACCACCGAGCAGTTGACGGGCGAATTCAGCAAGCTGGGTTTCGGCCTGCCGCAAACCCGCGATGAATTTCGCAAACTGGTCGAGGCGCAGGATCTAACCACCGAATCGGGTCGCGACACCTATGCCCAGTTGTTGAAACTGGCTGATGGCTATGCCCAGATCAGCAAGGTGGCTGAAGCCCCCAAGGCCCCAGTGATCGATAACAGCCGTGCCGATCAAGCAGCGCAACAGGCTGCTGATGACGCCCGTAAACGTGCTGAAGATCTGGCTGCGTTAATGAGTCAAATAGACAGCGAACTGGCGGCGCTGGGTCAGACCGGTGCGGCGCAGAAGCTGGCGGACATCAATCGCAAGTTTGCCGAAACCAGTCGTCAGCTGATTGATCTGGGCGGGGCGACAGAAGCCAATATCGACAAGCTCAAGCGTCTGCAGCAAGCCGGGATTGATGCGCTCGGTATCGAAACCTGGCGTCAGCTGGCTGGGGCGCAGGGCCATTCGACCGGCGTGCAGGCTTACGATCGGGATCAGGCTCAGGGTCGTTACGATCGGGCGATGACGGGCTTATGGGCCAGTTTTGGCGCCGATGCAGCGCGTCTGCAGGCCTGGTTGCTCTCGACAGGCCAGAGCTGGGAACAAGCGGCAGGCAGCTATTGGGCCACGCTGAATGCCCAGCAGAAACAAGCCGTGATTCTGGCGGGTGAGGCCAAGACGCAGTATCTCGAAGCCGTGAAAGCCCAGTTCGATAGCCAGCTGGAGCTGGTGAAAGCGCTGAACGACGAGCTGGAATCGGTCAAAACCCTGGTGCGTGGCATTGATAACGACATTGCCCAGATCGAAATCGACGCGGGCACTCGCAGCAAGACCGACTGGCAAACCAGCCAGCTGGTGCTGGCCCGTCAGGTCTGGAATGCCGCGCGAGCCGGTGGCAATACGGCGGAGATCGTCAACAGCAGCCAGGAATATCAACACCTGCTGCTTGAACGGTATCAGGCGGAAAAGGACTTGCTGCAGAAGCAACGCGAGTTTGCGGCGCAACTGGGCGATTACCTGAAGAGCCTGAAAACCGGCGAGCTTTCGCCGCTGGCGCTTGAACAGCGCTTGGCCGAAGCCAGCAGCCAGGCCAATGCGCTGATCACCAAGGCTCGGGGTGGCGATGTGGAGGCGCGCGGCAAGGTACAGGGCGCTATCGACACCGAGCTGAAACTGGGCCGTGATTACTGGGGCAATACCACTGGCTATGGCAATTTGTTTGGTGGCCGTGAAGCCGACTTGCTGTCGCTGGGGGCCGACGCCCGTAGCGATGCCGAACGGCAATTGGCCGCCCTGCAAGATCTGAACAGCCATGCCGGCAGCACGCTGGCCGAGTTGCGTCAGATCCGGCAAGTGGCCGATGGGCTGCAGTCTGGGCTCAATGACAAATTGCTGGCAGCGATCAAGACCGCAACCGATCAAGCCAAATTGCTGGAAGCACTGGGCGCAGGCGGTGAAATCGTCAAGGCGCTACGCGATCTGCCAACTCGGATCAGCGACACGATCCGGGGTGTGGAAAGTATCGGCAGCGGCGCCAAGGCGGGCCGCGATTCTTTGCGCGACGGGGTGATTCTGGCGCAAGCCAAATCCAACGACGTGCTGGGGGCGATTCGCACCGGCATCAACTTCGGTTATCGCGCCAGCGATCTGGCCGATGTCTGGAATACCGCCAACCCCAAGCAGCGGATTTCGCCGGATGATTTGATCGGACTGGCCCGCGCCAATGGCATTCAGCTGCTGGCTCAAGGCGGTATTGCTTACGAGCCTTCGGTCGTCGGCGAAGCCGGCCCCGAAGCCGTGGTGCCGCTGCCCGATGGTCGCACCATTCCGGTCTCGATCGACTGGTCACGCTATGGTCGCGGCGACAACGTGGAGCTGGTGGCTGAACTGCGCCAACTCCGTGCCGAAGTCGCTCAGCTCAAGGCCGAAGCCACCCGCAGCGCCAATGCCAGCGAAGCCCGCCTGGGTCAGGCTGCCGCCATCTACCGCGAAGAAGCGGCCGAACGCAGCCAGCAGACCCGTCATCTGCAACGGACGGCCGCAGCGGCCGAGGAGGATCGGCGATGAGCGCGATCTGGTTATTTGAAGCCGACACCCTCGATGCCGCCAACCAACCCACGGTGCAACGCTGGGCCGCCGGCGGCGGTTTCCAGACTGCGCCCAGTGATAGCCCACCGGCCGCCTGGTTTGAACCCCGGGTGGCCGAGGCCTTCTCGTTTGAAGCGAACCTGTTCGACAAGGCCACCACCTACGGCGCCAGCCGCATCGGCTGGGGCGTGCTCAAGCTGGTCAACCCCGATGGCCGGCTCGATGGCCTGCTTGATCACGCCATCGACGGCCGGGCGTTGCGGGTCTATCTGGCCGATGCCCGTCAGCCCTTTGCCGCCGCCAGCCTGGCCTTCCGCTGCCGGATGGAGCGGCTGAAGGCCGAGACCGATACGCTGAGTCTGGAAGTGCTAGACCGGCTGGTCGATCTGGATCAGCCCTTGTGTGCCGAACGGCTGCTGGGCACCGATACCGCGCCCAATGGCGTCGAAGGCCGGGCCGAGCTGAAGGACCGGCGCAAACCCCGGCTCTATGGCGAAGTCGCCAATGTCAGCCCGATTGGCGTCAACCCCAGCAAGAACCTGTACCTGCTGTGCAGCCATGCCGCCAGCGTGAGCGCCGTGCGCGACAAGGGCGGCGAGCTGCTGGCCGATGCGCCAGCGTCTTCGCAAGCCGATCTGGAAAGCGTGGCGCCCGCCATCGGCCATTACCGGGTCTGGTCTTCGCCAGCGGGGACGTATCTGCGCATCGGTGGCAACCCGCAACAGATCACCGTTGATGCCCGTAGCGCCGATAGCCGCTGCGCCAGCCTGATCCAGCAGGTGCTGCGCGAGGCCGGCATTGCCGCCAGCGACATCAGCCAAGCCGACGTCGATGCCCTGAATGCACTGCAACCGGCGCCGGTGGGGCTGTACGTCGCTGACGAGCTGACGGCGCTGGAGGCGATCAACCGGCTGGCGGGCTCGATCGGTGCCTGGGTAGCGCCAGACCGGCGCGATGTGTTCCGGCTGGGGCGGCTGGATGCGCCGAGCAATTCCATCCTGACGCTGGGCCCGGCCCAGATCGTCGCCGGTTCACTGCGGCTGATTGGCAGTGGCAACGATGATCGCGGCCTGCCTTGCCACACGCTGAATCTGGAATACGACCGCAACGACACAGTGCAGACCGAGCTGATCGGCGCCGCCAGCGAAGCCATGCAGACCTGGGCCAAGGAGGCGACGCGCAAAGCCACCTTACAGGCACCCGCCGTCAAAACCCGCCACCCGCTGGCGGCCGAGCTGACACAGGCCACGCTACTGCGACGGCGGATCGATGCCGAAGCCGAAGCCGCGCGCCGGCTGGCGCTATACAGCGTGGTCCGTCGCACCTGGCAACTGGAGGCGCAACTGACGGCGGCCGAGCTGGGTCAGCTGTCACTCGGTTGCAGCCTGACGCTGCAACACCCGCGCTTCGGTCTGGCGGCGGGCAAAGCCTTGCGCCTGATCGGCTGGTCGCCGGATCTGCGGGCCGGTGCCGTCACTTTGAAACTATGGGGGTAAGACACATGGCCAATGCCATTCTGGCGGCGCCGAACCGGATCGAGGCCGCCACCCTGAGCGGCGGCGACTGGCTGGCCGGCAGCCGTCCCAATCTCGCCAGCCGGCCCTATGGTCAGGCGGCGCAATCCAATGGCCTGAACCCAACGGCCACCCAGTTCACCCTGACGCTGGATCAACCGCGATCCTTACGAGTGCTGGCCCTGCTGGCGCATAACCTGGGCAGTCTGGCCCAGGTGCGCTGGCGCGTCAGCCTCGATGCGGCTTTCAGTCAGAGCGTATTCGACAGCGGCTGGAGCCCGGTCTGGCCGGCCTTGCCGACGCCCGATATGCGCTGGTCCGATGCCAACTGGTGGAGCGGCACCCTCGATGAGGAACGACGGGCCTTCTACCCGCGCCATCACTTCACCGTGCTGCCGGATGAGCGGCTGGGGGCGTTTGTGCGCTGTGAACTCAACGACCCGAGCAACCCGGACGGGGCCATCAAGATCGGCCGGGCCGGGGTGTATGACGGCTGGCAGCCCATCATCAACTTCAGCTATGGCGCCAAGCTGGGTCATGAGACCAGCGAGCGTATTGTGAAGTCGGAGGCAGGTTTGCCTTACTCGTCGGGCGGCAATGTGGGTCGGGTGGCGCAGATTGCTTTCGAGCATCTGAGCGCGACCGAAGCAAGGGCCATGATGGATCTGGAACGCAGGCTGGGGCTGGCGGGTGAGCTGATTTACATCGCCGATCCGGCAGACCCCGGCAGTTTTACCCATCAGGCGTTTCCAGCCCGCTTGCGCGAGCTGTCACCAATTGACTGGGTAGGTTTCGATACACGACAAAAATCCTTCTTACTGGAGGAATTGATACAAGGGAGTGGCACATGAGCGGATACCCGGCCTCGGTGCAAAACGCAATCGACAAGCTGAAAAGCTTTTACAACGGTGGTTCCTGGGGACCGACCAACCCCGGTGGCATGGATAACGGCGGCCATCGGGTCAACTTTATCGGCGCTTTGAATAATGTGGCCGATGTGGGGATTGGCGTGGCGGATATGGCCCAGTCGGTGGGTCAGTCGGCAACGGCGGCCGCTGTCAGCCAGACCACGGCGAATCAATCGGCCTTACAGGCGGTCGCCAGTGCGGCCAGCGCGGCGCAAGCGGCGACCACGGCAGAAGCTGCGCGCACCCAGGTGCAGCAGGCTTTGGCCAGCATCCAGAACGGGCCCGTGGCCAGCTGGAATGGCCAGACTGGCAGTGTACAGGCGGATAGCCGCCATCTGCCCGCCGCCAGCCGCACGTTGTCGACCAACGACAGCTGCGTGCCCGGTGAATATCTCACCCTGACGACACCGCTGACGCTGACACTGCCGGCCAACCCGGCCAATGGCAGTCTGGTGAGCGTCTACAACGCTTGCCCGATCGCCAACGGCTACCCGGTGCTGGCCCGCAACGGCGCCTTGCTGTGTGGCAAGGCAGAAGACATGACAATCAATCTGACGGGCGTCTGGGTTGGCCTGCGCTACGTCGATGCAACGAATGGATGGGCTTTGGTATGAGTATGTTGACGCAGTTTTTATCGGGCGGCAGCAGCACGCCGGTGCAAGGGGCAACGGTATTGCCGGTGTGGGATAACGCCTTTGCGAGGCAGTATCCGGCGGCGCCGATGGTGGTGCCAGCGGCTAGCCCCTTCTCTGTGAAGGCGAGCGGCGCATCGGCAGGCGTTTTCTGTGGTGGGGCTGGCAATAACAAGCTGGTGATGCTCAGCGGTAATCAGGTGATCAGTTCTGTAGATGGCCAAACCTTTAACACCCGGACACTACCTGTCTCGGCCAGCTGGTCTGGTCGAGTGAGTTATGGCAACGGGGTGTTTGTTGCGGTTGCTAGTGGGAGTGCAACCGCAATTAGTTCTGCAGATGGCGAGGTGTGGACCCAGCAGGCTCTGCCGCTATCCCAGACTTGGTACAGCTGTGCCTTTGGCGCGGGTATTCACTTGGCTGCTGCCGGAAGCGTTAATTACGCCACGACGGTTGATGGTGTGAACTGGGTGCAGCGAGCTTTTCCAAGTGCAGGGTCATTCACAGCAGTTCTGTATGCATTTGGTCAATTCTGGGCGTTCATGGCAGGAAACTCAGCCTGCTATACCTCGGTGGATGGCAAGACGGGCTGGGTATCAAAATCGTTGCCGCTGGCAGGAAATTGGGAACCGCATTCGATGGTGATGAGTAGCGGCAAACTGCTGCTGCTCAGCAATAACAACAACACACTGCTAGTTACGAGTGATGGAGTCTCCTGGCAAACGGTGGCATTGCCTGTTCTGCCGGTTAGCCAGTCCTGGCGTGCTGTCTTTGGCTACGCTGGTGGTTATGCGGTGGTCGCTTCAAATGGCAACACTTGTTATACCTCGCAGGATTTGGTGAATTGGTCATACCGGCCATTGCCGTTCAATGGCTCATGCTTTATTGCCTCAGTAAATTCACTTTGGGTGATTGCTTCTTCCACTTCTCCCCAAATCGCCATTTCCAACCCCAACGCTTTCGATATTGTTTACCCAATTAAATAGGTTTTTATTTAAGACTTAAAAATAAATAACACTCGGCGCACGACGGGTAGGGTGCGCCGCCAGGAGATGACTACCCGAACCAAGGCCCGCTCCATGCGGGCCTTTTCATTGGGAGGAAAACCTTGGAAAAATATTTTGATTGGCCCCTGATCGCCAAACAGGCGCTATCGGTGGGCTGGGTGGTGGCGCTGTCGATGGTGGGTGGCGCCGTCAACCACTTTCGTCATCTGCGCGAGCAGCGGCGGCAATTCCGCTTCGGGCCGCTGGCCATTGAATTGCTGACCAGCGGCTTCGTTGGCCTGCTGACTTACTGGTTCTGCATGGCGGCTTCGGTCAATGCACCGTTTACGGCGGTTCTCGTTGGCATCTCCGGCCATATGGGAACACGCGCCTTGCTGCGGCTGGAGCGCGTCTACAGCCGCTTCTTTCAATGAACACGCTGACTGCAAAGAGGAGTCCACTCCATGCAATTACCTGACTCTCAACTGGCGTGGCCGATCAGCTATGCCGCCATCTGCGAAATTGCCCGGAGTGAAGGGCTGCGCCTGACGGCTTATCGATGTCAGGCGGGCGTCTGGACCATCGGCCGAGGCCATACCGCCGGTGTGCGCCCCGGCGACCGGCTCGACAGTGCGGCCGCTGCAGATCAACTGCTCCTGCACGATCTAACAATCCTCTGTCGCCAGCTCGAAGCCCTGCTGACGCGCCCTGCCAGTGCCAATGAACTCGGCGCCATGCTCTCGCTGGCTTACAACATCGGTCTGGCGGGCTTCGCCCGTTCTACCGTCTTGCGCCAGCACAATGCCGGTAATCGGCAGGCGGCAGCACGGGCTTTTGGCTTGTGGAATCGCGTTGGCGGTATCGAAAGTGCGGGTTTGACTGCCCGTCGGGCGCGTGAAAAAGCGCTGTATCTGGAGCCGGAAGAACAGGAAGCGCCGGCGATGCCCCAGGCCGTTGACCCGGAAAGCCGCTTGCATCGCAGCCCACTTGCCCAATCCGGCGTGGTCACCCTGCTCAGCGGGGCGGCTACAGCCGCCGCCAGCATCGCAGAACCCTTGCAGCGTGCCACCGGCGATACCGGCGTGCAGCCCGGACTTCTGCTGGCGATTTTATTGTTGCTGGTGGGGGCGGTGGTGCTGTGGCAACGGTTGCAGCAAAGGCGGGAGGGTTGGGCATGAGTGCGCTGCTACAACCCCGCCTCGGCTTGATGCTGGGCGTGCTGTTATTGGCAGCACTGACCGGGGCCACCCTTAATGGCTGGCGTGTTCGTGCACAGACACACGGCCAGCTTGCGCAGGCGCAGGCCGAGCTGATGGCTGCGCAGGCCACCCTCGCCCGGCAGAACCTGGCCATGGCAAAACTGGCAGCCAAAGCCGAGGCTTACGCCGCGCTCCGGCAGCAAGCCAGACAGCTGGCGACCGAGCTGGACCGGCAGATTGTGGCGCGTCAACAGGTTTATCAACAGCAGGCCGCCCGTGATTGCGGAGAGGCCATTCGACAAGTGTTTGATGCGGGTTGAGCCGGGAAAGGCCCACGTATGCGTGACGAAATAATCACCTTATCAACAATTTTACTCACAGCCTGTGCGAGCCCGACTTCGACAGAGGTTTTGCTGCCTGTGGCGGTTCATTGTGTCGACACCATGCCGTCGCGCCCGGCGCCTACTTTCGGCATGCGCGCCGGTCAACAGCGCCCGCAAACGCCTCTGGCCGAGGCGGCAGCGGTCAAGGCGTTGGCGGATGATGCCGCTGCGCTGGAGCGTTACGCCAATCAGCTGGAGGCACTGCTGGCAGGGTGCCGAGGCTGAGGCCCCCCAAGTGCTTTCAACAATCAAGGGTCTCGCCAAATGTCGCCTAATTCAGAAAGGGCGCTTTGGCTTGCTTTAATTGCTCGACAATATAATGGCCATATTGCCGATAGCCAGATTTGGTTAAATGCACATCGTCACTGAAAATACCGGGGCGCTGATGTAGAAAATCATTGGTGCCGGCGCTGGACCAATTTAGATAGTCGATCAGGAATAGATTATCGTATTCCGGTTTTAATGATTGAGCGAGCCAGACATTGAATTGTTTGGCAATGGCTTGTTTTTCCGGGTTAAACCAGCTCGGAGCGGCATCGACGCCAATATTGGCAACCACCAGCCAGATTCGGCGCTCTTTGGCTGATTGGGCAAAATATCGGAAATTACCTTTTATTTTTTCCAGATCATCACCATTGGCAATATCGTTGATGCCGACATGCAGAAAAATGACCCTGGGTTGACCTGCATGGTTCGGTACGGTTTTCTGGCCACCCACTGTCTGGCCGAGCGCATCGCGTGGCCAGCGTAGACGTATTCCCGACGAGGTTTGACCACCCACCGCCTGATTAATGATGCGCAGGCCAAGTGGTCGGGAGAGTTCATAGCTGAGCTGGCCGGGTAAGGACAGGTGCTTGGGGTTGTAGGTACCGTTGACGCTGTGGTCCAGCTGGCCAGACAAGCCCGGCCGACCCTCTGCCAGTGAGTCGCCAATGACGATCATATAGGGTTCACCTTTGCTCAAATCAGCATCGGGCGAGGCTAAGTAATTGGCCAAGGATGTTTCAATTGTGAATTCAGTTTTTTCTCTTTCATAAATGGGTGTGAGCAATTTCACCATCAGGTAAGCTAGAAAAGCTAGTGCTAACGCAGTAAGAAGAATTAAAATTCTCTTTGCTATGGGGCGCGATATCATCTTTGTATATTCGTAATTTCCCGAGATTTCCCGTTATTCTTGTGTCGTGTGTATTGGCGCGTCAACTGAAGTGACCAACAGCAGGGAATACTAGTTTGCATTTTGATTGAAATACAAATCACTTGATATGACCAACTCTCTTCACTTCACTATCTTCTGCAAAGTCGTCGATAACTTCGGTGATATTGGTATTTGCTGGCGTCTGGCTCGCCAGCTACATAGCGAACACAATGCCTCGGTGAGCTTGTGGGTGGACGATCTGACGAGCTTTCAGGCGATTGCACCCGCGATTGACTGCCAGCAGGCTCGCCAGCTGCTGGCGGGTGTCGAGGTGGTGCACTGGCCGGACGAGCTTGTCGAATTCGAGTCGGATAGCAATGTCATCATCGAGAGTTTTGCCTGCGAATTACCCAAAGCGGTGGTTGGCTGGATGGTGCGCCAGACGAAAAAACCGGTTTGGATCAATCTGGAATATTTAACGGCAGAAAGCTGGATAGATGGTTGCCATGCGCTGGCTTCCTTGCAACCTGCACAGGCGTTGCAGAAGTTTTTTTTCTTTCCGGGTTTTTCTTCCGCCTCGGGAGGTTTGTTGCGTGAGCGGGATTTACCAGGTCGTAGACGGTCTTTTCAAACCGGTAATCAGGCTCCGGCATTTTTGCAGCAATGGGGCATTGCCCGGCAAATGGATGAATTACTGATTTCGCTGTTTTGTTATGACTATGCCAAAGTCGAAGACTTATTGAATTGTCTGCGCGAAGGCGAAAATGCCGTGCGCTGTATTGTACCGGCAGGAAAAATGGTTCCGGCTGTTTGCCGTTTTCTTGAATTGGATCAGCCTGATATGCGGGCTATTTATCGACGGGGCGCATTAAGTATCCAATTCATTCCCTTTTTAAATGTGCAGGCCTATGACGAACTGTTGTGGAGTTGTGACCTGAATTTTGTGCGGGGTGAGGATTCGTGGATTCGGGCGCAATGGGCGGCCGTGCCATTGATTTGGCAACCGTATCGGCAAGATGACGGCGCACATCTGGAAAAGCTCGATGCCTTCATGCAGCGCTATTGTGCGCAGCTGCCGGATGAGGTGGCGCAATGTTGGCAGGCGATAAGCCGGGCCTGGAGTGGAGATGAGCCTCTGCAAGAGGTTTGGCGCGATTTTATTAGGGTAATCAAACCGCTACGGATTCATGCTGCCCATTGGGCAGATCAGCTGGCACAGCAGCCTGATCTGGCCAGCAATTTGGTGAACTTTTGCCAAAGTCGGTTATAATCCATTGTTTTATTGAAAATTGGCCATCGGGCTACGCTCTTAAACTCTGGAATTAATTCAATGAAGATTGCACAAGAAATCCGGTCCGGTAACGTGATCATGATTGGCAACGACCCGATGGTCGTTCAAAAGACCGAGTACAACAAATCTGGCCGTAATGCTGCCGTGGTAAAGATGAAGCTCAAGAACCTGCTGAGCGGCACTGCTACCGAATCGGTATTCAAGGCTGATGAAAAGTTCGACGTTGTGGTGCTGGACCGCAAGGAGTGCACCTACTCCTATTTTGCTGATCCGATGTATGTGTTCATGGACACCGAGTACAACCAGTACGAAGTGGAAAAGGACAACCTCGGCGAAACGCTGAACTACCTCGAAGACGGCATGCAGGATGTCTGCGAAGTAACTTTCTACGACGGCAAGGCGATTTCGGTTGAGCTGCCGAATTCCGTGGTCCGCGAAGTGGTTTACACCGAGCCCGCTGTACGTGGCGATACTTCCGGCAAGGTCATGAAGCCTGCACGTCTGCCCAATGGCTTTGAGTTGCCAGTGGCTGCGTTTGTTGAGATCGGTGACAAAATCGAAATCGACACCCGTACCAATGAATTCAAGAAGCGTGTTTGATTCTTTGAATTGAATGCCGTAAAACAAAATGGGGCTAAAAGCCCCTTTTTGTTTTTTTAATCTGCCTTTTTACTGGTTATTGGGCTTTTGATTTGCCTTCAGTCTTGGCCCAAAACGCTGAATCTATTCGTGAAATCATCAACAGCTCATCGCCTTCAGCTCAGATTACTGTTTGAGCGCAAATGCGCGAGACTGTCCTGCATATCCCGTCGATAGTCGATGAAATCCATATTCGGTGGCGCAGCACCAAGACGGGTGATGACCCCTGCGATCATGCCGCGTTGATGCGCAAAATGGGTACTGAGATTGGTGAGTACATCATGTACCCAGCCCTTGTGCTCTTTTCCCGTTGAAGTCAGATATTTGATTTCGGAAACAAAGAATTCTTCATTCTGGGTTTCCATCCAATGCTGGGTCTGGCGCAGCGTCTGGCGAATGGCTGCTTTCAATTCACGCCACTCGGCGTGTAATTCAGCATCCAGCCGCAAGGAAGGCGACTCGCCTTTCAGCCGTCCCCACCAGAGCAGATTGAAGGCCAGCATATGGTTGCAACTGGCGTGAATGCTTTTCGAGGGTAAGCCCTCGTCCCGCTTGCGGGCATCGTCGGATAACTTATCCAGACTGGCAAACAGTGCATCTGTTGCCCAGTGCTGATAGTCGATCTGATAAATGTAGTGGCTTTTCCAGCTGATCATGGCAATGCCTCATCCTAATCGGGACGCGTTGATTCAGCTTAGCAGGCGATTTGGCCAACGCCTAAAGAATGCGCTGGCGTAGGCCGTTAAAAATCAGGCAGTTTCCTTGAGTTTGCGTTCAATCAATGCTTCCAGCTGGGCAAAATCCGGCTCCCCGATAAAGCGCTGGATGATCTGGCCGTTTTTATCAACCAGAATACTGGTTGGCGTCAGCTGAATACCGCCAAATTTCTGGGCAATTTCGCCTGTCGTATCCAGTGCTACAAAAAATGGCAGCTTGCGTTGTTCGGTAAAGTTGGCAACGTAATTGGGCGAGTCATAGCTCATGGCAACCGCAACGGTTTCATAACCGCGTGCCTGAAATTTATTGTAGGTATCAACCAGTTTTGGCATTTCCTTGACGCAGCCAGTACAGCTGGTGGCCCAGAAATTAATCAGCACCACTTTGCCTTTGAATGAGTCTGTGCTGCGCTGCTCACCCTTGATCGAGGTGTAAGTCACTTGCGGTACTTTCTGGGCGTGGCTCGTACTCACAGTAATGATGCCAATGGCGGCAACCACGGCAAGACCGGCGATGCTGGCAGCGATTTTGCGATTCATCCTGGATTTCCTGAGAACAAGGGTATTGGTCGTTTTGATCGGTGAATAAACGGAAAGTTCGAGAAAAGCATGGTTTAATTGAAGCCACATTATATTGATTTTGCGTTAATTTTTCATTGATTGATGTTTGGGCGATATAATTTGCTTAATTCAGAATCAAGCAGGTAGCTTCATGGCAATTCAGTGGTTTCCGGGGCATATGAATCAGGCGCGTAAAAAAGTCGCCGAAACGCTTGCCAAAGTCGATGTCGTTATCGAAGTGCTCGATGCGCGCCTGCCGCGCCTCTCGAGTAATCCCATGATCGAGACTCTGCGTCTGGGCCGGCAACGGCCAGCGCTGAAAATTCTCAACAAAACCGATCTTGCTGACCCGGCGGTGACCAAGCGTTGGGTGCAGTGGTTTGCTGATCAGCCCAAGACGGCAGTCTTGATGCTGGATCAGGCCAATAAGCTGCGTGACTCGAAGAAAATTGCAGCGCTATGCCTGCAATTGGCTCCCCACCGCGCTGGCTTCGAGAAGCCGATGCGGGCCCTGATTGCAGGTATTCCGAATGTTGGGAAATCGACCCTGATCAATACCCTGGTACGACGTAAAGTTGCCGATGTGGCTGATCAGCCCGCAGTTACCAAATCGCAACAGCGGGTTGAGTTGCCTGATGGCATGGTGCTGATTGATACCCCTGGGCTGATGTGGCCGAAGATCGAGTCAATGGAAGCTGGGTTGAAGATTGCCTTGTCCGGTGCGATCGGTCGCAATGCTTATGATGCAGAGGAAGTTGCCACCTTTGCCTTGGAATGGCTGGCAGCGCGTTATCCTCAGGGTCTGCAGCAACGCTACAAGCTGGAAGACTGTTCCGGCACGGGGGATGAGCTGTTCGAGCGGGTGGCTCGGCGGCGTGGTGCGATGCTTCCGGGTGGACTGATTGATCGCCAGAAAATTTCTGAGCTGGTGCTCACGGATTTTCGAAGCGGCCAGCTGGGGCGCATCTCTCTGGAAAGGCCTGAAGATCCGCCGCCCATGCCAGATCTGGTTGAAAATCCGGATATTGCGCCTCTGGATGATGACGAAGCATGATGCGACGCCTACTGCCAACGGGATTCTTGTGGCTTGGTTGCACCTGGGCTGGGGTGACCGGTATTGATGACCGTGGGCAGATTTTAACCTTGCCGCAAGCGGCAGCGCGCGTGGTCAGTCTTTCTCCCCACGCAACCGAGTTATTGGCCGAGGTTGGGGCGGTGTCGAAGCTGATCGCTGTGGATAGCGCAAGTGATTACCCGGTAGCAGTGGCGAAATTACCCAAGGTGGGCAGTTACGGTGCCATCAATGTGGAAGCTATTGTGGCGCTGAAGCCCGATCTGGTGGTGGCTTGGGAGGGGCCGGGTTCCTCTGCCGGCTTGAAGCGCCTGCGCGATCTGGGCGTACCCGTGTTTGCCAGTACGCCTGGCAAAATTGAGCAGATCCCTGCCGCAGCCAAGGAGCTGGGCCGGTTGGTTGGCGCGGATGCGCAAGCAGAACGCTTTGCTGGCAAGTTTATTCAGGACTGGCAGGCATTGAAGCTGCGCTATCAGACGCTCCCTTCTCACCAAACCTTGCTGTTGGTGGGTGGATCTCCGGCAATCAGCATCAATGACGAGCAATTTCTGGCCCAGGCTGTTACGCCCTGTGGTGTGCGTAATCTGTATGGGGCCAGCAAACCGGCCGTCCCGATAGTAAGTGACGAAGCGGTGTTGGCAGCCAAGCCTGAACTGATCATTGCGGTCGCCAATCCGGCTGAGTCCAGACGTTGGTTTGCCCACTGGCAAGGGTATTCCGCTCTGCCCGCAGTGAGCAGACAGCGGCTGGTTCAGGCTGATCCCATCCGCTTAGGCCGACCGGGCCCTCGGCTGGTTGCTGCCGTGGATCAACTTTGCCGTCGAATCATGGCTTTGCCCCGGTAGCCGAACTAGACTATTCAACAGAATATCGCGACAATCGCCCTGCTTTTTAGCCTCAGAAACTTGATTATGGACGCTGAACTTTCCAGCCTGGAAGACCGGATCAACACCCTTGCCATGTTGTGCCAGCAGTTGCGCACCGAGAATGCCCAGCTCAAACTGGAGATGGCCTCGCTACAGGCCAGCAATATGAAGCTGCATGACAAGGTGGATATGGCCAAAACACGTGTTGAAGCCCTTTTGGCGCGATTGCCGGTAGAAGAACATGACTGAACCTAAAAGCATTGACGTCACAATCATGGGTCGGGAATTTCGCGTGGCCTGCCCGGAAGACGAAGAGGCGGTGTTGTTGCAGGCGGTGTCTTATCTCGACCAGAAAATGCGTGAGATTCGTGATGCTGGCAAGGTAATCGGTATTGACAAAATTGCGATCATGGCGGCATTGGACATCACCCATGAAATGTTGAATCGAACGACTCCAGCGGATTTTGACATGGGCGATTTTCGGCGTAGAATTGCCCGTATGCAGAACACGATTGAAGCGGCGTTAACCGAAAAAGGCCAAATTTCTTGATTTTTGGCCGTAGTTATCGTCTGTTTGATGCATAGATTAAGTTTTGTCTCCCTGCGGTGTTCGTTGTCGGTCTAATATTCTTTGAACCAACTCGTCATTGACGAGGTTACCTAGCCGATTAGCGCTGTTGTGAGCGTCCCCCCGAATCGTCGGGCTTGCAGGATGCACCTTAAGGCGCGTGGAGGGTGACCACTTGAACCACACGGTTCAAGATGCAGGCCGGGCGACACTCGCGGGGGGGCACCCCCACACCTCTCTTCTTAATTTCATTTCCGATGATCGATAAGGCTGTGCTGCGCAAGCAGTTGCGCCGGGCTCGCATGAGCCTGCCTCGATCTGTCCGTACCAAGGCAGCAAGATTGGTTGCCAAGCGCATTCTGCGCGCGGGTTATCTCAGAAAATTCAGTCGGATTGCGTTTTACTGGCCGGTTGGTAGTGAGCTGGATACCCGCCCCTTGGCCGCTCTTGCTCGCAGTTTGGGGCGAGAGCTGTATTTGCCACGGATTGCCCGTCATCGGCGGCTAAGATTTGATGTCTGGAATGGTCGTGTGCCCCACCGTAAAAATTGCCACGGTATTCAGGAGCCCCGTCCGCTGAACACCCTTCTACCTCGCCAGATTGAGCTTGTGGTTTTGCCTTTGGTGGGCTTTGATCAGCAATGCCGGCGTTTGGGACAAGGGGGCGGCTATTACGACAGCAGTTTTGCGTATCGGGCCCGGGCGGCGGCGATCAAGCGCCCGTTTCTGCTTGGGTTGGCCTTTGAATGCCAGCGTGCCGAAGTCATTCCCTGCGAACCGTGGGATATCCGATTGGACGCCGTGATCAGTGAGCGTCGTCATTATCGGCGGGGTTTCCCTGCATAAAGACGCCTTCAAACGCGCGGCCTGCCTTTGGGCCCATGACTTTGCACCTACCTTGCCTGATTGTCCGCTGCCGCCTACCCGTAGCAATACTTGAATCAGGCATTTTGTTAAGAGGGCAGCGATGAATTACTGGTTGATGAAAGCCGAGCCGGATGATGTGGGTATCGACGATCTGATGCGACTGCCAGCGCAGACAGTGGGCTGGTATGGTGTCCGTAATTATCAGGCACGGAATTTTATGCGTGATGATATGGCAATGGGCGACCTGGCTTTGTTTTATCACTCTGGTTGTGCAGTGCCTGGCATCGCTGGCATTGTTGAAATTTGTTCTGCGCCCTACCCCGATCCCACCCAGTTTGATCCCGAGAATAAGTATTTTGACCCCAAATCGACGCCCGAAGTCCCGCGTTGGCAGCAGGTGGATGTGAAATTCGTGCGCAAGACGCGCTTCATACCGCTATCCGAGCTCAGAAATCTGCCGGCTCTGGGTAGCATGCGTTTGCTGCAACGAGGTAATCGGCTATCGATCACCCCAGTCAGCGAGCAGGAATGGCACATTCTGGAGGGTCTGTTTTGACTACCGAGGCATTACTGATTTACCTGATGGTTGGATGTGCCGCCGGTTTTCTTGCCGGCTTACTGGGGGTAGGCGGCGGGTTGATTATCGTGCCGGCCCTGATCTGGGCTTTCGGCCTGCTGCATTTTGCGCCGGATCACCTGATGCATCTGGCGTTGGGGACTTCACTGGCCAGCATTATTTTCACCTCGATTTCCAGTGTGCGGGCGCACCATGCGCGTGGCGCGGTGAAATGGCAGGTGGTGCGCCGGATGGGGGGGGGGCTGGTTCTTGGCACTTTTCTGGGAGCGGGTCTGGCATCCCAATTGCCGAGTACCGGCTTGAAGTGGTTCTTCTGCATATTTGCGTATTTGGTGGCGGCACAGATGCTGGCCAACTTCAGACCCAAACCCAGTCGTACCTTGCCGCAGACTGGCGGTCTGCTTGGCGTGGGTGGGGTCATTGGCGCGATTTCGAGCTTTGTTGGTATTGGCGGCGGCTCTCTGTCTGTCCCCTTTCTGGCTTGGTGCAATGTGCCATTGCCGAATGCAATTGCTACCTCGGCTGCTTTGGGTTTTCCCATAGCCGTGGGCGGGCTTGCCGGTTATCTGGCTCACGGCTGGCATAGTCAGGGTCTGCCACCCGGTGCCTTGGGATTTGTATACCTGCCTGCACTGGCAGGGATTGTGTTTGCCAGTATGTTGACGGCGCCGCTTGGTGCGACACTCGCCCATCGTTTGCCGGTCGCTACCTTGAAGAAGTGCTTTGCCCTGCTATTGATTGTCGTGGCCAGCAAAATGATCTGGAACTTGCTTGCTCACTAAGACCGGTTGACTGGAGAGAAGAACGATGACTGTTCGTAGCGATTTATACCCACCGCTTGAACCCAACCATAGTGGCTTCTTGCCACTGGATGATCTTCACACCATGTATTGGGAAGAGTCAGGGAACCCCGATGGCGTGCCAGTGCTGTTTTTGCACGGTGGTCCTGGTTCGGGTGCCAGCCCCAAGCATCGGCAGTTCTTTGATCCGGCTTTTTATCGGATCGTGATTTTTGATCAGCGTGGGGCCGGTCGTTCCCGACCGCTGGGAGAGTTGCGGGATAATACGACGCCTTTGCTGATTGATGACATTGAGCGATTGCGTGAGATGCTTCACGTGAAACAGTGGCTGGTGTTTGGCGGTTCATGGGGGAGCACACTGGCGCTGGCATATAGCCAGACCCACCCTGATCGTTGTTTGGGTCTGGTACTGCGTGGCATTTTCATGTGCCGGCCACAGGAAGTGGACTGGTTCATGTATGGCATGCGGCAGTTCTTCCCCGAAGTCTGGCAGAAGTTTGCCGACCACCTGCCCCAAGACCAGCACTCCGATTTGCTGACGCACTATCACGCAAAAATCAACAATCCTGATCCCGCAATCCATGAGCCGGCTGCCCGTGCCTGGGGGGAATACGAAGGGAGTTGCCTGTCTTTGCTGCCTGATGCCTCGACGGTAGCAAGCTTTGCCAGTGACCCGGTGGCGTTGGGGTTGGGCAGGATTGAGGCGCACTACTTTGTGAATCGCATTTTCCTGCCGGATAACAGCCTGCTGGATAACATCGATCGAATCCGTCACCTGCCTTGTGTGATTGTGCAGGGGCGTTACGATGTCGTGTGCCCACCGGTCACGGCTTGGGAATTGCATCAGGCTTGGCCTGAATCAGAATTGATTATGGTTGATGCCGCAGGCCATGCCGCCTGGGAGCCAGGCATTCAGCGTGAGTTGGTGGCAGCCTGTGAGCGCATGAAGCAGCAACTCGCGTGATGCGTTGAAGGGAAAACAAAAGCCGGCAGAGGTATATCTGCCGGCTTTTTGCTTGGGTGGATGTGTTGTTGCGGTCAGAGCGGGTTGGCTTACTTTTCGACGAAAGCACGCTCGATTACGTAATCGCCGGGTTCACCGATACGCGGTGAAACCTTCATGCCGCGAGCGTCCAACAGCTTGCAGGTGTCTTCAAGCATTGCCGGGCTGCCACACAGCATGGCGCGATCGGTTTCGGGGTTCAGCGGTGGCAGGCCGATATCCTCAAACAGCTTGCCATTTTCAATCAGGTCGGTCAGGCGACCCTGGTTGCGGAAGGGTTCGCGGGTAACGGTTGGGTAGTAGATCAGCTGATTGCGAACTTGTTCGCCAAAGAACTCACTCTCTGGCAGTTCGCGAGTGATGATGTCGGTGTAGGCCAGCTCATTGGTCCAGCGTACACCGTGTACCAGAATCACCTTCTCGAAACGCTCATAGGTTTCCGGGTCTTTGATGACGCTCATGAAGGGGGCGAGGCCAGTACCGGTGCTCAACAGGTACAGATTCTTGCCGGGCTTCAGATCGTGCAGAACCAATGTGCCGGTGGGTTTGCGGCTGACGATGATTTCGTCGCCGGGCTTCAAGTGTTGCAGCCTGGATGTCAGAGGACCGTTCTGAACCTTGATGCTGAAGAACTCCAGCTCTTCTTCATAGTTGGCGCTGGCAATGCTGTATGCCCTCAGCAGGGGGCGGTCATTGACTTGCAGGCCGATCATCACGAACTGACCGTTTTCAAATCTCAACCCCGGATCACGAGTTGTGCGGAAGCTGAAAAGCGTGTCGTTCCAGTGATGTACGCTGATTACGCGTTCGGTCGCCAGTGTTGCCATGGTGCATGCCCAAAGGGATGGAAAGAGCTCGAATTTTAGCGAGGGAGTGATTTTTGCGCAGCAACATTTTTAGAATAAACAAAGGCTTTTTGATGCTTGTCAGGTTTTCAGGGTGAAGAGCAAGGGGCGTTCTGGGGTGGCGCATGCGTCAGAAAAGGGGTTTGGTGGGTGGTTGATGATGTTGGGCAATCGCCGTCGAAAACCTGTTTTTCTTCTGCCAAACTTAAAGCGTGCCAGGAGAAAAACTTTCTCTTTCAAGCAGTTTGTGCATCGATCAGGAGTGAGCGCATGTACCTTCGTCTTGAGAATTTCGACGTCAGTGTTGCCGAACACCAGCAGATGTTGCAGAAGCATCCGGTTCGGTTTCGGCTGCAGGTTGCTGCATTTTCTTTACTCGGATTACTGATTTTTGGCGGTGTTCTGGGCACGGGTGTGTTGGTGCTGCTGCTGGTGGTGGTGCTGGTGTTGAGCCTGAAGGGCTTGCTGGTGCTACTGAAGTTTCTCAATGTGGTCTGGGTGCTGCTGATTCCGGTATGGGGATTTTTGCGAATTGGCTGGCGGACAGTGGCCAGCCCCAGTCCTATGCCGAATGGTCGCTGGATCAAGCCACACGAAGCGCCGGCGCTTTTTGCCGATCTGGCCAGGATGCGCCAGCAGCTGCGCGGTCCGAAAATCCACGGCGTCTTGCTGACGGAAGACTTCAATGCGTTTGCGATATCGCGGCCGCTGGGCGGATTCTGGTTTCTGGGGCTGCGCCGGCATTACATCGGTTTAGGTGTGCCGCTGATCCAAACCTTGTCCGAAGCTGAGGCGATGGCGGTGGTAGCCCATGAATACGGCCACTTGTCCGGCCACCCTTCCCGCTTTGATTCGGCAATTTACCGGCTGCGGATCTTCCTGCTGCATATGCTCGATGAAGCTTCTCGCTGGAAGGATTGGCCTTCCCGGCTTCTGGTTCGGGTGTTGAACTGGTATGTACCGCGTTTTGATGTGCTGGTTTTTGCCCTGTGTCGCAACGCTGAATATGGCGCGGACCGGGCCTCTGCGCGGCTGGTGTCACCCCACACGGCTGCGGATGCGCTGATGCGGTTTTCAATTGCCGCCGCCTATCTGCAGGAAGACTTCTGGCAGAAGATTTATGCGCGGGTTGAACAGGAGCCCCAGCCCGAGGCCCGCCCTTGGTTCGAGCTGCCTGCCTTGATCCGGTGTGATCCGGACCGGGAAATTTCCATGCGGATTCTGCGCAGAAGGCTGGCGCAGGAGACCAATTATTTTGATACCCACCCCGCTTTGTCCGATCGGCTGCAGGCGATGGGCCTGGACCCGGACCAGATCCTGATTGAGGGACGTTCGATCGCACCGGTGGCAGATCAGACCGCGGCGGAGGCCTGGTTTGGGGATCATCTATCTGAGGTATTGGCAGAGTTTGATCAGCGCTGGCGCGACGGTATCGCCACCCAGTGGCAGGAGCGGCATCAGGAACTGACACAGTCCAAAGCCCGGCGGATGGAACTGGAGGCCAACTCCAGCCGGTCGGTCGCAGAGGAGTGGGAGCTGCTGTTGTTTAGAATTCAGGCGGATGAGCTTGAGGACGACGATGCTGCCGTTGATGCATTTTTCGGCTTGCACCCTGACCATGCGCCCGCTGTACTGGCTTATGGCCGGCGTTGGCTTGGCGAGCAACCGCAGAAAGCCATCACCGCCATTCACCGTGCCATGTTGTTGCAGCCGGATTTGGCACCGGCAGCCGCTGCCTTGCTGGCGAGCTATTGGGAAGACCGTGATACGCATCGGCACGCCTTATACAAACTGATGGCCTCTCATCTGGGAGGTGAGCCCCATGTCTGAATCGAATACTCTGCGGGCGGCCATGCATGCGGGCGACTTCGATCTGTTGGAGCAAGCCTTGGCAGATGCCTATGCGGCATATCGTCAGCAGCCTGGTCGGCAAACGTGTGATCAGATAAGCCGCCTGTATCGCCAGCTGACCGAGGCGGCCCAGGATCGGGATCTCGAAGCCGTGGAAGCATGGCTGGCCTCTCGTCCTGACAGTGGATGGGCCCATGCGGTTGCCGGCTTGTTGCATACCGACATCGCCAGAGAAACGCGCGGTGCCAGCACGTCTGGTGGGGTGTCGGAGCAGGATTGGGCGCAGATCCGCAAGCACTATGACTTGGCTGAGCCCTTATTGCGTCGCTCGATGGCGTTGGGGGTGCCTGCTGGCCGACAGCTGGAAGCACTCATGCAACGGCAGCAGGTGATTGGGCAGCAGACCGAAGCCGAGCGGCTGTTTGGTGAACTGCGCGAGGTTGATCCCCAGTGGTATGGCGGCTGGCGAGCCATGCAGGCCATCAAGGAACCCCGCTGGGGCGGGAGTGTGCCAGAGATGCAAGCCTTGCTCGATGAAGCCCGCAGTGGTTTGCAAGACCCGCAGTCGGTGACCGACCTCGAAGCCAGTCACCATTGGTGGGTCGGGAGCTATGCCTACAGTTTTCGGGAGGACTCGGAACAGGCATTGCAGCATTACCAGCAGGCGTTGAGCTTTGCAGCAACACCGCCTGTTGTGGGCCAGATTCATCATTACCGTGCCTTGGCACTCAGAGATCTGGACCGACTAGCCGAGGCAACTGATGCCTGGCGTGCTGCGGTCGCCGCTGATCCGGATGCGGAATACTTCTATGAACTGGCGCGCTCGCTGGTCAAGCAGGAAAAGCTGGACGAAGCTGAACAGTTTTTCCGGGTGGCCATCGACAAGGGGGGAACCTATGGCTACTGGTCTGCCCGCTATCTGGCTTACGATCTGGGGCAGGGGGACGACGGATTTCGCTGCGATCCGCTTGAGGCGATCCGCTTATATGAAGTAGCCAATCAGCTGGCGCGGGGGACGGCGCAGCAGATCCCATGCTTGGTTGCCACGGCTTATTTACTGCGCTCCACCGAAGCCCATGGCGACCGGCCCCGCGCTGCCGAATTGTTCCGGCAGGCGTATGGGCTGGGCGATCTGCGTGCAATGGTGATCCTGGGTGATATGCAGCGTGAGGGGGAGATTGAGGGCGGAGCAACGGCGGCTTTCGAGTCTTACCAACTGGCTGCGGAGCAGGAGGACTCCCTGGCGCAGGAGCGGCTGGGATTCTGCCTGCTGGAAGGGCAAGGTTGCGAACCGAGCATCGAGGCCGGCCGGCTCTGGCTGGAAAAAGCCGGTATGCAAGGCAGTCAGGCGGCACTGCGCTGGCTGGTTCAGGATGCGTTTTCGCGGGGGGATCGTACGCGCACCGAGATTCTGCTGTGGCAGGCCTGTAGCAAGCAGGATGCCTATATGGCGGGCTACACATTAGCCCGTGGTTTGATCGAAGGCTGGTTCGGCGCGCCAGACCTGACGCGGGCAGATGAGGTGTTAAGCCTGTTCTTGACGCAGCATGACCATGCAGACAGCAAAATCCTGACCGCGATTACACGCTATCCGCATTACCGTGGCGGTTGGGATACCATCAAGCCTGCCCTGAAGGCTTTGAAAAGCTGGCAAGGCAATGATGCGCGGATGGATCTGGCGACGAAGTATGTATTGCGGCAGTTGCCCGGTTCCTATTTCGGGTATTTGCTGTGGGCGCGTCCTGAAAAACTGACCCCGCCACCGCCCCCTCCTGATATGTGGTGTGGCGGATGACAAGGGCTGGGGTGTCACAATACCAATCCATGAAAGCAAAAAATTTAAGATGTCCGTAACCTTGATTGCCAACCCCAAAGGTGGCTGTGGCAAATCCACGCTGGCGACCAATCTTGCTGCCTGGCACGCTTGGCAGGGAGATGAGGTGGCATTGGCTGATCTGGACCGGCAGCAGTCATCACGCCGCTGGCTGGAGCACCGCTCATTGAATTTTCCGGCCATTGAGCGATGGGATATTGATCCGGATGATCCACGTGAAACGCATTGCGCCAAGGCGGTGATCGATAGCCCGGCAGGTTTGCATGGCAAGCGGTTGGATGCGGCGATCAAACTGGCGGACCGGGTCTTGGTGCCGGTACAGCCATCGTCGTTTGATATGTGGGCCAGTGAAGCATTCTTTGCCCGTTTGAGTGAAGAAAAGGCCGTACGCAAGGGGCGGTTGCCCGTTGCCGTGGTCGGTATGCGGGTGAATGCCCGCACTGTTGCCGCCCGTGAGCTGGCCCGGTTTCTGGAGCGATTTGATCTACCCGTACTGACCTGCTTACGGGAAACCCAACTTTACGTGCAGACGCTGCCACGCGGCCTGGGCATCTTCGATTTGCCCGCGCCCAAAATCGAACGTGACCTCGCGGAGTGGCAGCCCATTTTTACCTGGCTGAAATAGTTGCAACGTTCAGCCAGTGGCTGTGTTGATCGCTTCCGTGCCAACTTAGGTCAACAGAACCTAATTTACCGCTGTAAATCTGTGCCACACGATCTCGGTATGTGCCGGGGTGGGCTGGATTTACGTCTTTTTTCAGAGTCAAACCATGCAAAGTACAAGCAAGACCCCCGTCAATATCGTGACCGGTTTTCTGGGGGTTGGTAAGACCACCGCCCTGCGCCGCCTGCTGGCTGATCGGCCCGCCGGCGAATATTGGGCGGTGCTGGTCAACGAGTTTGGCGAGGTGGGGATTGATGGCGCTGCGCTGACTGACACACAGGCCGGGCTCAATGTGGTGGAAGTTCTGGGGGGCTGTATCTGTTGCACGACCAGCCCCCAGCTGCGGGTGAGCCTGACCCGGCTGCTGCGCGAGCGCCGCCCCGATCGCCTGCTGATCGAGCCCTCAGGTCTGGGTCATCCGGCCGGCATCGTTGACCTGCTGCGAGATCCGTTTCTGTCGGTTGCGCTGGATTTGCGCTCCATAATTTGCCTGGTTGATCCGCGCCATCTGGAGGATGCGCGTTACACCCGCCACGAAACCTGGCGCGACCAGATCGTGCTGGCGGATGTGCTGGTGGCCAATAAGTGTGATCGGGCCGATGCCGAGCATATCGACCAGTTCGAAGCGATGGCGGCGCGGTTGTTTCCACCCAAGCAGGTGGTGGCAACGACCATTCAGGCAAAACTGGACCCAGCCTGGCTGGACCTGGTTACCGACTACCCGGCGACGACGGCACCGTCTGCCGCACCGCAGCACCACCTGACCTCAGCCAAGCGGTCGGCCATGTCTCCGCCGGCAACCGAAGGACGTCGCCATCTCAATCAAGGCTTGGGACAGGCCAGCTGCGGCTGGGTCTGGTCGCCGGAGCGGGTTTTTTCGGGCGATAGGCTGGCCGAGCTGATGCTGAAATTGACGAACAATCCATCGAGCCTGGGCCTGCAAGAATTGTCCCGAGTCAAGGCAGTTTTTCATACCGATCAAGGTTGGTTGTTGTTTAACGTTGTCGGCCGCGATGCCAGTGCAACGGCGCTGGCTTATCGTCGGGACAGCCGGTGTGAAGTCATCGTGGCGTGTGAAGAACCCCCTGATTGGGCGATGTTGGAAGCGGCAATCAACGATTGCCAGCTTTAAATGGGTGTCGATCAGGCCACCGTCTCGATAAGAGCGGTGGCTTTTTTCTGACCGGGTCGCAGCCGGCATTCGCTTGCCAGACCCTTAGCAAATCGTAAGCAAGCCAATTCGATTAGAAATACAGAGGAATTATATGGATACATTGACGAGGGACATGATCAAGGCCAACGACGTGATCATTGGTGACGGCAACAGCAATGCACTCGTCGGCACCGACGGCGATGACACCTTGCAGGGTGGGTTTGGCAATGATCGGCTCGAAGGCAAAGCCGGGTCTGACCGGCTGGAAGGCGGCGGTGGTGACGACATCTATGTGTTCCGCCTGGGGGATGGCAACGACACGGTGTTTGATTTCAACGACTATCGCGATGCCGGGCGGGATACCTTCCAGTTTGGCCAGGATATCAGCAGCAATCAGCTCAGTTACTACCGGCATGGTCTCAACCTGGTCATCCGCTACAGTGCCAGCGATTCGATCACGATTCCCGATTACTTTCAGAGCGACGATACCTGGGCAAACCGGATTGAAGTGCTGAAGTTCCTGAATGAACCTTTCACAACGATCGCCGCTGAAATCGCCAAACTGGGTTTGCATCTGAGTGATGGCAACGACCAGTACGACGGCGGTTACGCCGCCGACTGGATCATGGGCGACGCCGGGGATGATTCGATTCGCGGCATGGACGGCGACGACACCCTTGAAGGGGGGGCCGGCAATGACACGCTGGAGGGTGTGTTGGGCGTTGATACCTACCGCTTCAAACGTGGTGATGGCCACGACCGGATCGTCGAAGTCAGAGATGCCAGCCGCTTTCTGGATGGCCGCATTGAATTTGCATCCGGCATTCGCCTGGAGGATATGCAGTTCGAAAGTCGCGGCCTGAATACGGTGGCGATTATTTATGGCGAAGGGGATTCCGTCACCGTGTCGATGGACGATTTCAATGGCTTCGAGCTGGCAGGCAGTGGCTTTGTGGACTGGCGCACAGCGTTTGGCCAGCAAGGTCTGAGGCTGAGCGAGCAGGATGACCGTTACGTCGGTGATGCGCGCGACGAGCACATTGATGGCCGCGCCGGCAATGACCATGTCGGCGGGGGCGATGGCCGCGATACCCTGCTCGGGGGAGTCGGCTCAGATTCCTTGAGTGGTGATAGTGGTGACGACCGCCTCGAAGGCGGCAAAGACGGCGACTGGCTCTATGGTGGCGCAGGTGCGGACACCTTTGTGTTCAACAAGGGGGATGGGCCGGAGTTTGGTTTTGATACCGTAGCTGATGGTTATGCCGAAGACAGTCTGCTATTTACAGCCGGCATCAGGCCGGATCAGCTGCGTTTTGTACGTAATGGCGATGGCCTGGAAATTCACTATGGCGCGACCGACCGGCTGTTTCTCCAGAACTACTTTTATGTCGCACAAAACAATGCGCTCGATACGCTGCGTTTTGCCAACGGCGAGAGCCGTAGCCTGAAACAGCTGGTACAGCTGGCGGGCCTGGAGTTGTCTTCCGGCAATGACACGTTTACAGGGAGCGATGCCAACGAACGCGTCGCCGGCCGCGAAGGCAACGATATGCTGGATGGCCGCGGCGGCAACGATAGTCTGAGCGGTGATGATGGCACTGACTTACTTGCTGGCGGCACCGGCAACGATGAGCTGGCCGGCGGCCGTGGTGATGATTTCTATACCTTCGTCAATGGCGATGGGGCCGATGTGGTGATCGAGACAGCGGGTGTCGAGGGCGGTAGCGACACCTTGCATTTCGTTAATGTGAGCAATCTGGCGGGGCTCACTTTCCAGCAACTGGGCCAGGACTTGATCGTTCGTTATGGCGCGGGTGACAGCGTGACGGTGCGCGACTATTTCGCCTCGGCTACCCCGGCGATTGAGCAGTTGAGCCTGCAAGGTCTGCACTACAACCTTGCGGCAGAAATTGCCCGACAGGGGCTGCTGTTGAGTGATGGTGATGACGAGGTGACGACCTCGCCGATGGGCCAGCATCTGCGCGGTGGTCTGGGTAACGACCGCATGATCGGCCTTGAGGGTAACGATGTGCTCGAAGGCAACGAAGGCCATGACACCTTGATTGGTGGCGGTGGTTTTGACGAACTGTATGGTGGAGATGGAAACGACTGGTTGCAGGATGAAATGGGCGGTGTGCTCAACGGTGGAAATGGCAACGATACGCTTGCGGGATCGAACGGCAGCGTGCAGTTGTTCGGCGGTGCAGGCGATGATGTTTACGATACCGCCACGGCTGCGACCATCGTCGAACGCGAGGGTGAAGGAACGGACACCTGGCTTTCTGCAGAGCACATCAATCTGAACCTGGTACGCAATATTGAAAATGCGGTGCTGAAGGAAAGTGCCTTCTCGATGACCGGCATCATTGGTAACCAAGACAATAACCACCTGACGGGCAATCTCACCGGCAACCATCTGGATGGGGGCATTGGCAACGACACCCTGTTGGGCCTTGCTGGCAACGATCTGCTCGAAGGTGGCGAAGGCAGCGATCTGCTGGAAGGGGGGGATGGGGATGACCAGCTGCGCGGTGGCAAGGGCCAGGATACTTTGCGCGGTGGGGCGGGTCTTGATCGCTATTACTTCGACCTGGGCGATGACCCCTTTAGCCGTCAGATTGGCCCGAATGGCCAGCTGATAGAAAACTGGAGTCGCCTCGAAGACAAGGAAGGCGTCACCGAGCTGTACTTTGGCCCCGGCGTCCGGCGGGCGGATCTGCGGCTGGAGTGGATTCCTTCCGAGCAGATGCCACCTCGCGTCTGGTTGGTGTATTCCGCGCAGGACCGGATCGAGCTGGACGCCAGTCTGCTGCAGAGTCCGAATGTGATGCTGTACTTTGCCAATGATCCGGCCGGGGGGCTGGTCGGCATGCCTGCCTCGGAGTTGCCGAGAGTGGGCGGAGATGCTTCCGATTGGCTGCAGGGCACAGATAAAGCCGATGTGCTGATCGGCAAGGGGGGGAATGACCAGCTGTCCGGTCTGGATGGCAATGACTGGCTATCGGGTGGGGCGATGGGGGATGTCCTGATTGGCGGCAGAGGCATTGATACCTTGATCGGCGGCGAAGATCGCGACGAGTACGTGCTGGAACGTGGCGATGACCCATTTACTCTGCAGCGCAACCCGGACGGCAGCCTGGTTGATAACTGGAGCCACATCATCGACCGCGAAGGCGACAATGCCATTCGCTTTGGCGTGGGCATCCGGCCGGAAGACATCCGGTTCGAGCGGATACCTGGTACACCCGATAGCCCGAATCCCCGTTACTGGCTCATCTACTCGCCTACTGACCGGATCGAACTCGATCAAACCGAAGACGGTGGCACGTTCATCCGGGATTACTGGTTCGACAACGGGCAGGTTATCAGCCACGGTGCCCTGTTCCGCCTCGACAAGAGCTCCATCGCTTATGGCACCGAAGCAGGTGATCTGATGACAGGCAGCGACGCCAACGAGTGGCTGTTTGGTCTGGCCGGCGATGACAATTTAATGGGCTACGGCGGCAACGATGTGCTCGAAGGGGGCGATGGCAATGACCAGCTGGAGGGTGGGCTCGGCCAGGATCTGATGCGCGGTGGCGCCGGCAACGATCACTACAAGCTGACTGTCGGTGGTGACGCCTTCCTCCCCACTCCCGGCCCGGATGGCAAGCTGATCGACAACTGGAGCCATATTGACGATAGCGAAGGCCAGAACGAAATCTGGTTTGGCGAGGGGGTGTTACCGGCGCAGATCCGCTTCGAGACCATACCTGGCCTCGTCAACCCGGCGGATGGTTCGCCACGGGTCTGGCTGGCGTATTCACCCAATGACCGGGTTGAGCTGGATCGCTTTGGGGCCACCACTCAGGCGACCCGCCCTACCCTCTTCCACTTCCCCAATGGCCAGAACCTGACGCTGGAGCAATTGCTGCAAGGCTCGGGCGGGGCGGTGATCAAAGGTACGGAAGGCGCCGATACCCTCAACGGCGGTAAGGATGCCAACGAACTCTACGGCTTGGGCGGCAATGATCTGCTGTTCGGCTACGAAGGCAATGACACATTGGATGGCGGCGCGGGCAAGGACACGATGGTTGGCGGTGTCGATGATGATCGCTACGAAGTTGATGATCTGGGCGACATCACCGCAGAGAATGCCAATGAGGGCAAGGACAGTGTGTTTGCCCGCATCGACTGGACCCTTCAGGCCAATACCGAGAATCTGACGTTGCTTGGCAATGCGCGCATCGGCACCGGCAATGCACTGGACAATGTGCTCACTGGCAATGATGGCGTTAATCAGCTGCTGGGGGGTGATGGCAACGACACGCTGATTGGTGGCCTGGGCGTTGACACGCTGGTGGGCGGTAAGGGCAACGATTACTACGTCAATCTGGGCGGCGATCAGATTGTTGAGAATGCTGGCGAAGGCACGGACACGATCGAGACCCAGAGCGGTGGCTACACGCTGCAGAGCGCCATCGAAAATCTGCGTTATGCCGGAACCGGTAACTTCCAGGGCTATGGCAACAGCCTGCACAACTGGCTGGTTGGCGGTAGCGGCAACGATACATTGGTTGGCAATGCGGGCCATGACACGCTCGACGGTGGCGCAGGTAGAGATACGCTGGTCGGCGGTTTGGACAACGATAACCTCAATGGTGGCGCCGACAATGATTCTCTGATGGGGGATTCCGGCAACGACCGTCTGCAGGGTGAACTCGGCGACGATACGCTCGATGGCGGCTCCGGCTTCGACACCTTGATTGGTGGCGCAGGTAACGACGTTTACATCGTCGATTCCCTGTCCGATAGCGTGACCGAACTGGCGAACGACGGGTTGGATACCGTCAGGGCATCGGTCAGCTACACCCTCGGCGCCAATCTGGAGCAGCTGACCTTGACTGGCACCGCCATCAGCGCCACCGGTAATGCTGGCAATAATCTGCTGGTCGGTAATGCCTCCGCCAATCAGATCAAGGGTGGCAAAGGCGATGACCGCATGGAAGGTGAGATTGGCAACGACACCTATCTGTTGAGCAAAGGTGATGGCAAAGACGTGATCCGCGATCGGGATGGGACCACTGGCAACATCGATACCGTGCAGTTCACCGACGCCACCGCCGCAGAGGTCACGGCCGTGTTACGCAGTGGCGATGCGTTGGTGCTGCAATATGGCGCGGGCGATCAGGTGCAGATCGAGCGCTATTTCGATGCCACGTTCGCAGCGACTTACCGGATCGAGCAGTTCAAGTTCAGCGACGGCGTGGTG
The DNA here is from genome assembly GCF_030129945.1 of Parachitinimonas caeni. Taxonomy (GTDB): domain Bacteria; phylum Pseudomonadota; class Gammaproteobacteria; order Burkholderiales; family Chitinimonadaceae; genus Parachitinimonas; species Parachitinimonas caeni. Next base: position 246,360 of record NZ_JARRAF010000001.1, read on the forward strand.
TGGACTGACGCAGACATCCAGAGCCGGCTGGCCACGCCTGCACCAAGCAGTGTGCTGATCTCGGCTGCCCCACAGGCTGATTCTGGCAACCGGTTGGCGGAGGTGATGGCGGAGAGTTCGGCGGCCGAAATGGCAGGTGTCGATCAACAACTGCAGGCAATGATCGGCGCAATGGCAGCATTTGAACCCGATGCAGCTGCTGCTTTCGGTGGGTATCGTGAAGAGCCCGCTTCAAGTTTTGGCACTTTGGCGGTCAGCACGCACTGATCCGGACTGGGCGCTGGAAACTGACAAAGGACACCGCAAGGTGTCCTTTGTCGTTGATGGCGCCAAACAAGGCTTACCAGCGCGGGTCGGGTACGAACTCGCCAGGGAAGGGGCTGGGCTGCGGCCGTGGATGGCGACGCCCCGGAATCACGCCCATCGCAACCAGATTGTCGTAGCTATCGTAATAAATCGTGATGACCTCATCCGGATTGCTGCTGGCTCGCTGGAAGTCGGTATAGCGGGCTTGCGATTCTTCGCGATTGCCGTGGGCGGTGCCCAGTGGTGTACCGGGCGATACACGGCCGGAGTCTTCCATGATGGGTGCGGCTTCGGCCCGGCGTTTCTGCATCGGAGCGGGTGATGCACTGGCCGCAGGGGCGTCACTGCGGTCGTACAGACGCTCGCGTTCGCGGTAGACCTGCACCGGCGCCCGCTCGCGGAACAAGGCAACGCCGATGACGCCTACCTGGTCGGCCCGCCCGGTGCGCGCGGCATAGCTATGACCTTGTGGGCTGAAGATGAACGAGGCGACTTCCCCCATATTCTTGCGCCAGCCTTCAACCCGTGTTTCGCCCCAGGCATCGATCACATAGCCACTTTGCTGAGGTGAGGCATTCTTGCCGCTGATCACATTGATGCCGTCAACCGATGTCACCGCCAACAGGCGTTCGCCGTACTGGCTACGTACCGAGATTTCATATTTTCCCCCTGCCTTGCCGGCCACATACCAGCTGCCATTGTGATAGTAGGTTGGCAGGAAGCGCCCACTGTAGCGATCGACCACATTGACCTCAGCCATGGTGCCAATGGCAAGTGCGGGCAGGCTGGTGCTGGCAAGCAAGAGGGCGGCAAGTAATTTTTTCATGATGGGGCTCCTGAGCAGTTGATAACGATTTAACGCAAGGTTCGCTCAGAACGGGTTAACGGCAGGTGAACAGAATTGATTGTGAAAATTGCCGGCACTTCCAGGCTCTGTGGATGAGGAGGCAGGTGACGGCGCTGACATCAGGCGAAAAAAAGCCGCCCTTGTGGGCGGCGTGAGTTTGGGGAATCGAAGCAGCCGTTTGCTTGCTGTCCGCATTCGGTGAAACACGATCCAGAAATGAAATGTCAGCCGCACCTAGTGCTGTGTGGCTTTGAGCATGTCCTCCACGACCTTCTTGGCATCGCCGAATACCATCATGGTCTTGTCCATATAGAACAGATCATTATCGAGACCCGCGTAACCAGCGCTCATTGAGCGTTTGACCACGATCACGGTACGCGCCTTGTGGGCTTCCAGAATCGGCATACCGTAGATGGGGCTGGCCTTGTCACGCTGGGCGGCGGGGTTGACCACATCATTGGCGCCGATCACCAGCACCACGTCGGTGTTGGAAAAGTCGGAATTGATCTCTTCCATTTCCAGCACCTGTTCGTAAGGTACTTCCGCTTCGGCCAGCAGCACATTCATATGGCCCGGCATCCGCCCCGCCACCGGGTGGATGGCGTAGCGGACGGTGACTCCCTTGTGGGCCAGGGCTTCGGCAAATTCCTGCAGGGCGTGCTGGGCGCGTGATACGGCCAAGCCATAGCCCGGCACGATCACTACCGAATCGGCATTGCTCATGAGGAAGGCCGCATCGTCGGCACTTCCTGACTTATAGGCTTTCTGCTCGCCGTCACCACTGGCGGCTACTGCCGTTTCGCCACCCATGCCACCACCAAAGATCACATTGAGCAGCGAGCGATTCATCGCCTTGCACATGATGTAACTGAGGATGGCGCCAGACGAACCCACCAGCGAGCCTGCGATGATCAACACCGAGTTGTTGAGCGTGAAACCGATACCTGCTGCCGCCCAGCCTGAATAGCTGTTGAGCATGGAAACCACCACTGGCATGTCGCCCCCGCCGATCGGTGCGATCAGGAAGTAACCCAGCACCAGCGACAGTGCCGTCATGATCCAGAACGACTGCAGCGTTTCGGTGATGAAGTAATGCGCACCGAAGCCGAACATGGCGGTAGCCAGGACGATCTGCACCGGCTTGACCCAAGCGCCCTTCAGCGGCTTGGCGGCCAGCTTGCCCGAGAGTTTTCCCCAGGCCACGACCGAGGCGGTGAAGGTGATGCCGCCGATAAAGCAGCCGACAAACAGCTCGAAGCGATGCACGCCATCGTGGTGGACGCCGGTGTGGTGGACGGCCGCCAGCGCAATCAGCACGGCTGCCAGGCCCACCAGCGAGTGCATCATCGCCACGGTTTCGGGCATTTGCGTCATCGGCACAGTACGGGCACGCCAGATGCCGACCACGGCACCTGCGGCAATGGCGACGACGATCAGGGCGAAGTTGGGGTTAGGGGCAACCGCCAGCGTCATGATGATGGACAGGGCCATGCCGGCCATGCCATAGCGGTTACCGGCCACGGCGCTCAGTGGGCTCGATAGCCCTTTGAGCGCGAGGATGAACAGGATTGCGGCGACGAGGTACGCCCAATCCGCGTAGGGGGCAAGAGAATGCATCGGTGCGGCTCCTTATTTTTTCTTCTTCTTGAACATATCGAGCATGCGCTCTGTGACGGCAAAACCGCCGAATATGTTCACACTGGCAAGAAACACGGCGACGGCGCCGAGCACGCTGGTCAGGCTGATGGTTTCACCGCCAACGGTGACGGTCTGCAGCAGCGCCCCCACCACGATGATGCCGGAGATGGCATTGGTCACCGCCATCAAGGGGGTGTGCAGCGCCGGGGTGACATTCCACACCACGTGGTAGCCAACGAAGATGGCCAGAATGAAAATGGTGAAGATGGTCACAAAGGGCATGCTGTCCGCGTGGGTGACTGCCTGCTGTGCCGCTTGCACGGCGGCGGTAGCGGCTTGGTTCAGGGTTTCGGTCGTCATGATGGATCTCCCTTGTCTCAGTTCGGGCGCTTGAACAGCACTTCCCCACCGTGGGTTACCAAGGTGGCAGCAATGATGTCGTCTTCGCGGTTGAGTACGATCTTGCCTTCCTTATCCAGCAGCAGGCCGAGGAAGGTCAGCAGATTGCGGGCGTAGAGGGCGGATGCGTCGGCCGCCACCAGGCCGGGCAGGTTGGCAATGCCAACCAGGGTGACGCCGTTGTCGGTGGTGTAGACCTCGTTCAGACGCGATAAGGGGCAATTGCCGCCCTGCTCTACCGCCATGTCGATGATCACCGAACCGGCTTTCATCTTGCCGACGGTTTCTGACTGGATCAGCACCGGTGCCGGCCGGCCCGGAATCAGTGCCGTGGTGATGATGATGTCGGCGTTACGGGCGTGTTTATCCACCAGCTCGGCCTGTCGCCGCTTGTAGTCCTCACTCATTTCACGGGCGTAACCACCGGCCGTTTCCGCCGATTTCTTTTCTTCGTCGGTCAACGGGACTTCCACAAACTTGGCGCCGAGCGACTCGACCTGTTCCTTGGCCACGGGGCGCACATCAAAGGCTTCGACTACGGCACCCAGACGCTTGGCCGTGGCAATTGCCTGCAAACCCGCCACGCCGGCACCCATGATCAATACCCGTGCCGGTTTGACCGTGCCGGCGGCGGTCATCAGCATCGGAAAGAAACGCGGGTAGTACTGACTGGCCAGTAGCACCGCTTTGTAGCCGCCGATATTGGCCTGGGATGACAGCACGTCCATCGACTGGGCGCGGGTAGTACGCGGCGTCAGCTCCATCGCAAAACACGAGAGCTGATGGGCTGCCAGTTCGGGCAACAGGGTATTGGTGTAGATATGGAACAAACCCAGCACCAGGGCACCGGATTTGATCTGGGGAATTTCCACGGCCTCGGGGGCGCGGACCTTGAGCACAATATCGGCATCGAACGCCTCGGCTGCTGTCGCAACCACGGTAGCGCCCGCGTCGATATAGTGTTGATCGGGTATGGCTGAGAGCCTTCCCGCGTCGCTTTGTACGACCACACTGTGTCCGCCGGAGACCAGTTTTTTCACGGTCTCGGGAGTGGCAGCCACCCGCGTTTCGTAAGCGGCGACCTCCTTCGCAATGCCAATTCGCATACATGCACCTCGCCTAATTTGATCAGAAACCTTCCCCAAGCCACGCATGCGTGGCTTGGGGAAGGCCTCTGACTTCGGCATGGCACCGTCGTGGTGCCCGTGCTGACAATGCGGATGGCTACCCGATTGACGGGGTATCCCTGCTTTCCATCTCCGATCCGGCCGCTCAGGCATACCCCAGACCGGTTGGTCGGGCGCAGGGCTTCTGGCAGGAAGGGAACAACCACACTGTAAGGACAGGCAACTGCTTGGTGGGACGGGCGTCTTTTGCGATCAACAAAATAAACACCCGCAACACCTTGCCAGCAACAAGCGCTGCTGGGGGTTGACGACTACGGTGCTACGGCGAAATCAAGGGTACAGCGTCTGGCGATGCCTGGTTGAGGCTCGCTGTGGCAGCCGGCCGGGTGAGCCGATTGCCCTGGAAAATATAGGAGGTCTGATGAGATACCTGCCTATACATTTCAAACAAGCGTTTGATCTGACCTATTCAACCACGGCTTGCCAAAAAAGAAAACCCACTCATTGGCGCTACGAGCACTTTTTTGCGGCGCTACAGTGTGGGCGCGGACTGTTACAGCGGTTTTGCTGCGGATCATGTCGGAGAGCGTGGGTCGAGACCGCGTCGGTACTGAATCGCTTCAGCCACATGCGGACTGCTGATCGGATTGCTGCCGGCAAGGTCGGCAATACTGCGGGCCACACGCAGGATGCGGTGGTAGGCGCGTGCAGACAGACCCAGCCGTGCCACGGCGGTATCGAGTAGTTGCTGGCCCGATTTGTCGGGCTTGCAATGACGATCGAGCGCATGGCCCCGCAGTCGGGCATTGGGTTTTCCCTGGCGCTGCTGCTGTAACTGCCGGGCCTGAGCTACCCTTGCCCGCACGTCGCTGCTGCTTTCACCGTCGGCAGGCCCCGCCAACTGTGCGTGGGGTAATGCCGGCACTTCAATCACCAGATCAATCCGGTCGAGCAGCGGGCCGGACAAGCGTGCCCGGTAACGGGCAATCTGGTCGGCGGTGCAGCGGCAACGGCTATCACCCAGATAGCCGCATGGGCAGGGATTCATCGCGGCCACCAGCTGAAAAGCGGCGGGAAAGTCAGCCTGCCTGGCTGCCCTCGAAATGGTAATCCGGTTGCTCTCCAGCGGCTCGCGCAAGACTTCGAGTACCTTCCGGTCAAATTCGGGTAATTCGTCCAAAAACAAAATACCGTTATGCGCAAGGCTGATCTCACCAGGGCGCGGGTCACTGCCTCCACCCACCAGTGCTACGCCAGAAGATGTGTGATGGGGACTACGGTAGGGACGTGAGCCAAAACGGCTGGGGTCGAAGCCGGCACTGCCCAAGCTCTGGATGGCAGCGGATTCGAGCGCTTCGGCTTCGCTCATGGCGGGCAGGATGCCCGGTAGACGGGCTGCCAGCATCGACTTGCCCGTGCCGGGGGGGCCGATCATCAGCAGGGAATGTCCTCCGCAAGCCACGATCTCCAGTGCGCGCTTGGCATGCTGCTGGCCTTTGACTTCAGAAAGATCGGGGTAGTCCGGAGCTTGGGGGGTAAGCTGGGCGATGTGACGGGCAAGTCGGTCGCTACCGGCACAATGCGCAGCGATGGCGAGGAGTGAGGCGGCCGGATAGATTGCGGCACCTTGCGCCAAGGCTGCTTCGTCGGCATTGGCGGGTGGCAGAATGAAGGCATGGCCGGCATCGCGTGCGGCAATCGCCATGGCCAGGGCGCCACGCACCGGGCGCAGCTCGCCGGTCAGGGCCAGTTCGCCGGCGAATTCGAGCTTGTCGAGTTCACGACCATCAATCTGCCCGGAAGCGGCAAGGATGCCGATGGCAATCGGCAGATCAAAACGGCCAGAAGCTTTAGGTAGATCGGCAGGTGCCAGATTGACGGTGATCCGGCGTGCGGGAAATTCGAAGCCGGCAGTCTGGATGGCTGCGCGCACCCGGTCGCGGGCCTCCTTGACCTCGGCGTCGGGCAGGCCGACAACGGTGAAGCTGGGTAGTCCATTGCCCAGATGGGCTTCGACCGTGACCGGCGGAGCGCTGACCCCGGCAAGGGCGCGGCTGTGGACGATGGCGAGCGACATAGGTGGTGATTGGGGTTGGTGCCCGGTGAGGGCCGATGCACGATTGGTCGAATCTCCCTTGGGTTCTAGGCGATCCGCCGGCCGATTGAAAGGCGCAAATGAAGTCCTGGCGCGGTTTTTGCGGTCAAATGGACGGAAACGACGCTTTCGTTCGGGATGTAAGCCAATTTCGATCTATGAAAAGAGAATACCCTTGCGAGAATTGCCATGCCTGATAGCTACCGAGTTCTGATGGTGGGGGCCAGTGGTGCGGTCGGTGCCGCGACGCTGGCCTGTCTGTTGGCGTCACCCCGTTGCAGTCGGGTCGTGGCCTTGGTACGGCGGCCCCTGGATGCGTCGGTGCCGCGTTTACGCAAGCTGGATCAGCGCATGTGTGACTTTGACAGTCTGCACGAGCTTGATCCGGCCGATCTCGAATGCGAGGTTGCGATCTGTACGCTCGGTGCCGGGCAGCCGTCCAAGTTGAGCCAGGCGATGTTGTGGAAGACCGATGTCTATTATCCGGCGGCATTTGCGCGCCTGGCCAAGCATGCTGGCGCCCGCCATATCTCGTTGCTGAGTGCAGTGAATGCCCATGCCAAAGGCCGGCTTTTGTACAGCCGGATCAAGGCCGAGGCGGAAGCAGCAATCCAGACGCCGGGGTTTGACCGGGTCAGCCTGTTCCGACCGGCTCTGCTCTTGACCGAGGCGGTACGCTATGGAATGCCGGACCGCATCAACCAGTGGCTGTTTCCCAAAGTGGCGGGGGTGTTGCCTGATCGCTTTCGGCCGATACCGGTCGAGACTTTGGGACGGGCAATGGCGGTGAACGTTGAACGGGCCGGCAGTGGGCTGGAACTGTTGTACCACGCGGATTTTCTGGCCCTGGGGGCGGGTGATACAACGTCGGGGGGGCGGCGATGAGGCATCAGCAGAACCTAGGCTCTGTTGACGTTTTGTTTCCGGTCGCGCCAGGCCGAGTTTTGGGGCAGGGCTAGGCAGGGTAAGCGAGGTTTAGCGGGCTAAATAAGCGAACCCTAACAACGCCATGCCCCAAAAATCGACCTAGCCCGGAGGGTTTCGACGGATTTGGGCCTGCTGCGGTGTTAAAAATCGCGTGGCTTATCACTAAGCGGCGCGCTTTTCGCCTTGCATCAGACCCAAATCCGACGAAACGCGATCCGGAAATAAAATGTCAGCAGAGCCTAATTCAAGGAGTCAATGATGAGTCAGGTATTGCCTGAGCGCATTCCCGACCAGCTGCCGGATTTTCGAAATCTGGGTGTGATGATGCGCATACTGATTTCGGTCAATGTCATGTCGCTGGTCGCCGCGCTCGGCGGGGCGGAAACCCTGCTGGAGGCGATCCGCCGCTATACAACGACGGCAGCGTTTCTGGAGCCGGCGCTGGTGCTGTCGGTGATGTCGGGTTTTGTTGTCAACCGCTGGCTGAGCCGGCTTCCCTACTGGCAGGGGGTGGTGTTGTGTCTGATCATCAGCTTCATGATGTCATGGGGGGCCCGCTTTGCCCTGCGGGAGCTGGAAACGACCACGGTGCTTGATTGGACCCGAACCGGCCTGTGGGGGATGGGCATCTGCTGGCTGATTCTCGGCTACTTCCGTCTGCGTAGCCGGGCCTTGTCACCCTTGCTGACCGAGGCGCGTCTGCAAGCACTGCAGGCGAGAATACGGCCGCATTTCCTGTTCAACAGTATTAATGCGGTGTTGAGCCTGATCCGCAGTGAGCCACGTAAAGCGGAGCGCGCGCTGGAAGATCTGGCAGATCTGTTCCGGGTCTTTATGGCGGATAACCGTGATTTATCGACCCTGCAAAGGGAGATCGAGCTGGCACGGCAATATCTGAGCATCGAGCAGCTGCGATTGGGCGAGCGCCTGCGCATTGAGTGGCATATCGACAAGATGCCGGCTGATGCCAAAATTCCGCCCTTGGTGTTGCAACCTTTGCTGGAAAACGCGGTGTACCACGGCATTGAACCGTCGTCGGTGCCGGGGGTGATTTCGATCAATGTTTTCCGGGTACGGGACCAGGTGCATATCGACATCCGCAATCCCTATCTGCCGGATGGCGGCAAGCATCATGCTGGTAACAAGATGGCGATGGCGAATATCCGGGAGCGTTTGTTTCTGCACTTCGATGCCGAAGCACAGCTGAAGACCACCGTGGGCAGCGATTACTACCAGATTCATCTGGCGCTGCCGCATCGGGACAAATGACCAATGAAACAACAATGCTTCACGTGAAACAGGGCGGAAATCATCCGCCCTGTTTTCATTGTGCCTGCGTTGTTAACGCCAGTACTTCAAGCGCCACAGCACTTCTTGTACTTCTTGCCACTGCCGCATGAGCAAGGGTCATTGCGACCGAGCTTGGGTTCTGCACGCACAAACGGGGTTTGGGGCGGGCCGGCTTCCTCATCATCTTCTTCGTCATCGTCCTCATCCGAGAAACAGGCCCAACGCCCCATCTCCGCGACGATATCACTGGGGTAGCCCCAACCGTGGTTGAGCTCCTGTTCCAAGCATGTGGCCCAGTCGCGGCTCAGGTCATTCTGAGCGCCTTTCCAGCCTTCAATTTCTTCATCAATCAGCTTGTCATCAAACCAGCTGCGTACCGTATCAAGTTGATCGCCCGCGCCGATTTCTGCCAGCGCAATTTCCAGCCAGGTCAGCATGCCGCCTTCGCCATGAATATCGCCGGTAATGCCTTCGTCACGCATGCGTTGGGCTTCGGCATTGGCGGTGGTTACCAGCCAGGCATGCAGGGCTTCGCGCGGATAATCCCCTTCCAGCACCCGCAAGGTGAGCGCGCGCAACGCGCCAGAGCGTACCCAGATATCGCAACGCTGGTTCTGGGCCAGGGCAGTCAGTTCGCCTTCCGCGCCGGCTGGGCAGGTAGCGGCCAGCGCGCGAGGCAAGCCTTCGGTGACATGATCGCCCAGCACTTCATCAAGGGTCTCGGTGTCAAGCTGGGCCAGATTCAGCAAATGGGGATAAGCGGCTTCGACACGTAGTGTGGCGCAAAGGTAGAGCGCATACAGATGCAGCATCCAGGTGTCGTTGGGGTCGAGCCGTGGTTGTGGGTTGGCGGCACAGTCGGCCAGTTCCTGCACCAGATGCGGAATGGCCTGTTCTGGCGCCTGCATGACCGCCTCGACGGCGGCTTGCGGAAAGACATTGTTATAGCGTTCCAGCTCAGCGCGGATGGCAGGCCAGTCCATGGTAGGGGTTGTCATTGCAGTGTGTCCTTGGGGAGGCTGTACAAAATTGAATTATCTCAGAGGCCGATGCCGGGGGAGACTTTCGGTTATCGCATGTATCAGGTTTCGCGGTAAATCGCGATCTGACGCTTGCCCTCGGCATCGACGGCGGCCCGGTACATGCCTTCGCAGTTGAAGGGCATGGCGATATGGCCGGCATGGTCGATAGCGATAACGCCGCCCGTGCCGCCCATCTTTACCATCTCTTGGTTGATGACAGCGTCGCAGGCATCGACAAGATTGGCGTGGCCGTAGCGGATACGGGCGGCAATGTCGTGGCCGACGGCACAGCGAATGAAAAACTCTCCGTGCCCGGTTCCCGATACTGCGACCCGATCATCGGCCCAGGTTCCGGCCCCAATGACCGGCGTATCGCCGATCCGCCCGGCCATCTTGGCGGTACGGCCACCGGTCGAGGTGGCGGCAGCCAGGTGGCCCTGGCAATCAAGGGCGACGGCGCCTACGGTGCCATGCTTGACCTGCTCGCTGACGGCTTCAGCCGCGCCACCATCGCGTAGCCGTGCCAACTCGCTCTGCAGAGCATCCCAACGCGTCTGGGTGAAGAAATAGTCCGCATCGGCCAGGGCCAGACCTTGAATCTCGGCAAAGGCATCAGCGGCCGCAAACCCCAAGGTGACATGCGGGGTCTGTTCCATGATGCGGCGGGCGAGCCGTACCGGGTTGCGCACCCGGCGTGCGCCCGTGACCGAACCGGCCCGGCGGCTGGGGCCATCCATGATGGCGGCTTCGAGTTCAATCAAGCCGGCATCATTGAATACAGCGCCCCGCCCGGCGTTGAACAAGGGGTCATCCTCCAGGACGATGACTGCGGCCTCGACCGCATCCAGCGCACCCCCGCCGGCTTGCAGAACGACCAGCCCGGCGTCCAGCGCGGCATTGAGCCCGGCCCGGATCGCGGCTTCCCGCTCCGGGGTGAGATCGGTGCGACGGATGGTGCCGGCACCGCCGTGAATGGCCATGGCGATGGGAGCGGTCATGACTGGCTGGTCTCCGGTCGCTTCTTGAAGAAGGTGACCGGCGATACCGGCACACTCGATGGCGGTGGTGCGTTGAAAATGTGCTTTTTCATTTTGCCCACCACATGCATCTCGCAAGGCTTGCAGTCAAAGCGCAGGGTGTAGGTCTCATCGCCGGTCTTCAAGGTCATCGGCTCCGCTTTGACCTGGCCTTGTACGCCTTTGACGCCCTTGGCCTGTTTCGGGCAGAGATTGTAGGAGAAGCGCAGACAATGCTTGGTGATCATCAGGCTGACTTCGCCGGCTTCCTCGTGGGATTCGTAAGCCGCGTCGATCAGCTGTACGCCGTGACGGGTATAGAACGCACGCGCCGCCTGGTTGTAGACATTGGCCAGATAGCTGAGCGAGGTTTCCGGATAGGTCGCCGGTGGCACGGTTTCGGCCTTGCGCTGCGGTCGTGACCAGGCAGCAATGCGAGCAGCTTCCAGCCGCTCGGCAGCCTCACGTCGCAGGGCATTGATGCTGGATGCCGGCACAAACCACGGCTGGCGCAAGGCCAGGACTACTTCGACAGCACGGAACGGGGTGTTGCCGAGCTTGGCCAGATTGTCCCGCAGCGTCAGGTTGGCTTTATCGGCGTTCTGGGCGGGTTCCAATGCCAGTGGCAGATTGGCGCTGGCGCTGAGGCCATCAGCATCGGTCAGGGTCAGCTGCAAACCATCATCGGATTCGGTCAGCCGGAGCCAGACGTCGATCTTGCGCTCGGCGGATTTCTTCTGCAGCGCTTGTTCCCAGGCGTGATCACGATTGCGATTGACGCCAGTGCCGACTTTCAGGCCGGTCAGTGCGGGCATGGCCTCATTGGGCCAGACCCGCCAGAGGGGGGCTTCGTCCCCCTGCCCGACCGGCTTCACCACATTCGCCTGCAAACCCATGACTTCCCGCTTGTGCATGTAGTTGAGGCCATCGCCATTGGCGAGCGCTTCGGGCGTTTCCAGCTCGAACCAATCCGGCCCCAGACGCGTGACGCTGCCAACCGGTACGCCAACGAACTTGGGCGAATCGAAGGCGCCGATGTCACCGCCTTCGCGGCCATTGACGAAGTAGTCGGTGTGGCCGCGATGGAAGTTTTTATCGACATTCGGGGTAAAGAAGATTTCGCTATGCCCACTGCTGGCGGGAGCCAGATCCGGCCGACGTTCCAGAATCTCGTCGAGCAGGTGCCGGTAGTGGGCAGTGATGTTTTTCACATAGCCCATATCTTTATAGCGACCCTCGATTTTGAAGCTGCGGATGCCAGCATCGATCAGCGCTTCAAGGTTGGCGCTCTGGTCGTTGTCCTTCATGGACAGCAGGTGTTTCTCGAAGGCCACCACGCGCCCCTGATTGTCCGTCATGGTGTAGGGCAGACGGCAGGCTTGTGAGCAGTCGCCCCGATTGGCGCTACGGCCGGTATCGGCATGGCTGATATAACACTGGCCGGAATAGGCGACACACAAGGCGCCGTGGATAAAGAATTCGAGCGTGGTATCGGTCGGCACGGCATCCCGCACGGCACGGATTTTCTCCAGCGTCAGCTCGCGGGCCAGCACGATCTGGTCAAAACCGGATTCGGCCAGAAAACGTGCCTTTTCGGGGCTGCGGATGTCGCACTGGGTGGAGGCGTGCAGCTGGATCGGTGGCAGATCCAGCTCCAGTAAACCCATGTCCTGAATGATCAGGGCATCGACGCCGGCATCGTAGAACTGGTGGATCAGCTTGCGAGCGGGTTCCAGTTCAGCATCGTGCAGGATGGTATTGAGGGTGACGAAGATTCGCGCATGGTAGCGATGTGCAAACTGCACCAGCCGCGCAATCTCGCTGACCTCGTTGCAGGCATTGTGACGCGCCCCGAATGACGGCCCGCCGATATACACCGCATCCGCCCCATGCAGGATGGCTTCGATGCCAATATCGGCAGTTTTGGCGGGCGATAACAGTTCGAGTTGATGCGGCAACAGGCTCATGGCGGCAACCAGTTCGGGAAAAGGGCGGGAAGGATAACAGAATCAATCAATTAGAGACTATCCCAAGCGGCTGGCCCGATCCAGCTGCGGTGTTGGCAAGCGCGCGGCGCGGCTAGGGGGTGATGGGCGTATTACAATCCCCGGCTTGCCAATGATCTGTACTAGCCGCCATGAGCTTTGCGTTTCCTATATTTACCCGTGATGACGTTGTTCGTAGCCTGGGCGCAGCCGAAGCCAAAAAGGGTCAAGCCATCATTCAAAACGTGCTGAGCGCTTCGACCCAATTGGGTTTGCTGGTGGCGCAGGTACAAGGCTCCATGGCAAAGCCCTATCGGGTCATTATCAAGGGTGAGCGTTTGCCAACGGGCGAGGTCAGCTTTCATGCTGATTGCAGCTGCCCGGTCGGCCACAACTGTAAACATGCTGCCGCGACCCTGCTGGCCCGATTGCAGCAACAGCAATCAACGCCCGACGGGGTGAACCCACTGGTGCTGGAATGGCTGGCCAGTTTCGAACCGACCTCCCCCCAAAAGAAAGCCGCTGCCAAGAAAGCGCCCAGCAGCCAACTGATCTACCTGCTGAATATGAGTTTGCCTCATCGGCCAGAAATTCGTATGGCCAAGGCTGGCAGTGTGGTGGACGGCCGGCTGGCCGGAAAAATCGAAATCTGGAACAACCTCGACAATGCGTTGCGCAAACCGATCAGCTTTATCAGCGAAGAAGACCTGTCGATACTGCAGCTGCTCAAGACCCATACGGGCCCCGGCTACTGGGGGAGCTGTTATCTGCTCGGGGGGCGGAATGACAAGACATTGCTGGCCAAACTGCTCGAAACCAAGCGCTTTTTCTTGGAGCTGGACGATGGCCGGATAAGCTCGATGGTTCTGAAGGCCGGATCGGAGCGACCCGGCCATCTGAGCTGGCAGCGTAACGAGAAAGGTTTGTTGGTGCCGGAGTGCAGGACGGAGCCACAGGCTTTTCTCTTGCAGCTCAGCAGCCCTTACTATCTGGATGTGCGTGGAAGCGAAGTCGGGCCGGTACGCCTGGATGGCGATTGGCATGTCTGGCAGCAACTGATGACGATTCCACCGCTCAGCGATCACGATCTGCCGCTGGTCAGCAGCCATCTGCAAGGCAAAGTGCCCCCCCAGCTACTTCCCGCTGCTCGCCCGATGGCCAAGGTGGAAGGCTTGGGCCGTGCGGTGCTGCATCTGGATTCGGTACTGATTGACCTGCTCTATGGCTATCGGGATTACCCGGCGCAGCGTGGCGGCTTGCTCGATCTGGCGACGCCCGAGTTCTGGTATGGGCCGTTTCCGGTGCGTCCCGAGGATGGGCGAACCATAGGCCGGACAGATGAGGGCGAATCATTTCTGATTGTGCGCGATCAGGAAGCAGAAAAAGCACGGCTCAGGCAGCTGGGCAAGTTCGGTCTCAAGCCCCTCGGCGAAAGAAATCTGCAGGCCTCCGATGAGATCATGCTTTGCACACAAGGGCGACACGCCCTGGCCAGTGAGGCAAACTGGCCTTTATTCGTGGCGCAATCCATTGCCAAGCTGAAGGCTTTGGGCTGGGAAGTACGCCTTCACGACAGCTTCCGCCACTGGGCTGCCGAACCGACGGCCTGGCTTGCTGAAATCAACAGCCATGACAAAGGCTACACCGTCGGGCTGGAGATCGAACTGGAGGGCGCCCGACTGCCGTTGGCGCCGCTACTGGCCGACCTGGTCCAACGCCAGCCAGACTGGCTGGATGCGCTCTACCGACAGTCTTTGCCCGACACGCTGCCTGTGATTCTGCAAACGCCTGCAGGCCAACGCATGCAGGTGCCCGCTGGCCGCATCAAGCCCCTGCTGGAAATGCTGGTCGAGTTGCTCGATCAGACCGGTGATCACCTCGCCCTCGGCGCCTACGATGCGCCGCGACTGGTTGAAGCGTTGGAGGGCTGGGAAGCCAACGGTATCGAAGTGGCTCGCCAGATGGCCGTCAAATTGCAGCAGGCTGGAGAGGTTAAGGCGGTAGTTCCCCCACAAGGGCTGGCCCTGACGCTGCGAAGCTACCAGTTGCAAGGCTTGGCCTGGCTGCAATACCTGCGGGCCAATGAATTGGCGGGCATTCTGGCTGACGATATGGGTCTCGGTAAAACCGCCCAGACACTCGCGCATATCCTGCTCGAAAAAGAACAGGGCCGACTCGACCGACCGGCGCTGATTGTGCTGCCGACTTCGCTGGTGCCCAACTGGCGACATGAAGCCGAGCGCTTTGCCCCCGATTTGAAAGTGCTGTCGCTGCAAGGCAACCAGCGCAAACAGGACTTCGACCGCATCGCCGACCATGATCTGGTGCTGACCACCTATCCGCTCCTTTGGCGCGATCTGGACGCTCTGGCCAAGCACGACTACCACCTGCTGATTCTCGACGAAGCCCAGGCCGTCAAAAACGCCGCCAGCCGTAGTGCCGACGCGGTGCGCCAGCTCAATGCCCGTCATCGGCTGGCCATAACGGGCACGCCACTTGAAAACCATCTGGGTGAGTTGTGGTCGCAATTCGATTTCTTGCTGCCCGGCTTTCTGGGTGACAACAAAGCCTTCACCAAACTATGGCGCACACCGATTGAAAAGCGTGCCAATGCCGAGCGGCGAGACCTGCTGGCCCGCCGCATCAAACCCTTCATCCTGCGTCGCAAGAAAGACGAAGTGGCGAAAGAATTGCCACCGAAAACCATCATGCTGCGCGAAATCGAGCTCGAAGGCCGTCAGCGGGAACTCTACGAAACCGTGCGGGCGGCGATGGATGCCAAGATCAAGCAGGCCGTGGCCGACAAAGGCTTTGCCCGCAGCCAGATCGAGATCCTCGACGCCTTGCTCAAGTTGCGGCAGGTCTGCTGCGACCCACGCCTGCTCAAACAGGACAGCGCCAAGACGGTAAAGGAACACGCCAAACTCGATGCCTTGATGCAGATGCTGCCCGAACTGATCGAAGAAGGCCGGCGCGTGCTGGTGTTTTCCCAATTCACCAGCATGCTGGCGCTGATCGAGCACGAACTCGACCAGGCCAAGCTCGACTACGTGTTACTGACCGGCGATACGCAGGACCGCGATACGCCGGTCCGCCGCTTCCAGAGCGGTGAAGTGCCGATTTTCCTGATCAGCCTGAAAGCCGGTGGCGTCGGCCTCAACCTGACCGCTGCCGATACCGTTATCCACTTCGACCCCTGGTGGAACCCCGCCGCTGAAAACCAGGCCACCGACCGCGCCCACCGCATCGGCCAGACCAAACCCGTGTTTGTTTACAAGCTGATCGCCGCTGGCAGCATCGAAGAACGCATCCTTGCCCTGCAAGACCGCAAAGCCCAACTCGCCGCCGGCATCCTCAGCGACGACCACAGCGATACCCCGAAGTTTGACGAGAGTGATTTGGCGGCACTGCTGGCGCCGTTGGAGTGAGGGGAGTTAACGCTGAAAGGTGGCGACTGAATGACCTATCGTTCTCTATGCAACAAATGAAAATGGGCGGAAGACCGCCCATTTTTTATACGAAGCTAATTTGGCTCCGGGAAATTACTTTCCAGCGGCCAGCTTGGATTCGTTAACACCCTTCTTGCCGGTTTCTTCATCTACCAGGCTGAGTTTCGAACGAGCCGACATTACGCCCATTTTGACTTCTTGCCATACGTAGTACAGCTTGCCGGCCACTGCGTCGAGTGTCAGTTCTGCGGTGTTTTCGGCCTTTGAGGTCACGGTGTGCTTGCCAGGAGCGACTTCGGTGTAGAGATAGGTCTTGGCTGCGGTCGAACCCAGTTCCTTGCCATCGACGGCAACATCCATCTTGACTGCACCACCAAACGATTCATTGCGGTAGATATATACGCCTGCAACTTCTGGCTTGCTGGAGAATTTCTTCAGTTCTGCGTCCTTAGCTGGGTCTCCCATCGGAACCGATGCGCAGCCCACCATAAAAATCGACAAACCCGCTACTGCAAACAGCTTTTTCAACATGGTATTTACCTTCATTCAATCTAGATCGAAGCAATTTTTACTGTAACCGTGCGTTACGGGCGGAATTTTATAGCCTGTTTGCTGAATTTCCCAAGTTTTTGTATTTGAAAGAAAAATTTCCAAACAAGATGTTGGGTTTTGCAAACAGTGCCTATCCCAGCCTCACCCTCTGCAGCCTCACCCCCTCGTTCCCCGCAAAATCTTTCACGACAATTCGTAGCAGATATTCCCCTGCCGGTAGCTGATCCAGTACCAGGCTACCGGCTTCGGTGCGGCCATTGCGCAGCGTGTGGTGGGCGTTGTAGCGGAAGCGGGTGGTGGCGCTGCCGTGTACGGTGATGCCGCTTTGTTCGGCGTAGATGAATTTAACGGCATCCGGGTCGGCGGGCAGGTGGCTGAATTCGATACTCATGCGAGGCAGCTCGAAGCCGGGTAGGGCTGAACCATCGGCACGCAGCAATTGGTAGCCGAGCGCGTACAGGCCAAGCCGGCGCTGGGGCTGGTTGCCATCGACCTGATCACTGGCTTCGACAACCAGTTGCAGCGCGCCACTCTTGGCAGGTAGATGCAGGGTGCCCTGGTTTAACTGGCCAACCGGTTTGCCTTGCGGGGTCAGCAGTGCAATCTGCTCGATGCGCGGGGGTACTTTATCGGCATAGCCCTTGAAGCCCAGCTGCAGGGGATTGCGCAGGTCGTTATCGGCCCCCAGAGTCAGATGCACATGCGCCATGCTGTTGACGCTGCCAAGTGCTTCGCCGGCCTGAAAGCGGGTGCCTCGCCGGATGCGGATTCGCGGTTTGCCGGCATCATCCTGCACCGGTTGAAAGCGCGCCGGGTCGAGATTTTTTCCTTTGGCATCGCGGCCGACTTTCATGTGGATATAGCCAAGCGTGTCAATGACCATCCCTTCGCCTTGTTTGTCGTAGCCCCAGTTGGCCAGTGGGTCGCTGACTTTACCGCCGGCAATGGCCAGTACCTTCTCGCCCACATCGGCACGGATATCCAGGCCGTTATGCAGATGGTCGCGGCTGTCGCCCTTGTCCTTACCGCGCACTTCACCGAGCGTGCCAACCACTTCATGCCAGCTGTTTTGTGGTGCCAGTGGCCAGCGTTGCTGCGTGGCGGGCAAGGGGTTGGTGGGCGCGGGGCCCAGACGGACGATGCTGAGTGCTGGGGGATTAGGGCTGGCTTGGTAGACCCGGTAGCTTTGCGCATCGCTGAAGTACAGCTTGCCTTGTGGGCCGAGTGCGATGCCGGCCGGGCGATTGATACGCTCGGCCGTGGCGCCGATCAGGATGCTGAGATCGCCTTGCGGCGAAAAGCGCAGCAGCCGCCCGTGGCTCATTTCGCCGACATACAGGTGTCCGTCGGTACCGGCGGTAATGGCCAGCGGGCGCCGCAGTGGCGCCTGCTCGTCTTCCTTGTCGGCCTGGGCGAGTGTGCTGACACGGCCATCACTGGCTAGCTTGCGGATGGCACGATTGCGGGTATCGGCAATCCAGACGTTGCCCTGTGCATCGACAGCGAGGCCACAGGGCGTGTCAAAACGTGCGCTGGTGCCTGGGCCATCGGCAAAACCAGGATGGTTGCCACCGGCGAGGGTGGTGACCATGCCGTCGAGATCAATGCGGCGAATCCGGTCGTTGTAGGTGTCGGCAACGTAGACCCGGCCCTGCTTGTCCACCGCTATTGCCATCGGTCCGTTGAACTGAGCCTGCCGTGCCGGGCCGTCACGAAAGCCCGACTGGCCGGTGCCGGCGAGGGTGGTGACAAGCCCGGCCGGGCTGATTTTGCGAATAGCGTGGTTTCCGGTATCGGCTACGTAGAGATTGCCGGTGGCATCCAGCGCCAGGCCAGAGGGGGTATGAAACGCAGCAGCGGTGCCTTTGCCATCGGCGAAACCTTCGCGCCCCCCAGCCAGGGTGCTGACCTGGCCGTCTGCGCCCAGGCGGCGGATGCGGTTTGTGTCGCCCGCGTCGGCCACATAGAGATTGCCGGCGCTGTCGGCGGCAATGCCGTAAGGGTCGGCAAACCGGGCCTGACCGGCGGCGCCATCCCGCCACCCCCGGATACCCTCTCCGGCCAGCAGGACAGGTTGCAAAATCTGCGGGGTGGATGGCCTTTGGCCAACCGTGCCTGCAAGGGCCGGCACGGTACCGCCTGCGGGGAGAATGCCTGCACCGCCAATCAGAAGTCCCGTCAGGATTGCCATACCGAAATACCTCATGCCACGTGCCCTTCCCTGTGAAAAGGCCCGCAGATTAAGGCTTATTGCAGCGTTAACCAAGCCCGGAGGCAGCCTGGAGCGGCCTCTAACCAAATGCTAATCGCGCCGCAGATTAGCCAGAGATCACTGGAAGTGGTGTGTGGCACCCGCGCAAACTGGCGTCTTTGCTGAGTGCTGCGGACGTCTTGCTTTTCACCGGAAACAAAACGTCAACAGAGCTTAGGTAAGCATTGGCACCTGCAGCGACCCCTGAAATACCGGGTGACGATGGCAGGATGGGGTTTGGCCGGGGGCCTGCGTGGCGGCGAACTCTCCGGAATGGCTAAGAGGAATATCTATGCGAATGATTTTGGCTGGTGCAGCCGTGTTATCCAGTTTTCTGCCATACCAGACGGTATGGGCAGCCAGTGGTGCATCGAAAGGTCAATCTGGCAAATCGGTGGAGGCGCCTGTGGTGCTGGTCTACGCCGGTGCGCCGGTATGTAAGGGCTGCGAAGAGCCGGTTCTTGATCTGATCAGGCAGCCGCGGACACCAGAACTCAAAGCCTTGGCACCAGAGGCTAGAGTGGTGCGGCAGTGGTCGGAGGTTCCGCAGGCACTGAAGGCATTGCCTGCGCGTTCGATCTTTGTGATTCCTGGTACCGACGATGACTTGAGTGCCTGGGCCAAAGGCGGAAGCCAGGCCATGACGCCGGCGTCGATCCAGGCTATTCAAGACTGGTTGCGGGCCGGGGGGCGCTATGCCGGAATCTGCGGCGGCGCCATTGTTGCCCAGGCCCGGTATCAGGACGACAAGTTCGCTTTCAATGCGCTCAACATCGCCGCAATGGAAGCCGACAACTTTCCGAACGAAGATGCCGTCGAGCGCATCGAAAAGCTGTATTGGTTACCGACCAAGCTGGAATTTGGTGCGTATTTTCAGGCGGGTTCGGTTATGACCCTGTTGCTGGGCGAAGAGCGGGTGGAGATTCTCGGCAAGTATCTGGCCTCTGCCGGCAAGGTTCCCCATCCGGAAGGCATCGCCGTGGCGCAGTTCTCGTATGGGCAGGGCAAAGTGTTCGTATCCGGCGTTCATCTGGAAGCCACCAGGGACTTCTGGAACAAGCCCCCTGCCGACTTTGTGCCGCATACCGAACTTCTGGAAATGGCCTTTGCCGACTTGATGTCCGACCGCCAGATCGGAACCGGCCGCTTTCGCTAACCCGCACTCAAGCCGAGAATCCTGGATTGTCGCTTGTTCAGCACCCGGCCGTCAGACGCCAGATGGCATAAGCGCCCAGATCGAAGGGCTGTGGGCCGGTGCTGGCGCTCAGGTAGTAGAGATGGCCATCGTCAGTAGAAATACCAAGATAGCTACCGCTGCCCGCGTAATGACGAAAGTAGTACGGGGCGCTGCTCAATGCAGCGGCGCCTGCCGGGCTCAGGTGCGTCGGGTAAGTGCGCTCGGCCCAGCTGAACAGGCAATCCATCGTGGTGGTGGGCAGGCCTTTGCTGAGATGGGAGGCAGTAAGCCGAGGCGTGCCTTGGCCAAGAAAGAAGATGCCAGGGTAGCCGCTTGTTTCAAAGCCGGCGCTTGGGTTGGCACTGAGGTCGGATTGATCCAGCGACAGCGTGCCGCTGCGATCATTGCTGACAAAGAAAATGGCCCCACCGCCTTCATTGGCCGTGTTGTGATTGAGGTCGCTGCCGCATAGCTGCAGGTTGAAGGTATTGCCATCGTTGTAGATGGCCCCGCCGCTTCCGCCGCCCGGAGTACCGCTACGGGCCGGATTCGCGCCAACGCCAGTCGCCTGATTATGCGAAAACAGGCTGTTGAGCACGCTGAACGACACACCAATGCTACTGAGTCCGCCGCCATTTGCGCAGCGGTTTGCCAGATCCTTGCGCCCACCAAAAGTCGAATTGACAACGTACACCGGCAGATTCTGATACTGGCTAAATACCCGAACTGCAGCGCCGCCGACATCGGGTCCGGTGTCATCGCACTGGTTGCGGAAAAAGCGGCTGTTGATGAGCTTAAAACGTCCTCCCCGCACCCAGATCGCCCCGCCGCCGTCGGGATTCTGCCCCTTGGCATTGCCGTCGAGGAAAGTCAGATTTTGCACCGTCAGCTGCGGATGATCCTGATTATCGCAATGCGGCGTGGTCCACACCTGGGCCTGGTCACAGGTGTTCATATACAGAATCCGCGTATTGCCCCCGCCACTGAGGCTGACCTTGCCTCCACCATCAATCACGATCTTTGGCCCCGTATTGTTGAAGATCTTGGCTGTGCGATTGAGGGTGATCGTGATGGGTTCCGGCCCGCAATCGAAAGTAATCACCCCGCCTTTGGCCACCGCACTGACCACCGCATCGCTGGTGCAACTGGCCGGCGTGCCATTGCCGATGACGTTACTGGGTTTGGAGACGTCTTCCGCTGCCGCTTCAGCAGGTATCGGGCAACGGCCAGCAGGGTTGCCGGCGGGCGGAAAGCTGTCGGCGACGGCAAAGTGGCTGGCCAGCAATGCTATGCCTGATAAGCCGATCAGATAGTGAGTCATAGATCCTCCAGGGTGAAGCGGCGTGCCGGTCTTGCTCTGGCGGTGGTCGGGGGAACTGCTGCCGGGTGGCTTATTAGTACTATACCGCTTGACCCTCACGCCACGTGAGGCCCGACAGTGGAGGTGGAAGGAGATAAACATGCTGCTCAAAATCGGCGATCTGGCCAAACGTACAGGCCTGACCGTGCGCACCCTGCACCATTACGACGAGTTGGGCCTGCTGTCGCCTTCTGCCCGCTCTGATGCCGGTTATCGGCTTTACAACCGCGAGGACATCGCACGGCTGCATCGCATTCTGGCGCTGAGGCAGCTGGGTTTGCCGCTGGCGGAGATCGGGGAAACGCTTGCCAGCCAAGGTTCGGCATTACCCGCGTTGATTGATCGCCAATTGCAGGCGCTTGCTCTGCAGATTACCGAAGCCATCGCATTGCGTGATCGTCTTGGCCGTTTGCGGGACGTTCTGGCGCGGGGTGGCGAACCCGAGCTGGCTGACTGGTTAAGCACATTGGAGCAAATGACCGTGTACGACAAATACTTCACCACCGAAGAACAAGCCGAACTACAACAACGCCAGGCTGACCCTGCCATCGCGACCGCCCAGCAAAGCTGGCCTGCACTGATCGCCGAAGTCAGGCAGTTGATGGATGCAGGTACGCCCGTCGATGATCCGGCCACGCAGGATGCGGCCCGTCGCTGGAGCGCTCTGGTTCATCAATTCACCGGCAGCAACCCTGCCTTGCTGATCAAATCTGCGCTGATGATGCGGCAGGAACCCAGCATGCAGGCCCAGACCGGTATTGCCCCGGACATGCTTGCCTACATTACACAGGCATTGGCGCACGCCAGGCTTGCTATTTATGCCCACTACCTCAACGACACCGAAATGGTCCGCATGCGCGCCCACTACGGCAAGAATCCCACAGGCTGGCTACCGTTGATTGCCGAAGTGCGCCGCCTGATGAACGCAGGTGCCACCCCCGATAGCAAGGAAGTCCAAGCCGCCGCCCAGCAATGGGAACTGCTGACCCGCGAGTTCGCCGGTGAAGACCCGGCGACACGCCAGAAACTACGTACTGCGCTCGAAGAACAACCCGCCTTGCTGATGCGAACTGGCGTCGATCAGGCGATGCTGGCGTTCATTCAGGCTGCAGGGGTGGCTGGCGTGGCGTGATTGCCAGAATGACCTGTCGGCCAGCTGCGAAATCCACTCGTGGATAAACCATGATCAAGTCGGCTCGGCCGGCCGGCAAATGAATACTATTTATCTGGGTATGAACCAGGACATAATGTCCGCAAAAATTCCCAGATAGTAATTTCAATGAAACCAGATACTGATCCCGCAGAGTCCGTTCATGCTCTCTTGATGAGTGTGCGTCAGCACTACACCCAGAAAGAAGTATCCAAAGCGTTGAGTATTCCCGAGCGCACTTTGCGCCGATGGGAAACCCGCGAAAATGACCCACCACCCTATCTGGGCCCGGCGCTACAGCTGATGCTGCCCTTTGACACCCCGGAACCTGACCGCCAGACCAGCTTCCGCTTCATTGATCTGTTTGCCGGTATTGGTGGTATCCGGCAAGCCTTCGAACAGATCGGTGGTCAGTGTGTGTTTACCAGTGAGTGGGATAGCTACGCCCAGAAGACATATATCGAAAACTTTCGGCATGACGGGCATCCCCCTCATGGTGATATCACCACCATCACTGAACCCGCACAGCAAATACCTGATCACGATGTACTGCTGGCGGGATTCCCTTGTCAGCCATTCAGTATTGCCGGTGTTTCCAAGAAAAATGCGCTGGGGCGGGCACATGGGTTTGAAGACGAAACACAAGGCACCCTGTTTTTTGACGTCGCGCGAATCATTCAAGCCAAACAACCCCGGGCATTCCTGCTCGAAAACGTGAAGAATCTGCTCTCGCATGACAAAGGCCGTACCTTCGACGTCATCCGGCGCACCCTTACCGAACAGCTGGGGTATCACATTCACTATCGGGTAATTGATGGTGCGCACTTCACCCCTCAGCATCGCGAACGCATCCTGATCATCGGCTTTCGCGAGCCCGTTGCTTTCGATTGGGATGCGCTGGCCCTGCCCGCCAAAGGCTCCGCGAAACTCAAGGACATCCTGCATCGCACCGATGGTAGCGAGCCGAGACTTCCGTGGGATGAAGATCGTTTTTTCGATCACCAAGCCTGCAAAGTGCCCGATAAATACACACTTACCCCCAACTTGTGGACTTACCTGCAGAACTATGCCGAGAAGCATCGTGCCAAGGGCAATGGTTTCGGCTTCGGGCTGGTGGGGCCGGAGAGCGTTACCCGTACGCTGTCGGCCCGCTATTACAAGGATGGCTCGGAAATTCTGGTCGATCAGGGCGAGGGCAAAAATCCGCGCCGCCTCACGCCGCGTGAATGCGCACGGCTGATGGGCTTTCCGGATACGTTCAGGATTCCTGTGTCGGATACGAGGGCTTACAGGCAGTTTTCAGAAGCTGCTGTCGTACCGATGATCAATGTCGCCGCTACACTTATGGCTCCGTATCTCACTCTCAAGGAGGCGGCGCTTGCGAACACCATTGCAGTGCCGAAAATTGTGGCGACAAACAAGAACTGGACAAGAGAACAACTCAAGCTGGCGTTTCACCTTTATTGCCAACTACCTTTCGGCAAGCTGCACAAGACCAACCCCGAGATTGTCCGACTCGCGCAACTGATCGAGCGAACCCCATCTGCGGTCGCGATGAAATTGGTGAATTTCGCCAGTCTTGACCCTGCCATTACTGCTTCGGGCCGAAAGGGCCTAGATGGCGCATCAAGCCTTGATCGTGAAATATGGGCTGAATTTCATGCCAATTGGGAGCTGCTTGCCGTGGAGTGCGAAGTGTTACGGCGCAGTATTGATCCAACTCCTGCAACGGATGAATCCGATGAGTTGCTTATCCCAGAGGATTTCAGTGGCGAAACGCGGCAAGTGGTAATCGAACAACGTATTAAACAAAGTTTCTTCCGTCGCGCTGTGCTCAGTAGCTATCGTGGACGTTGCTGTATGTCGGGCGTAGCTGAGCCACGCCTGTTAATAGCTAGCCATATTGTTCCTTGGAGTAAGGATAAGTTAAATCGACTTAATCCGAGTAATGGACTGTGTTTGTCAGCTTTGCATGATCGCGCATTTGACCAAGGATTGATCACTTTAAATGATGATTTCAAGATCATTATTTCGGATAAATTGAAGCGCCAAGAGGATACTTTCATCAAGTCGGTTCTCTTGCCGTTGGAGGGGGTCACAATCGAATTGCCAGAACGATTCACGCCTAGTTTGAGCTTTATTTCACGGCATCGGAACGAAGAGTTTATCGACAGCAGGACGGTTGAGTGATGCAGTACAGCATTTTTGAGTACCTTTACAGAGATGCCAGTAACTACAAGGCTTTTGGCGCAATTTTATTGTCGGGATGGTTCTCCGACGCAGAGGTTGAAGAGTTATCGAAATGCGTGGAAGGTGACGGCGTATTTGTTGCCGAACAGATAGGTATTCCAACTTTGTATCAAATACTGTACGAATACTCTGCGGGAGAGTCATCAATTGATGACCACGCATTTCACGAGCTCTTGGGAATTCGACCGGCTACAAAAGACGAAATCAAAGAAATGCCCGTCTGGGGTTCTGTGTCTGATTTACTGTCGGCATTTCGCAGAATAGATTTCTGGGATGTTACTTTGTCACCGCACTGTTCCAGTTGGTAGCAAGGAAGCAAAAAGCAGCCGATTCGGCTGCTTTTTATCGGGAGTGCCAGTCAATTACTCCTTGTGATACACCTCCGCCCCCTTCTTCACGAACTCGATCGACTTCACCTCCATGCCCTTTTGCAGCGCTTCTTCAGCGGCAATGCCCTGCGCTTCAGCGAAGTCGCGCACGTCCTGCGTGATCTTCATCGAGCAGAAATGCGGACCGCACATCGAGCAGAAGTGCGCTACCTTGGCACCTTGCTGCGGCAGGGTTTCGTCGTGGTATTCGCGGGCGCGGTCAGGGTCGAGGCCGAGGTTGAACTGGTCTTCCCAGCGGAACTCGAAGCGGGCCTTCGATAGCGCGTTGTCGCGGATCTGCGCGCCGGGGTGGCCTTTGGCCAGATCCGCCGCGTGAGCAGCGATCTTGTAAGCCATGATGCCTTCCTTCACGTCATCCTTGTTCGGCAAGCCCAGATGCTCCTTCGGCGTGACGTAGCAGAGCATGGCGGTGCCGTACCAGCCGATCTGTGCGGCGCCGATAGCGCTGGTGATGTGGTCGTAGCCGGGCGCGATGTCGGTAGTCAATGGCCCGAGGGTGTAGAACGGCGCTTCGTCGCACCAATCGAGCTGCAGATCCATGTTTTCCTTGATCAGCTGCATCGGCACATGGCCGGGACCTTCGATCATGGTCTGCACGTCGTGCTTCCAGGCGATCTGGGTCAGCTCGCCCAGCGTCTTCAGCTCGCCCAGCTGCGCATCGTCGTTGGCATCCCAGCCACTGCCGGGGCGTAGGCCGTCGCCCAGCGAGAAGCTGACGTCGTAGGCCTTCATGATTTCGCAGATATCTTCGAAGTGGGTGTAGAGGAAATTCTCTTTGTGGTGGGCCAGACACCACTTGGCCATGATCGAGCCACCACGGCTGACGATGCCAGTCATGCGCTTGGCCGTCATCGGCACATAGCGCAACAAGACCCCAGCGTGGATGGTGAAGTAATCCACCCCTTGCTCGGCCTGCTCGATCAGGGTGTCGCGGAATAGCTCCCAGGTCAGGTCTTCGGCCTTGCCATTCACTTTCTCCAGCGCCTGATAGATCGGCACGGTACCGATTGGTACCGGCGAGTTACGCAGAATCCACTCACGGGTTTCGTGGATGTTCTTGCCGGTGCTCAAATCCATGATGGTGTCGGCACCCCAGCGGGTGCCCCAGGTCATCTTGGCGACTTCTTCTTCGATGCTGCTGGTAACGGCGCTGTTACCGATATTGCCGTTGATCTTCACCAGGAAATTGCGGCCGATGATCATCGGCTCGGATTCTGGGTGATTGATGTTGGCGGGGATGATGGCACGGCCACGGGCCACTTCGGCGCGAACAAACTCCGGCGTGATGGTTTGCGGGATGGCGGCACCAAAGCTCTGGCCGGGATGCTGACGGGTCAGCAGATCAACCATGCGATCCGCCAGTTTGCCGCCAGCAACCTTCAGTGATTCGATGTACTGTTCGCGCTGCAGGTTTTCACGGATGGCGATGTATTCCATCTCGGGAGTAATGATGCCCCGCTTGGCATAGTGCATCTGGGTGACGTTGGCGCCGGCCTTGGCCCGCAGCGGTTTGCGCGTCAGCTCGAAGCGCAGCACATCCAGACTGTGATCGGCCTCACGCTCGCGGCCGTAATCGCTGCTCATGCCCGTCAGTTGTTCAGTGTCGTTCCGCTCGGCAATCCATTGGGCGCGAAGAGGTGCTAACCCTTTGCGTACGTCAATCTGTGCCACTGGGTCGGTATAAGGACCGCTGGTGTCATAAACGTAGATAGGCGGGTTTTTTTCGCCGCCAAAGCTGGTGGGCGTGTCGGTCTGGCTGATTTCGCGCATCGGCACGCGAATGTCGGGCCGGCTACCTTCTACATAAATTTTGCGTGAGGCGGGAAAGGGCTGAACCGCAGCTTCATCGACATGGGCGGTTTGTGACAGGGCAGTATGTGGCGCATTCATTGCGTGGCCTCCTTGGTTGCTACAACGGCAAGGAAGGCGGACGGACGATCTACGGACGAACGGCCGGGAGCGCTTCCCTACGCCGGTGTTAGCCGGATCAGGTTATGAGGGTGTCTCTCATCTCGCCCGTTAAGTGGTCTACTCTGGTTTGGCGGACCGGCGGTTGGGCGAGAACCCCTAGCGTGACGAAGCCGGTGCTTCGGATGGCTGTCGAAGCTATAGCAAATATGGGATAATTTCAAGATTCACAAGATTTTTCCGGCCCTGTCGATACAGGTTTTGTGCCGTCAGAACCGGATTTTTTGCCTTGCTTTTCCCGTTTGCGGGATGCTTGCCAAAGGACAAAACGACAATGGATTTCGAAAAAGCCCGCTTCAATATGGTCGAGCAGCAGATCCGCCCGTGGGATGTGCTGGACCAGACGGTGCTCAATCTTCTGTTCAAGCTCCGGCGCGAAGATTTCGTTGCGGCCAACCAGCGGGAGATCGCGCTCGCTGACCTAGAGCTGCCGATCGGCCACGGCCAAAAAATGTGGCAACCCAAGCTGGAAGCCCGCGTTGCCCAGGAGCTGGCAATCAAGCCATCCGACCGGGTACTCGATATTGGCAGTGGCTCCGGTTACCTTGCCGCTTTGCTGGCGGGTCTGGCGCGGCATGTCTACAGCGTCGAAATTCAGCCAGAGCTCGCTGAGCAGGCCAAATCCAACCTCGCTCGCGCTGGCATCAAGAATGTGACCGTCGAAGTCGGCGATGCCGTACTGGGCTGGGACAAGCATTCACCCTACGACGTGATTGTGGCGGGCGCTTCAATGCCTGTTGTGCCGGATTCGCTCAAGCAGCAGCTGGCACCAGGCGGGCGTATGTTTGTGATCGTCGGTTCGGCACCGGTCATGTCGGCCACGCTGATCACGCGCGATCAGGCCGATGGCTTTGGTGAGCTGCGTCTGTTTGAAACGATGATGCCGCCGCTGCAAAACGCACCTCAGCCTTCCCGTTTTACGTTCTGATAAATAGTGCTGGGTATTTGCAATGCCCGGCGTATCAAGTGAGCAAACCGGGGCGCCCTTGTGGCGCCCCGGTTTTTTCTGTGGAGTAACCCCATGCAACAATTATTGCCCGGCGTGCTGGCCGAATGGCTGGCCGATCCGACGCGATCCAAGCCAGTATTGCTGGATGTTCGCGAACCGTGGGAGTTTGCGCTTTGCCAGATTCAAGGTTCGATGTCGATGCCAATGGGTACGGTCACGCAGCGGTTGGCAGAGCTTGATCCGGAACAGGATGTGGTCTGCATTTGCCACCATGGCATGCGCAGCTATCAGGTTGCTGCGTTTCTGGAGCGCCAAGGTTTTGCCGAAGTGTTTAATCTGGCAGGCGGTGTTGCGGCCTGGGCGGAGGTAGTCGAGCCGACGATGGCGCGCTACTAGGCGCTGTTGGCTTTTTTTGCCGGTCACGCCGGGCAAGCTTTCAAAGCAAGCGGCGTCGCAGGCGTCATACAGTCTGGCCTGGATCGGGCTGACAAACCGGCGGTATCGGTTGCCGCTCGTTATGATGCGGGCTGGAATTCACTGGGGGGTGTCTCATGACCGTGCTTGCTGACAAGCCTCGCATCGAAATACGGTATTGCACACAATGCCGCTGGCTATTACGGGCGGCGTGGTTGGCGCAGGAATTGTTATCAACCTTCGATGCCGATCTCGCTGAGGTGGCATTGCAACCTGCAACGGGTGGCATATTTCAGGTACAGGTCGGTTCGACCTTGATCTGGTGCCGGAAAGCCGAGCAGGGGTTTCCTGACGCCGCTGAATTGAAGCGACGGGTGCGAGACGTGATCGTACCGGAGAGGCCGCTAGGCCATATTGATAACCAAAGTAGCTGAGCTTTTGTACCCACTGATCTAGGGCGCCGAGTCGCCTACGGGAGTATTGTTTCGTGTTTCTTACCCAACGCCTTGCCTGTGAAGTCGTGGCTGCCGTGCTGGGCGGTCGCAATCTCACCGACACGCTTCTGGCCACCTGGCGTCGTGAAACCACGCTCTTGCCGCGCCAGCGCTCTGCCGTGCAGGACATCAGCTACGGCACGCTGCGCGCTTATGGCCGCATCCGTTTCATACTGGAACGTCTGTTGAGCCGACCGATTCACGAGCCGGACTTGCACGCCCTGCTGGCGACGGGCATTTACCAGCTGCGGCATAGCCGGGCGGCGCCCTATACGGTGGTTGATCATGCCGTGAAAGTGGCTGGCAAATTGGGCAGTGGTCGCGGCAAAGGCTTGGTGAATGCGGTACTGCGAAACTATCTGCGCCAGCAGGACGAGCTGGAAGCCGCTGCGGCGGCAGACCCGGTTGCGGCGCATGACCATCCAGCCTGGTGGGTGGACACCATGCGTCAAGCCTATCCGGCCGACTGGGCGTCGTTGATTGCGGCATCGAATGGCCGGCCGCCGATGAGCTTGCGCGTCAACCAGCGCCAGTGCCAGCGCGACGACTATCTGGCCTTGCTGGCCGCCGAAGGCTTGGCCGCTCGCGCTGTCAGCAGCGTGGGTATTCAGCTGGAGCAGCCGGTTGCGGTGGATCGTCTGCCCAAATTTGCCGAAGGCTGGGTGTCGGTCCAGGATATTGGTGCGCAATGGGCGGCGCCGTTGCTGGATGTGCAGCCGGGCATGCGCGTGCTGGATGCCTGTGCTGCGCCGGGGGGCAAGACCTGTCACTTGCTTGAACTGGCCGATGTCGAATTGACGGCAGTCGATGTCGATGCCAAGCGGCTGGATCGGGTGCGTGGCAATCTGGAGCGGCTGCAACTGCGGGCCCATTTGCTCGAAGGGGATGCCAGCCAGCCACAGCGCTGGTGGGATGGTCAGCAGTTTGACCGGATCCTGGCCGATGTGCCCTGCAGTGCCACCGGTGTGGTCAGGCGTCATCCGGATATCAAGTGGCTGCGCCGGCCCGAGGATTTTGCAAACTTCGCGACACAGCAGGCCGCCATGCTCGAAGCCCTGTGGGGCTGTCTGAAGCCGGGCGGTCTGTTGCTGTATGCAACCTGCTCGGTATTCCCGCAGGAAAATGCGCAGCAGCTCACGGCATTTCTGGCGCGTCACCCAGAAGCCCGGCGTGTGCCCTTGCCTGCCCCCCTACCCTCTCACGGCCAACTATTGCCCAACGATGATCACGATGGTTTTTACTACGCATTGTTGGCGAAATAGCCTGCTCAGCCTGGCCTTGCTGCTGGCCTGCCTGCCTGTCTGGGCGGGCGGGATCAAGATCCAGTCAGCGCAGAGCTATGGCCAGGATGGCCACTATTTCATTGATGCCAAGTTCGAGATTACGCTCGACGAAGTGCACGAATCGGCATTGCTTGCCGGTGTGCCGCTGGTATTCACCTCCGAGTTCAATCTCACCCGGCCGCGCTGGTACTGGGCATACCGGCAGCTCAGTGACTGGTTTGATTCGACCTCGCGCCAGGAAATCAAGCTGTCTTACCATAGCCTTACCCGAAGTTACCGGGTCAGCGTCGGCTCATTGTTCCAGAGCTTCAGTACCCTGTCTGAAGCCCTGCGCGTGGTGGGGATCGTTCGGGACTGGAAGGTATTCGAGCGCGGTGGCCTGACGCGCAAAGGCCCATTCAGTGATATGCGGCTGGGCGGTGAGCTGATGATGCGCCTGGATACTTCCAAACTGCCCAAGCCTTTTCAGTTGTCGATTCTGGGGCAGGACGAGTGGGTGGTGGAGTCGCCCAAACGCGAGCTGCTGCTCGAAGAAACCTCGCCGGAGTAAGTCTGTGCGTAACACCTTGTTGTTTGTCAGCTCCCTGATGGCGATCCTGCTGTTTCTGCTGGCAACGGCCAGCAGCAACACCACCGTATTCAGCAGCTATTACGGCTGGCTGGTTATTCTCAACAGTCTACTGGCGGCTGGGTTGGCCGGGCTGGTGGGTGTACAGCTGGTGCGTCTACGCAGCAAACTCAAGGCAAGGGTATTTGGCTCGCGTCTGGCGTGGCGGCTGACGTTGATGTTTGGCCTGGTCGCCGTGCTGCCCGGAGCACTGGTTTACACCTTGTCCGTGCAGTTCCTGACCAAGAGTATCGAAACCTGGTTTGATGATCGGGTGGATGTCGCGCTGGAGCGCGGCTTCAAGCTTGGCCAGAGCGCGATAGATTACTCGCTCGAAGATTTGCGCAAGAAGGCCGACTACATGGCGGGTGAGCTCGGCGGGCCATTTGACGCTACCGCTTTAACCAAATTCACCCGTTTGCGCGAGCAGGCAAATGTCATGGAAGCCAGCTTGTTCGATAGTCACGGCCAGATCATTGCTCATATCGGCGATAGCTCATCCAACCCGATTCCACTTGTACCGGACCGGGCCATGCTCAAGCAGGTTGGGCAGAAGCCCTATGCTGCCAGGGAACCTATGCCAGATTCTGCCAGTGGCCTGCTGTTGAGGGTGGTGATTCCGGTTATCCCCTCCTCGCTCAATGAAGAAACCCGGGTGTTGCAGCTGATTCAGCCAGTGCCGCGTCAACTGACGGATGATGCCGAACTGGTGGTGCAGGTTCGCAACGACTACAAACAATTGTCGCAAGGTCGCATCGGTCTCAAGCGCATTTATGGTCTGACGCTGACACTGGCCTTGTTGCTGGCGCTGCTGGCAGCGCTGGTGCTGGGTATTTATCTGTCCGAGAAGCTGTCGGAGCCCCTGAATGTTCTGGCAGCCGGTACCCGTGCTGTGGCGCAGGGCGATTTCTCGCAGATGCAGCCCGTGGTCAGCCGCGATGAGCTGGGCATTCTGACCCACTCTTTCAACCGGATGACCCGCCAATTATCCGATGCACGCGAAGCAGTTGAGAAAAATCAACGCGAACAGGCCGCCGCTAAGGCATATCTAGAAACGGTACTGGGGAGCCTCACTGCTGGAGTTTTGACCTTCGACGACCGCTGGCGCCTGAAAAGCTCGAATGCCAGTGCTGGCGCCATTCTGCATGCCGACCTGAATACGGTAGGTAATTTGCGGCTGGCCGACTGGAGCGACTATCATCCCCATCTTGCATCGTTTGCAGAAGGGGTCGCAGCGGGCTTTTCCAGCCGCCAGGGTGACTGGCAGCAACAGCTGGAATGCCGGCTGGAGGGCGGGGCCCGTATCCTGCTGGTTCGGGGAGACCGTCTGCCTGCGAGCGATCTGGCCGAAAAGACGGGCGGTTATGTGGTGGTGTTTGACGACGTGACCGAACTCATGCAAGCCCAGCGCGATGCCGCCTGGGGCGAAGTTGCCAAACGGCTGGCCCATGAAATACGCAACCCGCTGACACCCATCCAGCTGGCGGCGGAGCGGCTTGAACACAAACTGGCGGCCAAACTGGCCCCAGCCGATGCGGAAATGTTGGGGCGTTCCACCCAGACCATCGTCGGTCAGGTTGCGGCGCTCAAGCAGATGGTTGATGCTTTCCGGGAGTACGCCCGCAAACCCACGGCCAAATTGGTGCGGCTGGATCTGGCAGCACTGGTGCGGGAGGTGCTGGTTCTGTATGAAGGCAATGACGTGAGGTTTGGCGCACCAGACGCGCCGGTTGAGGTGAACGGAGACCCGACGCTGCTGCGGCAGGTCATTCATAACTTGTTGAAGAATGCGCGGGAGGCAGTGAGCGACAGGCCAGATGGCCTGATCGAAGTACGGCTAGAGCTGAACGAGCACAATGCCCGGTTGAGCGTGGCCGACAACGGTGAGGGGTTTGCTGATGCCATCCTTGATCGTGTGTTCGAGCCGTATGCTACAACCAAGAAGAAAGGGACGGGCCTTGGGCTCGCCATCGTCAAGAAAATCGTTGAGGAACACTCGGGGAATATCCTGGCGGCCAATCGTGAGCCGCAGGGGGCTCTGGTGAGAATCGACATCCCGCTGGCGGAGAATATACGTGGGGAGTAA
Source organism: Parachitinimonas caeni (assembly GCF_030129945.1). Taxonomy (GTDB): domain Bacteria; phylum Pseudomonadota; class Gammaproteobacteria; order Burkholderiales; family Chitinimonadaceae; genus Parachitinimonas; species Parachitinimonas caeni. The sequence goes on from NZ_JARRAF010000001.1 coordinate 279,391, forward strand.
TGACATTCTGATCGTGGATGACGAAATCGGCATCCGCGAATTGCTGTCCGAGATCCTGCAGGACGAGGGTTTCCGGGTAGCTTTGGCAGAAAATGCGGAGGAGGCCCGTCAGCTCCGTAATCAGGCACGTCCGGCGCTGGTGCTGCTCGACATCTGGATGCCTGATACAGACGGGATCACCTTGCTGAAAGAGTGGGCCAGCAATGGCCAGCTGACCATGCCGGTGGTGATGATGTCTGGCCATGCCACCATCGACACCGCCGTGGATGCCACGCGCATTGGTGCCTTCGATTTTCTGGAAAAGCCGATCGGCCTGCAAAAGCTACTGGCCACGGTGCGCAAGGCGCTCAAGCATGTCGAGTCACAGCCCAAGCCCGATAATTCTTTGGCAGTGCTGGGCAAGAGTCCGCAGATTCTGGTGCTGAAAAAGCAGCTCGATCAGGCCATGAACCTGACCCTGCCCTTGCTGCTGACTGGCGAGCCGGGGAGCGGCTTTGTGCCGTGTGCCCGCTATCTGACACCACCAACTGCGCCATTCGTGGCGCCCGAGAGTCAGGACGTTATTGCTGAGTCGGGACCAGACCTGCTGCAAAAGGCGTCCAATGGCTGCCTGTTTTTGCGCGATATTGGCCATTACGAGCGTCGTACGCAGAATGCGCTGGTCAACCTGGTGCCCAAGCTTGATCGCTTCAATGTGCGGTTGATCTGTGCCACCAGTCGTGGCTTGCCCGAGCTGCTGGACCGCTTTGATCCGACGCTGTTTACATTCCTGACGCAGCTGGTGATACCACTGCCACCATTGCGCGACCACCGGGATGATATTCCCGAGCTGGCCGAGCATATCTTGTCGAACCTGATCGAAGCCAATCAGATTTCGCCGCGCCGCTTTACCTCGGCAGCCTTGAATGCGCTGCGTCAACACGATTGGCCGGGCAATCACGAGCAGTTGAACAATATCGTGAAAAGTCTGGCGTTGACGGCCACAGAGTCTGAGATTGATGCGCAGCCGGTTAACAAGGTACTGGCTCAATTCACGCCTCCTCGGCCGCAGACGGTCGTGCAGTCGGGCCCACGTTTCAATTTTGACCAGCCGCTACGTGAAGCCAGGGATGAGTTTGAGCGTGCTTACTTTGAACACCACATTGGTCTGGAAGGTGGCAACATGAGTCGGGTTGCAGACAAGGTGGGCCTGGAGCGTACCCATCTTTATCGCAAGCTCAAGCAGCTAGGGGTTCAAGTCGGTAAAAAGCCACGCTGATTGTCGGCCGTGGTTCACACGCCGCCCTGACAAAACAAACAGCCCGGATTTGCCGGGCTGTTTGTTTTTCTGGACTGGGGTTGCTGTGCCCGCTTCAGGGGGCGTCGGCGTAAGACAAGCGTCGTTCGATAATTGCCGCCTTACGCAACAACTTGCGGTCTTGCCGATGGGTATCGAAATAGCGGGGGTTGGGGACCATCGCTGCCAGTTTGGCTGCCTGCGACGGTCCAAGCCCGGCAGCACTGGTCTTGAAGTAATGGCGGGCGGCGGCTTCGGCCCCGAAGACGCCATCTCCCCACTCAATCACGTTCAGATAGATTTCAAAGATGCGCTGCTTGTCCATCATGTTTTCCAGCATCACCGTGATGACAGCTTCTTCCAGCTTGCGCCAAGGGGTGCGGCGGGAGGACAGGAACAGGTTTTTTGCCAGCTGCTGGCTGATGGTGGAGCCGCCAGCCACAATCCGGCCCTTTTTCAGATTCTTCTCCCACGCCAGCTGAATGCCTTCCCAGTCGAAGCCCTCATGTTCAAGAAAGCGGGCATCTTCGGCTGCGATCAGCGCCTGTTTCAGATTGGGCGAAATCTTGTTGTAGGGCACCCATTTGTGTCGAAGCTCCGCTTCGGGGTCTTTTTCCTGCAAGCGTGCCAGCTGTTCATCCATGAAGGCGGTTGCGCTAGGGTTATGGTCGCGCCACCACCAGATGTGGCCGAAGATCCACAGCTGATAGAGCACAATCAGCGCCAGCAATAAAGCCAGACCGCGCCATAGCCATTTCCAGACGTTCTGCATGCCCCGCCCCTTTACGCCAGGCTGGCGCGCAGCTCAGCCAGCACCGGAGCGGTATCGGGTTGGACGCCGCGCCACAGGCGGAAGGCTTCGGCTGCCTGTTCGACCAACATACCCAGCCCATCAACGGCTTGAGCGGCGCCATCCGCCCTGGCCTGTTGCATGAATGGGGTGTCACCTTGGCCGTACATCATGTCGTAAGCCAGGGCGCCTGGTGCGAATAGCCCGGAAGGCAAAGCGAGTTGCGCTTGGGCCAGACTGGCGCTGGTGGCATTGATGACCAGATCGAAAGACCGGCCGGTCAGATCCGGCAAGCCGCACCCCTCAGAGACGCCACCGAAGTTGGCCGCCAGGGTGATTGCTTTGTCGGCGCTACGGTTGGCGATGGTGAGTTGGGCCGGTTGCTCGGCCAACAGTGCTCCGATTGCTCCTCTGGCAGCCCCACCTGCGCCCAGCAGCAGTATCCGTTTGCCGGCAAGGTTGATATGACGGGTCAGGTCGCGGCACAGGCCCACGCCATCCGTGTTGTCCCCCACTACACCATCGTCGTCGAGCCACAGGGTATTGACGGCACCTGCCTGCCGGGCGCGTTCGGTCAGCTGATTGGCAAAGGCGAAGGCCTGTTCCTTGAATGGAACGGTGACATTGCACCCTTCCCCGCCCATAGCGAAGAATTGGGCGACGAAGTCGATGAATCCCTCTAGCGGTGCTTCCAGCTTGTCATAGCGGATGCGCTGCCCGGTTTGTGCGGCAAAAGCTGCATGAATGATGGGGGACTTGCTATGGGCCACCGGGTGGCCGATTACTGCGTACTGGGCGGTCATAAATGAGTTGGTTTGGAAGAGCCAAAGCGGCTGGCCGGGATGTACCCGTTTACGTTGGAAGAATCAAGCAACGCCTTGCCCACGACAGGGGCTGCCGGCGAGGTCAAGCGCTGCTTGTCGTGCAGCCTGCTCAGGCCTACGGACGGGCTGAGCGTCGCGATGGGGTGTTCGTATCTCAGCTCTGCTGCCAAGGCAGCTGATGTGCCTTCCAGCCATTCACCGTGCCGCGATGGCCCTCAGCGTCCCGGTCCCCTTCAAAGCCTTCGAGCACGTTGTAGCACTCGGAATAACCGCTGGCGGCTGCTGCTGCGGCGGCTTCGTGCGAACGGCCGCCGGTGCGGCACAGGAACAAAAGTACCGCTTCGGGGTCTGCCTGTTGCTTGAGTTGCTCGATGAAGTGGGGGTTGGGCAGCATGCCGGGGTAGGTTTTCCACTCGATACGCAGCGCCTCGGGCACCTGCCCCACAAATTGCCATTCTGCAGCACTACGCACATCCACCAGGCGGGCGGCTGGCAGCCCTTGCAATAGCTGATGCGCTTCCTGTGGCGTCAGCGCGCCGGAGTAAGGCAGATTTTGCGCGGCCGCACGCTGACGTGCCGCCAGCAGTGTTTGGTTGATTTGGCTCATGGCGGTAACTCCGTTTAGAAATAGGATGGTTGCAATGGAATTATTGCAAAGTTTGGCAAGGCCAACCATTGCGCACCATTATGGTGCTGACGGGGCTGGTTTGCCCTGAAGCGGGGCGGCAGAGTGTGCATCTGCTTGAGCGATTCAGGGGCAAGCAGCGGTTTTGCGGCCTTGTTGGCACATGGCATGCTTAATGCTTTGTCTGGCCCGTTAGCCACCGGGCACGAGTAGTTCGTTGATTTCCCGAGTACAGAAACCCTAGGAGAATCCAATGGCGGTTGCCAATGTTCTGAAGATGATCGAGGACAATGAAGTTCGCTTTGTTGATCTGCGTTTTACTGACACCCGTGGCAAGGAGCAGCATGTTTCGGTGCCCTCGCATGTGGTGGATGAAGAGTGGTTCGAGCACGGCCATGCGTTTGATGGTTCGTCGATTGCTGGCTGGAAGGGCATTCAGGCTTCCGACATGCTGTTGTTGCCCGATGCATCGACTGCGGCCATGGACCCGTTCTATGACGAGCCCACCCTGTTCCTGACCTGTGACGTTGTGGACCCCACCGATGGCAAGGGCTATGACCGTGACCCACGTTCCATCGCCAAGCGTGGCGAGGCTTATCTGAAGGCTTCCGGCCTTGGCGACACCGCCTTTTTTGGCCCGGAACCTGAATTCTTTATTTTCGATGGCGTGACCTGGGGTGCCGACATGAGCGGCTGCCACGTCAAGATCAAGTCGGAAGAAGCTGCCTGGTCGTCTTCTGAAGACTACGATTCCGGCAATACCGGCCATCGTCCAAGCGTCAAGGGCGGCTATTTCCCGGTTGCGCCGGTAGACAGCTTCCAGGACATCCGTTCGGCCATGGTGCTGGCGCTGGAAGAGCTGGGTATCCCGGTTGAAGTGCATCACCACGAAGTGGCCACCGCCGGCCAGAACGAAATCGGTACCAAGTTCAGCACGCTGGTACAGCGCGCAGACTGGACTCAGCGCCTGAAGTACGTGGTACACAACGTGGCTCACCAGTACGGCAAGACCGCTACCTTCATGCCCAAGCCTATCGTGGGTGATAACGGCTCTGGCATGCACGTTCACCAGTCGATCTGGAAGGATGGCAAGAACCTGTTTGCCGGTAACGGTTACGCTGGCATGTCCGAGTTCGCCCTGTACTACATCGGCGGTATCATCAAGCACGCCAAGGCCCTGAACGCCATTACCAACCCTGGCACCAACTCGTACAAGCGTCTGGTACCTGGTTTTGAAGCGCCGGTTATGCTGGCTTACTCGGCCAAGAACCGTTCGGCGTCGATCCGCATCCCTTATGTTGCCAGCGACAAGGCGCGTCGTATCGAAGCCCGCTTCCCCGATCCACTGGCTAACCCCTACCTGGCCTTCACCGCCCTGATGATGGCGGGTCTGGACGGTGTACAGAACAAGATTCACCCTGGTGATCCTGCCGACAAGAATCTGTACGACCTGCCACCTGAAGAAGACAAGAAGATTCCGAAGGTGTGCCATAGCCTGGAGCAGGCTCTGGAAGCCTTGGATCAGGATCGTGAATTCCTGACCCGTGGTGGTGTGTTCTCGAATGACTGGATTGATTCCTACATCGAGCTGAAGATGGAAGAAGTCAACCGCTTCCGCATGACGACTCACCCGGTCGAATTCGCCATGTACTACAGCCTGTAAGCATTGCCAGGTTGTTTTATCTGGGTAAGTGACAAAACGGACGATCAGCTGATCGTCCGTTTTGTTTTGGGCAGGCAACTTCGCAAGGCGCTGTTGAGGTTTTGTTCCCGGTCGCACCGGGTCGTCAATGCGGTTGCGGACGCAAATCCGGTGCAAGGTTTCCCCGAAAATCAAACATCTACAGTGCCGAGAACCTCTGCGTTGAGCCCCTGTCGGAGTAGCTTGGCAAGCCGGTGAAGGACCGCGTGCTATTATCGAAGAGATCTGTTCGTAACGACATTGTCCTATGGAATTCCTTTATTTGCTGACACCCACTCGCCCGGCGATGCTGACCGAAGGCCCGACAGAGGCCGAGTCGGCCGCAGTCGGGCGCCATTTTGCTTATCTGCAGCAGCTGGAAGCAGCGGGCAGCCTGATTCTGGCGGGCCGTACCACTGAAAATACCCAGCACACCATCGGCCTGGCGATTTTCAATGCCAAGGACGAGGCGGCCGCCAGAGCCATCATGCTTGCCGACCCTGCTGTTGTGGCAGGGGTGATGCAAGCCGAGTTGCGACCCTATCGTGTGGCCCTGTGCTGCCAAGCCAATATCGTCCGTGCCAAGGAGTCTGCTGCATGAAGCACCTGCCATTGTTTGCCTTGCTGGGTGGCATGATCAGCGGTATGGCCCAGGCGGAGATCTACAAGTATGTCGATTCCGAAGGCCGGGTGACGTATTCAAATATGCCCATCCGTGGCGCCAAGAAGCTCGACCTGGGGCCGGCACAAGTGATTTCCTCACCCCGTCGGGGCGAAGGTGGCGGAAACCCGTCCAGCGCCTCCCGATCGCCAACCCCCAGCGATTTCCCGAAAGTGGACACCAGTACCCAGAAACAGCGCGACCAGGGCCGCCGCAAGATTCTTGAGGATGAAATGCGTTCCGAGCAACAGTTGCTTGATACCGCGCGCAAGGCTCTGAGCGAGGGGGAACAGGTAAGAACCGGCGAGGAACGCAACAACTATCAGAAATACCTCGATCGGGTGGCGAATCTGCGGAATGAAGTCACCTTGCACGAAAAAAACATCCAGGCCCTGAACAAGGAAATTTCCAATCTTAAATAACACGCACTGATTTGGTGCGTGCTGGTCGGGTTTTATGGGCTGAGCAAGCGTGAGGAGGTAATGCGGGCCTGTTTTGGTTGGTAAGTGGCTGGTTAATAAAGGGGTTTTCATGCTTGTGGCGGATGGTCCATAAATTGCTTGGTGCCCTTCAATTGAACTTTGGCCAATATGCCCATGAATGCCTCAGCTTATTGCGGCCTGGAACTGCTTGAAACCGCCGTTGTGGTGCTCGACCGCAGCATGGTCGTGCGTTACCTCAATCCGGCCGCAGAGACCTTGTTTGAACTGAATCTCCGGGATGTCGAGGGCAGACCGCTTTCGCATTGCTTTAATGAGCCGCAGGAAGTCCTGGCCGCGGTCGATGCGGCTGACCATCGCAATGTCAGCGTCACAGAGCACGATGTGGCCATCGCACTGAGGCTGGGGGCCACCATTCATGTCAGCTTCACCGTCAAGACCATCGACTCCCCTGCCGCGCTGACGGTGCTCGAATTCCGTCATACCGATCAGCAACTGAAGATCGTCAATGAAGAGCGACTGCTGGTGCAGCAGCAGGCTAATCGCCAACTGATTCGCAATCTCGCCCACGAGATCAAAAATCCACTCGGGGGGATTCGTGGCGCTGCGCAGTTGCTGGAGCGCGAACTGAACTCTCCGGTGCTGAGCGAATACACCCAGGTGATTCGCGACGAGACCGATCGCCTGCAAAGCCTGCTGGATCGTCTGCTGACCCCGCATCGGCTGCCGCAGGTGGCCGAACTTAATATCCACGAAGTCCTGGAGCGCGTGCGCTCGCTGATGCTGGCTGAAGTCCCGAACGGACTGGCGGTACGGCGTGATTACGACACCAGCCTGCCTACCCTGATTGGTGACAAGGAGCAGCTGATCCAGGCGGTCCTCAACATCGTCCGTAATGCCGTGCAGGCCATGCATGGGGCGGGTGAAGTGATTTTGCGCACCCGGATTGCCCGTCAGGTCACCATCAATCGCCAGCGCCAGCCATTGGCCCTGCAAGTGCAGATCATCGACAACGGCCCTGGCATACCCGAGCATATTCGCGATCAGGTGTTCTACCCGCTGGTATCGGGCCGACCGGGGGGAACGGGTATTGGCCTGCACCTGGCGCATACCTTTGTCCTGCAACACAACGGCGCCATCGATTTTGAATCCGTACCCGGCCGCACCGTCTTTACCCTGTTGTTGCCCCTGAATGGCTGGGCTGTCCGGCCAGATGCCGATTCCGCCAAATAAACCAAAGAGCCGCCATGAAACCAATCTGGATCATCGATGATGACCGTTCGATACGCTGGGTATTTGAAAAAGCGCTAGGTCGGGAGGGAATTGCCTTCAAGACTTTCGCCTCGGCCACCGAGGCGCTGGACCGGATGCAGTCCGAGTTGCCTCAGGTGGTGGTCAGCGATATTCGCATGCCAGGGGAGTCGGGCCTGGATTTCCTGCAGAAAGTTAAAAATGCCCACCCAAGCCTGCCGGTGATCATCATGACGGCCCATTCTGATCTGGAAAGCGCCGTGGCAGCGTTTCAGGGCGGGGCTTTCGAGTATCTGCCCAAGCCTTTCGATGTGGATCAGGCGGTCGACCTGATCCGGCGGGCGATGGAAGAAAGCCGCCGGCAGGAAGCTCCCGAAGAGCCGGCGCTGACCGCTCCGGAGATACTTGGCCAGGCGCCCGCGATGCAGGATGTGTTCCGGGCGATTGGTCGCCTGAGCCAATCGGCGGCGACGGTGTTGATCACGGGCGAGTCTGGTGCGGGCAAGGAATTGGTGGCGCGGGCGTTGCATCGTCATAGCCCACGATCAGCGAGGCCGTTTGTTGCCATCAATACTGCGGCGATTCCCAAAGATCTGCTGGAGTCGGAATTGTTTGGCCATGAGCGCGGCTCGTTCACCGGGGCACAGCAGCAGCGGCAGGGAAGATTCGAACAGGCGGAGGGTGGCACGCTGTTTCTGGATGAAATCGGCGATATGCCCGCAGAGTTGCAGACCCGCCTGTTGCGCGTGCTGTCCGACGGCTTCTATTACCGCGTTGGTGGCCATTCGCCGATCAAGGCCAATGTGCGAGTCATCGCGGCAACCCATCAGAATCTGGATGAGCGGGTGCGGCAGGGTTTGTTCCGTGAGGATCTGTTTCACCGGCTCAATGTCATTCGATTGCGTTTACCGCCGTTGCGCGAACGCCGGGAAGACATCCCCCTGCTGGCTCGCCATTTCCTGCAGCGCAGTGCTCAGGAGCTGGGCGGTGAAACCAAACGTTTATCCGAAAATGCCATGCGTCATCTGGCTGGTTTTGATTTTCCCGGCAATGTGCGGCAGCTGGAAAACCTCTGCCACTGGATTTCGGTCATGGCGCCTGGCCAGAACGTCGAGGTCGCGGATTTGCCGCCCGAGTTGCGCGGTGACATGCCAGCGGCGATGCCGATGGAAGGGGACTGGATGCAGCTGCTGGCCGATGAAGTTGATCGCCGCTTGCGTGCCGGCGAAACCGGGGTGATAGATGATCTGTCGCGACGCTTTGAAAAGACGCTGATCCTGCGGGCCTTGGCCTGTACGGGTGGCAAACGCATTGAGGCTGCAGAGAAGCTCGGCCTGGGCCGTAATACGTTGACCCGTAAGATTCAGGAACTGGATCTGGAAAAGGAAATTGGCGGGGACTGACGGATGGCCGCCCTGCTGCCGGTCGGAAACGCCCGCAGGCAGTGCCTGCGGAGCGATGTATTGGCAAGAGCTTGGCGGGTCGTGACGGGTTGCCTGAGCGGCTGGCAACGGTGCCTACAGCGTGCCGCGCGTGGCCAGAACGGCGGCGGCCATCGGGCTGCCCAGTCCGGCGCTGTGGGCGAGCTGCCGCAATAGGCTCAGGATTTGTCTTTCCGTTCGTTGAAAGCGTCGTGACAAGGCTTCCAGCGGTAGTCCATCCAGCACATAGCACAACAGGTCGAAATGGTTACGTGGCAGGCTGGCAGCAAACTGCTGTGCCTCGACGATGCCCGGTACCACGGCGCCGAAACAATGGGCAGCACCCACTGCAACGTTCATCTGCCTGATCAGTTCTTCTCCGCGAGGCAGATTGTCTTGGTCGGTCGCCAGGGTGAGCACCAGCCTGGTGCCATCCGGATTACGGATCGGCACGTCGATGCCTGAGCGAATCCCCTTGCTGCTGAACAGTTCCCATAGGTCGGACGCGCCTTCCCGCCAATAGAGCGTCTGCCCCCAGATGACCGGCGCAGGGTTGGGCGCACGCACCAGTCGGGCCACAGGATCGCGTTCAACCATGCCTGGTTCACCAACACCATCCCAGCCTTGTGGAAAGTTGTGCCAGACCGTTGTCGGCAGCCCCTTCTCGGGGGCATGGCCAACGGCCAGTGCGTAGGTTTCGAATCCTGCGTGATCGGCAATCTGGCGCAGCAGGGTGCGTATCTCTCGCTCACTCTTGGCGGAGGCCAGTTCGGCAAGGAAGTTACTCATTCCAACCCTCGGTCTGATTAAACGACAGGAAACGGCCCTTCTTGCTGGGGCGCAATGACCTTGGTTCGTGTCGTTGTACGGTTCGCGGGTCGGACATCCCCATGCGTCTGACCCGGTTCTGTTTCGGTTGTCTGCCCGGCCCCGCCGATCACCTGCTCCAGCTGGTCATCGCTCAGGACTTCTGGCAGTTGAGTGCTCAGTTTCATTTGGCTGTAATCTCCATAAGGCTAGGAATGGGGGAGGACTCGCTCGCGGACGCTACCGCCAGAAGCTGAGACAGCATGGTCTGAATGGCATCCGGACATAAATCGACAGCGTACTCATTATTGCCGCCCGGTAATACCCGGCCAAATTCGCCCAACGTCGAGTGCTCCAGTGCAGCGTACACCACCGGCACATGGGAGCGCACCCGCATCCGTACCCGCTTGACGAAGATTTCAGCGGCTTTGCTGATAAATGGGCTGCCTTCAATCACGATGGCATCCAGTCCGCTACCCGCCGCAGCAATCAGATCGTCATGCTTGGTGTGACTGCTGACGACATAACCACAGGCCCCAAGAGTCGCAGCGATGCTGGCAAGCCAGTCTTCATTCAAGGAAAACAGGCGCACAGCCTGCTGGCGGGTGGGCAAGGGGCGGGCTGAGGTTTCCAGCAGACTGGTGACGGCATAGCCGACGCCCAGTGTTGGCAAATTGCGCGTGCCGACAAACCAGCGCCCTTCATGCCAGCGGGCGATCAGATCTCCTTGTGCGACATTCAGGGCATCGAGTTTGCCACCAAGTGCGAAGCGGCAGCTATAGGCCCGGCCGTTGCAGAGCAGGATGCCGGTTTCGATTTGCCGGCCGACGCGGGCGGGATTGATGGCATCTGCAGCGGGGAGTTTGCACGCGGCGGCGATGCGATCGAGTAATTCGAGCGTGACGGGCGTCTGCTTGCTGAGCATGCGCGACAGAGATGAGCGCGATGGTTGATGTCCAAGGCGTTCGGCCAGCCAGCTGGCGGCCCCCTGACCTGGCTTGAGGTAGGCTTTCGCCGCATTGTCTACCTGCAGCGCCAGTGCCTCCTGGCTACTGACGGGCGCTGCATATTTTTCTTCATATCTACCCATGCTCACCTCGATTGGAGAAGAGTGGGCAATCTAGCACGTAGTCAAAATTACTGACAATTGCTAAATGCAGGACACCAGAATACCAATGGTATTGATGCTAATCCGCGCTCCAGCCTCATCTTGGTGTGTTCAGGAAATTTTATTTTTTTCAGGTGATTAACTGAAATTGATGATGCAGTGCAGTAAATTGCTTGGTCAGGCTGGGTGGGGCTTTGGCTTCTGCAAGCGTAATGATCGAGTTTGCTGTCGTTCTGCGCAGGCGGGTGGGAAGGAATCGTCGGGACTCAAGGCGGCGTGGGCGTTGTTGACCTCCTATTTCCGGATCGCATTTCGCCGGATCGGGGCTGGGGCATGGTGTCGTCAGACGGCGCTCATTCAGCTCGCCAAACCGCTCATGCTCTGCCTCACGCAGCCCCAAAACTCGGCCCGGTGTGGCCGGAAACAAAACATCAACAGCGTCCAAGGCCCAAAATCAGCCGATGGCTTGCATGTTCGAGATGGGGTGGCCTTGCGGGCCAGGCGGGGGTTGAAGTCTTGGGTATGACCCTGTGTTGGGGCTTCCGTGCACTGCCTGAGGAGGGGGCATTGCTCGCACCTGCGTTTTAGGCGGGTGCGGCGGCAGCACTACACCATGGTAAAGATCTTGGCGAAGTTGGCGACATCCAGCACCGAGCGGACCGTGCCTTTGCAGTTGATCAGTTTCACCGAGCGGCCATGCATGCGTTCGTTGAGCAACAGCAACATGCCCAGTGCCGCGCTATCCATGTAATCGACTTTCTCGAAGTCAATTTCGAGTTCGGTGACGTTGTGGTTATCCACGACTTCATTGGTGGCCCGCTTGAATTCACGATGACCCTCAAACGTAAAGTGGCCATCCAGCTTGATGGTTGCCTTATTCCCCTGAATTGCGGAAAGCGCCTGCATGATCAACTCCGTCTACGGTCGGTTTGCTTACAGTCTAGGCGATTTCCGCAAATCTGCTGGCGTCTTCAGCTGTCGCTCTCCGGTTTGGCCACCGTGCGGATCATCAGCAAGCCCGGGATTGCAATGACCGTACAGAGCAGGAAGAACATGGGCCAGCCGGTCTGCAGCGAGATCCAGCCGGTTGGGGCGGCAAACAGCACCCTGGGGATGCCCATCAGACTGGAAAGCAGTGCGTATTGGGTTGCGGTGAAGCGCTTGTCGGTCAACGCCCCCATAAAGGCGACAAACGCGGCCGTGCCCATGCCGCTGGTCAGGTTTTCGACGGTAATCACACCAACCAAGGCCTCCCGGCTATGGCCGATGTTGGCCAGAATGGCAAAACCCAAGGTTGATACCATCTGCCCCAAACCAAACCACCACAAGGACTGGCGGATTCCGAGACGCAGAATCAGCAGCCCGCCCAAGGTGCCGCCAACGATGGTGGCCCAGCTCCCAAACAGCTTCACCACTGCGCCGATTTCGGTCTTGCTGAAACCCAGGCCCAGATAGAACGGTGTGGTGATGGCACCGGCCATGGTGTCGCCAAGTTTGTAGAGCAGGATGAAAATCAGGATCAGCCAGGCGCCTTCCCGCTCGAAATATTGCCGCAGCGGCTCGACCACTGCGCCACGCAGTGTGCTGGGTGTGCCGTGCGGCACGGGCGGTTCTGGCGCAATCAGGGTGGTGATGAGGCCCACCAGCATGGCGGCCGCCAGCACCGTATAGACCGCCGAGAATGGCATATGGTCAGCCAGGATCAGCCCTCCCCCGCCCGCCAGCAGCATGCCGATGCGATAGCCGTTGACGTACATCGACGCCCCCAGCCCCAGTTCGCGGTCGGCCAGGTCTTCGCGGCGGTAGGCGTCCACCACAATATCCTGTGTGGCCGAGCAAAAGGCCACCAACAGGGCCATGCTGGCGGTCAGCCAGGGGTTGCTCGCCGGATCGGTGTTGCCAAGCATCACCAGGCTGCTAAGTACCGCCAGCTGGGCCAGCAGCAGCCAGCCACGACGTCTGCCCAGAAATGGCGGAATGAAGCGATCCAGCAGCGGTGCCCACAGGAATTTCAGGGTATAGGGCAACCCGACCAGTGACATCAGGCTGATCTCCGCCAGAGAGACTTTGGCATCGGTCATCCAGGCTTGCAGCAGCGAGCCCGTCAGCAGTAGCGGCAAGCCACTGGAAAAGCCCATCAGCAACGACACCCAGATTGGCCGGGAAGCCAGTACGGTCCAGATGGAAGGCTTAGCCAGCATGGTCGTAGTCCACGATCAAGGGCGCATGGTCGGAGAATTTCTGGTCTTTATAGATGCTGGCCATGCGAGCCTTCTGAGCGATTCCGGGCGTAGCCAGCTGATAGTCGATGCGCCAGCCCACATCCTTCGCATACGCCTGGCCTCGATTCGACCACCAGGTGTAGCCCGGAGCTTCCGGATAAAGGGTACGCCAGGTATCGACCCAACCCAGCCCCAGAACGTCGGTCAGCCAGGCGCGTTCTTCCGGCAGGAAGCCGGAATTCTTGAGGTTGCCTTTCCAGTTTTTCAGGTCGATTGGCTGGTGTGCGATATTCCAGTCGCCACACAGGATGATTTCGCGTTGTTCGGCCAGTAGCTGCTGCAGCATTGGCATGAAGCGTTCCATGAAGCTGAACTTGATCTGCTGGCGTTCTTCCGAGCTGGAGCCTGACGGCAAATACAGCGATACCACCGATAAAGGGCCAAAATCGGCGCGCAGATAGCGGCCTTCGGCGTCGATGTCTGCAATGCCCAAACCGGTTACGACCCGGTCTGGTTCGCGCCGACAGTAGATGCCTACGCCGCTGTAGCCCTTTTTCTCTGCGGGGTGAAAGAAACCGTGATAGCCCGTGGGGGCGAGCATTTCCGGGCTGAGGTCCGGCAACTGGGCTTTCAGCTCCTGCAGACAGACCACGTCAGCCTGGCTGTTGGCTAGCCATTCCAGAAAACCCTTGTTGGCGGCAGAACGAATTCCATTGAGGTTGGCAGAAACGATGCGCATCGGCACTTCCTTGCGGTCGGCAAAAAACGCCAATGATATGCTATTGCCTGTCCCATCCACTTTTTCGAGGGTAATCCATGTCGAATTTCCGCGCCCAATTCATCGAATTTGCCGTCAAGGCAAATGTCTTGTGCTTTGGTGAGTTCAAAACCAAGGCCGGTCGGCTATCTCCCTACTTTTTCAATGCCGGTTTGTTCAATGATGGCGCGGCAATTGGCCGATTGTCGGATTTTTACGCCGAAGCAGCCTTGGCATCGGGAATTCAGTTCGACATGGTGTTCGGACCGGCCTACAAAGGAATTGTGTTAGGCGCCGCCACGGCGTTGCGCTTAGCCGAAAAAGGTCACAATGTGCCCTTCGCTTATAACCGAAAGGAAGCAAAAGATCATGGCGAGGGTGGCACGCTGGTTGGGGCGCCTCTCAAGGGCCGGGTGCTGATCATCGACGACGTGATTTCTGCCGGGACTGCTGTGCGCGAGTCGATTGAGTTGATTCGCAAAAATGGCGCCACACCGGCTGGCGTGCTGATTGCATTGGATCGGATGGAGCGGGGACAGGGGCACCTGTCGGCAGTACAGGAAGTGACAGCAGAGTACGGGATTCCAGTGGCCAGCATTGCCTCGCTGGAGGATCTGATGGGGTTTCTGGCGAAGCAGCCGGATATGGAACAAAATTTGCAAGCTGCTCAGGTTTACCGCGAGCAGTACGGGGTCCGCAATGAATAGAAGCATCCCGGCATGTTTGGTAACACTGGCCCTATTGTTGGGAGCGGGCGTTGCCCATGCCGAAAAACTGTATAAATGGGTCGATGAGCACGGCAAGATCCAGTACAGCGACAAACCACCTTTGCAGCAAACGCCCAAAGGCACGTCCGAACTGAACAAGCAAGGCCTGACGATACGCAAGAACGAGGGTTATCAGGAAGACGACCCGAAAGGCAAGGAAGCGGAACGCGCCAGGCTACGTGAAGAGCAGGAACGCCTGCGACGCGACAAGGCGCTGGTCAATACCTTCAGCAATACCAAGGAAATCGACATTATCCGCGACCGCAATATCGAGCAGCTGGAAGCGGCGATTGCGTCGAACAAATTGCGGCAGCAGGCAGCCGATAAACGCCTGGGGGAATATCGCAAGCAGCAGGAGCGTTATGCCCGGAAGAAGCAGGCTTCGCCAGCCGATCTGCTGACCGACATCGAAAATACCGAGCGTGAAATCAAAACGCTGGAGCAGACGATTGTGCAGAAGCAGGGCGAGATTGAGGTCGTCAAACAAAAGGCTGAAGTAGATAAAAAGCGCCTGGTTGAACTGCGCGGCGCTGCGGCTGCCAAATAGTCTGGGTGTTTGCGGGGCGTTCGAGGTTGAGCTAACCCTTAGCAATCTGAAGAAAAATGGCGATTGTGTGGAATGCACAATCGCCATTTTTTTTGGCGTCAGGAAACGTCCAGAACCTAGGGCAAGGGATATCCAAACCGGCCCAGTAGCTGTGCGGTCTCAAACAAAGGTAGGCCGATGACGCCGGAGAAGCTGCCTTCGATACGCTCGATAAACATTGCTGCCTTGCCCTGGGCACCGTAGCTGCCGGCCTTGTCCATCGGCTCACCCGTGGCGACGTAAGCCGCAATGGCCTCGGTGCCAAGTTGGGCGAAATGCACGAGGCTCACCGATACGGCACACTCAACCCGCTCGCCATCGCTGATTGCAACGGCGGTGAGCACCTCATGCTGTCGGCCAGACAACTGTGCCAGAACGGCTTCTGCTTCGGCTGCCGTGGCGGGCTTGCCGAGGATCTGGTCGTCCAGTGCGACCGTGGTATCTGCCGCCAGCACCAGCCGCGACGGCAACCCTTGTTGTTGCAGGGTGAGAAAGCCTGCTGCGGCCTTGGCTCGGGCCAGTCGTTCAACATACAGATGAGCGGGTTCGGCAGGTTGGGCGGTTTCATCCACCTCGCCGTTGATCAATTCATAAGGTACGCCGATCTGCTTGAGCAGTTCGCGCCGACGTGGGCTGGTAGAGGCCAGATAGATCAGGGGTTTTTCCATGCGACAGCTTACTCGCGGTGATAGGGATGGCCTTGGTTGACGGTGACCGCACGGTAGAGCTGCTCGGCCAGTAATACCCGCACCATGCCATGCGGTAGCGTCAAGGCGGAGAGTTGTACCAGCTCGTCGGCGTGTTGTTTCACATCCGGGTGCAGGCCATCTGCGCCCCCGATGACGAAAGCGACGTCGTGGCCATCTTGCTGCCAGCGCTTGAGCTTTTCTGCGAGCTTGAGCGTGGTCCAGGCCGCGCCGCGTTCATCCAGAATGATTTTGCGGCACCCGGAGGGAAGCGCAGCCAGAATGCGGTCGCGCTCGGTTTCCATGGCTTTTTCAACGCTGGAGCCGCTGCGCTGACCCGGCTTGAGTTCGGTCAGCTCGATACTGGCTTCGCGCGGCATGCGCTTGCTGTATTCCTTGAAGCCGATTTCCACCCAGTCCGGCATCTTGTGGCCGACGGCAACGATATGCAGTTTCACTTGCTAGACGACTCAGGCTTGCCAGGGGCGAGGGCCGGGTGCGCTGACGGGCTTCTGTCCCCCCCAGAGCTGCTCCAGATTGTAGTAGTCGCGCACCGGCGGCAGCATGACGTGTACGACCAGATTGCCAAAATCTACCAGTACCCATTCGCCGTACATCTCGCCTTCCATGCCGACGACGTGTGCACCGGCTTCCTTCAGCTTCTCGCGCACATTGTTGGCGAGGGCTTTAACCTGCCGGTTCGAATCGCCGCTGGCGACGATCATGCATTCGAACAGGGGGCTGAGCTTGCTGGTATCCATTACCAGAATGTCCTTGGCTTTGACGTCTTCCAGAGCGTCAACGGCCAGGGCGCGCATTTGATCAATAGTCAGTTGTGGTGTGTCGTTCATATTTGATAAAGGTGGTGCCGCTCGATGTATTCGAGAACCGGGTCAGGCAATAGATAACGAACGGATCGCCCGGCGGCCAGATCGGCGCGCAGGCGAGTGGACGAGATGGCGAGCGGCGTGGTTGACAAAAAGGTAATTCTACCGGGCACAGGTGCTACAGGTATAGCCGATTCGTCGGAGAGTTTTGGTTGTACCGCTGCAAGTAGCTGGTCCGGCGCTGTTTTTTGCCAGGATTCGAGGTCGAAGCCGGGGCGGACCGCAACTGCCAGATGCGCGAGGTCGAGTAGCTCCTGCCAGCACTTCCAGCGATGCAGACTGAGGAAGGCGTCGGCGCCAACCAACCAGGCGAGAGGGGTACCCGGTGGTAGTTCCGCCTTCAACTCGCCGAGGGTGTCGATGGTGTAGCAATAACCACGACGATGCACTTCGCGCGGGTCGGCCATCAGGCGCGGATTACCGGCGATGGCGGCTTCCACCATCGCCAGCCGTTGTTCGGCTGGGGTGGCGGGGCTATTGCGATGCGGTGGCTCACCTGTCGGGATCAGTCGAACCTGTGATAGCCCGAAGGCTTCGGCAAATTCTTCGGCCACGCGCAGATGGGCTTGATGGATGGGGTCAAAGGTGCCGCCATAAACTCCGACGGCCGCAGGATGGGGGCTGCTCAGCATGAGTGAGGTCGTGCAAAAACGCCGTGGCCTGACCAATGGTTGGCGGCTGGCTGGGTTGAATGAGTAGGAATGGGTCGGGCAGAAACGGCACTGCCGCCCGAAGGCGGCAGTGTAGCGGGGACGGGCAAGGCATGGATATGTGGTCACGCCCTTTCGAAGCGGCGCACCATCTTGCGTAGGGATTGGGCGGTAGATGCGAGCTGATCTGCCGCATTGGCGACGCGCTGTACATTGTTGGTGCTGGCTTCGATCAGCCGCGCCATGCTGTCGATGCTGCCGGAGACATCCGCCGAGGCTGACGATTGCTGGCGCAGGGTCTGCGCAATCTGCCCGGTCATTTCGGTGGTGTGATTGGCGGCCCGCAGCACTTCCTGCAGGCTGCGGTTGCTGGCCTGGATCAGTTCGGTGCCGCGCTCGACTTCTTCGGCTGCGGTATCCATGGTCATCACCGTAGCGTCGGTGACCAGCTTGATGTTGGTAACGTTGTTGGTGATGTCGAGCGTGCTGGCGCGGGTGCGTTCGGCCAGCTTGCGGACTTCATCGGCGACCACGGCAAAGCCACGGCCTTGTTCGCCGGCGCGGGCGGCTTCGATGGCGGCGTTGAGGGCCAGCAGGTTGGTCTGGTCGGCGATTTCCTTGATGGCGATGGTGATGTCGCCGATCCGCTGCACGGCGGCATTGAGGTCGAGGATTGCATTGCGTGACTCGCTGACCACATCCACGATGCGGCGGGTCGAGTCCATGCTTTGCTGCATCTGGCTTTCCCCGGTGTGGACAATCTCCTGTGTCTTGGCAGCGCTCTCGGCGGTGGCCTGCGTGTTCTCGCTGATCTCGGTGACGGCATGGGTCATGTCTTCAACGGCAGCGCTGACGCCCCGGGCCCGGTCTGTCTGTTCGCGTGATTGCTGCGAAAGATCTTTGACCGCATCGGCAAGCCCATCGGCGTGGTCTGCAATGGATTCCGAGGCTTCGATGACGTCGTTGACCAGGGTGCTCAAGCCTTTGGCCAGCGACTGGACGTGCTGCATGATTTCGCCAAATTCGTCGGAAGCGTCGATATTCAGGCGCAGATTGAATTGCCCCTGCTCGATCCGTTTCAGACTGCGATCAATCTTGTCGATACTCTGTTTGGCGCGGGTCACCCAGAATCCACCACCTAACAATGCGGCCAGCACGCCGATCAGCGCCAGGGTCCACACGACGCCATCCGATGCCTTGTTGACGGCAGCAATGGCCATTGCCAGGTAGATGATGGCCAGGAAAACGAATGCCAGATAAGCGCGCAGGGAGAATGAGAGCTTTTGCATGGTTCCACCAATTGAGTCAGAAGGATCGACCTGCCATGCAGGCGTGCACGGGACGCACCGCCTGTCTATCGTTGGTTTCGGTTTGGGTGCCGGCGGCACCGGGTTGGTAGCGGCCTGTGACAGCGACACGAATCCAATATAGGTGGTGGTTGTGGCAACGTCCAAGACGTCAGGGGTGGGAAGTAGACTTTTTTTTGGAGGTGGCTTCGGGAGCCTGTTGAGGCCGCAATTTCCGGGGAAGCCCGATCTGAAGAGCCACATTAAACCGGGCCAGTCCCAGCGGTCGCCCCAGCGCCGGGGCGACCGGACACGCTTACCAGCGCGAGTAATGATCTTCGGTGACGCCCAGTAGTTGCTGGACCGGGACCGGATCGGCATCGGGACTGCGCTTGACCCAGCCATTGAATACCCCGATTGGCTGCACGTAGCGGCTGGCGGCAATCAGCAGATCGCGATTTTCCTGGCGTAGCCCTTCTGCTTCAAACCGCAGATCGAGCAGGCCATCGGCGGTGCGGATGTGCCAGGGTTGCAGGGGGCGGGTGTGGTCGAATTCAAACTGGGCGCCAGCCAGCGGTATCAGTTCGCCATCCAGCCACAAGGCGTTTTCGTGATCGCCGAAATAACCGGACTGAAGATTGAATCCGACATGCTGGCCGTGGGCACAGGCCCAGCGCCAGCTGGTGTGGCGCGGCAGCAAGCCGTTGGAGTGATCCAGGCTGCCCAGTGTGTGATCCAGGCTCAGTCGGTCCTGGCCCATTTGTACGTAGCCTGATCCGTGCAGCGCCGCTGACTTGTGGGTGGAGTGAACGCTACCGCCGGTTACCGGGCCCACTGCCAGCAGCCAGGGGGCGGCGTTGCTGCCATCCAGCTCTGCTTCCAGCCGGAAGCCTGATCCATCTTCGGCCAGAATGGTCCAGCGTTCGTTGCCGGCATAGCCAAAGCGCACCAGCTTTTTGCCCTGGCGGAATTGTTGGGGGGTGTCCGGCAGGTTGGCCAGCTGGGCGTTGAGGCCCGGCAGGCCGGTTAGTGACATGCCACCGCAGACCTGTCGCCTGTGGCGATCGAACACGTAGACAAAAGCGGCGCCAGCCCAGCCGGTATCGACGACGGCGCAACCGATAAAGCAGTGCGCGTTGCCAAAACCGGCGTATAGCCAGCGCTTGTGATGCAGACGGCGCCAAAGAGGCCCGCGTTGCCAGCTACCGCGTAACGCCGACCAGTCTGCGGCACCGCCCCGGCCGGCGAAGCGCCCGCACAGCGGGGTGCCATCGGTAGCCAGCAGCTGTGCTGGCGCAGGAGGCAGTAATGACTTAGCTTCGAACATGCCCATCGCCCAATACCACCCATTTCTGGCTTGTCAGCCCTTGCAGGCCCACCGGGCCACGTGCGTGAATCTTGTCGGTTGAAATACCGATTTCCGCGCCCAGCCCGTATTCAAAACCATCGGCAAAACGGGTGGATGCGTTGACCATGACCGAGGCGGAATCGACTTCGCGCAGAAAGCGTCGGGCCCGGCTGTAGTTTTCGGTGACGATGGCATCGGTGTGATGCGAGCCATAGTGGTTGATATGGCTGATGGCTTCTTCCATGCCGGGCACGATGCGGATCGACAGGATCGGTGCCAGATACTCGGTGTGCCAGTCTGTCTCGGTGGCGACCGCGACATCCTGAAAGCCGGCTTCCTGCAGCAGGGCGCGAGAGGCCGCGCAGGCGCGCAGTTCTACCCGTTTTTCGGTGTAGATGCGGCCGAGCAAGGGCAGTACTTTGGGCGCCATGGCTTGCGCCACCAGCAGCGTTTCCATGGTGTTGCAGGTGCCGTAGCGATGGGTTTTGGCGTTGTCGGCAATGCGTACGGCTTTGTCCAGGTCGGCATCGTCGTCGATATACACATGGCAGACGCCATCCAGATGTTTGATGACGGGCACTCTCGCTTCGCGGGAGATCCGCTCGATCAGACCCTTGCCGCCACGTGGAACAATCACATCAACGTATTCCGGCATCGTGATCAGCTCGCCGACGGCGCTGCGGTCGGTGGTTTCGATGACCTGCACGGCCAGCTCCGGCAGACCGGCGCGGGCCAGACCTTCTCGTACACATTCGGCAATCGCCTGATTGGCCCGGACCGCTTCGGAGCCCCCGCGCAGGATCGCCGCATTGCCAGATTTGAGGCAGAGACCTGCAGCATCGGCGGTGACATTCGGACGGGCCTCGTAAATGATGCCGACCACCCCCAGCGGTACACGCATCTTGCCGACCTGAATGCCGGATGGGCGGTAGCTGAAGTCATCCATTTCGCCAATCGGGTCGGGCAGCTTGGCAATCTGGCGCAGCCCTTCGGCCATGGCAGCAACGCCTTTAGGGGTGAGTGCCAGGCGGTCGAGCAGTGCGGGTTCCAGCCCGGCTGCCTCGGCGGCTTTCATATCGGAGGCATTGGCGGCGAGCAGCCGTTCGGCTTCGCGCTCAATTGCGATGGCGATGGCTTCGAGCGCGGCATTCTTGGCGCCACTATCGGCTTTGGCCATGGCCCGGGAAGCCTGCCGCGCGGCGCGACCGACCCCCTGCATGTATTCCTTGATATCCATTGCGGTACTCCCGTGCTGTGTTCGGTAGGGAGGCGGTGTGTGCCAACGGCCCTGGTTTTGCTGCCAACGCCGGCGGGTGCTCCCCTTTCCTGATCGATTCTAAACCGATTACCGGCGCTTGGCCCCGTTCAGTCGGTGGATTGCGCAGCCGGGCGGACGCTGGCCGGTGTCGCGGCCGCCTGCTGGCTGGTGGCCTTGAAATCGCCAGCGAAGACCTGGGTCAGTTGCCGGGGGTCGATATGTTTTCGGATGGCTGCGTTGACGTCCTCGACGGTCAGTGACTGCAGCCTCTGCTCGTAGTCTACTAGCCATTGCAAATTTCTATCGAGTTCGTCGTATTGATTGAGTGTGCTGGCCAGGTTGGCATCGTCCGCCAGATCCAGACGGAGGGTCTGGATGGTGCCGCTGCGCGCTTCAATCAGCTCTTCGGGGCTAATGCCATCGCGAACAAAGCGTTGCAACTCTTCCTGAACGGCCTGTTCCAGCCGTTGCCGGTTTTCCGGGGCAAAACTGGCAAGCAGACTCAGATAGCCTATCGGATCGGTGCTTGAAACGCTCAAAGTGGCCCATGCACTGTAGCTGATGCCTTCCTGATTACGCAGACGCTCGGGGATGCGGGCGTTGAGCTGGCCACCGCCCAGAACATAGTAGGCCAGCGTCAGCGCCGGGTAGTCGGGGGCGCTATCGGATAACGGCATGGCGAGGCTGGCGACATAGCTGGCGTTGGCGCGGTCTGGCGTTTGCAGGGTCAATGAGGTGGCAGCCTGGCGCGGAAAAGCTTCGCTCAGCCGCTCGTAGGGGGTGGGTGCCTGCCAGTTGCCGAACAGCTCACCAACCAGCGTTTGCGTCGTCGCGACGTCGTAGTCCCCCACCAGAGCCAGTTCGGCATGGCTGGTGCCATAGTGACGGCGATGGAACTGGCGGATGTCGGCGGGTTTGACGGCTTTCAGCTCGGCAATCCGCTCTTCGAAGCTGCGGCTATAGCGCAGATCGCCTTTGGGCTGCACATTGTAGTGTCGCAACAAGGCCATATCGGCAACGCTATCGGGCTGACTGCGAGCACTTTCTATCTGGGCCAGCCGCTCGGCGACCAGTTGTTGCAGTTCGACCGGACGGAGGGTGGGTTGCCGCAGCAGCTGGTTCACCAGTCTTAGCATGGCTGGCAGATGGTTGCGCTCGGTCGAGAAGCGCACGGTCAGGGTCTGCTCACCTTCGCTGATGTCGAGCGTGGAACGCAGGGCGTCGAGCTGCTGCTGCAGATTCTGCGCCTTGGGACCGTGGCTGCCGCGTGTCAGCAGGTCTGCGGTCAGGTTGGCAATTTCCCGCTGACCAAACAGGCTTTTGTCGTTGCCATAGTGCAAGGTGAGTGACCCGGTGACCGACTGGCCTCGGCTCTGTTTGGGGAGTAGCGAGAGCCGCATGCCATTGGTGAGCCGGTGGCGCTGGATACGTGCCTCGATGGTGGCCGGGCTGGCATCGAACGCCTCGCCATCCGGCATGGCGGGGCGCCCCTGGTAGTCGGCCAGCAGCTTGTCCAGATCCGGCGCTTCTTCGCTGAAGGCCGTCTGAGTCTGTTTACGTGGCAGAAATCGGCCGAATGTACGGTTTGATTCGATCAGATAACGATCGGCGACCCGCTGAAGATCGGCGGGCGTGGCAGCTTCGATCTGATCGCGAAACTTGAACAATAATCGCCAGTCGCCCTGGGCGATGGCGTCGGACAGACCGATGCCAAGATCCACCGGGCTTTTCAGCATCTTGTCGAAACTGTTCTGCCAGCCTGCCTTGGCACGATCCAGCTCGGCTTTGCTGATCGGGTAGCGTCGGGTGTGCTCCAACACCTGCAATATCCGTGGCTTGATCAGGTCCAGCCGGGCGTCGCGGCTCAGTTCCACGGTAAAGCTGGTATAGCCAGGGTCGGCCAGATGTGCGGCCCAGTGACCAAGCCCCACCAGTTTGCCAGTGCTGATCAGCGCCTGGTGCAGGCGGCCGTCGGGGCTGTCGGCCAGCACGCGATTCAGTAATTCGATGGCGGCAGAATCGGGATGGCTGCCAGGGACCGTGTGATAGATCAGTCCAAGCAGCTGGTTGTCGCCCGTGCGCTCGACCACGACTTCGCGTGCGCCATCCTGTACCGGCTCACGGGTAGGGATGGGCGGCAGTGCCTGATCCGGCTTGGCCAGCGGGCCAAAATACTGCTGGGTCCAGGTAATGGCCTTGGCGGTGTCGAAGCGGCCAGCGATGGTCAGCACGGCGTTGTCTGGGCGGTAAAAGCGCTGATAGAACGCACGCAGACGGGGGATATCAACGCGCTCCACATCTGAGCGTGCGCCGATTGTCGATTTGCCGTAGTTGTGCCACTGATAGGCGCTGCTGAGCATTCGGTCCTGCAGCACGGTGTAAGGATTGTTCTCACCACGCTCCATCTCGTTGCGGACGATACTCATCTCGCTATCGAGGTCCGCCTTGGCGATGAACGCATTGACCATGCGATCGGCTTCCATGCGCAAGGCCCATTCCAGATTGGCATCCGATGCCGGGAATACCTCGAAATAGTTGGTGCGGTCGAAAAAGGTTGTGGCGTTCGACTGCATGCCCCGCTTCGAGTACTCAAGATCCAGCTTGGGAATGGCAGGCGTGCCCCGGAACAGCAGATGTTCCAGCAGATGAGCCATGCCGGTTTCGCCATAGCTTTCATGCTTCGAGCCGACCCGGTAGGTCAGATTGACGACGGCGCTGGCGCTGGCAGCAGACGGGGCAAGTACCAGCCGCAAGCCGTTGGCGAGCCGGTATTCGCGGAGTCCTTCAACGCTCGCGGCCTGGGTGACCCCGGCAGGCAGCGCATCGCTTGCCAGCGCTGGTGGGTCCGGCAGCAGGCCGATACACAGTGCCAGCATGGTCGCCTGATAGCGGCGGCGCGGTTGCGGCGTGGCGAAGGGTGGGTTTTCCGGGGTGGCGTGAAGCGGTAGCAACTGTCGCCGGAAGTGGGCGATAGCTTGTTGAATCATGAGAAGAAATCGTGCAGCGGCAAAGGTTGCGATTATGCGGCATTTGCCTCTGGCCGGTGGTGCTGCCTGCAAAACATTTCGACCATGGCAGCGGGCGCCGATGGGCTTCGGTTTGGTTGGCCTTACTCGCTGCCGGCAGCAGTCTGGGCGGTGTTGTGCAGCAGCTTGTCCAGCAAGTGGCTGAGTTGGCTGATTTCTTCCAGCGTCAGATTCAGGGTGGTGAACAGGGCTTGTGGTACGGCGACGGCTTTTTCCTTCAAGGCTTTGCCGGCATCAGTCAGGCAGACTCGCACTTCCCGTTCGTTTTCAATCCGGCGTTGTCTTTGCAGGAGCCCGGCCTGCTCCATGCGCTTGAGCAGAGGGGTCAAGGTGCCGGAGTCCAGCTGCAGGCGTTCGCCTATCCGCTTGACGGTCAGGCTGTCTTCTTCCCATAAAACCAGCATTGCCAGATATTGCGGGTAGGTGAGCCCCAACTCTGCCAGCAGTGGCTGGTAGCAGCGGGTCATGGAGCGGGAGGCGGCGTACAGCCTGAAACACAGCTGTACGTCGAGTTTTAGCCAGTCGGCGGCATCTTGCATGGTGTTTGTCACTAGTGGAAAACCCGGCCAAATGGCCGGGCGCCGGTTTTACCTGACGCTCACGGCAACGTCAATGTTGCCGCGCGTGGCATGCGAATAGGGGCAGACCTGGGTATGAGCTGTTTCGGTCAGTGCTTCGGCCACCGAGCGTTCCAGTCCTGGCAACGAGACTTCCAGTGCCACGGTCAGGCCAAAGCCGCCGGCTGCGCGCGGGCCTACGCCAACGGTGGCGGTTACGGCTGATTGATCAATCTTGATGCCCTGGCTACGTGCTACGTGGCGGATCGCCGACTCAAAACAGGCAGCGTAACCGGCTGCAAACAGCTGTTCGGGGTTGGTGGCTTCGCCGCCAGGACCGCCCAGCGCCTTGGGCAGGGCCAGACGTACGTCCAGATTGCCGTCGTTAGACTTGATCGAGCCTTCGCGGCCGCCGGTTGCGGTGACTTGTGCGGTGTAGAGAACTTGTACGGACATGATGTGCTCCTTGTTGGTGACTGCGTTGCGATGGATGAATAGTAGCTAACAAATAAATTGTGTGCAATATATTTGTGAAAAATATTTCTCGGGAGGGGCGTGATTTCCGTGTGGTCGTGGCTTTCGGTAAAGTGTAGGGCCCGGTTGCGCGGTACCTGATCGGCCCTTTGGCTGATGGCTTGGCCTGTGGCTGAGTCCGTCATGGGGCATGGATTTTCCTTTGATCCGGCGTGATTTTGCTGTGAATGGAATGCCCGCTGCGCCGGGCCGGAAGGAGAACCCGGCGTGAAAAATTGGAAATTCATGGGCTTACCTTTGGGCAACTTGGCAAATTTTTCCTACAACGAAGAGTGTTGCCAGTCCTGATCCGGTTTGATGCCGCAAGCCGGTGCCTAGGTAACCCCGTGCACGTTTGGGATGACTGGATTTCTCAGGTTCTTGTAGACGTTCTGCCTTGCGGGCGCCGTGCAGCGTGCCGGCGACGTGCAGTGCTGTCCTGGCGAGCCTGATCTACCAACAAGAAGCCATTAACTGCTTCGAGGTCGTAACGCATGAATGGGCCGCTCCGACTTTTGCTGGTTGATGATGAACAGCCGGCGTTGAATCGTCTTCAAGATGTGCTGGCAGATTGTGCTGCCGAGGTACCCCATCAGGTGGTGGCCTGTGCATCGAATGCCTGGGAGGCACTGGAATGGCTGAGTGGGCATCGTGCTGACATTGCTTTGCTGGATATCAACATGCCCGGGATGAGCGGCCTGGAACTGGCCCGCCATTTCACCCGCCTGACCCACCCCCCGGCCGTGATCTTCACAACCGCCTACGATCAACACGCGATTGAAGCGTTCGAGGTCCATGCGGTGGACTATTTGCTGAAGCCGATCCGACAGGAGCGGCTGACCGCTGCGTTGCAGCGGGCGCATCGTTTGCTGCCGCCGGTAGCCGAGGCTTTGGCACGGGTTGATAGCAAGGCCCGGCAGTATCTGAGCGTGTCAGAGCGCGGGCGTGTGCGGCTGATCCCGGTGGCGCAGGTCTGCTATCTGAAAGCCGAGCTGAAATATGTGACGGTGCGGACCGCCGATGCCGAATATTTGCTGGAAGAGTCGCTGACGCATCTGGAAGCCGAGTTTGGTGACAAACTGGTGCGTATTCACCGCAATTGTCTGGTGGCGCGCTCGGCGTTGGTGGGTTTTGAGAAGGCCGTCGGGGTGGATGGCGAAGTGCACTGGCATGCCATCCTCAAGAACTTGCCCGACAAGCTGGCGGTGAGCCGCCGCCAGCAGCATGTGATCCGTGAAATCAAGAAAGGTGAGGCGGCGCTGTAGCCGACCGATTGGGCGTTGCCGGCAGGTTCTGCAGGAAGCGCCTGAAGCGGCGGGCTGCTTCGGCAGGTTGTTCCACCATTGGCAAATGTCCGCAGTCTGGAATGACTTCCACCACGCTCTGGCGAATGCCTGCCTGGAACAGCGGAATGCTGGAGGGATCGACCACCTTGTCGCGGTCCCCCCACATGATCAGGGTGGGCACAGTGATTCGCGACAGCCGGTTCTCCAGCCAGTCGCGTGGCCCGAAGATTTCTTCGAAAATTCTGGCCTGTCCATCCCGCATTTTCATTTGCCGCTCGGCATAGTGTTCGCGCATGAACCCCGGTATGAACGGCTCCACGTGAAACACCAGCTGGAAGATTTTATCAACGTCTTCCCGCTTGCTGACCAGCAGCAGATTCTTGCCTGCCATTGCCGAGTGATAAAACGGGCTCTTCACCGGCATATCCACCCCGGCTGCATCAAACAGGCCAAGGCTGCTGAGCTGGTCGGGATACCTGACCGCAAACTCTGCTGCGATATAGCCGCCCATCGAGTTGCCGACCAGATGAAAGCGTTGTATGCCCAGCTTATCGACCAGGGCTTTGAGCCGCGCCACTTGTGACTGCAGGCCGTAATGCTGAGTCGGCTGATAACCGGTTGCGCCAAAGCCGGGCAGATCGGGAGCAATGATCCGGTAGTCGTGATCCAGCTGACGGGCAAAGCGCGTCCAGTTATCGGCATCGGCGCCAAAGCCATGCAATAGCAGCAAAACGGGTTTGTCTGAAGCCTCGTTGTCGAGGTAATGCACCACATGGCCGTCCACTTCGATCTGCTTGGGGTGCAGATCAGACAGCCAGCGCTCAGTTCCAATGGCCAGATCGGCCCAGTGCGGTCGGCTGGCCACCGCTCCACAACCCAGCATCGCGGCCATCACCAGCGTAATCAGCAAGCTTTTTTTCATGGCACTCCCTCAGGTAGGCGGTCTATTGTAGGCGCTGTTGGTGATGTGTATGCGCTTGTTCCGTCATCAGCGCTTGGGCTTCACCCTCCTGGCCCGCGCTGTCGCACAATGGCGCCTGCAGAGCCTAATCGCCTGATCATTTACTTACATAAGGAATCCAGCCTTCATGGAGCGCTACACCCTCCCTGCCAGTGACGGTATCTCGCTGGCTGCATATCGTTGGTTGCCGGTGGGGGACTGCCAACGGGTGTTGCAAATATCACACGGCATGGCTGAGCACATGGCGCGTTATGACCGATTAGCCCGTCAGCTGAACGCGCATGGCATTGCCGTCTATGGCCACGACCACCGTGGACATGGGCAAACCGCACCCGCTGGCACGCTGGGAGACTTCGGTCCCAAGGCTGACTGGGGGCAGGTCGTGGCGGATGTACTGCAGGTGGCGGGTTATGCCCGTCAGCAGCATCCCAATCGGCCCATCATCCTGCTCGGCCACAGCATGGGTAGCTTCATTGCCCGTGCGGCCTTGCAACGGGCGCCAACGGCTTACGCCGGTGCGGTGGTTTCTGCCACCGGCTTCCGTCAGGCGCCGTTTGCCCGGCTGATGAGTCATCTGGCGTCCTGGGTCGGACGGCGTCGTGGAGAGGACAAACCGAGCACTTTTCTCAGCAAGCTTGCCTTTGGCAGTTTCAACTTGCGCTTTCTGCCCAATCGCACCGCTTTTGACTGGCTGTCGCGGGATGCGGCGGAAGTGGATCGCTATATTGCCGATCCGCTATGTGGCTTCGATTGCTCACCCCGCTTGTGGTATCAGCTGCTGACAGGCATTGCTGCGTTGGAGCAGGATGAAAAGCGACCCGGTGTGCTGCCGCCAGCCATGCCTTTATGGTTGATTGCCGGCACTCACGATCCGGTCAGTTTGGGTGGGCTGGGGATGCGTCAGCTGGCGCAGCGCTACCAGCAAGCCGGTGCCGGGCAGGTGAGTGTCAGCCTGTATCCGGCGGGGCGCCACGAACTATTCAACGACAACAATCGTGATGAGGTAAGTGCCGACCTGCTGCGCTGGCTGACGACCTACTGGCCAAAAGAAGCGGAAAAAGCTGCGGGGGAATAAATGCGGATTCTGTTGACGTGGTGCACCTGAAAACAAAACGTCAGCAGAGCCAGAAAGAACAAAGCCCTTGCAGCGCAGGGCGGCAAGGGCTTCGTAAGTGGGCCGGTGGGAATTCTGGTTCGGCGTGTCGAGGGATGATGGGACACCCCCGGCAGTTGAACCTCGCAATCGAACTCAGAACGGCCGTACGTAGTGGCTGTACAGACACAGCAACCAAGTGATGCTCAGGCTGGTCAGGCCCACCATCTGGGCCGCAGAGCCAAGATCTTTGGCGCGCTTGGCAAGCGGGTGGCGTTCAAGCGAGGTGTGATCGACAGCGGCTTCGATCGCAGAGTTGAACAGCTCAATAACCAGCGTCATCAGATGGCTGGCAATCAGAATGGCCTTGCTCCAGATGGGCAGCCCCAGCCCGATTGCAACGCCAATGCCGACCACCGCCAGCAAAGCCACCTGCCGGAAAGCCGCCTCGTTCTGCCAGGCAGCGGACAAACCCGCCAGCGAATAGCCCGTGGCATTGATGATGCGCTGCAAGCCAGACTTGCCTTTGAACGGACTTTCCATGCCTACCCCCTGCGGATCTGACCGATATCGCGCCAGGCGGTATAGGTTGCGCACCAGAGCACGGGTGTCAGAACCAGCCAGCCAAGCATCAGCGGGATCGAGGCGGCGATAGCCAGGATGGTGACCACCAGGCCGAATACCGTCAGTGGCAGCCAGTTTTTCAGCCCGATGATCAGCGAGTGCCGTAGTGCCTCGATCGGATTCATATTGTCGAAAATCACCATGCAGGGGGCCAGCCAGCCGGCGAGGCCAACCAGCAACAGCCCGGTCATCACAACCAGCAGCTCGACCATGACAAAAATGATGGTCTTCGTCGTATCAAACTGACTCCAGACATTTGCCCCCTGGTCGGCCATCAAGGCAGTGATCAGGCTGCTGCCCAGTATGATCACGGCGAGGATGACGGCAACGACGATGACCAGAATGGTGAACCCGAGGGTCAAGGCGCCAAGTGCCAGCAGACTGCCAAATTGCGGTGACTGGAATCCTTTGAACAGGTGGTTGACTTCCAGTGGTCGGCCCTCCTCCTGATCACGGCAACCCAGCATCATGCCTGCGGCAATGGCCGGCGCGACCAGATAAACCACTAAACTCAGGCCAACCAGCGAGATGGCAAAGTAAGCCACACCGTAGAGGACGGCGATGCCGATCCAGACGCCGATATTGCGGCTGAACAAGGTGAATCCATCCGTCAGCCACTTCCAGCCAGCATCAGCACCGGCTACGTGGTAGTGGACCTTGCCACCAGAATCTTGTTGCATGGGTATCTCCGTTTTTATTAAGTCGGTGTCCTCAGTTTACTTGAGACCGTCTGACGGGCAAGTCAAGTTCGGTTGACATCAACAGAGCCCAGGACTATCGGGCCGAAAGAGAGATGACAATGCCGCCCAGGGGCTGCGGTGAACCTCGGGGGACGGCATGCGTGAACAGTTGATTGGGGGCAGGAGCAGGCAAGAGGCGATGATGCAGACGAGCGGGAGGCCCATCCCGCCCGGCTGGCTTAAACAACCTCCTCCACCCAAAGCAGAGCTTCGATCTGAGCGCGGTTGACTTCCAGCTGGCTGACGCCGCAGGCAGCGTAAAGCGCCGGATCTTCAGGCAGATCACCGTCTTCGCTTTGCAGGGCTAGCTTCAGTAAATTGCCGAAGGGGCCGCCGTGGTCGATCAGTGCCTGATTGATGGCCGCCGGCAGGCTGAGTTTTTCCAGGATCGAGGGCAGGGGTTTCTTCAGCAAGGCGTCGAGCATGGAAAACATGCCTGTCGTGAACAGCTGGTCGATATCGCCCCCTTTGAAGGTCTTGCGACCCAGTGTTTCCATGATGCGACCCCGGATCAGTGCCGTTTCCAGCAGTGCCGAGTGGCTGGATTCATGCTGCTGGTCATGGCTGAACATCAGCAGGCTGAGCCAGCGATACAGCTTCTGGTGGCCGAGCACCACCAGCGCCCGCTCCAGCGAATCCACCTTGGTCATCAGGCCGCCGCCGGGCGAGTTTACATACCGCAGCAGCTTGAAGGTCAGCATCGGGTCGTACTTCATGGCGTTGGCGATGATGGGCGTTTCCGCCTCGGCCCGTACCAGATTCAACACCTCCAGCAGGCGCAGATAATTGGCGTCGATGGCGGCATCTTCCTGATACTCGCGATAACGCAGGTAGCTGCCTTGTAGATAATGAATCTGCAACTGGCGGCACACCTGCAGCTCTTCAAAGAAATGAATATCACCGACCACGACTTCCGACTCCGGCGCGGCCTGTCCCAATGCCGAGATCGCGCCTGACAGCTCCTGCACATCCTTGCCGGCAATGCTGAGCTTCAGATAGTCCGCCAACGGGAATAACGAGATCAGCTCCGGTTTGATCGGGAACTGATCAAAACCAATCTGAAACCCGACCTGCTTGAGCGCCTGCAGCTTTTCAAAGTGTTCCAGCGGGTTGGTGAAGAACTCTTCGTCGTAGCGCAACATCAGCACAAATTGGGCCTTGGAGAGCAGCTTGAACAAGGGGCTGTCGAGCGCCCAGACCGAAATATTCAGAAAGATCCGCTTCTGGCCAAACGGCTTGGTGGCTTCATCTGCCAGGAAATTGCGCAACAGCACCTCGTCGTACAGCTTCGACACATTGTGGGTGACATGCACTTTGCGTTTGAGCACGCTCTCGCGCAGACGGAAGTCGTAACCGATAACGTTCAAGTCGCGGTCTAGCACGATTTCACGCTGCAGCATCCTTTCCTCGGCCAGGGCCGCGCTAGGCTTGGCCGTTGCAGGTGGCGCTGCGGCCGCCGCTGGCGTGGCTTGAGGTGGCGCAGGTGCCGGACGTGCTGGCGTGGGGGGCGGACTGGGCGGCGCAGGTTTATCGCCTCCACCAAGCAATTTCTTCAGGAAGTCCAGCATGTTGGCTACTCGCAGACGCAATGATCTCATCTTGCAGAATAGCCGAGCCCCGGCAAAACCCAAGGCAGACGGCGTAGCGTGCCTCCCAAAAGCAAACGCCCTGCATGGCAGGGCGTTTGGAGGAGTGGCCGTCGGGTTAGCCAGTCAACCGTTCCAGCGCTTCGCGGTATTTGTCGGCGGTACGGGCCGCGACATCGGCTGGCACCGTGGGGGCCGGTGGCTGCTTGTTCCAGCCGGTGGATTCCAGCCAGTCCCTTACAAACTGCTTGTCGAAGCTGGGGGGGCTGATGCCTTCCCGGTAGCTGTCGGCCGGCCAGAAACGCGAGGAATCCGGCGTCAGGGCTTCATCCATCAAGGTCAGATTGCCCTCGGCATCCAGACCGAATTCAAATTTGGTGTCGGCAATGATGATGCCACGGCTGGCGGCATATTCGCTGGCGGCCTGGTACAGGCGAATCGCGGTATCGCGAACCTTGGCAGCCAGCTCGGCACCGATTTTGCCGGTCAGCTCGTCAAACGAGATGTTCTCATCGTGGTCGCCCACCGCCGCCTTGGTGGAGGGGGTGAAGATCGGCTCAGGCAGCTTCGACGCTTCTTTAAGACCTGCAGGCAGGGCAATGCCGCAGATGGCGCCAGTCTTTTGATAATCCTTCCAGCCCGAACCGGCGATATAGCCGCGCACGATGGCTTCAACCGGCACCGGCTTGAGCCGTTTGGCCACTACAGCACGCCCGGCTACCTGGGGCAGATCGGCGGCGGAGACAAAATCTTCGGGCTTTTCGCCGGTCAGGTGGTTGGGCACCACGCTGGCCAGTTTGGCAAACCAGAAGTTCGAAATGGCTGTCAGCAGCTTGCCTTTGTCGGGGATCGGCTCTGTCAGGATCACATCGAAGGCGGACAGGCGGTCGGTGGCGATCATCAGCATACGATTGGCGTCGATCTCATACAGATCGCGCACTTTGCCCTGATAAATACGCTTGAGGCTTTGCAGATTGGATTGGGTGAGGCCGGTCATGGCGACTCCTGTGGCTGGCAATGGATTAGCGAGGGGGCGTGTGGTGTTCGGCGATCAGCTGCCGTAATTCTCCTAGCACGGTATCCCGGACATAGGGGTAGGCATCCTGCGTGATCTTCTCCAGCTCATCGGGTGCGATGCCGCCAATTTCCCGCCGGTAGCGTACACGCAGGTTGTGCATATCGTTACGGGCGCGCAGATCGGCTTCCCAGGTGCCAACGCTGGTCGAAGCCACCCCTTGGCGGGTGGCAATGTAGACCTTGACCTGATCGGTATGCGCGGCAACCAGATGATTGAGCGGGGTGTAAGACGGCAAGGACAGCCGACGGATCTTGGGGGGCTCGCGAAACATATGGGTCGAGCCCACATTATCGGTGATCAGAAAGCTGCCATCGTTGAGCACCGAGTGCAGTTCGACGATCTGGCGGGTCTTCGGCCAGCGTCCCAGCAGCTTGCGCCAGCGCTCGGCAAAACCGCGTGGCTCGCGTACCCCGGTTTCGAGAATGGAGGCTGAGGTTCGATTGTCACGGCTGATCATCACCCGCAGCAGGCTGCGGCGACCGGAAATCTGCGTCTCATGCACCGGCTCGACATCCACCTGATGGCGAAACCCCACCAGATTGAGCTGGCGTGAGGCATCGTTATAAAAGCCGATGTCGACATGCCGGAATTCCTTGGGGCGCACATGCAGATAGTGCTGCTCGGGCGGGGCAATGAAACGGCGAAAGATTTCCTGCGCGATTTTCAGGGCAGTTGGCCGGTGCAGCGCCAGTTTGTTCGGGTCAAGCGGCAGGTTTTCGTCGAACATGATGGCGTTACAAGGTGCTCTTGATCGCCTCGGCCTGCTCAATGGCCGCTTCGGCATCGGGCGCCAGGACGCAGAAATGGCCCATCTTGCGGCCAGGGCGCGCTTCCTTCTTGCCATACAGATGCAGCTTGGCATTGGGCGCCTGCATCAGGACTTCCCATTTTGGCTCGCTGCCGGCTTCGCCCCAGACATCGCCCAGCAGGTTGACCATGACAATCGGAGAGAGCAGATCGGTGCGACCGGGATATAGACCGCACATGGCCCGGACCTGTTGCTGGAATTGGTCGGTGGCGCAACCATCAATCGTGTAATGACCGGAGTTGTGCGGCCGAGGGGCCATTTCGTTCACCACCAGGCTGTTGTCTTCGAGTACGAAGAATTCAACCGCCAGAACCCCTACGTAGTCGAGTGTTTCAGCCAGCTGCCGGGCCATCTGCCGGGCTTGCTCGGCCAGTTCGGAGGGGATGCGTGCCGGCACGATGCTGACGTCGAGAATGCCTTGGGCGTGGCGATTTTCAGCAATCGGGAATACGGCGACTTCATGTGCCGAGGTGCGGGTGACGATTGCCGAGACTTCGAGCGCCAGTGGCACCCGCTTTTCCAGCACACAGGGCTGGCCGCCCAGATCGGCATAAGCGGCGCGCGCTTCGGCTGGCGTCGCAACGTTGATCTGGCCTTTGCCGTCGTAGCCCAGCCGGGCGGTTTTCAGAATGCCGGGCAGATAGGGGGCGAGATCATGATTGAGGTCTGATACGGTTTCCAGTGCCAGATACGGAGCCGTCGCCAAACCCGCCTTGCGGATGTATGACTTTTCGAGAATCCGGTCTTGGGCAATTGCCACACAGTCTCCCGATGGGCTGACCGGAATATGCCGGGCCAACCAACGCATCGAATCTGCGTTGACGTTTTCGAACTCGGTGGTGACAGCTGCGCAGGTTTCGGCCAGTTCCTTGAGGGCGGCGTGGTCGTTGTAAGGGGCGCGCAGATGAACATCGGCAAAGGCAGCGGCAGGGGCATTCGGGTCCGGGTCCAGCACCGTCACGCTGTAGCCCATGGTCTTGGCGGCGACGGCAAACATGCGGCCTAGCTGGCCCCCCCCAAGAATACCCAGCATGGCGGGCGGCAGAATGACTTGGCTCACGGCTCCAGCTCCGGCAAGGTCATGGCAAGTACAGACTCGGTCTGTACCGAGCGGAACTCGGCGAGTTTGGCGGCGAGTTCAGGGCGGTCGGTTGCCAGCATGGCAATCGCGAACAGTGCGGCATTGGCGGCCCCGGCTTCGCCGATGGCAAAGGTGGCAACAGGGATGCCTTTGGGCATTTGAACAATCGAGAGCAGCGAGTCTTCGCCGCGCAGGTATTTGGAGGGAACCGGCACACCCAGCACTGGCAGGGCAGTTTTGGAAGCCAGCATGCCCGGCAGGTGGGCGGCACCACCCGCGCCGGCGATGATGCATTTGAGACCACGGGAGGCTGCGGTGGCAGCGTATTCGAACAGCAGATCAGGTGTGCGGTGGGCAGAGACCACACGCGCTTCGAAACTGATCCCGAAGGCTTGCAACTGACGGGCTGCGTTTTGCATGACTTCCCAGTCGCTTGTGCTACCCATCACCAGGCCGACTTCAACCATGTTGGTATTCCATAGGTTTCAAAAACAGGATTCTAGCGAAAAGCCGCCGGGGCGCGTAGCACGTTTGCAACGCGCAACTGGCGGCGGGTGTGTTTACGACATTTCTACGGCCATGCCGCGCTGGATGGCTGGCCGTTCGGCCAGGCGGCTCATCCAGGCGGCGACGGCGGGATAGGCCTCCAGCGAGACGCCTTGCCACTCGTGCCGCAACGCCCACGGGTAGAGCGCCATATCGGCAATCGAGTACTCGCCGGCGATATACGGTCGTTGTGCCAGTTCGCGGTCGAGTACGCCGTATAGACGATTCGCCTCGCGTTGATAGCGTTCGATGGCGTAGGGGATTTTCTCCGGCGCAAACCGGCCGAAGTGATGGGCTTGCCCCAGCATTGGCCCGAAGCCACCCATCTGGAACATCAGCCATTGCAGGGTACGGTAGCGTTCCGGCCCGCTGGCAGGCAGAAAGCGGCTGGTCTTCTCGGCCAGATAGATCAGAATGGCGCCCGACTCGAACAAGGCAAACGGTTCGCCATTCGGGCCATCGGTATCAACCAGGGCCGGGATCTTGCCGTTGGGGCTGATGGCCTGATAAGCCGGGGTGAACTGGTCGCCTTTCATGATGTCGATTTTCTCGATCTGATAAGGCAGGCCGCATTCTTCGAGCATCAGGGAAATCTTGCGGCCGTTCGGCGTATTCCAGGTGTATAGCGTCAGCATGGTGGAGCTCCGTGAGTTTGTTTTGGGGTGGCTGAAGCGGTCGATTATGCGCCAAAGCGGTTGCCAGATGCGGCCCCATAACAAACGGGCGCGACCCGGAATGGGTGCGCCCGTTGTGCTGGCGAAAGCGGTCTGGGTGATCTGGCTTACTCGACTCGCTCGCCGTGCAGTGCCAGATCCAGGCCTTCGCGCTGCTCGTCATCGGCGACACGCAGGCCAAGGATGACATCGACGATTTTCAGCAGAATGAAGGTCATGACGCCGCTGTAGACGATGGTGACGCCGACGCCAACCAGCTGCGCCACGATGTCACCCTTGGTGCCGCCGATTTCTTCGACCGCAAACACCCCGGTCAGAATGGCGCCGACAATGCCGCCCACACCATGTACGCCGAAGGCATCAAGTGAGTCGTCGTAGCCCAGCAGGTGCTTGAGGCCGGTAGCCCCCCAGTAGCAGACGCCGCCTGAAATCAGGCCGATGGCCAAGGCGCCGCCGACGCCAACGAAACCCGAGGCTGGCGTAATCGCCACCAACCCGGCTACGGCGCCAGAAGCAATGCCCAGCACCGATGGCTTGCCCTTGGCGAACCACTCGACAAACATCCAGCTCAACGCTGCCGTGGCCGAGGCGATCTGTGTCACCAGCATGGCATACCCGGCACGGCCATCTGCCGCCAGGGCTGAGCCAGCGTTGAAGCCGAACCAGCCTACCCACAGCATCGAAGCGCCGACCAGAGTCAGAACCAGATTGTGCGGTGGCATGGCTTCGCGGCCGAAACCTACCCGCTTGCCCAGCACAAAGGCGCAGACCAGACCCGCGATGCCGGCATTGATGTGGACCACCGTGCCGCCGGCATAGTCGAGTACCTTGAACTTGGCGCCCTCACCGTTGAACAGCCAGCCACCGGCTTCCCACACCCAGTGGGCGACGGGTGAATACACCAACAGTGACCACAGCGCCATGAACAGCAGCATCGACGAGAATTTCATCCGTTCGGCAAAGGCACCGGTGATCAGCGCCGGGGTGATGATGGCAAAGGTGAGCTGGAACATGAAGAACACGCTTTCAGGAATCGTGCCGCTCAGGGTGTTCACGCCGATGCCGTTGAGCATGGCCTTGCTCAGCCCGCCAATCAAGGCGTTGCCGGGAGCAAAGGCCAGCGAGTAGCCAACCACAGTCCAGAGCAGGGTAACCAGCGCGGCAATTGCGAAGCTTTGCATCAGCGTGGCCAGCACGTTCTTCTTGCGGACCATGCCGCCATAGAACAGCGCCAGGCCCGGAATCGTCATGAACAGGACCAAAGCCGTGGCAACCAGCATCCAGGCGGTGTTGCCGGCATCAAGCTTGGGGGCTTCCGGTGCGGCGGCTGGGGCGGGAGCGGCGGTAGTCGCCGCCGCTGCTGGGCTGGCGGCTGGCGTAGCCGGGGCGCTGGTTGCCTCGCCGCTGACGGTGGCGGGGGTGGCCGGTGCCTGTGGTGCAGCCGCTGGGGCGTCAACGACTGGTGCGGCGGGGGCGGTGGCGGGTGCCGCCGGCTTGGCGTCTTCCGCCAAGGCCGGTAGGGCAAGGCCCACGGCACCCATCAGCGCGAGAGAGGCCAGTAGCTTTTTCATGGCAGTCTCCTTGCAGGATTACAGGGCATCCGCACCGGTTTCGCCGGTACGGATGCGGATGACGTGTTCCAGATCAAAGACGAACACCTTGCCATCGCCGATCTTGCCGGTGTTTGCGGCCTTTTCGATGGCTTCGATGACCTGATCCACCATATCGTCCTTGACGGCGATTTCGAGCTTTACCTTGGGCAGGAAATCCACCACATACTCCGCCCCGCGATACAGTTCGGTGTGGCCCTTCTGACGTCCGAAACCTTTGACCTCGGTAACGGTGATGCCCTGTACGCCGATGGTGGAGAGGGCTTCGCGTACCTCGTCCAGCTTGAATGGTTTGATGATGGCGGTAACGAATTTCATCGTTGCTCCTTCGCGGGATGGTGGGATATCAATCGGACTGGTCTGCACCTAGCATGAGCTGTGCCAAGTAATAAAATACTGATAAATCATTGCGTTATGATGATGTTGTCAGGCAGGGGGCTGAGGTGCGCACCGCTGTGGTGCGGGGGGAGTGGTCTGGGGGCGGCTTTGGTGCAGCGCTGCGCCATGATTGGGCGGGCCGGATGTACGGCTTGATCCAGCACATATGAGCTGGCTTGCTGCCTGCTAAACTGCTTACAAACCCCATTCAACCAAGCATCACAAGGAGATCGTTATGTTGTCGCAACGTCTGTTTGATGAAGTCAGCAGCAAGTTGTCAGAAGTGCTGGCGTCCAGCCCGGCCCGTGACATCGAGAAGAATATGAAGGCTGTGCTGTCCGCCGCCTTTGCCAAGCTGGATCTGGTAACCCGCGAGGAGTTCGAGGTGCAGCAGGAAGTGCTGGCCCGTACCCGCGAAAAGCTCGGCGATATGGAAAAGCGCCTCGCCGCACTGGAAGGCCGGGTGGATACGACCCCGCAGGCCGTGCAGAACCCGCAAGACGAGCTGTAAACGCCCTATCGCCGTGGCGAGGCCCTTCCTGGTCTGACCAGAGAAGGGCCTTCTTTTTGTAGGTTTTTGCTTTAGCCGGCGGGCGCTAACCGTTCCAGCAGAAATTCAACGAAGGCCCGCACCCGTAGCGGCGCCAGTCGACCGTGCGGATAGAGTAGCGAAAATGGCCGTGAGCAGCCGCCAAATGGCTGGAGCACCTCAACCAGCCGACCATGCTGCAAGTCGGCTTCGACCGTAAACCGGTAAGCCTGGAACAGACCGGCACCATGTCGGGCCAGCGTGATGCCTCCCAACAGATCTTCTGCACAGTGATAACGGCCTTGCGTCGGCCACTCAATCATTTGCCCGCCTTGCTGGAACAGCCAAGGCACCTGCCGGCCACTGCTGGGCAGGTCGAACTGGATGCA
The DNA here is from genome assembly GCF_030129945.1 of Parachitinimonas caeni. Lineage (GTDB taxonomy): Bacteria > Pseudomonadota > Gammaproteobacteria > Burkholderiales > Chitinimonadaceae > Parachitinimonas > Parachitinimonas caeni. The sequence goes on from NZ_JARRAF010000001.1 coordinate 318,201, forward strand.
CTCATGCGTCGCCAAGGCTTGCGGGGTATCGGGGTTGCCCCGCTGTGACAGATAGGCTGGGGCGGCCACCACCACCAGCTCGGCATCCTCCAGCTTGCGGGCAACCAGCCCGGAATCGACCGGTGCCCTGGCGCGAATCGCCAGATCGAAACCTTCGTCAGCAAAATCAACATTGCGGTTGCTGAGATGGACTTCGACTTTGATCTGCGGGTGCTCTGCCAGAAACGCCGGCAACAGTGGCAACACGCGGAAATGACCGTATGTGGTTGGCAGGCTGATGCGCAGCGTACCGGCGGGAACACTCTGAATACCGCCCAGTACGTTTTCTGCTTCCTGCAGCTGGCCCAGCGCATTGCGACAGCGCTCGAAGTACAACTGCCCGCCCTCGGTCAGCCGGATCTGGCGGGTGGTGCGCAAGAATAATTTCACCCCAAGCCGTGCTTCCAGCCTTGCCATGGCACGGCTCACGGCGGCCGGGGTAATGCCGGCGGCCTGGGCGGCAGCAGTAAAGCTGCCCTGCTCTGCTGCCAGGCAGAACAGCTCGATGCTGCCTAACAAGAGGTTATCGAATTGGCGCTTCATTTGTTACATGGCGTAATGAATGTAGTGTTTACTATGCCATTTATCAGCCTGATGGTTACAAATAAGCTGTGCTCCGAGATGTCCTCACCTGTAAACAAGGAGCCTATGCCATGAAGCTGTATTTCTCTCCCGGTGCCTGTTCTTTGGCTGTTCATATCGTGCTGCGTGAGCTGCAGACGTCATTCAGTCTGGAAAAGGTCGATCTGGGGCGCCACCAAACCGCAGATGGGGCCGATTACTATCAACTCGCCCCCAAGGGCTGTGTGCCGATGCTGGTGCTGGAGTCCGGTGAACGCCTGACCGAAGGACCGGTCATCAACCAATACCTGGCCGATCACTTCGGCCGTACCGATCTGCTGCCTGCCGTGGGCAGTCTGGCCCGCTATCGGGTGCTGGAATGGCTCAACTATGTTGGCACCGAGCTGCACAAGAGCTTTGCGCCGCTGTTCAACCCGGAGGTTGACGCCCAAGGCAAAGCCGTCTTTCAAGCGCAATTACGAAAGAAATTTGCCTGGGTATCGCAGCAGCTGGCGGATAGACCCTATCTGACCGGCGATACCTTCAGCATTGCCGATGCCTATCTCTACACCGTTGCCAGCTGGTCGTCGTTTGTGGGGCTGGATCTGGCGCCCTATGCCGAGCTGCAGGCTTTCCTGCGCCGGGTGGCGGAGCGGCCAGCCGTCAAGCAGGCGCGGCTGGCAGAAGGTCTGCCGGGCTGAGTGGCCAATGCTGCTTCTGCGGCGTTGGTGTTGAAAAGACAGAGCCTTATCGCCCGGTGGTGCCACCTTGGCGCCAGCCGGGCGAGGCCGGCAGGAGACAACTCATGTGGAAACAAACTGCATTGACCCGACAGCTGGGCCTGTCGGTGCCGATTATTCAAGGCCCGTTTGGTGGGGGGCTTTCATCGGTTGAACTGACGGCATTGGTCAGCGAAGCGGGCGGTATGGGCTCCTTTGGTGCCCATCACCAGACCGCTGAGCAGATCATGCAAACCGTCAGGGCAATACGCGAGCGGACCCGGCAGCCATTTGCCATCAATTTATGGATTCCTCAGGCCGACAGCGAGCGCCTGCAGCTGGACGAGGCCGCGTTTGCGCAATACATCCAGCCACTGCAGCCTTTTTTTGACGAGCTGGGTATGGCACCGCCGACCCTGCCCGAACAATTCTGGCCACCTTATGCCGAGCAGGTCGAAGCCGTGCTGGCGGCTCGGCCGCCGGTGTTCAGCTTCGTCTTCGGCATTCCCTCGCCCGACATTCTGCAACGCTGCCGCGAGCTGGGTATCCAGACTCTGGGCGCCGCAACGACGGTGGACGAGGCCGTGGCACTGGAACAAGCGGGCGTCGATATGATCGTCGCCACCGGGTTTGAAGCCGGCGGCCATCGTGTGTCCTTCCTGCGCTCGGCCGAAGCCTCGCTGACCGGCACCTTTGCGCTGGTGCCGCAGGTGGTCGATGCCGTCAAGGTGCCGGTGATTGCAGCCGGAGGCATCGCCGATGGCCGGGGCATTGCCGCAGCACTGACACTGGGGGCGCACGGGGCGCAGATCGGCACCGCCTTCCTCGCTTGCCAGCAGTCGTCCGCCAGCGCGTTGCACCGGCAGATGCTGTTCAGCCCACAGGCCCGCTACACCGGGCTGACCCGGGCGTTCAGCGGCCGGCTGGCGCGGGGCATCCGCAATCGGTTGATGGATGCGCTGCAAGGCTACGAAGCCAGCCTGCCACCTTATCCCTTGCAATACTGGGTGGCTGGCACGCTCAAAGCGGCCGCACTGGCCCAAGGCCGGGCTGACCTGATGGCGCTCTGGTGTGGTCAATCGGCCGCACTGCTACGTGAGACCGATGCCGCCGCCTTGATGGATTCACTGGTGGCGCAAACCGGGGAAATTCTTGATGCGAGACGTACGGGCAATGGGTAGGGGCTGCCGACGAGTTGGTGGTGGCTGAGTTCTGGCCGGGATCGCCCTTCCCGCTGAGGCCATACGCGGTGTCGGGCGATCGGTGAGGTGTCGGTTGGAGTCGGTCAAATGTGAGAACGATTCAGGCCAGCATGGCTGCATTGAACACCGGCTCGTTCAGCGGAATGGCCTCGTCGCTATCCAACTCCTCGCGCCACTGACGCACGGTCAAGGCCAGGTTGCGTAACAGGGCGTCGAAGTGGTCGGTTGTCAGGGCCGCCAGAGGGATGCGTGCCCAGCAGAGCAGTTCCGATGCCTGATCCAGGCCGATGCTGAAAGGCTGGTGGCTGGAATCCGGCGCATTGGCCTGAAGCAGTTTGAGCACCAGACCAGGGTGTGGGTCCAGTGGCAGTTCACCGATCCACGCGCCCAGATAGACGACCTGGCCTTGCTTGCTGATGACATGCACTGCCACGTCTTCGAGCGTGAACAGGTATGCGCCGGCAGCGTCCGGTCTGGGAGTGGGAAGGCTGTTGAAGTTGCAGTAGTCGTTCAGCAAGATTTCCAGAGCGCTTGTCATGGTCTTTTCCTTTTGCAGTTGAACCCTGCCTCGCGATTGGCCAAGGCAGGGCTTCCAGGGTTTAGTTATCGGTATTAATCATCAACTTGCGGGCGGCCGTGACGGCTGCCGGCGCTGTCAGGTGGGGGCCACTACCCCGATGCTGATAGTTGTCGATGATGATCTTGAGACCCGCGTTGACCTGCTCAGGGGTGATCGCTTCTTTCAAGTGCTGAAGGGCGAACTCCAGAATCTTCTTGTTGCCATCCGTTTGTTTGGGGATGCCCAGGGCGGGTAGCACAATTTCATTGATGGCGCGTTGTGCAACCTTCTGCGGGGCTTCGGCGAATCTGCCCCAGTCCTGATTCTGCGCCTGCGAGGCGGTGCTGATGGTCGAAGACGAGAACGGGTTGGTCCATGACTTCTGATAGCTTTTCTTGACCAGCTGCATGGCCTGGTTGATGTCCTCGTGCGTTTCCGCCTTGCGCAACATGGCCTCTGCCCGGTCGAGGATCTGGATGTTGTGATCGCTAGGCGAGACATGGCGCATCCGTGCCGGGTAGATGTGCTCGCGAATCAGGTTGGATGCAGCAACTTTTACATCACGGCGAATACCTTCCTGTACGGCGGCATGGATGGCGGGTAGTCCTTTCTGCAGCACAGGCCCGTTCTGGCGGTAGATGTTTTTCAAGCTTTCCATGGTCCCAGCCAGTGCCGGATTGCCGGGCTGATTGAGTACCCGGGCCAAATGCTCAATCTTGGCCGGGTCATCTCCGGCCAGGGCATTGAGGGTTGCCAGATGATCTACCAGCGGCGACATCGTTGGCAGCAAGGGCTTACCAGTGCTCGTCAGAATGGCTGCTTCGGTGGCGAGATTGTCAACGGCTGCCTGGGCATCGCGGCGGAAGTTGGCTACTTCAGCAACTGCCTGGTGGATGGGCAAGGCATCGCCTGCCGCAGCCAGCTCATTGAACTCCGTCGCATCCAGCGCGAACAAGGCCTGCGGCACAGAGTCGAACTGCGCCCGAATCGGTTGCTCATTGCGTGTCATTAAATGATTGAGTACATCGTCGTGCAGATCGCGTTGCAGAGCCTGGCGGGCTTGCAGGGACATATCAAAGTTCAACGTGCCATTTTCACGACCTGTGAAATTGCCATGCTCATTGATCAGCCGCACCGGCACGATCTGGTCTTTAAACCGCGCCAGCTCGCGTTTTTCAAAGTACTTCGAGGCCGTGGTATCGGTAGAGGTCACCATATCTTCAATCCGGCTGCCGAGACCGCCTTTCTTGGTGGTGTCTTCGCCCTTCATCAGCTTGTCGAGCCCCTCTCCCTGGAAAGCCAGAATGATCTTGTCCGGGTTGGGTAGCGGGCCTTGCTCCAGTGCGGGATTGATAATTTCGGGTACCGGGATGTTCAGCATCACGCCGCCATCCTGAAATTTGTAAGTACCACCGTGGTCCAGCGTGTGCTCCACCTGCCGGAATGCCAGCGGAAAAGCGCCTGAAATATGCGCTGCCTTGGCGATATCCATATCGGGAGAGGATTCAGCGTTGAACACGACCAAGGCACTATTGCCATGCTTGTCCCCGGCTGTGCCGGTCATGTGCAGTTCCTTGATCTCGGGAATGTGCTGCGACAACAACTTGAGATCACCGAAGGTAACCGCGCCGTCATTCAATAGCTTATCGCGCACGGCTTCGAGCTTGGTCTGGTCAGACGGACTCAGATCGCCGACCTGACAGCGGGGTACCAGACGGTTGAGTACCGCCACGCGGGCCTGATGCCGAATTTCCTTTTCCAGCCCTTCGGCAGGTGCCTGAAAGTCATTGCCGGGCTTCAGACCTTTCAGTGCGCCCTTGAAATTGGTGCCATGCTCCACCACACCACCAATCAATTTCTTGAATTCGAGGTTATCCGAGAGGTCATTGAATTCCTTGGCGGTTAAGCCGCAGGCCAGCAACGAGGTGGTGATGGCACCGGCTGATGCACCATGCAAAGCTTTGACGCCTTGCAACACGCCGGATTCTTCCAGCGCTGAAATGGCGCCTGGGTAAGCATTGCCTTTGGCCCCACCCCCGGCAAACACCAACTGACGCACCGGCGGGCGGTCCAGAGTCAGTTCCACCTTGCCGTTGTCCAGAGCGGTAATACCCACGTGGCGTTGGCCGATTCCTGCAGCCAGTGTGGTGCCGCCACCCTCCACCCCAATGTGCAATGCCTGAGCGGTATGACCAATCTGCAAATCCGTGTCTTGCTGGGTTAATGAATTGGAGCGCTCTAATTGGCGCGAAGACTCAAGGTCTGAAGAATCGGGGGAATGAGTGCCGATATCTTCCGCGCCGTAAGTGCCGTAAACGTCTGCCAGAAAATTGCCACGTACATCCATGTCCATTGTTTTGCTCCTGTATCAAATTGCGAAAATTAAACGTATCGCCTGATAAGTAGCGAACTGAAATGGACAGTTCTGATTCAGATTATTGAAATGGGAGGTGAATTTTTACATCCACCCGATTTTTCAGACGCTCTTCGAGTTTATGAGTAAAAAATCCTTAATAAACAATAAGAATTGAGTTCTCACATTGATGATTTTTTCTTGTTTCAGATTGTTAAGTACGTTTGAATAGAGAGTTAAATGAACCAATTTTTATTGAGTGTTGAATTTTATTGCATTGAAGGTGCGCCATATTCAGATGGCGAAAGGCAATAAAAAACGGCGGTAAAAACCGCCGTTATCTGCAAGTGACGTCCTCTAGGCCTTGAGGCGAGCGAAGGCGCGGCCTGCGGCTGACAGGGTGGACTCAAGGTCATCGTCGGTATGGGCCGACGAGACAAAGCCAGCCTCGAACGCCGAGGGGGCAAGATAAACGCCTTCTTCCAGCATGGCGTGGAAGAAGCGGTTGAAGCGGGCACGGTCTGAGGCCATCACATCGGCGTAGCTGTCGGGGCAGTGGGCGCTGAAATAGACACCGAACATGCCGCCAACCGACTGGGCGCTAAAGGTTTCGCCTGCTGCCTTGGCGGCTTCGGTCAAACCCGCGCACAACTGGGTGGCTTTGGCGGCCAGACGGTCGAAGAAGCCCGCCTCGCCGATCAGTTTCATGGTGGCCAGACCGGCGGCCACCGCAACCGGGTTACCGGACAACGTGCCGGCCTGATAGACCGGGCCAAGCGGTGCCAGCTTTTCCATGACCTCGCGCCGGCCGCCGAATGCGGCCAACGGCATACCACCCCCGACCACTTTGCCCAAGGTGGTCAGATCAGGCGTGATGCCATGCAGACCTTGGGCGCAGCCTGCACCCACGCGGAAGCCGGTCATCACCTCGTCGTAGATCAGCAGGGCGCCGCTCTGGTCGCACACCCCACGCATGGCGGCGACAAAGGCCGGGCTGGGTTGCACCAGATTCATATTGCCGGCAATCGGCTCGACGATGAGCGCGGCGATTTCATGGCCGTGGGCATCAAAGCAGGCCTTGAGCGCCTCGACATCGTTGTAGGGCAGCACGATGGTGTCGTTGGCCACGGCAGCCGGCACGCCGGCTGAGCTGGGGTTGCCAAAGGTAAGCAGGCCCGAGCCGGCTTTCACCAGCAGCGAGTCGGCATGGCCGTGGTAGCAGCCTTCGAATTTCACGATCTTGTCGCGGCCGGTGTAGCCACGCGCCAAGCGCAGTGCGCTCATGGTGGCTTCGGTGCCGCTTGATACCAGCCGCACCATCTGCATGGAGGGCAGGCGGGCGCACAGCAAATCGGCCAGCTCGATTTCGGCTTCGGTCGGCGCACCAAAGCTCAGGCCATTGACGGCCGCCTGCTGAACCGCTTCGATCACGGCGGGATGGGCGTGGCCCAGAATCAGCGGCCCCCACGAGCCGACATAATCGACATAACGACGGCCTTCGCTATCCCAGACGTAGGCGCCCTGCCCTTTGGCCAGGAATACGGGGGTGCCGCCAACGCTGCCGAAGGCGCGCACCGGCGAATTGACGCCGCCGGGAATGTGTTGGCGGGCGCGTTCGAACAGACTTTGATTACTGGTCATCTTGCTGGCTCCAGGTGGGGTAGGGGTGTTGGCTTAAATAAGCATTGGTATAACGTGGGTCTTCAGTCACTTCGTGGCCAAGCCAGTCGGGCGCGGTATAGGGCTGGTCTTCGCTGGCCAGTTCGACCTCGGCCAGAATCAAGCCCGTATTGGCGCCAAAAAATTCGTCAACTTCCCACACCAGGCCTTCGCGCTCGATCCGGTAACGCTTTTTCTCGACCAGCATCGGGCACATGCTGCCCAACATGGCGTTGGCGTCGGCGAGAGGGATCACGTATTCGAATTCCTGCCGCGACACATTGCTGACACGGCCTTTCAGCGTCAGCCAGGCTTGGTCGCCGACGATGCGTACCCGCACGGTGCGATCCGGGTCTACCGACAGATAGCCCTGCTTGTACCATGTGCCCTGTGCCAGCGCGCGCCAGTTGTCGTTGGCGACGTGAAAACGGCGTTCAATTTCCATTCCCATGAGGGGATTCCTTTCTTGCTGGTGGCGCGGTGGTCAGAACGGTTTGACTACCACCAGCATCACCACAATCAATAAAACGACGGCCGGTATTTCGTTGAAATAGCGGTACCAGACGTGCGAGCGCCGGTTTCGGCCGGCTGCAAAATCCTTCATCAGCCTGCCGCACCAGCCGTGATAAGCCACCAGCCCCACCACCAGCGCCAGCTTGGCATGCAGCCAGCCACCGGCAAAGCCATAGCCCAGCCAGAGCCAGCCCCCGAACAGCAAGGCCAGCACGCCCAGTGGCGTCATGAAACGGTAGAGCTTGGCTTCCATCAGGCCCAACCGGGCCAGGGTGGTCGGGTCGGTTTCCTGAGCGTGATTGACAAACAGGCGGGGCAGATAAAACAGGCCGGCAAACCAGCTGATGACAAAGAAGACGTGCAGGGCTTTGATCCAGAGCATGAGGGGTCTGCTTGTGTTGGCGGGAGGGGCGGTTACGGTTTAGCGCTGTGGGTTGGCGGCTTCGTAGAGCGGCAGAACCAGAGGCATTTTCGCTTCGAGATCGCGAATGCGGCTATCGTGCGATGGGTGGGTTGACAGGAACTGGGGTGGCTGACCCTGGCTGGCCTGCCCCATCTTCTGCCAGAGCCGGATCGCGGCGCGTGGGTCATAACCTGCGCGCGCTGATAATTCGAGCCCGATCTGGTCGGCCTCGGTTTCGTTCTGGCGGCTGTTGGGCAGGTTGTAGGCCAGATCGGTTACCCCCATGGCAATGTCGATCTGCTGGTCGTACTTGCCCTTGGTCAGCACCGACACACCCTGCGCCAACAAGCGCTGGCTGTAAGCTTTCGACATGCGCTCGCGGCCATGTTCACGCAGGGCGTGGGCGATTTCATGCCCCATGATGGCGGCGATTTCATCATCGGTCAGATGCAGTTTGTCGATGATGCCGGTGAAAAACATGATCTTGCCGCCCGGTGCGCAATAGGCATTCAACTGTGGATTGGATTCGAGGTTGACCTCCCATTTCCACTGCAAGGCGTCGGCACGGAACACCTTGACCTGCGGAATCAGACGTTTGGCAATCTGCCGCAATCGCTGCACCTTGGCGTGGTCGGCGTTGAGTCGGCCGTGCGATTCAGCGTTCTGCAAGGTCTGGTGGTAAGACGACGCCGCCATCTGATTGACCTGCTCTGTCGAGAGCAAGGTCAGCATCGTTTGCTTGCGCTCGATGCCGACGGTGCCTTTTTCAGTGGTTTCCACCCGGTTGCAGGCGGTGGTCAGCAAGCTCAGGCCGATGGCGGCGACGCAATACCAGGTTTTCATGGGCGATAGCTTCCGTTGGCGGAATTGGAGGATTCGATGACTTTGACGCTCGGGCGGGCATAGCGTTCAGCGCTGTCGATGCGGCTGTAGTCGTATTCGGTCTTGGCAAACTGTCGGGCCTCGGAAAAGCGTTTTTCGCTGATCAGCTTTTCCATCATCTGCCGGCGCTCCTGATCCACCCGCGACAGCGCCTCGCGAGCCTGCTGTTCTTGCTGATAGCGCTCCTGCCGCTCCTGCTCGCGCTTGGCGTACTCGGCCTGCTGCTTGCTGCGTTCAGCCTGGCGCGCATCCTGCTCCATGCGCCTGCCGACTTCGCTTTGCCAGTTATCCATTTCACGGTCGCGCTGGCGCTCTTCCTGCTCGGCTTTGAATTTCCGCTCGCGTTCCTGTTGCTGGGCCATGTATTCGGAATGGGTGGAAGTGCCGTTATTTTCGCGTTCGGCCGCTTCCATTGCCGCTTCTTGACGCTTCATGGCTGCTTGCTGCATCTCCAGCGTTTCGCGTTGCACGGTGGTCAGGCCATCGTGAACGCTGCGGCTGGCAATGAAATAACCACCCAAGCCCAGGCAAGTGACCACCGCAATGGCGATCAGCCCCAGTTGGGGGGCATCAAGTCGGGCCCCGTTGAACTTGAGATTGAAGCGGCTGCTGCTGGGTTTGGCGTTCAGTGAGCTGAGTTCCACCGTGGGGCCGCTGCCTGATTTGAGGCTGGCATCGTAAACCGAACGACGAACCGGGTTCGACAACAGGTCGTAGGCATTTTTCAGCGTTTCAAGCCGTTGTTGCTTTTGAGGCGAATCGGGAATGTCAGCGTATTGGCGCAGAATGGCCTGATAGGCGGCATCAAGTTTGAGCTGATTGGCGTCGGCAGAGACGTTGAGCAGCGCATAAAGGGTCTTTCCGGGGGAGCTCATCTTCTATGTTGTCCTGATGTGCGGTCTTATTATTGTTTTTGTAGGGATTGTCGATTGAATAATTAAGAAAACAGAAAACAGATATTTGAATCAATGTATAACGGGACGGTCGGCCAGGGTCAGTCCTCTGTGCCGTCGTCTGCCTGAAACAGACGCCATTGGTTGACGAGGCGGTTTTGGCCATCATGCAAACCGCCATATCCTAGCCGTACCAGATCCAGCCACCACCAGACCAGAACGCCGCCCAGTGTCAGCCCCTGCAGGATACCGCTGAGTGGGCGACCTAGGCGCTGTTGACATTTTATTTCCGGATCGCGTTTCGTCGGATTTGGGCCTGATGCAAGGCAAAAAGCGCGCCGCTTAGTGGGCTAAGCAAGCGGATTTTAACGCGGCAGCAGGCCCAAATCCGGCGAAACCCTCCGGGCCGGGTCGATTTTTGGGGCATGGCGTCGTTAGGGTTCGCCTATTTAGCTCGCTAAACTACTCTCACCCTGTCTCGCCCTGCCCCAAAACTCGGCCCGGCGCGACCGGAAACAAAACGTCAACAGAGCCTAGATACCAGCGATGCACGCCGGCCCAGCCCAGCAGCAAGCACAGTAGCAAGGCCAGCTCAGGAATCTTCGGGCTGACCGGTCTGGCCTGTGCGGGTTGATGGCGCAATACCAGGCGGATCAGTGGCGCCAGCAGTCGATGTAACCAGACGGGGTGGTTGGGGTTTTGCATGGCATGTGGGCTGGCAGGAGGCGCCGGACACCGGCCCGGCTCGCGTTGGGGCTGAAGGCAGGAGGCGTCAGATCTCCACCATCTCGAAGTCTTCCTTGCGGGCACCGCAATCTGGACAGGTCCAGTTCATAGGCACATCTTCCCAGCGTGTACCGGCTGCCAGACCGTCCTCAGGCCGTCCTGCCGCTTCGTCATAGATGAAACCGCAAATCAGACACATGTACTTCTTCATGGGTATATTCCGTATTGCGTTAAAATTTGCATTTTAAACCCAAATACCACTGCGCCGATGACCCCAGTTCCTCCCATTGTTCTTGTGTTTGCCGGAAACGATCCCTCTGGTGGCGCCGGCCTGTCAGCTGACATCCTGACGCTGGCTTCGCTGGGCTGCCATCCCCTGCCCGTTGTCACTGCCATTACCGTGCAGGATACGGCCAATGTCGAAGACTTCCAGCCGGTCGAGGCTGAATGGGTATCCGACCAGGCCCGCATGGTGCTGGAAGACATGCCGGTGGCTGCATTCAAGGTGGGCATGGTTGGCAGCATCGAGGCGCTGGCCGTGATTGCCGAGATTGCCGCTGATTACCCGGAGATCCCACTGGTGCTGGACCCGGTCTTCGCGTCGGGCGGAGGGGACGAACTGTCTTCTGAAGACATCGTGCTTGCGACCCGCGAACTGCTGCTCCCGCACGCTACCATCGTCACCCCGAACAGCTTTGAGGCCCGGCGCCTGGCTTCGGACGATCCGGACGAGCAGGAAGGCATGACCGTGGATGAGGCGGCAACCCGCATCCGCCAGTTTGGTTGTGAATATGTGCTGATCACGGGGACGCACGAAAATACGCCGGTGGTCGTCAACACGCTGTACAACCGCAGCGGTCGCATGCGTGTAGATAGCTGGGAGCGTCTGCCCGGCAGTTATCACGGTTCCGGCTGCACGCTGGCCTCGGCGATTGCCGGCACCCTGGCCAATGGCGTGGACATTGCTGCCGCGGTGCGGGAAGCGCAGGAGTTCACCTACCAGACCCTGCGCGCAGCCTTCCGGCCTGGCATGGGGCAGTTTGTGCCCGACCGCCTGTTCTGGGCGCGTGAGGTCGCGACCGATGAAGGTGACAAGTAAATGCAGCCGGCTTCACTGAGCGGCCTGTACGCCATCACCCCGGACCAGCCCGATACCGCGCGTTTGTTGCAACAGGTTGAGAGCGTGCTGGCTGCCGGCGTGGCGGTACTGCAGTACCGCAACAAGCTGGCCGAACCGGCCTTGCAGCGACAGCAGGCAGCTGCCCTGCGCCAGCTGACCCGCCGGTACGCGGTGCCCTTGATTATCAATGACGATCTGGAACTGGCGCTGGCGGTGGATGCCGATGGGGTGCATCTGGGGGCGGATGACGGCGACCTTGCTGCCGCCCGCCACCGACTGGGGCCGCAGCGACTGCTGGGCGCTTCCTGCTACAACCAGCTGGCCCTGGCGGATTCAGCCGTCGCGGCCGGTGCCAGCTATGTGGCGTTTGGTGCCGTCTTTCCGTCTTCCACCAAACCGGCGGCCGTGCGGGCGCCGTTGTCGCTTCTGGCTGAGGCGCGTGCACGCCTGGCCGTGCCGGTATGTGCCATCGGTGGCATCAGCACCGCCAATGTTCACGAGCTGACCGCTGCTGACCTGATCGCCGTGATCGGCGCCCTGTTTGACGCCCCGGATATCGCAACCGCCACACACCAATTGAAGGCGGCCTGGCGGCCCTCGGCATCCTCCCTGACACCGGCCTGACCATACCGGCCGATGCCAGTTCGGTGCGGCATCAGTCCTTGTTGGGAATCACCACCATATGATTGCCGTCCTTTTCGCTCATCTTGCTATTGCCGAACGGGCCAACCTGAACATACTCGCTACTGCTGGCGACATGGCCCATATAGCCATCCGAGCCAAAGTGGCCTGAACTGTCGGCGCCGAATTTCTCCAGTTGAAACCAGGTATCACCACTGGCAGTTTTACCCATCAACAACTCGCCACCGTCTTTGTTGAGCGCCAATGGCAGGCGACATTGATCTGAACCATTCGGATGGTGGCTGGAGCCCTTGGTGCCGACTTTCTGGTTGGCGTCTTTGGCGGCAGTCAGCATCTCTTTATGGAGCGCGCCACCGTCTTCAACGATGACATGGGCACCACTTAGCAGGGCTGCACGGAAAAGTGCATGATCCCCAGTGGTTTCACTGTTTTTGCCGTTATGCATGACGAATGTCGTGCCAGAGGCGAATACCCCATCGAGCTTACTCAAAACGGTGCTGGTGAAATCGCCGTCACCTTTCAAAGTACTCCATTCGGCACTGAGACCTGCTTTACGGCTTTCGAGCTGAGAGAAGCTGTTGCTGGAAGACGCTGACCAGTTGCCGAATGAGTTGACCACGTAGGCCGTTGCACCGAAAAAGCTCTGTGCATAGCTCACGCCTTGGGCTTGGGCGTTGACATCCTTTGGCTTCAGCTCTTTGGGTTTGGGAATGTCTTCCTGCTTGCTCGACGATGCAATGTTGCTTTTGTCGCTCAGATTTTGTGGAATCGAGTCATTGTCGAGAGAGGCTTGCTTCAGATTGCTGGGTTGCTGGCTGTTGTCCAGACTGAGCGGTTGCATGTCCTCCGAAATGGACGGGGTCTGGGGGACGGTTGGGGGAGTGTATCCCTTAATATAAGTTGCCATGATCTCTCCTCAAGCAAACGCCATGGCACCAAAACCAGGAACTTCCGGGCTTGGACTGGCAGAGGGTTCGGAGGTGCCATCCGCAATCAGGCGGCCACTGTCATAGCGCTCCCACCATTGCTGACGGGCGCGGTAGACGCGCTCGATCGCCTTTTCCAGCGCACCTTCCTCCACATGATCCAGCGGTAGCGTGGTCGAGACGATGAACTTGCCAGCGCCCGCCTGCACACCGAAATAACAGCCATCCGTATCAATACCAAAAGCCTGGGCAGCCAGCAGGGCTTCGCAGACCAGACCGCGTTGCGGCCCGTCGGGGAGGTGGAACAGGGCAGAGGCTGCAGCGATTTCATTGCGTTCAGCCAGATGGCTGAGCACGATCTGGGTGCCATTCGGGTAGTTGACCTCAATAAACGCGGTGTCGGGAGTGATGGCCGAGGTATCCAACCCCAGCTTCTGGCCCAGTTGCAGAATCAGTTCGTAAAACGGCATGGTTTGTGTCCTCGCGTAAATCGGATGGTTGCATTGGGGGGGCCGGATCATCAGGTTCGAGTGTCGATCCGGTTTGAACATTGAATATTGACCGAATGTCGGCTTGCCGCAATCACCCATGCAACGGACGGCCAAGGCGGGCACCCGGATGCTGGGTTGGGGGCGGATGAGGGATGTGGGTTTGGGTGCGGGCAGTGTGGGTAGGTCAACACACTGCCCGGGATAGTCGCCGGGCTGGCGTCTCAGGTGACAGCGCTGGTGTCGGTGGCAAGGGCCTGTTCGATGGCGGCGAGGCGGGCGCGGGGGTGTTCGTCGTAGGTCCAGCGCTGTACTGCCAACACCGCGTCGGCTGGGGGCTGGCCGCATTGCAGGGCGTTCAGGTAGTGCTGGCGTGCGGTGGTGAGGTCATCCAGACACGAGCTGGCGTCGCCGGCCATGCAGTGGCCTTCGGCATAGCGGGGGTCGATGGCAATGGCGCGTTCGGCACTGACCAGGGCGTCGGCAAACTGGTAGCTGAGCATCTGCGACAGCGCCAGATAGTAGGCCGAGTGGAACAGGCCGATCGGGTAGTTGCCCAGGTCAAGCGCCCGGCTATAGCAGGCGATGGCATCTTCATAGCGCTGCAGGCGGCGGTATTCATGGCCCAGGTAATACAGCAGGCGGCCTTCGTCCGGGCTTTGCTCCAGCGCCAGCAGGCAAAGGCGGATATTGCGGTCGGAGGCGCTTTCCTTGCCGGTTTTGTCAGGCAGGTTGTGAATGACGATCTGCGGTACCTTGGCAAAGGGCCCATCCACTTCCAGGTATTCATGAATCGGGCTGCGGTAGCCGAGGGCTTTGGCGCGGCGAAACAGGCGGCCCGAGCTCCACTCGCCGCCCTCCGATCGCATGGTGACGCCCAGATAGTCGGCCTTGGCAAGGCTGAGCAGCTCGTGCAGGACCTCTGCACCGCTTTCCAGAATCTCGTCGGCGTCGATCTGCAGCACCCAGTCGCCGCTGGCCAGTGCCAGGGCGGCATCGCGGGCCAGGGCAAAGTTGATGATCTTGCCATCGGGGCCGTTGCAGTCGGTAAAGCGACTGGTTTTGGCGCCGTAGCGGGCGGCAAGCTCCAGCGTGTCGTCGGTCGAGCCGGTATCGACAATGCACAGCTCATCGTACAGGCCGGCAATGCTTTGCAGACAACGGGGCAAGGTGTGGGCTTCGTTACGGACGATCATGCACACCGAGAGACGGGGGCGAAGCGGTGTATCAGGCATTCACGGCCTCGACGATGGTTTCGTGTACCCAGACCTTGGGGCCCAGTGCGCTGACGTCGCGCTGGTAGCTACCCTGAAAATTGGCTTCGTCGTAATTCGACAGCGCCTTGCGGAACATGCGGTCACGGCTCTCCCAGCGCGAGGCGACAGGCGGGTAGAACGCGGTACGGGCATAGTCATCGTGCGAAATATGGATGGCCTGGCCTTCGATCAGCCGGGTGAGGCCGGCACCCAGCGTCAGTCGGGAAATCATGTCCTGATCTTCCCAGCCCCAACCGTGCAGGTCGGAGTTGTAGCCATTGATCGACAGAAAGTGCTGGCGCCGCACAAACAGCAGGCCCGGCGCCTGACGGGTACCCTCTTCGGCGTCTTCCTCGTTATCGACGATATTCAGGACTCGACCGTCGGCCGTGCGGATGCGCAATTCGTAGCCGAACGACACGACATGCTTGCCGCCACGCGAGTTGGTTTCCGATTCCCGTACCCCGGCCAGGGTGGCAAAAGTATCGGGCCGGCTTTGCAGCTGGCCGACGATGGCGGCGACGCTATCCGGGTTGAGGATGATGTCGCAATCGCAGAAGAACAGCAGTGGCTGCTGGGTGTGGGCGGCGCCGATATTTTGTGAGGCCGCCTTGTTGAAGTATTGCTGGCTGGGAATCTCGATCACCCGGACTGCCTCGGCGTACTGGCCGAGCTGTTGCAGCAGCAGGCTGGAGGAACCGGAGTAATTGACGATATTGACGTCTCCGCCCACTTTGCGGGCGGCTGCCAGCAAGGAGGGTAGAGCCTGATTGAGTTCGAGGCGGTCGCGCCAGGAGACGATGATCGAAAGCATGAAAGCTCCTCAGGAATGGTTGATGGTCGCGGGTTGGCGCACACGGGCTTCAATGGCTTGAGCAATGCGCTCTGGCGACAGGCCGTAGTAGTCGAGCAGTTCGTCGTCAGGGCCGGACTTGCCGCCGAATTCCTCGGGCCAGCCCAGTGTCAGCCGGGCGGCGGGCAGGTGCAGCCGGTCGATCAGTGCGCCCAGCCCGCCAAATCGGCTGTGATCTTCGATGCTGACGATCAGGTCGGCGCTGGCCAGCTCTTCCTGCCATTGCAGGGCCGGTTTGAGCTGGGCGCAGTGCAGCAGACCGATGGAAAGACCCCGGCCGGCCAGCAGTTCGGCGGCGGCCATGGCCCAGTGGGTAGCGAGCCCGGTGGAGACAATGCAGACCCGCTGCCGGGGCCGCAGCCAGCGGCTGCCCGCTGCAATGCCCGGCAGATGGGTGGCTTCCTCAAACTGGCGGCGCGGCAGGCGGATATAGCTGGGGGCTGAATCGAGCAGGCTGTGGGTAATGGCGAGTTCAACATCGGCCCAATCGGCAGGGGCCCAGACTTGCATCTCGGGCAATGACAGCATTACCGCCAGATCGTTGACGGCGGCATGGGTCTTGCCGTTGCGGCCCAACAGGCCGCCAGCGTGGGAGCCGATCAGCATGACGGGCTGGTTGGCCTGGCTCAGGCAGATACGGATCTGGTCGTAGGCGCGGTAGCACAGGAAGGCGGCAAACGAGAACACGGCCGGCCGCATGCCGGCTTCGGCCATGCCGGCGGCTACCGACACCATGTTCTGCTCGGCAATCCCGGCCATCAGAAAGCGTTGTGGGTGGCGCTGGGCAAAGTGGATGGCGCCATCCGAATCGGCCAGATCGCCGTCGAGCACAAAGATGCGCGGGTCGGCATAGGCGAGTTCGGCCAGGATCTTGCCGGCGTGGTCGGCGAGTTTCATCAGCATGACAGGCTCCTTATGTTCTGTTGGCGTTAGGTTCTGTTGACGTAAGGTTTACAGTCGCGCCGGGTCGATTTTTGGGGCATGGCGTCGTTAGGTTCGTTTATTTAGTTAGCTCGCTAAACCGCACTCACCCTGCCTCGCCATGCCCCAAAACTCGGCCCGGCGCGACCGGAAACAAAACGTCAACAGAGCCTAGGCAGGGTAAGCGCGGTTTAGCGGGCGAAATCAGCAAGTTCTGACGACGCCCTGCCCTGGTGTTGCAGAACGCTTGCATAGAATGGCTATGCGGTGTGCTCTGCGCCTTGTTCCTGGCCATTTCCCGGCGAAACGCGCTCTGAAAACCCAAGGTCAACAGAACCCAACAGCTCGGCGTGCTCATCGGCACTGACGGCATCGCAGTGGAAGCGGATCGGATCTCGCTCGATCAGGGGCAGGCCCTTGCCCTTGACGGTGTGGGCGATGATGACTGATGGCTGCGCACGTTCTGCGCTGGCAGCCTGCAGGGTGGTTTCCAGCGCAGCGTAGTCATGACCATCGCACTCGAACACCTGCCAGCCAAACGCGCGCCATTTGTCAGCAATGCCGGGGAGCGGCGGCGGCCGGCTGCCATCGGGGCTGGTCCACCCCCATTCCTGATGGCGATTGCAATCGACGATCACATGCAGCCGATCCAGGCGGCTGATGGCTGCCAGCATGGCAGCTTCCCAAACCTGGCCTTCCTGGCATTCCCCGTCACCCAACACCACCCAGATGTGCTGACCGCTCTTGCGCAAGGCCAGCGCCATGCCGATGCCAACCGACAAGCCCTGACCGAGCGAGCCGGTCGAAAAATCGACGCCGGGTACGCTGGTCATGTCGGGATGCCCTTCCAGCGCCGAGGCAAAGCTGGCATAGCCCGATAGTGGCCAGTCGAAGTAGCCGAGTCGGCGCAGTACGGCATACAAGGCCACAGCGGCGTGACCTTTTGACAGGATCAGTCGATCCCGCTCGGGGTGGCGTGCGGTGGCCGGGTCGATGCGCAGTACCCGCCGGTAGAGCGTGAGCAGCAGGTCGATCACGCTCAGGCTGCCGCCGTAGTGGCCGCCGCCCGTGTCGTAAAGCGTGGTCAGGATGTCCTGCCGGAGCAGTCGGGCTTCATCGGCCAGCGATAGTTCGGGGTGTCGGTGGACCTGCAAGGTGTCAGGGCTTGGGGATGTCAGCATGAGGAGTCCATTCAATCAGTCCAGTCAGTCCAGTCAGTCCAGTCAGTCAACAGCGTCCGGTTCTCAAACCTTGACCAGTCCGGCCTCGGCGTGGGCCGCTGTCGGTGCGGCGCCGCCAAAGCTGGCTGGCAATTTGCGCTCGACCCAGCGTTCGTACCAGCCGGCCAGGGTGATGAAAGCCCACATCTGCTCGGCAAATTTTTGCTGGCCCGGCAGGCGGCGGCTGGCCAGACTGCGCACGGTCTGGTCGATCTTGTTGCGCCAGGCGGTCGAGACCAGACCACTGTGCGCCAGCCCGCTTTCGTGCAACAGGCTGCGGACGCGGGCGCCAAAGGCTGGGTCGGTCATCCAGATGACAAACGGGGCGTTGTACGACATGGGTGAGCGCCGCAGTACGGCCTCTGGTACGCGGCCAACCGCCATTTCGCGCAGGGCTTTTTTGTTGCGCCAGCGGCCGTTTTCCACAAAGAACCGTTCGGAAGCCCCCAGAGCGCAGGCTTGTTGCACCACGGCCGGGTCGAGGAAGGGATAGGCCGTGCGGATGCCAAGCTCGCGCCCGATCGGCTCGAAGTCGGTGAACAGCAGATCGGGTATTCGGTGCTGGCATTCGTGCGCCACCATCAGCTCGAACAGATGCGCCTCGGGTTTGATTTGCCGGCATTCGCGGTAGAACGTCGCCAGCAACGGCGCAAAATTCCAGCCACGGTAGGGTTCGGCCAACCCTTGCCGCAGGGCGATGTCGTCGAAGAAGCGCGGCACACCGGGAAAGTGCTTGCTGCGGGTCAGTTGCGGGTTCCACAGCACGGCATCGGCAGCGTCGATCTGGGCGGCGTGTGGCCAGTCGGCATCGAACAGCCGCAGCAGCCGGTAGTGCCGCAGATAGCGGCTGTAGCCACCAAATACCTCATCCGCCCCCAGGCCAGACAGCAGATGCTGGTGCGATTGGCTGCCGATTTCCCCGAGGATGTGCCAGTGGGTGATGGCGGCCCAGGCACTGCAAGGTTCGGCCGCCTGCAGGACGCGCTCCAGACCCTTCAGGGCATCGGCCACGCCAAGCGGTACTGGCTGATGGCGGATGCCGGCTTCCTTGGCTACCAGTGCCGCGAAATCGACCTCGTTGTGGGTGCCGGGGTCGGTAAATTCAATGGTGTAGGCATCGAAGCGCTCGCCGCCAAAACGGCGGGCAACGGTGCCGGCAATGTACGAAGAATCGACGCCACCCGACAGCAACAGGGCTTGCCGACCCTCGACCACTCGCCGCGTGATGGCGTCATCCAGTGTGGCAATCAGCTGCTGCTGGTAGGGCGCATCGACAACCTTCTGCTGATCGTGGCTCAGTGGCGAGAAGTAGCGCTGGCTCAGCAAAGGCTGGCCGGGGCGGCCGCTCAGGCAATGCCCTGCCGGCAGCCGGCTGATCTGGCGGGCAAGGGTGCGGCCCGCCAGGGGCATGCCGAAGCTCAGGTAATTGAAGGCGGATTCGTAATCCAGCTCGCAAGCAAAGGCCGGGTCGGCCAGCAGCGGCTCGAGTGCCGAGCAGATCAGATAACAGTCAGTCTCTTCGCGAATAAACAGATGGCGTTGCCCGAGCGGATCGCGCGCCAGCAGCAGCTGGCCACTGTCGCCATCCCAATGGGCCAGCGCAAATTCACCGGCCAGATCGCGCAGACCGGCACTACCGCGTCGCTGCAGGGTGGGCAGCAAATCCGGCGCCGGGCCGGTCTGGCTGGCGTACAGCCCCCCAACCCAGGTCAATACGCTACGACCTTCGACGGCAGCCTGGGGGCTCCACAGTGCCACCCCTTCCGGCATCTGGTGCCAGCGGTGATCGGCCGCCGCCGGAAACGTTGCGGGCAGCAGTGTGGCCAGTCCATCCCGAATCCGGGCGATGCCGTGTCGGGTCTTGCCGATCAGGCCATAGAGGGTAGGAAGTGGGTTCATACGGGACGTCTCAGAAGGTCTTGCAGCAATAGAAAGCGGGGGAATGCCTGATCGAGCGACAGCGGTTCCGCCAGCTCGGGCGCAATGGCGGCCACCGTTTGCTGCAGGTGTGTCGTCAGATGGACCGTGCCATCGGCGTCGATACGAGCGATGCCATCGGCCACCGCGGCCGACTGGTGGTAAGCCAGCGCTTCGGCCTGGCTGACCTGCGAGGGCAAGTCGAGTGTGATGGCGCCATTGCCCATGATCACCGGCCATCCCCCAGGCAGACCCAGCGGGCCGGGCACGGCCGTGCGCAAGGTGGCGGAGTCCGGCAACAGAGCGCCGATCACCTGGCTGGCGTGTGCGGCGGTCAGGCTGTTGAGTTCGCGGGTTTGTGGCAGTGCCGGTCCGGCAAAGGCCCATTCCGGGGGGAGCTCGTTATCCCCGGCAAACAAGCGGGGCGGCGGAATCTCGGCAGCGAGCCGGGCGACGTTGGCCGTGGCGACAGCGCCGACGTGCGCATGGTGTGCCAGCAGTCGCAACGGCCAGGTGATGCCATGATCGCGCAAGGTGGCGCGGACCAGCCCCAGGATCATGCCGGCATTGCCGACACCGACCGTGGGCGCGAGCCCGGCACAGGCCAATACGGGATGGGTAGCGTCGGGAAACGAGCAGTTGACGACCGGACCCCGGAAGTCGGCCGCTCGACAGGCACGCATGACGCGGTGGACAACAGCCAGCTGTGCGGGCAGCTGCAAGGCAAATCCCGCCTGCAGCAAGGTCTTGGCCAAGGGGTCGTGTCGTTCGAACAACAGCCAGGGTGAAATCAGCGACGCACACTGCACCAGCAAGTCGGGCCGTTCGGCCGCCAGCATGCTGGCAACGGCATCTTCATTCAGGGCATCCAGCGCCATGAAGCGGGCACGGCAGTCACCACAGGCATTGACCAACCGGGCCAGAGCACTGCCAGCCTCGGTTTGCCGACCCAGCAGCAGCAATTCACCTACCGCTGGATGGTCGGCCAGCTTGAGCGCCAGCCGCTGACCCAGATCCCCCAGGCCAATGATGGCAATGCGAAAGCGTGAGCTTTTTTTTGCAGGCATAAGCGGTATTCAGAACTTGGCGCAGACAGATATCGGTAAAAGGCCCACAGGCCTTGCGACCTGTGAGCCTTCATCCTGCTAATTACAGCTCGCCACCGCCCTTGGTGTCTTCGTCGTCAATGCGACGCAGCAGGGTCGAGAGGATTTCGCCCTTGGCGCTGCCACCCTTGGTGTTGTCGCCACGTACGCGGCCCAGCAGCGTCGCAACGATTTCGCCTTGTTGGCCACCGGCTACGGCGGTCAGTTCTTCTTGCTTCAGTACTTTGATTTCGGACATTTCTTATCTCCAAAAAATGGTGAAAGTAAATGAACAGGAATTTTACGTAAATTTACTGCTATTTTTGGAATGAATGCTAGGCATCTGTCCAACAGTAGAGCTACGTATCCTGCTTGTGTCGGGGTTCCGAGCACGGCCGGAATGGTATTGAAGCCTTTATTAGTTGGCAATAATAGATATTGACTATCTTTTTTTTATGTTCGATTGAATTAGTCTTTTTGGCTAAATTTCACTTTAATGGTGTAAAAATATATCAACAATATAGTCTGATTGGCCATGTCTGGTATGGCGGATCGCAGAGGCTTGGTTGGAGGGGGCGCGCTGATCGGGCTGTCGGGTTAGGCGGGTCGGCTGGTGAGAGGGGGTGTGGGCAGTGTAGCGGACGGTCCCAGGGAAGGGCGTGGTATAAACAAAAAATTTGACTTTTTAAGCGAATTTTGGCGAGAAATTCTACTTCTTGAAAGCGATTTCCTGTGTGAGAGCCTCCTCGTCTGGCCAAGGGGGTCAGGCAATTGATTACGCCGAAATCCTTATTTTTGGCCGATCTTAGGCGAGTCGTCGGGTTGAGGCAAGGCATATGCATGCCCACGAAGAGACGGTCGTTCGAACGGTCAGGTTTGTTTGTATTTATTGATGTTTAAATGAAAAAAATGCGTGAGGGTACTGCGGCGTTCGGAGAATTCCCCACCAAAGCCAAACGCCCGGCAAAGGCCGGGCGTTTGGGGCGGAAGGTTACGTCAACAGAACCTAGAAGCCTGGGAATTTCAGGCCGGCAATGATGGGCTTGCCCTTTTTGGCTCGTTTGCCGATGTAGGGGGCGAGGTCGTTGGCATCCAGCGTCAGGCTCTGTGGCTTGCCACCGCGCCCGGTACCGTTGAGTACCAGGGTTTTGCCGTCTGAAACGGTGATGGCGGCGAGCTTGTCGCCATCGTCCAGTGCCATCGCAATCATGCCGCGCCCCCCACCTGCCAGCGTTTTCAGCTCGGCCAGTGGGAAGCAATGCAGCTTGCCGTTGCTGGAGAGGCAGGCGCACAGATTGGCCGGGTCGGGCGTGTAGCTGACCACGCGTAACAGCTCTTCGTCCGCCTCAAGCGAGAGATAGGCTTTACCGGCTTTCTGCCGCGACAGCAGGTTGTCGAATTTGCAGAGGAAGGCGTAGCCCGAGCTGCCGGCGATCAGTAACTCGGTTTCCGGCTTGGCGGAGAGGATCTGCACAATCCGGGTTTTCGCGGCGAGGTCGATCAAGCTGGCCAGGGGCACGCCATCGCCACGTCCTCCCGGCAGATTGCCCGCCAACAGGGTGTAGACCCGGCCATCCGAGCCAAACAAGGCCACCGAATCGACCGAGCGGCATTCGAGTGTCGCCAACAGGCTGTCACCTTCCTTGAAACTCAGATTCTGCAGGTCCAGACCGTGGCCGTTACGGCTGCGTATCCAGCCCTTTTGCGACAGGATCACCGTCAGCGGTTCGTCCACCACGGCGACCGCAATCTGCGCACGCTCGGTTTCTTCGATCAGGGTACGGCGGCCATCGCCAAACTTCTTGCGGTCGGCCTGGATTTCCTTGATCACCAGCCGGCGCATGGCCGTTTCGCTCGACAGCAGATGCTCCAGCTCGGCTTTCTCGGTCTTCAGCTCTGCCAACTCGCGTTCGAGCTTGATGCCTTCCAGTCGCGCCAGCTGCCGCAAGCGGATTTCAAGGATGTCGTCGGCCTGGCGCTCGGTCAGTGCAAACGCGGCCATCAGCTCCTGCTTGGGTTCGTCCGCCTGGCGGATGATGCGGATGACCTCGTCGATATTCAGAAAGACCGTCAACCGGCCTTCCAGGATGTGGATGCGGTCATCGACCTCGCCCAACCGATAACGGCAGCGCCGGGTGACGGTGTCAAAGCGGAAGCTGGCCCAGTCTGCCAGCACACCCTTCAACGACTTCTGCGCCGGTCGGCCGTCGAGGCCGATGACCACCATATTGATCGAGCAGGAAGTCTCCAGGCTGGTATGGGCCAGCAGCAGATTGATCAGCTCTTCCGGCTTCTGGCGGGAGGATTTGGGTTCGAGCACCAGCCGTACCGCCTGGTCGCGCCCCGATTCGTCGCGCACGCGGTCGAGTTGCGACAGGATCAGCTGTTTGGTTTGCAGCTGTTCCTGCGAGAGGGCTTTCTTGCCTTTCTTGACCTTGGGATTGCTCAGGTCTTCGATTTCTTCCAGCACTTTCTGGGTTGAGGTGCCATGCGGCAGCTCGGTGACGATGATCTGCCACTGGCCACGCGCCAGGTCTTCCACCTGCCAGCGGCAACGCAGCTTGAGCGAGCCTCGGCCGGTTTCGTAGGCGGCGAGGATGTCGCGGGCCGGTGAAATGATGTGGCCGCCACCGGGGAAGTCCGGGCCGGGGATGTACTGGGTCAGCTCGGCAACGCTGAGTTCGGGGTTTTCGATCAGGGCGACGGCGGCGTCGGCCACCTCACTCAGATTGTGCGAGGGGATCTCGGTCGCCATGCCGACAGCGATGCCGGAAGCGCCATTGAGCAGCAGCATCGGCAGCCGGGCCGGTAGCACTTGCGGCTCGCGGAAGGCGCCGTCGTAGTTGGGCACGAAATCGACGGTTCCCCGGTCGATTTCACCCAGCAACAGATCGGCGATCGGTGTCAGGCGGGCCTCGGTGTAACGCATTGCGGCGGCACCGTCCCCGTCACGACTGCCGAAGTTGCCCTGGCCATCGACCAGCGGGTAACGCAGCGAGAAGTCCTGAGCGATGCGCACCATCGCGTCATAGGCCGAAGCATCGCCATGCGGGTGGTACTTGCCGAGGATCTCACCAACGATACGGGCCGATTTGACCGGCTTGGCGGTGTGGTCGAGCCCCAGCTCGTGCATCGCGTAGAGAATACGTCGCTGAACCGGCTTCTGGCCATCGGCCACCTCGGGCAGCGCGCGGGATTTGACCACCGACATCGCGTATTCGAGGTAACTGCGCTCGGCGTAGAGGCCCAGTTGCACCGATTGGCCGTCATCCGGCTCGCTGCTGGGCTGAGCCACGACATAACGGCCACCCTGACCACCATCGCTGGCGGCAGGTTCTTCGGGAAAATCTAATAGATCAGGTGTGTCAGTCATCGTTTGTCTGCTGTCCTACATAAGTGAACAGCCTGCTGGGTCCAATGGCGGATTTTGGCGAAAAAATCCGCCGAATCATTTATTTGCGCGGTGAAATGGTTTGCTTAAACCACAGACTTTGGCTATGCCGAAACAAGGCAGGATAGCCCTTGCACCAAGGTCGGCAAGCCCGCGCATGCGGTGCTTATTGCGGTAATTGTAACTGGCCGCGCCAAAGGCGGGCGCGCTTGCTGCATTGCACCCCGGACTTCTTCGCAACAGAGGTGGGGTGCTGTGCCGGATCGTGGTGCCAAATCCGGCAGGGCGGAACCCTGCTGGCGTGGTGGCTGGGCGCATGCTGCGCCCGAAATGTTGAAACCGAAATGTTGAAACAAGAAGTATTTTGAAAAATTCAGAGAGGCCGATGCTGGCCGCCGCCCCGGTGCCGGAGGGCGGAACGAGCCAGAAGTGGCGACATGCCGCCATCGAGCCAGACTGTCAGTGCTGACGACCGCCCGGTCTTACCCGGTTGCGGCGGAGTCGGCGGTAGTCGTGGGGAGGAGGTTCCCTGCACCGTCTGCGCAAGCGTATTGGGCAATCAGCACCCTGGGGTGCGATAGCGCCAGGGGGGCGGCTTGGCCCTGCAAACGCCTGGTGGACGAAGCAAGGCAGGGATGCCGATCAGGTGTCTTGACGCACTGGCTGCCGTGGCGGGCAACCCAAGCCCCGCGACGGGCGGGATGGGTGCTTTCTGACGGTTGACACTCCCCTTCTACTGCCTGAGGGCTCTTGGCCTTTTGCCGTGGCAAAAGTGCTACCGGAGCCAAATTGCCGTTGGCGGGCCATGCGCCCGCCACAGGACCGTGCTGAAGCCGGGGAGATCATAGTGTTGACTTACAACGACGCGAGCAGTCTGGGTGAACGGAGCAGTGGTACGGTCACGCCCGAGCTGACGGTGCGCTTTCGCAGCCTGCAGTGCCTGTTCTCGATCATGCAGATCGTTGATGCCGCCGAATCCTGCAATCTGGATACCTTGCGCCGCATCGCACAGTGGCTGCCGCCGGCCTATCGTTTTCCGCATCTGGCAGAAGTCCGGCTGGTGGTCGGTGATGTGGATTATCAGTCCGATGGCTGGTCGGACCAGATGGTCGATGTACGGCTGGTCAATATTGTTGCCGGCAGCGAAGTGTTTGGCTATCTGGCGGTTGGCTATAGCCAGCTGTGTCCGGCGGGCGACGATGGCCCTTTCCTGCTCTCGGAAAACCTGCTGCTCGACTCGGTGGGCTTGCTGCTGGCCAACTGGGAATCGCGGCTGCGTCTGTTCAAGTCGCTGCGCGAGAGCGAGGCGCTCTACCACGGCATTCTTAATCAGGCCAAAGACCTGTTCTTTTTGATAGACCCCTTGCGTGATCTGATCGTCGATTGCAACCAGAGTGCCAGGGATGTGCTGGGCAAGACGCTGGATGAATTGTCGATCATGCCGGCCTCGGCCCTGCTGGGTACCCCTTGCGCGGGCGAGGAAGCCGGCTCGGGCGCCCGGGATGATGACCGGCCCTTGTGGCCGCTGCACGACAAGGTGGGACGGCTGCACCATCTGCGTCTGTCAATTGAACGGGTCTGGGCCGGTAATGCCTACTACCTGGCGGTGATGGCGGCCGATGTCACCGATGCCGTGGTGGCCGAACGCGCCATGCGCGAGAGTGAAGAACGCCATCGCTCGCTGGTGGAATCGCTGAGCGAGGGCCTGCTGCTATACGACCGTACTGGCAAGATCGTGACGGCCAATCGGGCGGCCCGGCAAATGCTGGGCTTGGATAATCAGCCCAAATCGCAGAGCCGTGGTAGTACCGATCCGTTCTGGCAGGCGGTGAATGAAGATGGCCAACCGTTTGACCGGCACCTGCACCCGGCCCTCAATACCCTGTTTACCGGCTTGCCGGGTCGCAATGTCGTGGTCGGCATTCCCTATCGCGATGACGCCATTCGCTGGCTGGCGGTGAATACCGAACCACTATCCGGTGATGGCAAAGGTCGCCTCAAGTTCAGCGCGGTTGCGGTATCCCTGACCGATATCACCGAAGAGCGACGCAAGAGCGAATCACTCAAGCTGTTCCAGAAAATTGTCGATAGCGCCTCGTCCGGCGTGCTGATTGCCGACGCCAGCGAGCCGGACATGCCGATCATCTATGTCAACGCAGCATTCACCCAGATTACCGGCTACGGCGCCAACGAGGTGCTGGGTCGTAATGCGCGACTACTGCATGAGGGCATGGACAATCAGGATGTCCTGCAAACCTTGCGCGACGCCATCCGCCAGAAAACCTCTTGTACGGTACTGCTGCATAACCGGCGCAAGAACGGCAGCCTGTACTGGAACGAACTGCGCATTGCCCCGGTGTTTGATAACCGGGGTCAGCTCAGCCACTACGTTGGCCTGCAGCATGATGTGACCGAACGTGAGAATGCCCGCATCACCCTGGTTGAGAACGAGGCGCGCTGGATGATGGCGCTCGAAGCAGCGGGCCACGGCGTCTGGGACTGGCGGATTGCCGAGCAGCAGGTGTTTCTGTCACGGGTCTGGAAGTCGATGCTCGGCTATGCAGAGAATGAGATCGGCAATAACGTCGAAAGCTGGATCGACTGTGTACACCCCGCAGATATGGCGTCGTATCGGCTGGAGCTGAAAGCGCACCTCTCCGGCAAGATTGGCACCTATCGACATGAGCATCGCCTGCGCTGCAAGGATGGGGGATACAAATGGATTCTCGATCAGGGCATGGTGGTAGAGCGCGGGCCAGACGGTCGAGCCTTGCGGGTCATCGGTACCCACACCGATCTGACTGAGCAGAAAGAGACTGAGCAGTCTTTGCTGCTCTACCAGAACCACCTGGAGGACATTGTCGATTCACGCACCCTGGAGTTGCGGCAGGCGCTGGATGACGCACGGGCGGCCGACGTGGCCAAAGATGAATTCCTGGCGACCATGAGCCACGAGATCCGCACCCCCATGAACGGAATTCTGGGTCTGACCGAGCTGGCACTGCGCATCCCGCTGGATAGCAAGGCCCGTGATTACGTGAGCAAAGCCCGGCTTTCGGCTCAGCATTTGATGGGCATCATCAATGAGATCCTCGATTTCTCGAAGATCCGAGCCGGCAAGCTGACGCTCGAAGCCATTCCTTTCTCGCCAGAAGAAACCCTGCGCCATATCGTCTCCCTGCTGCACGATCGGGCCGAAGAAAAGCACATCCGGCTTGCGCTGGATTTTGTCGGCAATGTGCCTCCTGCGTTGATAGGCGACCCGCTGCGCCTGAGCCAGATCGTCACCAATCTGGTTGGCAACGGCATCAAGTTCACCCGCAGTGGCAGCGTCAGCATTCGGGTAGCGTCCGAGCCGGCTGCTATGGCCGAGCATTGCCTGTTGCAGATCGAAATCCGCGATACCGGCATCGGCATGACACCGGAAGTGCTGCAAAAACTGTTCAGCCCGTTTACTCAGGCCGACACCTCGACGACCCGGCATTACGGCGGAACCGGCCTGGGGCTGGCCATCGTCAAACGCCTGTGCGATCTGATGCAGGGCGAAGTCAGCGTCAGCAGCGAGCCGGGCAAAGGATCGTGCTTCCAGGTACGGCTGGTGCTGCCGCTGGCCAATGGCCAGCTGGTAGCGCAGGCTGCGGCCGAGCGGACGGAAAGCCACGATTTTCATGGTTATCGGATCTTGCTGGTTGAAGACAACCCTTTCAACCAGCAGGTGGCTTCAGAGTTGCTGGCGTATCTGGGCATCGAGGTCAGCGTGGCCGACGATGGGGAAATGGCCCTGCAGAAGGTCAACCAGCAGACCTTTGACTTGATCTGCATGGATGTGCAGATGCCGGGGCTCAATGGTTACGACACAACCCGCCGCCTGCGGGCCGACCCCCGCTTCGTCAACCTGCCGATTCTGGCGATGACGGCCAATGCAAGGGAAGAAGACAAAGCCCGCTGTGCCGAAGCCGGCATGAACGATGTGGTAACCAAGCCGATAGACAGTGCCGACCTCGAAGCCAAGCTGGCACGCCATCTGCCACCCCGCAAAGCCCCGCCACCCGCGGCCCCGATGCCTCCGGTGGCGGCTGAGCCGGTTGTGGCAGTGGCGCCTGCCCTGCCGGCGACTTCGCCGGTCGAGCGTGCCCGTAGCGTGCTGGGCTTTGATGTGGATGCCGCGCTGGGCCGTTTGCGGGGAGATCTGGGGCGCTATGAAAAGCTGCTGACCATGCTCGGCAAGAGCTGGCCGGCAGACCAGGAAGCGATGCAGACCTCGCTGGGCGCCAGCGACTGGCCTACGCTGGAGCGGCAGGCGCATACCCTCAAGGGCAGCGCGGCGACAGTTGGCGCCGAGGCGCTGACGGCGGCCGCATTTGCGCTGGAGACGCTGTGCCGCAATCAGGCCGACCGTACCCGCATCGACCAGGCCACGCAGACCGTATTGGCCGGGCTGGCTGATGCCATGACCCGCATCCGCACTTATTTCGACCCTGCTGCCAGCCTGCCTGCAACACCGCTAGATGGCAGGCCCGCGTCACCCGCAGGGGTCGGGCCGGTGATGTTGCCATTCGACCAGCCATCCGCCGTCCGCTTGATCGCCGAACTGGAAGGGGCATTGCGGCGCGGCGACTTTGCGTCGTGCCGGCTGGTTGATGATCTGGCTAGCTGTTGTGCCCCCTCGCCCCTGGCCCCGCTGGCGCAGGAGCTGGCGACGGCTGTCCATCGCTTTGCCTTTGAAGAAGCCCGGGAACGGGCTGGTCAGCTGGCGGCCCAGCTGTGTGCGGATCCTGTCAGGAAGGAGAGGGAACATGGACAAGCCGACCCTGCTGATCGTTGACGATGCCCCGGACAATATCGAAGTGCTGGGTGGCTGGCTGGAGCCGCGCTACCACATCAAGGTGGCCATCAATGGCGAAACCGCCCTGCGGCTGGCGGCAACGCCCCCGCTGCCGGATCTGATCTTGCTGGATGTGATGATGCCGGCGATGGATGGCTACGAAGTCTGCCGCAAACTCAAAGTCATGCCGGAAACCCAGTCGATTCCGGTGATTTTCATTACCGCACTCGACGACGTCGAGGATGAGGCCAAAGGCCTGGCTCTGGGGGCGGTCGATTACCTGACCAAGCCGATCCGCTTTGCGATTCTGGAGGCCAGGGTGCAGACCCACCTGGCGCTCTACAACCAGAAACGCTTGCTGGAACGGCAGGTCGCCGAACGGACCCGCGAGTTGATGGAGACGCAGCGCGCCATCATCGAAAGCCTGGGGCGGGCCGCAGAATTCAAGGATAACGAGACTGGCATGCATGTGCTGCGCGTGGGGCGCATGGCCCGCCTGCTGGCGGAAGCCGCCGGTTACGACGAGCGCTTCAGTGCCCTGATCGAGCTGGCAGCGCCGATGCACGATGTCGGCAAGATCGGCATCGCCGACGCGATATTGCTCAAGCCGGGACCGCTGGATGCTGACGAACGGGCGCAGATGCAGCGGCACACCGTCATTGGCGCCACCATTCTTGGCGAGAACCGCTGCGATTTGATCGACATGGCGCGAACCATTGCACTGAACCATCACGAGCGCTGGGATGGCAAAGGCTATCCAGTCGGCACCCAGAGTGCCGAGATTCCGGCGGCGGGACGGATCGTTTCCATTGTCGATTGCTTCGATGCCCTGATCCATGCACGACCCTACAAGGCGGCCTGGCCGCTGGAAAAAGCCATGGACTTCATCACCAGCAATGCCGGGGTGCTGTTTGACCCCAAGCTGGTTGATCTGTTTGTCAGAGAGCTGCCGGCCATGCTCGATGCCATCAATACTTTGCGTGATCCTGATCATCAGGAGGAGGGGGAAAAATGACTGAAAAAGATTCTGGATTTTCAATCTGGGTGGTGGACGACGACGCGCTGCAGCGTGAGCTGATTTCAGACGAGTTGATCGCCAGTGGCTACAAGGTCAGGCAGTTTGAATCCGGCAAGCTGGTGCTGCAGGTGCTCGAAGACTGCCAGCCGGACCTCTTGTTGCTGGATGTAGTGATGCCCGAGATCGACGGCTTCACCGTCTGTCAGCAGCTGCGGGCGCTGCATGGGCACAATCAGGTTCAGGTGATTTTCATCTCCGCTTCGACCGACTACGAAACCCAGATGCGGGGGTATGACGTCGGCGGCGATGATTTTCTGAGCAAGCCGGTTGATCTGGAAGTGCTGACTTACAAAGTGCAGGTGGCCGAGCGCCTGTACAACACCCGTCGCTCGCTGACCGACGATGCGGGCCAGCTGCGCGATATGGCCTTCCTGGCCATGACCAATGCCGGCGAGCTGGGTACCGTTCTGACTGCGATGCGACAGTTTCTGAACGCCAAGAATGTGCACGAACTGGCACGGGCGCTGGTGACGCCGGCGATTGAATACGGGCTGGAAGGCGCTGTGCGGTTTCGCGGTGAAGGTGGGCAGAATCTTGATCTCAGTTTCGAAGGGGGGCCTTGCTCGCCACTCGAATCGTCGATTCTCGACAAGATGCAAACGCAAGACCGGATCTTCTCTTTTCAAAGCCGCATGGTGGTGAATATTGGCCATACCACCTTGTTCCTGCGCAATATGCCCACCCAGGATGCCGACCGCTGTGGCCGTCTGCGCGACCATCTGGCCTTGATTGTCGAAGGCGCCGATCACCGGCTGGATGCGATTCTGGCCGAAGAAGATCGTGATCGTAAGGCGGCCGGCATCAGCCGGGCGCTGGTAACGCTGGGGCTGGGTATCGACACCTTCCGCTCGGTGTCGCAGGAGGTCCGGCGCAGCGCGCTGGTGCTGACGCAGGATTTATCCGACCGACTGACGCAGGAGCTGGTGCGGCTGGGGTTGACCGACCAGCAGGAAGACCGGCTTGCCCGCCTGATCAGTGGCTATGCAGAAGAAATGACCAGCCTGCTCAGCCGCAGTGCCGAGATCGAAGCCTCATTGAGTGAAACCAACGAGGTGCTGGTTGCCATTCATCACAGCACCCCATGACAACAGACCGACGTCCAGGCGCCGGGTGATGAGTCTCTACCCCTCGGCGGTTTGATGGAGGCTCCCCACCCGCAGTGGGAAGCCTCCGGGTTGGAGTGTTGGCCGATTATGCCGCGCCGCGTATGGCGAACAGTGCCGTCGAGAGCGGATGCTGAAAGCCGGCCCTCTGCGCCAGACTGGCCAGCTGCCGGCCGATAAAAGCTTCGGTTTGGTGATAACGCCGGGCCAGGGCTTCGAGCGATTGGCCCTCAAACAGAAAGCGCAGCAGGTCGAAATGCGCCACTGAAAGATCGGCCACAAACTGCTCGGCCGTCACGATGCCGGGCACCACCGCGCTGAAGCAGCTCGCCGCTGTCATCGTTGTATTCAGCTGGCGTATCAATTCTTCGCCACGCGGCAAATCATCCTGATCCCCCGCCAGCGTTAGCACCAGGCGGTTCCCATGTGGATTGGCCACAACCGAATCAATCCCGGAGCGAATCCCCTTCGAGCTGAATTCATCCCAATGATCAATAGCTCGCTCTTCTTCATAAAACTGCTTACCCCAGATGACTGGTTTCGCATTGGGTTGGAGTACTCGGAGGGCAACCGGATCGCGTTCCCGCATGCCGGGCTCGCCCACCCCATCCCAGCCATTCGGAAAATTGTGCCAGACCGTCATTGTCCCGGAACAGCGATAAGCCAGCGCATAGCTCGAAAGACCCGCGTGCTCCATCACCCTGGTCAATGCCGTCCGGATGTCTTGCTCGTTTTTTGCTTGAACCAGATCGACAAGGAAGTTGTAAGTCATACCTACTCCCTCTTTACGCTACGGGATATGGCCCGTCGGCTTTGGCTACAGGGTACGGTCCATCAGATTTGGCAACGGGATATGGCCCGCTGGTTGAATCCACAACGGCGCTGGCGTCGGATTCACTGCCCCCTCCTGCCACCAATGCGAGTTGCTCAAGACTCAGGGTTACGACTTGATGGGTTGTCAGCTTCATTTAATGGCTACCTCCATAGAGTGGGCATACGGTAAGGGCTTGGCGGTCGGGTCAAAGGTCAGCAACTGCGACAGAACGGCCTGAATCGCATCTGGGCACAGATCGACGGCATATTCATTACTACCGCCTGGCAACGCACGGCCAAATTCGCCCAGTGTTGAATGTTCGAGCGCCGCATAGATAACTGGAATATGTGAACGAACGCGCATGCGCACCCGCTTAACAAACAACTCTGCGGCGCGACTGACCAGCGGGCTGCCTTCAATCACCAGCGCATGCAAACCCTTGCCGGTGGCGTCGATCAACGACCCGTGGGACGTGTGGCCCTTCACCGCGTAGCCACACTCAGCCAGCCCCGCAACCGCGCTGGCCAGCCACTCTTCATTCAACGAGAACAAATGCACCGAATAATGATGCGTCGGTAGCGGCGTGCTCGAAACATCCAGCAAACAAGCCGAATGGTCACACTCACCAAAAAGCGGAAGCTGGCGCGTGCCAATAAACCAGCTGTCGTTGTGCCGCCGGGCAATCAGCACATCCTGACGGCCCAGATGCTGCGGGGGCAGCTCAGGCCCCAGCTCGAAGCGGCAAGGGTAAGCACGGCCGTGAATAATCAGGACTCCCGACTCAATCCGCTTGCCTACACGTTGCGGATTGACAGCATCTGTCGGCGATAACTGGCAGGCCGCAGCAATACGATCCAGCATTTCCAGCGTAATGGGCGTGTGGTTACTGAGCATGCGCGAGAGTGACGAGCGGGAAGGCTGGTTGCCCAGCTGCTCGGCCAACCAACCCGCCGCACCCTGGGTGGGCCGCAAATGCGGCTTGGCTGCCCGCTCGACCTGCTGCACCAGTACCTCATGACTACTGGTGGGCGGTAAATTTTCTTCGTTTCGGCCCATATGCACCTCGTATCAGGAAGAGGCAAAAATCTAGCATATGGTCAAAAATATTGAAAACAGAAAGTTTTTGAGCCGTGCATAGAATGCAATATAGGATAACCCTTACCATCCAATGTAGTTAGGATTTTAATACGACCAATGGCCTAACTGGGTGGTCAAGAAATACCCAGCCAAGTACCAAGGCTGGAGCTTTTTCAGTAGATTGGTGTAAGACAGGATCAGATATTTTGTTGGTGTGCTGATCGGCTGGCAGACTGCACACGCAAAAAGCCGGGCCAGACAGGCTGGCACCGGCGGCGGGATGGGGATAACGATGGAGGAGCGCGTTTGGCCAGCTGATGAGGCTTTGCCCTCTATTCTTTTTTATGCGTAAGGTCTGCTGATTCAGTTTGAGAAGGGGGTCACGCCAATTCTTGAAGCTTTGTCACTCCCTAAGGTGCTCATGATGGTCGACTGAACTCAGATTACTTCTTCACCGTTAGAAATGACTGTCGCGATAGCAACGGGAGTCAAACCAGTAGTAAGAACTAACTTTCCGCCCAAGTTTGGCAGCCTAGGCGTTGGGTTCCACCAGATTCCATTCCACGACGCAGCTGGCCGCTCTATCGGGCTAGATAGTTTGGTCAGCCCCAATGGGTAAAACGCCGAATGGCTTCACGGCACGTTCTTTCGTAATGCATTGCGCGCTTTCGGTCTTTTGTTGTGTAGAGCCGGGTACTACAATGCCCGGCTTTCTACCTGAGGAGACCTACCATGCAAAAATTCGTTCTGAGCCTGATTGCCACTGTTTGCGCCGGTTCCGTTCTGGCTGCCGAGCCGGCCAAGCACGGCTGCACCAAGCCTGAGTACCCTGGCAAGCTGGCGTCGCCCACTCAGACCAGCCGCTTCAACAAAAACTGGAAAGAATACAGCGACTGCATCAACAAGTTCATCTCTGAGCAGAACGCAGCCATCAAAGTGGCACAGGATGCTGCCCAGGCTGCCATTGACGAGTACAACGCCGTGGCAGCCCAGCTGAAGGCCGATCAGGGCCAGTAAGCCACCAGACTTTGAAACAACAATGGCCGGCATCACCTGAGTGTGATGCCGGCCATTGTTGTTGATGGCGTCGGTGCTGAGCGGATTCGGTCAGATGTCGGCTTCGACCGAATTGCCGCGTGCTTCGAGCCAGGCGCGACGGCTGGATGCCTCGCTCTTGCCCATCAGCATTTTCATCATGTCCTGCGTGTTGGTGGCAACGTCCGGCGCTACCTTGACCTGCAGCAGCCGGCGGGTATCCGGGTTCATGGTGGTTTCAAACAGTTGCTCGGCACTCATTTCGCCCAAGCCTTTGAAGCGCGAAATCTGCCAGCTGCCTTCCCGCACCTTTTCCAAACGCAACTTGTCGAGAATCGCTTCGAGCTCCGACTCATCCAGCGCATAGGCTTTGCGCGGCGGCTTGTTCTTGCCGCTGCCCGCAACATCCACCCGATACAGCGGTGGCTGGGCCACGTAGATGTGGCCGTGGGCGATCAGCTGGGGGAAGTGCCGGTAGAACAGTGTCAGCAGCAGTACCTGAATATGCGAGCCGTCAACGTCGGCATCCGACATCACCACGATCTTGTGGTAACGCAGGCCCGATAGATCAGCCGGACTATCGGCGGCATGCGGATCGACGCCAATGGCCACCGCAATATCGTGGACTTCGTTGTTGGCGAAGATCTGGTCGCGATCGACTTCGAAGGTGTTGAGCACCTTGCCCCGCAAAGGCAGGATGGCTTGAAAGTCTTTGTCGCGCCCCTGCTTGGCCGAGCCACCGGCCGAGTCACCTTCCACCAGAAACAGCTCGCAACGCTCCGACTCATCGCTGGCGCAATCGGTCAGCTTGCCCGGTAATACCGCTACGCCGGAGGATTTTTTCTTCTCGACCTTCTGCGCCGATTTCATCCGGCTCTGTGCCTGCCGGATGGCCAATTCAGCCAGCCGTTTGCCGTAATCGGTGTGCTCGTTCAGCCATAGCTCGAACGGGTCTTTCAGCATGGATGACACCAGCCGTACCGCATCGCGGCTTGATAGCCGCTCCTTGGTCTGACCTTGGAACTGCGGGTCCAGCACTTTGGCCGAGAGCACAAACGAAGCGCGGGCGAACACGTCTTCCGGCAGTAGCTTGACGCCCTTGGGCAGCAGGCTGTGCAGCTCGACGAAGTTCTTGATGGCGTTGAAGACGCCATCTTTCAGTCCGTTCTCGTGGGTGCCGCCTGACGGGGTCGGGATCAGGTTGACATAGGATTCGCGTGCGACCGGGCCTTCTTCGGTCCAAGTGATGACCCAGGCAGCGCCTTCGCCCGGAGCAAAGGTTTCTGAGTCGTTGCCGATGTATTTTTCGCCAGCAAACAGCGGGACGACGGTGGTGTAGCCGGTCAGCATCTCGTCCAGATAACCAGCCAGCCCCTGCGGATAATGCCAGGCACGCTCATCGCAGCTGCCATCGCGCTTTTCGAGGGTGAGTGTTACCCGTATGCCGGGCAATAGCACCGCCTTGGAGCGCAGGATGTGCTCAAGCTCGGCCAGCGGAATGGTCGGGCTGTCGAAGTATTTGGCGTCAGGCCAGGCGCGTACCCAGGTGCCGGTATTGCGCTTGCCGACTTCGTTGACGGTTGCCAGCGGCTCAATCACATCGCCGCCGGCAAAGGCCAGCGCATGCTCGGTGCCCTCGCGTTTGACGCGAACTTCGAGTCGGGTCGAAAGCGCGTTGGTGACCGATACCCCCACGCCGTGCAGGCCACCGGAGAAGCTGTAGGCGCCACCATCTTTCTTGTTGAACTTGCCACCCGCATGCAGCTGGGTGAACACCACTTCAACCGTCGGTCTGCCCACTTCAGGGTGAATGCCTACCGGAATGCCGCGACCATCGTCCGCCACGGATACCGAGCCATCGGCCCAGACCTTGACGGCAATCGTCTTGGCAAAGCCGGCCAAGGCTTCGTCGGCCGCGTTGTCGATGACTTCCTGGATGATGTGGAGCGGATTCTCGGTGCGGGTATACATGCCGGGCCGGTGCTTGACCGGCTCCAGGCCCTTGAGGACTTTGACCGAGGATTCGTCGTACTGATTAGCTTGCGCCATGGCTCACTCGGGAATGCAAAAACGGTCCGCAGTCTAGCACAGGCCATGCCCGCCATCGGGGTAATCAGGAATTGCCGGGCCGGGTTGGGGTGGCCGGTATGGGTGGGAAGTGGGGCGGTTCATGACGAGCGCGTGCATGCCCGGCAGAAAAGTATTGCGAGATGTAACAGCTTCAGGCTCAAAGCCTTTATTTATAGGCTTCTGGCATGTGAACGGTTGGTTCCGGGGGATAAGAGGCCTCCCATTTGTCATAAGCTTATGCTAATAATCTTGCCTGATAGCGCTGCGACTGGCGCAATGGGAGACGATACGATGAAACTTCGCAAGCTGTGGATAACTACCTTGCTGGCCTTGGCTGCCACGAGCGCACAGGCTGCCGGCAAGGCAGACCAGTTCAGCGTGATTGGCAATGCCACAGATAACCCCAGTAACCTGGCGCTGACGGCGACTCTGAATCCTGCACCGGCTGATCTGGGTGCCAATGGCTCGGTCTGGGTGGGGGCGCTGTTTGGTAATCAGGTGTTCATGCTGACGCCACAGGGCTGGGTCGTCCCCGCGTCGGGTCCGCTGCCGGCTTTTTCCAATGGCCCGATCCAGCAGCAGACGGTGCCGATTCTGAACGGCATCAATGTCTCGGGGCTGGAGTGTGCGCAGGTGCTGGTAGGCTATGGTCGCGATCAGGCTGATCTGTTTGGTTCCGGCACCTACGGTGCGGTGTATCAGGTGCCTGCCAAGGCTCAGCGCACCACACCGTTGCCGTGCAGCACAATGGCGGATGCCGATATTGCCCGTTTTCTGGAACAAGCCACTTTTGGCCCGAATCCCACGCAGATTGCTGAAGTAAAGCGTATCGGTATCAAGGCATGGCTGGAGCAGCAATTCGCCCTGCCTGCTTCAACACTGGGCGATTATCCTTACTACCCGACTTCAGCACCGACCGATTGCAACAGCATTTGCCAGCGCGACAACTACAGTACTTTCCAGCTGCAATTGCGCTTCTTCCAGAACGCGATGACCGCGCAGGATCAGTTGCGGCAACGCGTGGCGTTTGCCTTGTCACAGATCCTTGTGGTGTCGGGGGCGACCATCAATCAGGCTTATGCAATGGCGCCGTACCAGAACATGCTGATCAACAACTCTTTCGGCAATTTCCGCACCATCCTGAAGGAGATGACGCTCTCGCCTGCCATGGGCCGTTATCTGGACATGGTCAACAATGGCAAACCCACCAATGCCAGCCAGCAGGCCAACGAAAACTATGCGCGGGAGTTGCTGCAACTGTTCTCGGTTGGCTTATGGAAGCTGAATCCGGACGGCACTGTGCAGACGGATGCCGCTGGCAAGCCGGTGCCGACATACGATGAAGCGGTGATCAAAGGTTTTGCCCTGACGCTGACGGGCTGGACTTTCCCGACCCAGGCTGGCCAGACCCGCAAGACCTACAACCCGACTTACTACATCGGACCGATGGAAGTGGTGGCAACCAACCACGATACGACGGCCAAGACCTTGCTGGATGGCGTGACGCTGCCTGCCGGCCAGACGCCGGATGCCGATCTGGAAGCCGCTCTCGATAATGTATTCAACCACCCGAATGTCGGCCCCTTCATCGGCCAGCAACTGATCCAGCATCTGGTGACCAGCAACCCCAGCCCCGGCTATGTGTCGCGAGTGTCTGCTGTGTTCAACAATAATGGCGCGGGGGTACGTGGCGATCTGAAAGCCGTGGTCAAAGCCATCTTGCTCGATCCGGAAGCGCGTGGCGGCATGAATACCGACCCGGGCTTTGGGCATCTGAAAGAGCCGGTGCTGTTTACGACGCATTTCCTGAGGGCGCTGGGTGGCATCAGCGATGGGGTTTCTCTGCGTACCCAGACCAGCGTAATGGGTCAGAACGTGTTGAATTCACCGACGGTGTTCAACTTCTACCCGCCGGATTATGTGTTGCCAAACGGTCAGCTCGGGCCTGAATACGCCATCCTGAATACCTCGACCGCGCTGGCTCGGGCCAATTTTGTCTACAACATGGTCTATGGCGGTGGTGCCAAGCCTGATACCTCGGTGACCGGGGCGGTGGGTACCACGCTTGATCTGACCAGCCTCAGCACCCTTGCCGGCGATCCGGCGGCGCTGGTTGATCGCCTGTCGATACTGTTGTTGCACGGCACCATGTCCACCGATATGCGTAATCAGCTCATTACTGCCGTCAACGGTGTGGCCGCCAGCGATGCCATCGGCCGGACCCGGCTTGCGGTCTACCTCGTGTCCACATCTACCCAATTCCAGGTTCGGAGATAAACCATGGCCCTTTCACGCCGACAATTGCTTCAGGGCGCGGCCACTGGCCTCGCCGCAACCTTTGGCCCGCTACGCTGGATGGAGGCGCTGGCAGCGCCTGCCAACGATTACAAAGCGCTGGTCTGCATCTTCCTGTTCGGAGGAAACGACGGCAACAATATGGTCATACCGATGGAGGCTGCCGAATACAGCAGCTATGCCACGGCGCGTGCCGGCATGGCCCTGGCCAAGGACAGCCTGGCCTCGATTGGTGCGCCAACCAGCCTGGGTGGGCGGACTTTCGGCCTGCATCCCGGCATGGCGGATCTGGCGCCGCTGTTCCAGCAGAAAAAACTGGCGGTGTTGTGTAACGTCGGCACCTTGCTGGCACCCATGACCAAGGCGCAGTACGCCACCCGCAGCCTGCGGCCCTCCAATCTGTACTCGCATTCCGACCAGGCCAACCAGTGGCAGACCTCGCAATCGCAAGGCATTGCCCGCAGTGGCTGGGGGGGGCGGATTGCCGATGCGGCGTATGCATTGAATGGCGGGATTGCGGTACCCATGGTGATGTCGCTGTCCGGTTCCAATCTGTTCTCGATTGGCGCCCAACGCTCACCGCTGGTGCTGCCAACATCCGGGACTTTCGGCCTGTCTGGCACTACCGGCACCGCTGGCACAGCGCGACTGGACTCCGTGCGCAAATTGCTGGGGCTGGACCGTGGCAACGAGATGGTCGATGCCGCCAGTGCGGTCATGCTGCAGGCGATTGATAACAGCGCGTTGATGAACCCCATTATCAACAGCACGACTTCGGCTGCGGCGCCAGCTTTTGCCAATCTGAATTCCAGCATTGCCAAGCAGTTGTATGCCGTGGCTCGCATCATCGAAAACCGGGCGGCTACCGGCCTCAAGCGGCAGATCTTCTTCTGTTCGATGGGGGGGTATGACACCCATAGCGACCAGCTCAATGCCCAGACCAATCTGCTGACGCAATTGGGGCAGGCCATGGCTGCCTTTGCAAAAGCGACCGACTTGCTGGGCGTTTCCGACTCGGTGGTGACGTTTACCGGTTCGGATTTCTCGCGCACGCTCAAACCTGCTTCGGGCGGTGGGACCGATCACGCCTGGGGTAATCACCAGCTGGTCATGGGCGGTCCGGTAAAGGGCGGCGACTTTTACGGTACTTTCCCGAAACTGGAGCTGAAAGGGCCGGACGATGTCGACGGCGCCGGGCGCTGGATTCCCACGACGTCTGTCGATCAGTACGCTGCGACACTGGCCAACTGGTTCGGTGTGGCGCTGGGGGATATCGGCAGTGTGTTGCCCAACCTTTCCCGCTTTGCGACGCCGAATCTGGGGTTTCTGTAAAGGTTGAACGTCGTTCTTGTGGGTGCCGCCTGATTGGATGACAAGCTCAGGCGTCGATGTCAAAAAGCCGGATTCTGTAAAAGAATTCGGCTTTTTTCAAAGAATCTATTGGCAAAAATTAAATAAAACACAAAACCTGATCAAATATTAAGGTCTTATTTAAATTTGATGATTTTCTTTGAATTTTTCATGAAACATTTATCGCGAGTAATTAAATACCACGCCATAGTCCATATAGTTGCCTGTTCTGACAATGCTTTCCACGGAATCGCCAGCCCCCATATATGCATGGGCTGAAACGTGCATGCTATTTGCGGGGGGGCCTACAACCGGGCTGGTATAAGCACGCCCGTGCTGCTCAGCCAGGTTTTTGCACTGAATGCCGAGCAAGAAGCCCAATACGGCGTAATTTTCGTCGCTGCCCAGGATGTCATCGTATGTAAAGGTCAGCGTATTGCTGTTGCTGCCATAGCTGAGCGTCTGGGTGACTACCGTGTAGCAATGTACAGAGCCTGCATGAGCGGCAGTCATCAGGCCAAAGGTAGACAAAAGGGAAAGGATAATTTTATTCATTGTTTTCTTTTAAATAGTGGTTGCTAAAAAATATCCAGATCAATAGCTAATCTGGATGATCTGCATTTCAAATTCAAAAAAATGAAATGCAAGGCGATGATAGTGGGGATGTGGTTTTGGCGCAAGGCCGATCCAGTGAGTTTTTCCGGGGCTGTCAGTAAAAACTCGGAGTGTGCCGGGTGCGTGTTGGCAAGTACTTGTTCCCCCATGAAAAACGGCGTCCAGTGTAAGTCTGGACGCCGTTTCTGACGGGATGACTTGATGCAGATCGAGTCGTGACTACTGACCCTGCGCCGCAGTCTTGGTGGTTTTGGCGGCCTGCGCAAAGTCACCGGCGTAGACATGGGCGAAGCGTGCAGGATCAATATATTTCTTGATGGCAGCGTTAACGTCGTCCAGTGTCACCGTTTCGATGCGGGCGTCCAGTTCTGCTGTGAATTTCATGGTGCGGTGACGGTCGAGCTGGTCAAGATGCATCGCTGCCAGTGTGCTGTCCTCTGCGCGGCTGATCTGCCGTTGCTGCAGCAGGCCCTTCTTGGCGTCGGCCAGCTCCTCGGCACTGATGCCGTTGACGACAAAGCGTTCCAGCTCTTCCTTCACCCCGGCTTGCAGCTTGGGCAGGTTTTGCGGGGCGTAAATGGCAATCAGCAGCAGGGTACCGGCGGTTTCATGGCTGGATACCTGGAGCCGGCTGCCCGCGTAATAGCTGATGCCGTCTTTTTGACGCAGGCGGTCGAGCAGGCGTGACTTGATCCCACCACCCAGAACTTCCTGTACCAGCAACATTGCCGGGTAGTCGGCCGCCTGGTCGTTGAGCTTGATCGGCAGGCTGGCGACGTAGAAGGCGTTGGCTTTATCCGGCGTTTCTATCGACTTGCTGTCGGCCTTGGGTTCGTTGACCGGGTCGGCGATCCGCGCATAGCGGTTCTTGGCCTTCCAGTCACCAAACAGGCTCTTGATCTGGTCTTCGCTGGCTTTGGCATCGAAATCGCCTACCAGAGACAGCTCGCCGTCCTGCGCACCGTAAAACTTCTGGTAAAAGCCTTTGACGCCGCCAAGACTCAGTGCCTTGGTCTCGGCCAGCAATTCGGTGAAGTCCGGGGTGTAGCGGATGTCGTCCTTTTTGTAGTCATTCCAATGCCGATGCCAGGCCAGCAGGGCAATCGGCTGCGGCTCGACGCTATCGCGCTGGATGCTGGTGATCTGCTCGGTTTTCATCTGCTCCAACTCGGTGGCCGGGAAGGTGGGGGCGCGTAGTACATCCCGCAGCACGGTCAGCAATTCGGGCAGATTCTTGCGCACGGTTTCGAACTGAACATCAACGTGTTGCCCACGGCCGCTGATGCTGACTTTGGCCTTGAGTTCGTCAAACTTGCTCTGCAGTTGCTGGCGACTCAGCTTGCCGGCCCCCCGGCTCAGCATTTCTGCG
Source organism: Parachitinimonas caeni (assembly GCF_030129945.1). Taxonomy (GTDB): domain Bacteria; phylum Pseudomonadota; class Gammaproteobacteria; order Burkholderiales; family Chitinimonadaceae; genus Parachitinimonas; species Parachitinimonas caeni. The sequence goes on from NZ_JARRAF010000001.1 coordinate 360,160, forward strand.
GTGGCGGCGGCGTAGCTGCGCTGGCCGCTCAGGCTGGCCAGTTCGCCCAATTGCAGGCGAATGGCGCCACTGACGGTTTCGCCGCGTGTCTTCTTGGGCGTAAAGGCGACTTTCATGCCATTGGCCAGGGTGAAGCGCTGGGTGCGCTGGTCGATATTGGTCGGGCTGGAGTCGAATTTCTCGCCCTCTACTGCAGCAGCGCGGCCTTTATAGTCGGCAACCAGTTTGGTCACGTCCGGCGTGGCCGGCATGGTGATGCGGTTAGGCGTCTTGGTTGGGACGAACTGGCCAAAGGTACGGTTGCTTTCTTTAAAGTAGTTTTCGGCAACTTTCTGCACCTCGGCGACGCTCAGGGCTTCGATCTGGTCGCGCTGCAGGAAGAACAGACGCCAGTCGCCCTTGGCAATCGCTTCAGACAGTTCCACGCCCAGCGTGCGAGGGTCGTTGATGGTTTTGTCGATGCCATTGAGCAAGCTGGCTTTGGCCTGCTTCAGTTCGGTTTCGGTGATGGGTTTTTGCTTGATGTTCTCGATCACGTCGAGCATCTTTTTGCGGGCTTCGGCACTGGACTGGGTCTTGGCCAACTCCGCCCAGAACAGGATGTAACCTGGCTCGGTCAGGGCGACGTTCCACGACTCCACGCCAGAGGCTTTCTTGCCTTCGACCAGTGTTTTGTGGAGGCGGCCATTGGGGGTGCTGGCCAGGATTTCCGAAAGCGCTGCCATGGCTGCGGCGTCGGCATGTGCGCCGGCCGAGGTGTGGTAGAGCGCGCCCAGCAAAGTGGTTTCGCCTACGCGGCTGACCGTTACTTCACGCGCGCCGTCCTGCACGCTGTCCTGCGTATAGGTGCGTTCCAGTGCCCGGCTCGGCTTGGGAATGGCGCCAAACTGCTTTTCGATCAGCGCCAGCGTCTTGGCTTCATCAAACTTGCCTGCCACCACCAGCACTGCGTTATCAGGCTGGTAATACTTGCGGTAGAACGCTTGCAGGCGGTCGATGCTGACGTTTTCAACATCGCTGCGTGAGCCGATGGTGGGCTTGCCATAGTTGTGCCAGTCGTAGGCGACTGAGCTGAGGCGCGACCACAGTGCCATTTTCGGGCTGTTATCGTTCATCTCCAGCTCATTACGGACCACCGAGAACTCAGTATCGAGATCTTTGCGGGCAATGGTGCTGTTGACCATGCGGTCGGCTTCCATTTCGAGTGCCCACTGCAGGTTGTCGTCAGAGGCGGCGAAGGTTTCGTAGTAATTGGTGCGATCAAAGAAAGTGGTGCCGTTGAAATCCATGCCGCGCTTGCCCAGCTCCTGCATGATGTTGCCGCGGTTGGGCGTGCCCTTGAAGGTCATGTGCTCAAGCAGGTGGGCCATGCCGGTTTCGCCGTAGTTTTCGTGGCGCGAACCCACCAGATAGGTGAGGTTGACCGTCGTCGTGGCTTTCGAGGCATCGGGCGCCAGCAAGACACGCAGGCCATTGGCCAGGCGATATTCTGTAATGCCTTCTACCGTGGTGACTTTCTGCACGGACGCGCTACTGGCTGTCGTTGTGGCAGCGGGGGTGTTGGCAAATGCGGCAGGCGATCCTGCCAGGGCAAACGCAGCCAGGATGGCTGCAACACTAGGTTTGATCTGCATCTCTTCCCAATTTCCTATTGTTCAAGACAAACAATGGCAATGGCCGGCACCGGTGTACATGGCACCGGAATCCGGCCGCTTCCTCGACGGCTGTTGACGGCTTCTTTACCGCGCGTCTCAGGCTCAACCGCGCCAGCAGCATACGCCGCTCCCGATACGCTGGGCAGCACTCATGAGATGAAAGCCGGTTTCGCGGGCGCCAATCGTCAATTTGTGGGCGCGACTGGCAATGGCAAACCCAGAAATGCGCAAATTTCGGGCAAATGGCGCTCGAAATGCTCAAAACTATGGCTGCCGCCTGCCTCGACGGTCTGCCGTGCCCCGGCGTAGTAATCCACTGCCTGCCGGTAATCAAGCGTCTCGTCGGCGGTTTGCACCATCAGCCAGTAGCGCCCGGCAGTGAATGTGGGTGGCTCCAGCCGGGCGAAGGCGGCAACGTGGCTGTCATCAAGAAAATACCGTTCACCGCTGTACAGGTTCTGCTGCCAGCCCAAGTAATCACGCAACAGGTGCTGAGGTTTGACGCCGGGGTTGACCAGCACCGCCTTGCTGCCGAATCGCTCCGCAGCCCAGGTAGCGTGAAAGCCGCCCAGTGAGCTGCCGATAAAGCCGACTTCGGGCAGGCCATGCACGGCTTTGATGATGGCCGCTTCGGCTTCATCGGGCATGGCGGGCAAGGTGGGGCAGACAAAGCGGTCACCCAGCCCGTGGGCGTTCAGAAAAGCCTGGGTCTGGCGTGCCTTGACCGAGGCCGGGCTACTGTTGAATCCGTGAAGGTAGACGATGTACATGACGCAATCACCGATAGCGGATGGCAGCGTCGGCTGCGGCCAGCGCGTGCAGCTCGGTGGTATCGAAGGTTGGCACGGGTGAATCGGCCGCACCAACCAGCATCGAAATCTCGGTACAGCCGAAAATGATGCCCTCCGCACCGTCTGCCACCAGCTGCTTGATAATGCGCCGATACGCTTCGCGAGAATCGTCTTTTACCTGACCAAGACACAGCTCCTGATAAATGATGCGGTGAACGACTTCGCGATCGGCGTCGTCCGGCGTCAGCACCTCAATGCCGTGGCGCTCGCTGAGCCGACCCTTGTAGAACGGCTGCTCCATGGTAAAGCGGGTGCCCAGCAAGCCGACTTTTTTGATCCCTGCCTCGCGAATGGCGGCCGCTGTGGGTTCGACGATGTGCAGGAGCGGGATCGACACGGCAGCCTCAATCGCGGGTGCCACTTTGTGCATGGTGTTGGTACACAAGATGATGAAGTCGGCTCCGGCGGCTTCGACCGAGCGCGCTGCCAGGGCGAGCTGTCGTCCGGCTTCGTCCCAGTCTCCTTTAGCCTGCAGCTGCTCAATCTCGTGAAAATCCACGCTATGCATGACGAGCTTGGCTGAATGCAGTCCGCCCAAGCGCTGGCGAATGGCTTGGTTGATTAGCCGGTAATAGCCGGCCGTTGATTCCCAGCTCATACCCCCTAAAAGGCCCATGGTTTCCATCGTGTTTGCCCCTTTCCTTGTCATCGTCGAGGCGGTAGGACTGGCCTCTTGCCGGAAAAGTTGCGCGCGACACACTGCGCTGGCAAGCCCGGGTTTCCGGCCGAGCCAGAATGCTTGTCGGTCCACATATTCAATTTAACCAAATAAGCAAAGCGCCGAGCGATAAGCAAAATGGCTTGAATCCTCAACACAGTGTTTGCTGAGGTGTCGGCTTGGTGTTGGTGTAGGGAATCCCCTACAGGCGGTTGGGTGTGGCGATTGTGTTACAAAACATATCCACAGGTGGGTTTATAGGCCTAAATGCTGAAAAATCATGGTAATATTTCATGACTATCAGTCAATGCTTATTTGATTTATGCATATGGTATATTTGGCTTCCTCCGCAAGGGAGCTAGTCTGCCTGGCCGGGGAGTGCCTGGGCGAGTATCTTGGTTTGTTATGCAATGCAGCAAATTAGAAGTACTTTCTGATCAAAAAGTGATGGCTCCAAGTTGTTCGTAAAAGAATCTGTTACAGAAGATATTCATGAAATTCCACCGATACCACCTCAACCCGCACTGCACGCCACGAGACTGGCAGGCGATCAAGCTGCAACAGGCTGCCAGCCACGGCGATAGCATCGAAGGGCAGCAAGCGCTGGTGGATGCACGACGTTTCGATCTGGCCGCCAGTGAGATCGAAAAACTACTGGGCTGGAAGCAGTCAGCCCTCAAGCTGGCCAGCTTATTGTTGCCCGCCGATAACCAGCACGAGTGGTCGGCCCAGCAATGGTTTGAAGCCCTGTTTGCCGCAACCGTCCACGCACAAAGCGCCAATGACGAAGCGCACGACCCCCTGCGCAGCGAATTTGAAAAGCTGGCGGCCAGCCAGCAGCTCGACACCACACGCTCCCGCCTTACGCCCGGCCACTACGCCAACGATGCGACCCAGGCGGCTTGGCACATCTTCTGCCAGATCAACCCGACGCCTGCGCCGACCAACCTTTCCCCCGCCCTGGCAACAGCCTGAACCGTCGCCCGCAACGGCAAGCCGGTTTGGCTGCCGTGGCCTGCCGCGTGTTCATCCCCCGCCCCGACGCGCCGTCCGGCGCACTGGATTGCACTCTGCCTGGCATGCGCTACGCTAGATCTATCAATGGTTTAGCGGCAATTGCCGGCAGAGGTGATCATGAATACCCCACGTCAACTCGCATGCAGCCTGAGCTTGCTCCTGCCTTTGATGTCCTGGGCCGCCAAGCCCCAGATCGCAGGCGGCGAGCAACATACCCTGGCGTTGAAAAGTGATGGCACCGTCTACGCCTGGGGCGGCAATGCCGATGGCCAGCTGGGCGATGGTTCCACCGCCAGTCGTCTGACACCGGTTGCGGTAAGCGGGCTGAGTGATGTGGTGACGATCGCAGCCGGAAAGTCACACAGCCTGGCTGTCAAAGCGGATGGCACGGTCTGGGCGTGGGGCAATAACGGATTGAACCAGCTGGGCGACGGTACTTCCACCAGCCGAAGCGCCCCCAAACAGATAAATGGATTGAGCGGCGTGATTGCCGTCAGCGCCGGGGATTTCTTCTCGATGGCGCTCAAGGCGGACGGCACAGTCTGGAGCTGGGGCGACAACGGCAACGGCCAGCTGGGCGATGGCAGCAAAAATCAGCGCAGCACACCGGTACAAATCAAGACCCTGAGCGGCATCAGCGCCATTTCGGCCGGTTATTACTACGCGACAGCTTTGAAGTCGGATGGTACGGTCTGGAGCTGGGGCATCAACGACAACGCCCAGTTGGGTGATGGCACCACCACCGAGCGCGCCGAGCCGAAGCAGGTCGCCGGGGTGAGCGACGGTGTCGCCATTGCCGCTGCTTTCGGCCATGTAGCGGTCATCCGCCGCGATGGCAGCCTGCTGGCCTGGGGGCGCAACAATCATGGCCAGCTGGCCGATGGCAAGGCGCTCTACATTCCCCCCGAGACCATCGAATACCGCCCGTCCATTGCGCCGATGCAGGGCTTTACCAACAGTGCAGCCGTGGCGGCCGGGCTATATCACACCCTGGTGCTCGATAGCAGCGGAGCCATACAAGGTGTGGGTGGCAATATCCACGGCCAGCTCGGTAATGGCGCCAGCCAGCCTGAAGACCGGCCCAATGCTGTGGCCATTACCGCGCTGAGCCAAGTGGGCGCCATTGGCATCGGCCGCTTTCAGTCGTTTGCCATCAAGACCGATGGCAGTGTCTATGGCTTCGGCAAGAACGATGCCGGCCAGATGGGCGATGGCGCCAGTGCCAACCGCGCCAGTCCGACACCTGTGGTGGGTGTGGGCGGCACCGGCACACTCGACCTGGGCCTGTTCTGCGCCAAAGGCTGTGCCACCCTGGCGGTGGCAGGCAGCCGCACTAAGAAGGCTGGCGACATGCTCGACGTGCGGCTGGCGCTCAATGGCTTGGCCAGCCAGAGCAGCCTCGCGGGCAAGAATGTTGACCTCTACGTGGCTGTACAGCTGACCGATGGCTCGCTGCTGTTCATGAAATCGCCCCAACTCTTCGGCGCCCCGGCCTTCGACACCAGCGTCGTACCCTATCAGTCCAACCTCGCCACCACCGACCGCGAAGGCACCCTGATCAGCGCCTTCCCGCTCCCCGCCCTGCCCAAAGGCAGCTACCGGCTACTCACTACGGTCGTCGCCACCGGCAACAGCCCGCTCAATTCCGCCAATTGGGTGGGTGGGTTGTCGATGGGGGAGTTTGAGGTGCAGTGAGGGGGGGTGAATACAATTCGCATTGTATTATTTCTTACATACTATGCTTAGATAGCCACTGGTATTTCTAATATAAATTGGGGTGGGAGGATGTGATGCAAGATATGGATGCAATTAAAGAGCAAGTTGAAAAAAATGGAAATGTGCTAACGGTTAGCATGGAACAATTGAAGGATATTCATGGGGCAGGAAGATTAGGATCTCATGTTAGACAAGAGATAAGTCGTGCATTGGAAGGCGTTGGACTTGCTCATGTGCCCAGAGAGCTTCCAAGTTACCAGCATGAATTAGTTCGCCTATACAAGAGAGGTACTGATATAGGGCAATTTATTGAAAAGGTTTTGTCGCCGGGAGAGGAGAGTGATAAATGGTTGTTGAAAAAAATCAGTTCTAAAGGACCTGACTATGCTGAAATAATCCAAAAAATTAGAGATCTTGTCTCTGATTGAATGGGAGTTTCCAGATCTCTATTTGTCATCTGTCTTATAGATAGGATCTGATTCTTGATGGTGGGCCTTGTGGAGTGATGGCTTCAAGGAATCAGTTGACTGGTGATCCTGTCTAGTAGAGTTTCCAAGGTATCTTGGTCACCATGAAAACTGGCAATCATTGCCCCTATCATTTCATCGCGTGTCGCCAATTCAAATTCAATAGAGTACCCTGCCTCGAAAGCCAGTTGATAGCAGAATGCGCGTTGGCTACGGCCATTGCCTTCTCTGAATGGGTGGGCAGCATTGATTTCCGAGAGATAATGCGCCAGTTTGTGAATGAAGATTTTAGGCGGGAGATTTTTTAAAAAAGAGTCTTTCGCAATATTATTTAGCTCTTTTTCAAGATAACGGTTTATGTGTTGCCAACTGCAAAATCGGGAATTGCCTTTGCTAATGTCTACCGTTCGAAATTGGCCGGCCCAATCATAGACATCCTGAAAGATGTACTTATGAACGGCTTGTAAATGTGTCAGATCGTAATTGCCGGCTATGGGATTGCGGGTAAGTTCAAATAGCCGGATAGCGGTGAAGTTTGCCTCGGCTATGTCCAGTTCGGCCTGGTCCTGAATGGCCAGCTTGTTTTTCAGTACATCCGAGTTGGGATAGGTATAGCAATCAGCCCCTTCGTACTTGCTCATAGTGCTTTTGGAGATTGGCCAGGAGATTGGCAGTCGATTCTTCACCCTCCTGGCATTTGCGCAAGCCTGCTTCCGTTTCGGGGCTGGGTTGCAGCATTTCAAATTTCAACGAGGCCAAGACATTATCCAGCGATTTTTCTGCCGCTGACCTTCTGGTGATTTCTCGCATCGAATACCCTGCCAAGTAAGTGACTTTCAATACTGAATTTTAGCGCATTGGCGGGAACTTGATTGCCCTTTTCAATGGTTGACAGCTGTTCTGGCTAGCTGGTTGGCGGGGGCGGTGTCCCCACCCGAGACCCTACCCGACGTGTCTCTTGCTGGCGCGCCCCCTGTGCCCGCTAGTCTTCCTCAAGAGCCGGCTAGCTTTGCTCCAACTTCTCAATCCCCAACGACTTCAGCACATATTTCTCGAAAATCGGTTCGCTGGTGCCGGCTTTCATCTTGTGCATGAAGTAGCGTTCAAACGCGACTTTGGCCAGATGTACCCATTTGCCCTGGCGGAACCAGTTCACATTGCGTGGCGGGATCTGGGGCAGGGCGACGAAGGCGGCGCCGGTGTTGCCCATGTCGGCCAGACAGATGGCGTTCCAGCTGCCGCGCGCGGTGGCGGGTTCGCCGGCAAGGTCGGCGGCGATATTGCGGACGATGGCGGCCACCATGGTTTCGATCATGTAGCCGGTTTTGGGTGCGCCGGTGGCGACCGGTGTGGGCTCAATTGGCGGGATGGCAATGCAGACGCCGGCCGAAAAAATATTGCGATAGGTCCGGCTGCGCTGGAATTCATCAATCAGCACAAAGCCGCGTGGGTTGCAGAGCCCTTCGACGGCCGCTACCGCCGCGACGCCGCGAAAGGCTGGCAGCATCATGCTGTAGTGAAAGGGCAGGGCGTGTTGCTTGCGCACGGCGCCCAGGTCATCGACTTCCGCTACGTGCATCACGCCGGGTTCCACGCTTTCGGTGCGGGCATTGGTGATCCAGCGGATGTCGTGCTGGCGCAAGGCGCTTTCGAGTACCGTTTTCGAGTCACCCACGCCGGCCAGCCCCAGATGGCCGATATACGGTTCGCTGGTGACAAAGGTGATGGGGACTTTGTGCCGTAGCTTGCGCTTTTTCAGGTCGTTATTGAGGATGAAGGCGAACTCGTAGGCCGGACCGAAGCAGGAGGCGCCCGGCATGGCGCCGATGATGACGGGGCCGGGGTTTTCCAGCAGTTGCTGGTAGGCGCGGTAGGCGCTCTCGGCGTGGTCGATGCTGCAGATCGACTGGGTATGGCCCTGCGGCCCGGAGCCCGGTACTTCGTCGAATGCCAGCGCCGGGCCGGTGGTGATGACGAGGTAGTCGTAATCCACCGGGGTGCCGTCGGCCAAATACAGCCGATTGGCGGAGGCGTCGATGGTCTGGACAGCCTGGGCGATAAAGGCAATGCCCTTGCGTTCGAGATAGGGCCGGATCGGGAAGGTGATGCTGGTACGCTCGCGCCAGCCGACGGCCACCCAGGGGTTGGACGGGACAAACTGAAAGTAATCGACAGCGTTGATGACGGTGATGCGATGCTGCGGGTCCAGGGTCTCCCGCAATTCGTAGGCGGCCGGCATGCCTCCTGTTCCGGCGCCCAATACCACGATATGTGCCATGACGGATGTCCTTGTCTGCCACGACGGGCAAGTCGGCTGCCCGCAATGGCAAGCTTGATGTTGTGTTTGGCGGGCTACGGTGCCAGTTGGCGCCGCAGCGGCGGTGCAGGGCGCACCGCCGGGGGCATCGTAGCAAGCTGGCTCGGCTCAACTGCCGACAGTGGGGCGATTCAGCAACCCGACTTCACGCCAAACCGGCGCAGCAGGTTTTCCAGCAGACACCAGCGGCTGATGCCGCTTTGCAGCAGGTTGAGGCCAACGAAAGCCGTCAGGGCCAGCCACCACGGGCTGACAGTCAGGCTGAGGCCGATGGAGGCAAGCACCATCAGGCCAGCGAAGATGCGGACGATTTGCCAGGATGTCATGTTCAAGCTCCTTCTGTTTGCGGGGTTCCTGTCGGAACGGGGGCGGTGGCCGCAGCGGGGTGCCGGTAGGCCACGAAGAACAGCAGCGGAATCACCACCAAGGTCAGCAGCGTCGAAACCAGAATGCCGAAGATCAGCGAGATGGCGAGGCCGTTGAAGATGGGGTCATCGAGGATGAACAGGGCGCCCAGCATGGCGGCCAGACCGGTGAGGGCAATCGGCTGGGCGCGGGTGATGGCCGATTGCACCACGGCGTCGGCCAGCGGCACACCCTGAGCCTGCTGCAGCCGGATGAAATCGACCAGCAGGATGGAGTTGCGGACAATGATGCCGGCCAGGGCGATCATGCCGATCATGCTGGTGGCGGTGAACTGGGCGCCCAGCAGCGCATGGCCCGGCATCACGCCCACCAGAGTCAGCGGGATGGGCGCCATGATGATGAGGGGCGTCAGATACGAGCCGGACTGCGCCACCACCAGCAGATAGATCAGGATCAGGCCCACGGCATAGGCGGCGCCCATATCGCGGAAGGTTTCGTAGGTGATCTGCCATTCACCGTCCCATTTCAGCGCGAACTCACGATAACTATCCTGCGGCTGGCGGATGAAATATTCGGTCAGTGGCAGGCCCCCCGGCGTGGCGATGCGGCTGATGGCGCCGCGCATGCCGAACATGCCGTAGAGCGGGCTATCGACCTTGCCGGCCATGTCCCCCACCACGTACACCACGGGCAGGCCGTCCTTGTGATAGAGCGGCTGTTCGCGCTGGCTGTCGCTCAAGGTGACCAGCTCACGCAGGGGCAGCACTTTGCCGCTGGCGTTCTTTACCCCCAGCTGCAGCAGAACATCGAGATTGCCCAAATCTGCCGACGGTAAGCGCAAGGTGGCGGCGGCGGGATACTTGCTGGCGTCGTGCAGCCAGCTCACGGCCTCCCCGGCGAGGCCGGCGCGCAGCGTGGCCACGATGTCAGCCTGGCTGACGCCCTGCTGCGCCGCCTTGCGTCGATCAACCAGCAGCAACTTGCGTGGCGCGGCGGCAATCTGGCTGCTATCGACATCCACCACCCCAGTCTGCTGGCGGAAGGCGGCTTGTACGGCGGTGGCCACCTGCTGGCGACCGGCTTCGGTCGGGCCATAGATTTCCGCCACGATGGGCGCCTGCACCGGTGGGCCGGGCGGAACTTCCACGACCTTGACCTTGGCCCCGTAACGCTGGCCGATCTGCTGCAGGGCCGGCCGCAGGCGGCTGGCAATGGCATGGCTTTGCTCGTGCCGCTGGTGCTGCGGCAGCAGGTTGACCTGCATCTCACCCAGCTCGCCGCTCGCACGCAGGTAGTACTGGCGGACCAGGCCATTGAAGTTGATCGGGGCGGCGGTGCCGGCATAGGCCTGATAGTTGGCGACTTCCGGCACGGTGCCCAGATAGGCGCCCAGTTCACGCAAGACGGCTGCCGTGTGTTCCAGCGGTGTACCGGCCGGCATATCGACCACCAGCTGGAATTCCGATTTATTGTCGAAGGGCAGCATTTTCAGCTGTACCCAGCCGATGACGGGCAGGGCGGCCGATAAACCGACCAGCGCCGCGACCGCGAGCCCCAGCTTGCGGCGGGAGCGTCCGCCGGTTTCGGCAGCCAGAAACGGCCGGAAAACACGCTGGAACAGGCGACCCAGCCACTGCGGGCGGTCATGGTGGGTGGCGGGATGTGAATGCAGCCATAAGCTTGCCAGCCATGGGGTGACCACCAGCGCAATCGCCAGCGATAACAGCATGCCCATACTGGCGTTGATCGGGATCGGGCTCATATACGGGCCCATCAGGCCGCTGACAAAGGCCATCGGCAACAGCGCGGCAATTACGGTGAAGGTGGCGAGGATGGTCGGTCCGCCCACTTCATCCACCGCGCCGGGGATGATGTCGACCAGACTGCGCTGCGGAAACAGCTGCTGGTGACGGTGGATGTTTTCGACCACCACGATGGCATCGTCTACCAGAATGCCGATAGAAAAGATCAGGGCGAACAGCGAGACCCGGTTCAGGGTAAAGCCCCAGGCCCAGGAGGCGAACAGGGTGACCGTCAGGGTCAGGATCACCGCCGTGCCGACAATGGCGGCTTCGCGCCGGCCCAGCGTTACAAACACCAGCGCCACCACCGACGCGGTGGCGAACAGCAGTTTCTGGATCAGCTTCTGTGCTTTGGCATTGGCCGTCTCACCGTAATTGCGGCTGATGGTGACTTCGACCCCGGCCGGAATCACACTATTGCGCAACAGCTCGACCTGACGCAGCACCCCGTCGGCCACTGCCACTGCATTCTGGCCCGGTTGCTTGGTGAGGGTGAGGGTGACGGCCGGGTATTCGCCCCGCTGGCTGCCGCCAAAGCCGATCCATACGCTCCGGCTGGCCGGGGGTGGGCCATCGCGCACGTCGGCCACATCCCGCAGGAAAACCGGATGATTCTGGCGCACTGCCACTACCAGCTCGGCGACCTCATCGGCATCGCGCAGATAGGGGCCGGCCTCAATGGCGATACTACGATTGGCGCTGATCAGCTCGCCTGCTGGTGCGGCTTGATGGGCAGCCTGCAGTGCCTGACGCAAGTCAGCCACCGTCAGCGCTTGCGCCGCCAGGCGTGTCGGGTCGAGTTCCACCTGCACCGCCCGGCCGGGTCCGCCAATGCTGCTGACCTCTCGCGTGCCGCGTACCCGCTTCAATTCGGCTTCGAGACTATGGGCAATGCGTTCGAGGGTAAATCCACCCTGCCCAGGCTCGCGTGACCATAGGGTCAGGCTGAGAATGGGCACATCGTCGATACCCTTGGGTTTGACCAGGGGTTCTCCCACACCCAGACCGGCCGGCAGCCAGTCACGATGGCTGTGCAGCGTGTCATAGAGCCGGACCAGCGCTTCGGTGCGCGGCACACCCACCTTGAACTGCACGGTCAGGATGGCCATGCCGGGCTGCGATACCGACATGACATGCTCGACATCGGCGATCTGGCTCAGTACCTGTTCGGCTGGCGTGGCCACCATCTGTTCGACATCCTTCACCGCTGCGCCAGGGAAGGGAATCAGCACATTGGCCATGGTCACGTTGATCTGGGGCTCTTCTTCGCGCGGGGTGACCAGCACGGCAAACAGGCCCAGCAGCAAGGCGACCAGCGCCAGCAGCGGAGTCAGACGATCAGTCTGGAAACGGGCGGCGAGACGGCCCGCAAGGCGGAGAGACGGGTTCATGGCGATGTCCTCAGCGGGCTGCTGTCGCGGCCAGAGGGTCCAGTGCGACCTGCTCACCGGCTGCGATGCCAGACAGAATCTCGGTTTCGTCGCCGAGACTGCGGCCCGGCCGCACCTGTCGCAGCAGCGGCTGACCTTTGTCGTCGATGACATAGACGGCACTCAATTCGGCGCGCTGCACGATGCTGCGGCTGGGCAGGTAATAGCGCTGCCGGCCTTCTGCGCGCGTGGGCAGCCAGACACGGGCGAACTGGCCGGGGCGGGCACTGTTGCCGGCCGGCAAGCTCAGCCACCAGATGCGGCTGTGGGTCTGGGCGTTGGCGGCAGGAAGCTGGCTGATCTGGCGGCTGATCAGGATGTTCTGGCCGACCGGCAAGCCCGGCAATTCAAGCCGCACCGGTTGGCTGGCATCCAGCTGCGTCAGCCATGCCTCTGGCACGCTGAGGGCTACCCGTAGCGCGGTTGGGTCGTACAGCGTCAGCAGAGGGCGGCCGGGTTGCGCCATGTCGCCCTGGCTGACGGCGACGTCGGCGACAACGCCGGCATAGGGGGCGGTCAGACTGAAATAATCACTCTGGGTGCGGGCGGCACTGGCCTGTGCCGTCTGCGCCTCGACCTCGGCCCGTGCCGCCTTGAACCGGGCTTCGGCCTGATCCAGCGCCGCCTGGCTGATAAAACGCTGGCGGAACAGCTGTTGCTGGCGTTCAAACTCCTTGCGGGCGATATCCAGCGTGGCGCGGGCGGCTTCAGTCTGTGCCCGGCTGGCGCTGGCGGTCTGGTTGGCGCTGCGGGCGTCGATCTGTGCCAGCAACTGACCCGCTTTGACCGTATCCCCCGCCCGAACCGGCAAGCGGAGGATGCTGCCGGCCACCTGGGCCGAAATCTGGCTCTGGCGAACGGCCTCTACAACGCCATCCAGCAACAGTGGCCGGCTGTCCTGAGCGACCCTGACCGGGGTGCTGGCAAGCTTGGCGGCGGTGGCCGGCAGACCCAGCCCAAGCAGGATCAGTAAAGTAAACATTCGCAACATGATGGACTCCAGGCAGAGGGTGCGTCGTGGACGCGCTTGTTTTATTATTTGCATATATACGCAAATAGTCAATAAATGATGTTGAGGTCGGTCAGCGGCCTTGCCAAAAGCCGCATGGGCCAGCCCGGAGCTTGACCGGGCGCGGCGCGGTGCCAAATATCAATAGAGCCTGGAGCAGGCGGGATTCGGTGGTATGTTGCGTCTCGAAGTGGAATGGATCTGGAAGGAATGCCCTGATATGGAAGCAATGAGCGATCAGGCGCTGCAGCAGGTGGCGCAATATTTTCAGGCTTTGGCCGAGCCCAATCGGCTGCGCATTCTCAATGCGCTGCGTGGGGGTGAGCGGAATGTCGGGGAGTTGACGGAGATCTGTGGCTCGTCCACCGCCAACGTGTCACGCCATCTGGCCTTGCTGGCCCGGCATGGCATGGTGACACGGGAAGGGCGCGGCACGGCGGTGTACTACCGGATCACCGACCCGGCGATTTATGCGCTGTGTGATCTGGTCTGCGGCAATATTGCCCGCCAGTACGAGCAGATGGCGGTCGTCAGGCAGCAGCTGGGGGGTGTCCCGGCGGTTGAATGAGCCTGGCTGGTCGAGCCTTCGGGCGTGCGGAGGGGCGTGAGTGAGCGCCGGCCGCTTCGCAGGCGATAGCCATCCTCAAGCGCAGCGACCTCATCCCTTGCGGTAAGCCGGGCAAGACGCCAGAACTTCAATCACTGACTTGGCAAAAGGACATCCAAATTACATGACAAAACGAACCGTCATCGTGGCCGGGGCGACCGGTCTGGTAGGAAGAGAGATTCTGGCAGGCCTGCTGGCAGATGACACGGTGGCCACCGTGCATAGCCTGGGGCGCCGGGCGCCGGCCATGCAGCATCCCAAGCTGCAGGCGCATAGTGTTGAATTTGCAGACCTGCCGGCTTTGCCAAAAGCTGACGAGGTTTATCTGGCCTTGGGGACAACCATCAAGGTTGCTGGCAGCCAACCCGCCTTCCGTGCCGTGGATTTCGACGCGAACCTGGCAGTGGCCAGGGCGGCACAGGTGGCAGGCGCCAAACGGGTAGGGCTGGTGAGTGCCATGGGGGCCGATGCGAGCTCGAAGGTCTTTTATAGTCGCGTAAAAGGCGAGCTGGAAGACGCCTTGAGCCAGATGGCGTTTGAAGGTCTGGTGATTGCCCGCCCATCCTTGCTGGTGGGCGATAGAGAAGCGCTGGGGCAACCGGTCCGGCCGGGCGAGACTTTGGGCTACCGGCTGGGCAAAGCGCTCGGCTTTTTGATTCCCGCCGATTACAAGCCGATCGAAGCTCAGGCGGTTGCCAAGGCGCTGTTGCAGACCGTGCCGACGGCGAGCGGCAAAACGGTTTTACGCTCCGGGGCCATGCGCTGACCGGGGGCTTACCTACGAAGATCGCGGGTAAGCGTCGGCGAGCGGTGTGGGCCGGTGTCAGTGTCGTTGCGACAATGCGGCCTCGATTTTCTTGTCGGTTTTGTATTGGCTCAGTGCATACACCGACCAGATGGCGGCGGGCACCCAGCCGATCAGTGTGCATTGCAGAATCAGGCAGAACAGCCCGGCAAATGGCCGTCCTATCGTGAAGAACTGCAGCCAGGGCAAGAGTAGGGCGAGCAGCAGACGCATGGTGTGAATCCTTGAGAGAGTTCCGGCCGGCTATTTAACCGGCCCGGCCTGAAACGTCAATTGCGGTGGGCAACGGGGGCCGTAGCGGTGCCCGGCCACCGTTGCGGGTCGTCGTTCAGGCGGCCTCCTGTGCGGGCAGACGGGTGCGCAGTTCCAGCGGCAGCTGGCGTACCAGCAGGCCGCGTGCCGAATGCCAGAAGGCGGAGAGCAGCAGCAGGGCCGAGCCGATGACCAGTGCAGTCAGCGCAACGTTCAGGCTGACGGCGCCAAACTGTTTGAACAGGGCGTTCAGTGCCCACAGCACGTAAATCAAGGCAGAGACCAGCAAGGCACGCCGATCTACCACCAGTCCGACCACGCCCAGGCCGATGTAGAGCGCAATCACGGTCAGCGCCTGTGACAGGCCGACCAGTTCGCTATCGCTGTTGATGCCCAGCAAGGCGAAGATCGGGTGGACGATCATCGGTGCGGCCAGCAGGTGCAGCCAGAAGGCGACGTCTGACCGGTGAGTCTTGCGCTCGCGGTCGCTCATGTCCCAGTACAGCGCCAGCGCGAAGGTCAGCACCCCGAGAACCAGTGCCAGTAACAGCAGGTAGTCCTTCGAGTGGGGGGCCACGGCCAGCAGAATCTGCAAGGCGAGGGTGGCCAGACCGACCATGCCGGCTGCCACCGTGATCGGTACCTGGAAGCGCTGCCAGTGTGCCCAGGCAGCCAGCGCTGCGGCGACGGCGGCGCTGCCGGCCACCAGCGGACCGGACTTGGCCATCATCGGGCCAGCCGTGAAGGCGCTGACCAGATAGCCGGCACTAAAGGCGACTGAACCGCAAAACGCCAGCAACAGCATGATGGAGGGCAGCGCCATCCGGCGTTTGCGGGTGAAGAACTCGGCCAGCGCCCAGGCGGTGGCGGCCATCACCGGGCCGATCAATAGTGGGGCGATGCTGGCGAAGATACCCGCCAGCGCAGACAGCAGCAGGCCGCAGGCAATGACAACGAAAAAGTCGTTAAAGCTGCTGACCAGCCGGAAGTTTTCTTCATCGACCAGATGGGTGGCGTGGCGTCGGGCCACGAACTGGCGAAAGGCATTGGCGGTGGCTGGCGGCATGACGCCGGCCTGTACCGCTGAGTCGAGATCATCATCGCTGTACATGGCGGTTCCTGAGAGTTTGGCCTGCGGGCTGCAGGCTTGCCCTCTGAGTATGCACCGGTCAGCCAGACAAGCCCGCTACCGCACAGCCGTGCCAAACATACTGTTGGTAGGACGCCAACAACGCCGGATCAATTCAGGTAAGACGCAATCGCCTCGGGTTTGACCAGCCAGGCGTAGTTCATTTCGTGGCGGATTTTCCAGTGGCCCTTTTGGCAAACCCAGCCCAGCTGCGAACGGCCATCGAAGGCGATGATCTCGTCATCCTGCCGATGGAGTTTGCCGACAAACCCCAGAGTGGTCGAAGCCACCTTGCTGCCGGCTATCTGGTCGTGTCCACCAGTCAGTGCGTGTGCGATGGATCGTGCGTTGTTCTGAAGCGCCTCCCAGTTGGCGCCGTAGAGGCCGGCATTGTGGAACAGCTGGGTCTGGCCGGGCGCAAAATTGTCGTAGAACACCCCTTGCGGCGATGCCAGGTCGTAGTAGCGCCGCATTTTCTGCGCAAAGACAAAGGGCGGGTCACCGGGTTTGCGCTCCCAGCCCTGCAGAATCCACGATTTGTGGAGAGCCAGTGGCGCCTCGTTGCCGGTCTGGGGGCAGGGTTTGGCCCAGACCGTGGCCGAGACAGGCAACAGGCAGGCAGCGAGCAGTAAGGTCTTCATGAAATGGCTCCGTGACTGAATAAGCGATGGCGGCACCTTGCCGCCGCCGGATTGCCATCTTATTGACGCTATATTGGTTAGAGAACTACTCTTCCGGTCAACACATTCGTTAGAATTTCTAACCAAAATGCAAGCTGATCTGAATCTGCTATCGGTCTTTATGGCGGTTGCCGAAACGCGCAGCTTTCAAAAAGCCGCGCAGCGCCTTGGGGTGACCCGGTCTGCCGTCAGCCAGAGCCTGCGCAAGCTCGAAGATGGGCTGGGCGTGGCATTGCTACATCGCTCCACCCGCAGCGTCAGCCTGACCGAGGCCGGGGCGCGCCTATGTGGCCAGATTGCTGCACCTTTGGCAGCGATTGGCGGCGCGCTGGAAGAAGCGGGCGAGGAGGGCGCGCCGCGCGGCCTGCTGCGCGTTGCGGTGACGTCGATTGCAGAAAGTTTTCTGTCGGGGGCATTGATCAGCACCTTCATCGAGGCGTATCCGCAGATAACCCTGGATGTCACGGTGATCGACGAAGAGATCGACATTGTGGCAGCCGGTTTTGATGCAGGCGTACGGCTGGGTGAGGTGATCAATCAGGACATGATTGCCCTGCCACTATCCGGCCCGCAGCGAGAAGCGACGGTTGCGGCGCCGGCCTATCTGCAACGGTTTGGCTCGCCGGTCCATCCGCGAGATCTGGTGGGGCATCGCTGCATCGGCTGGCGGGTGACGCCCGCGCATGCGCCGTATCGGTGGGAATTCGCCGAGCAGGGCCGCCCGTTCAGTGTGGATGTACAGCCCGCCGTCACCACCAATGACCTTTCCTTGATGATCCGTCTGGCGCTGGCTGGTGGGGGCATCACCTTTGCTGCCAGAGACTGCTTCGCGCGCTATCTGGAACGGGGTGAGCTGGTCTCGCTGCTTGATGACTATCTACCGTCCTTTGCCGGCTTCTATCTGTACTTTCCGAACCGACACAACCAGCCGGCCAAGCTGCGTGCGCTGGTTGAGCATGTACGGACGTTTCGGGCGCAGGGGGCTTAGCAGCCTGTCGGACTTTCGTTGCACGGGTGGAATTTGCGGGTTGAACAGCCCATTTTTGCTGGCTTTTTCGTTGTATAGGCTCACTATGCGCCTCAAAAACCAGCAAAACTGGTCTCGTTCTCCCGCGTTTTCGCCGGCGTGCCCGAAAGTCCGACAGGCCGCTAGGTTCTGTTGACGTTTTCTGCCTTGGCCTGCCCCACCACTCGATCCGGCGCGACCGGAAACAAAACGTCATCGTGCCTGGCTCA
This sequence comes from Parachitinimonas caeni, assembly GCF_030129945.1. GTDB lineage: Bacteria > Pseudomonadota > Gammaproteobacteria > Burkholderiales > Chitinimonadaceae > Parachitinimonas > Parachitinimonas caeni. The sequence continues at coordinate 378,157 of NZ_JARRAF010000001.1, forward strand.
GGCTACGGCGGTGCGGGTCTCCTGCTGCCGCAACCAGTCGGCCACTGCGCGGCCGGTGCCAAAGGGCCAGGCTTGCAGCTTGTTGATTGGCACCCGCTTGTACTCCGATAACTCATCCGACAGCACGATGTCGCCTTCACACTCGATGGCATAGGCCAGAATCAGCTGGTTCTGCTCGACAAAAGGATATTCGCCAATGCGCTCCACCCGCACGGCGCGCAGGCCCAGCTCCTCGGCGACTTCACGCGCTGCGCCATTGCGCGGCTCTTCGGCTTTTTCCAGATAGCCGGTCACCAGGCCAAACCAGCCGGCGGGCCAGTTGGCCTGCCGGACCAGGATGACCTCTCCCCGCAGCAGGACCAGCGCTGCCACTACCGGTACGGGGTTGTTCCAGTTCACATAACCACATTGCTGCGAACAGGTTTGCCGTGTCTGGCCGTCCAGATCGGTATCGGCCAACGCGGCGGCACAACAGGGACAGAAGTGGTAGCGCATGGTCGTGGCCTATTGCCGGGTCTGGCTGACGATCTCAGCGTAGTCGTCGGCCCGTTGCAGATTGGTGGTGGCTTCAAGCAAACCGGGCGGTGGCGGCGCAATGCGACGGCTGGCCACATCAAGCCAGGCACCCTTGATCTCATATTGCGCGCAGACCGTATCGCCCCGGCGGAAATACTGGCGCAGGTGGTAGCGTGAAGCGTCGTGGTTGAGGCCAACCAGCATCAGGTCGATGGTGATCTGCTCGCTCATATAGATTTCTTTGAAGTACTTGGTGGTCTCTTCAAAGATGATCGGCGCAATCTGCAGCTCGGTGAACTTCTTCAGGGTGAAGCCGTGTGAGTTCAGCCATTCGACACGGGTGTGGGTGGCCCAGTCGGCGTAGGCGCTGTGCTTGAGGTGGCGGTTGGCATCGACATCAGCCCAGCGGGTGGTGATGATCTGCTTGTATTGGGTGTGGGTGGACATGCTGTTTCCTCTTGGTGAATTGACTGAAATTGGTTTTATTGGCCTGTGCTGTCCCAGGCTATGTTTCACATGAAACACAGCCCTGCAGCGCCTGCCGCAACGCAGCCAGCAGGGCTGTCTGTTGCGCAATGATGAACATATGCCGCCCCGGCAAGCGATGGTGCTCGAAGCGCTCGCGGCAAAGCTCAGCCCAGCGTGCCACCTTGTCTGGCGGGGCGATGGCGTCATCCAGGCCCGAGAACAGGGTTAGCGGGATAGGCAAACTGCTATCGGCTGTCACGCCGCCATAGCTTTGTAGCAGACGGGCATCGGCTTCGATCAGTTTTTGCAGGCTCTGCATATAGCTCGCGTCCTGCTGTAGCGCTGCGGGAATCTCCAGCTCGTTCCAGCCGCTGTCGCGTAGAAAGTCGGAATGTTTCTCGGCGGAGTGATCGTGCGGCGCCCACAGGCCGCTGAGCACCAGATGCTGGGGCGCGGCTCCCTGCATTGCCAGTCGTCGTGCGCTTTCAAACGCCAGATGGCTGCCCATGCTGTGGCCATACAGCACACGCGGCTTGTCGCCCAGAGCTGCCAGAGTGGGTAGCAGGCTGTGCAGCAGGCTGTCGAAATCGGTGGCGTAGCCCTCTTCACTCCGTTGGCCGCGCCCCGGCAATTGCACGGCATAGACCTCATACTGTTCATACAGTGGCTCGGCCCAGCGGCGGAAGAATTCGGCGCTGCCGCCAAGATGATGAAAACAGATCAGCCGGGCCGGCGCGGCCGATGGGCCGCCCAGCCGCAGCAGCGCGGCACCATCGCCGCTGCACTGGCTGCTGCCACTCCCCAGGCCGGCGCGCTGTAGCAGCTCGGTGGCCAATTCGCCCACGCTGGGGCTGCGTACCAAGGTGGCAATCGGCACACTGGCCCCGATCAGTTTCTCCAGCTTGTGCCGCAGCTCTACCCCCATCAGCGAATCCAGCCCCAGCTCGCCCAGTGTCTGCTCGGGCTGGATGTCGCTACCGGCCAGCCGCAACACCTGCGCCAGACAGCGGCAGACGGCTGCCGTCATGGCTTGCCATTGGGCTTCCCCCTGCAGCGTGCGCAAGTCTTCCAGCACATTGCCGATGTCTTCATGGCTGCCATGACCACCCAGCAGCGGCGCCAGCCAGGGTGGCATCTGGCCGGGCGGGAAGGCGGCTGCAGCGCGTGACCAGTCGATGTCGGCCACCACGGCCTGCGTCTGCTCACTCACCAGCAGCTGGCGCATCAAGTCGAAGGCCTCGTCGGCCTGCAGTGCTTGCACGCCCGCATCGGCCAATCGCGCCTGGTCGGCGGCATCCAGCTCGGCCGCCATGCCCGAACTGGCCCACGGCCCCCAATTGATACTCAGCCCATGCAGGCCCAGCTGTCGCCGGTAGTGCGCCAGCGCATCGACCACCGCATTGGTTGCGGCGTAGTTGGATTGGCCGGCCGAGCCAAACACGCTGGCAATCGACGAGAACAGAATCAGCCGATCATGCGCCAGGCGCTGGCTGGCCAGATGCAGATTCAGCGCCACTTCCGCCTTGCTTTGCAGGACCGTGGCAAAGCTGGCATCGGTTTGATTGCGTACCAAGCCATCGGCCAGCACACCGGCCAGATGGTAGATGTCGCCCAGCGGCAGCCCCTCGCTGGCGATTTGCTCCAGCGCAGTGATCGCCTGCTGCCGGTCGGCCATGTCGGCACTGACAAAACGCAGGCTGGCGCCCTGGGCCAGCCCGGTCTGCAACTGCTGGCAAAGTGCCGCATCGGGCTGACGACGGCTGATCAGCGCAATTTGCCGGGCACCCTGCGCCACCAGCCAGCCCAACAGCTGCCGGCCTAGCGCCCCCAGACCACCGACGATGACATGGCATCGGTCCGGCCGCACGGTGCGGGTCTGCTCATGCGTAGGCTGGGTCACCACGATCTTGCCGATATGCCGGGCTTCAGCCATGCAACGGAAAGCATCGCTGACCCGCTCAATCGGGAAGGTTTGCACCCGTGTCGGCCGCAGACCGTCATCCGACATCAGCTTGAGTACAGCGCGGAATTCGTCGGCCAGCAGCTGTGGCTGCTCGGCAGCGACGTCCATCAGATCAAACAGGCTGTAGCCGACATCGGGCCGGGCTGCGGCCATCTGCGGTGCGGTCCAGGCCCCGATCTTGCCGATCTCGACAAAGCGGCCGCCCTGCGCCAGCAGGGCCAGACTGCGCTCGATGAATTCGCCATTGAGTGAGTTGAGCACCAGTTGCAAGCCTTGTGGCCGCTGCTGCCCGATGGCCTCGGCAAAGTCCAGACTGCGCGAGTCGTAGACCTGCTGAACCCCCAATGAGCGCAAGAACGCATGCTTGCTCTGGCTGGCGGTGGCGTAGACCACGGCACCGAAGCGCAGCGCCAGCTGGGTGGCCGCCAGACCGACACCGCCCGCCGCCGCGTGGATCAGCACATGGTCGCCGGCCCGCAGGCCGCCGCACCGCATCAGCGCGTGGAAGGCCGTCAGATAGGCGGTGGGTATCGCCGCGCCTTCGTGGAAACCTAGCCCGCTGGGTAGTGGCGCCACAAAGTGCTCGCCCACCACCACATGGCTGCCAAAGCAGCCAAACGCCATCGTCGCCACCACGCTGTCGCCGACTGCGACCGAGGTGACACCCGCACCGACGCGGCTGACCACGCCGGCACAATCGCCCCCGAACAGCATGCTGGCCGCCGAGCCCACCCCCGATTGCTGGCCGCCTTCGGCCAGCATGCCGAGCGCGTGCAACACGTCTTTGAAATTGAGGCCGGTGGCGTGAACGCGGATCTCGATTTCGCCGGCGGCCGGCTCACTGCGCTCGCAGGCGGCCAGATAGAGGTTATCGAGCGAACCATAGGCCGACGTCCGCAAGGTAAACGGGCTGCCCGCCGGCAGCGCGCTGACGGCTGGGGTGACCAGTGGCGCCAGGCGTGCCACATAGCGCTGTCGGCCGCGCCAGGCCACCAGCGTTTCAACACTGCCACCGCGAATTTCCGTGGCGGCAGCCTGGCCGGCATGCTCGTCGGCTTCGTCCAGACAATGCACCCGCAGCTGCGGATATTCGCGGGCCAGACTCTGGGCAAACCCCCAGATCAGCGCCTGCTGCGGCCGGATGCTGTCATGGCCGCTCACCTGCTGCGCCGAGCGGGTGATAAACCACAGCTGGCGCAAGCGCGCCTCCGGCTGATCCAGCCCTAGCTGAGCCACGGCCTGCCGCAGTTGACGGGCGCTGTCGAGCAGGCTGGCAGCGGCCAGTGGCTGGCTGCTGTCCACCACGATGGCGGCCGCTTCGGCGCCGCTTGGCAGGGTTTGGCCGACCTCCAGTTGCTGGCGCAGCGCCTCGGCCAGCTTGCCGCCACCCAGTATCGCAGCCAATGCGTGGGGTGATTGGCTGGGGCGCAGGTCCTGCGCTTCCCAGCTCAGGTGATAACTGGCCGGGCCGCCCAGGCGGGCGCCTTGCTCCATCAGCTGGCTACGGTCACTGAGCCGTAACGAGAAACCACAGATCTCACCAATCGGCCGGCCTTGCAGGTCGTAGAAAGTCAGATCGGCCAGCGCCGTGGTGTCGGCAATCGCAATGGCCTGCCGCAAGCGCACATGGCTCCAGGCGGCGCTGACCGGGCCGGGCTCGAAGCGGAACGATTCCATGCCGACCGGCAGAAAGGTCTTGCGGCTCGCTTCGTCGAACAGCGTGGCGCCAAACAGCTGCAGGCAGGCATCCAGAAATACCGGGTGATGAATATAAGCCGGGGTTTCACCGTGCATCGCCCTACCCAGCTCGACCCGGCCGATGGCTTCGCCGTCCCCCCGCCAGATTTCCCGCACGGCGCGAAAATTCGGGCCAAAGACAATGCTGAGGGCGGCCACCTGGTCATAAAACGCTGCCGGCGCAATCGCCCGCCGGCAGCGGGCGCGGGTTGCCCAGAAGGCATGGCGGGTTGGGTCGGGATCGAGACTGGCCAGCTGCTCGAAAGCCAGCAGCCGCAATTCCGGTGAAAACCCCTCGGCACTGGCGGTGCCGAGTGACAGCAGCCGGCTGCCCTGACTATCGTCGATGCCCAGCACATAGTCGGACTCGCCATTGTCGCGACTGCGCCGACCCAGACGGATGCCACTGAGTTTCAGCTCGGCATCCCACTCATAACGCTCGCTGCCCGACCAGGTGCCGGGGCGGAAATCGGGGTGATTCATGCTTGGTGTCCCTCCACAGCGGGCAGATTGCGCAGCAAGCCGCAGGAATACACAGCCCGGCTCTGTGTGGGCTGGTTGTCGTCATCGCAGACGGTAAAGCGCCAGGCATCCCCCTCTGCGGCCAGATCAATCCGCACGCGGCGGTCGTCCTCGTTCAAGACCAGAGGGCGGCGGAACTCCAGCCCCTCCAGCTGCCAACGCCGCCGGCCGGTAATCCGGAAAGCTGCGGCCTGCGCCAGCTCGATATAACCGGTGGCCGGCAGCACATCGGCCCCGAAGACCGTGTGATCGCCCAGCCAGCCAAAGCGGCGGCTGCCCAAGGGCAGGCTGACGCTGAACTCGCCTTTGCCGTGCTGCTCGACCGTGGCATCGGTCAACCAGGCATGCGGCGTGGCCAGATGGCCTGCTTGCGGCAGCGAAACCGGCGGGTACAGCGGGTGAGCCTGCACCTCGAAGGGGTAGCCGGGCAGGCGCGGCCTTGCACCGCCATCTGCGGTGAAGAGACCGGCGGGATTGGGCTCGATGCCACAATCGTAAGCGGCGCCGATGGCCGTCAGCAGCTGCGCCAGATCGTCCACTTTGGTATCGAGCGTGGCGTGGATGCGATAGGCCCCGCCCAACTGCTGTTGCAGCAGGCGGCTGAGCACTGGCTGTGGTCCCAGCTCCAGCAACAGGTCTGGTTTTTCCTGTGCCAACCGGGCCGCCGCCCGTTCGAACTCCACTGGGTTCAATATCTGCTCGGCCCAATAGCTGGGCCAGTCGAGATCAGTCCCCACGGGCTCGGCGGTCAGCGACGAAATCAGTGGCAGGGCTGGCTTGCCATGCGGCATATGGCTGGCGTAGTCGCGCAAGCTGAGGGCGGCGGGTGCCATCGCACCACTGTGAAAAGCGTGCGACACCTGTAGCCGCCTATGGCCGACAGCCTGTTGGGCCAGCGCCTGTTCCAGCTCGACAATGTCCACTTCCGGCCCCGACAGCACGATGCTGCGCGGGCCATTGACGGCCGCAATGACGGCTTGCGAATTGCGTTGCCGCAGTAGTGCGGTGGCGGTCAGGCGGTCGAGCTGTACCGCCAGCATCGCCCCACCGGCCGGGCACGACTGCATGCTGGCACCGCGTAGCGCCACCAGCCGCAATCCCTGCTCAAAGCTCAGCACGCCGGCGCAGTGGGCCGCAGCAAACTCACCAATGCTGTGGCCCAGCAGAAGGGCGGGCTTGAGGCCGCAATCGGCCAGCACCCGCAGCAACCCTACCTGCAACACATACTGTGCCGGTTGGGTGTAGCGGGTTTGTGCCAGGGTGGCGGCGTTGGCATCGTGGCCATAGACCAGCTGGCTGAGCGGCCCGCCCAGTTGATTGGCCAGAATGGCGTCGGCTTCACGCCAGGTGTCGCGGAATACCGGGAAGTGCTCGTACAGACCCCGACCCATGCCGGGGTACTGCGCGCCTTGGCCGGTGAACACAAAAGCCAGCTTTGGTTTGCTGGGACGGCGGCTGCCGGCCGGTTGGGTCCGTAGTTCCGTGGCCAGTTGTGTCAGATTCCGGGCCGCGCTGGCGGTATCGGTCACCGCCAACGCCCGTCGCTCGGTAAAGCGCATGCGGCCCATTGCCAAGGTACTGGCAACCGCCGACAGCGAGGCTGCCGGGTGATGCTGCAACCATCTGGCCAGTTGCTCGGCCTGGGCCGCCAGGGCGGGCCGGCTGCGGGCACTCAGGCAGAACAAGGCCGCTGAGGACGTGATGGCGCTCTGGCGCGGCGCGGGGCCGGCCTCAAGCACCACATGGGCATTGGTACCGCCAAAACCAAACGAGCTGACCCCGGCAATGCGGGGCAGGCCAGTGGGCCAGGGCTGGTGCTGGGTGGCCACCGATAGTGGCAGGCGCTCAAAGTCGATCAGCGGATTCGGTGTGTTGAAATGCAGATGCGGGGCAATCTCGCCGTGATGCACGCACAGCGCAGCCTTGATAAAGCCGGCCACGCCAGCGGCGGCTTCAAGATGGCCGAAATTGGTCTTGGCCGAGCCGACCAGACATTTCTGCGACCGTGGTCCCAGCACATTGGCCATGGCGTTCAATTCCATCGGATCGCCCAGCTTGGTGCCGGTGCCGTGGGCTTCGATATAGCCGACCTGATCCGGCGCGATCTGGCCGCGCCGCCAGGCGGTGGCGACCACATCGACCTGCGCGGCCGGGTTGGGGGCGGTCAGGCCATTGCTGCGGCCATCCTGATTCACCGCACTGCCGCGTATCACCGCCCAGATCGGGTCACCGTCACGCAAGGCTTCATCCAGCCGTTTGAGCACCACCACGCCGATGCCTTCGCCCCGGGCATAGCCATCGGCCCTGGCATCGAAGGTCTTGCAGCGGCCATCCGGCGCCAGGAATTCGCCTTTCGATGCCGCAACCGTCACCCACGGCGACAGCATCAGCTGCACGCCGCCCGCCAGTGCTGTGGTGCATTCACCCGTCGCGAGGCTCTGGCAGGCGAGGTGGATGGCGACCAATGACGAAGAACAGGCGGTATCAAGCGCAATGCTGGGGCCGCGCAGGTCGAACAGATAAGACAAGCGGTTGGCGGTGACGCTATAGGCATTGCCAGTGAGCGAGTAACCGTCGATACGGGCTGGGTCTTGCGTCACGCGGTCGTAGTAATCAAAGCTGGCGACGCCCATGAACACACCGGTGCGACGGCCAGCGGCGGCGTGTTTGGCCGACAGCTCGACCATCGACAGGCCGGCGTTTTCGACTGCATGCCAGGCCACTTCGAGTAATAGCCGTTGTTGGGGCGAGACGCCGATCAGTTCGCGCGGCGAGATGCCGAAGAAGGCCGCATCGAAGCGGTTGACGCCTTCAATGAAGCCACCGTGGCGGATGGTGGTTTTGCCGCTGGCGGTCGGGTCGGGGTCGTAGAATTCGTCGAGCGACCAGCGTTCGAGCGGTACCTCGCTGATGGCGTCCACGCCGTTTTTCAGCAGCTGCCAGTAGGCATCGAGCGAGGGCGCACCGGGTAGCCGGCAGGCCATGCCGATGACGGCAATCGGGGTTTGAGGCGTATTCATGGGGCGGCCCCTTGGGGGATGGTTGGTTGGGTGAGCCATGCGGCAGGGGCTCACGGGGTTTGTGCTTCTGCTTCTTTCTTCTTTTTCTTTCTGTGTTTAGCGCCATACGGCGCGGTGGTTTGGGAGCGGGGGGCGCCCCGCATGCGCCCTTCTTTCTTTGCTTCGCCAAAGAAAGAAGGCAAAGAAAGGCGAGCCCCTGCACCGGTTGCTGCGCAACTTCCCTCGGTCCGGGCCACTGGCCGGGCGTCGGCAGAACTCGCCCGTCCTTCGGCCGTGCTCAGACAGGCTGCCGCCGACTACCCCCGTCCAGTGACCCGGTCCTCGGCGGCTTAGAGGGCGGTAGGGGCTCGCTGTGGTTAGAGCTGTGGTCGGCCACAAACTGCAAACCGCTGTGAGTACATTCAATCTCTCCGCACGCCATGACTTCAGTCCCAAAACGGTTGCTATGCGCCCCCTTCCCATCTGAACCGCCGAGCACCGCAGGCCGGAGTGGGGTCGTCCGGGGCGTTTGTCTGAGTCCGGCCGCAGGGCGGGCGAGTTTACGCACCGGCCACGCAGGGCGAGGAGCGCAGGGCACCCGAAGGGCGGTGAAGTCGGGTTGCCTTTCTTTGCCTTCTTTCTTTGGCAAAGCAAAGAAAGAAGGGCGCATGCGGGGCGCCCCCCGCTCACAAACCAACGCGCCGTAAGGCGCTAAAAACCTGAGCATCATCCTGATGCCAATTCCACCATCCCCCTCCCCAACGCCTCCACCACCACCCCCAACACCAACTCCTGCCCTGCCTTCTCGAAAAAATGCCCACCTTGCCAGGTATGCAGGCTGAAACCGGCCGTGGTCTGGGCCTGCCAGGCGGCCAGTTCGGGCGGGCTGCATACTGGGTCGGCGTCGCCACGCAAGGCGATCAGCGGCAGGGGAAGGGGCGGCTCCGGCGGGTAGACGTACTCGGTATTCAGTTCCAGATCGGCACGGATGCCGGGCAGGAACAGGCGCATCAGCTCGGCATCGGCCAGAATGCGGCGATCGGTGCCGCCGTATTGCGCCAATACCTCAATGAACTCGGCATCCGGCAGGTGATAGGTCTTGCGATAGGGGTGCGGTAACTGTGGGGCCCAGCGGCCGGCGACGGCCAGCAGCTGTGGCAACGCCGAGCCGGTCCGTCGCAATTGGCGACACACCTCGAACGCCAGCAGGGCGCCGAAACTGTGGCCATAGCAAGCGAACGGCCCGGTGAGCTGCTCGCCGAGGGCATCGGCAATGGCAGTGGCCAGCGCGCCGAGGTCGTGCCAGGGCGCCTCGCGGAAACGGGCCTCCCGCCCCGGCAATTGCACTCCGGCCACCCGCAGCCAGTCCGGCGTCTGCCGGTTCCAGGCGCGGAACTGGATGGCGCCGCTGCCGGACGAGCCAAAGCAGACCAGCGTGAGGCGAGCCTCCGGTTTGGCATCGAGTCCGATCAGCCAGGGCGAATTCATCTGCCGATTCCTAGAACCTGGCGTGCAGATTGTTCATGCAGCGCAGTACCGTGTGGTCACGGTAGGTCAGTTCCTGCGGCAGCATGGTCAGGTTCGGGTAGCGCTCGAACAGCACTGAAAATGCCTCCTGCGCCTCGATCCGCGCCAGTTGGGCGCCGACGCAATAGTGGTGGCCGTCGGCAAACGACATATGGTGAGGGCGCGGCCGTTCCAGATCGAGCGTGTCGGGGTTGGCGAACGCTTCCGGGTCGCGGTTGGCCGAACCCAGCGCCACGTACACCTGATCGCCCTTGCGGATCAGCTTGCCGCCGATTTCGACATCGGTGAGGGCAGTGCGCGAGGTCATCTGCAGTGGCGCGTCGTAACGCAGGATCTCCTCCACCGCGTTTGGCATCAGCTCGGGGTGGGCCATCAGATGGCGGCGTTGCTCGGGGTGCTGCATCAGTGCCAGCACGCCATTGCCGATCAGGCTGACCACGGTTTCCTCGCCGGCGCCGAAGTTGAGGATGATGATCGAGATCAGCTCGGCTTCGCTCAGGCGGTCTTCTTCGTCGCGGGCTTCGATCAGGCCGCTGATCAGGTCATCCTGCGGGTGGGCGCGGCGCTCGGCGATCAGGCCGCGCAGATAGTCCATGAACTCGATCGAGCACTGGTTGAGCGCCTTGTATTCCTCCAGCGATACCAGCGGATCGAAGATGCGGCCGATCACATTGGCCCAGGCCACGCACTGGCCAAAACCCTCGGCGGGCAGGCCCAGCAGGCTGGCGATTACGTTCTGGGGCAGCAGGTTGGCGTAATCCACCATCGCATCCATACCGTCTTGCCCCTCCACCTTGGCCAGCAGATCTTCGGCGCAGCGGCGGATGCGGGCGCGCATGTTTTCCACCTGCCGTTTCTGGAAGGCGGCCGATACCAGCTTGCGCAGCCGGGTGTGGTCGGGCGCTTCGAGGAAGGCGAACCAGTTTTCCGAGTTGGCGATCAGCGCGTCGAGGTTGTCGGGCTGGTTGGGCGAGATGCGGCGGGTTTTCAGCAGCTCGTTCTTCTTGCGCAGCTGGCCCGGCACGTCCTGCACGCTGAAACGACGGTCTTTCAGCACACCGCGCACATGCTCGTATTTGCCGAGAAACCAGACGCCCCAGGGGCTGCGGTGTACCGGGTCTTCGTCGCGCAGGCGCTGGTAGTGCGGATAGGGGTTCTTGTTGAACTCGGGGTCGCGCGGGTTGAAAAACAGGGGTGCCGCCTTGGCAGGTGCCGGGCGGACGATGGTTTGGGCGTTGGCTTCTGCGACGAAGGACATGGTGAGGCTCCGGTAGCGATCAGAAACCCGCGTCGAGCGCGGCAGCCAGACTGCGGATGGTCGGGTATTCCCAGAACAGGGTGATCGACAGCTCTTTACCCAGCCAGGCGCCAAATTCGCGGCTGACGGTGACGGCGACGGCGGAATCCAGCTGGTAGTCGGCAAACGGGCGGTCGAGGTCGATGTCGTCGGGGCTGACTTCGGCCAGCTGAGCAAAACGCTGGACCAGCCAGTCTTCAATGGCTTCGTGGCCTTGCAGGAGTTCGGTTGTGGTCATGGTCGGTTGTCTTCCAAAGGGCTTTTAATCACGGGGTTTCAATAGATAAGGCAGCGCATCGGCGTTGGCATCGGCATCAAGGCTCAGGGCGTCGGCAATCCGGTAATGGCGCGCCCGCTCGAAGGGATACAAAGGCAGGCGATGGCTGCCCCGGCCACTCAGCGCAACAAATGGCTGCCAGTCGAGCTTGAAGTGGCGTTGGTAGAGCTGGCAGGCCAGCTGCAAGGCAGCCGTGGGCAGGCCGTGGGCCGGTTGCCAGAGCAGATCGCCGGTGCTGTCGTTCTGGCTGGCGTCGATCAGGCTTGGGCAGTCGCCGGCTCGGGGGGGCGATTGGTCCGGCCCGATCACGTTCAAGCCGATCTGGCTGGCAAAGTCGCCAAGCTGACCGAGCAAGGGGCTGCTGCTGGCCAGATGCAGGCGCGATAGGCCCAGGCGCTTGAGCAAGGCCACCAGGCAGAGTATCTCGGGTGGTCCGGACCGGGCCGGCGCCAGATCGGCCAGCAGGTGATGCCAGTGGCCCGGCAGACTGAGTGCACCGCCAGAAGTCGCGGCGATGACGCCGATGCGGCACTGGCGATTGCCGGCGACCAAGGGGCTGGCCTGACGCAAGGCGTGAATCGCTTCGCTCCAGCTGCTGACCACCCAGGCCTGACGCCAGCTATGGTGCTGGCGCCCCAGCAGGCTGCTGCGGCAGAAGTCGCCCAGCATCGCCAGCGGCGCGGCTTGTTGCTGCAGTTGCTGCAGTCGCTCGGCGTAGTCGGCGCACAGCTGCTGGAAGGCGGCATCGCTGCGGGCGCTGACGGCCAGTAGCCAGAGCGGAGGTGAGGCGTTCGGTGTGGTGGCGGTGGGGTCGGGAGCCTGCTCGACCAGCAGATGTGCATTGCCTCCGCCAAAGCTGAAGGCCGAGACGCCGGCCCGGCGTGGTCCGCTGCCCAGTGGCCAGAGCCGGGTGTGGCTGCTGAGGCAGACCGAGCCGGGCGCCTCGTCGCTGCCAAGCTTCAGCAGGGGGCTGGCCGGCTGGCTGTGCAGGCTGGCCGGCAAGATGCCGCGCTCAACGGCCAGGCTGGCTTTGATCAGGCTGGCGATGCCGGCAGCGGCTTCGAGATGGCCGATATTCGATTTCACCGAGCCGACAAAGCAGGGCCGCCCGGCCGGTCGCTGCGCGCCGTAGACATCACGGATTGCCTGCAGCTCGATGGCATCGCCAATCAAGGTGCCGGGGGCATGAGCCTCGACATAATCCACCGATGCCGGTTCGATGCCCGCGCGCGCCAGCGCCTTGCACAGCACCTGCAGCTGTCCGGCCCGATACGGGGCGGCCATGCCATTGCTGCGACCGTTATGGTTGATGGCGCTGCCACGGATCACGGCCCGGATCGGGTCGCCATCACGTAGCGCCAGCTCCAGTGGTTTGAGTAGCAGCAGGCCGCCACCTTCGCCACAGACATAGCCATCGGCCTGCGCAGAAAACGGCTTGCAGTGGCCGTCCTTGGCCAGCAGTCCGCCCTGCGAGAAGGCGATGATGTTGGCCGGCGACAGGATCAACTGAATACCGCCAGCCAGCGCCAGCGAGCATTCCTCATCATCCAGCGCCCGGCAGGCCATATGCACCGATGCCAGTGAGGAGGCACAAGCGCCGTCGATGGCCACGCTGGGGCCGGTCAGGCCGAACAGGTAGGACAGGCGGTTGGCAACAATCGCCCCGGCGGCACCGGTGCTGGTGCGGACATCGACGTGCTGCCACAGCCCCGACATGCGCCGATCGAAGTCGCGGGTGCTGACGCCGATGAACACCCCGACATCGCGCCCAGCCAGGCTGTCGGGCGGCAGATTGGCGTCTTCACAGGCGTGCCAGGCCATTTCCAGTACGCTGCCCTGTTGCGGGTCCATGCGCCGTGCCTCCTCGGGGTCGATGCCGAAGAAGGCGGCGTCATGGCAGTCGCCGCTGGCGTCCATGCCGACGTTGGGGCAATAGGTGGTACCGGGTTCGCCGGCCTTTTCGCCGCCAAAGCGGCTGGCCTCCCAGCGCTCTGCCGGCACCGGACCCACGCAGTCGCGGCCGTCGATCAGGTTCTGCCAGAACGCTTCCAGCCCGTCTGCGCTGGGAAAGCGGCAGCCGATGCCGATGATGGCAATGGGACGCTGCGCAGCCATGATTTATCTGGCACTCGTAAACGGCGTGGACTCGGGCAGGCGACGTAGCGCCAGCCGGCTCAGGTTCATGGTGCCGGTGTGGAAGGCCACTACCATCAGCGCCAGATATTTTTCGTAATCGCGATACTTGGCCTCTCCCACCAGGGCCAAGGCTTCGTCCTTGTGTGCGCGCAGGTTTTTCTGCCAGTGCCGCAGGGTGTTGGCGTAGTGGTGACGGTCATTGCGCAGCTCGACGATCTCGAAAATGCCACGGCAGGCTTCGGCGATTTCAGCCAGATGCGGCAGGTCGGATTCGGGAAAGATGTCGTTGGCAAAAAACTGGCTGAACTGGCTGCGGCTGGCGTTTTCGTAGCTGATGGTCTGCAGCGACAGCTGACCACCCGCCCGTAGATTGCGCCGGCAGAATTCAAAGAACTGGCGATAGCCGGCGATTTTGTCGGCCACCGATTGGTCGAGCCGGGCGAAATGCTCGAAGGCGCCGACCGAGACAATGCCGTCATACGGCTCATCGGGCTGATGGTCGGCCCAGCTTTCGAGCCGGACTTCGATATTGGGTGCGGACAAGCGGTTGATATACGCCGCCTGGGCTTCGCTCAGGGTCAGGCCGGTGCAGTGGCAGTCCGGCTTGCGCTCCAGGGCGCGCCGCATCAGTCCTCCCCAGCCGCAGCCCACATCAAGCAGCCGTTCGGCGTTGTCGAGGCCGGCGCGGTCCAGATGCCAGTCCTGCTTGTTGCGCTGGGCGGCTTCGAGGCTTTCGCTGTCGTAATACCAGAGCGCGCTGGAATAGGTCATGCCGGGGTCCAGCCACAGGGCGTAAAACTGGTTGCCCACGTCGTAGTGGTGCTGGATCGCTTCGGCCGAGGCGCCGGTATGCGGTGTACTGAGTGTCACGGTGTGATTCCTTTTCACATCCCGCGGCAGGTGTCCCGGCGGGGTGAGTGATTGGTTTGGGGTGGCGCGGCATCGGACGTGGCTGGGCGGGCCCGGAGGCCCAAAACCCTCGGCCTTGGCGGCCTGTCAGCTCACCAGGGCCTTGGCCAGACCCCGGATTGTCGGGTGGTCATAGGCCGCAGCGGCGTCGATATCGCGGCCCAGCCAGTCGGCCAGATCACCAGTCATGCCAACCGCAGCGGAGGAATCGAGCCCCAGCTGCTGGAAACTGGCGTCGATATCGATCTCATCCTCGGGCAGGGCCAGCACGTCGCCGATGTACTGGCGCAGCCAGTCGATGATCTGGTCTTCGTTGGCAACGGTGCCGGTCTTGGCGACGGGGCTGAGTACGCTGGTATCACTCATGATGTATTCCTCGGGGTTGGGTTGTTTTTGGGTTAGTGGCGGGACGGGTTGGCCTGACGCTTTTGCTTGTCTTCGGCACTGACGCGACAGACCTCGCTGACGATGCCGAGCTTTTCCAGAATGGCGACCACGCCACCGCTGATGTCGATCTGCCACCAGTGCAGCGACAGGATGGCGGCACGCGGAAAGGCGTGATGGTTGTTGTGCCAGCTCTCGCCCAGGGTCGGCAGCGCCAGCCAGAAGTTATTGGTGCTGAGGTCGCGTGACTGGTAGTCGCGGCTGCCAAAGACATGGGCAAACGAGGTGATCCACCAGATCACGTTATGCAGGGCAAACATGCGGATCAGCCCGCCCCACAGCAGCCCTTCCAGGGCGCCGTAGGCGGTGCCGGTCAGCGCCAGCCCCAACAGGGCGGGCAAGGCCAGACCCAGCGCAATCCACAGGTAGTAGCGCTTGTTCACCCACATGATCGGGGCGTCGGCCAGCAGGTCGCGCGAGTAGAAATTGGCGTTCGGCACTTCGTGCTGCACGGTCCAGCCGATGTAGGCATGCCAGATGCCCCGCACTTTGTTGACGAGCCCCTCACCGTGCAGATTGGGCGAGTGCGGGTCGCCCGGCTTGTCGGCCATCTCGTGGTGCATGCGGTGCAGGGCGGTCCAGAACACGATGGGGCCTTGGCCGGCCATCGAGCCCAGAATGCCCAGCAGCACCCGCAAGGCGGTGGGTGCCTTGTAGCTGCGATGGGTGAAGTGGCGGTGGTAGCCAATCGTCAGCCCCATGCCGACGCTGAAAAAGAACAGACCGAAGATGCCAAGCGCCGCCGCCGAAACCGGCTGCACCAGAAAGTGCAGACAAATCGCGCTGATAAGGCCACCCAGCCCGGCGACGGTCATCACCACCGTATGAATATGCTGGATGCGCTTGAGCTGCCGGTTTTCGACCGTGCGCTTCATCTTCGGACGCTCCGCTTCAGCCGGTGGTGCGCTGGCGGGCGTCTCGATGCCGGGGGCTCGTAGCGCCTCAGCGGGGGTCAGGGTTTCTGCGTCTTGCATGGTGTTTTTCCTTGGGGAGGTCGGATTCGTTGTGCGTCAGGGATTGACGTCTGCTTCGTGACTGACGGGCCGGGTGTGGCCGCGCCGCACGGCATGTGCCAGCCCCAGCTTTTCCAGCAGCAGAATGAAGCCGCCGCCAATGTCGATTTCGTACCAGGCCCGCGAAAATACGGCGGCGGTGCCATCGGCGTGGTGGTTGTTGTGCCAGCCCTCGCCCAGCGTAAACAGGCCGAGAAACCAGTTGTTGCGGCTGCTGTCACCGGTATCGAAGCGCTGGTAGCCCCACATATGCGCGGCCGAATTGATGCCGTTGGTGAGGTGATAGGTCACGAACAGCCGGACAAAGCCGCCCCAGAACACGCCCTCGATCAAGCCTTGCCAATGGCCGGTGATGGCCAGCCCGGCCAGTGCCGGCAGCAAGAGTCCCAGCAGAATCCATTTGAAGTAATGGCGGCCCACCCAGCGTACGGTGGCGTCCTGCAGCAGATCGGGGCAGTACTGCAGCGAGCTGGACAAGTCGTGGCGCAGGGTCCAGCCGGTATGGGCATGCCAGAAGCCCTGCCAGCGGCCCAAGGGCTGACCGTTGTCGTTGACGGGCGAGTGCGGATCGCCAGCGCGGTCGACATAGCGGTGGTGACGGCGATGGTTGCTGACCCAGTACAGGGGCGGCCCCTGTGCCGCCATGCAGCCGGTGATGGTGAGCAGGGCTTTCACTTTGGGGCCGGTGAGAAAGGCACGATGGGTCAGCAATCGGTGAAAGCCGACCGTGATGGCCAGAATCGTGCAGAAATACATGATGCCCATCAGGCCCAGATGCCAGGGCCGGACCATGCCATGCAGCGCAGCCCAGATGGCACCGGCGACGGCCAGCGTCGGCAAGGCCACGATCAGGATGGCGTGCGCCTTTTGTGCCAACCGGCCGCCGCTGGCGGCCAGTGCCTGGGGGGGCGGACTGGTGGGGGTTTGGGGGGAAGACGATTGCAGACTCATTGATTACACCTCGACTGGCTCGACGGCATCGAGCGGCTCAAAGCCGCCGCACTCATACAGCTCGCGGCAGCGGTTGCGACGGACCTTGCCGCTGGTGGTGCGCGGCAGCTGGCCCGGTTTGATGAACACGATGTCGCCCAGCGCGATGCCGTGGCGTTCAATCACCAGCGCCCGCACGGCGGCCTGCAGGGCGGGCAGGTCAGCCTGGCGTACACCCTGGCGGGTCAGCTCCTGGACCAGAACCACTTCCTCATCATGCGGGGCCTGCCGCTGGAACACGGCGCCACCGCCGGTCGCCAGCGCTTCGGCATCGGCCAGCAGGGCACTGTGCTCAATGTCTTGCGGGTAATAGTTGCGACCACGCACCACCAGCACATCCTTCAGCCGACCCACCACAAACAGCTGGCCGGCATGCATCACGCCCAGATCACCGGTACGCAGCCAGTTGCCGGCCTCGCCGCTCAGTTGTGCAGCAAAGCCGTGTTCGCTGGCTTGTGGATTGGCGTAATAGCCCAGGGCGATGCTGCCGCCCTGCGCCCAGATTTCGCCAACGTGACCCTCTGGCAGGGCTTGCAGGGTGTCGGGATGAACGATGCGGATGCGGGCGTCCTGCCGGGGCAGGCCACAGCCGACAAACTCGGCCGCCAGCGGGGTGTCGGCCGCAACCGGCACCACGGCGGCGCCGATCGTCAGCGCATCACTGCGCAGGCTGACAATCAGCGGAGCGCGGCCTTGCTGCTCGCCGGTGATGAACAGCGTGCTCTCGGCCATGCCGTAGCAGGGGTAGAGCGTCGAACGGCGCAAGCCGTGGGCTTCGAAAGCCGCTGCAAACCGGCGCAACGTCTCGCCCTTGATCGGCTCTGCCCCGGTAAACGCTACTTCCCAACGGCTGAAGTCCAGCCCTTGCCGGGTTTCCTCGCTGGTTTTGGCGACGCACAGGTCGTAGGCAAAGTTGGGGCCGCCACTGACGGTGCCGCCGTAATCCGACACGGCACGTAACCAGCGCAAGGGCTTCTGAATGAAATCGACCGGCTGCATCAGCACGCACTCAGCCCCCTGATACAGCGGCTGCAGCAGATTGCCGATCAGCCCCATATCGTGAAAATGCGGCAGCCAGCCCACCACCACCGAATCGCGATGCATGCGCATGGCTTCGCCGATGACCGCTTCATTGGCCATCAGGTTGGCGTGGCTCACCATCACGCCCTTGGGCGTGCCGGTCGAACCCGAGGTGTACTGCAGAAACGCCAGCCGTGAACCGCCGCCATAAGCAATCGCTTCCGCCTGCCGGATCGCGCCACTTGAGGTCTCCAGTTCCATGCCGTCAAAACAATGCCAGGGCGTCGCATCCAGTTCCGGCTCCAGCAGGCTCTGCAACTGCTGCTGCTCGCGCCGGCCAGCCAGCACGCAGGCGATTGTCGCGTTGCGGGCAATGGCCGCCACACTGGCCGCATGCCGGGCCGATGGCACCGCCAGCGGTACCGCCGTTACCCCTGCCGCCAGACAGGCCAGAAAGCTCTGCACAAACTCCAAGGGATTCGCGTACAGCAACAGTGCGCGTTCGCCCTCATAACCCAGGTCGATCAAGGCGCTGGCTGTTGCCAGCACGTTTTGCTGCAACTGCGCGTAATCAAGGCTGGCGGCCAGCCGCTCGCCACGTTCGAGATAGGCATAGACCCGTTTCGACGGCGAGGTTTGGGCGTGATGAAACAGACGGGCAAGGATCGAGGCGTCCATATGGCAGCTCCAGTAAGCAGCGGGTTAGCCAGGCCATGAAGCCGGCTGTCAGGGTGGGATCGGGCCCAAATGGGGCGATGCCGCACATGCTGCGCTGCCACAGGGCAGGACAACGGGGTCTACAAGCCGGTGCCAGATACCAGCGTCCCGCCGATGCGCGCGTTCAGCCAGGAGGCCTAAGCCTATTGGGGGCGCATGGCTAGGTACCGGAAGTTGAAAAGAGGGGCTGGTCAGGAAGACGAGCCGCCAATTTGCCGGTTTGTCCGACCCGGAATGCACATAAGCCGATCCGGGTATTCAAAAAATCTGGCGAAGTTTGGCGCGACAAACTGGCTGATGTAACTGTCAAAGTTGCCAGTTTTTGTACTTTTGCCCGATGAAAAGACGATGTGAAAAGTAACAATTCTTTTGTCTAACAAATAAATAGTGACGTTTGTCCTGCCGGCGGGGTGCCAGGTTTACGGCCTGCTTGGCTGTGCGGCTGCCTGACCAAATGGACAGATTTATATTCAAATGAATTGTTGGTATTGTAATAGGCCGTCTTCTGGCATGGCCCGCTGGGCGCCAGAGCGAAAAGATCGTCATCCGATGCAGATGACGCGAGGGCAGGGTAGCGACAACGAGGGGCAACCCAAAACAGGGCTTGCAAGACGTTGCTGGCAAAGGCGGTGTCATCTTGCTGCGGCATTCTGTCGCAGAGGAAGGCAAGATAACCGGATTTATCCGCCAGCCATAGTGTCAACGTTGACAGGCAGGCTGGACCAAAAGCCTGGGTTCTGTCTGACGTGAAGTTTGCAGATTGCGTTTCGCCGGAAAACGGTCTGGAACAAGGCACAGAGCGCGCCGCATAGTCATTCTTTGCAAGCGCTCTGCAACACCGGGCCAGGCTATTTTCCGGTGAAACGCGACTGCAAACCTCAGGTCAGCAGAACTTTCGCATCAAGCCAGGCGGCGATCGCTGCCCAGCCAGGAGAACGCCGTGAAAGCATGGCAGGAAGAACTTTTGCAAGGCAGCATCAGCGCCCTGAGCGAACAGGAGCTATTCAACCGCGTGGCACGCATCGCCCGCGACCTGGGCTTCGATTACTGCGCCTACGGCCTGCGCGCCCCCTATCCGTTTTCGCAGCCGCGCACGGTCATGATCAACAACTACCCCGACCACTGGCAGGCGCGCTATCGCGACCGTGGCTACCTCGCGGTGGACCCCACCGTGCAGCATGCCCTGCGCTCACTACAACCGCTGGTCTGGTCCGATAGTCTGTTCGCTCGCACGCCCGAGCTGTGGGAAGAGGCGCGTGCCGCTGGCCTCGCGTTTGGCTGGGCGCAACCGTGCAGAGACGCCACGGGCGTCAGCGGCATGCTGACACTTGCCCGCAGCGCCGAAGCCCTGCATGCCACCGAGCTGGCTGACAAGCAGATGGAAATGATCTGGTTGGCGCAGTCCGCCCACGTTGGCATGGCGCGTAGCGTCGTGCCCCGCCTGTTGCCCGAAATGCGCGCCAAACTATCCGCCCGCGAAATCGAAATGCTGCGCTGGACTGCTGAAGGCAAGACCTCCAGCGAAATCGCCGACCTCGCCAATATTTCCAAGCGCACGGCCGACTTCCACCTCAACAACGCCACCGCCAAACTCAACGCCGCCAACAAAACCGCCGCCGCCATCATGGCTGCAGTATTGGGCTTGCTTTAGATGCTGTTGACGTTTTGCCTTTGGTCGCACCGGGTCGATGGTGGGGCGTGGCGCCGTTAAGGTTCGCTTATATAGCGCGCTCAACCACGCGCACCCTGCCGCGTCCTGCCTCAAACCCGGCCCGGCGTTACCAGAAACAAAAACGCTAACGGTATCTAGCCTGTGCCGGCACCGCCCATTGGTCGCCGGTGCCGGTAACGGCGTAGCCAGAGTGCTATGTTGGTGTGAGGTGCGTCATCAATGGTTCTTGTTTGTGGGGTGACCGTACCGCCCGAGGACGGAGATAGCCCGATGAAAACATGCCTGCGCACTGCCCGTATCGTTACCTGGCTCTGGCAAGCGCTTTGGGTCGCGATCCTGATCACGCCACCGTGCGCGATTGCAGAGTCTGATACCGAGATCAAGCGTTTGAATCTGGATGTCAGGTATGCCTTCGAGAATGACGACTTTGCCAAACTCGAAAAGATGTATGCCGAATACTTAACAGCCAAAACCAGAACGCAAAGCGGTGGCTGGATGCTGGATCTGATGCATGCGCAGCTGGAGCGGATCCTGCGTGCGGATCTTGATCCTGGTCACTGGCAAGCCGTTGAAAAGAAAATTGCAATGTGGCGCAAACGTTACCCGCGCTCGACTTTGGCACCACTCTTTCTGGCAAATGTGCATTTGCGCCATGCCTGGACTTATCGCGGCGACGAATTTATCGACAAGGTGGATCCTGCCGCATTCAAATATATACGACTATATCTGGATAAATCTTATGACGTGCTCGCCAAGAACCCGGAACAGTTACAGGTTGATCCTTTCTGGTATGTGCTGGCATTTAAGGTCATGAAGATGAGTGGTACCGATGAGAAAACCTATGATAAAGCTGTGCAGCAAGGGATAAAGAAATTTCCAGATTATCACCCCTTATATTTAATGGCAGCCTGGTTTCTTGAACCCAAATGGGGAGGCTCTTGGGAAAAGATCGACCAGCTGGCGTTGCGCTCGATTGAATTATCGAAACCGATAAGTGGTAATTCCATTTATACCCGAATTTATTGGAATGCAACGGCGAATCACTATGGACACCCCGTGTTTTTTACTTCGAGAATAAAATGGCCGCTGATGAAGCAGGGTTTTGAAGATATTCTGGCGAAATATCCACATGACCGAAATAGAAATGCCTATGCCTATTTTTCCTGCATTGCTGTTGATTATGAAACTTTGCGGAAAATCTTGCCGCTTGTGGGCGAAAATATCATCTATGAACAGTGGGGGAGCAAAGACGGAGAAAAAGTATATAAAGATTGCGTAACCTATGCAAAAGGCGGAACCAATTTCCCCGAATTTCTGAATAAGATCGTCCAGTCATTGCCAACCAAATAGGGTGTGAAGTATTTAGCGAGGCAGGTTACCTGATGAAGATCTCAACCAATATTGCGGTGGGGCTGTTGCTGGCGATCTTTCCACTGATCAGTGCCGGCGCTGACGAGTTGGGCGATAGACGCCGGTTCTTTCTAGAGACCCAGCATGCGCTGGAATACGAGGATTTTGCCCGGCTGGAAAAAATGCATATGAAAAGTCTGGACACGAAAGAGCGCTTTCCGAGTGGTGTCTGGAAAATGGTCAGCTTTCGGGATGGCTTGGAGCGAATTTTTTCTGGCGAAAATACCAACCAATACTGGAATGATCAGGAACGCCGGGCAGTGACTTGGCGGACGCAGTTTCCGAAATCAGCCATTGCCCAGGTTTTTCTTGCCCGAGTGTATTTGCAGCGATCTTACGCATTAAGGGGCGATCGTTCGTCCAATGCCGTTCCGGCGAATGAATGGCTGAAAATCAATCAATATACCGAGAAGGCTTACAAAACTTTGATGGAAGGCGGGCCGGCTGCCAGATCGACACCCATATGGTATCTGACGATGCTGGAAGTACTAAATCACAAAGACGTCAATTCCAGAGAGTTGCCGCAGATTATCAATGAAGCGCTTGAGAAATTTCCCAGTTTTCAGGCGCTCTATTTTGATATCGCCGAGTTACGACTGCCAAGAAATGGTGGCAGCTATGAGGCGGTGGAAAAATTTGCACAGGAAGCGGTCGTGCGTAATAAATCGGGAGAAGGCTGGGCGATTTATGCAAGAATTTACTGGTATTTAACCCAGGTTGAGTTTGGTAATTCACTATTTTCCAAATCGCGCGTTAATTGGGCCTCGATGCGTGATGGCTTTGATGCCATGCTCAAGCAATATCCGGATATCTGGAATCTCAATGCGTATGGCTATTTCTCTTGCCTGGCAAAAGATCGCACGAACCTGATCAAGCTGCTGCGCCAGATTGGAACGCAGGTGAATTTCCAGCTGTGGGGCGGCGATCGTGGCCAGTATGTCTATAAGCTCTGTAGTGAATATGCAAAAGGACATGACGCGGCCATCAAGGAAATTCCCTGAAATGCCACGACCCAAACTCAACGCATCCCATGCTTGGTCAGGATGGCTTTTTCTGTGCCGTCCTGGCGAATCAGTTTGAGGCCCTTGTGGAAGTCGTCGAGGATTTGCTGGGCGTTGGGGATGGCTTTTGAGACAGTGTTGTGGAACTTGCCGACTTTGAGCGGCGCGCCGACCGTCTCGACGCGGGAGGCGTCTTTGGCGAAGGTGGTTTGCAGCAGGTAGTCAACCTGCTGCTTTTTCTCGACGAACGCATCAATCCGGCCTGTCAGCAGATTTTTCAGGTTGAGCTCGGCAGAGCTCGTGTAGTTGACCTGCAGGGTGGTATTCAAGGCCGCATCAAACTCGGGGCTGACGGTGGAACCACGAATGAAACCGATCAAATAGGGTTTCATGTCGCTAAGGGTTTCATAGTGCAGGTGCTTGTCTTTCAGTGCCCAGAAATACACTTCTACGGTTCCAATCGGCTCGCTGTACAGCATCGTGCGTGCCCGCTCCTCGTTGTAATAGGCCGCCAGTAACACCTGATAGCTGCCAGCGATTGTGCCCTTGAGCGCCCTGGCCCAGGGGACGAAGTCAAACTGCGGTTCGTAGCCCACTCTCTTGAAGGCCGCCTCGGTGATCTCGGCCAGATGGCCCCCGCGCTTTTCCTCATCGGCCGCAATTTTGATGATTCGACCGTCTGCCAGGGTCGGCGCAGCCAGACACAGGCACAACAAACCCGTCAGGCATGCCAGCAATAGGTTGCGTCTCATGATGTGTCTTTCCTCTGAAATTTGGCGAACGGCATCCTTGATTTATAAACCTTTTATGGCGAATTTCTGCCGCGTCGGCAAGAATTGGCGATGTCTTTTTTCTGTAAGGCTATCTGGCTGTGCCGTTGCCTCGCGAGATTTTGTCCACATTAAGTTGAAACTTTTAATTTAATTACGGGTCACTCAACCGCCATTTCGTTTTCCAGGTGTTTGATTCAATCGTTGGTAGGGCATCCCATTTGGCTTTTTAATTCCCATTGGCTTCTTCGTTATGAAGGAAGGATGGGCTGTTAATTAGGGTTTCTACCAATCCCTGTTTTAAAAAGGCAGTTATATGAATTATGGTAAGCAGTCTATCTTTACTCCTTTGCTTTCTTTATGTGCTTCTGCAGTTTTTCTTCAAGGTTGCAATGAGGGAAAACAGTCGGAAGAGAATTCTACCGATTATTATATTCAGCGAATCTCTGCTGCCGCCGAAAAAGCCTGGCCTTCATTGGATGCAATATGGGGCGGGGTAAATGAAAAAGACGCCATGTACCGGAATCTTGTTTTGGTCGTGGCGGATGGTCGCCAAGCATGGGAGATAGACCGAGATGGCAGCCGGCCCATTTCTTATGAAAAAATCAGCGCGCGACAACTGCCGAATGAATATGGCACGTATCAGAAATTGGAAAACTGGCGCGAAGGACGTTTTGCTTTATTTATCAGTCTTGGTGAGACCTTAGATCAGGCGGAGCTCGCAAAAATACGGGCAGAGCCGGCCGCAATCCCCTTTATCTTCACGCTGGCGACCCATGAGGCAATGCACTATTACCTGCAGGATAAATGGCAGCTGGATGGCGACAAGGCTTCACGCAGCACCCGTTTGCCGATTGCGGTTGAGCCACGCGTTCTGCGTAATCATCTTGCCAGGTCTTTGGAAAGGGCAGCACAAGGGAATCTGGCGGATTTAGGACATGCCAGCTATTGGTATCAGAAGTGGAAGCAGCAATATCCGGAAGAGGTGTTACAGATACATTGGGGAGATATTGTTGAAGGTAGCGCTACGTATATTGAAATGGTGGCAGAAACAATCGCCAAGGGGCATGCATTTGGTTCATCACAATATCATGCTGCAGTAAATGAAAAAATCCAGCAGAGTGCTGAGGTAATACCCGATATTGCTTTAGAAAGTTATCGGCTTGGCGCACTGGCCGGGCATTTGCTGGATCGACAGGGGAGGCAGTGGAAAAGCCAGGTCGAGAAAGACCAGAGCCCGCTCGACATCCTGCTGCACAATATTGCTCCGGTGCCGGAAGCTTTGGATTTGCAATTGGAGCGTGAATTAAAGCTGAAAATCGCCCAGCAAAGCCAGGAGGCGGAAGATAGGCTGGGGATATTCAAGTTTGTTGAAAATATCCGTCAGGCCAATACGGCAAAGGTGTTTATTCCAAACTCTAAAATGGTCGTTTCCGAGTTGGCTGGGCTGTATTCAATTGCGGATTTTGCTTATGAAATTACCGGGTATTCGGCACAGGTACATTTAACCGGCGGGTCTTTGACGGCAAAGTCTGCCACGATGGCGATGATTTCGGATTTGTCTTATTGCGGTGAGCCGGGTGGGTTGTTTGTATTGCCCAATGGCATGCCCGATCCGGACCAAGGCCGGCTGAAGTTTTCCAGTGCGCAGTTGTCGATGGATGTGCCTTACCCGGTACTGGATGCCTCGGGCAAGGTGTATTGCCTGCGCTAAGGGGGCTGTCGTAAAGCGTTGTTGCCGTGCTGAGGCGGTTGGTGAGAAAACTCCTGCCGTGGCGGGAGCTAGGCTCTGTTGACGTTTTATTTCCGGATCGCGTTTCGTCGGATTTGGGCCTGATGCAAGGCAAAAAGCGCGCCGCTTAGTGAGCTAAGCAAGCGATTTTTAACGCGGCAGCAGGCCCAAATCCGGC
>NZ_JARRAF010000200.1 GCF_030129945.1 Parachitinimonas caeni
GTTCGAACACCAGGCCACCCCAGGCATTGGCCTTGGCGTTGACCGACGCAACTTCGCCGTTCTCGCCGGTGAGCACCAGCAGCAGATCACTGTTAGTCACTCCCGGCAGATCGATCAGATGCAGGTTGCTGTTCTGCTCCATGAACGAAGCACCATTGCCACCAATCGGCAGCGGCCGCTGGGTGCATTGGCCAGTTGCGGCGTTGTAATAACCCACCTGCCGGTTCAGCAGGCGGCCGTCGGCGCCTCGGGCCAACAGCTGGTATTCGAAGGTGACATCCGAGCGGAAATTCGGTTCGATCTCCCACGACCAGTTGGCCCGATCCAGGCCGCTGCTGCCGACCTGCTTGAGCGCCACCCGGTGATAGCTGAGGCTGCTGGTATCGGTGGTCGAGCGGATACCGAGCCAGACTTCGGCG
>NZ_JARRAF010000201.1 GCF_030129945.1 Parachitinimonas caeni
GCATCCCGCTCGAAATCCAGCAGCGGAACCTGATCCAGCAGCAGTTGGTGCAGATGACCATGGCCGTAGTAAAGAAAGCCCACCTCGCGCTGGTCGCTGAGGGTGGTGGCGATGCGGTGACCGAGCCGGTCGTAACGGTGCTGCAGGCGATGTTCGAATCCGAGGGCGTGACGGCTGGTTTCCTCCAGCAGCTGGCCGGCTTTGTCGTAGCGAAAGCCGCTGCTGACGCGACCGGTGGTGGCTTCAATCAGCCGGCCGGCGGCATCGTAGCGGAAGCGGTGGGTTTGTGCCGGGCAGACTTCGGTGGCGGGGAGTTGGCGTTCGATCAGTCGGCCTGCCGGATCATAGCGGAACTGGCTGCATTGGCCGTTATCGTCGAGCGCGATCAATTCGCCGGCGGCGTTGTAGCGATAGCGT
>NZ_JARRAF010000202.1 GCF_030129945.1 Parachitinimonas caeni
CCCGGCTGCTGCCGGCAGCCAGCGGCCCCAGCTCGGCTTCGCGCCACGGCAGCTCGGCCTGCAGCACGATTTCGCCGCTGCCGACGCGCCGGATGATCAGCCGTTCGCTGAAGTCGCCGTGTGTCGGCTGCTGGCCCTGATTGTGGCTGGTCCAGTGCACGGTCAGGGGCTGGCCGGACTGCAGACCGTCCGCCGGTTCCAGCCGCAGGCCGTCGGGGCGCAGATCCACGCCTGCGGCAGCCCCGCCCAGGTCGAGGTTCTGCGGGATCGCCGGGGCGTTGACGAACACGCCCAGCCGACAGGCCAGATCGTCGCGGCCATCGGTCTGATCAAGCACCACACGATAGCGGCCGCCGATCAGCGCCAGGTGTTCGAGGTCGCGCAGCGCGCTGTCGCTGATCACCTGCCCATAGGGGT
>NZ_JARRAF010000203.1 GCF_030129945.1 Parachitinimonas caeni
GGGGGGTACAGCCTACCCAGTACGCCTACGATGCGGCAGGTCGCTTGGCCTATACCCAGGATGCCGATGGCAACCGTGTGTATCAGCTCTACGACGAAGCCAACCGGCTGGTTGGCGAATTGCACGGTGGCACCCGCGCCCTGACCGAACACATTTATAACGCCAGGGGCGAAAAAGTCCGCACGGTGCGTTATGCCACCCCGGTCAGCCAGACCGCGCTGGCAACGCTGGTCGTCAATGGCCAGCCGGCCAATCCGACCCTTGCCAGCCTGCGCCCGGCTGCTGACAACGCGCATGATTTGAGTGGCTGGTTCTTCTACGACAAGGCTGGCCGTCTGACCAAGGCGGTCGATGCCCTGGGTTATGTCACCGAAACCCGCTACGACGGCGCCGGTCGGGTCGTGGCGGAAGTCCGT
>NZ_JARRAF010000204.1 GCF_030129945.1 Parachitinimonas caeni
GCCTCAGTCTGCTGATCCAGCCGGATGGCCGTCGCTTGCAATTCAGCTATGACGTCGCGGGCCGGCTGACCCAGGTGCGCGAACAGGGGCAAGTGCGGCTGTCCATGGCCTATGACCCCTATGGCCGCCTGATCGCGCGCCAGCTGCTGGGGGCCACCCTGCGTTTTACCTATGACGAAGCCGGCCGCCTGGCACAGCTGATCAACGAAAACGGTGCCTGCGCCCGCTTCCAGTACGACCTGCTGGATCAACTGATTGAAGAAACCGGCTTTGATGGTCGAGTCCGACGCTATCGCTACAACGCCGCCGGCGAATTGATCGCGCTCGACGATAACGGCCAATGCAGCCAGTTCCGCTATGATCCGGCAGGCCGACTGATCGAACGCCAACTCCCCGCCACCGAAGTCTGCCCG
>NZ_JARRAF010000205.1 GCF_030129945.1 Parachitinimonas caeni
CGGGCAGACTTCGGTGGCGGGGAGTTGGCGTTCGATCAGTCGGCCTGCCGGATCATAGCGGAACTGGCTGCATTGGCCGTTATCGTCGAGCGCGATCAATTCGCCGGCGGCGTTGTAGCGATAGCGTTGGACTCGACCATCAAAGCCGGTTTCTTCAATCAGTTGATCCAGCAGGTCGTACTGGAAGCGGGCGCAGGCGCCGTTTTCGTTGATCAGCTGTGCCAGGCGGCCGGCTTCGTCATAGGTAAAACGCAGGGTGGCCCCCAGCAGCTGGCGCGCGATCAGCCGGCCATAGGGGTCATAGGCCATGGACAGCCGCACTTGCCCCTGTTCGCGCACCTGGGTCAGCCGGCCCGCGACGTCATAGCTGAATTGCAAGCGACGGCCATCCGGCTGGATCAGCAGACTGAGGC
>NZ_JARRAF010000206.1 GCF_030129945.1 Parachitinimonas caeni
CATCCGGTCTCGCTCGACATCGAACTGCAGGATGGCAGCGAACGCCAGATCTGCGGCCACGTCACCCGCTTCGCCCAGATCGGCCGTGAAGGCGACTACCACCGCTACCATGCCTCCGTCCGGCCCTGGCTCTGGTTCCTCTCGCGCACCACCGACTGCCGGGTGTTCCAGAACCTGACCGTGCCCGAGATCATCAAGCAGGTCTTCGGCGATCATGGCGTGGCCGTGTTCAAGGATCGCCTCACCGCCAGCTATCCGCAGCGCGTCTACACCATCCAGTACCGCGAATCCGACCTGAACTTCGTGTCGCGGCTGATGGAAGAAGAAGGCATCTACTATTACTTCGAACATGGGGGCGGCAAACATACCCTGGTGTTGGCCGATGGCATCGCCAGCCACAGCCCGGC
>NZ_JARRAF010000207.1 GCF_030129945.1 Parachitinimonas caeni
AGTGCCAGTTGATGCCATGAGCTAGAGATAATATCTTGATAGCCCGTTCCCAATCGTTTGGCGGCAACCTTCGGATTTGAACTCATTTGCCAGAGTTCGCCGTCATGCGACAAAGCGAAAACCGATTCATTGGTGTTCGCAGCAATCTTTCTCCAGCGTTTCTCCGTCCCAATCTGACGAGGGGATCGCGGTGACGGACAG
Organism: Parachitinimonas caeni; assembly: GCF_030129945.1. Taxonomy (GTDB): domain Bacteria; phylum Pseudomonadota; class Gammaproteobacteria; order Burkholderiales; family Chitinimonadaceae; genus Parachitinimonas; species Parachitinimonas caeni. The sequence goes on from NZ_JARRAF010000207.1 coordinate 202, forward strand.
TAGAATCCATCATCCCAGGTCCATACACTTCCATCCATCTTCAATGCGAAGAGCTCTGAAGAGTAAAAGGCGGCAATCACTTGTGCCCAATCATTGGTCGGCGACAGCTGGATGGGCTGTCCTCGAGGGCGGCGAGGTTCAAAATCGACATTCCCGATTCCCCACCCCCAGAGACTATGGTCTTTCCGGATTGCCAATGAACAGCC
>NZ_JARRAF010000208.1 GCF_030129945.1 Parachitinimonas caeni
CGAGCAGGTCGGCATCGGACGAGCCGATGAGGTTCTGGTTGCCCGCCACGCCTGCCCAGACGGTCCCGAATGCCGCTTCGTCCGGCAGATTGGTATACGCCGGGCTCTGGGTGGTGTCGGGGTTGAGTTTGAACAGGTTGAGGATCTGCGCTGCGGTGAACTCGCCGCCGGTGCTGAATTTGATCTTTGTCACCAGGTTGTCGCCGCCAAGGAAGTAGTTCTTGACGGTGACTTGGTCGGTGGTGCCGGCAATCTTGAGCACGAGGTCGTTGCCGCGTTTGCCGAAGCCGCTCGACACTTTGCTGGAGGCGATGCCTTCGAACAGGATGACGTCGTTGCCGCCACCGCTGTTGTCGATGACGTCCTGACCTTCGCCTGCCGCAATGACGTAGGTGTCGTCGCCCCG
>NZ_JARRAF010000209.1 GCF_030129945.1 Parachitinimonas caeni
CGCTGACGCCGAACCGTGGCCCGAACCTGCCGACCGCCAAGCCGCTCTACGGCAAGCTGCGGCTGGGCAAGTCCCCAGTAGTGATGATCGACCCGCAATTCCAGCGGCCGGAGGCACCACCGATCTCGGGCATGACCGACCAGCTGCAGATCCACCGTAGCCGGTCTTACAACGAGTTTGGCGAGCTGGCCGAAGAAATGGACGGCAACGGCAACCGCACCGTCTACGACTACCAGCAGGGCCGGCTCGTCGCCAAGACAGCGGGCGTCAATGGTAATGGCGAACTGCTCAACCAGATCGACGAGAAGGGTACCCCCGCCAACGCGCCCAAGGGCTCGCGCACCGACTATCGCTACACCGACGGTGGCCGCATCCAGTCGGTAACCGATGCCCGAGGCAGCG
>NZ_JARRAF010000020.1 GCF_030129945.1 Parachitinimonas caeni
CGCTGAACGAGGTCGGCCGCGCCAGTCTGGTCCGTAGCGCCACGGTGCTGACCACCAACAACCGGCCGGTGCCCGTCACCCAGGTGACGCAAACCGTGTATCTGGCCAAGACCACAGCTTCATCCGGAGGCAGCGGCAGCAACAGCAATGGCACGCCGGGGCTGGAGCCGGGCACGGTCAATACCGGCTTTTATATGCAGATCTTGCCTACCGTGCTGCCCAATAAGTCGGTGCTGCTGCAGTTCTCGCTCGACCTCTCACGCCTGAAGGCGATCAAGCAGGTCAGTAGCGGTACACAAAGCATTGAGGCGCCGGAGGTCGATACCACGAGCTTTATTCAATCCCCCACGGTGAAAAGCGGCGACACGCTGGTGGTGATGGGCTTTGAATCGACGCAGGGGCAGTACAGCGAGCGTGGGCTGGACCGGACCACGGGCATTCTGCTCGGCGGCGCCCTGTCTGCCCGCACCACCCGTGAGACGCTGGTGGTGATGATCACGCCGACGGTGGTGGAAGGAGCACGATGATGGGTGCAGTCGCTATCCCGGTCGGGCGGCGGCAGGCGGTGGTGGCGGGCCTCGAATGGCGCACGGTGTCCGAGGCTGGCGGCGCTGCCAAGCGGGAGATCCGCCGCTACGCCACCGAATTGAAGGCCAGCCATTGGGTGCGCATGGAGACCCGTCGCGAAATTGATGGCGACGAACGGCTCGACATTACCAGCGGCTATCTGGTGCGCGGGGCAGGGCGTATCCCGAGCAGCGGCCTGATCGCAGGGGGCGCGCTGTTCGCCCGCTCGATCGGCCAGACCCGGGCGATTCTGCTGCATCGCGTGGTCGATGATGAGGTGTGGATGGTCGGGGTGATGGATGGCCATCCGGCGCCGACTTTCGAGCTGGTCGGCCCCCCGAATGAAGTGAGGGCGATGGTGTCGCGCTTTCTGGCGCTACCCGGCAATGACGATGCCGTGATGTATGGCAACGCACCCGAGGTCTTTCCCGGCCAGGTGCTGGGCGAGTGGGAGCCGCAAGCCGCGCTGGAGATGGTGGGTGAGCTGGTCGCCAAGCAGATCCGTCTGCAGCCGACCTCTACCGTACTGCAGGCTTTGCCCTATGTGGCCGTGGTCAGCCTGGTGCTGGCGGTGGGGGCGGGGAGTCTGGTGGGTATCAAGAAATATCAGGAGCACAAGAAGCAGGAGCGTCTGCGCCGGCTGGCAGCCATTCAGCAGGTTGATCCGGTCGAGCTGTATCGCAGCAAGATGGCCGAGGCGTCGGCGCAATGGGTGCCGGCCAAGGAAGCGGCCGGTGTGCTCTGGTCCACCATCCGCAGTTTGCCGCTCGATAACGGTGGCTGGCACCTCTCGGCGGTGGACTGTGCCGAAGCCTGCTCGGCCACTTATTCGCCCTTGCCGATGGCCACCAATGCCAGCTTCCGCCAGATGTCGCCAATGGGCTTGCCGCAATTTGGCAATAACGCCATTACCGCGCCCTTGCTGTATCCACCCATCAAACCCGGCCGTTACCAGCTCGAAGCGATTCCCGAGCTGCGGCAGTTTCAGCTGGGGTTTGGCAGTGTGTTGCAGCAGCTGGGTTACATCGGCGTCACCAATACCATGGCGGCCGACAAGTTGAACCCTATCGTCAGCGTGGTGGCGCCGCCGAATGGCCAGCTCAAACCCTGGCCCGACGGTTTCAAGCAGGCACAATCGGCTGCCTTGCGTATCGGTGGCCCACTGGCTTTGTTGCCGGGGGTTATCGACCGCCTGCCGCCTAACGCCATTCTGAAAAAACTCACTGTGCGTTTTTCTGATAACTCAGGTCAGTTCGATCTGGAGGGGGAAGTCCATGTACTCCCGTGATGATGCTTTGGTTGTGGGGTGGTCGGCGATGCTTGTGGCGCTGGATCGGTGGAGAGGGCTGGTGGTGGGGAGGGTATTCAAAGGGGCTGGTCGGTTCAGCGCCTCTGGCGCGTGGTTTTGGGTGCGGGGGGTGCCCCGCAGGCACCATCCTTTCTTTGCTTCGCCAAAGAAAGGATGCAAAGAAAGGCGACCCGACTTCACCGCCCTTCGGGTTCCCTGCGCTCCTCGTCCTGCGTGGCCGGTGCGTAAACTCGCCCGTCCTGTGGCCGGGCTCAGACAAACGCACCGGACGGCCCCACTCCGGTCTGCGGTGCTCGGCGGTTCAGACGGGAGGGGATTCATAACAGCCCTTTTCGGGCTGAAGCTATGGCAGGCGAAGGGGTTGGGTGACTCTCACTGGTTTGCCATGCATGCCCTGCTTTTCAATTTTTGGACTGGCACTGATCTGTCCACAGCGGGCTCGCCTTTCTTTGCATCCTTTCTTTGGCGAGACAAAGAAAGGATGGTGCCTGCGGGGCACCCCCCGCACCCAAACACTGCGCCAAAGGCGCTGAACCGACTTGCCTCATCGGGCATCTCGCAGCGGCTCTCAGTCCCGCAGGCGCTGAACCCATTACAAGCGGGTGAGTCTCGCCGCAGCTCTCTGCCGCCCACAGGCCAGCCGGACCAACCCAATCCGCCAACCACCACCCGGCCCCTGCACCACTACCTGCTCTACAGCATCGTCACCGCCGCCATGTGGATCGCCTACAGCAGCAACACCTGCCACGCCGATATGGTCGATGACCTCGTCAGCAAGCAGGGACAACTGCTGCAGGCCGAGAAAATGAAAAAGCTCGAAGAATCGAGCCCGAAGCCCAAAGAGCCAACGCCGCCGATTCCCCAGCTGTCGCCCTATGGCCTCGGCGCGCCCACCATGATGCTGCCCCAGCTGCAGCAGCAGGCCGATGAACAGCCGGTGCTGGTGGCCGTCTACCGCAGTGGTGACTTCTACATGGCGGATATTCTGCACCGGGGCACCATCTTCACCATCTCCAAGAACCAGCCGTTCATCTCGACCCTGGAAGGCTGGAAACTGGTGGGCATGACGCCTTCGACCGTCGAAATGGTCAAATCCAAACGGGTGATGACCGGCAAGGGCAAGCAGAAGATCGAACGCGACGAAATCACGGCGCGGCGCACGCTCTACCTTTCGCAGATTGCCGCCGGGCGTGAAGAGAAGAGCAACAACAGCCCTTCGAGCTTTGCGCCACCTACCTTGCCGGGCAGCTTCTCGCCGGTGCCGATAGCGCCGGTGCCACGCTGATGCAGGGGGGATGCCATGTTCAAGAAGCTGATCGGCGGTAAAAAGCCACCCGAAGAAGCCCCGAAGAAAAAGCGGCCACGTCCCCGCCCGGAAGACGAAGACGATCTGTTCGCCGCCGGGCCGGCAGAGGATGACGAAGCCGACACCGACGACGACACCCGCTCTGCGGACGATGGCGCGGCATCCATTCGAGCGTCGCAACAGCCAGGGCAGGCCGACGCCAGCCGCGAAGCGGCAGAAGCCGTGCCCGAGCGTCGGGCGCGTGCGGCGGCGCCCCGCATTGATTACATCGAAGACGTGCCCAAGCACGAAAAGGTGCTGACGCTGGCGCAGGGGGGTGAAATTCCGCTCGCGGGCAATCTGCAGAACGATATGGCCGCCGTACTGGTGGGGGGGCGCAATGTACTGGTGATCGTCACCGAATCGCGCCGATCCTCGCAGCACACGCTCACGCTGGCGGCCCGGATCGAAGCGGCGGGCTATCGGGTGGCCGGGTATTTTCCGGCTTCGACGGCCGTGGTGCAGAAGCTGAATCTGGGTGAGGCCGTCAAGGAAAAGCGCTCCCGTGCCGTCACCTCGAATTCGCAGACGCTGTTTTATGAGCTGATCAGCGACACCATCCGCAAGCATGGCACCGACCTGCACCTGTGTGTGCGGCCCGGCAACCGGGGCGCGGCGATGATCCGCCAGCACACCCGCATCGTCTCGTTGCGCAAGGTGCCGGCGAGCGAGCTGGTCGATGTCTGCCACGCGGCCTTCAACACCATGAGCCAGGCCGATTCGCAGTCGCAGAACCAGTTCAGCCCCGACAGCAAATCGCTCGATACCGTGCTCGAAATCACGGCCGACCAGCGCAAGGTCAAGCTGCGCTTTCAGTGGGTGAAGACCTTCGATGGCGGCGACGCGGTGTTCCGGGTGCTGCCGATGGCCAACAGCCTGGATTTCGCCGCGCCGGAAACCGATGCCGATGGCGTCATCAGCAAGGAATTCATCCGCCAGAAAGACCGGGTGCCGACACTGCCCGATCTGGGCTATGCGCAATCGCACGTCGATCTGATGGAGCTGGGCCAGGCTCGCAACAGCGGTTTGATTACGGTCTGCGGCGTGACCGGCTCGGGCAAGTCCACCACCATCCGCACCCTGCTCAGCTACGACCCGGATCGTGGCAAACGCAAACGCTACAGCCTGGAAGACCCGGTTGAATACAAGATCTACGGCGTTTCGCAGATTGCCGTGAAGCGTGCCTCGGCTGGCGATGACTCGGAAATGCTGGCAATGGCCAATGCCTTGCTGCGGGCCGACCCTGACGATGTGATGCTCGGTGAAGTCCGTACCCGTGAAATGGGCCAGACGCTGGAGCTGATGGTGCTGTCCGGCCACCGCGTCTACACCACCCTGCACACCGCCTCGGCCTTCGGTGCCGTCAAACGGCTGGGGTCCGACGTCATCGGCATCAAGCGCGAGATTCTGAGCGACCCTAACTTCCTCTCGCTGCTGATCTATCAGGCCCTGCTGCCGGTGCTGTGCGAGCACTGCAAATTACCTGCGCAAGACCGGCTCGACCCGAAAATGCGTACGCAGATGGAACGTTTCGGGCTGGACACCCGAAAACTGTTTGTTGAAAACCCGCAAGGCTGTGCCAAGTGCGGCGGAGTGGGGGTGAAGGGCCAGACCGTGGCCGCTGAAGTCGTGGTGCTGAACGCCGCCATGCGGCGGATGATCGAGCACGGCCAGCTGGTCGAAGCCGAAACCCTGTGGCGCCAGAGCCGCCGTGCCGCTTTCGATGAAGACGACATGACCGGCAAGACCGCACTCGAACACGCGCTCTACAAAGTCTCGCTCGGTCTGGTAGACCCCTACGAAGCCCAGCGGCCTTTCACGCCGTATCCGCTGCACGAAATCGTACCCTTGGTGAAAAAAGATGAGCGCCGGTGACCTGTTCAGCCGCGAGGGGCGTGCCCGCATGCGCTTCAATGCCATCCGCCACGAATGGTATGAAGACTTCGCCGACCACCTCGACGATGGTGAGCCCATTCTCAATGGCGTACGGCGGGCGGCCGAGCGCTCGGCCGAACGCAAGACCGGGCTGGATCCGGTTTACCGCAACTGGGTGGTGGCACTCGGGCACAAACAATTTTCCCAGGCGATCCGTGGCACGGTGCCCGATACCGATGTGATGATCCTCGGCGCCTACGAGCGCATGCACAAGCTCTCTGAAGGCATGCGCTATCTGGCGGGTTTCATCCGCGAGCAGCTCAAGATCAAACGGGCGCTGACCCTGGCGATGATCGGCCCGGCCGTGGCCACGGTCATCATCACCGTGTTGCTGATGCTGATCAGCTTCAAGGCCGTACCGATGCTCTCGAAGCTGATGCCCCCCACCCAATGGAAGCGCGCCGCCTACCTGCTCTACCTCATCTCGGAAGCCATCACCGGCTATTGGTGGCTGGTGCTGCTGATTGTGGGCAGCCTGCTGGTGTTCTACCTGTGGTCGCTCAATAACTGGGTTCATCCGTGGCGGCGCAAGCTGGATCACTGGCTGCCGCTGTACAGCTATCGGCGGGAAGCGCAGAGCGTCATTTTTCTGAACGCGCTCCAGGCGGTGCTGGAAAGCCGGCCCGGCATGGTGAAGGGGCTGCGCATCGTCAAATCCAATGCCAGCCCGTGGCTGGCCATGTACATCGACCGGATGCTCTACAACATCGAACGCCGCAATCTGGATGGCGCCCATGCGCTGGATGTGGGTCTGTTCAGCCAGCGGCTGATGGACCGGATCATGGATTTCAGCGGCCGACGAGGGTTTGAGCATGCGCTGGGCAAGCTGTCGGCGCAGGAGTTCGAGCGTCTGGGCCGCAACCTCGAAAACGCCACGCTGCTGATTGGTTATGTCTCGCTGGCCGGTATTGCCGTGGTGCTGATCCTGATGATTCTGGGCTTTGGCGACATCGCGCTGACCTTGAAGGCGAAGTTCGATTCGATGAGTGGGAAGGGGTGAGGGGGATGGGGGAGCCAGCCGGGAAGCGTGAAGTGATTCGGACGCAAAGTGTATTTAGCGCCGTTGGCGCGGTGATTGGGAGCGGGGTGCGCCCCGCATGCGCCCTTCTTTCTTTGCGTCGTCAAAGAAAGAAGGCAAAGAAAGACGACCCAGCTTCACCGCCCTACGGGTTCCCTGCGCGCCTGCATCCCGGGTGGCTGGCGCAGAACTCGCCTGTCCTACGGCCCGGCTCAAACAGGCTGCGCCAGACGGCCCCACCCGCGATTCCGGTGCTCGGCGGTTCAGATGGGAGGGGGTGCATAGCTGCTGTTGGTTGGGGTTGGCAATTAGCTGAAGAGATTGGCGGAGCTTGGGTTGCAGCGCCTGTGGCGCGGTGTTTGGGAGCGGGGGGTGCCCCGCATGCACCTTCCTTTCTTTGTCTCGCCAAAGAAAGGAAGCAAAGAAAGGCGATCCCACTTCTCCGGTTGCTGCGCAACTTCCCTCGGTCCGGGCATCTGGTCGGGCGTCGGCAGAACTCGCCCGTCCTGCGGCCGGACTCAGACAGGCTGCCGCCGACACCCCCCGCCCAGCTCCCCGGCCCTCGGCGGCTCAGAGGGCAGAGGGGCTCGCTGTGGAGAAGTCAGTGGAATTTCAAGAATGGAAAGACAGGGCATGTATGGCAATCCGCCAGAAGTACCTCAAACCCTTCACCTGCCGTGGCGCCAACCCGAAGAGGATTGTTATGAGTCCTGTCCCATCTGAACCGCCGAGCACCGCAGACCGGAGTGGGGGTGTCCGGGGCGTTTGTCTGAGTCCGACCGAAGGGCGGGCGAGTTTACGCACCGGCCACGCAGGGCGAGGAGCGCAGGGAACCCGCAGGGCGGTGAAGTCGGGTTGCCGCTCGATGCATCCTTTCTTTGGCAAAGCAAAGAAAGATGGGCGCATGCGGGGCGCCCCCCGCCCCCAAACACTGCGCCGCAAGGCGCTGAACCAACTTCTCTCGTCAGGTGCGGCAAGCACCGTTCTGCCAACCCCATCCCCCGCCAGAAAGGAATCCCCATGCGCCCCCTGATACTGCTGGCCCTAGCCGCCGTAGCCGGCGTGGCCCAAGGCCGCCCCTGCACCGATAACGACCTCACCCCCTACCAGCTTGCCGGCATACAAGATGGCTGGAAGGCCGCCGAGATCACCGGCTTTCTGCTCTGCGACGGCACCCTCAGCGCCGAAACCGAAGACCGGCTGGGCCGCAAAACCCAAACCGGCACCTGGGCCACGGCCAACAAAAGCATCGTCGTCAACTTCCTCAATGGCCGCGCCATCAGCAAACAGGGCTACAACCTCGAATGGCAGCTGCCCTATTCACAAGTGCCCCCGCCGGCCAGTTATGAAAGCGGCAGCCGCTTGCTGAATGTGCCGGTGCTGCAAGTGCGCGGCGCCAATAGCAGCAGCGGTAGCAGCGGCGGCGGCGCGGCGGTGGGCATACCCGGCGGCGCCACCAGTGGCGGCACCGGCAGCACCGAAAACCCCTTCAAAAGCGAAACCCCCAGCCCCGGCCAATACTACGACGCCCGCTTCTACTTCTCGCCCGATGGCGCCTGGCGCTTTCTGACCGCCAGCACCGATGGCAACTACCCGCTCAACCAGACACGCGGCCAGCCGGTGGCCAAATACGACCTGGGCCGTGCCAACCCCACCGTGTTCGACACCGGCATCAATCTGATCACCGTGCCCGATCTGGTGATCGACGGCCGCTGGTATGGCGGGCTGATGGTCAACGTCAAATCCGATGGCATCTGGTCGGTATACCGCGTGGGCCGCGCCCAGAGCGAACTGTTTCAGACCGGCAATATCGCGGGTTATCAGGGCATCTCGTCCAAAACCATCTTTACCGTTACCAGCGGCGGCATCAGCCACGCCTGGCGTGGCGGCAGCGATTGCAAGATTCCGTCCAGCGACGAAAGCCGGCCCATCATCACCCCGGCTGTGGCGGCCAAACCGGCTACCGGCACCCCCGGCCAGGTGGGCTATGTGCCCGAAACCCCGGCCCAGCCTGCTGTCTACGGCCCGGCCACCATCACCACCAACCCCGTGGTCTCGATCTACCGCATCGAAGCCGACTACCTGATCGCCGTGACCGGCAGCCGCGATAGCTGTCAGGTGCAGTTGCTGTACTGATAGATGCCCGTTGCAAGCCAAACCCAACCGCCCACTCAAGGAGAACCACCATGAACCGCACCCCTCGCAGCCCCCGCCGCCAAAGCGGCTTCACCCTGGTCGAACTCGCCATTGTGGTGGCAGTGGGCCTGATCCTCGCCGCTCTGGGCTGGACCTTCCTGCCCGACATCATCGGCGGCAATGCAGCGAAGAAGATGATTACGGCGATCCAGAAAGGCGTGCCGTCGATTCAGACCCATCTGGCCCGGCAGGCGCAGGTGCCTGTCGCAGACATTACCAACCAGGTGGCGCAGTGGCAGCTGGTACCTTCCGACATGATTGCCGGAACAGGCAACGCGGCAACCGTGGTAACAGAGTGGGGGACGTGGACGTTTGCCGGCATGGCGAACAACATCATCCGATCGACGATCAACCGCGTACCCGACCGCGAATGCCGCGACATCGTGCGCGAGCTGAATACCACCACCTATCGCCAGGTGTTGATAAATGGCACGGTGGTCAAAGCAGCCCCAGGCGCGCAGATCAACTTGGATACCGTGGCAACCAACTGCAACACCGACAGCAACACCATCATCTTTGAATTCAGCAAAGGCTAAGCCACCCCGGCCAGCGCCAAGGCAGACCATTCGGGCGGCAACCATCCTGCCGTCCGGATGCAGAAGCGTCGCCGCCGCCCCCAACCCCCTCCCCCTTGACGGGGGAGGGCCGGGGAGAGGGAGAAGGCTGCCCTCACCAACCAGGCGCCCGCACAGAACCTACGGCCAGCTGCCCCAAACGCCGCCCACATCCACCCGCCCGGAGGATCACCATGCGCCGATTGCCCCGCTACCAAGGCTACCTGCTGGCAGAAGCCGCCATCGTGCTGGCCCTGATCGGTACTGCCTCCTGGGCCTTCAGCTGGTACCTCGACTATCAGGTACGCGACATGGGCGATCAGGAAGCGCTGGCCGCCGGGCAGGCGCTCGACGAAGCCAACAAAGCCGTGGGCGCTTACATGACCGCCTACTTCCAGAATCTGGTGCTCAAAAAGCCGATACGTCGCTGTAAGGTGAATGCAGATCATCAGCCCATTGATGCATCCAATGTCGTGTCGGACTACCTCAACTGCGCGCCCCAAGTCGATGCGGGGGGCAACCCGATCATAGTGCCCGATACGGAAATCTATGCTCCCAGCCTCACCCAGCTGCGTAACCTCGGCCTGCTGCGGCCCGACTTTCCCGATAGCGTGATCCTGCCGCAGGCTGCGGCACCGGCCACCTTCCAGCTGCGGGTGGGGCGCACCGGCAACTGCCTGCCCGTGCCTGCCACCGTACCGCAAGACTGCGGGCTCGATAGCTTCATCACCCTCAGCCAACCCCTGCTCACCGACGACGGCAGCGGCCTCCCGAATGAGCGGCGGCTGGGCTATGTGGTCCGCACCCTTGGCCAGCTGTTTGGCGCCAATACCACCACCGGCAGCCCCACCCAGTTCACCGGCCTCAACGGCCAGCTGCTGTTCGACGCCACCTCGCCCCGCAACAACCCCAACCTCGTCGCCGGCATCACCACCCTCGGCCTGCTGGCCGCCCGCAACGGCTACAACAGCCAGGGCTTCACCGAATTCCTGCGCCGCGACGGCACCCTGCAGATGACCAACAACCTCAACCTCGGCGGCAATACCATCGTGAACGTGGGGGGGATTGAGTTTGCCGATACGTTTACGCCCATGATTGGTGAGCCCTGCAACCTTACGGATGCAGAGGCAACGGCCTTTATGGCCACCAGCCCCACTGCGGCAACGGATGATGCAACCCGGCGAAAAAAGCGACTGATGGCCAAACCGGGGGCATTTGGTGCGATTCGACAAGACAAACCCAAAGCCAGCTTGCCGCAGAATTGGGCAACCGGGATGTTATTAACCTGTAGCTATGACCGGAATAAGACAGCACAAGCACAAGCATTGGCACCGCCTGGAGTAGTGGTTCCTGCAAAATTTGCCTGGCTAAAAGCAACAGGCGGGATTAGCGGGCAGGAAGAAGCTAAGGCGGGTTTAATGGATGGCTATGAAACCAATGCCAATTTTGCGTGCTGGCCGGATGAAAAGCCGGGAGATCAAAATTATGGTCGGCAACCGTCGAGTGGGAAAGAGTACTGGAATTTCAATCCGGACGATGATGGGGTTTATCATTCGTATAACCCAGGTTATGGATTATCGTGGCTGAAATTTATAATGAAAGGGGGAAGGGTGGTGGCTTATGCGCGAGCGCAGCAACCCAATCCTTGGAATGGGTTTGATAATAGATGGGTAATGGTAACTAAGAATGGAGTTCATTATAATCCTTTGGATGAGTACGGTTATTATTCAAACGTTGCAAGGGATATTGTCCCTACTGGTATTCCTATATTTGATAATCAGAAAGGGGTTTGGGTTTGTCGCCTTCCACTGTATAAAGATAAATTTAATGTTAGCTATGGGGATTCGTCTTTAGGTGGGTTTAGTTCATGGTGGTTTACTCCAAATGGAGTTTTTTACTCGGCTGGCGGGACTCGTATATTGAAAGCTAATCGCGGAACTGGCGTTGCACCAAATTATACTTTGAATTCAGATAATGGAGGAATACCTGTCGAAGACCAAAGTCTGGCGGAAGCGCGACGAGTGGAAGTGCCTGTAACAGATTGTACTTATGGCTCAACAGCTGGAATTACCTATGTTGCAAGCTGTACTAATACTCTCCAAACCTTTTATGTGCAGGGTAAGTTGAAAACCACTGAACCTATTTGGTATCAGTCACCTGTTTCTATTACGCAGTCGTTTAATTTCAAGCGTAGGACAATCTGTACGACTGTGGGAGGATCTGCTGTAGATTGGGGTTTGCCGCCTTCTGCGGAGGCGCCTCCCAATGAGATTGACTGTAAGACCTATGATGATAATGGGGTGCAGATTGCAAGCTATGAATAATCAAAGGGGTCGTAGACCCCTTTGATTTCCTTGTTTTAGTTAATTACCTGTTTCTGTATATATTTTCTCGTAATCCAAAGCGCCACTTTGCGGTTTGTAGGCTATCCAAATCTCGCTACCTGAATAATTGCGCAAGTCGATATTTTCTAAAATAGGAAGTGTGGTAAAGCTACTACTCAGAGTCAACGATTGCACAGGTGCTAAATGATCAATGTTTAAATCCCAGGCTTGCCAGTTGTTGCCGCTGAGAAAAAACCATGTATCCGTATTTCCTGCGGTAACTTTTGCAGCAATGTATAATTGAGCTGTTTGGCCAAGGTATTTGGAGTCGCCACGAAATTGAGCTTGAATATTTCTGGCGTTGGCCATGCCATTTACTTGGCTACTAAAACTACGCCTGAAGTCGGCAGGGGGGGCTTGGTCAGATAAGCTAAATTTTAGGCTAATTTGAGTCTTCCATATATCGCCACCAGATGGGAATTCACGGTAAGGTTGAGCTGAAGGAAGTTGATAGCTTAGTACATTACTCCCAAGTTTTGTTGGAATGACCTTGTTAAAAGTTCCATCCTCGCTGGTATGGAATTTAAGGCCAAAGCCATAGGTTATGTCGTATATGTTTGGCCCGTTGTTTGAGTCTGTATATAACTTACCTGTTGCCTCGAATAGTGCAAAGCATCTAGATTCGCTTTCTGTGAATTTAAATTTATCTATTGCGAATTGACTTATTCTTAAGTTTGGCAATCCGCCAGGATAATCAAATCCATTGCTATTGTAAATGGGGAATTTACATTCATCTGTGCCAATTGCAAACGCTCCTTGTATACCCCCATTTTTTTGAAAACGACTAGGATCCCATTTGTTATCACCAACAGGATCCGGCGTTTGATTTACATTTTTCCATGTATTCCAATCCTTATCCTCCACACTCAATTTCCCGGCAATCGTCACATTATATTTACCAGCGCCATTGCTGGTGGCGCCGTAGACGGTCATGCCTTCTACATAGGGTTGGCCGTTGAGGGTGACGTTCTCAAGTTTGACGGCGTGGGCTGAGGTGGCCAGCACAGCGAGGATGGCGGTGCTTAGAAACGAGCGGTAAAACATATTTTCTCCTACAGGGCCGGGCTTCCCGGCATCAGATGACTTTGCCCCGCGTCGGGCAGGGTTCAACGTGATACGCGAACAGCATTAAAACCAGAACCCGCGATTCTAACTGTATTTATAGTCCATGTAATTGTTTTGTTTGTGTTTTTGGTAATTCTGGCACTTTGAATAAGCCAAGCCGGGTTATCCCGCCTTGACCATTCAAGGCATATGGCCGCTACGCCGAAAGCGACGTTCAGTTTGATGAGCAGGAAGGGGTAACAGCGCCTGATAGCTATCGCCGGAGGGGCGTCTTGTCATGATAGGCAATGGGTACGAGGTGTCTGCGAGACACCTCGTACCCAGACTCTGCGTGGCCGGCGCTGAACGGCTTCAGCCGGCGCGAGCCTTGCGGCTGACGGTCAGGGCCAGGCGCGGTGCGGCTTCGCTGTAGCCATTGTTCAGAAACAGCCCGAGAAAATACTGGCCTTCTGTCAGTCCGCTCAAGGCTTGGCTGCCGGCAGCGGTAGGCAGGTAAAACCATTTGCTGGCACCCGTCTGGCCGGGTGTTTGCCCTTGGCGGTAGGCGCCGATCCAATGCTTGTCGCCTGCAGGCAGGCCGGACCAGCTGAGTGTCAGTGATTCTCCTTCACCGATTTGCGGGCTGCTGGCACTGAAGCGGACTGCTGGGGCGGGTGTGGTGGGAAGTGGAGGGGAGGGCTGCGTCTGCGCGAGGCCATTCAATACGGGGTCGGTGAAGTCCAGCCCGGCACCGTCGAGATGCCCGGCCAGGCGTCGCCAGTAGTGGCTGTCTTCATCCAGCGTCACGCCGAGGTCATACCAGCTAAAGCTGGTGTCGAGCGATCTTTGGGTACTGCGGCTTTGCCCGGCGGGGACTTCGATGGTCTGGAAGGTGGTGTCACCGTAGGCAAGGTCGGCCAGTTTGAAGTGGCAGGTTTGGGTGCCTGTGTTGATGAAGGTCAGCCGGATGCTGCGGGTGGCGGGGTCTTCGCTGAGTTGTACCTCGGCGCCTTGTGCCGGGCCTTCCAGGTTTCCCATCCATTCGCGGCAGAAGCCGTTCTGGCTGTGCGCACGCAGCTGGTAGAGCGGGCCGGCCCATTGCCAGCGTTCGTTTGAGATCTGCTTGCCGGGCTCGACCGTGTAATGCCACGGTCCATCTTGCCGCAGCGACGAGTAGACAATGAAAGTGGCGGTTTGCTGCCCCAGATTGGCAAAGCTCAGGGCAAATTGCCGGGGGCCGGTAGCACGGCCATCCACCTGCGGCCGGTAGGGCAGGGGGCAAGCCGGACGGGGAAGGGGGCCTGCAAGCCTTTCCTGCTGCGGCGGTGTTTGTTGAGCCGGCGGTGTTGCATCACGACTGCCCCAGTTCTTCAGGTAGTCGGCCTGGAGCGGCACCTGGCTTGGCCAGGCGGTCTGGGGGTGCGTGAGGTCCAGAGTGCTGGTCATATCTCCACAGACCGCCCGGCGCCAAGGGGAAATAAAAGGGCATTGCACTTGTTGGCGTGGGCGCCCCTGCCCCGCGATCAGCCAGGATTCGAGCAGGCGGATCAGTGAGGTGTGGTCGAACAGCTCGGAGTTGACCCGGCCGCCCTTGCTCCACGGTGAAATCACCAGCGTCGGCACGCGTGGTCCCAAACCGATGGGCTCGGCTTTGTTGTAGATCTCGCCTTGGGTGGCATCGGCCAGTGTGGTGCGACCGCGAGCGGCGCTCAGTGGCGGCAGGGTGGCCGGCATATGGTCGAAGAAGCCATCGTTTTCATCGTAAGTGATGATCAGCACCGTTTTGGACCACACTTCGGGTTGTTCGACCAAGGCCGCCAGCAGCCGGGCGGTAAAGTTTTCCCCCGCATTGGGCGTCGCCGAGGGGTGTTCGCAGTATTCGGTGGGTGCGCAGATCCACGATACCTGTGGTAGCCGACCGGCTTTGATGTCGGCAGCAAAATCGTCGATCAGCCACTGGCCGGTGGTTCCGGCTGCGTTGGCTGAGTGCGAGCCAGGGGCCATCGCCCGGCCTCGTTGGTACCAGATCGAGTCAGGCCGCAGTCGCTGGCCGTTGTCGTCAAACCGGAAGCGCCTGAAGTATTGCAGGTAGTTGTCGCCGTAATTGTCCCATTCCTGGTAGACCTTCCAGCTGATGCCGTTGGCTTCGAGTATCTCGGCGTAGCTGGCCCAGTTCAGTCCCGGCGCGGTGGCGTGGTCATTGGCTACGTCGGCGTTATAGATGCCCTGGTTGACGTTGTAGAGCCGGCGATCCTGCAAGCCGGTCATAAAGCCATCGGCGTGGCCGCTCAGGGCATATAGACGATTGGGGTCGGTGGGCCCGAAGACCGAGCAGTGATAGGCATCGCAAACGGTAAATGCATCGGCCAGTGCGTAATAGAAGGGCAGGTCGCCCCGATTGAAATAGCCCATGCATTTGGCCGTCTTGCGCTTGATCCAGGCATCCCAGTCTTTCCAGTCGGCCTCGGTGCCTTTCCAGGAGTGATCAAGCCCGACCCGCAGGGCGTTGGTTTGGCGGGCGTCGAAATGGTAGGGCAGGACATGGCGGGCGCCATCGGGCTGGTACCAGACCGGTTTGCCGCTGGGTAAGGTGATGGCGCGAGGGTCGCTAAACCCGCGTACTCCGGCCAAACTGCCAAAGTAGTGGTCGAATGAGCGGTTTTCCTGCATCAGGAAAACAAAGTGGCCAATATCCTGCAAGCCACCGCTGGCCTGGTGTGCCGGGGTGGCCAAGGCTTGGGCGATGATCTGTGCAAACGATGGTGCGGCCGCCAGGCCCGCTGCGCCACCAATCACAAAGCGCCGCCGCGAAGGGTTTTCCAATGCCATATCGCTGATCTCCATGGGGTCGAAACGGCATTGTTTCGATCATTGAAGTCAGGAAGATGACAGTCGCCGCCTCGCGCGAAACGCGCAGGGCATCAGTGCGCCGGGGCGGCGGTGGGTGCGTCGATGCTCAGCCTTACGCCTTCCGGGTTGGCGACCGATACCCGCTCGTTGAACGGGGGAAACATGGTGTAGGCGGGGGGCTCGAAACGGGCCAGGATGTCGTAGTAACTGCGCAGGTTTTCAACAAAGATGACCGTCTCCCCCCCGCGCGCATAACCATATTTGAGGGTGCTGAAATACTCTGCATTACGCAGTAGCGGCAGTGTGGCTTTGAGGTCTGTCCAGGAGTCGGGATTACGCTTCAGGCGCGCAGCAAGGATGCGGGCATCTTCAAGGTGGGCGCTGCCAATATTGTAAGAGGCGAATGCCAGCCAGGTGCGGTCAGGCTCGGCAATGCGGGCCGGTATCAGCTCTTTGAGTTTGGCCAGATATTTAGCCCCGCCCATGATGCTCTGTTTGGGATCAAGCCGGTCGTCCACGCCCAGCAGATCGGCTGTGTTGGTGGTCAGCATCATGATGCCCCGCACCCCGAAAGGCGATGTGGCGTAAGGATCCCAATGCGATTCCTGATAACCGAGCGCCGCCAGCATGCGCCAGTCGATGCCGTATTTTTCCCCGGCCTCGATAAACAGGTGCCGATATTTGGGCAATATGGTCAGCCGTCGGCTGAGAAACTCTGCGGCATCAACCTGCTGCAGGCGATTGGAATGGCCGTAGTACCGATCAAGCAGCCTGGAGAGCGTGCCGTCCTTACGCACTTTATCGAAGAAGGTGTTCACCTTTTTTTGCAAACCCTCTTCGTGCGTAATGGCCCACGCCAGCGATTGTGGCTTGCCAATTTCCATGGCGATATCCACGTCGGGGTAGTAGTGCTTGGCGACTTTGGCGCCATGTGCATCGACTACCGCGTAGTCAATCAAGCCCTGCGCGACTTTTTCGACAAGCTCTTCGGTGTCGTGATGATCATCCGCATGCCAGTTGGGATGCACCCCGCGAGGCAACTGCTTGCCAATTGCCGGCACATGCTGCGCCGCCACCATGACCAGCTTATCCTGACCGATCGCATCAGTCAGGGTCTTGGGGGGATCGTTCTCGGCGTGGTAGACCAGCACGGGCTGTACAGGCTGGTAGTCCGGCCCATAGCTGATGCCCGGTGCTTCCCGCTTCAATACTCCTACCGCCAGATGCGCTTCATGCGCAGCCAGCTTGGGAAAGATTTCGTCATAGCGCGGGACCACTTCAAACCGGACCTTCACCCCGATTTCCTCGGCAAAGCGGGTTACCAGATCATATTCAAGCCCGGCATACTTGCCCTCCTGATCAACGTAGAACGAAGTCGAACCGTTGCGTACCAGCACAACGAGTTCTTTTGAACTCGCTAGCGACGGAACTGCTTTTGACTCCGGCGGCGGCGCAGGCTCGCACGCCGATAGCGCCAGAGTGGTAATCACTGCACCAAAGAGCTTTCGCATAGGCTTTTATGAAGATTGGATTTTTTGCATTTTATCGTTGATTGTCTCTTCTACAAACCAAAACCCATGCTATAATCCGCCCTCTTTTGGAGAGGTGCCAGAGAGGCCGATTGGGCTTGACTCGAAATCAAGTGTACCTTCACCGGTACCGTGGGTTCGAATCCCACCCTCTCCGCCAAAATGTAGAAAAAAGCCGCTGATTTTAAGCGGCTTTTTTCTTGCCTAAATTTGGCAGCTATTAATTTGGCGGTCATCCTTTTTCTGCGCCAGCTTTCACCTTGCAGGCGATTTTGGATTGGGATGGCGTTTCAGCCGAGATCTACTTATTCCTACCCTTTTTTAAGCCTGATTCGGCTTGAAAAACGTGCCTCAGGAGCCTGAAGTCTGCCGCAGCAAAAAGCTTACTGCGTCTGGCCAAAGACCTCGGTCTTGTAGTGCTTGGCGTATTCGTTTTCGATGGCAGGGATGATCTTTTCGACCGTGAAGTAGTGGCTCCAGAATTCGGTTTCTCGCAGCTCATTCACCAGGCCGTTGTAATGTTCCAGGCTTGTTACGGTCCAGACCATGACGTCGGTGCAGTCGGCGGTAAAGGCTTCGGAGTCGTAGAAACCCATCCGTGCCCCTGGGTAGCGGGCGAGGATCGGGTTCAGGACTGTCCTTCCCCAGGCAAAGCGGCCGTTGTCGCCATGAGGGGGCAGCGCTAGCCACTCGGGTGTGGTTTTGATCAACCAGAAGATTGTCAGAGGGTTGGTTGCAAGGTCATATTTTGAATGGGTTTCTGTCATTTTATTTCCAGTTTTGTGATGAGGGTGTCGCGGTAAAGAGGTTTTGGCCTGTGTGAAGCCAGCAGGATTCTGGGCGGAGCGCTTATGCGTAGTAGCCAGGTTGTTCCAGGTTTTCCAACAGGCTCGGGCCTTGTGGCGTCCAGCCAATGCTTGCGCGTGTGCGTGCGCTCGACGCAGACATGCTTGATTTGGCGAAGTGTGCAAACCATTCAAAGTGCGCGGGTTCTCGCGATTCGACCGGGATGCCGAGACGGTTGCCTATGCGCTCGGCAATGGCTTTGAATGACACGGCTTCATCTGCAACGGCGTGATAAACCGGGTCGGTAACGCCTTGTTCCAAGGCAAGGCGAAAGACTCGTGCGGCATCTAGCCGGCTCACCCCGGCCCAGTCGTTTTGAGCCTCGCCAATGTAGGCCGACACGCCTTTTTGTTTTGCGATACGGATAAGAATTGGCACAAAGCCGTGATCTCCCAGGCCGTGAACTGACGGTGCTAGGCGCACTGTTGCCGCCCGGACACCACGTTCTGCCCACTCGCGAGCGGTGGCTTCGGACTTGCGGGGCGATGCAGGATTGGGCAAGTCGGATTCGGTGGCGCCAGCTGGCAAACCCAGCAGGCCCGAGGTGACGAGAAGCGGGCGGTTTGAACCTTCCAGCGCGGCACCCAATGCGTTGATGACCTGGCGGTCTTGCTCACTGTTCTCGGCGATCTTGGAGTAGTCGCGACCCCACGCGGTGTGGATGACTGCGTCCGCTGCAGAAGCGGCGGCACGCAAGGTTCCCAGATCATCAAGGGTAGAACTCACGATCTTCATGCCTCGGGCGATCAAAGGCTTTGCCTTGTGGCTATCGCGTACCAAGCCTGTCACGGTGTGACCGGCATCCAGTAAATCTTCAACGATGGCGGAGCCTACCCAGCCGGTGGCACCTGTTATAAATACATGCATGGAAATTTCCTTCAGAAAAGCCTGTAAATAAGGTCTATCTCATTGCAGCCCTGCCGCAGGATGCAGATCGGTGTCGGCATGACTTTGTTTGCTACCGTTACTCCCTCAGCCGAGGCGGATGGATAGCTCGACATCTTCGGCAAAAGGGACGGATAAGTAGCCGCCATGCGGCTGTCGCACGCGTGCCAGATATTCCGGGCTGAAGTCGGCGTTGTCGGCGATGATGAGTGCGCCGGGCTTCAGTCGGCTTTCCACCAGGCTCAGAACGTCGCTGTAAAGCGCTTTGGCGCCATCAAGCAGCAGAAGATCAATGGATTCTGGCAGGTCTGTGGCGAGGGTCTTGAGTGCGTCACCTTCCCGAATTTCGACCAGATCAAGCAAGCCGCCTTCCTGTAGGTGCGCCTTGGCTTTGCTGGCCTTTGACGGCTCAAATTCGGTAGTGATCAGACGACCGCCGCCGTTGTCACGCAAGGCTGCCGCAAGGTGAAGCGTTGAGAGGCCGAATGATGTGCCAAACTCGACCACAGACTCAGCGCGAATGCTGCGCGCCAGCATGTACAGCAGCGTGCCGGTTTCACGAGAGACGGGTAGCCATGCCTCCTTCAGCAGGCCGTAGAGGCTCAGGTATTCAGTCTTGCTATGCATCAAGCGTTCGTGTTCGTCGGACGTGAGCGCTTGCAGAGCCGGACTGGTGGCTTGATCGGCCTGTTTGAACAGGCGATCCAGCAGGGTGGAAAACAACGGGGTATTGAGTGTTGTGGCCATGGGAGCCTCCAGATTTTGGTTGAGCGCCGTGTAGCGCATGACTAAAATGCGATTGATTCGTCGCATTTACATAATACGACGAACTATTCGCATTTAATATTCGCATTGCCTTTGGAGTCTTGACGCGCCCATGACCAACCGCCGAACCCCGCAGATTGCCTCGCGAAAACAGCCGCAGCAGGCCCGCTCAACAGAACTTGTCGCCGCGATACTGGAGGCGGCTATTCAGGTTTTAACCAAGGAAGGTGCGCAACGTTTCACCACTGCGCGTGTTGCAGAGAAAGCCGGAGTCAGTGTTGGATCGGTATATCAATACTTTCCGAACAAGGCCGCGATTTTGTTCCGGTTGCAGAGTGATGAATGGCAGCGGACTACCGAAATGCTGCTCGGCATCTTGCAGGAAATGCATAAGCCGCCGCTTGAGCGACTGCGTGGGTTGGTCCACGCCTTCATCCGATCGGAGTGTGATGAAGCAGAAATGCGCACGGCACTTAGCGATGCGGCCCCGCTTTATCGCGATGCACCAGAGTCACAGGAAGCGAGAGAGGCATTTGAAGCGATATTCCTGGCATTTATGCAGGAAGTCCTGCCAGATGCTTCGGATGAGGTCCGGAACATGGCAGGCAATATGATCACCATGACCTTCAGTAGTGGAGGCAAGGAGTTTTCCCAGACGCCTCGTACGCCATCAGAGATAAGCGCCTACGCCGATGCCATGGCAGATATGTTCAGTGCGTATTTGAAGGAGCTGGCAGGCCGTTAAGCGTTTGCGGGCCGCCCGTTGCTGCAATGTTGGATACGTCAATGCAATCAAGCTCAGCCGGGTTTGCCTGCAGGGCGTCGGCTCTGTGACGCGTAACCCGGTCCGTCAGGTTTGGCAATGCAGCAGGGCAATGTCAGCACAGGCTTGAGGCAACAGCCGTATAGAAGGGGCCAGCCTGCTAGGTGGTCGGTAAATCCCAGCAATCGGTTTGGTAGTCTGCCATCATTCTTTGGGTGAGCCATGATTGGGAGATTGCAGTGCCGACACAAACAGTGCAATTACATCGTGTTATCCGGTCTAGTCCAGAACGAATTTACGCTGCATTTGTGAATCCTGACGCTTGGGCAAAATGGTTGCCGCCGCATGGATTTACCGCCAGGGTTCATGAAATGAAGCCGGAGGTGGGTGGTCAGTACAAAATGTCATTTACAAATCTGACAACAGGTAAAAGCCATTCTTTTGGCGGCGAATACCTGGAGCTGATGGCGAATCAGAAACTGCGATATACCGCAGTATTTGATGACCCGAACTTGCCCGGAATCATGCAAACGACCGTGACCTTGAAGAGTATTTGGTGCGGGGTTGAGATGCACATTATTCAGGAGGGCATTCCAGACATGATACCTATTGAAGCGTGTTATTTAGGCTGGCAGGAGTCATTGCAATTGCTGACGTTGCTGGTTGAGCCGGAAATTCGCGAATAATCTGCAGTAAAGTAGCTTTGAAAGTGACCAGAACATGCGTGCAGTGCCGGGTATTTGATACGGATAGCGACTGCTCTGCATTTAACCGATGAGCCTGATATGTCGATGATGCGTGTAATTGATCCCTCGCAGTATTCTATCTCCATCATGTCTGCCGATGAGTTGGCCACCGCAGTGGATTGGGCCAAGGCGGAAGGGTGGGATCCTGGCCTGCGCGATGTCCTGGGGTTTTATAAAGCAGATACAACCGGTTTTCTGGCAGGGAAATACGCCAATCAAATGGTGGCGACTATTTCAGCGGTAAAGTATGGGGCGGGTTTTGGTTTTATTGGTTTATATATTGTAAGAAATGAATTCAGGGGGCGCGGCTTGGGCTTTAAGCTTTGGGAAGCGGCGATTGCCAGTCTGGCGGGCAGGAATATCGGGCTGGATGGCGTGCTGGCTCAGCAGGATAATTATAAGAAGTCCGGGTTCAAGTTGGCACATAGGAATATTCGATATTCGGGCAGGGCAAATAAATGCACGGTTTCCAGTAAGATCCTGCCGGTAATGGGTGTCGATATGGAGAATTTACTGCAATACGATAGCCAGTTTTTTCCGGATGAGCGAAGGGCATTTATCAGCAATTGGTTTGCGCCGGAAAATACGCAAACCCTGGTTGCTGTCGAGGGGGCGCGTATTGTGGGGTATGGCTCAATCAGAGAGAGCCATCAAGGCTTTAAAATTGGGCCATTAAATGCCGAGAACAGTGAAATTGCCGAGGCATTATTTATGGCTTTGAGTTCTGTGGTGTCTGATAGATCAGAAGTCTTTCTGGATGTGCCGGAGCCCAATGCAAGCGCTATCCGGCTGGCAGAAAAATTCGGGATGCAACCGGTGTTTGAAACCGCACGTATGTATACGAAAGCCTTTCCGGATATGCCTTTGGAAAAGATATACGGCATTACTTCGTTTGAATTGGGGTGAGCCTTGCGAGCTTTGGCGTGTGGCGATTCCGGTTCGGGGAGTCGGTGAAGGGGATGTTGCCGATCAGGGTTGTGCCGCTACGGTCTGTGGCGATCTGGCCGGTGGCCTTGACCGGTTTGGTGCTTGGCGGATTTGGCTATTGGTGGACCAATCAGTCGGCGGCTGCAGCTTCGACGCTGCCCTTGACGGCGCTGGATTATGCGATTCCATTCTGGCCCGGCAGTGGTTGGGTCTACGCCTGTAATTATCTTTTCATTGTGGTGGCTTTTTTGCGTCTGGATGGGGGAGAGCGGAAGAGTCGCTTCATCTATGCCATGTTGGCATCGCAGCTTTTTGCAGTGATGGTGTTTGTGATCTGGCCGGTTCGTTTCCCGCGTGAAGTTTTTCCGATTCCTTTGGATGCGGCACCGGTGCATCGGGCGCTGGCAGGCTGGTGGCGGCTGATCGATCAGCCGGTGAATTGCCTGCCCAGCTTGCATGTCAGTACCTCGGTGTTGTGCGTGGCCGCGTTTCCCCGGTGCAGAGGGTGGGGACGGCATGTTCTGGCCTGGGTGGCGGCGGTCTGCATCTCGCTGTCCACGCTGACTTTCAAGCAGCACTATGTAGTGGATGTGCTGGCCGGGCTGGCTTTGGGGCTCGCGGCGTATGGGGTGTTTTTCGGCTTCAGAAATAGCGCTTTTCCAGTGCCCGCAGGTCTTGGGGGAGTGCAACCGGGGGGCGGAAAATCCCCAGATAGCGATACCAGAGCGGTTGCGTCTCCCCTGGACGACTGATTGATGGCAGCTCTTGCCAGGGACGCCGTGGCTGACGGTGGTGGCTGAGGTTGTAGCAGAAGTTCAGCATCAGCCAGCGAATGGGGGCTGGGGCACGCAGATCGTAGGCGCCTTCGATCGGGTGTAGCGGGGTACGCAGGTGATAGACCCACTGCAGCGATGACCAGGAGAAGCCAAAGGCTGCATAGGCCATCATCAATTGCCAGACTGGCCAGGGACCAAAAGAGACGATGCCCCCCCAGAACAGCCATAGACACAGGCTGTCGAGGCGAAAGGTTGTCCAGTCTGAGGGCGAGAATTGCGCAAAAGACAGGGCATAGCCATCCATCGACTGGCGTGGCCGGGCCAATCGGTGACGAGCCGAGTAGGGCAACCAGGGGATGAACAGGCTGGCAATGACGCTACCGAGCCAGATGCCCCCTAAGACAGCAAAGTAATACAGGACGACTTTTTTCCAGGCCACTTCACCGGGCAGGATGAATTCAGAGAGTTCGGCGGGAGTGCGGTTGCGCACATGGTGGCCCTCGTGATTCACCCGGAACAAGGTATAGGCGGTGCCAAACAACACGCCCGTGAGGAGACCGATGGCCTGATTGAGCCGGCGGTCTGGATGACCCTGACCGTGAATCGCTTCATGCATGAGCGAGAACACACCCTGCATCATCAAGGAAAAAAACACGATCAGCAGGATGCGGACAGGCCAGTTTTGTACGATGCTCAGGGCTGTCAGGGTGCCAGCCCAAGCCAGGATCTGAGCCAGGGCAATCGCCAGATTCATACGTCCATAACGCGGTGATCCGCCGGATTGAGGGGTGAAAGGCATGTTGAGGTCCCGTTGGTGTCAGCCTGATCTGGGCGCCTGGCTGGCGATGGATGGTTGTGGTGAGTTTAGACGGCTGGCAGCGGTCGTTGCCAGTGATCGCCACACCAGCGAATTGCGTCCGGGTGCCAGAGATCCATTATTAGTGCTCTGGCGTGGCTTGTTCGGCGCCTGGTTGCCCGGTCATTTTCAGGTGCCATTGCAGATCTTGCGCGACGCCGGATGGATATGCCGGATTGCGCCCAGTGCGGGCGGTGGAACCATCGCTGCCAATGCGGCGCGGGTGGCCCGCTGGCTGGACGAGAGCCCATTCGTGGGTACCAGCCAGCGCCCCGTTATTCTGCTCTGCCACAGCAAGGGTGGGTTGGAGGCGCTGGAGTTATGCCGTACCCGGCCGGATTGGGCGGCGCGGGTGTCGGCGCTGGTGTTCTGTCAGACCCCTCGCAGTGGTTGCCCCTTGCTGGAAGATCTCGCCCGGCCTTCGGGTATCCGGGAGCGGTCTCAGGCGCGAGCTTTGCGAGTGATGGGGGCCTGGACTGCGAGCCAGGAGCTGACGACAGCCGCTATCAGCCAAGCCCTGCCGGAGTGGGATGGTGCGCGACCTGCCGCGCCGCTGATCTGCGTAGCCAGCTGGTCCGATACGCCGGGGTGGGGGATTGAGGCTCAGCATTCACGCATGGCCAAACGGGCGCCGGGGCATTTGCATGATGGCTTGTTCTTTCTGGATGACCAGCTCTGGCCTGTCAGTGAGACGATCATCCTGAAATCGGTAAACCATAGCCAGCCTACACTGGGTAGTCAGCGCTTTCCCCTTGGTCAGCTCTGGTTGACCTTGGCCGCGCTGGCGGCCCGCCGTGGCGAAGCGAGTGTGCAGATATGACGCGGGCTGTGAGCGCTCGACATCGACGCGACGGCATTCCGGCTGTCTTGCTGGCGGAATCAACGCTCAATGAGCTGCTGTGGGCGGCTTTGATGGATTGGCTGGTAATCCTGCTGCTATGGGGTGCAATGGCGGGTTTGTGGGGGGTAGCTGGCTGGGCGTGGCTTCTGCAAGCGTTGATCATCGTACTGATAGGTGGCCGGCTGCATGCGCTGGGGGTGGTGTTGCATGATGCCTGCCATCTACCCAAAGGCCGGTTGGCCGCGCAGCCCTGGGCGACGCGGGGGCTGCAGCTATTGGCGGCTTACCCCATCGCAACGACGCTCGCGGCGATGCGTTATCACCATCTGCGGCATCATCAAGGCCACGGCCTGCCGGCGGATCCCTACTTCAAGCACGGGGCAAGTGATCACTTGCTACCTGCGGTGTTGGGGAGACTGCGGGGATTGCTCTTGCCCCTGGCCTGGCATGTGCGTCCATTTTTCGGTTGCCTTGTGTTGCTTGGCCTGGATTGGCGCGTCACTTACGCCAGAGTGTTTCTCGGCGACAAATCACCCACGCCCCTGACTTCTCCTCAAACCGTAAAAGAGCTGGTGATTTGTTTGAGGGCTGAACCCGCGCAGGTGGCATTTGTTCTGATACTGATGGCAATCGCCTGGTGGTCACCCAAAGCGTTTTTGCTTGCCTATGCACTGCCCTTGGCGGTGGCGGGCCTTGCCAATGCGAATCGCGTGATCGCCGAGCATCTGCATCAGCCTTGCCTTGATACGAAAACCACGACTGTTCTGAGGACGACACGGACGCATGACTGGGGCGTGTGGGGAGAGCTTCTACTGTTTCCGCACGGGATCGGATTTCATGCAGTTCACCACTTGCACCCGAGAGTCGGTATGAAGCGGCTTGCCGCGCTGAACTCATGGTATCGGCAGGCTGGCGTTTTGCCTTGATCGCATTATGCAGCAGGGGGCGAAGCGTGAATGTGGCTGCTGGTTAAATGAGGCGCAGATTCGGGTGGTGGCCCGAAATCAAAAAGCCGACACGCTGAATGTCGGCTTTTGCTTGAGCGCCTAAGGGTATCGGCACCGTTGAAAGATTGGCGGCTGAGTGGCGGGCACGCCTCATTAGCGGGAAAGCATGTCTGAGAGTTCGCTTCCCATTTTCATTGCTTCGGGTAGACCTTCAACAATCGACTCAATGTCCAACCCGAGTTTTTCGACAACCTCGGCTGGGCAGTCTTGAACGATGTCAGCAGCCGGGATGTTGTCGTCCAGTGCATCGGTCAGGTAAATGGCCAAGTGCAATACGCCAGATAGCTTGGAGAATGGCTGCTGCGTGAGCGGTGTGGCCTGGAATTTGATGGCTTGCTGCGTTTCTGCCGGGAAATTCCAGCGCCGTGTCAGCTCCTCACCGACCATCACGTAGTCAAACCCAATCTGAACGTCTTCAAGGCTGACCCGATTGGCGCCACTTTTTACGGCGGCATCAATCTTGGTGGCGATTTCAGGCACCACGATGTGAATCAACAGTTCGCCGATGTTATGAATAAGGCCGGCGGTAAAGGCCCCGTCCGGGTTGATCTTGGCAAACTTGCCAAGCCACTTGGCAGTAGAGGCGACTGCCACACTGCGCTGCCAGAATTTTTGCCGGTCGAAACCCGGGGTGGCAACAAAAGCACCGGTAACCCCTGATGCAACGACCAAGGTGCGCAGAGTATTGAACCCCAATACGATCACGGCTTCCTCGATGGTCCCGATTTGTCGGGCAGCACCATAGTGTGCTGAATTGGCCAAACGAAGCACCTTGGCGGTAATAACCTGATCAAGCGCAATCTTGCGGCCGATTTCGCCAATATCGACATCTTCCTGATTGAAGCTGTCTATGAGTTCCTGAACGACCTTCGGTATTGTAGGTAGCTTGTGAGTTTGCTCGAAAATCGCTTCCATCTTCATTTTGGACTTCCTCCAGGAGACAATTCTGGGGTGGTGGGTGGTTTAGTTCATCCTAGAGCATGGCTCGAAAGGGTGCCAAGCTGACGGCAATCAGAAAGAGCCATGATGAGGTCCACACCCCGCATTGCTAGGCTCTGTTGACACTTTTTCAGACCACGATTCGCCGGAAAACAGCCTGGAACAAGTCGCAGACCTGGCTATTTTCCAGCGAATCGTGGTCTGAAAGAATGTATCAACAGCACCTTGTCCAAAGCATTTTCAAATCAACCTCGTTCTGCAGTCTTCGATACATGGAGATGGTCGCAGGGCGCTAAAACGCAAAAAGAGCGGGAGTGCCCGCTCTTTTTGTTTGGGTTGCAAATCAGGTTGCAGTCAGTGTTGTCTGCAACCTGCTACGGCATCAGGCAGAGGCACTAGTCCACTTTGCCATTGGCCTGTGTTTCCACTTGCTGTAGTGGCGCATCAGCCACTTCTGCGCGTTCCACCGACTTTTCGCGTCGGCGCTGCACACGTGGTGCTTCAACGACAGACTCGACCACCAGCGCTTCCTTGCTGGCGGTTTCTACCTGCTGCAGCTCGTCTGCCTGCGGTGGTGTGGTTTTGTCTTGCGAGACATCGCGACGGCGGCGGCGTGGTGCGGTCGTAACGGGTAATTCAACTGCAGCCACCACTTCGGCAGGCAGAGACTTGGTCGCAACCTGGATGAGGTCGGACACTTCTTCGACCGGCGTTGGCTCGGCAACGGGGCTAGCAGGGGCCACCGCCGCTGTAGCCGCTGCTTCGACCTTCGCTACGGCAGGGGCGATAGGCATCGGCGCTGGAGCTGCAACTTCCGCTGCCGGTGCAACGGCGGCCTGAACTTCCGCCGTAGGCATCACCGGTGTCGCTGGCTTGGTTTCATGAACCACCGTTACAGCTTCCTTGGGGGTGGATTCCAATGGTGCCGCCACTGCGGGAGCTGGTGCGCTCTCTGCAATCGGGTCAAGAGACGCTGGCGCCGTAACGGCTGGGGCAGCGCTTGCTTCAGAGGCGGTTGAAGCAACGACGGGTGCGGGCACCGGCTCTGGTGCGGTTGGCGCTGGCACCGCTACGACGGTAGTAGCCTCCTGCGCAACAGGCGCAACCGCTACGTTTGCCGGTGTTGGAACCACTTCGGTCGCGGCGACGACAGGCGCTGCGACGGTTACCGGTTCGTTAACACTATGGCTGGCCGGTACTTGTTCCTGATGAACTGGCGTGACTGGCGATACTCCGGCTTCGTTGGTGACGGCGGTAGTTTCAACTGCCAGCGATTGCTCTTGGGATTGACCCATTTCTCCCCTATCGCCTCGGCGGTCACGACGACCACGACGGCGGCGATTGCGGCCTTCTCCGCTATCCAGCCCATCCGGCATCTCTACGGCAGCCGGGCTCTCGATCGCGGCAGTTGCAACGGCTACAGGCGCGGATGTTTGCTCCGGACGAGGCTCGCGCTGCTCGCGCGGCGGGCGCTCGTTGCGGGGCTGCTGCGCATTGCGATCCTGGCGTGGCTCACGCGGTTCGCGCTGCTCTCTCGGCTCGCGAGGTTCGCGCGCTTCTCTAGGTTCACGGGGCTCACGCGCTTCTCTCGGCTCACGTGGCTCGCGCGGGGTGTCCTGGTTCTCCTGACGGTTGCTGCGCTGTTCCCTTGGTTCTTGCTGAGGACGCTGTTCCTGGCGGCTTTCGCTACGGTTTTCGTTGCGACTGCCCTCCGTACGCTCGCTACCACGCGCTTCGTTACGGCTATCCCGACGCTCATTGCGATTGGCCTGGTTGTCGCGGCGCGATTGTTCGTCTTCCTCGATACGCGGCTTGCCGCCTCGGCGTTGTTCCGGCTGGGGGGCTTTGTTGCCATCTTGCCTGTCCTGCCGATCATTGCGGTCACGCCGTTGTTGCGGGGCGGCATCGCGACGAGGACGTTGAGCAGCAGTTGCCCCTGCCTTGGCTGGAGTGGGTTGTGCTGGCTCGGGCTCGCCCTTGAACCAGCCAATGATCCTGGCAAACA
Organism: Parachitinimonas caeni; assembly: GCF_030129945.1. Classification (GTDB taxonomy): domain Bacteria; phylum Pseudomonadota; class Gammaproteobacteria; order Burkholderiales; family Chitinimonadaceae; genus Parachitinimonas; species Parachitinimonas caeni. The sequence continues at coordinate 28,088 of NZ_JARRAF010000020.1, forward strand.
GCGACGGCTTGGCGGCAACAGCTTCTACCGGCATGGGCTCTACGGTAACCGGCGCTGGCTGGGCCGGGGTAATTCCCTTAACGGCTGCTTCCTGCCGTGGCGGCTTGTTTTGGTCATGCTGGTGGGCTGCGGCATAGCCTTCTTCCGCCGGGGCTTCCATCATCTTGTAGGAGGGGAGGGCGTCTTCGGTCTGATTGATATCATCGTGACGCAGGCGTTGCACTTTGTAGTGCGGGGTTTCCAGGTGGATGTTGGGAATCAACACCACGCTGACCTTCAGTCTAGCCTCGATGGCATAGATTTCGGCACGCTTTTCATTCAAGAGGAAGGTCGCAACGTCCACTGGAACCTGTGCATGCACAGCCCCTGTGTTTTCCTTCATGGCTTCTTCCTGCAGGATGCGGAGGATATGCAGGGCAGAAGACTCAATACCACGGATAAAGCCGGTGCCATGGCAGCGCGGGCAAGGAATGTGGCTGGTTTCACCCAAGCTAGGTTGCAGGCGCTGACGTGATAGTTCCAGCAGGCCGAAGCGGGAGATCTTGCCGGTTTGTACGCGGGCACGATCATGGCGAAGCGCATCACGCAGGCGGTTTTCCACCTCACGCTGATTTTTGGCGTTCTCCATGTCGATGAAGTCGATGACGATCAGGCCACCCAGATCGCGCAGGCGCAGCTGGCGGGCAATTTCGTCTGCGGCTTCCAGGTTGGTCCGCAACGCGGTTTCTTCGATGTCGGAACCTCGTGTGGCACGAGCTGAGTTAACGTCGATGGAAACCAGTGCTTCGGTATGGTCAATAACAATTGCGCCGCCAGACGGCAAATTGACCTCACGCGAAAATGCGGTTTCGATCTGGTGTTCAATCTGGAAGCGCGAAAACAGTGGCACATCATCGCGATACAGTTTGACCCGGTTGACGTTGCCGGGCATGACGTGTGTCATGAACTGCCGTGCCTGGTCGTAGATCAGGTCGGTATCGACCAGAATTTCGCCGATATCCGGTTGGAAGTAGTCGCGAATTGCGCGGATAACCAGGCTACCTTCTTGATAGATCAGGAATGCGCCAGTTTGCTCGGTAGCCGCCTTCTCAATGGCGCGCCATAGTTGCAGCAGGTAGTTCAAGTCCCACTGCAGTTCCTCCAGTGAACGGCCGATGCCGGCTGTTCGGGCGATGATGGACATACCGGCAGGCACGTCCAGTTGGTCCATCAATGCGCGCAGCTCCTGCCGCTCTTCGCCCTCAATGCGGCGGGAAACGCCTCCGCCACGAGGATTGTTCGGCATCAGAACCAGATAGCGGCCAGCCAGGGAAATATAAGTGGTGAGGGCGGCCCCTTTGTTTCCGCGTTCGTCCTTTTCAACCTGAACGATCAGTTCCATGCCTTCGCGCAGCACGTCCTGAATACGAGGGCGTCCCCCCCCTTCGTAACCATCCTGAAAATAACTGCGGGCAATTTCCTTGAAAGGCAGAAAGCCATGGCGTTCGTTGCCATAGTCAACGAAGCAAGCCTCAAGGGAAGGCTCTATCCGGGTAATGATCCCTTTGTAGATGTTGCTCTTGCGCTGTTCCTTGCCGACGGTTTCGATGTCCAGATCAATAAGCTTCTGGCCGTCAACAATGGCGACACGAAGCTCTTCGGCCTGCGTCGCGTTAAATAACATTCTTTTCATCAAAATCCCCTGCGCGCACGCGGACGGGCAGGACAAACACGCTTGCGGCTATTGGCCGCACCGGATCGGATCACACCGCTTGGGGTGTGCTGAGCTTATGAAGGTTCAACAGTGGATTTCCAAAATACCTGTCGTTGAGATCTGTAAGCTGGGTTGCGTGTCTGCTTTTTAGTGGACATCACCGATGGCCTGCGGCAGATCAGATGACTCTGGCTCTGGCGGTAAGCTGTATGGCACTCACTGTTCTCCTGACAAGTTCAGACAATGGCGCTTGAGTAGCCAAGATGCCGACCAAGCAACATGGTGCTGGTTCTTGTAGGGGCAAGTGGGGCAAAGGAGCTTGTCGCTAATAAGGTGATGGCCGGTGTCCGGGTGTGCGTTTGTATGTCAAATCAAGTACCATCGCTGCTTTTGGGTGAGCGACGTTAACCTGCATCAGGGCGAGAGCTAGGCTGGGCGCTGGTTGATTTCCCTAGTCGTCGAACTTGCGCGCGAGGGTGCGCAGCGACGAACTAAGCTTCGTCATGGCACGGCAAGAGGGAATGGACGGGGGAAAAGAACGAGCGGGCAACCGAGTCGGGCTGATGCTGCCAAACCAATCAACTAATTCACCGCACTGATTTAAAGACATCCGGGCGAAGGCTGAAAATCATGCATCGGCCGGTCAGGGGTGAAGTTATTACAGTGGCGCGCCTTTTGGGCAGGGCTCCGGCGTTTGAACCCAAATTTGCCGGGGCGTTCCGAGTATATGACAAGATGAACACGATAAGCAAAGATTCCGTTTCCTACCTTGAGGTCGGCGAAGAAGACGCCGGCCAGCGCCTGGACAACTACCTGCTGCGGCACCTGAAAGGGGTTCCCAAGAGCCATGTCTACCGCATCATTCGTAGTGGCGAGGTGCGGGTGAACAAGGGGCGGACTGATGCCATGTACCGTGTCAACACGGGCGATCTGGTCCGATTGCCTCCAATTCGTATTGCTGAGTCTGCGCCGACTGAGAAACCTGTTCCTACTAATGAGTTGCCGATCGTCTATGAGGACGAAGCCTTGCTGGTTATCAATAAGCCTGCGGGGATTGCTGTGCATGGTGGCAGTGGGGTCAGCTTTGGCGTGATTGAGCAAATGCGTGCGGCACGGCCACAAGCCAAGTTTCTAGAGCTGGTTCATCGATTGGATCGTGAAACTTCGGGTTTGTTGCTGATAGCCAAGAAGCGATCGGCGCTGGTGGCAATGCACGATGCAATGCGCGGTACTGGTATAGACAAGCGCTATCTGGCCATGGTGCCGGGGGCGTTTCCCGAGAAGACGCAGCATTTGAAGTTCAAGCTGTTCAAGTACAACACCGAAGACGGTGAGCGACGGGTTCGGGTGTCGGCAGATGGTCAGGAAGCCCATACTATCGTCCGCCGGCAACAGTGCTGGTCGAGCTCCAGTTTGGTCGAGGCGGAACTGAAGACAGGACGGACTCATCAGATCCGGGTGCATCTGGCGCATTGCGGCTTCCCGATTATGGGGGATGAGAAGTATGGTGATTTCGGATTGAATCGGCAGCTGGCGCGCCAGGGCCTCAAGCGCATGTTCCTGCATGCCTGGCGGCTACGGTTCAAGCACCCACTAAGCGATCAGCCCTTGGTGCTTGAAGCCCCTTTGCCGCCTGAACTGCAACGTTACCTTGAACGCCTGACTAAAGAGGATGCGCAATAACCATGGCAAAGCGCTTTGATCTGATTGTATTTGACTGGGATGGCACCTTGATGGATTCGACCGGAACCATCGTTTATGCCATTCAAGCGGCCTTTCGCGATGCAGGCATGCCTGAGCCCAGCGCAGAGCGATCAGCATTCGTGATTGGTTATGGCCTGAAGGAAGCCATGCAGACTTTGGCACCTCATGCCAGCCAGGAGGAGATTCATAAGGTCGTGGACGCTTATCGGCACCATTATTTAACACAGACTGAGAAGATCCGTTTGTTTGAGGGAGTAGAAGAGGGGATTGCTTACCTCAAGCAGGAGGGGTACTGGCTGGCTGTGGCAACGGGCAAATCACGTCATGGTCTGGACCATGCCATGACGAGTTCGGGCTTGACTAGTTATTTTGATGCCAGCCGCTGTGCGGACGAATGTCACTCTAAGCCCCATCCCCAGATGCTGATTGAAATTACCGATTATCTGGGTGTTGATCTGAACAGAACCTTGATGATCGGCGATACCACGCATGACTTGAATATGGCTCGCAACGCTGGTGCTGCCAGTGTTGGTATGAATTACGGCGCGCATGCGGCAGATGACCTGTTGGCTGCCGACCCGCTGGCTTGCTTCGATAACTTTGGACATCTGATGTCATGGCTCAAAGAAAATGGCTGATCTGCCAGAGTGAGGCGTTGAAGGATGCGGAGCGGGGTATCCGGTTTCAGGCGGAGTGGCGACATACCCCTGTTCCGGCCTTTGTGGTCCGCTTTCAAGGCAAGGTTCATGGGTATATCAATGAATGCCAGCATGTTCCGGTGGAGCTGGACTTCAACGAGGGTGACTTCTTTGATCTGTCCGGCCAGTATTTGATCTGTGCAACCCACGGTGCCTACTATAGCCCCGACACCGGTTTGTGCAGAGGCGGTCCGTGCAAAGGGCGACGGCTGACCAAGCTGCACCTGATTGAAGAGGCCGGTGCGGTTTATTTTCTTCCTGATGAAAGCAAGTTGCATGAATGAGACGAATCCAAACTGGGAGCGCGAGGTCCTGGAAAAGCTGGTTCTTACAACCCTGAAAGAGCAGCGTAAGTCACGAAACTGGGGGATTTTCTTTAAATTTGTCGGGTTTGCTTACCTGTTCTTGGTGTTGGGCCTGTTGGTCGCCTGGATTGGTGGGGGGGATGATGAAGGCGCACACAAAGGCCCCCATACGGCGGTTGTCGAACTGCATGGCGTCGTTGCCGGTGGCGGTGAGGCGAGTGCTGAGCGCGTCATTGAAGGTTTGCGCAATGCCTTCAAGGACAAGAATACCAAAGGCGTGGTGATCAGGATCAACAGCCCTGGTGGTAGTCCGGTTCAATCGGGACAGATCAATGACGAGATCAAGCGCCTGCGTAAACAGCATCCGAATATTCCACTGTATGCGGTCGTTGAGGATATCTGTGCATCGGGAGCTTATTACGTGGCCGTGGCGGCCGACCGCATCTATGTAGATAAGGCCAGCCTGGTTGGGTCCATTGGCGTGATCATGGATCGTTTTGGTTTTACCGGGACAATGGAAAAGCTTGGGGTAGAGCGGCGCGTTCTGACTGCAGGCAGTAACAAGGCGTTTCTTGATCCTTTTTCGCCTGAAAATCCGGCGCAAGTGGATTACGCCAAGGCTATGCTGGGAGAAATCCATGAGCAGTTCATCAAGACAGTACGGGATGGCCGTGGCAAGCGCTTGAAGGAAACGCCGGATATGTTCTCAGGGCTGGTTTGGAGTGGTGAGCGTGCCATCGAGATTGGCCTGGCGGATGCGATTGGTTCGACTGATCAGGTGGCTCGCGAAGTTATCCACGCTGATCAGATTGTCAACTTTACTGCCAAGGAACACTGGAGCGAGCGCTTTGCGCGCTCGGTGGGCACCAGTATGGCAAGTCGCGTTGGTACGCTGTTTGAGCCTACCTTGCGCTAAATAAAACCGGAGGGGGTGAATATGGCTCGCAGGCCCAAGCCCGAAGAGCACGATAACCATGAGCGCTGGCTGGTGTCGTATGCTGATTTCATCACCCTCCTGTTTGCGTTTTTTGTGGTGATGTATGCCATTTCCCAGGTTAATGAAGGCAAGCAGAAGATTCTGTCGGATGCATTGATCAACGCTTTCAAAACCATTCCCACCAGCTCCAAGCTGGTAGATATATCGCAGCATGGCGATATCCGCACACAAGCCATCCAGCTGCCTAGTGTCAAACGCAAAGAAGAGGCTGAGCGGGCCCAGCAGAAAAAAGAGATGGATGCCCTGGCGCGCCAGTTGAAGGATGTCATGGCCAAGCCGATTGAGGACGGTCAGATCCGTATTACGCAGACTGAACACGGCATCATGGTGGAAATATCTTCCAATCTGCTGTTTCCTGTTGGTTCGGCAACACTCGATGGCCGTTCAATTGGTGTGCTGACTCAGTTGGCAGAGCAGTTTGCCAAGCCTGACAAGTTGATCAAGGTTTCTGGTTACACCGATAACGTGCCGATCAATTCACCCGTGTTTCCGTCTAACTGGGAGCTGTCTGCGGCGCGTGCTGGGACGGTTGTGAGGTTGTTTGAAGCGACTGGGGTCAGCTCGTCGAAAATGGTGGCGCTCGGTTATGGGGAAAATCGCCCCTTGGAGAGTAACGATACGCCGGAAGGCCGTGCCAGAAATCGTCGGGTGACGATTGAAATACTGGCGAAAAACAGTGAGGAAATGGCTACTCTTAAGTCGGTCAAGCCATCACCCTAAAATGTCTACAGAGCCTAAGCCTCTCCCAGGCGATTGCCGCTCGCCGTCATTTTGATCTGCCCGCTGGCATCGTAGCCAGTGACTGAAGAACTTCCTCGCAAAATCGAAAATAACTGCTGATTCTGTTGCTGGCGGGTGTCGATCAGGCTGCCATTGGTCTGATTGAGTGCGCTAGCTTGCCTTGCGGTTTGGAGTAGGTCTCGCCACCGGGGAATCACGTCTGTAGCATCATCCAGGCAAACGCTGTCAGGAATGAGTAAATCGTGGGGAAAGTCTGGACTGATCTGGATGCCGAGGCTTCCAAAAGCTGCTTTGCGGATTTTGGCCAGTGATTCGAGTTCAGCGGAAAGATCGGATTTGGTCTTGGCCAGGTCGATCAGTGAGTCGAGGCGATTTTCAATCAGGGCAGTCTGTTCGGACTGCAGTAATTCGACAAAACGCTGAAGCGCTGCCAATTCAGTCGTCAGCAAAGTCAGAAGTTGATTATTTGTGTTGAGATTGGGTGGTTTGCTCAATCAGTTCCCCTGACAGCCTTCATCCTTTGTTGGCCAGCAGCTCTTTCACGCTGGCGACCAGCTTGTCCGCAATCACATCGGCCCGGATTTTGAAGCGGCCATCTGCAATCGCTTGTTTGATCTCGGCGACCCGGCTCTCGTCCACCACAGGCTGGCTCGCCAGTCGCGCTTCAAGAGACTGCAAGCGAGAAGTCAGTGGGTTGATCTCGACGCTGTCCGAGCGGCTGGGCTGGGCGGGCTCATCCTTGCTGGCGCGTGGCGCGGCCGATGCGCGGGACTCTGCTCCTTTTGTTAAAGGTGCTGAAATCGGCTTTCCTGTGTTGTCAATCTTCATGACTATCCCCTGCTGCGGCATCTGCACTGCCAGACTGCCGCTTTAGACGGCAAACGATCTTACGCCGTATATCGACAGGTCATGCCAAAACTTTAGCCCGTTCTGGCAAAAAAATCGAAATCTTTACGGATTCTATAATGAATGGCTGGCACTTCAGCCCGATTGGAATTATACGACACTATATTCGCCCTGGTTTTGCAGGCAAGGCCAGGTAATCAACCAAGGAAAGGGCATCTTCATGCAGATAGTTACTCCACGGTTTGGCCCGATCGAGGTCGATGAATCCACCATCATTACCTTTCCGCGGGGCTTGCCGGGTTTTGAGCATTGTCATCGCTTCAAGTTGCTGCATGAGGAATCACCAACCCCTATTGCGCTGTGGCTTCAGTCACTGGATGACACGGAAATCGTATTCAGTGTCATTGAGCCGGCGAGGCTGGCGGTTCAGTATGAGGTCGCGCTGTCCGATGAGGAGAGTGCCTTGCTGAATGTCAAAGACCCGGCTGATCTGGTGCTGTTGCTACTGCTGCTTCGAGACATCGAAAACACCACCGAAATCAAGGCCAATACACAGGCTCCGGTGATTCTGAACACGGCCAGCCGCCTTGCCTTGCAGAAAATGGGCATGCGATGTCAGTTGGTATTCAGTGAGTGATGTCAGATTGATGTGGGGCGAGGGTCTCCTCGCTCTTTCTCCCGTGCGCTGTACTTCCAAATCCTTCCTTTGGGCTTGTCAAATGCGGTAGCCGCTCTTGTATTCAGGCCAGCCAGCAGGATGCTACCCAGCCAACTCTTGATCGGCAGCGCCGCTTGATGCGGTGATCAGCCATCCGTCGCGTATCGCATTTCATCACGCCAATCGGTATTTCTGTCGCAAAGCGTGCTTGGGCGTCGGGCAACTTTGCTAGATTTTTCCGCTTTCAGACATGGTTTTCATCAAACTACGCACGGATAAAACAAATGAAACAAATGACACAAATTCTCTCGGTGCTTATTGCTTCCATGATTGCTGGCCAAGCCCTTGCGGCGGGTGATGCGATGTTCAGCTTGCGGGATGAAGATGCACCAACCGGCACGCACTTGCGCCCCGTCCGGATGGTGTCGGAGCTCCCTCTCGACCAGACATATGCCTCGCTGGAAAGCCGCTTCAAGCAAAAGATCAGGGATAGCTACGAAAAGATGGCTGAGTCGGATGAGCCGCCATTTCCTGCCAAAGGGCTGCGGCCGCTGCTAAAACATATTCTTGCTGAGCAGGACAAAGCTGGCATTGACGCTAAAGGCACGCTGGCTTTACTGGCGTCGGTGGATGATGCCGGTGTAGTGCAGTCGGTGTCGTCACTGGAAACCCCTGACCCCAAGCTGGCGCAAGTGGCGGGTGCGGTGCTAATGATGACCCCATTCAAACCGCCACGATGTAATGGGCAGCCTTGCAAGATGGATTTTTTGCTGGAAGTCGGCATCAAGTCGATCAAGGACTTAGGCACTTCGCCGCTGACGATTTCCAAAGAGCCGGTTCTGACCCGATAACAGGTGTTTGATGCCCCGGCGTTGCTGTGGGTGGACTGAGGGGGCGATCGCCAGATGATCTTGGCGATCGGTCTTTTCTCCCGCCAGGAACAACTTAGTGACGTTGCAGCGCCGGGATCATCTGGGTCAGCCCATCCACCATGAACTCAACCGAGATGGCGGCCAGCAGCAGGCCCATGATACGGGTAGCGATATTGATGCCGGTTTGCCCGAGTATCCGGCTGATGGGGGCTGCCATTTTCAAGGAAAGCCAGCAAATGATGCCGATGCCACCGGCACTTAGAACCAGATAGACAAAGTCATACCAATGGGTGGCTTTCTGCGCATGGATGATGACGGTACTCATCGCACCGGGGCCAGCCAGTAAGGGGATGGCCAGTGGCACCACGGCGATACTGGGTTTGTGTTCGGCTTCGACACGCTCCTCACTGGTTTGCTTTGAGCCGCCCACCTGCGCATTCAGCATGGTAATGGCAACCAGCAGGATCAGAATTCCTCCGCCTACCTGAAAAGAAGCGATGCTGATACCAAACAGGGCGATTACCCGTTCGCCGATCAACCCTGTAACGGTTAACACGGCTGCGACGGCAAACGCTGCGAGACGAATGGTTCGCTTGCGCTCTTTGTCACTTTGATGGCTGGTCAGACTGATAAAAATGGGGATGGCGCCGATGGGATTGATAATCACCAGTAGCGAGATAAAGGACTTCAACGCTTCCATGTGGGGCTCCATCTGGGTCGAGGGGGAAGGCCTGTCGGTCTGGTCGGCTCTGGTAGAGTCAGGGTGGATACCAGCCGATCAGCGTATGCAATCAAGCTTAGCAGCTGATCTGGAGCCCTCGCAGTAAGGTTTTCCACAGTAAGCGAGCAGACTGGCATACATTTTGTGTGCTGGCCGAACGCCCCGTATCCCTGGCCACCGCCAGACTGCCGGTCACGGGTATAATCCGCGCCTCTTCTTGTCCTGGCGCGATTCGGAATGTCTTCTGCGAGCTATCAGGTTGATCACTACGAAAATTTCCCGGTTGCTTCAATTTTGCTACCCAGGCATCTGCGGCGCCCTGTATCCATCCTCTACCACTTTGCGCGCAATGCGGATGACTTTGCTGATGAAGGTGATCTGCCCGCTGCAGAGCGATTGCGCTTGTTGGGGGAGTACCGGGCTGAACTGGATCGTATTGCCGCTGGGCAAACACCGCTGACGCCATTGTTCCGCGACCTGGCGGGTGTCGTGGCCGAGCACGAACTGCCGCTGCAGCTGTTTCATGATCTGCTCGATGCTTTTGTGCAGGATGTCAGCAAGACCCGGTATGCCCATTTTGGTGAGGTGATGGAGTATTGCCGTCGCTCGGCCAACCCGGTGGGACGGCTGATGCTGCACCTGTTCAAAGAGGCTGAGCCGCGCAATCTCGCGCTGTCTGACGGCATATGCTCTGCCTTGCAGTTGATCAACTTCTGGCAGGATGTGGCGATTGATTACGCCAAGGGGCGGATCTATCTGCCGCAGGACGAAATGGCCGAGTACGGCGTCTCTGAGGAAGCTTTGGCGCAGCAAATGGCTGCGGGTACCGCCGATGCCCGATTCAAAGCGCTGCTAATGATGCAGATCGAGCGAAGCCGCAAGATTCTGCGTGCCGGTTCGCCACTCGGGGTTCGGCTGAAGGGGCGGATTGGGCTGGAGATACGGCTGATTGTGGTAGGGGGCGATACCATTTTGCAGAAGCTGGCAGCGGGTGGAGGCGATGTCTTCCGGCATCGCCCTGTGCTGGGCGCGAGAGATTGGCCAGGCATGATCTGGCGCGCTCTGCGCAAGCGCTAACACCGAGTCGGATGTCAGATACAAAACAATGAAACAGGATCACAAACAATGGCGCGCAGACCTTCTCAGAAACAAGTGAAAGCCGTGTACACCCTGGTCACCGCCCGCACCTGGACCGCGCGGATCGGGGCGTTGGCCATCCTGATCGGGGCGGGTTATTCATGGTATGCCAATCCACCTTTCAAACCCGCCCGGACAGGCAGCCCACCCAAGGGGAGCGTGCAAGGCACGGTAACCGCAGTTTCGGATGGAGACACCGTTACCGTGGTGGATGGTGATCAGCAATATAAAGTGCGGCTTGCCTTCATTGATGCGCCCGAAAAGGCGCAGCCGTTCGGCCCGCGCGCTCGCCAGCAGCTGGCGGATCGCGTGCTCAAGCAAAGGGTTGAAGTCGAGGTCATTGATACCGACCGCTATGGCCGTACCGTTGGGCGGGTACGCATGGAGGGGGCGGACATCAACTACGAGCAGGTCGCCAAAGGGCTGGCATGGCATTACACCCAGTTCGCCAAGGGGAAGCAGTCCGGCGATGACTTTGGGCGCTATGAAGATGCTATGGATAAGGCCAAGCATCAGCGTGCCGGCCTATGGTCCGATCCGGGGCCGACGGCGCCTTGGGACTATCGCCGTAGCCAGAAGGAAGCGCGTGGTGGTTGAGGGTACTGGATTGCGTCGCGCATCACCCGTGCAACCCTAGGCTCTGGCAGTATTCAGGGTTCCGCACTGGCCTGGGGTGGTTGTGAGGGGGAATCTGGCTCCAGCGCGGCACCTGGGGTGAAGCAGCCCGATTCGTCGAGCCATAGCTGGTTGCGGCCGGCATGTTTGGCCTTGTAGAGCGCGTCATCAGCGTGCTTGAGCAGGCTGTCCGTGCTGTGAATTTCGGTGTGCGGAATGGCCGCGCAACCCAGACTGATGGTCAGGCGAACCGGATTGACGCCATCAAGCTGGCAGGGGGTGCTCTCAAGCTTCGATCTGAGCGATTCCCCCAGTGCAGCGGCATCCTGCGAACCGGTGTTGGTCAGAATCACGGTGAATTCTTCGCCGCCATAGCGTCCGACGAAATCGGTATTGCGGGTGCGGTCCCGCAGGATTTCGGCCACATGCTGCAAGACCTTGTCGCCAACCTGATGGCCAAACTGATCGTTGACGTGCTTGAAGTGGTCGATGTCGATCATCAGCACACTCAAGGGCATGTCGTAGCGCTCGGCCCTGGCGAATTCCAGCTCCAGTTGCTGCATCAGATGACGGCGGTTATAGAGGCCGGTCAGAGCATCGGTAATCGCCAGCCGACGCAGGTGCTCGTTGGCTTCCTTCAATGCCCGTTCGGCCTGCTTGCGTTGCTGCACATCGCGCAGAATCGCAATCAGCGCTGGTTTGCCATGCAGGCTGACTATCCCGGACGAGACTTCAACCTCGATCTCTTTGCCAAACATGTCCAGCAGGCGCGTGTCATCAATGGTGTCTACCCGGTCACCAGCCAGCCGCTGGCGACTGCGCATCTCGAACTTGTCGCGAAAATTCGGTGAGACAAAGTCGATAAAGGCGCGGTCAAGCACCTCCTGGCCTGATACGCCTACCAGCCTGGCAAACGCTGGGTTTGCGAGCAGAATTTTGTCATCCTGCGTCAGTACCACCCCGTCCGACGCGTGATCCAGCAGCAAGGAGTAGCGCTGCTCCGATTCCTCCAGCTCACTCACCAGTCGCTGTGTCTGACTGATCTCCCGCTCCAGTGCAGCATTGGCGGCGGATAACGCCATGGTCCTTTCTTCAACCAGCCTGTCGAGGTTCGCCTTGGTATCGAGCAACTCTTGCTCGGTCTGCCAGCGCTCGGTGATGTCGGTTGCCGTTGTGCCGATCGCGTATGGAGATCCCAGTGGGTCGTTCAAAATAAAACGTGTTGTCAGAAACAGGCGCTGCTCGCCCTCGTAGGGTAGCCATTCTTCCGTGGGGGTCAGATCCCCCAGCTTGAGGGCATGGCCATCGTGGTTATGCAGCATGGCGGCGACTTCGGGCTCGAATAATTCTCGATCTGTGCGGCCGATGATTTGTTCTGGAAGCAGATTGCAAAGCCGGGAAAAGCGCGCATTCGCCAACAGATAGCGACCTTCCAGATCTTTCAGGGTGACCAGAATCGGCGTATAGCGCAGCAACGCAGTCAGGCGGGCTTCGCTATCCCGCAAGGCGGCTTCGATATGCTCGCGGCGGGCCATTTCACGCTGGCGAGCGCGATTGGCAATTTGCAGCTCATCGAGCTTGAGTGACAGGTGCTGGTTGGTGGTCGCGAGTTCCTGATTCGAGGTTTCAAGCTGGCGGACGGTGGTTTCCACCCGCTCAGCCATGGCGTTGAATGCTGAGGCGACTTCGGCGACTTCATCGTTCTGTTTGAGGTAGACCCGGCGACTGAAATCCCCTTGGGCCGCCAGGCGTGCAACCGTGGCAAGTTTTTCCAGCGGTTCGACTAGTCTGGCCAGCCAACCCAGTGCGATGCCGATGATGATGCAGAGCGTGACGAGCTGGCCAGAAATGATGCGCTTGAGCGAACGCTGACGGGCATCCTGTAACACTTGGGACAGATTGTTGGTGACCGGGCTTGCCGAGCGTTCCGGAATCACGATGACCAGTCGCCAGGGAACACTGGCGAGGGGGCGGAGCACCAGATAGTGCTGCTCATCATGAATGCTCACCTTGATCAGATCGCTTTCCCCGGTTTTCAGATTGGCCAGGGTTCGCTCAATGATGGCTGCATCCTGAATCAGCTCGCTGTTCTGCTCGTAGGAGTAGCCCGTACTGGTTTGGCTCAAGCTGACGCCGAGCAGATGGCCATTGGCATCAGCTAACGCGGAATAGCTATTGGGTACTGCGTTGCTTCGATCCAGCTCGGCCAGCAGCTGCCCTAGCGCCACGCTGGCTCCCAGAATGCCATGGTCGCCCCGACCATTGCTGACCGGTGCCGTGAAATCTACGACCCAGCGGTTCCGCACACCGAAGTCATCAATTCGCGGAGGGTGCCAGCCGGGTTCCGGCCCGGTGCTGGTGATAGAAGTGAAACTATCGGGAACCGGCTCTTTGCGCATGTTTGCCCCACTGCGGCTGGGGAGTAGCACATAAGGTTTGCCCGTGGGCAGAAACCAGACATTGGCTCCTTGGTCGATTGTGCCGAACTGTGCCTGCTTGATGGTTTGTTCATCCGGGCGATTGGCAATCAGGCCGGATAGCGCCTTGGCGTCATGCAGAAGACGGGTTTGCAGCTCAGCCAGCCTTACATCCAGCAAGGTGGCCCGGCTTCGGCAAAGCTGGCTTAGATAGGTCTCGGTGTATTGGTCGGAGATCGTCTTGCTCTGGGCTTCGACTTCGGCTCGCGTAGTACGTAGCTCTTGCCAGATCGAAAACGACAGACCAATGGTAGACGCACAAAGCGTTACCACCAGCAGCAATATGAGCTTGCTCGATAGCCGTGGTGCAATCATGACCACCCCGGTGGCCGCCAATTGGCAGGGGTGACAGAAGCACTAAGGGATGTAGGGGGAGGGCGGCATTTCGGGCCAGAGAAGCGATATGAAGCACTGGCAGGCAGAAAAGGGCAATACCGTATTGGGTCGGGCAACAGGCCAGAGGGAAACAGTGCAAGAACTGGCAGCATCGGACCACCTCATAAATGCCATAGGGCCGAAGGATGCAAACAGGCAGCACAATCCATTTGCGGTGTGGTGAAGCCGCCAGTTGGCTTCGTTCCAGTCTCTGCTCACCTGGCTGGGGGGGCGGTCTTGTTTGGGAGTATCCGGGCGTGCCAGGCCGATGCAACACCGCAACAGCCAGATCATTGTGCGCCACAAGTTTCTCGCGAACGACAGCAAGCCGATGAAAGCCCTTTCACTTACCACTATAGAACTGAATCAGAGGGGACTCCTAGGCGCGAATGACGTTTTGCGGTGTCTCCTTGAGGTGGTGCAAGGTCGTCGTCGCGAAAACATCCGAGATGCCTGACCTCCTGCTTCAATTGATGCGACGACCAAGATGCCGTGGTCGTCGCGTAACAGCCCCTGCCAGGGGGCTTGGTTTATACCGTTGCCAGCTGTGCCCGCATGGCCTCGATGGTGGTGCGATAGTCGCCACTGCCATAAATCGCAGAACCTGCAACAAAAGTATCTGCGCCTGCTTTGGCCGCCGCCGCGATGTTCTCGGTCTTGATGCCGCCATCGACCTCCAGCCAGATTTCCTGCCCGGTTTCTGCTTGGTAAGCGTCGATACGGGCGCGAACCTGTGAAATCTTGCGCAAGGCTTCAGGAATAAAGGCTTGGCCGCCAAACCCGGGGTTAACCGACATGATCAGCACCATGTCGATCTTATCCATGACGTGATCGAGATAGGAGAGTGGCGTGGCTGGGTTGAACACCAATCCGGCCTTGCAGCCCTGATCCCGGATCAATTGCAAGGTACGGTCGATATGTTCACTGGCTTCCGGGTGAAAGGTAATGATATTGGCACCGGCTTTGGCAAACATCGGCACCAGGCTATCAACAGGCTTGATCATCAAGTGCACATCGATCGGCGCTTGGGTGTGCGGCCGTATTGCCTCGCACACCAACGGACCGATTGTCAGATTGGGCACATAATGGTTATCCATCACATCAAAGTGAATGATGTCAGCACCTGCTGCGATGACCGCTTTTACTTCTTCCCCTAAACGGGCGAAGTCGGCAGACAGGATGCTCGGAGCAATGCGATAGTTGCGCATATTTTTTTAAGCCTTGCGGATTGAAAAATTCAATTTTAACGCCAACTTGCGACTACCCCCGAATTCGTGTGCAATGCACGGTTGCGTGGGCATTCTGCCTGCACGATTGTTGCTGTACGCAGCTCCAAGTTAATTCACACCGCTACAACGATGCCTGAAGAAAAGATGTCTGAAGAGAAGAAATACCTGATTACTGTCGAGGTCAAGGCGCAGTATCTGCCCGATCAGTCGAGCGAAGTTGATGAGCGCTATGTATTCGCCTACCACGTATCCATAGCGAACTCCGGCGAGCAGCCGGCGCAATTGGTAGGCCGCCATTGGATCATTACGGACGCAATGAACACCGTCGAAGAAGTTCGGGGGGCCGGTATTGTGGGAGAGCAACCCTTGTTGAATCCGGGTGAGCGTTTCGAGTACACCAGCGGCACGGCTTTGGGTACGCCCGTCGGTACCATGCGCGGTAGCTATCAGATGGTCGCGCAGGATGGCCATCGATTCGAAGCAGAAATTCCTGAATTTGTCCTCTCGGTTCCCCGCACCCTGCACTGACCCCACACTGGCTGCCCGCCAATAGGGCAGCCAGTCTCAGCCCTTCCCGCCTCGGATGCTTCTTGTATTTATCCCTTGTCGAAATAATTTACAACTTGGGTGTCTAAGAAGTTATCAACAATAGTTATCAACTGGTACTATGTGGGTTCAAAAATTCTGTATGTTGGGAATTTCTTGATAAAACAAGGGTATGACGGAAAGTCCTATACGTCCGATGGACGGTTTGACCTGACTTTGCTTCGTCAATTATCATTTGCTAATATGCTTTTGTCACAAACGGAATCGGATGCTTGAGCGCTTCTGGCCGATGTGATCATCTGGGTCAAGTATGAGGTGGAACGCATCATGTCACGCAATGCTAATATGCGAGAGGGGGCCACGGATTCGCGCGAATCGCGCGAGCCGTTGGCAACTCATGTCGATATGAAAGTCGAAGCCCATCTTCATGTTGTACCAAACCGGCCACCGGAGACAGTCAACAAAGCGATGAATCGAATTGACTCCTTGGCAATGTTGTCGTCCTGCCGCGACATGGCCGCAGACCTGCTTTGCCGCTCCTTGTCATCAATGCTCGACAAGATCGAAGAATCATTGCTGGAGCTAGCCGAGCAATCCCTCGATCGCGAGGCTTACAACCTGTATATGCAGGCACGCGGCGATGCCCAGAGTAAGCGTGGCGTCATCGAGGTGGAATTTCGCCGCCAGTTTGTGTCTGCGTTTGATCGCGCTGTCGGCGGTGGTGGTGATAAAGCCACGTTTGGCAACCTTGACGTAGACAGCCTGCAGCTGTCGCTGGTCGCTCATGATGACTATGAAGAGGATCTCGCCGTTACCAATATGGCGAATCGTCTGAAGAATCGTTGCAGTGACGAACTCAATGCCCTGAATCAGCGAATTGGTACGCTGATGAAACTGAGCGACGACGACCAGGGCAGCAACCCCATGAGCCCGCAGTCCATCTGCGACGCGTTTCGTGCGGCCTGCCAGCAGCTTGAGTCCGACCTCAATGTCCGCCTGATTGTTCTCAAGCAGTTTGAGCAAGTCGCGGCCGAGAACGTGCCAAATGTCTATTCGAACCTGAATAAATTCCTTATCCAACGGAATATTTTGCCTGTTCTGCCAAAGATGCAGCGCAAGAAGCGCCCTGTTGGCGGCGGTATGCCGTCGCGTCAGGGGCGTCCTGGCGAGATGGTTGAGGAGTACGTCGGTAACTATATCCCTGGCGGGGCAGCAGGACAGTCTGTACCCAGCTACGCCGTAGGCAATGAGCAGGAACTGCTGAGCACATTGCAGCAGCTGCTGGCATTCAATCAGGTCTTGCCCTCACAAATGATGCAGCTGACACAAGGTGTCGGCCCATCGCTGCTTGGGCAGGGAAGCCCTGCCCAAGCGCCTTCTGCGCCAGCCTTATCCATGCCACAACTTGGCACCATGGCTGGGCAGAGTTTTCTGGATGCGCTGAATGATCTGCAACAAGGTCGAATTGATCCCGTCAGAGGCGACACCCTGTTTGATACCGAAGCCTTGCTGTCCGGCGCCGGCAACGTCTTGCACCAAATTAAGGACACCAGCTTTGCCTCGTCGTTAGGTCATGTCGATGTGATGACCATCGACATCGTTGCGATGTTGTTTGATTACATCTTCGACGACAAGAGTATTCCCGGTGCAATGAAGGCCATGATTGGGCGTTTGCAGATACCGGTGCTCAAAGTCGCCATGCTTGATACCAAGTTCTTTGCGAGGAAGAATCATCCCACTCGCAGATTGCTTGATCGCCTGAGCGAGGCTGCACTTGGCTGGCGAGAGGCAGATGGCTTGGAAGACCGGCTCTATAAAAAGATCGAGTCAATCGTCGAATTCATCATTCGCGAGTTCGACGAGAACATTGCAGTGTTTGAACAAGCCCATGCGGACCTTGATGTTTTTCTGAGCGAGGAAGACAAGCTCGCCGATCTGGAGGCTGAGAAGGCTGCCAAAGTTCTTGAGGCCCAGGAGCAGATTGAGCTGGCGAAAGCCCATGCTGCGGCAGAAATCGACCGTAGGATGGTGACTTGTGCCATGCCCGATCTGATTCGTAAGTTCGTTTCGGACTGCTGGCGGCCGGCCCTGGAATTTGCCTTCCGCAATGGCGGCAAGGAAGGTAATGACTGGCAGACTTATGTTCAGGCGATGGACGACCTGATCTGGAGTGTAGCGCCCAAAGCTGGTGTAGAAGATCGCCTGCGTCTGGTTAATATGCTGCCGAAGCTGCTTAAGCTTCTAGAGCGTGGCACCGAAGAAGCTGGTGTGGCGCGAGAGGAGCGCGAGCGTTTCTTCTCTGAGCTGGTACATTCCCATGCTCTGGCTATCAAATCCGGCATGCGGCCCGCTGCTGCTGCACCGATGCCGAATGGTGCGGTTCCCGGAGCTCCGGTGTCGGTAGCAACGGCTCCTGCTGTACCAGCTGTGGCGCCAGGGGCGGCCGCTCCTGCATCAGTACCCTCAACGACTGCTTCTACAGATTCCTCCTCACATCTGGCAGATTTGCCTGCGTTTAGCCTCGATAATCTCGGCGCGTTTGAAGGGGCGGGCGGGCAGTGGGAAGGCGGCATGGATAAGTACAGCGACTACAACGATGTCGTGGCGAATCAGCTGAAGAGAGGGACTTGGGTCGAGTTTTCGGATGGGGATGGCGAATTACATCGCATGAAACTGGCATGGGTGAGCCCCATGAAGAGCCGATTCCTGTTTACCAATCGCCAGGGTCAGAATGGGCAGGAATATACTCTGGCTGAGTTGGTTGGAAAATTCAGATCGGATGAGGTGCGAATTATCGAAAGTGCCGCATCGGTAGAGCGTGCAGTGAGCGACATGATTGATATGCTGCAACCTGTTGCCGGTTGAGCGAATGGCTTACTGGTTGCACCATATCTCGAAGAGCCCCGCATTTATGCGGGGCTTTTTGTTATGAATTGAAAAATGTGCACTACTGCTAAATAAATTTTCGGGTGTTGGATCATTCATATGAATAATTCAGAAATTTACCAGCCAATTCTAGCCCCAAGATCGCACAAGGTCGAAATACGTGGTTTGGTATACCACTATTTATCGTGGGGCGCGATTGACGCACCCCCTCTATTGCTGCTGCATGGGTGGATGGACTGTGCAAGTAGCTTTCAGTTTTTAGTGGATCGCATGGCGGTCAATTACCATTTCATTGCACCCGATTGGCGAGGCTTCGGCAAGACCGATTGGTCTGGCGGTAGTTACTATTTTCCAGATTATCTGGCGGATCTTGATGCTTTGATAGAGCATTTCGCAGGAGCAGACGGAAGGGTTAGTTTGGTCGGGCATAGCATGGGGGGAATGATTGCATGCCTGTATTCCGGAATTCGACCAGGAAGAATAAATAAGCTTGTATCAATAGAAGGGTTTGGATTGCCACAAACTCAGCCAGAACAAGCTCCAGACCGCTATCGGCGTTGGTTGGATGAATGTGCAAACCCCATTCCAACAAAATCTTTTCGGACACTGGGTGAAGTTGCAGCTCGACTGATCAAATCAAATAGCCGTTTGACGATAGATAAAGCCAATTATCTGGCCCCTGCCATGGCGGTGGAAGCTGCAGACGGTTTTCGATATCGCGCAGATCCGCGCCATCGCTGGGTAAATCCGGTTTTATACCGGCTGGAAGAAGCTAAAGCATGTTGGAAAAATATTTCAGCGCCTGCGCTTTGGGTCGAGGGAGGGGACTCGGGAATACAAAAATGGCTAAAAGAAGATAACGCGCAATTTGCGGCTCGGACTGAATGTATTCGCTCCTTGAAAATAGTGTCGATACCGGATGCGGGGCATAATATTCATCATGATCAGCCGGCTGGTTTGGCTGCCGAAATAGCCCGTTTTCTGCATTCTTCCCACGAATAGTAATTAACCAGCCATCAGGGCGCGAATATCTTCGAGATCAATATTCTTTTGAAGCTTGCTGGGCGCATCGCTATCGTGAGCAAGGAAATAAAAGAATTCACGGGCGAGTCCTACGAAAACATGCCATTTTTCGGTGTCTTTAAATAGCTTCAGCATTTCATCAACGCCTGCTCGGTAGGTATCGGTATTTTGTGCTGAGTCGCGAATCGAATAAATCAATAGCTTGATCAGTCTGGCTCTGGCCTTGGCGTTTTCTTCGTTGATGCCAGCTTGGCGTAGTTGCTCTTCATAACGCGCCAGACTTCTCAACAGGTGTAGCTGACGTTCGAGCGAGGTGATGGTGGCGCTGCTCCAGGGGTCAGACTCCATTTTCATGAAAGCTTCCGAGAGATTCTGGTTGGAGTTCAGCCCGATCGAGTCTGGACCGGATTCCAGATCGACTTCGCCACTCCAGTAAGGAAAAAACTGCCGGACAAATTCTACAAGCTGAGGCTGATCTGGAAAGTTGCGCAGGGTTTCATCTGCGGCGCGCCGATAACCATTGCCATTTTGGGGCTGATCCTTGAGGGCGCTTAGCAGGTAACGCAGGAAGTGCCGGGCCAGTGTTAGTGACTTGGTTGCGACGCCACGGGCTCTCAACGCTTCAATGTATTGATTCAGGGCTTGCTCGGTATTGGCGACGGGCATGATGTCCTCTTATCGCAGTAGCCTACAGGGCACGAATGGCTTCGGAATGCCTTGCGGGACGGGGCGGGCAGGTAAGGCTGTCGTTCCAGAAATGGAAAAACTCTCTGGCGACTTCAATAAACGCCTGTCGGGTGTCTTCTCGTGGAAATAGCGTCAACATTGCATCTACTCCAGCCCGATATGCCGTCGGGACTGGGTCGGCATTTCGAATGACATATAGCAATAGCCTCAGAAGCCTCTCGCGAATATCAATGACGGCGCTTTCTACGCCCTGACTGGCCATCATCTCAATATAGGCGCACAGGACCGGGGGTTCTGCGTGTTGGGTATCGTCTGCATCCATGCGCTCCAGCATGTCGGTCAGAGAGCCGGAGATATCAAGTGGTATATGTTGGGTTGTCAGCGCTTTGGCGGCATTGAGTTTGGCGATGGTACGCAGATCTCCAACCCAGAACGGATAGAACTCGCGAGCGGTGCTGATGATCTCGACGTGCTGCTCATCAGGAAAGTGTCCTAGCAGTCGGTCTACGGCAAGTCGGTAGCCATGGTCGGCTCCTTCGGTCTGTTCCAGGCTGACTTCTTCCAGAACCGACAGTAGATGCCGAAGCAGATGTTTGCGCAGGTTGATATGTGCCGTAGCTGCACCATTCGCTTTAAGCAGCGCTAGGTAGGCGTTCAGAGCTTGATCGGCATGCATGCTGTCTGGCGTTGACATGGGTAAGGCTCAAGAGCTTGATTGTTATACATTCTAGCAGTGGTTTTGGCGCTTAACCGGCTCTGTCGGCAGGGGATGGCAAGTGAAAAATTGCCATTGCCAAGCCCTCGTTGATTCAGATTCGGTTGCGTGGGAACAAGACAAATTTTCCAACGATGGCGCTGGTACAATCCTCTCTATGATTAGACTGACGAATGCCACCTTGCATCGTGGCGCAAAAATATTATTTCAAGATGCAGCGTTGACCTTACATCCCGGCCAGCGGGTTGGATTGATCGGCGCCAACGGGGCTGGCAAGTCCAGCTTGTTTGCCTTGCTGATGGGTGATTTGTCGTTGGAAAGCGGCGAACTCTCGATGCCGCCCTCCTGGGTGATTGCCCATGTGGCGCAGGAGACACCGGCGGTAGACCGGTCAGCGCTGGAGTATGTCATCGACGGCGACCGCGAGCTGCGGGAAATCGAGGCTCAGCTCAGGGCCAGTGAGCACGATGGCGTGCTTCATGCTGAATGCCTGGCGCGCTTTGAGCAGGCCGGTGGATATCAGGCTGAAGCCAGAGCAGGCAAGTTGCTTTTTGGGCTGGGTTTTTCAGCAGATGAACTGGCTCGGCCGGTGACCGACTTCTCTGGTGGTTGGCGCATGCGGCTGAATCTGGCGCAGGCGCTGATGTGCCGTTCCGATTTGTTGCTGCTGGACGAGCCGACCAACCACCTCGACTTGGAAACGGTCATGTGGCTGGAAGGTTGGCTGAATGCCTATCGCGGTACCATGCTGCTGATTTCCCATGATCGGGACTTTCTGGATGGAACCGTAGACCGGATTGCTCATCTGGCCAATAACAAGATCACGCTCTATACCGGCAACTACGCGGACTTTGAAAATCAGCGGGCTGAGCAACTCTCTCAGCAACAGGCGGCGTTCGAAAGCCAACAGCGCAAAATCCAGCACCTTCAGTCGTTTGTTGATCGCTTCAAGGCGCAGGCCACCAAGGCTAAGCAGGCGCAGAGTCGTGTCAAGGCAATCGAGCGCATGGAGAAGATTGCCGCAGCCCATGTTGACTCGCCATTCGAGTTTTCTTTTGCGCCACCTGAGTCAAGCCCAAATCCTGTACTGGCAGTGGAGTCGGGCGCCGTGGGTTATCCGCAGCGCACGATTCTCAACAAATTCAGTTTCAGCATTCAGGCTGGGGCCAGAATCGGTTTGCTGGGCCGTAACGGCGCAGGTAAGTCAACGCTGATCAAGCTGCTGGCGGAGGAGCTGGCATTGTCGGATGGTCGTAAGGTTGAAGGGAAGGGGATCAAGATTGGCTATTTTGCCCAGCATCAGCTCGAACAACTGCGGCCTGAGTACAGTGCGCTCTGGCATTTGCAAAAGCTGGACCCCACAGCAAAAGAGCAGGATCTGCGAAACTTCCTAGGTGGTTTCAACTTTGGTGGTGAGATGGCGACGGCAGCCATTGCACCATTTTCGGGGGGTGAGAAATCGCGCCTGGCCTTGGCGTTGCTGATCTGGCAGAGACCAAATCTGCTTCTGCTGGATGAGCCTACCAACCATCTCGACCTTGAGATGCGTGATGCCCTTTCACTGGCATTGCAGGACTATGAAGGCGCACTAGTGCTGGTATCTCACGACCGTTATTTGCTACGGGCAACGACGGACCAGTTCTGGCTGGTGGATCAAGGCACCGTTGCACCATTCGATGGGGATCTTGACGATTATCGCCGATGGCGGATTGAGGCTGATGCGGCCGAGCAGGCTACGTCAGATGCCAAGAACGGCGTCTCAGACCGTAAGGCACAGAAGCGCCAGGAAGCGGAGCTGCGCCAGAAAATGTCGCAGCTAAAGAAGCCACTGCAAAAGGAATTGGATAAAGTTGAGCTGCAGTTGGCCCAGTTACAGCCAGAGCTAAAGGTGATAGAGACAGAATTGGCTGGAGAGGCGATCTATCTTGCTGAGAACAAGGAAAAGCTGAAGCAGATGCTATTGAAACAAGCCACGCTGTCTGAGCGCATTGGCGAGTTGGAAGGGCATTGGCTGGATCTGCAGGAAAAGATGGAGTCGTTGACGGCAGAGTAGGGCGCACACACGGCCGCACGCAAAAACAAAAAGCCCATCTTCTGGATGGGCTTTTTGTTGGCTGCTGTGCTTAGTTCAGCAGATGCTTCACGGCGTCGCGCTCTTCTTCCAGCTCCTTCAGGGTGGCGTCGATGCGGCCACGGCTGAATTCGCTGATGGTCAAGCCCTTCACGATTTCGTACTTGCCATTCTTGCAAGTAACAGGGAAGCCGAACATCACACCTTCCGGGATACCATAGCTGCCATCGGATGGAATGCCCATGGTAACCCAATCACCTTCCTGTGTGCCCAGCACCCAGTCGCGAATGTGTTCAATCGCTGCATTGGCAGCAGATGCCGCGGAGGATAGACCACGTGCTTCAATGATGGCTGCACCGCGTTTTTGCACGGTTGGGATGAAATCGCTTTCGATCCAGGTTTGATCGTTGATCAGGCCGGCGGCGGACTTGCCATCAACTTCTACGCTGAACAGATCGGGATATTGAGTTGCGGAGTGGTTACCCCAGATCGTCATCTTCTTGACTGCAGTGACAGCATTGCCAGTTTTCTGGGCAATCTGGGTCAGAGCGCGGTTGTGGTCCAGGCGCATCATGGCTGTGAAGTTACCAGCCGGCAGGTCTGGTGCATTCTTCATGGCGATATAGGCATTGGTGTTGGCTGGGTTGCCAACAACCAGAACCTTTACATCGCGGCTGGCGACTTCGTTCAATGCACGACCTTGTGCGGTGAAAATAGCGCCGTTGGCTTCCAGCAGATCTTTGCGCTCCATGCCCTTGCTACGGGGACGTGCGCCCACCAGCAGTGCAATATCGGCATCCTTGAAGGCTACCTTCGCATCGTCTGTCTGGACAATACCCTGCAGCAATGGGAATGCGCAGTCATCCAACTCCATGACGACGCCCTTGAGTGCTGGCAGTGAAGGGGTGATTTCCAGAAGTTGCAGAATCACGGGCTGGTCTTTGCCCAGCATTTCGCCGCTGGCGATTCTGAACAAGAGGCTATAACCAATTTGACCGGCTGCACCAGTAACGGCAACACGAACGGGTTTTTTCATCTCGAAAGCTCCGTATAAGGGTAGGGCGACAAGCTTAGTTTTAGTCGGTAAATGATTGCCTGACGAGGCTGGCGTGATGCATTGCACCAAAGTTGTTAAATAGAGCTGGACTACCACGCAAAAACCTGCCAAACAAAGATGATCAGCCGCGCGCTCTGAAGAGGTCGATGCGGTTGACGACCGCGCCGAGTCTAGCACGTAGTCGATTGAGAACGCACTAGATTTTGACCTTCCTGTGCATATGGGTTGTCTATATCTTATGTCTTATATAAGACATTTATGGACAACGCTGGCAGGCGATGTGACAATTCGGCCTGATGATTGAGCTGCCCAACAAATCGCCGCTTTACCTGCAAGTCCGAGATCAGATCGTGGCTGGAATAGCTGCGGGCGACTGGCCGGTCGGTGATGCGCTGCCTAGCGAATTCGAGCTTGCGCAAAAGCTAGGGGTAAGCCAAGGCACTGTACGCAAAGGGCTGGATGCATTGGTGGCTGAGGGGGTTCTGATTCGACGCCAGGGCATTGGTACTTTCATTGCCGATGCCCCAGATGCTTGGGGCAGTGCAGAGCTGCTTGATACCTACGGAGTCGCGCTGACGACGGTAATTGAGCTGCTCGCGTGTAGCCGGGTGCATGCTTCCGACGAGGTGGCAGCTGCCTTGGGGCTGCGTCGCGGAATTCAAGTTTACTCGATCAAACGGCTGATTCGTGTAGGGGCGGATGCCTTTGGGGTTGAAGAGATTTGCGTACCCTCGGATCAGTTTGAAGGTCTGGATGCCCGCCGGATCAAGCAGGCAGGTGGCAACCCAAGAGGTGTTTTTCTGAAACAGTTCGGATTGCGGCTACTGGAAGGGACGCCGCGGCTACGAACGGTTCTGGCGGAACGAGAAGTGGCCCGACTGTTGCAGCTGGAGGTCGATTTCCCCTTGCTGGAATCTATCCGTGTCGCGCAGACACTGGATGGGCGGAAAATTGAATGGTCGCGCTTGCTGTGCCGGACAGATCGCTACGCATATCGCCCCAATTGCGATGCTTAAGCTGGTTTGTTGGGGTGTTTGATTGGTCTGTCAAGGAAATGAAGGGGGTATTTTTTTGCTACAATCGCCACGCTCCGCGGCTGGTCAGCAACAGAAATACCGGCCCTGTTTGAATTGCGTCGGTTTCATTCGGTGTCGCAGTCAAGCCTGATTCTGGTGAGATTTGCGAAAGACGCCGGGTAATCGGTTTTTGAGAGTGGCGCTGCATTACGT
Organism: Parachitinimonas caeni; assembly: GCF_030129945.1. Classification (GTDB taxonomy): domain Bacteria; phylum Pseudomonadota; class Gammaproteobacteria; order Burkholderiales; family Chitinimonadaceae; genus Parachitinimonas; species Parachitinimonas caeni. The sequence goes on from NZ_JARRAF010000020.1 coordinate 53,370, forward strand.
GGTGCCAATTAAGATATAAGGGAAGTCGACATGCAGAAATCCCGCCCCAAGCATCTTGATCTGCCGAAGATCAGATTGCCAATCCCGGGTTTTGTTTCCATCCTCCACCGCGTCAGTGGCGCCGTCTTGTTTTTGGCGCTCCCTGCGGTTCTGTTCCTGCTTGATGGTTCGCTGCGTTCCTCCACGCAGTTCGAGGACTTCAGAAGCTTCATCGCCCATCCAGTGATCAAACTTGGGTTGATCGGCCTGCTGTGGGCCTATCTGCACCACGCTTGTGCCGGCATCCGCTTCCTGTTCTTGGATATTCACAAAGGGGTTGATCTCCACACTGCGCGCCTGACGGCCAAGGTAGTGATGTTTGTCAGCCTTGCCCTGACGGTCATGATCGGAGGTGTGCTGTGGTAAATCGTCACGTTATCGGTGCGCACTATGGTCTGCGCGACTGGCTTTTGCAGCGCATTACGGCTGTTGTCATGTTGGCGTACACCATTGGATTGATCTTTTTTCTGGTCATGGTTTCAGGCGCAAGCTTTCAAGGCTGGAAAGCCCTGATGGGCATGACTTGGGTGCGCGTGTTTACTTCGGTTTCCATCATTGCGTTGGCACTTCACGCCTGGGTAGGGGTGCGGGATATCTGGATGGACTACGTCAAACCTCTCGGCCTGAGGCTGACGTTGCATGTATTGACCATCCTGTGGCTGGTAGCAAGTCTCGTTTATGCGGTTAAAGTGGTGTGGGGTGTGTAATGGCGAAGCTCGCTAAGCGTACGTTTGATGCGGTAGTTGTAGGGGCTGGTGGCGCTGGTTTGCGCGCTGCATTGCAGTTGTCCGAAGCAGGACTCAAGACTGCCGTGCTGTCCAAGGTTTTTCCGACTCGTTCACATACCGTTGCTGCTCAGGGTGGTGTGTCTGCATCGCTAGGTAATTCGGAGCCTGATCATTGGCATTGGCATATGTACGACACCGTGAAAGGCTCGGACTGGCTTGGTGATCAGGATGCTATCGAATTCATGTGCCGTGCTGCCCCGCAGGCTGTGATTGAGCTTGAGCATTTCGGAATGCCATTCGATCGCAACGACGACGGAACCATCTATCAGCGTCCTTTTGGCGGACATATGTCCAATTTCGGTGAGAAGCCAGTCCGTCGTGCTTGTGCTGCCGCCGATAGAACCGGTCATGCCATGTTGCACGCGCTGTACCAGCGTAACGTTCGGGCTAACACACAGTTCTTTGTCGAATGGATGGCACTCGACATGATTCGTGATGCCGAAGGCAAAGTGCTGGGCGTCATTGCGATGGAGATGGAAACGGCTGAAATCGTCATTTTCCAGGCAAAGGCTACGTTGTTTGCAACCGGTGGTGCCGGCCGTATCTATTATTCATCGACCAATGCATTTATCAATACCGGCGACGGCTTGGGTATGGCTGCCCGCGCCGGTATTCCTCTTGAAGACATGGAGTTCTGGCAGTTCCACCCGACCGGGGTGGCTGGTGCTGGCGTATTGATCACGGAAGGCGTGCGCGGCGAAGGTGGTATCTTGCGCAATGCATCTGGTGAACGGTTCATGGAGCGTTATGCCCCTGTTGCGAAGGACTTGGCTTCGCGCGATGTCGTTTCTCGCGCCATGGTGACTGAAATCAACGAAGGCCGTGGCTGTGGTGCAGGTAAAGATCACGTATTGCTTGATATTACGCACCTCGACCCAGAGGTCATCAAGCATCGACTGCCCGGCATCCGCGAAATTTCCATCAAGTTTGCGGGGGTTGATCCGATCAAGGCTCCAATTCCCGTTGTGCCGACCTGTCATTACCAAATGGGCGGCATCCCAACCAACTACCACGGTGAAGTGGTGGTTCCTGACGGCGCTGGCAACCATGTCGTCGTGCCTGGATTCTACGCGGCAGGGGAGGTGGCCTGTGCTTCGGTCCATGGCGCTAATCGCTTGGGTACGAATTCGTTGCTGGACTTGCTGGTATTCGGCAAGAGCGCGGGTGATTCACTGATTAAGTACGTCAAGGGCGAAGTGCGATCCATGCCGGAGATTCCACAATCTGAAATCGACCGGACGCTTGCTCGGGTTGATCGCCTCAATAACCAGACGAATGGCGTGGAAGTCAACGACGCACGTTTGGCCATGCAACGTACGATGCAGGCCCACTGTGGTGTGTTCCGCTTCAAGGATATGCTCAAGCAAGGCGTAGAGAAGATTCTTGAGGTCGAGAAAATGGTGCAGAAGACCCAGATCAAAGATAAGTCCAAGGTATTCAACACTGCCCGGATCGAAGCTCTGGAACTGGATAACCTGATCGAAGTTGCCAAGGCCACCATGATCTCGGCTGAAGCACGTACCGAGTCTCGTGGTGCCCATGTGCGTGATGACGCACCGGATACCCCGGCCACTCCGAATGGACGTGATGATGCCAATTGGCTCAAGCATACGCTGTGGCATCGCGAAGGGAACAAGCTGGAGTACAAGCCGGTCAACCTGACCCCGCTGACTGTTGAAACCATCGAGCTTAAAGCTCGTTCGTACTAAGAGGGGGAATGAACAATGACCACTCAGACCGTTAAATTCAGTATCTACCGATATGATCCCGATAAGGATAAAAAGCCCTACATGCAGGACATCAGTGTCGAAGTTGAGCCGGGTGAGCGCAAGCTGCTCGACGCTCTGGTGAAACTGAAGGTCAAGGACGATACCTTGTCGTTCCGTCGTTCATGCCGGGAAGGCGTCTGTGGTTCGGATGCCATGAATATCAATGGCAAGAATGGTTTGGCTTGTATCACCGATATCGACACGCTGAAGCAGCCGATCGAATTACGCCCCTTGCCCGGAATGCCGGTGGTGCGTGACCTGATCGTTGATATGACCCAGTTCTTCAAGCAATACCATTCGATCAAGCCTTACGTGGTTAACGATACGCCGCCTCCAGAAAAGGAGCGACTGCAGTCGCCTGAAGATCGTAAGGAGCTGGATGGTTTGTATGAATGCATATTGTGCGCATGCTGTTCCACTTCTTGCCCCTCATTCTGGTGGAATCCGGACAAATTCGTAGGCCCTGCTGGCCTGCTGGCGGCCTATCGCTTTATTGCGGATACCCGCGATACAACGATTAACGAACGCTTGGACAATCTGGAAGACCCCTACCGCTTGTTCCGTTGTCACACCATCATGAACTGTGTTGATGTGTGCCCGAAAGAACTGAACCCGACCAAAGCCATCGGCAAGATCAAGGAATTGATGATCAAGCGGGTTGCATAAGGAATGGACGAGGCAGAGAAAAACAGACTTCGCTGGCGGTCTCGGCGCGGCTTGCTGGAGCTTGATCTGGTGTTTTCCAGGTTTCTGCAGCATGAATTCGACTCGCTTTCAGATGCTGAATTCGAGATTTATCAGGATTTATTGCTCCTACCGGACAACGATTTACTCGATCTAGTTGACGGCAAAACCGAAAGCAAAGACGAGCGCTTCGTGCCGATGCTGGCACGATTAAGAAGCTGGAATAACGACAAAAAGCAACAATAATGCAGTCAACGCTGAACTGACTTCAGGAGCATTTCGAATGGAAAATTCGCGCAATGTCACGCTGACTTACGATGGCGGACAAAAACAAATTGAACTGCCGGTCGTATCCGGCTCTTTGGGGCCGGATGTTGTAGACATTCGTAGCTTCGCCAAGACCGGGATGTTTACCTATGACCCTGGTTTTCTGGCCACTGCCAGCTGTGAGTCGAAGATCACCTTCATTGATGGCGATCAGGGCCTGCTGTATTACCGGGGTTACCCGATTGAGCAATTGGCCGAACACAGTGACTACCTTGAAACCTGCTATCTGCTGTTGAATGGCGAGTTGCCAACACCTCAGCAGAAGGCCGATTTCGACTATATGGTGATGCGCCATAACATGCTGCATGACCAGATCCACAACTTCTTCCGTGGCTTCCGTCGTGACGCACACCCGATGGCGGTAATGGTAGGGGTTGTCGGCGCTTTGTCGGCGTTCTACCACGACTCACTCGACATCAATGATCCTCACCATCGCAAGGTGGCGGCTTTCCGTTTGATTGCCAAGGTGCCGACGATTGCCGCGCAGGCATATCGCTATAACAAGGGTCTGCCACTGTCATATCCGAAGGCTGGTTTGTCCTATGCCGAGAACTTCCTGCATATGATGTTCTCGACCCCGGTTTCCGAGTACAAGGTTAACCCCGTACTGGCCAAGGCGCTGGATCGTATCTTCATTCTCCACGCCGATCATGAGCAGAACGCTTCGACATCTACTGTTCGCCTGTCTGGCTCTTCCGGCGCCAATCCGTTTGCCTGTATTGCGGCAGGGATTGCCTGTCTGTGGGGGCCGTCGCATGGTGGGGCCAACGAAGCCGTCTTGAAGATGCTGGATGAAATCGGCTCCGTTGAGAACGTGCCGGCTTTCATGGAAGGCGTGAAGAACAAGACCCACAAGCTGATGGGCTTTGGTCATCGCGTTTACAAGAACATGGACCCACGCGCTGCCATCATGAAGCAGACGTGCGATGAAGTGCTGGCCGAGCTGGGTCTGCACAATGATCCAAAGTTCAAGCTCGCCATGGAGCTGGAAAAGATTGCGCTGAACGACCCTTACTTCATTGAGCGCAAGCTGTATCCGAACGTTGATTTTTACTCGGGTATCGTTTTGTCGGCCATTGGTATCCCGGTTTCGATGTTTACGCCAATCTTTGCCTTGGCACGTACTGTGGGCTGGATTTCGCACTGGACGGAGATGATCGCCGACCCCGGCATGAAGATCGGTCGCCCGCGTCAGTTGTATACCGGTGCTGGACGCCGCGATTACGTCCAATTGTCTGAACGCAAGTGATGAAAAACACCGCCCGGTAACTTGCCGGGCGGTGCGTTATGTGCAGTATGAAACTAACCAAGATTTTCGCGGTTTCAGGTTTTAACCAGATACTGCAATCTGAATCCGGCATCCTGATCTACTGGACTGTCGTGGCGGATTTGAATTGCGATACCTGGCGACAAACCGAGGCCATTCGTCCCTACCCAAGCAAACCAGCACAATCTGTCGAAGTTGTCCCGACATGTCGGGTCGCTTAGTCCAAGAAGGCTGACAACCATGATGAAAACCCTTCTGTCCCACTCCTATCTGTTCGGTGGCAACGCCCCGTTCATTGAGGAGCTTTATGAACAGTACCTGGCCGACCCGGCAACTATCAGTGCCGAGTGGCGGGACTACTTCGACAAATTGCAGCAACTTCCCGGTGCTGCCGACCGCGATATTCCTCGCGCACCGATCGAAGAATCCTTCATTCAGCTTGCCAAGCAGCCTCGCACCAGTGGCCGTAGCGCCGCAGCGGAGTCTGAAGCCAGCCGCAAACAGGTTGGCGTTCTCAAGCTGATTTCTGCGTACCGTGTGCTTGGTGTTCGCCATGCATCGCTTGATCCGCTCAAACGCATGGATCTGCAACCCGTTCCAGAACTGGACCCGGCTACCCATGGCTTGACTGATGCCGATATGGCTGTGCAGTTCAACTGCGGCTCGCTGGTAGGTCCGGAGCGTGATTCGCTGTCGAATATCATTGCCCGCCTCAAGCAGACTTACTGCGGCAATGTTGGTGTCGAGTACATGCACATCACCAACTCCGAGCAAAAGCACTGGGTTCAGAATGCTTTTGAGTCGATCCGCTCGACTCCGGCCTTTACCGCCAGCAAGAAGATTCGTGTGCTCAAGCAGATTACCGCTGCGGAAACGCTGGAACGCTACCTGCATACCAAGTACGTTGGCCAGAAGCGCTTCTCGCTCGAAGGCGGGGAGAGCATGATTGCGGCGCTTGACCATCTGGTTCAGGCGTCCGGCACTGCCGGTGTTCAGGAAATGGTGATTGGCATGGCCCACCGTGGTCGCCTGAACGTGTTGGTCAATACCCTTGGCAAACAGCCGCGTGATCTGTTTTCCGAGTTCGAGGGCAAGTCTTCGCTGGATTTGCCATCTGGTGACGTGAAGTATCACATGGGTTTTAGTTCGGATATTCCGACTCCCGGTGGACCTATCCACGTTTCCCTGGCTTTCAACCCGTCTCATCTCGAAATCGTCAATCCTGTGGTGGTTGGGTCGGCACGGGCCCGGCAGCAGCGTCGTCACGATCGCACGGGTGATCAGGTTCTGCCGGTACTGCTGCACGGTGATGCTGCGTTTATCGGCCTGGGCACCAATCAGGGTACGTTCAACTTGTCGCAAACCCGTGGTTACGGTGTAGGCGGTACCGTGCACGTAGTTATCAATAACCAGATCGGCTTTACGACATCCGATACCCGAGATGCTCGGTCAACGCTGTATTGCACCGATATCGCGAAGATGATCGAAGCACCGATCTTCCATGTGAATGCCGATGATCCTGAAGCTGTCTGCATGGTGGTGCAGATTGCTCTCGATTTCCGCATGAAGTTCCACAAGGATGTGGTGATTGATCTTGTCTGCTTCCGTAAGCTGGGCCACAACGAGGGTGATGACCCGATGCTGACCCAGCCGATGATGTACAAGAAGATCGCTCAGCACCCTGGCGTGCGCCGTCTGTACGTAGATAAGCTGGTTGCCGAAGGCCTGATGACTGAGCCTGAGACCGAAGCGTTGATCCAGGCTTACCGTGCTGCACTGGATAAAGGTGAGCATGTCGAGCAAACCACGCTGACGGATTACAAACGCAGTTTTGCGATTGACTTCGCACCTTTCCGTGGCACCCACTGGGCACATCCAACCGATACCTCGCTGCCGACTGGCGACATCCAGCGCTTGACCGAGAAGTTCACCAAAGTGCCGGACGGCTTCAAGCTGCATTCGACCGTGGACAAGGTATTGGCTGCCCGCCGCGATATGGCTGCAGGCAAGGCTGCTGTGGACTGGGGGATGGCGGAAATCCTGGCTTATGCCTCACTGTTGGAGAAGGGCTATGGCGTACGGATTTCGGGCGAAGACTCTGGTCGCGGTACTTTCTCGCATCGCCACGCCGTTCTGCACGACCAGAATCGGGAGCGCTGGGATCAGGGCGCCTATGTGCCGCTGCGGCATATGTCCGAAAACCAGGGACATTTCCTGGTGATCGACTCCATCCTCAATGAGGAGGCCGTGCTGGCATTTGAATATGGCTACAGCTCCTCTGCACCAGATGAACTGGTGATCTGGGAAGCGCAGTTCGGCGATTTTGCCAACGGCGCACAAGTGGTTATTGACCAGTTCATCACCTCTGGCGAAACCAAGTGGGGTCGTTATTGCGGTCTCACCATGATTCTGCCGCATGGATACGATGGTCAGGGACCGGAGCATAGCTCGGCTCGACTGGAGCGTTACCTGCAACTGTGTGCAGAGCACAACATCCAGATCGTCATGCCGTCTGAAGCTTCACAGATGTTCCATGCATTGCGCCGGCAGATGTTGCGTCCTTATCGCAAGCCATTGGTCATTTTCATGTCCAAGCGTCTGCTGCGCTACAAAGACTCAATGAGCCCGATCGAGAACTTCACTACAGGGGCTTTCCGCCCTGTCTTGTCCGATCCGGAAGCGCTGGACGTGAAGAAGGTCAAGCGTGTGGTTGTCTGTTCTGGTCAGGTTTACTACGACTTGGTCGCAGGCCGCCGCGAGCGCAATGTCAAGGATATTGCCATCATCCGCGTCGAGCAGCTCTACCCATTCCCAACGGAAGAGTTGAAGGCGGAGCTGGAGAAGTACATCGTTGCTCGGGAAATCATGTGGGTACAGGAAGAACCGCGTAATCAGGGCGCTTGGCATCTGGTTCGGCATCGCCTGGAAAACTGCATGCGTCCGAAGCAGACCTTGTCGTATGCCGGTCGCCCATCCTCGGCGTCGCCTGCTGTGGGTCTGATGAGCAAGCACCAAGCCCAGCTCAAGGCGTTTGTGGAAGAAGCGCTGAGCTTTACTACCAAGTAAATCTGTCACCAGGGGGTTTGCGCCTTGTGCGGCGCGAACCCCGGAAGGCAGCCTCGGAGGCTGCCCTTGCCACCGAATTTGGAGCACCTTAACGATGCTGATCGAAGTAAAAGTACCGCAACTGCCAGAGTCTGTATCCGAAGCCACGCTGCTGGCATGGAAGAAAAAAGTGGGTGAGTACGTCGAGCGTGACGAAAACCTGATTGATCTTGAAACCGACAAAGTGGTTCTGGAATTGCCCGCACCACAGGCGGGGGTTTTGGCGAGCATTGTCAAAACTGACGGCACCACGGTCGTCAGCGGCGAACTGATTGCCACCATCGACACAGCCGCCAAGGCTGGTGACAAGCCCGCTGCCGCACCTGCTGAAGCCGCCAAACCTGCCTCTGCGCCGGAAGCGCCGAAGGCGGCTGCTGTTACAGCTACCGCAGCTGCTGGTGCAGCGGTAATGCCTGCAGCCAAGAAAATGGCTGCAGAATTGAATGTCGATGCCAGCCAGGTTGCCGGTAGCGGTCGGGGTGGTCGCGTGCTCAAGGAAGATATTGTCGCTGCAGCAAGCAAACCTGCCGCGCCTGCAGCACCTGCCGCTGTTTCAGGGTCGTCCAGCTTGGCATCCATCCCAAGCCCGGTAGACGTCAATGCTTTGTTGGCCGATCGCCCAGAGCAACGCGTACCTATGTCGCGTCTGCGCCAGCGTGTTGCAGAGCGTTTGGTGCAATCGCAGTCCACGGCCGCGATTCTGACCACCTTCAATGAAGTCAACATGAAGCCGGTTATGGATCTGCGCAATAAGTTCAAGGATCGCTTTGAGAAAGAACATGGCGTCAAGCTCGGCTTCATGGGCTTCTTCGTCAAGGCGGCTGTTCATGCGCTCAAGAAATATCCCGTCGTAAACGCCTCGGTCGATGGCAATGACATCATCTATCACGGTTACTACGACATTGGCGTTGCGGTGGGCAGCCCACGTGGCTTGGTTGTGCCCGTGATCCGCAATGCAGATCAGCTGAGCCTGGCTGAAATCGAGCGTCAGATTGCTGACTTTGGCAAGCGCGCCCAGGAAGGCAAACTGGGTATCGAAGAGCTGACCGGTGGTACTTACACCATTTCCAACGGCGGCACTTTCGGCTCGATGATGTCCACCCCCATTATCAACCCTCCGCAGTCTGCAATTCTGGGTATGCATGCCACCAAAGAGCGCGCCATGGTTGAAAATGGCCAAGTAGTGGTATTGCCGATGATGTATTTGGCCCAATCTTACGATCACCGCATCATTGATGGTCGCGAGGCAGTGTTGTCTCTGGTAGCCATCAAGGAAGCGATTGAAGACCCAAGCCGTCTGCTGCTGGGTATCTAAATCGTCGAAAGTCGGGTTGTGATGCGAATCACAACCTTCCGCTGTTCTGGCGGGTGCTGATGACCGGTCAGGCCCGCCTCCTCAATTGGTGAGTCCAATGTCCAAACAATTCGATGTCGTGGTAATCGGTGGGGGCCCAGGTGGCTACGTCGCCGCGATTCGTGCTGCGCAACTGGGTTTTAGTACTGCCTGTATCGACGAAATGAAAAATGCCGAAGGCAAGGCTTCCTTGGGGGGAACCTGCCTGAACGTGGGCTGTATTCCTTCGAAGGCACTACTGGAGTCTTCTGAGAATGTTGAACGACTGCAGCACAAGTTTGCAGCCCACGGCATTACCGTTGAAGGTATGAAGTTCGATCTGGCCACCATGCTGGCGCGCAAAGACAAGATCGTATCCCAGCTCACTAATGGTATTGGCTTCCTGTTCAAGAAGAACAAAGTCACCAGCCTGCTGGGTCGCGGCAAACTGTTAGCTCGCAATGGTGATAAGTGGCAGATCGAAGTTCGTGATGGCGCAACGGTCGATACGATTGAAGCGACCCACGTCATCTTGGCAACGGGCTCGACGCCGCGCCAGTTGCCCGGCACTGCCGTGGATAACAAGCTGGTACTCGACAACGTTGGTGCCTTGTCGATGCCAGAGGTGCCGAAGCGCCTTGGCGTGATTGGTGCCGGCGTGATCGGTCTGGAAATGGGTAGTGTCTGGAAGCGCTTGGGTGCAGAAGTGACCGTGCTTGAAGCTATGCCGACCTTCCTGGCCGCTGCTGACGAAGCCGTTGCCAAGGAAGCTTTCAAGCTGCTGACCAGAGAGACCGGCCTTGCCATCCATATGGGTGTCAAGATTGGCGAGGTGAAAGTCGGCAAGAAGGACATCAAGGTTGCCTATACCGACGCTGAAGGCAAGGCACAAACCGCCACCTTCGACAAACTGATTGTAGCGATTGGTCGTGTGCCCAACTCCAAGGATATTGCCGCTGAAGCTGCAGGCCTGCAGATCGACGAACGTGGCTTTGTTGTGGTAGACCATGATTGCCGTACTTCCGCACCGAATGTATGGGCGATTGGCGATGTCGTACGTGGCCCGATGCTCGCGCACAAGGCTTCGGAAGAAGGTGTCGCAGTTGCTGAGCGCATTGCTGGACAGAAACCGCATATCGACTTTGCGACTATTCCGTGGGTTATCTATACCAACCCCGAAGTGGCTTGGGTTGGCAAGACCGAGCAGCAGCTCAAGGCGGAAGGCGTGCCTTACAAGAAAGGCCAGTTCTCGAATGTGCCGCTGGGCCGTGCGTTGGCGCTGGGCGAAAACAAGGGCTTCGTGAAAATGCTGGCCGATGCCCGGACCGATCGCATTCTTGGCGTACATATCATTGGGCCGTTTGCGTCCGAGCTGATTGCCGAAGCCGTGGTGGCCATGGAATTTGGTGCGTCGTCCGAGGATATCGCCCGCATCGTTCATGCACACCCATCATTGTCGGAAGCCATGCACGAAGCCGCACTGGGTTGCGATGGTCGGACTTTGCACAGCTGATAACCGTTGAATTGAAGTAAACGTCTGATCCAGAACCAGTGATAGGCATCAGGTTCGGGCCGAGCGTCAGGCAAGCCGGTAGTGGCTTGCAACACATTCCGACCTTTTGCCGCATGTGACTGAATTTGCGCAGGCACCAACAAAAAAGTAGTGAAGCGTGAAACCGGCGGGTAGCCAGTGCTACCTGCCGTTTCACGTTTCACGTTTCACGTTTCACTCCACGCTTTTTGACAGAGGAAAAGCAATGAACCTCCACGAATACCAAGCGAAAGACCTGCTGGCCAAGTACGGCTTGCCGGTACAAAAAGGCATTCTCGCCACATCGCCGACTGAAGCTGCAGATGCATTCCGCTCGATGGGCGGCAAGTTTGCTGTCGTCAAGGCACAAGTACACGCCGGTGGGCGTGGCAAGGCCGGGGGCGTGAAGGTCGTCAAGAGCGCCGACGAAGCGGCTGAAGTAGCCAAGAGCCTGCTCGGCAAGCGCCTGGTGACTTACCAGACCGATGCAAAGGGCCAACCCGTCAACAGCCTGCTGGTTTGCGAAGACATGTACCCCGTACAGCGCGAACTGTATCTGGGTGCGGTCGTTGATCGCTCCACCCGCAGCATCGTATTCATGGCCTCGACCGAAGGTGGCGTCGAGATCGAGGAAGTGGCACACAACACGCCCGAGAAGATCATCAAGACCGTTGTTGATCCGCTGGTTGGCCTGCAACCCTTCCAGGCGCGCGAAGTTGGTTTTGCGCTGGGGCTGGACGATGCGCAGATCAAGCAATTCACAGGCCTGATGATGGGTGCTTACAAGGCTTTCGTTGAAAACGACTTCGCCCTGTTCGAAATCAACCCGCTGGCTATCCGTGGCGATGGCAGCCTGTGCTGCGTTGATGCCAAGGTTGGCATCGACAGCAACGCCGCTTTCCGTCTGCCGCAAATCGTAGCCCTGCGTGACAAGTCGCAAGAAAACGAGCGCGAGCTGAAGGCATCCGAATTCGACCTCAACTACGTTGCCCTCGAAGGCAATATCGGTTGCATGGTGAATGGCGCTGGTTTGGCGATGGCGACCATGGACATCATCAAGCTCAAGGGCGGTCAGCCTGCCAACTTCCTGGACGTGGGCGGCGGCGCCACCAAGGAGCGCGTGATCGAAGCCTTCAAGCTGATTCTGGCTGACGAGTCGGTCAAGGGCGTGCTGATCAACATCTTCGGCGGTATCGTCCGCTGCGACATGATCGCTGAAGCCATTATCGCTGCCGTGAAGGAAGTGAACGTGACCGTGCCGGTTGTGGTTCGCCTCGAAGGCAACAACGCCGAATTGGGCGCCAAGATTCTGGACGAAAGCGGTCTGAAGCTGACTTCGGCCCAAGGCCTGAACGACGCCGCCGAGAAGATTGTGGCCGCCGTTGCTGCTATCGCCTAATCACCCGCACAGAATCAGGAGTTTTACATGAGCGTTCTAGTCAACAAAAACACCAAGGTGCTGGTGCAAGGTTTCACCGGTAAAAACGGTACTTTCCATGCCGAACAGGCATTGAAGGTCGGCACCAAGGTTGTCGGTGGTGTAACCCCCGGCAAGGGTGGCAGCCAGCATCTGGGCTTGCCCGTATTCAACACCATGCGCGATGCCGTGCGTGAAACCCAGGCGGATGCGTCGGTAATCTATGTACCGGCACCGTTTGCCAAGGACTCGATCCTGGAAGCCATCGACGCTGGCGTGAAGCTGGTGGTCTGCATTACCGAAGGCGTACCGACCATCGACATGCTGTACGTGAAGCGTGCTGTGGACGAAGCTGGCATCCGTCTGATCGGCCCGAACTGCCCTGGCGTCATCACCCCCGGCGAGTGCAAGATCGGCATCATGCCTTGGCACATCCACAACCCTGGCCGTATCGGCATTGTGTCCCGTTCCGGCACACTGACCTATGAAGCCGTGGCGCAAACCACTGCGCTGGGTCTGGGCCAGTCCACCTGTATCGGTATCGGTGGCGACCCGATCCCTGGCACCAGCCATATCGACTCGCTCAAGCTGTTCCAGGACGATCCGGACACCGACGCCATCATCATGATCGGTGAAATTGGTGGCTCGGCAGAAGAAGAAGCTGCAGAGTTCGCCAAGTCGTATGTAACCAAGCCGGTAGTGGGTTACATCGCAGGTGTAACGGCCCCCAAGGGCAAGCGCATGGGCCACGCTGGCGCCATCATCTCCGGCGGCAAGGGCACGGCAGAAGAGAAGTTCGCGGCTTTCGAAAAGGCTGGCATTGCCTACACCCGCAGCCCCGCAGAAATCGGCAAGACCATGTTTGACCTGCTGAAGAGCAAGGGCATGATCTGATTGATCGCAAAATAAGTTATCTTATTTAGGCGAATATCAGTTAAAAGCGCCACCTGCTTCAGGTGGCGCTTTTTTATTGGGCTTGTAAATTTAAAAATGAATAAATAGGGAGTAAGTCCGTGCTAAATAATACAAGTTTTCAGGTTCGTGCAGCGGAAGAGCGCGATGCCGATAACCTGGCTGCCTTATCCATACAAGTCTGGTTACATACCTATGCTTGGCATGGCATAGACAGCAAGATATCCCGTTATGTGCTGGCGGAGTATACGTCAGAAAATATGGCAAGAAAGATTGCTAACCCGAATGGCCAGATATTGCTGGTTGAAAAGGGCGACCATTTACTCGGTTATGCCGCGCTGCTGCTCGACAGCCCGTGCCCAACGATGCCTGATTTAAACAATGAGTTGGCAAGTTTATATATACAGACCCGCTTTGCTGGCCAAGGGCTTGGTGGACAGTTGCTGGCTGCCAGCGCAGCTGTATTTTTACAACGTAGTGGTAATTCAAAATACTGGTTAACCGTGAATGAAAAAAACCAGCGGGCACGGGATTTCTATCAGAAGCATGGCTTTTGCGAAATAGGCGACGATTGGTTTGAAATGGAGGGTGAGCGTTTTCTGAATAAAATCTTATTGGCGTAATTTTGTGTTTGCGAAAAGTTATTGTCAGATATTTGATGATTGGTTTTAAAATTAATAGGAATATGATTTGAAAACTTCTATCTATGCATTATTAAGCGCGCAGTTATTGTCGATTTTAGGGAGTGCTGTGGCAGCGGTAGCCATTCCCTGGTTATTGCTGACAGCAGAGGTTGGGCCTCAAAAGCTGGCCTGGGTCTTTGCGGTGCAGTCGGGAGCTGCGGTGTTGGCCGCCTTGATTGGAACACCATTTCTAGATCGATTCGAAAAGCGGCGTACTTATATTGCCTGTGATGTCTTGTTGGCCACGGCCTCCTTCGGGCTGATTGCCCTGTATCTGAGCCATGCACTGCACCCCGCGACAGTCGCCGCCATCCTGGCCTGCTCGGCCATTATCAGCAGCCTGTCGAGCGCCGCAGGATCGGCCATGATTCCTGAATTGCTGGCAGAGGACGAAAGTGCCAATCAGCGTGTGAATGGCTTGATAGGCACCTTCCATAACTTTGGTGATCTTGCGGGACCGTTGCTGGGGGGGGTGATCATTGCCACCCTGGGCAACGTGACGGCACTGGCCATCGACGGGGCTACCTTTGTGATCTCGGGCTTATTGCTGTGGTGGTTTTTGCCGCAACGCAAGGGGGCGGCTCTGCCTGCACCGGCATCCGAGGCAACCGAAGAGCCGGCGAAAGCTGCGTATCTGGCAGGATTGCTGGCCATTGTCCACGACCCGATGTTGCGTCGGGTCACGCTGGTCAGTGGTGTTGTCAATATGGTGATCTCGCCGTTGCTGGTGTTGTTCCTGCCCGTCATGGTGAAACAATCCGGGGGGAGCGCACTGGGGGTGGGGGTGCTGTTCTCCTGCTTCGGGGTCGGGGCTTTTCTCGCCTCGCTGCTCTATACCTGGCGCGGCGCCAAGCTGGCACCACTGCCTAGTCTGGCCGCATCCATGCTGCTGGCTGTGCTGAGTCTGGCTTTACTACCGTTCGTGCCCCAGCTGGGGGCTTGTGGTTTGCTATGCGTGATTGGGGCGGCAGTCGGCTACACGGGTCCGCTTGAGCAGACGCTGATGCAGAATCACTCACCCGCCAACCAGATTGGTCGCATCATGCTTGCATATTCCGCTTGCCGTACCGTGTCGGTGCCGGTCGGCTTTCTGGTGGTTGGTGAAGTGCTGGGCCAGGGCAACAGCCAGGCAGCTGCACTGACCTTGGCCGGATTACTGTCTCTGGCATTGCTGGCCAGCATGATGCCTTACGCCGTGCCCAAAGAAGCCATGCGATGAGGCGGCGATTGCTCACCTGATTCAGGGGAGCCCAGCGTCGCCAATTGGGGATTCCCGGTCTGAACTTCACACTGGCGGGCTGGGTCCACACGGCTGTGTGAATGCAATAGGTTACCTTCGATGCTCTCAACCCTCGCCATTACCAACTATCGCTCCTTGCTGGATCTGCAGGTGCCGCTAGGGGCGCTCAATGTTGTCACTGGCGCCAACGGCAGCGGCAAGTCCAATCTGTATCGCGCATTGCGTCTGCTGGCCGAGACCGCACAAGGCGGGGTAGTGAATGCACTGGCACACGAAGGTGGGCTGGATTCGATATTTTGGGCCGGACCCGAAACCCTAAGCGCTGCCATGCGACGTGGCGAAGTGCCAGTCCAAGGCACGCGCCGTAACAAGCCAAAGCGATTGAAGCTCGGTTTTGGGGGCGAGGATTTCGGCTATGCCATCACCCTGGGCTTGCCTGCGCCAAGCCTGTCGGCGTTCGCGCTGGACCCTGAAATTAAAACCGAGCACATCTGGGCGGGTATGAGCTATCGTCCGGCCAGCACCCTCGTAGAGCGGGAAGGGGCGATGGTGCGAGTGCGAGAGGGCAGAAGCTGGCGTTCGGTCAACCAGCATCTGAGTGCCTTCGATAGCATTTTCAGCCAGCTGGCCGACCCCGAAGCGGCGCCCGAGGTATTGCAATTGCGCGAGCAGATACGCGGCTGGCGTTTTTATGATCACTTCCGGACCGATCGTGACGCGTCGGCCCGTTTGCCGCAGCTGGGCACACGCACCCCGGTGCTGCACCATGATGGCCGCGATCTGGCGGCAGCCTTGCAGACCATTCGCGAAATTGGCGACTCTGCAGCGCTGGATGCCGCCGTGGCCGATGCCTTTCCCGGTGCCCGCGTAGGGGTCGTGCAGCATGGCGATGGTCGCTTCTCGGTAGAGTTCCGTCAGGAAGGATTGCTGCGACCATTGTCTGGGGCCGAGTTGTCCGATGGCACCTTGCGCTACCTACTGTGGGTGGCAGCATTGCTAACGCCACGCCCACCTTCCCTGATGGTTCTGAACGAGCCCGAAACCAGCTTGCACCCCGATCTGCTACCGGCGCTCGCCCGTTTGATTATCCACGCTGCGGGCAAGAGCCAGGTTTGGGTGGTGTCGCATGCGGCCAGGTTGATTGCGGCACTGAATCAATCTCGTCACTGCCACGCCATCGAACTCGAAAAACAATGGGGCCAGACGCTGGTGAAGGATCAAGACCTGCTGGACCGGCCAAGCTGGCATTGGGCGGACTGACGCAAGCGCACAAGGACATTGCGATGAAGATGCGACCCAACCATTTCGAAAAAGCCATTGCCTGCCTGGAACAAAGGCGTGAATCGCTGATTCAGCAATTGAAACAGGAAGGCGCTGGCGCTGCACTGATCGACGAAAAGGCGGAAATCGATACAGCCATCGCGACGCTGCAGTTCTGCATTCACTGGAATATATTGCCAACCAGTCCGACTTTTGAATTACCCGCAACAGGCGATGCATTTGGCTGTTATCGCCTGTTTGAGCTGGACGAGAATGATGTAATCAGGCGGCCCTGCCAAATAGCAGGGGAAGATGTTGATATTTATGGTGGGACCGTTGTACTGCGATATGGGTGATTCAGGCTGGGGAAATAATGCGACTGAATCACTCACCAATTCAGCGTTATCTTGGGAAATCGATTATTTCAGCCAAGGGTCAATTTCTGCCAGGGCCTTGTAGGTATTATTGGCAAAAGCCTGATATAGCCGGCCCATTCGACCATCTTCGCCATCACCTAAATGCCCCCCATGCTGATTGTCTATGGTGACCGAAAATTTCTTGATCACTTTACCAGCGTGGTCGCTGACGACCATCTGCCCGGTCAAAGAATCCTCGTTGCCTGGAAACGTTATGCTGGTCATCAAGCCTTTCCCTCTATAGGAAATGTCGGTGATGGTAACTTCCAGGATAAGCGAATTTTGGGTAGTGGTTTCTGAATCGAATAATTTCTTTTTGATGAGTGCCGTTTTAATGGTACGAGCCAGTCGGTCCTCAAAGAGAAGCATGCCTTTTGCTGTTTTCTCTTTGACTAAATTACTGGTGCTCAACTTTATTTCTTTTATTGGATGCGTCGTTGTGACTTCAAATACAGGTAAAGATCGGTCGATTTTTACATCGTGGTGAATAATCGACGAGGCGCAGCCTGCTAGTAAAATAACTGCGCAGGCTGCTGGAAAATATTTATTTAAGGTCATTGTAAAATCTCAGAATTCTGCAAACAAATTGCCCCAAGGAGGGGGCGACGAGTTTAGCAGAGTGCGTTGGCTTTTCAGGTGCCGGCCGTCGGGGGATGGGTTCTGCTGGAACCCAACACCTAGGCTCTGTTGACGTTTTGTTTCCGGTCGCGCCGGGCCGAGTTTTGGGTCATGGCGTCGTTAGGGTTCGTTTATTTAGCTCGCTAAACTGCACTCACCCTGCCTCGCCCTGCCCCAAAACTCGACCCGGAAATAAAACGTCAACAGAGCCTAAGGATTGATCCGGCTAGGCAAATTGCCGGCGGCACTCCACTCGCGGGCGATCTGGTCGAGAGTGGCCCATTGGGTGTTTGATAAGGCGCCAATACGCGCGGCCCAGCTTTCAATGGCGTCGATACCGTCGGTGGTATTCACCACCTGCAAGGACTTGGGCGCCACATTGATGCTGGCGCTGTAGAGAGGGGCAAAGTGGCTGGCAGACTTGATCTGGCCAGTCAGGGTTTCAACGCTGCTGAGGGTGCGGCCTGCACCACCTACCATGATCAGATTGGCAGCTGGATCATGGGCTTTCCAGTCGGCGCTGGAGCGGGGACGCCATAAACCGGCCGAGGTGTCATCTGATGTCGTGGTGTGGCCAGTATCGGTCACCATGCCCCATAGGCTGACCGGCTGCCACCGGTAGCCCGTACTCCCGACCTGCTCGCTACGCAGGCTGTCTAGTTCCGTGTACAGCACTCCTGAGACCACCCCGGTTGGAGTGCCGCCGAAACTGACGATCTTTTCAGCGCATTTGATGCGATCTGGACCATTATGGGCATGGATGTCGAATTCCACCCCCAGCGACTTTAGCGTACTGATGACCTCGGCCGCGCGTGGTTCGCCTTGTAGCCAGCCAATATCTGCACCCACCGACCATTTCATGCCAGTACTTTGCGTACCAACTTTTCCGGCTGCGACGGCGCGGCGGAAAAAGGCAATCAGGCTATCGACATTGGGCCAGCTACTGAGGTTGCTTTCGATATGCATGGTGCCGGCAATCATCAGTTTGGGACTGGGCGGGACCGTAACCAGCTGTTGCAGGCCAACGCTGTTGCTGCTGCCAATCCGGTTGATATTGCTGGCAGCGTAGGCAACGGCCGCCTCGTAGGCAGTCCACTGTGCGGCGATGTCGGCGTCACTCTTCAGGGCCGCTTTCTTGGTGGTATCCCAGTTCGGCTTGCGGCTGCCGTCCACAAACACCGTCAACCAAGCTGAGCGCTGAGCAAAGAAGTCGTTGTCGTGCATTTTCACGCCCAGCACATAAGGCGCCCTGGCGCCGCTGGTGTTGTGGATGGTGCTGAAAGCGCTGTCTATCACGGTATTGATGTTATTGCTGGTCTGCTCGAACAGTTTCAGATCGTAGTGTTCGGGTCGCAGCAATAACTGCTTGGCCTTATCTCCCAGATTGATGTAGGGGGCAGTATGCGAGATGGTCCAGCTGGCTCCCAGGCTGCCAAAAGCGGACGAAACGGCGTCATAGAGGGCTTCATCGGTCTGAAAGGCGGCAATGGCGGGGCCGGTTTTCGCCAGCGCTTTCAGGGCGGCGTAGCCACCGCTCTGGCTGCTTGGCTGTCCGGTGGTCAGATCGGTCAGATGGGTTTCGTAATTGACGACGCTGGCTTGCTGCTCGCTGGCTGATTTGCCGCTGAGCCCGGCCCAGTCGAAACCCGTGTAGTAAGGCTTGGGTGGCCGGATGTGATAGTTGAGCGACACATAGGGCGAGCTGGTGATCTGGCTGACCAGATCAGGAAACTGAGTCTGATAGAGATTGAGAATGGTATCGGTGAGATAGAGATCGACCGGTACTCGATAGCGCTCATGCAGTTCGACAATCCGCTGTATGGTGGCGGCGCTCTTATCGGGGTAGGAGAAGTCCTGCACATTGATGCTGAAGACCATGTAGTCCGCCACCGTGCCGGGCCCGGAGATTGGCGCCCCCAGCGTATAGACCGCACCGAAAGTCCCCTTGCTGATCATGTCGTTGACGTCGCTGCCATAGCCGGCGTAGAGGGTGGCACCTTTGAGTGCAGCGACATCTTGCGCCTGCAATACACTGATGCTGTGGTTACCGAGGGTGACACTCTGATACGCCGGCAGATTTTGCACCGATGCAGCCTGCCAGCCGCCACCGGTGTAGGCATACAGCGCTCCCGAAGGCAGTAAGGCGGCGATATAGAGTTGAGCGCTACGACCGGTATCGACTGTCGCGGCAGCAAGATTGACGGTCAGACTCAGGTTCTGATTGTGGCCACTGCCGCTACCGCTGACACTGAAACCCGCTGGCGCAGCCCAACTGGCGAAACTGGTGGCCATCAGGGTCGCTGCTGCCACGGTGCTGAGTGTTCGGGAGAGGGCTTTCATCGCGAGGCTCCTGCAGTGATTGAGGGTCTGACTGCAGGATAGCTGCTGACTATTGAACTTCCCGCCGCAATTTTATGCTGGATCCGCCAGCACAATTTGCCCTCTGCAAGGCTGGAAATTGACAGGCGTTGCCAGCGCGGGAATGAGCGGTAATCCATCAAGCCACTTAGGTTTTGTTGCCGTCAGGTTTGCGACGGTCAACCTGACGGCAACAGAACCTACAACGCTTCGCGTTGTGATCGGGAAGGGCTATTGGCGCCTCACACCGCGTTTGCCTGTTCGATGCCTTCGCGAATCAACTGGCGGGCCGCTTCGTTCAAAGCGGAAACAGGGAGCGGGATGAAGGCACCTTCCTGCTGATCAAGTAGCCAGAAGTCGGGCAGGATGATCAGCCGCTTGATGCGTGGCCAGTCAAAGCTACCTTGGGCATGGCGATAGCGGAAGGTGATGCCCTGGCGGCTGACTTCGCAGATCACCATCTCGGTGGCGTGGCGGTCGGCGGCGGCAAAGTAAGCCTTGCGATAGCGGCGGTAATGGTTGATCAGCACCGCACTGTAGGCCGCAGCGCCCGTCAACAAGGCGCCTTTCAAAAACGGCTGGGAGCTATAGAAGCCCAGCGCCAGCAACAGGCCGATGGCTTGCAGCCGGATGGCCCAGCCATACCAGCCGAAGTGGTGCCACATATACTGGCGGACCAGTTTGCTGGCCATGGGTCGGTCAAAGCGATATTGAAACTGGATGGTTGGCAGATCAGACATCAGGATTTTGCCTTGAAGCGCTGAAACCAGTTGGTACGGGCATCCCTGGCGGTTTCAAATAGTTCGGCCATTGCGGCGCCGTCGCTGGTTTCTACCATGCTGATGACCGTAGCCAGTGCGGCGTGATAGTCCTTGAGGTCGGCCAGGAGGGCGGTGCGATTAGCCAGGGCGATGTCGCGCCACATTTCGGGGTGGCTGCCGGCAATGCGGGTGAAGTCGCGAAAGCCAGTCGAAGCAAGATCAAAACAGGCTTCGGCATTGGGCCGGGCCGCAACCTGTGCCACGTAGGCAAACGCCAGCAGGTGCGGCAGATGGCTGACGGTGGCAAATACGCTGTCGTGCTCATCTGGCGACATGGTTTTGATGACTGCGCCACAGGCAGACCACAGCGCGGCGATGCGCTCAACCGTTTCAGGGCGGGATTCGACCAGTGGGGTCAATACCACGGTGCGGTTCTCATACAGGCTGTAGCGGGCAGCGGCGGCACCAGACAGGTCGGAACCGGCGATCGGGTGAGCCGGCACGCAACGATCAAGGCAGTGGCCAAGATGCTGGCGGAACAGGGCAGCGACATCGCGCTTGGTGCTGCCGGCGTCGCTGACCAGGGTGTGGGCGGCAAGGTGCGGGGCGATCTGCGCCAGGATGCCGCTCATCTGACCGACCGGAGTCGAGAGCAGCACCAGATCTGCGTCGCGGACAGCCGTGGCTGCATCGCGGCTGGCATGGTCGATGACGCCAAGCTGCAGGGCGCGCTCCAGGTTTTCGGGTGACCGGCCAACGCCGACGACTTCACCAACCAGGCCGAGCCGTTTCAGGTCTAGCGCAAAGGAGCCACCAATCAGCCCGGTGCCGATGATGACCAGTTTGTTAAGAAATGGGGTCACGGAATCCTCTTGTAGTTCGGGACGATGGGTGCGGGGTGTGGGCAGCATTGTGCCGTGAGTCGGAAAATTGAGCCACGCTAGGCTCTGTTGACGCTTTATTTTCGGATCGCGTTTCGTCGGATTTGGGCCTGATGCAAGGCGAAAAGCGCGCCGCTTTGCGGCAACAGCCACGCAAGGCCGGGTCGATTTTTGGGGCATGGCGAGGCAGGGTTCGCTTATTTAGCTCGCTAAACTGCGCTCACCCTGACGACGCCATGCCCCTAAACTCGGCCCGGCGCGACCGGAAACAAAACGCCAACAGAGCCTAGGTTCTGTAAACCTTACGTCAACAGAACCCGGCATCGACTGCAGCGCGAAATTCGGCAGCTGCGGCGCGTAGCCCTGCTGGGTGGCGATCCAGCCAGCTGGCAACGATCAGCATATAGTCGTCGCTACCAATCGCTGTTCGGTAATCGGTCAGCCCGCCAGGATGCTTGCCACCTTGTACGATTGGTAGCATCGGCCGGGCGCTGGCCGGGCCACACGCTGCGGCCAGCAGGGCAGCGTGGTCGGCATGCGATGCGGCGGCGGTAGCAAAGGGGCCGGGCGTGACAAACCAGTCGGCACCCAGCTGGCGTAACCAGTTGCCCAATACGCTATCAGCAATCTGCCAGTGGGGGTGGCGGGTCAGCATTTCGGCAAAGGTTTGATGGGCCAGCAGGGGGAGTTGGGCTTGTCGTGCCAGCATCGGCAGGACACCCAGCCCTTGAATGAACGGTGCGACCAGTACCCCATCCACACCCAGCCGGCAGGCGGCATCCCAACGGGCGGGCAGCTCGTCTGGCTCGCATAGCAGGTTGGCAATATAAAACTTGCGCTCGCCGCTTTGCTGCATGGCATCGTCGCGGGCTGCCAACATGGCTTGCAGATGTTGTTCAAAGCAGGTTTGGTCAGCAAAGCTGGCCAATTCGTCATCCTTGACCAGATGAAAACCTCCGGCGAGAACATCCCGGTTGATGCGCTGCATGGTGGCGGTATCCAGCCCGACGGCGGGGCGCATCGAACGGCAGAGCAGGGGGCCGGCCGTTTGCTGTACCTTCTGGCGAATGCCGGCGATGCCAAAGGCCGGGCCGGGGCCGAATGTTGCTGGCAACCGGGCCTCCTGCAGAATGAATCCACTCAGATAACCCAGCCGTGGCAACTCGCCGATCACGATGTTGAACAGCTGGCTGGCCCGGCGGCCAAGCAGCTTCAAGGGAATCGCCAGTTCGATCTGATACCACTGCTGCTGTTTACGATGATCTGCATAAACCTCGGTCGCGAGTTGATAGCTTGCAACATCGGAGGGGGCTGGTTCTGCCACGGGTTGGATACGCCACACGCGAATAGTCCAGTCATGCAGGGTATGCGGCTCGACATAGCCGGTAATCGCAACGGTGGCGGCGCTTTGCTCCATCGCCATGCCTAGTGCCACCGCTTCACCATCGCAGGCGCTACATACCTGATAGCGGGCCAGCAGGTAGTTAGCGGGATCCAGATCGGATTGCCACACATAGCACTGGGGATGGCTGCTCTGAGGGATACCGCCCGAGCTCATGTCAGATACCTCGTCAGACACTGGGCCATCAGCCAGTCTTCGGGAGTGGTGATTTTGATATTGGCTTTCTCGCCAGGCACGGACTGGACGATTGCGCCCGTGGCCAGCACCAGCTGCAGGGTGGATTGGGTCTGCAGGCCGTTCTGCCTGGCGTAGGCCAGGGCCGCCTGCATCGCCTGTCGCGAAAACACCTGAGGGGATTGGAAAATTCCGATCTGCTCGCGGGGAAAGTGCCGGGTGATCAGACCCTCGGCAATCAAACCCACCGGTACTTCGGGATCAAGCAATGCAGCGGCGGCACCGCTGGCCTGAGCGGCGGCAAACACCTGCCGCAGCAGTGTGGCGGTGACAAATGGCCGTGCGACATCGTGCAGCAACAGCCAGGGCGCTTGGCTGGCGGCAAACAGCTGCTGCACGGTCTGTTGCCGGCTGTCGCCGCCGGGCACGCATCGACAACCTGGGCACAGCTCGCTTACGGTAGCCAGATCCTGTGGTCGGCAGGCGATGACGACTTCTGTCGCGACGCTGAGCGCCTTGCGCGCTACCCACTGCACCAGAGGCGCCTCGTTGAGCTGAAGCAAGGCTTTGGGCCCTAGGCCCAGTCGGTTGCCGGAGCCTGCTGCGGGAATCAATACGGCCAGATCAGTGTATATGGGGCCGGCAGTCATTCCCGGCCTTCCTGCTTCAGGCGGGTGATAAGTTGAGCTTGCCACTGGCCAAGATAGTAAGCGTCCTGGTGCCGGCGGATTTGCCCAACCAATGCGGCCGCTTTGGCCCAGAACCCTTGCAGGATGTACTGATACAGTCGCCCATGCGCATGGCAGATGGCCACGGGTAGCGACTGTGGCAAGCGGCTGGGGTTGGATAACAGTGTGTCAAAATCCGGGTCGGGAATGCGCCACTGGCTGCCATATACCGCTTGCAGATAAGTCTCGGTGGGCGCAGGCGCCGGCCACGACTCGCCGCGCCAGTTGATCTGGCCAAAGTCAAAACGTGGCAGCTGGCAGAGAATGGGCTCGGGCAGATGGTCGAACCCCGCCAGAAACTTGTCGCCCTTGGGCTTCAGGTAGAACAGGTCCAGCATCTGTCCGCTGCCGGCATGAACAAAACACTGGTGCCAGACGGTCTGGCTGTCACCAGGCTGGAAGAGCGGGTAGGGCAGAAAGTCGCCCCCGGCGCACAAGGCAGTGCTGACTTGCTGGCGCGGGGTATCCCAGGGTAGGGCGAGGTCAAGGTCCTTGTCATGGGTCAGCAGATCGCCTCCACGCACAATGCCAAGCAGGGTGCCTGCGAACAGGCCAAAGCGCAGGCCGGCCGATTCAAGGCATTGCCGTGCCCGCTTGAGTACGGCGTGGCCCTGGATTGGGGAAAACGGCCGAGTCGGAATCGGTCGCAGTTCAGGCGTCGCCAGCAGAATCTCGACCGCCGCACGGAATTGCAGATTGGCCGCCATCAGCTCGCCGAGCTGCTTCAATGCCGTACCCAGCACGTGATGCCCCGATGCACTGGCCTGCAGCTGAACGCTGTGGTGGGCGATTGTTGCCGCCGCAGCGGGCTGGGCATTGGCGAGCAATGCACCGGCCAGCTGCAGATGGGCAGTGGCGGAATGCGGTTGTAACTGAGTAAGCCGGGCAAAGTAGGGCAGAGCCGCAGCAGGTTGCCATGCGGCCTGCAGCAAGGCTCCCAGGTTGGCCAGAGCCGTACAGTGATCGGGCTGCAAGGCCAGCACCTGACGGAAACTCGTCGCCGCTTCGTTGCCACGCCCCGTGGCCCACCGTACATTGCCCAGCGTGATCAGGGCCGAAACATCATGGGCATCCAGCGCCAGGGAACGCTTGGCACAGACTTCAGCCTCTTTCAGATTGCCGCTGACCAGCTCGATTTCAGCCAGATTGCTCCAGGCACTAGCACGGGCGGGTGATAGTGTCAGACAATACTCGATTGCTGACCGGGCAAGCTGGTGCTGACCGCTGCGGATCAGGGCGACGCCATAATGGTCAAAGGCTTCCGCCCCGGCTCCGGGAAGGCGGGTAGCGTTTGCCAGGGCAGCGACTGCGGCCGAGTCTTGGCCCTGCATCAAGCAGGCCAACCCCAGACGGTGCCAGGCGTAGCCATTGCAGGCATCCTGGATGATCAGGGCCTGCGCCAGTCGCATGGCATCGTTGAGTCGGCCTGCAGCCAGGAGCTGATCGAGTTGCTTCGCTTGCTGTGTCGAGCTGGGTTGGGTTGTCATGGTCTTGTCTGGTTGGCGCCGGCACGATTCTGGTTGGTAAGAAGGCGGCGGATTCGCCGACTCATATTCAGCAAGCCCTGCATGGCAGGCGGTGGCTTGCACAGACAAATTCTTATACAGGTATCAGAACCGACTCCCGATCACCCAGGTTTGTATTGGCGTGGCTGGTGAAGATCCGGAGCTGGTTTCAAGGAGCAGGTAATGCGTATTTCCCGATTGTTGGTTGGTCTGATTGTCAGTTTACTCCCGCTGCTGGCGGTCGCAGCACCCGCCAAGCAGGACGCGGCGAAAACCGATCCGGCAAAGCTTGCGGCAGTGGCCGCCTCGGAGCGTTTGCTGGCAGAACGCATGGGCAAAGCTTATGCGTTGCTGGCTCTGGGGTTGACCGATACCGACCCCAAGCGTCAGCTCGAAGAGTCTCGCGAGCGCTTCGACAGCCAGCTCAAAATGCTGCAACAGCTCAATAGCGGCGGCGAAGTAAAAGACAATTACGGGTTGCTGGGCCAGCTTTGGGGTGATTACAAAACACTGGTTTCAGCCCCTCCCAGCAAAGAAGGGGGTGGCAAACTGGCCGAGTTGAATGAAGAGGTGGTGTGGATCGCCCAGAAAGGCTCGCAGCTGATGTTGCAGCAACCCGGGGTATCGACCGGGCAGGCATCCCGCGCAGCACAGGATCTGGCGACCTTGTCACAACGTCTGGCCAGGGTTTACCTGCTCAAAAGCTGGGGGCTGGGGCAGGCTTTTCTGGCAAAAGATCTGACGGCCGCCAAGGATGAGTGCCGAGCCTTGCTGATGCGCCTGCGCAACTCACCGCATAACACCCCTTCCATTACTGCCCAGATTGATCTGCTGGCAACGCAGTGGACCTTTTTCGAACAGGCCATCAACGAGCTGGCACGCGCCAATAATGATCGCAACTTGATCCGCAACGTTGCCACCACCAGCGAACGCATGTACGAGGTTGCCAGCGCACTGGCGACTCAATACGGTGATCGTTAAGCGCTGGTGACATCTCTGCCGGGCGATGTGGGGGGCGTGGGCGATCCCGCTAGATTGCCCTCACAGCGCCCGGCGCGCATTCCCCGTTTTCAGCCATCATTCCTGCTTGAGCAACCACTCCACATAGCGCGTCACTCCCTGGCTGACCGTCAGGAACTCGTCGTTGTAGCCACTCTTGCGCAAGCGGCTCAAATCGGCCTGGGTATAGCTCTGATACTTGCCTTTCAGGCTATCAGGGAAGGGAATGTATTCAATCAGCCCTTCCGCCACCATGGCGACAAGATCTAGCGGCGGCTTGCCCTCAGCGGCCCGGCAGGTATTGACGACGGCAATGGCGATGTCGTTGAACGGCTGCGAGCGACCTGTTCCTACATTGAAGATACCGCTCTCGTCCGGATTGTCGAGAAACCACAGGTTGACCTTCACGATGTCTTCAATCGACACAAAATCTCGCACCTGTTGGCCATTGCCGTAACCGGCCCAGCCCTCGAACAGCTTGACCCGGCCCTGGCTGCGGAATTGCTTGAAGTGGCTATAGGCTACCGAGGCGCCCGCCCCCTCTTTGTGCTGCTCATGCGGA
Organism: Parachitinimonas caeni; assembly: GCF_030129945.1. GTDB lineage: Bacteria > Pseudomonadota > Gammaproteobacteria > Burkholderiales > Chitinimonadaceae > Parachitinimonas > Parachitinimonas caeni. The sequence continues at coordinate 80,129 of NZ_JARRAF010000020.1, forward strand.
CCATAAACGTTGAAATAGCGCAGACCTACCACTTGCGCATCCAGCGCGTCCCAGCGGCGTCGCACGATCTGGTCAAACAGTAGCTTGGAGTAACCGTATACATTCAGCGGCTTCTCGTATTGGGGTTCTTCGCTGAAGGTACTACTGCCCCCGTAAACGGCAGCACTGGATGCATAGATGAAGGGGATGTCATCGGCCTGGCAGAATTCAAGCAGGGCCAGCGAATATTGGTAATTGTTATCGAGCATATACCGGCCGTCGTGCTCCATGGTGTTGGAACAGGCGCCCTGATGCAGCACTGCCCGGAATTCGCCATCGTAATCACCGGCCTCCAGCACATCGAGGAAGTCTTCTTTGTCGAGGTAATGGGCAATTTCGCAATCGACGAGATTGCGGAATTTGTCGCCGTTTTTCAGGTTGTCCACGGCAATGATGTCGGTTTCACCTCTGGCGTTGAGCGCCCGGATCAGGTTTGAGCCAATGAATCCTGCGGCGCCGGTCACGACGATAGTCATCTGCTGTCCGTTTCTAATTTGAATTGCGATGCGTAATTGTACCTGCCATCGGCGCCTTCAGCGTTTTCGCGATCCGGCACGGGATGAATGGATTATTCATTAGCATTTATTAATTTATTTAAAGCTATGAAATAAAAGGGGAATATCAATTTTTATAGCGTTATGACGTTCGATTTTCATGGGGAGATCATATTCGACTGCCAAGATCGCGCCACTTTCAGTCTATCGGCTCACGATCATGCGCAAGTTTCTGTTTGGCATTCTCATGTCCCTATCCTTCCACGTTGCCGCCAGCGACAACGCTATCCAGGTCTTGCAGGTGCTCGATTTGAGTGGACCCAATGGCGATACCGGTCGGGATTTCTCGACCGGGGCCAAGGTGTATCTGGATGCGATCAATGCGAAAGGCGGCATTCATGGCCGGCTGGTGAATCTGGTGCTGGCCGACGACCAGGGCGACGCCAGCCGTACGGTGGCGCTTACCCGCAAACTTAGCGCGCAGTACCGGCCTGCGGCGTTATTTGGTTATATGGGTGCGGATAACGTCAAGGCGGTGGTGGCGCAGTCAGCTGGCAGTGCCGCACAACTGCCTATGGTTGCGCCTTATGTCGGCATCGACATTGCGCCGCAGGATGATGCTCCCGTGTACTACCTGAGGGCGGGGTCGGATGACGAGATCCGCAAGATTGTCCGCATTGCGCAATCGTCCGGTTTACGCAGGATCGCTTTAGTGGCCGGCAATGACACCTTGGGCAAGGCGACGGTCGAGGGGATTCGCAATGGTTTGAGCGAGTCTTCGGGAACGCAGGTCACCAATATCACGTTGTTGCCCAATAGCACCGAAGTCGGCAAAGAGGCGCGACTGGTGGCCCAGTCCAACCCGGATGCTGTGATCCTGGCAGCACCCACGCTGACGTCGGCGGCCTTTGTCCGCGCTTGTCAGGCACTGCGGCCGGGTACCCAGTTTTTTGCGTTGTCCTGGATCAATCCGCAGACGTTGGCGGAGTTCGTCGGTAGTCAGAATGTACGATGGGTTGCGATCAGTGCCCTGGTACCTTCGCCCTATAACCCAGTCACGCCCGTCGCCCGTGATTTTGTGCAAACCTTGGCCAAGTATCGGGATGAGGCGCCGAATTATGCTTCGTTTGAAGGTTATCTTTCAGCGAAGATGCTGGTAGAAGCGTTGAAAAAGGCGCGAGATGGCAACAGTACCGCCCTAAAGCTGGCACTCGACAACACCAATCTAGATCTGGGAGGGATGCAATTGAGAATGGCCCCCGGTAACCGGCGGGCATCACGCTATGTCGAGATGGGAGTTTTCTCAAATGCCGGGCGGCTGGTGAACTAGCCGCCGGCAGTAGAGCGGGATATTGCTGTCTAGGCGCTGTTGACATTTTTTTCCGGAAACAAAACGTCAACAGCGCCTAGGTCTCTGGGTCGAGATCAATCGACGCCGAATTGACGCAGTAGCGTAGGCCGGTCGGACCTGGGCCATCCGGAAAGACATGGCCAAGATGCGCGTCGCAGATGGCGCATAAGATTTCCGTGCGGACCATGCCATGGCTGCGGTCCACCTTTTCTGCGACGACACCCGGCAATGCTTGCCAGAACGATGGCCAGCCACAGCCAGCATCAAACTTGGTGCCGGAGGTGAACAGTGGTGTATGGCAGCAGATACAGCAATATGTGCCAGCGGTGGTGGTATCCCAGTAGATACCGGTAAATGGTGGCTCGGTATGCGCCTGCCGCGCGACTTTATATTGCATGTCGCTTAGCTGCTGGCGCCATTCGGCATCTGGTTTGATGACTTTCTTCATCTCAGACCTCCTGACTGCAGAAACTGCTAATCGTGCGCTTTGGCGGCTATGGCGAGGGCGGTTGAATTGCTTGGGAGTACGAACCTCGGTGGCGGCTTGCAGGCTACATGGTGTCATGTCTCATCAAGCGGTTGCAGACCCCCACCCCATCAGGCTGGGCCAAATAATTCGTCAGCGCTGACTACTGCCGTTCCCAGTTTAGCCACGACCAAGCCTGCTGCACGGTTGGACCAATCCATGGCGGCAGGAAGATCCAGCCCCGCACCCAACATGGCACCGAGCGTGGCAATCACGGTATCGCCGGCGCCAGAGACGTCGTATACCTCACGTGCGACGGTAGGGTGGTGCACCGCGCTACCAGGCTGAAACAGGCTCATGCCTTCTTCGCTGCGCGTGACCAGCAGGGCATCCAGAGCCAGCTCCTGCCGTAGCTTCTGTGCGCGTTCGGTGAGGTCGGCTTCGTCTTGCCAGCGGCCAACCACTTGCTTGAGTTCCGAGCGATTGGGGGTAAGCAGTGTCGCGCCAGCGTAGCGGCGATAGTCATCACCCTTTGGGTCGATCAGCACGGGTTTGCCGGCGGTGCGTGCGGCTTCGATCATTGCCGTGACGTGAGTCAGCCCCCCTTTGCCATAGTCGGAGAGAATGACGACATCGTGCTCGGCAAGGGCTTGCTTGAATTCGTCGAGCTTTGCCGCCAGCACCTCATGACTGGGGGTGTGCTCGAAATCGAGCCGGATCAGTTGCTGCTGGCGGGCGATGACGCGCAATTTAATCGTCGTGGTAATGCTGCCATCGCGATGCAATGAGGTCGCGATGCCATCCCGCTGCAGCAGGTTGTCGAGCTGATCGCCGGCTTCATCGCGTCCGACCACCGAGAGCAGAGTGGCTTGGGCCCCCAGTGCCGCAATATTGCGCGCCACATTGGCCGCACCACCGGCCCGGTCTTCGGTACGCATGATGCGCGCAACGGGAACCGGCGCTTCGGGAGAAATGCGTTCGCAGTCGCCAAACCAGTAACGATCAAGCATGACGTCGCCGACAACCAGCAATCTGGCCCGTGCTAGCGATGATTTGAGCGGATGCAGGCTCAAGATTGCGGCTCCTGTTGCTTTGCTTCGGTCACGCCACGGCCAATGGCATCGTAGGTGATACCCATCTCTGCCATGATTGCCGGATCGTAAAGATTGCGACCATCAATAATGATTGGGCGCTTCAATTCCTTGCGGATCCGGGTGAAGTCGGGGCTACGGAATACCTTCCACTCTGTCACGATGAGCAGCGCATCGGCATTGTCCAAGGCAGCCATCGGGCTGTCTGCATAGTGGATGGTGTCGCCCAGATGCTTGCGCGCTTCCGCCGTGGCAATGGGGTCATAGGCAGTAACCGTTGCGCCGCGCCGTAACAGCTGGTTGATGATAGTGAGTGCTGGCGCTTCACGCATATCATCGGTATTCGGCTTGAATGCCAGACCCCACAAGGCAAAGTGGCGACCTTGCAGGTCTTTACCGAAATGGCGCTCAACTTTGTCGATCAGCCGGAGTTTTTGTCGGGCGTTGACTTCTTCCACTGCTGCCAAGACCTGCAAAGTCAGCCCGTGATCTTGCGCCGTACGCTGTAAGGCGGTGACGTCTTTCGGGAAGCAGGAGCCGCCGTAGCCACAGCCTGCGTACAGGAAGTGATAGCCGATGCGGGGGTCCGAACCGATTCCCTTGCGTACCAGTTCGATATCGGCACCCAACGTCTCGGCCAGATTGGCCAATTCGTTCATGAATGAAATACGGGTTGCCAGCATGGCGTTTGCCGCATATTTGGTCAGTTCGGCTGAACGAACATCCATCACGATCAGTCGTTCGTGATTGCGCTGGAAGGGTTGATAGAGGGTATGCATGAGCTTGGTGGCACGCTCATCATCCGAACCGACCACAATCCGGTCTGGCCGCATGAAGTCTTCCACAGCGGCGCCTTCTTTCAGAAACTCGGGATTCGATACCACGGAGAATTCGATGTTGGCGCCTCGCAAGGCAAGTTCTTCCGCAATGGCAGCCCGGACGCGATCGGCTGTACCAACCGGTACGGTTGATTTATCGACAACCAGCTTATAGGCACTCATGTGTCGGCCGATATTCCGGGCGGCAGCGACAACGTGCGACAGGTCGGCCGATCCATCCTCATCCGGAGGGGTGCCGACAGCGATCATCTGAATGGTGCCGTGGGCAACGGCCTCTTCTATGCTGGTGGTAAAACGCAGGCGGCCGGCGGCCGCATTCCGATGCACCAACTCATCCAGCCCTGGCTCATGAATCGGGATTCCCCCGGCGTTGAGGGTATCGATTTTCTTGGGATCAAGATCCAGGCACAGGACATCGTTGCCGACCTCCGCCAGGCAGGTGCCAGAGACCAGGCCCACATAGCCGGTCCCGATGATAGTTATTTTCATTTGAATGCCTCTGCAGAGTATTCGGTCTTACTCTGTTATTTAAAAAGGTCGTCGAGTTAAAGGGCGACTGGTTACCAGATGCGGCTTAGACCTGCCCTGGGTTTGGGTTAGCCTGCGTAACCAATCGACTGATTGATCTGATGTAACGTAGCAACCGGATCGGCGCTTCGTGTAATCGGGCGGCCGATGACGAGGTAATCCGATCCGGCTGCTACAGCAGCTTCCGGGGTCATGATGCGGGACTGATCCCCTTGCTCGCTGCCTGCAGGGCGAATGCCTGGGGTAACCAGCTTGAAATCAGTACCGCAGAGCTGGCGCAAAATGCTGGCTTCCTGTGCGGAGCAAACGACACCGTCACAACCAGCCTCCTTGGTCAGCTGTGCCAGTAGGGGTACTTGAATGGCGGGTTCCGCTAAACCGAGTTCCGCCAGATCCAGGCCATCCATACTGGTCAGTACGGTCACGCCAATCAGCAAGGGGCGGTGTGTCAGCGGTTCCAAAGCTTCTCGGGCGGCTACCATCATCTTCCGGCCACCCAGGGCATGGACATTGACCATCCAGACACCTAACTTGGCTGCGGCGCGGACTGCTTGCGCGACAGTATTGGGAATGTCGTGAAATTTGAGGTCAAGAAAAATATCGAAGCCGCGAGAAACCAACTGCTCAACCAGCTGTGGGCCGGCTGAAGTAAACAGTTCTTTACCTACTTTGAGCCGACATAGCTGGGGTGTGACTTTGGAGGCAAAAGCCAACGCCTCGTGAGCCTCGGAAAAATCGAGCGGTACGATGACTTTCGGGTCGTTCATCATGATTTCCTTGAAAAGATTGAATGGCGAATCGCGCGTAATCAGCGATCACCTCTCGCTGATCTGGGGGCAATGCGTGCTGATTTGGGCATCTGTGACGAGATGTGGGCGAACCACCACGGCCACATATGCTTGCTAAATCGACTATCCCCAGCTGACCTCCCCATTTCGGCAGCGGCGTCGGTGGATTGGGTGCTACGAGTTTCTAGTTCGGGCGCGTCTGTCCGCGCGAGGGCAAGAAGGACTCCCACTCATTGCATGCCGGACAGTGCCAGAAATATTGACGAGCTTTAAAGCCACAGCGGCCACAGTGATACATCGCCAAGCTACGGGTATTGTCTTGCACCAGCTTTTTCATCAGGTCCAATTCAGATTTGCGCTCGGGTTGGGCGCCTACTGCTTGACTATCCAGTAACTTGATCAATCCCAAGATGGAGGGGCTGCGTTTTAGTTCTTCCGATAAGAAATTGGCTGCAGACTCGCTACCTTCGTACTGAAGAATACGATCGTGTACGAGTTCCAGCATGTCTAACTCAGGATAGGTAGCGAGATAGCCTCGCACCAAAGCTGTTCCTTCTTCGATCTTGCCCAAACGATCGTAAATATCGAGTAGTCGTTTGGCGACCATCGGCAGGTAGCGGTGATCTTGCGACTCGATTTTCTGCCAGGCATCAATCGCTTCCATCCAGTTTTGCTCGGCGACTTCGAGATCGCCGAGAATCAGATTGGCACGCACACATTTTCGATGTTCGGCCAAGGCCTGTTGCAAAAACTGACGCGCTTCCTTTGGCTGAGACTTGATCGCAGCGTGGTTGGCCAGCTCACAATAAAACTCAGCAATTTCATGCTGATAGGTGTGGCTGGTGTCGCGCAGTTGCTGTGCAACCTCAATGGCGCGCTTCCACTCCTTTTCCTGCTGATAAATATCAAGCAAATGTCTTAAAGCCCCGCGCGCAAGCTCTGTACCCTCTAAACTTTCAAAAAGCTCTTCTGCACGATCAAACAGACCGGCTTTCATGAAATCCAAGCCCAGCTCATATTGAGCAGCGTGCCTTTGCTCGGGTTTCAGCTCCGCGCGCTCTAGTAGCTTTTGATGCATGCGGATGGCACGTTCGATCTCACCTTTACGCCTGAACAAGTGACCAAGTGCAAATTGCAGCTCTATGGTCTCGGCATGATTGCGTGCCAAGTCTACATAGACCTCAACCGCTTTATCGGTTTGTTCGTTCAATAAAAAATTCAGACCCTTGAAGTAGGCTTGTGGTAACGATTTTGAATCAGCGAGTACATGCTTGATGTCAATTCGTGCCGCCAACCAACCCAAGGCAAAGAAAACTGGAAATAAAACCAGCCACCAGGCTTCAAATTCCACAGACAACCTCTTCTCAAGCAACTGCGTCGAGCGGTTCCGCTGGCTCGACGGATTCGACGTGACTTATCGTTGGCCTGTCGGAAAGTGCGTTCAGTTCACGCTTTAGACGGGCGATCTCGCGGCGCGCCTTAAACAAAGCCAGCAATGGAGAAATCAGGCCGGCAACAACTCCAATAACAAAAAAAGCCAACAGTGCTACGACGAGCGGGGTTTTCCATTGATAGCCTGCAAAGAAGTTCAGCACTACCGGCTCTGTGTTATGCATGGCAAAACTGAATAGGAGCAGGAAGGTGGCGATTCGGAGTATCCAGGCTGCATAGCGCATTGGCGACGACCTGTTGAGAAAAAGACAGGCGAGCATTTTATCAGGTTGTAATGCATCAGCGCGTGCCTAGTCTCGCGGTTCACGAGACTTAGCTTTAATCTCAGTATTACTGTCAAATGCGAGAATAAGGTATGAACGCCTGTACCAGATCTGGCAGGTTGTTAGCTTTTGGGACGTCATGGCTAGTTTGCGGTCGAGCTGTGGTGGTAGCCGTGATCAACAACAGCTAAACGCAAGAGAGTGCACTGCATAAAAAAACAACGCAGCACCTAAAAGGTGCTGCGTTGTTTGATTGCCGGAAATATCAAGAAAGTCAGGATTCTGTTTCCAGATCCACTCTTTCCCGTAGTTCCTTGCCAGCCTTAAAATGAGGCACAAACTTCTCCGGGACAGTAACTCTCGACCCAGATTTTGGATTGCGCCCCACCCGCGGTGGGCGATAGTTGAGATCAAAGCTACCAAAGCCTCGAATCTCAATGCGCTGACCACGAGCAAGGCTGGTCGCCATAGCATCGAGAATCGTCTTCACAGCTAGTTCTGCATCCTTCGAGATCAGCTGAGGGTAACGCTCTGCGAGTCGGGCGATAAGTTCTGACTTGGTCATGGCGCTTCCTGGGAGCAACGATTACTCGGCCTTGTTACCCGACAGCTTTGCTTTCAACAGGGCACCCAGATTAGTGGTGCCTGCACTGCCAGCATCTGCCGAGAACTTGTTCATTGCGTCGCTTTCGTCAGCGGCATCCTTGGCCTTGATCGACAGATTGATCGCACGATTTTTGCGGTCAATGTTGATGATCATGGTCTCAACCGTGTCGCCTTCCTTCAGAACGCTGGTGATGTTCTCGACGCGATCACGTGAAACTTCCGTTGCGCGCAGATAGCCTTCAATATCATCACCCAGAGAAACCACTGCGCCCTTGGGGTCGATAGATTTCACTGTGCCCTTAACAATGGCGCCCTTGTCGTGAGTGGAAACGTAGTTGTTGAACGGATCACCTTCCAGTTGCTTGATGCCCATGGAAATGCGCTCACGCTCTACGTCAATTGCCAGCACAATCGCTTCGACTTCGTCACCCTTCTTGTAGTTGCGTACGGCTTCCTCACCAGTAACATTCCAAGACAGATCGGACAAGTGAACCAAGCCATCAATTCCGCCGGGCAGGCCGATAAACACACCAAAGTCGGTGATCGACTTAATAGTGCCTTTAATCTTGTCACCCTTCTTGAAGTTTGCGCTGAAATCATCCCAAGGGTTAGCCATGCACTGCTTCATGCCCAGGCTGATACGACGGCGATCTTCATCAATCTCAAGGATCATGACTTCAACTTCATCGCCCAGCGCTACAACCTTGGATGGGTGAACGTTCTTGTTCGTCCAATCCATTTCCGAAACGTGAACCAAACCTTCAATGCCTTGCTCGATTTCAACAAATGCGCCGTAGTCGGTCAGATTGGTAACCTTGCCGAACAAGCGAGTGCCGGAAGGATAGCGACGTGACAAACCGACCCATGGGTCTTCACCCAGTTGCTTGAGGCCCAGTGATACACGATTCTTCTCTTGATCGAACTTGAGGACCTTTGCAGTGACTTCATCGCCAACTGCCAAGACTTCGCTTGGGTGTTTAACACGGCGCCATGCCAAGTCGGTGATGTGCAACAGACCATCAATCCCGCCGAGGTCAACGAATGCACCGTAATCAGTAATATTCTTGACAACGCCCTTGATGATTGAGCCTTCTTGCAGTTGGTCAAGCAGCTTCTGGCGTTCCTCGCCCAAGCTTTCTTCAAGCACCGCGCGACGCGATACAACCACGTTATTGCGCTTACGATCAAGCTTGATTACCTTAAACTCAACTTGCTTGCCTTCAAATGGGCTGGTGTCCTTGACTGGACGAATATCAACCAGCGAACCGGGCAAGAATGCACGAATGCCGTTAACCATAACGGTCAATCCACCCTTGACCTTGCCGTTGATGACGCCGGACATTACCACGCCCTTCTCGAGAGCGTCTTCCAACTCAATCCAAGCAGCCAAGCGCTTAGCCTTCTCGCGGGAAAGCTTGGTTTCGCCATAACCGTTTTCAAGGCTTTCAATTGCGACCTGAACGAAGTCGCCAATTTTTACGACGATTTCGCCTTTGTCGTTCTTGAATTCGTCGATTGAAACCAAACTCTCGGACTTGAGGCCGGCATTTACGGTGACGAAGTTAGGATCAACGCCAACAACCTCGGCGGTGATAACTTCACCCGCGCGCATTTCCTGACGCGTTAGGCTTTCCTCAAACAGCGCGGCAAAACTTTCCATAGAGTTGGAAGCAACGGAAGTAGTCATTGATAAAAGTGTCCAGATTTCTTGCCAAGTTACCAAGGCAAGGGAAAATTGAAAAAAGCCAGTCCGGGCAAATCCAGATTGGCACATTTAAATAACTGGTTGATTTTCAAACGCTGATCCGTTTGAGTGAGCATGCCGCCCATGCTAGAACACTCTGAATAATGCTCAGATGAGTCAGATGATCTCTGCATACCAGTTCAAAACTTGCCTTACTGCGCAATCAATACCCATTTGAGTGGTATCGAGTAATTTGGCATCAGGCAATATCTGCAGTGGAGCAACTGTTCTTGCCCGATCCCGGGCGTCACGTTGTTCTATGTCCTGCAAAATATCCGTAAGTATCGCACTTTCCCCTTTTGCAATCAACTGCTTATGCCGGCGATTGGCACGTTCGGCTGGTGATGCGGTGAGGAATACCTTGAGGACTGCATTCGGGAATACCACAGACCCCATGTCTCTTCCGTCGGCGACCAAACCTGGATCGCGCTGAAAGTCGCGCTGCCTTTGCAATAATGCTTGGCGAACCAAAGGGTGTGTGGCGACTTGCGACGCCCCCTCGCCGATAGCTTCTGACCGGATGGTCTCTGTTGCATCTTCGTCATCCAGCAAGATCATTCCTTCAAGAAAACTCGCATTGAGAGTTGCTGCGATGGAGGCTACCTCTTGCTGGGATTTGAAATCGACGCCTCTGTGAATGGCGGCTAAGGCTGTTAGCCGATACAGGGCGCCGCTATCCAGATAATGGAAACCGAGTGCTGCAGCGATGCGCGCGGCAACGGTGCCTTTGCCGGAAGCAGAGGGGCCGTCTATCGCGATGACGGGAGTGGAACTGGGAGTGCTCATTGCTGGAAATTTTGCCTGACAATCAGATATAGGGAAATCCATGTAATTGTCTCAAAATTACAGAATTTGAGCGAGCAGATGTCTATCTTGTTTATTGTCATCCTCTTTGATTTCCGAAATCTGCTGGTAGGGTGATAGGGCAGGCCTGTCGCGGCCTGAAGAGTCACTGGAACGATGGCTATATTTCCGTTCTGGTGAGATTTTCCTCGTGTGTTGAAACTTAGTAATGGGAGGTGGCTATGAAGAGGTATTTTCTGGGTATTGTTGCGCTATTAGTATCGAGCTTTGCCTTTGCGGTCGTGAATATCAATACGGCGACCCAGGCGGAATTGGAATCATTAAAGGGGATTGGCCCGGAGAAAGCTAAGGCAATTATTGAATATCGCACAAAGAATGGTGCATTCAAGACGGTGGATGATTTAGATAAGGTGAAAGGGATAGGTAAAGCGACGCTTGATAAACTGCGGCCGGATATCTCTGTTGGAGGAGCTGCGGCTAAGCCTGCACCGGCTGCGGCAAAGCCGGCGGACAAAAAGGCCCCTGAGCCGAAGAAGCAATAGTCATTTTACTGTTGTATGCGTACCAAACAAGACCTCGCATTAGCGAGGTCTTTTTATATTTGGTAGAGAAGATCAAAAATTACTTTTACGTAAACGTAAACTAATTGTCAGGTTCCGCCTGTTTATAAACTTTCCTCGTAAACAGATCCGGCTGTTTAACCTGCCACTGTTTCATAGCCTCAATCGGAGACAAGAAGTTGAGGGCTTTTTGTGGGATGTGATGATTGTAGGC
>NZ_JARRAF010000210.1 GCF_030129945.1 Parachitinimonas caeni
CTCGGGGTTGTCGGGGTTGTTCTGTGAGGCCAGTTTTACCTGTGGCTCGTCGTACAGGTAAGAGAGGTCGAGCACGAGGCTGCCTTGCTTGACCGTCTGATGTGTGTAGCTCAGCGTGTGGTCAATATCCAGGCCGAACTTGAGAAGCTCCGAGGGGTTGTCCTGGGTCCAGAACTGCAGGGAAACCTTTGAGCTTTGCACCGGTATGGTGTAGTTCACCTCCACAATGGCGTGGCGTTGGTTGGTATTGCTGAGGGTAAGGGTGCGATGGCCACCTTCCAGGTTGACCGAGAGGCGGTCATACCAGGTCTGGCCGCCGGTGCTCAGGCGGTAGATGTAGTTGCCCGTCTGCTTGGGCAGCGTGCCCACATGCAGGAAGCCAGGCAGGTTGACGCC
>NZ_JARRAF010000211.1 GCF_030129945.1 Parachitinimonas caeni
TCCAGGTCGGCAGCTTTGCGAATGCGCCACTTGGTCTTCCCGCATCCGCACTCATTTCGCCATGGGGTGGCGCTATCCGCTATATCCGGGGTGACACACTGGTAGGCTCAAGCTGCCAGTCACAAATCGTGATTGTGATGCCCGGACCTGATAACACCCTCAACAATGCCGATGATCTGGTGTTTTCTTACAGTGGTGCGCAGGTTTTACTAGTCTATTCCAAACTACCTTGAGCACCACTTGAACCCGGCATTGCGCTAAGGGCTCCTGCAGCCACCCCTTGGGCCCCTGATATCGCGGGCAGTCCGCTCGCTATGTCATTGCACGGTATAAACCGTTTGATATTGCTGGCGTGACAGCATTTCGTCAGCGGTACGGCCGTAGCCAACGAT
>NZ_JARRAF010000212.1 GCF_030129945.1 Parachitinimonas caeni
ATCGTTGGCTACGGCCGTACCGCTGACGAAATGCTGTCACGCCAGCAATATCAAACGGTTTATACCGTGCAATGACATAGCGAGCGGACTGCCCGCGATATCAGGGGCCCAAGGGGTGGCTGCAGGAACCCTTAGCGCAATGCCGGGTTCAAGTGGTGCTCAAGGTAGTTTGGAATAGACTAGTAAAACCTGCGCACCGCTGTAAGAAAACACCAGATCATCGGCATTGTTGAGGGTGTTATCAGGTCCGGGCATCACAATCACAATTTGTGACTGGCAGCTTGAGCCTACCAGTGTGTCACCCCGGATATAGCGGATAGCGCCACCCCATGGCGAAATGAGTGCGGATGCGGGAAGACCAAGTGGCGCATTCGCAAAGCTGCCGACCTGGA
>NZ_JARRAF010000213.1 GCF_030129945.1 Parachitinimonas caeni
CTTTGATAACCAGCAGTACGGCAAGAGCAACAAGCCGGTTGGCTTTGTGGACCCGAACAGCACCCACTACTACCTGCAGACCACCACCCGCCGGGGAGAGGTCGCCGAACGCGGCTGGACCGCAGACCATGCCGGCGAGCACGTCTACCGTTTCGACGGTGCCTACACCAATACCACGATGGAAGTGACCAGCCAGAACGGGGCCAAGCTGCGGCGCACCGATCAGGGCCGGCATGTCTACCAATACCTGTACGACAGCGCCGGCCGCCTGATCCGCCAGACCAACAACGCCGGCCAGGACCTGCGCTACGCCTACTATGGCCACGGCAACCTCAAGGCCGTACGCGATACCAGCGGCGACAACAACACCCTGGTCGAATACGCCTACG
>NZ_JARRAF010000214.1 GCF_030129945.1 Parachitinimonas caeni
CAGTCAGCTCGAAACTCCAGCCAGTGACGCTATAGCCACCGATGGCTCGCCAGCCGGTTTGCGGATTCTTGCTGGTGCTCAGAATCTTCCAGTCGTTGTAATACTCCTTCCAGATTCGTTGCCATTCCTCTGGCGTCTTGGTGGCTGGCCCGCCCTGCACCGGCGTGATAACGGTGCGGCCCGAGATGAAGTCATCGCCAAAGCCCCCCCAAGCCTGTTTCTGCCCAGCATTGGTGTAGAGATAGTCGTTACCCAGGCCGCCATTCAGGTCGCCAGTTCCCTTGCTGGCAACGATAAAGTCATTGCCATCGCCGCCGGCGATGGTGGTAGCGTTATAGAGATAGTCGTTACCGGGCGTGCCGCCCACGGGTGCGGTAGGGGTGCCACC
>NZ_JARRAF010000215.1 GCF_030129945.1 Parachitinimonas caeni
GTGGGCCTTGCACGATGGGTTTCGGCGTGCTGCGCTCGGGCCGGAACGGCAGGTTGGAGGGCAGGGCCTGGATATCGACCTGGGCTTCCCACTCGCCGCCACCGGAGCGGTAGTCGGATTCGGACAGATGCAGGGTGGCTTGGGCCACCAGATATTGCCGGTTCTGATCCCCACGCGGGTGCTCGGTCAGGCTGAACAGATAGCCGACCGGCAAGCCACGTACCGGGCCTTGGCCGACCACCCGTTCATGCCGCGCCTGCAGTTCGTCGATACGGACCCGGGCGTAGTGCTCGCCGACGCCGGGGTCCACGTATTGGCCGGGGTAGTCGTAGATTTCGTGCTTGGCCTGCGGGTGTTCGCGGTCCACGATGGCTTTGACCT
>NZ_JARRAF010000216.1 GCF_030129945.1 Parachitinimonas caeni
GCCTGCGGTGGGAAGGGGAGACGGTCTACCGGCATGACGAAGCGGGCCATGACACGGGGTTTGGCTGGGACGCGGCCAGCCAGCACTATGTCGCCGCAGACGGCAGCCTGGCCAGCCTGCAGCGCGAAGGCGACCAGCTGGTGTGGCGACTGGGCGAGGTGACCGAGCGATTTCATGGGCAGAGTGGCCAGTTGCAACAACGGCTGGGGACGAGTGGACATACCGACTACCACTACCATGCCGATGGTCGGCTCGACCGGGCAGACAGTGACCACGGCGCCCACGCCCGTTACGACTACGATGCCTCAGGCAGGCTGAACGGGGTGGTGGTGGCACTGGATGGCAGCGGTGACACCAGCCGCCACTTCTACGACGCCC
>NZ_JARRAF010000217.1 GCF_030129945.1 Parachitinimonas caeni
CCGGCAACCGGATCGACTTCGATGGCGCCATCGACTACCGGTACGACGCCCACGGCAATCTGGTCGAGCGTTACGATCACGCAGGGCCGTGTCGCCTGCATCTGGGCTATGACGGCCTGCATCAACTGCACTGCAGCAAGCGTACCGAACACGATGGCCAAAGCCGTACCACCTGGTACGACTACGACGCCTTCGGCCGCCGCATCGCCAAGCAGACCGGTGACCAGATCACCTGGTATGGCTGGGATGGCGACCGCCTGTGCCTGATTGACAACCCCGACCGGCAAAGCCGCATCGTCTACCGCCCCGGCAGCTTCACCCCGCTGCTACGGCTGGATACGGCCAAACCGCCCAAACAGGCCGCCTGGAAACCCC
>NZ_JARRAF010000218.1 GCF_030129945.1 Parachitinimonas caeni
ACCAGATCGGTCATCAAGCCCCGCAGCTCCCCTACCAGCAGAGTCAGCGTGGCATCGAACAGCAGGTCGGCGCTGCCTGCGTCGGTGTCCTTGAGCTGGTCTTGCAGCAGATCCAGCATGGCCAGGCGTTTGATCTGCAATTTGTCGGTCAGAACAAAGCTGACGCGATCGGCCCAGCTGAGGGCCAGCTGCGTGACCAGCTTGCCAGCAGCCAGATGGTTGCGGATTTCCTCGGCGTTCAGATCCTGCCGGCGGCAGCGGATGACGGCACCCTCATCGCCGGGGGCTTTCAGCTCGCAGTCGGCATCCAGGGTAAACCCCTCGTCGGCGCCATTTTCCAGCCAGTTGGTCATCACCGTGACCGGACTTTGCTG
>NZ_JARRAF010000219.1 GCF_030129945.1 Parachitinimonas caeni
TATCCCACGCCGGGAGTCTCTGCCCACCTCTCTGATTGATCGACCTCACCTGCCCTGGACACGCGTCACAACAGGGCTTCGCAGTGCAGCAAACGCCCTACAATGGAATCATCTTTCCTGTTTCGAGTCTGCGATGCGACGTCCTGATTCTCAAACTGGCTTCACCTTGCCCGAAGTTGCCACGGTATTGGTCATCATCGGTCTGATACTGCCATTGATTTTCGCGGCGGCGCGTACGCAACTGCTGCAAAGCCAGGTCAGCAAGAGCAAAGCCAATATCGAACAGGTGAAATTGGCGCTGCAACGCTATGTGGCTTCAACTGGTCGCATGCCCTGCCCCGCCGCCGTCAACCTGCCCCAGACCTCACCGAAC
>NZ_JARRAF010000021.1 GCF_030129945.1 Parachitinimonas caeni
TGGGGCATGGCGTCGTTAGGGTTCGTTTATTTAGCTCGCTAAACCGCACTCACCCTGCCTCGCCCTGCCCCAAAACTCGGCCCGGCGCGACCGGAAACAAAACGTCAACAGAGCCTAGGCATCATGGAAAGCAAAAAAGAACGAATGAAGCGAGTGCTGGACGAATGGCGACGTCAGCACCCAGCGCAGTGCCATATCTGTGCTACGCATAAACAACCGTTGGTTCTGCGTCAAAGTCGATGGCTGTGTACCAGCCATGCCATGGAAGCGCATCCTGCCAATGGCCGCCGCGATGATCGTCAGTGGATATAAGCGCGGCTGCAAACCATATTTGATCAGGGGTTTAAACAATGCATCACGATCGTAGCGTAGATCTTTCAGGGTTGAATTGCCCGCTACCGATTCTGCGAGCCAAAAAAGCGCTGGCAGATATGACGAGTGGTCAGGTTCTGCATCTGATATGTACCGATCCGGCAACGCCAACTGATTTTTCAGCTTTTTGCGAGCAAACCGGCCATCAATTGCTGGAGCAGCGCAGCGAAGACGGAAAGTTTCTGTTCTGGTTGCAACGTCGCTGAGCCAGGGGCGATAACGCGCCCACAGAGCTTATTGGCCAGGTCTGGTGATCGGTCATAGGGCTTATGGGCCGGAACGGCTTATCACTTGTAACGGGCGGGGTGCCTGCTAGGCTGAAAGAGGTTTTTTCAGGTAGCCGTTTATGCCGTTCCCCGGTTCTCAAGGCAAGGAGCAGGTCTATTCGCCTGCGCTTTGCTCATCTCCCGTCACGCCATTGCCGTCGCACGAGATGCTGGCGGAGGGCATGCGCCTGCTGCATCAACCTTGCAGCGACCATGAAGATGTCCTGCAGCGATTTGTGGTGCAGGCCCGCGAGGGCTTGGGGCTGGCGGCTTGTGTCGTCTTCCGTTTGAGTCGCAGCGATGAGAGTCTGATTGAGCTGGCGGTGTCAGTACGGCCGGCAGAGCCGGATCTGGTGATTCCCCTAGCGCTGGTGCAGGCTGCCGTGGCCGCAGGCGTGGCACAACAATGCCACGCGGATGAGCATTACTGGCTTGCGTTGCCGCTGATATTTGAGGGTCAGCTGATCGGCGCTTTCGGCGTCGCTTCGACGGTGCAGGCGCTGGCGGCAGATTCGCTGGCAATCTTGCAATTGCTGACTTTGCCGCTGGCCGAGCGGCTTGGACGAAAAGAGCTGCTGCGCAGCGTGCAGCAACGCGACATGCAGCTGAAGCAGTTCGATGAAAACATCCACGATCTGATTGCCGTCATTGATCTGGGCGGGCGGCGCATCTATGCAAATGCTCCCTATCGCAAGCTGTTTGGCGGTGCGCACGAGACTCGCTACGAGTCGGCTTTCAATACCATCCATCCTGACGATCTGCAGAAAGTGACCGAGCGGTTTCATCTGGCCATGCAGACGGGGACGGTGGTGGTCGGCGATTACCGCTACGTTCTGCCCGACGGCAGCGTGCGACATATCCATGCCCAGGGCTCGCCATTGCCTGACGAACAGGGGCGGCCGTGGCGGATGCTGGTGGTGGGGCGGGACATCACGGAGCGCAAAGAAGCAGAACTGGCGCTTAAACGCAGCCAGGAGCACCTTGAGCATGCCCAGCGGCTAGCCAATATCGGCAGCTTTCAGCTCGACTGCGTGCAGCGCAAGGTTTTCTGGTCGGCCACCATGGCCAAGCTGTTTGCTGTCGAGCAGGCGGACGATCCGCGCCTGACCAATCTGGACTACCTCGAAGCCGATAATCCCTGGCTGCAGCGCATACATACCGATGATCGTCTACGCGTGCTGGCGCGTTACAAAGCCAGCCTGCGCGGTGAATGCGCTTATGTGATGGATTACCGGATCGTGCTGCCTGGCATCGGCCTGCGTCATATCCATGCCGAAGCGCTTGCTGAATGCGACGTGGATGGAAAGCCCCTGCGGCTGGAAGGGTTTGCCCAGGATGTGACCAGCCGGCATCTGGCCGAGCTGCGCTCGCAGGATATCCAGGAGGAACTGGAGCGGCGGGTGGCAGAGCGGACGCATGCGCTGGAGCAACTGAACAACCAGCTCAAGGCTGAAATCGCCCAGCGTGGGATTGTTGAAGAGGCTCTGGAGCAGAGCAGCGAACGCCTCGGGCGTATTCTGGAATCGGCGATTGATGCGGTGGTGTCGATTGATGGCCAGGGGCATGTGGTGGACTGGAATCGCCAGGCGGAGCTGACCTTTGGCTGGAATCGCGACGAAGCCTTCGGGCAAGACATCGCCGAGCTGATCATTCCGATGCGCTACCGGTCCTTGCATGCGGCAGGGTTGGCGCGCATTGCCCATCGCGACATTACGGCGATGCGGCCGCAGCAGTTCGAGTTGGAAGCCATTCGCCGTGATGGCAGCGAATTTCCAGTCGAAATCAATATCTGGCCAATTCGAGTGGGCGGTAACGTACTGTTTTCCAGCTTTATCCGCGATATCAGCGACCGCAAGCAGCTTGAAGCCGAGTTGCAGGCCAATCTGGCGCAGCGAGAGGCGATTCTGCAGACCGCGCAGGTCGGACTGCTGCATTTCCGGGCCGGGCGGCTGGTCTGGTGCAACCATATTGTTGAAGACCGGTTTGGCTACACCGCTGCAGAATTGGTCAGTCTGGAGCTGGATTGCCTGTTCGAAAACCGGCAGGAATTCGAGGCATTCAATGCTGCGGTGATGCCTGCCTTGCTGCGTGGCGATACGGTGCAGGTTGAGCATACGTTTTATCAGCGCAATCGTGAGCCGGTGTGGTGTCTGGCTACGGGGCGCTTCATTGATCATGACGATCAGCAGAAAGGCACGATCTGGGCGCTGGTCGATCTGACCTGGAAGAAACATCTGCAAGACACCCTGCAAGCCAATCTGGCTGAGCGCAAAGCCATTCTGGATACCGTTCAGGTGGGGCTGCAACTGGTGCGCCAGGGCTACCACGTCTGGTGCAACCGGCAGATGGAAACCATCATGGGTTATCAGAATACCGACCTGCAGGGGCGCCATATCAGCGAGTGGTTTGGTGATCCTGAAGGGTTGCCGGCGATTCTGGCCAACGAAGTCCGGCGCATGGATCGTGGCGAGACCGTACAGTTCGAGCACGCCTATCAACACCCGGACGGCAGGCTGCGCTGGCATTTGGTCACTGGGCGTCGCATCGACAGCAACGATCCGGCCAAAGGGGCGATCTGGTCACGGGTGGACCTGTCATCGCAAAAGCAGGCCGAGGAAGAAATCAAGCGGGCGTTGGCCAGGGAAAAAGAGTTGTCCGACCTGAAAACCCGCTTTGTCAGCATGGCCTCACATGAATTTCGCACGCCCTTGTCGACGATTCAGTCCTCGGTCGAGCTGTTGTCGCATTACCGTGATGAGTTGCCGGCTGAAGAGCAGGCTGAGCTGTTCACGGCGATTGAGGATGCGGTGCGGCATATGACGCAAATGATGGAAGACGTGCTGCTGCTCGGCAAAACTGCAGAAGGCAAGCTGCGACCCAACCCGGCGCCGATGCCGCTGCGAACATTTTGCGAGAGCCTGATCCACACCCAGCAACGTTTATGCAATGGCAGTCACCTGCTGCAGCTCGATTACGCCGGGCCGGAAGGCCTGGTCATGCTCGACCAGAAACTGCTGCATCTGGTGCTGAACAATCTGCTGCGCAATGCAGTGAAGTACTCACCGGGTGGGCGCGAGGTCGAATTCAAAGTCTGGCAGTCCGATGCTTGGCTGCGGCTCTCTGTGCGAGATCGGGGGATAGGCATTCCGGCTGAAGATTTACCGCATCTGTTTGAGAGCTTTTTCAGGGCCAGCAATGTGGGGCGCATTTCAGGCACCGGCCTGGGTTTGCATATTGTCAAAAGTGCAGTAGAGGCCTGCGGTGGCCAGATCGACGTGGACAGCGTTGCCGGGGAGGGCACCCTGTTTACCGTGCAATTCCCGCTGATTCCGGCTTGACCCGGCTGCCGGTCGCGGCGATAGTCGGCGCTTTGTCCGTTACCGAGTCATCCATCATGAGCCTGACCCTGATCCGTCCTGACGACTGGCACCTGCACCTGCGCGATGGTGCTGCCCTGGCTGCCGTCCTGCCCGATACCGCCCGCCGTTTTGGCCGGGCCATCGTCATGCCCAACCTCAAGCCGCCGGTCCGTACGGTAGAAGAAGCCGCTGCCTACCGTGAGCGCATTCTGGCAGCGCTGCCTGCCGGCATGTCATTTGAACCTTTGATGACGTTATATCTGACCGACGTCACCCCTCCTGAAGAGATCGCCAAGGTCAAGGCCAGTGGTTTTGTCAAAGCGCTCAAGCTGTACCCGGCCGGTGCGACCACCAATTCCGATGCGGGGGTGACGGATATCAACAAGGTTTTGCCAACACTCGCCGAGATGGCCAGACAAGGCATCCCGCTGCTCGTTCATGGTGAAGTCACCGACCCCTCGGTCGATGTGTTTGATCGCGAGGCCGTCTTTATCGAGCGGGTGATGAAACCCTTGCTGGGCAAACTGCCAGATCTGAAAGTCGTGTTCGAGCACATCACCACCAAACAGGCTGCCAACTTTGTCTGGAGCGCCGGTGCCAACGTGGCGGCTACCATTACCGCGCACCATCTGCTGCTCAACCGGAATGCCTTATTTCAGGGCGCTTTACCCCAGCATCACTACTGCTTGCCGGTGCTGAAGCGGGAATTGCACCGCGAAGCCTTGATGGATGTCGCGATTTCCGGGAATCCGCGTTTCTTTCTAGGCACAGACAGCGCCCCTCACGCCCGAGGCATCAAGCAAACTCTGTGCGGTTGCGCGGGCATCTATACCGCCCACGCAGGAATCGAGCTGTACGCCGAGGCGTTCGAGTCGGTCAATGCGCTGGACCGGCTTGAAGGATTCGCCAGCCGCTTTGGCCCGTTGTTCTATGGACTGCCTGCCAATGCCGACACCATTACCCTGGTGAAAGAGCCAGTGGCCGTGCCGGCCGAGATTCCGTACCTGGCGGACGATGTTCTGGTGCCTATGCGGGCGGGCGAAACCGTGGCCTGGCGTCTGCTGGATTGATTCTGCCTGGGGTCGGTTGGCGCGTTATGGCGAGACCGCAAGTCGACTGCCAACCGGGCCGGAAGTGGATAGGGCTGCCGCCGGCAGCGGGGCTGAATCGCTGTCTATACTCATGAAACCGTGGTCGGCGCCTCCTCGCGTCGATCGCCTTCCTCTGATCGTGCTTTGATCCCGCCGCATTGCAACCGTCGGGAAACTGAGTCGTTTGCCTGTGCCACAACTGGCCGGCGGAACCTCAAACGAAGCGGATCAGCATGCCAACCACGCATCTGGAGGTTTCATGAGCAAGCCACTTGTAGTGATTACCGGGGCCAGTTCCGGCATTGGCCAGGCAACGGCCCAGCTGTTCTCGCGTTTGGGCTATCCCCTGTTACTGCTGGCTCGGCGTATTGAGCGCATGGAAAAACTCGGCTTGCCGAATACCCTGTGCCGGGCAGTGGATGTTACCCAGCGTGACCCGTTGCGGGCTGCAGTCAAAGAGGCCGAGGCGAAGTTTGGCCCGGCTGATCTGATCGTCAACAACGCTGGCGTGATGTTGCTCGGCAACGTCGCCAGACAAAGCCCGGAAGAGTGGGATGCCATGCTGGATGTCAACGTCAAAGGCTTGCTCAATGGCATCCATGTGGTACTGAGCGGCATGGTCGAGCGTCGTCACGGCACCATCATCAATATCAGCTCGATTGCGGGGCGCAAGACCTTCCCCAATCACGCGGCTTACTGCGGCACCAAGTTTGCCGTACACGCCATCTCGGAAAACCTGCGGGAAGAAGTTGCCATGAGCGATGTGCGGGTGATTACGATTGCACCGGGAGCGGTTGAAACCGAATTGCTATCCCATACCACTGATACCGACATCAAATCCGGTTACGAATCCTGGAAGGAAGGCATGGGGGGCGTGATCGCCGCAACCGACATCGCCGAAGCCATCCGGTTTGCTTACGAACAACCCCAAAATCTGTGCATTCGCGAAATTGTGCTGGCTGCCACGCGCCAACAGCCATAGCGCTTTTACTGTTGCGCAGTTGGCGTCTCCACTGCTGCAATCCTCACCAAAAAGTGTATCGGTCAGCGTCGAATCGCCAGTCACCGGCCGTGGCATGGTAGAATTCACTTGCGAAGTTGGCCGGACAGTCGCTGCTCAGCTTGCTGGGGAGAGGAAAGTCCGGGCTTCATAGGGCAGGATGCCGGTTAACGGCCGGGCGCCGCGAGGCGACGGAAAGTGCAACAGAGAACAGACCGCCGAACTCCGGGTAACCGGGGTGGCAAGGGTGAAACGGTGGGGTAAGAGCCCACCGCGGACGTGGTAACACGGACGGCATGGTAAACCCCATCCGAAGCAAGACCAAATAGGCAGGCGTTGAGGGGGCCCCCGGAGCCTGCGGGTAGGTTGCCTGAGGCGTGCGGTAACGTACGTCCTAGAGGAATGACTGTCGGTGGCGGCGCAAGCCGCCATGTCACAGAACCCGGCTTACAGGCCGACTTCGCAAATCCCCCCGATTCTTCCCGCAATATCCCCTAGGCAAATCACACGGACCCCCGCCCAGTACCGCTTGGCGAGGCATTGGCCCGACTGGCTGATCTGGCTTGGCGCCAACGCTTGGCGAAGCGCATCGCCGGAGTTTCGACCAGATGGTAGCTAAGCGCAGAGGCGCAAAGCACCATCGTCAGTATCAAAGTGAGGGCGGTCAGCCCCTTCAGGCTCCAGTAGTGAAACACCAGAGAGATGATCGGTACGTGGTACAGATAGGTGGAAAACGAAACCTTACCTAGCCAGACGAGGGGGCGCGGCACAGGCAGGGGTTGACGCAAAGCCAGCAGCAATAAGGCGCCCAGGCCGATGGCTACCGCCAGCACCGCCCATGGGGTGATACGAGTCCAGACAGCAATCGTCCCCAGGCTGCCTGCCAATGGCAGCAACAACCACATGGGCAGACGCTGTAGTGCGGGGCGATAGTGCGCGATCGCCACTCCCGTGATGAAAAAGGGCAGTTGTCCAATCACATTGAGTTGCAGAAAAGACGGGCGATACCACGCTATGCTGCGGCTGGGGTCGGTTTGCAGCACCTTTTCAATGCCGAACATCAGCCAATCCAGCTGCCCGGTTCCGGCGGCACTTCCCCACACCAAGCCAGCGGTAACCAGTAGCGGCAAGATTGGCCAGTAGCCTCGTCGCAGCCCGACCGCCACGAAGGGGGCCATGCCGTACCACAACACCTCGCTGGTCAAGGTCCAGCTGACATGGATGGAATCCAGGCGCATCAAGGCTGGCAAGTAATGCAGCTGCAGATTTGCGAGATTGACGAGCAGCAGTAACGGCTGTTCTATCAGCGAGGCCCGCCATTCCGGCTGCAGCAGGCCGGCACCCAGGAGCGCCACCCAGTAGGCAGGGTAGATGCGTAACAGGCGGGCCATTGCATATTCGCTCAGTTTGGCTTTGCTGGCGCTCAGGTGAATCAGATAGCCGCTTAGCACAAAAAACAGCTGCACCCCCAGCACATTGCCGTGGTTACCCAGAAATGGCGTGTGAAATCCGGTCAATACCTCCAGGTGATAGAGAAAGACGGCTAGGCAGGCGAGGCCACGCAAGGCATCAATTGACGCGAGGGGCTGATCCACTGCGGGAGTATTGGGGGTGGGGAGGGGGGAGAGGGGCTCGCGAAGTGGGTCTGGACGCTGTTGAGGTTTCATTTCTGGCGTGCGTTTGGTTGGAGTGGGGCCCGGTGTGCGGTAAAGCGCACCGCAGCGATGCTACCGCAAACCAAGCATCCACAGCGCCTGGCGGCCTACCGGACTTTCGGGGGAAGGTCTGACCGCTATTGGCGGCTGCCTGAGCTTTCCACTGGCGTGACCATTTTTTCCTCCGTCACGGCTTTATCGGTCGGTTGCTTGCGGCTGTGCGCACGCAGTTCGGCTTCGGTAGGTTTGAAGTCAACGCCATACCAGGTTTGCATCGCAAATTTGCATTCCCGATAGTCCTCGGGTGTCGGGCTGGCGGCGCTGGGGTTCATGCCACCTTGCCAATAGCTCATTACTGAAGACTTATCGAGATGGTTATGGGGCATGCCGAGGGTGTGGCCCATCTCGTGCAGGATCATGTGCTTGAACCAATTCTGGTTATAACGGCCACCCGGCCGCATGCGGATGCCATCGAGCATGCCGCCCGTCGCAGGCAGGGCGCTGCCACCCACTGTGGCAGGGTGCGACATGTCCAGATAACTCTTGTCCCACCGCACAATCAGGCCCTGCTCGGGCTTGATTGCCCTGAGGGATTTTCTCCCGCCGTATTCAATCACTACCGGGCAGCCGCGCATCCACTGGCTGGCTGCCAGTTTGATTGCCTGCTCGACATCTTCAGGCGGGATGTCCGGGTGGGCGTCCTCAGTATCGTAAAAAAAACGGATGACCGGCGGCTTGCCGCCGTTGTAGAGCGGCAACCTGCCTGCGGCTGGGGCGGCGGGGAGGGGTGCTGCAGCAGGGCGATTGGTGGGTGCGGCTTTGGTTGGCGGTGGCGCGGCTGGCGCTAACGGTATTTCCAGCGTTGATTCCTTGCCCTGTACGCCGATCTTGTTGCAGGGGCTATCACTGAACGTGGTTTTCCCCTTGGCATCGGTACACCGATAGACCGTTTGCACCTCGGTTGCGGCACAGGGCATGCACAGAGCAAGCAGGGCAATCAGCGGGAGCGGATGGGGTGGCGTGGGCCGTGTCATCGTCTGCGTCTCGGAAATCGCGGTTCGGGAGGGGGCGGACCGCAGGGTGGAGGTCGGGTGCTCGGGAGGTAATGATTTGAATTTTAGACGCTGTTGACGCATTTCCGGCGAAACCCTTCGAGCCGGATCGGCTTTTGCGGCATGCCAGTGTTGCAAAGCCCTTGCCTGGCGTGACAGTGCGGCCGGCCTTGGGCGGGGAGTAGCGGTCGAGGCGGTTGTCTGTCGATCGGCTGCCGTGGCGTGATGTGCCAGACCATTCATGGCTGATTGTCAGCGCATTGTCAGAAAAAGCTTGCTTTGATCTACATCAATTTTTAGAATTCCAGTAATTACTGGAAATCAAAGAAATGAAACTGACACCGCTTGCAGAACGATTTGTCCTTCACTTTGGCGAGATGGGCTCGCGTTGGGGGGTCAATCGCACCGTTGGCCAGATCTACGCCCTGCTCTATATCAGTGCCAAACCGCTCAATGCCGACGAGATCGGCGATGTTCTTGAATTTTCTCGCTCAAATGTCGGTATTGGCCTGAAGGAGCTGCAAGCTTGGCGTCTGGTGAAGCTTGTCCACCTGCCAGGGGACCGACGTGACTACTTCGAGCCACCGAAAGACGTCTGGGAGATCTTCAGGGTGCTGGTGGAAGAGCGGCGCCGCCGTGAGATCGAACCCACCCTGTCGTTGTTGCGTGACGCCATGCTGGAGCAGCCGGGGTCGGAGGAAGATCGCGTTGCCCAGGCCAAGATGCGGCAGATGTATGAGTTGATTGAACTCACCACGGGCTGGCTGGATGAAGTGCAGCGGCTGTCGCCCGAGACGGTGATCAATCTGATGCGAATGGGGGCCAAGGTGCAGAAACTGCTGGATTTTGCCGACCGGCTGAAGTTTGGCCGCAAGGACGATGGCAAAGGAGACCTGCCATGAAGCCACCCCTTAACCGCAGTCTGCTTGGCGCAGCTGGCCTGGCGGGGCTGACTGCGCTGGTTCATACCTTTGCCGGGCAGGCGGATGTGGTGTCGCCCTTCCTGGCGTCATCGCTCGATGCCACCCTCAAATACACCCTGCTGGCTTGCTGGCATATGGTGACGGTGGCTTTGTGGTTGAGCACGCTGGGTCTGCTATGGGCCAGCCGCGCCCAAGCCGGAGCGGCCCGGCCACTCGTGCTGTTGCTGGCTACCGCCTGGTTGGGCTTCGCGCTGGTATTCGGGCTGGTGAATGTCTGGTTTGCGGGCCAGATTCCGGCCTGGGCCTTGCCGCAGTGGATATTGCTGCTGCCCGTGGGCGCGCTCGGCTTGTATGCCGGGCATCGTCTGGAGGCGCAGACATGAACCCCGACCCCGACGGACCCCGACTTTCGCCGACGCTGGTCATTATTGTCCTGATAAAAATTGCGCTTTTGCTAGTGGCTAAACATCTGTGGTTTAGCCAGCCCATTGCCCACCATATGAACGTCGAGCCGCAACGGCTTGACCAGCAGTTCCTGAACACTGCGCCCACCCCGATTTCAGCACCCTCCGGAGAACATCATGCTCGCCCCCTCTGACGTGGTCGACCTGTCACGCCTGCAATTTGCGCTGACGGCTCTGTTCCACTTCCTTTTCGTGCCGCTCACGCTGGGCTTATCGTGGATTCTGGTGATCTGCGAAGCCGTGTATGTGATGACCGGGCAGACCATTTACCGCGACATGACCCGCTTCTGGGGCAAGTTGTTCGGCATCAATTTTGCGATGGGCGTTGCCACCGGCCTGACGCTGGAATTCCAGTTCGGCACCAACTGGGCTTACTACTCCCACTACGTCGG
Organism: Parachitinimonas caeni; assembly: GCF_030129945.1. GTDB lineage: Bacteria > Pseudomonadota > Gammaproteobacteria > Burkholderiales > Chitinimonadaceae > Parachitinimonas > Parachitinimonas caeni. Next base: position 10,575 of record NZ_JARRAF010000021.1, read on the forward strand.
CGACATTTTCGGTGTGCCTCTGGCCATTGAAGGGCTGATGGCGTTCTTTCTGGAGTCCACCTTCGTTGGCCTGTTCTTCTTTGGCTGGGATCGCCTGTCCAAGGTCCAGCACCTTGGGGTGACGACGCTGCTGGCGCTGGGCACCAATCTATCGGCGTTATGGATTTTGATCGCCAATGGCTGGATGCAAAACCCGGTCGGGGCGGAATTCAACTACCAGACGATGCGGATGGAGCTGACCAGCCTGAGTGCGGTGTTCTTCAATACCGTGGCACAGGTGAAGTTCGTGCATACCGTGGCGGCCGGGTATGTAACCGGCGCCATGTTCGTGCTGGGCATCTCGGCCTGGTATTTGCTCAAGGCCCGCGACACGGGCTTTGCCTTGCGTTCGTTTGCGGTGGCGGCCGGGTTTGGTTTGGCTTCGGCGGTATCGGTAGTCGTATTGGGGGATGAGTCCGGTTACAGCACCGGTGAAGTGCAGAAGGTCAAGCTGGCAGCGATCGAAGCAGAATGGGAAACCCACCCGGCGCCAGCGGGTATTACCGTCATCGGCTGGCCCAATCAGGCGGCAGAACGCACAGACTACGCACTCAAGATTCCGTATGTGCTCGGCTTGATTGCCACCCGTTCGACCGACACCCCGGTCATCGGTATCAAAGATCTGAAAAAAGGCCACGAGCTGCGCATCCGCAGTGGTATGCAAGCCTATGCAGCGCTGGTTCGATTGCGGGCGGGCGACCGTTCGGATGCCGTGCGGCTGCAGTTCGAACAGCACAAGGCGGATCTGGGCTATGGCCTGCTGCTGAAGAAGTACACCCCTGCGGTTGTCGATGCCAGCGAGGTGCAGATCATGCAGGCCGTCAATGACACCATCCCCAAGGTCTGGCCGCTGTTTTTCGCCTTCCGTGTCATGGTCGGGCTGGGTTTGCTGTTCATCTTCATTTTTGGGGTGAGCGCCTGGTCGCTGGCCCGCAAGCAGCTCGCGCCCCGGCGCTGGCTGTTGCGGCTGGCGGTGTTGTCGGTGCCGCTGCCCTGGGTAGCGGCCGAGTGTGGCTGGATCGTTGCCGAATATGGCCGTCAGCCCTGGACCATCTCGGGCATTCTGCCCACCCATCTGTCAGCTTCCAGCATTGACGCCAGCCAGGTCTGGGCCAGCCTGATCGGCATCGGCAGCATCTACCTCGGTCTGTTCGTCGTCGAGCTGTATCTGATGCTCAAGTACATCCGCCTGGGGCCGGCCTCACTGGCGACCGGCCGCTATCACGGCGAAATGCGACCGCAAACCTAACGTCAATAGAACCTGGGAGCCCGCTATGCCCGACTATTTCACGCTCAAACTGATCTGGTGGTTGCTGATACTGGTGCTGCTGATCGGCTTTGCCATCATGGATGGCTTCGATATGGGGGTCGCCATGCTGCTGCCCTTTGTGGGACGGACCGATGAAGAACGGCGGGTCGCGATCAACGTTGTCGGCCCGACCTGGGAAGGCAATCAGGTCTGGCTGGTGCTGGCTGCCGGCGCGATATTTGCCGCCTGGCCACTGGTTTACGCTGCAGGCTTCTCCAGCTACTACCTTGCCCTGTTGCTGGCCTTGTGCGCGCTCTATCTGCGCCCGGTTGGCTTCGATTACCGTAGCAAGCTGGCGAATCCGCGCTGGCGGGCATTCTGGGACTGGGCTTTGTTTACTGGCGGTCTGGTGCCGGCGCTGATCTTCGGCATAGCCATTGGCAATCTGTTTCTGGGCCTGCCATTCCGCTTTGATCCGACAACCCTGCGTGTCAGCTACGAAGGCGGCCTGTCAGGGCAGCTGAACCCGTTCGGCCTGGTCTGTGGCGGGCTTGCCGCAGCCATGCTGGCATTACAGGGAGCGGCCTATCTGGTGTTGCGCAGCGAAGGCCTGGTCTGGCAGCGTGCGCGTCGCTATCTGCACGGGCTGGCGATACTGGTCAGCAGCCTGCTGCTCGGGGTGATGATCTGGCTGAATTTTCTACCGGGGCTGCAACTACTGCAGCATGGTGACCTGAACACCGCCTTGTCTCCGCTAACCAAGCTGGTCGGCCAGCAGGCGGGGGGATGGCTTGCCCATTACCAGCACACCCCTTGGCTCAAGGTCGTACCGCTACTGGCATTGCTGGGCCCCGCCATCGCCAGTCTGTTTGCGGCACGCAATCTGCGCTGGGGCGCCTTTCTGGCCACCTCGGTCACCTGTGCGGCAACGCTGGCCTCGGCGGCGATTGCCCTGTTTCCATTCGTGTTGCCCTCCCGCATTGACCCAGGCAGCAGTCTGACCTTATGGGATGCCGCCTCCAGCCAGCGTACCCTGCTGGTGATGCTGGTGGTTACCACTTTGCTGCTGCCCATCGTGCTGATGTATACGGGGTGGGTGTATCGCGTGCTGCGAGGCCCGATCACGGTCGAAGCGATTCGCGCCAACAGCAAGAATCTCTACTGATGCCCCGCGAGGGGAAAGGAAAACGCCATGTGGTACTTCAACTGGATTCTGGGTCTTGGACTCGCCCTGGCGGCGGGCATTATCAATGTGCTGTGGCTGGAGTCGAATTACGCATTCGGCCAGCGAGATGAAGACCAAACCCGCCGGCGGTTTGAGGAACACCGCGACAACGATTGACGCTGGCCGGGCAAGGGGCTGGGAGCCCCTGCCTGGGGCACCCAAACACCTAACGACCCGTCTTGTCGATTTCAGCCAGGGCGGCTGCCACCGCAGCCTCGTCCAGCCCGGTGGTGTCGAGCACGGCCTGCCGCACTTCGGCCGGCAGAATGCGCTGTGCCTGATTGCCGGCATGCGTCAGCTGTTCACCAAAGCAGATTTTGCCGGCTTCATCCAGCGTTACCATGCCAGATTCTCGCAACGTGTCGATAAAGTTGCGGAACACGGTTTTATCGAAGAAATCGGGCGATCCTGACTCGAACAGCAGCGACAACCGCTGCGCCAGCAAGTGGCAGAGCGCTTCCAGCTTGCGGGGTTCCAAGGTGCTGCTGCCTTGCTGGATCAGCACCGAAATTGCCATGAAGTAGCGTTCCAGAGTATGCCGGAGCGTCTGTCCCAGCAGGTCGAGCTGGCTGTATTCAGGCGTCAGCAGCGGTGGGGCCACATACACGCCCTCACCACGGTGCCGCAACAGGCCCATTTCGGCCAGCGTGTCGATGACATGCAACACCGTCGGTTCCAGGCCGTCGGTCGCCCAGGGCAGGAACAGCTCCGACCGGAGGAAGGGGTAGATGGTGCGCACACCGGCAATCACCTCCTGTTGCGACAACTTCTCGCCGCTGACAAACAGGCAGGCCACAATTGCCGGTAGAGCCACCAGATGCAGCACATTGTTGCGGAAATAAGCCAACAGGATCGCCTGATCACTGCTGGTGCGCAGCACGTCACCCAGCGGATGCTTGACCCGTTCGATCAGGCGCAAGGCTTCACCATGGGCAATCACCGCATCGGGGGCATGCGCGGTGCGTTCCACGCGCTGGCTGTAGCCCCCGCCGTCAATCAGCTTCTGGAACAGGCGAATCTGCTGCGCCAGGCGGCTGGCGTCGATACTGTGCTTGGGGGTGGAAAGCAGAACCAGTGCCAGCAGGTTGATCGGGTTGACCACGGCGGCGCCATTGATATGCGTGACAATGCGGTTGGCCAGTGTGTCCACGCTGTCGGTAAACCACTTGGGCCGCTGCTCGCCAATCGTTTCACCCCGCCAGTTCTCGTGAACGCTATCCAGAACATTCGACAGCAGGATCGGCTCGCCAAAGTTCACATAAACCTTGCCGAATGTTTTCTTGATCTGACGGACTGTGGCCAGCAGTCCGAACAACGATTCCTTGCGTTTGGGGCGTCCCGACAATTCGGCCACATAGCTGCCGCCTTCCATCAGCTTTTCATAACCGATGTAAACCGGCAGGAACAGCAGAGGGCGGCGTGTATCCCGCAGATAGCTCATCGTGGTCATGGCCAGCATGCCGGCCTTGGGGGGCAGCAGGCGGCCGGTACGGCTGCGTCCGCCTTCGATGAAATACTCAATCGGAAACCCGCGCGAAATCATCATATGCAGGTATTCGTTGAACACCGCCGCATACAGCGGCTCTCCCTTGAAGCTGCGCCGCAGGAAGAAAGCGCCGCTACGCCGCAGGAATGGCCCGACGACGGGCAGATTCAGGTTGGCGCCTGCCGCAATGTGCGGGGGCAACAAGCCGTTCCGGTACAGCAGATAGGACATCAACAGATAGTCGATATGGCTGCGATGGCTGGGGACGTAGACAATTTCGTGGCCGTGGGCGAGGGCGGCTACCTCATCCAGCCGGCTGATTTCCACGCCATCGTATAGCCGGTTCCAGAGCCAGTTCAGAAAGCGGTCGAATATGCGGATCGTGGAGTGCGAGTAGTCCGCAGCGATTTCCATCGCAAATTTGTGCGCGTTGGCCTGGGCTCGCTCCAGCGAGATCTGCTTGGTCGCAGATTCATCGAGAATGGCCTGCCGCACATCCGGTGCGTTCAGAATCAGATCAACCTGGGTGCGACGGTGCGATAGATCCGGCCCGATGGCCTGTTCCCGCTGGCGGCGGAAGTGGACGCGCAACAGACGGCCGGCTTTGCGCAGGGTTCGCGCCGGGCCGAGCTTCTCATCAACCATCTCACGTACCGACACCGGCCGACCGAACTTGATCATGGCCTGCCGGCCATGCAGCAGGACGGTAAAAAACTGGCTCAGGCGGCCCGTATTGGCCCAGCCATCGGCAAACAACAGCTTGAAGATCGAGTCCTGCTTATCTGGGGCGCGACCCCACAGGATCGTCACCGGCACGATTTGCACGTCCAGCGCCGGATCGCGCTCAACCTTGCCGATCAGGCGGGACAGACGCGGTGAATAGCCGGGTCTGGGGCGTGGCCATCCGCCTTCACCCCGATTCAGAAAGAAAAATGACCGCTTTTCGAAAACGCTGCCGCCACTCATGGCACTCAGCGGCCGAGGCAATCCCAGTCGTTGGGTTTCGGTTTCGAGCACCAGCAGGTTCGACAGGAAGCGCTGGTGCAGGACATAACAGACGGGCTGCGAGAGATCGAGTTCCAGCGACGCCGGATCAAGTGGCAGTACCTTGGGCCGCACCCAGACGTAGAGCAGGCGTCGGAACAGCAGACTGAAAAGTTGTTCAAGACCTAAAAACTTGAGCATGGATGCTCCGTAACAATCAATCAGGGGCGCGATTGTCCACAAGATTGCCCCGAACACCAAACCCGCCGGGCTGCCGAGCGGACCTGACATGGGCCTTGATCTGCCTGAATGCCTGATCCAGCAAGGGTCTCACCACATTAGGGCCGACTGTGGGGAAAATGAAAATTTGACTGAAAGTCAGTCGCTTAAGTCTCGCAAGGCTCGTCTGTAATCTATTCTGGGGTGAGGTAGAAACACAATCGGTCCGTTTGAGTAAGCACCTAATCCGGCGAAGTTCATTGCTGCCAGAGTTGAAAAGGCTATCAATCAGCCCTCAGGCCGGCAGATAGGGAATACACGAGTTATCCATGCACGGTGCCGTTCGGCCGAGCACTTGGATCGGAAGAGAGGAAATACGCCATGATCAATTTGCTCGCCGTCTGGATGCGGCGCCAGCGTTATCCAACCCGGTTCGGGGTGATTGGGGTAATGGTGGCATTGGCCCTCGCCTACCTCGGTTACGGTCTGTACCGCACCAATCAGACACAGGTTGAGTTTTCGGCAAAGGAGCGGGTAGGCGTGGCCTATCTGACGGCCATGTTGCCTTTGCTGGATGCGATCGGACAAAGGCGGCTCGAAGCGGCCAGCAAAACGGGCGATCTGGCCGCTAGCAGCAAAGCGATCGACGAAGCGCTGACGGCGATTGAACGGCTACAGACCCAGCCGGTGGACGAGCTGGATCTGGCCGCCACGCTGATCGCCACCAAACAGGCATGGCAGGCGGCAAGCGCGGCGGATACCGCTGAGCCGGCCAAGCGGGTGGCCCTGTATGGTGCAGCGGTCGATGCCGTGCTGGCGCTGATCGGGGCGGCGTGTGACAACTCCAATCTGACTTTGGACCCGGACATCGACTCGTATTATTTGATGGACACCGTGTGCGCTCGCCTGCCAATGCTGGCAGCAAGGCTGGGCGAGAGCGGCGCCAGGCAAGTGCTGGCACTGGAAGCCCGGCAGCTCGATTCTGTAGTGCAAACCCGTTTGGTGGAGTTGCGGCCTCTGACGTTTGATGCCCAATCTGCCATTCAGACCAATATCGCCAAGGCGGCAGCTGCCAATGCTGGCCTCAAACCGGCATTGGAGGCCCTGCTGGCCGAGCAGCTGAATCGCAATCTGGCGGTGGCGGGGCAGGTTGATCAGGCCCTTGGCGGCAATCTCGATACGGCACCAGCGTCAGTCCGCGCAGTCAGCAAGGAGGCCAGCCGCTCGGCCATTGCCTTTGCTGAAAAGGGCCGCGTTCTGCTTGATCAGTTATTGCAGAATCGCGTCGAGCTGTATCAGCAACAACGCAATGTCTATGTCGGACTGGTGTTACTGGCGTCGCTGGCTACGCTGGTGCTGTTTCTGGCGCTCTACCGTTCGATTACCGCGCAGCTTGGCGGTGAACCCTTCTATGTGGAGTCGGTGGTCAAGCGGCTGGCGGATGGTCGGCTGGATACCGAGGTGACGCTACGCCCACATGACACCGAAAGCCTGCTCGCTGCCATCGTTGCCATGCGGGACAGCCTGCGCCGTATGGTGGCCGATATGCTCAAGATGTCCGACGCCGTCGCGCAGACATCCCGTCAGCTCAGCATCTCGGCGAATCAGGTGGCCGATTCCAGTGCCTCGCAAAGCGAGTCGGTGACAAACGCCGCCGAGGAGGTCAAACAGTTATCTCAGTCGATATTTGCCAGCGCCAGCAATGCGGAGCTTGCCAGCGGCCAGGGGGAGTCAGCAGGCCGGATTGCCCGTCAGGGGGGAGAGGTCGTCAGGCAGTCGATTGCCGACCTCTCTCATATTGCCCGGCAGGTTGAGGAAGTGGCCGTCACGATTGATGAGCTGGGCAAGCAGTCGCAGTCGGTGACGCAGGTTTTGCATGTCATCCGCGAAGTGGCCGACCAGACGAATCTACTGGCATTGAATGCCGCCATTGAAGCGGCTCGGGCCGGTGAAGTTGGGCGCGGATTTGCGGTAGTGGCCGATGAAGTGCGCAAACTGGCCGAGCGTTCCGCTAATGCCAGCGGCGAAATCGCTGCAACCATCAGCCAGATTCAGCAGGTGTCAGATAAAGCCGTCAGCCGGATGCGGGCGACAGTGGATACGGTGGCGCGCGGCCGGCAAGGGACTGACGCAACCGCAGGGGCGATGACGGAGATCCATACCGGCACGCAATCGCTGGTTGAGACCATCCGTGAAATCGCCCAAGGCCTGGTGGCGCAGCGCACGGCCAGCCAGTCGCTGGCTGGGCATTTCGAGACGATTGCCGAAAAAAGCGAAGCCAACGCCCAAGCGGCGCAGCAGGGGGCAACGGCATCGGGCCAGCTGCAGTCGCTGGCGGTACAAATGGCAGAGACCGCCAGGCGTTTTTCAGTTTGAACCGGGTGAGGGCTGGTGGGAGTCGCCAGCCCTTCACGACCTTCCTTGCTACGACGCGGCAGCGGTTTTCGCTTGAGCCAGCTGTGCCGGCACGAACTGTTCCAGCACCGCTTTTTTCATCAGGCGCGGGGGCAGGATGCCCTGGGCGATGACGAAATCGTGGAAAGCCTGCTGGTTGAAGTGCTTGCCAAGCGCCAGTTCTGCCTGGGTGCGGAGCGAACGCAGGTTGATGTAGCCATAGAAGTACGCCGTGGCCTGGCCGGGCATGTTAAAGGTGTAGCGGTCGATTTCCTGCTGGGCGAACGGTTCGGACTGATTGACGTCTTCCATCAGAATGCGTTTGCCGGCTTCGGGTGACAGCCGTCCCAGATTGATCATCGGGTCCAGCATGGCGCGGGTGATGCGCAGCAGGCGTTTCTGCAGCGAGATCAGCTGGGCTTCGGGCGGCATATAGGGCAGTACCAGTGCTTCTGCATACAGGGCCCAGCCTTCGGTGTTGGCGCTATTGCGCGAGAACAGCAGGCGTGGCTGCGATACGCCCCGTTCCACCATGGCAGCGAATTGCAGCTCGTGGCCGGGGCGGGCCTCGTGTGCCGCCAGGGTCCAGGTGGCGGCATCGTAGCTGTAGTCATCCATCTTGGCGGCCGTCTTGGCATGCGGGTTGTTCAAGGGGATGAGGAATTCGCCGTATTCACCGGTGTTGCCGATCAGTCGCGGGGCGCGCATTTGCGGAGAAGGGGTGCTGGCGGCCTCAGCATCGGTCGCAAGGCGGATGATGGCGTCGCGCTTGGGCAGGGTCAGCAGCTTTTCACGCTGGATGATGGCTTCGATTTCCCGCAGGCGTTTCCAGTAAAGCTGCAACATGGTGCTGGCATCCACCTGGTCCTTCTTCAAAAACTCGCTGACCTTGCGATAGTCGGCTGCGGGTAATTTACGGTCGGCCGCAATCTGGGCCGCCAGCACCTGCATCTGGTCGCGAACTTCCTGAAACTCGGCACTGGCACGCTCGATCAGCTCTTCTGGCGTGAAGTCCACGCCAGCCTGCCGTAGCGAGTCGGCATATAACTGCGGCGGCTGCTTGACCTCGGCGCGGGTGCGCGGCATCAGTGTGTTGCGACTCCAGTCGCGGTAGTCACGTAGCTGCTGTGTCAGCGTGGCGTAATGGGCTTCCCAGCCTGTCAGCTTGCTCTTGCGCAGCAGTTCTTCAATGCCCTTCAGATAGAAATCGACATTCGCAAGCTTCTGCTTCAGTTCTTCAACGTAAGGGCCGGTCAGGCCTTGGCGGGCCAGATCTTCTTCGATGCGGGCGCGTGCCTGTTGTACCAGTGGCTGGTAGCCGGCCTCAGCGCCGATATAGCGCTTGAGCCGGATCAGCGCGCGGGCCTGTCGTTCCGGCTTGTTGCGGGTGTCCAGCAGGTTTTCCAGCCCCCGGTAAACCAGCTGCGGAATATCAATGTATTCGAGCAGATATTGCTGCTCCAGCAATCCGCGCTGGTAGTCGCTTTCCAGGCGGTCGATCATGATCTCCAGATCCTGTCTGACCTGGATGTCGGTTTCCTTGGCCAGCTGCTGTTTCAACCAGGTCTGGCGCTCCCGATTGGCGGCTTGCATCCGTTCACGCATCTTCGGGCCGAAATCGGCGACAGCGCTATCGAATTCCTCGACACCGGCAAACGAGGCGTATTCGGGGCGAAATTGTCCCTGACTCTTGATGACGGGGGCGGCAAGGGTATTGCTGCGCTCGACCCAACTGGCCGTGCTGGCGAAGCCGGTGGCAGGTAGTACCAGCAGGGCTGCCAGCATGGCCCGGCGGATTGGGGTGGCGACAAATCGGAACATGGTTTGCTCTTCCTGGATTGGCTGCGGCTGACTCGGATGGTCCGCCGCAGCAGGGTGGTTGTTTGTTTGATGGGGTCAATCAGGTGGTACAGACCTCAGCAGCGCCTAGTTCTGCAAGGCAACGGTTTCGCCCTTGGCCTTGGCAGCGGCCAGTTGGGCCGGGACGAATTCCTTGAGCACAGCCTGCTTCAGCAGCTGCGGGGGAAGCATGCCCTGGGCGACTACAAAGTCGTGAAATGCCGCCTGATTGAAATGCTTGCCCAAGGCTAGCTCGGTCTGGGTGCGCAAGGCGCGCAGGCTCAGATAGCCGTAGAAATAACCGGTTGCCTGACCGGGCGCGTTGAAGGTGTAGCGGTCGATTTCCTGCTGGGCAAAGGGTTCTGACTGGATCACATCCTCCATCAACAGGCGTTTGGCTTCTGCCGGGGAGAGACGCCCCAGATTCACCATCGGGTCGAGGAAGGCGCGGGCGATGCGCAGCAGACGGTCTTGCAGCGAAATCAGCTGGGCCTCGGGGGGCATATGGGGTAGCACGATGGCTTCGCTGTACAAAGCCCAGCCTTCCACATTGGCGCTGTTATAGGCAAACCAGGCGCGTGGAAGCGACACGCCGCGCTCGACCATTGCAGCAAATTGCAGCTCGTGGCCAGGGCGCGCCTCGTGTGCGGCCAGGGTCCAGGTGGCGGCGTCGTAGCTGAAGTCGTCCATCTTCTCGGTGGATTTGGCATGTGGATTGACGGTGGGGATCAGGAACTCGCCATATTCGCCGGTATTACCTATCAATCTGGGGGCCTTCATCTGGGGCGATGGTACGGCCGCTGCCTCGGCTTCGGTGGCCAGGCGAATCTTGGCGTCACGGTTTGGCAACGTCAGCAGGTTTTCCCGGCGGATGATGGCTTCGATGTCCTTCAGGCGCTGCCAGTAGCGCTGCAGCATGGCATTCGGTTCGATCTGTTCCTTTTTCAGGGCGCGGCTGACATCGCGGTAATCCGACGATGGCCATTTTCGCTCGGCGGCAATGCGGGTGGCCAGCATCTGCATCTGGTCGCGTACTTCCTGAAATTCGGCCGTGGCGCGGTCGATCAGCTGATCGGGCGTCAGATCAACACCGGCACCGCGTAGTGACTCGGCATAGAGGGCTGCAGGTTCTCGTGCCTCCTTGCGAGCCTTGGGCAGAATGGTGGTACGTGCCCAGTCCCGATAATCGTGCAATTGGCGGGTCAGCTTGGCGAAGTCGGCCTGCCAGCCTTTGAGCTGACTTTGCTTGAGCAGCTTTTCGATGCCTTTCAAATAAAAATCAACGTTGTCGAGCTTCTGTTTGAGTTCCTCGACATACGGCCCGGTCAGACCTTCGCGTGCCAGCATTTCTTCGGTGCGCGCACGCGCTTGCAGGGTCAAGGGCTCGTAACCAGGTGCATTGCCGACATAGCGCTTGAGTCGGGTCAGCGCCCGGGCTTTGCGGGCGGGGGTGTTCTGGGCATCGAGCAGGGTGTCGAGGCCGAAGTAGATGGTGGCCGGCACATCTCGGTATGGCAGCAGCAAGGCGTGACGCAATTCCCCTTCGCTGATGTCGCTGCTTATCCGTTCAATCATGATGTCCAGGTCTTGCAGGACTTTAGGATCGGTTTCCTTGGTGCGCTGGGTTTTCAGCCAGTCCAGCCGCTGCCGGTTGGCTTCCTGCTTGCGCTCATACAGGCGGGGGCCGAAGTCGGCCGTGGCGGTATCAAACTCTTCACGCCCCGCCTGTGAAGCCGCTTCGGGATAAAACCGGGCTTGGTCGTTCATCACTGGAGCGGCGAGGGCGTTGCTGCGTTCCACCCAGGCAGGGCTTGCGGCCAGGGCCAGACCGGGCAGAGTCAGCAAGGCAGCAAGCACAGCACTGCATAGTAGGGTGGGGCGTGGCAGCTTCATGGTGAGAATCCTTAGGCTCTGTTGAGGGGTCTTTCAAGACTGGATAGGGCGCAAGCACAGATCACCCGCCTGCGCGTGATCGCGACAACGTGGTCAGCAGTGGCCGGCGGCAGCATCTTAGCGGAATCTGTTCTGCGGAGCAGGATGGTATAGGGAGGTGTCAATTAGGGGTATCGGCAAAAGGGCTGATTGCGGCGGTGTGGCTGCCGATTTCGGGTAAGCGCCCCAAGGCGCTTACCTCACCGCGATGTGCGCGCGCGTCTTATTGCGCTGATGCTGTTTGGGTGGCTGGATTGCCTGCGGCAGCAAGTTGTGCAGGAACAAACTCGTTCAATACTGCCTGTTTCAGCAGCGGCGGAGGCAAGGTGCCCTGAGCGATCACGAAATCGTGAAAGGCTTGCTGATTGAAGCGTTTGCCAAGTGCCAATTCGGTTTGGGTGCGCAGGGCGCGCATATTGATGTAGCCATAGAAGTAAGAAGTAGCCTGTCCGGGCTTTCTGAAGGCATAACGATCAACTTCCTGCTGGGCCATCGGCTCGGACAAGCCGACTTCTTCCATCAGCAGGTGCTTGGCGGCTTCCGGGCTCATCTTGCCCAGATTGATCATCGGGTCAAGAAAGGCTCTGGCTACGCGATGCAGGCGCAATTGCAGTGAAATCAGCTGGCCTTCGGGGGGCATGTAGGGAAGCATCATCGCTTCTGCATAAAGCCCCCAGCCTTCGACGTTGGCGCTATTCATGGCGAACAGGGCGCGCGGTAGCGAGACGCCGCGCTCGACCATCGCAGCAAATTGCAGCTCGTGGCCGGGGCGGGCCTCGTGTGCGGCCAGGGTCCAGGTGCTGGATTCGTGCGTGAAGTCGTCCATTTTGGCATCGGACTTGGCATGCGGATTGGTCAGCGGAATCAGGAATTCGCCGTACTCCCCGGTATTGCCGATCATGCGCGGTGGCCGCATCTGCGGGGCGGGTACGCTGGCGGCCTCTGCCTCGGTTGCCAGCCGAATCTGGGCATCGCGTTTGGGGAGGGTCAGCAGGTTTTCGCGCTGGATGATGCCTTCAATCTCTTTCAGCCGTTTCCAGTAAGTCTGCAGCAGTGCTGTCGGTTCGATTTGTTCCTGCTTCAGGTGACGGACGACAGCCATATAGTGCGATGACGGGAGTTTGCGCTTGGCGGCAATCTGGTTGGCCACCATCTGCATCTGGTCGCGGACTTCCTGATATTCCATGCTGGCGCGGTCGATCAGTTGCTCGGGGCTCATGTCCACACCGGTTTCCCGCAGCATTTCGGCATAGATTTCAGCCGGCGGACGCACCTCTTTGCGAGCCTTGGGCAAGAGCTGGGTCTGCAACCAGTCGCGGTACGCGTGCATTTGTTTGGTCAGCTTGGCAAAGTCCGCTTCCCAGCCGCTTAGTTTGCTGGCCTTGAACAGGCTCTCGATGCCCTTGAGGTAGGGGTCGATGGTGGATAGCTGCTGCTCAATCTCATCGCCATAGGGTGTCGTCAGGCCCGGCTTGGCCAAGCTTTTTTCCATCATTGCCTGAGCCCGTTCGGTCAGGGGCTGATAACCCGACTCACTGCCGACATAGCGCTTGAGTCGCGTCAACGCCCTGGCCTGTCGCTCCGGCGGGTTTTGCTTATCCAGCAATCCTTCCAGGCCAATAAAGATCACTTCCGGTACATCGCCGAAATCCACCAGCAATTTGTGCTGCAGGTCTTCCATGCGGATCTGGCCGTCAATCCGGTTGATCATGATCTGGATGTCCTGGCGGACGTGTGGATCACTCTCTTTTGCCAGCGCCTGCTGCAGTGATGCGTTCTGCTGGCGGCGTGATGCCTGATTACGCTCGTAAAGATCCTGCCCCAGATCAAACACCTGCTCGTCGAACTGTTCCATCCCCTGCCGTGAGGCCATCTCCGGAATGAACTTGGCCTGTTCTTTCAGAATCGGTTTGGCCAGCGCATTGCTGCGTTCGACCCAGCTTGGGCTGGCGGCAAACGCATTGGCGGAAAGGGCCAGCATGGCTGCCAGCACGGCACTGCGTAACACGGTAGGACGAGATGTCATGGGGTCTGTCTCCTGAGTATTGGTATTGTTGGACTGGCAAACGCCAAGCACTGTTGATTCGCCTTTACGCCGCCCGGAGGGTTTCACCGGATTGGGGCCTGCTGCCGCGTTAAAAGTCGCTTGCTTGGTCCACCAAGCGGCGCGCTTTTTACCTGGCACCAGGCCGCAATTCGACGAAACGCGATCCGGAGATAAAACGTCAACAGCACCTGGTTGCGAGCGGGCATCCTAACCGAGAGGCATTGCTGACAAAGGGGCTATGCGATAAAGCGCACCAATGACGGCGTGTATCGCAATAAAGCCGGCATGAGACGCAGGCGGGCGGTAGCGTTAGTGGGCCGGAGACAGTTCGAGGCTGAAGAATTTGCTGACCTCACCATCGACCGGATCAACGATCTGTTCGATAAAGCGCATACCCAGCGCTTCAAGCAGGCGGATCGACGGCTGGTTGGCGGGGTCGGTAATGGCGACCAGTCGCTGCAAACCCAGCTGCTGTCTGGCGTAGTGCAGCGTGGCATGTGCCGCCTCTCGGGCATAGCCTTGCCCCCAGTGGCGTTGGAGCAGGGCGTAGCCCAGATCAATGTCGGCCAACGACGGGCGTTTGACCAGTCCGCAGATGCCGACGGGCACACCATCGGCCTGACGCTCGATGCAATACAGACCGAAACCGTTATTGTGATAACTGGCGGTGAATTTATCGGCAATGTAGCGGCGGGCATCGTCGGGAGTGCGTACGCCGCGATCACCGATATTGCGCAGGTAGTCCGGCTCATTCATCAGCTCACAGATAAAGGCAGCGTCGGCCGCTACAACGTGGCGCAGGGTCAGGCGTTCAGTCTGGTAAAGCGGTGGGGGCAGTTGGCTCATCGTGAAGGGTAAACCGGTGATGTGGTTGCAAGGCGGGCGGATGGCCCGCCGACGGATGGCGCCGGGCGCCTCAGAATGCGGACAGGCCGCTACGAATACGTTGCAGTTCTACGCAGCGACGGGCGGCTTCGTCGTGGTGGCATTGGCAGATATCTGCTGGAGCCGAGGGCTGCAGAGCCTGGCTGCTGTCCGCAGGAGTGAAAAGTGATGCGAGTAAAGACAACATGCTGACCTCCAGTCTTGAAGGCACCTCAAACAGCCTGGTGAGGTGCTGGCAGAAAAATATCAACAGAACCTAAAGGGTTTGGTGATATGCGACACATTTTAGGCAGTCTGGTCCTACGCGGTTAGATGCAGGCAAGGGCGGGATGAGTCGATACAATCCAGAAAATCTGCATTCTGTACCTATCGAGAAATGTCATGTCTGTATTGATGTCGACTGGCGACCTTGGCCCGGTGGATGCGCGGCCACGCTACGAACAATTGGCGGATACGCTGGAGCGCTGCATCCGCGATGGTCTGCTGGCGCCGGGAGATCGTCTGCCTTCGGTGCGCGCCTTGTGTGAGATGCACGATGCCAGCCCGGCCACGGTCACCCATGCCTTGCATCGTCTTGAAGATGCCGGGTTGATCGAGGCGCGACCCCGTTCGGGCTTTTTTGTCCGGCGTCAGAGCCGCAATCTGCTGGCGCCGCCGAGTCAGTGTGTCGATGCGCTGACCGCCCCCCAGCGCATCGAGTTGGGGCCGCATCGTCAGCTTTTGATGGAGTTTGCGCACGATCAGGTTGGCAATACGCTGGGCCGTGCCCGGATTGATCCGGGTCTATACCCGGTGGAAAGCCTGCGCAAGCTGCTGGCGCGGCAATTGCAGCGGGAGCCATCGTTGCTGACGGATTATGCGTTTGATGCCGGCGATCTGGCGCTTAGGGAGCAGGTGGCGCGGCGCGCCATCCAGGCAGGCAGCCACTGGCTGGCCGATGATGTGCTGGTCACCCATGGCAGCAGCGAAGGTTTGGCGCTCTGTCTGCGCCTGCTGACCCAGCCGGGAGAGGTGGTGGCGATTCCAACGCCGACTGACCCGATGTGGCTGGAGATTCTGAATGCGCTGGATCTGCGGGCGCTTGAAATCCCTGCTCATCCTTGCGATGGCTTGTCGGTGGATGCGCTGACGCTGGCTTTGCGTCAGCAAAAGATCGCTGCCGTGCTGGTGGCGCCGAACTTTCCCAATCCCACTGGCAGTTTGATGAGTGATGAGGCCAAGCAGCGACTGGTAATGCTGACGGCTGAATATGGCGTGCCCCTGATCGAGGATGATCAAGGTGGCGAGCTGGGGCATCTGGCGGTGCGGCCCAAGCCCTGCAAGGCGTTCGACCAGACCGGCCAGGTGCTGCTGGTGGGGGATCTCGGGCTGGTGGTTGGTCTGGGGCTGCAGGTGGGGTATGTGATAGCCGGGCGCTACCGCGAAGCGCTGGAGGCGCTCAAGCACGTACTGTACGAACCGGTGCCAAGGCTGATCCAGCGGGCGGTGGCGGCCTTTATGGCCAGTGGCCAGTTCGAGCCGCATCTGCGCCGCCTGCGACGCGGGATTGCAGACCATCTGGCGACGCATCATGCGCTGGTTTGCGAGCATTTTCCGCCGGCTTGCCGACTCGCCTGTGCGCCGGGGGGCTATATGCTGTGGATTGAATTGCCCCGCCATATCGACACCGCAGAACTGCGCCGCCGTACCTTGATCGAAGGCATAGAGTTCGCGCCGGGCGCTCTGTTCAGTCTTGGCGATACCTTTCGCAACTGCCTGCGCCTGAATGCCGGTCTGCCGGTCACCCCCAGTGCCGAGCAGGCGATACGCCGTCTTGGCCAGCTGGTGGCAGCTTCTTTATAAAAGGCCGAGAAACCGGCTTGGTATGCAAACTCGGCCCGACGCGCCCTGAGTCTTGTTCCAGGCCGCATTCCGGCAAAACGCGATCTGTAAACCTAATGTCAACAAAACCTAACCAACCAGGAAACCAAACCGCCGTGGAAGATCGCATTACCGAACTTGAAATCCGACTGGCCCTGCAAGATGACTTGCTGGATGAGCTGAATCGCGTGGTGAGTCGCCAGCAGCAACAGATGGAGTTTTTAGCGCAAGAGTTGCGGCGATTGCAGCAAATGGTGCGCACCATCGAGCCTGGCAAACAACCCAGCCTGCGTGACGAGATACCACCGCACTACTGAGCGGCAGATACCGTAGGGGTGCCAGAGCGGCTTTCCTCGCGCAAAAAAACGGCCACCTGTCAGGTGGCCGTGGGAGAGTTTCCTCATGCAGAGGAAACTTGAGGGATGGGGTGCTGAACAAATTCCTGGTGCTGCATTGAAACAATGACAAACAAATTAAACATCCATTCTGGCGCGGTTGATTATAGGTGACTTGCTAAGGGCTTGCACTTGTCTAATCGAATAATATTGGTCTGTGTTAAGTATATTTAAATGATCAATAAAGTTGTCTTCTGCCGTTGCTTGAGAATCGACAAGGTTTTTACGCGTTTTCTGGTTGAATCTTTCGTGTTTGTTCGTCAATCAAAGTGTTTCTGATTCGAAAAATTAAATCTTGTCGAGAGTCAATATAGCACCGGATTTCTGACTGCCAAGGACAGATTGCAACCGGCACAAAGTTTTTTCGTGGCGGATGGGAGACGCAGCCTGGCCCGGTACGGCCGGAAACGAAACGCCCATCGCGCCTGGAGTGATGGTGATCTTGTGGGCGGGCCGGGCGCGAAATCTTCCTGCCCGGCGCAATCTGCAAACCTGACGTCAACAGCGCCTAGGCTCTGTTGACGTTTTGTTTCCGGTCGCGCCAGGCCGAGTTTTGGGGCAGGGCTAGGCAGGGTAAGCGAGGTTTAGCGGGCTAAATAAGCGAACCCTAACAACGCCATGCCCCAAAAATCGACCTAGCCCGGAGGGTTTCGACGGATTTGGGCCTGCTGCCGCGTTAAAAATCGCTTGCTTAGCCCACTAAGCGGCGCGCTTTTCGCCTTGCATCAGGCCCAAATCCGGCGAAACGCGATCCGGAAATAAAATGTCAACAGAGCCTAGAACTTCATTTCCCAACTCACGGTCCAGCTGGCTGCGCTGCTGGTGCGGGTAAGTTCGCTTTGCTGGAGGGGGCCGCTATCGACGCGGCTGCTGCTATCCCATTCCTCTTGCAGCAAATTGCCGCCAGCCAGCCGCAGCTGGCTGCCATCCTTGAGTTTCCATAACGCGTACAGATCCAGCAGCCGCTTGCTGGCGCTACGCTTCTGCTGTGTGTCGCTTAGCTGCACCGAGGTAGCTGGCGTCCAGTTGAAGTTTCCGCCGAGGGTTAGCGGCAAGCCCGGCAAGCGATAGTCGAGGCCCAGATTTGCCGTCTGGCTGGGTTGTTCATCCAGACGGTTATCCGGACCGGTAATGCCTTCAACGGCGGACCAGAAGCGGCTGTAGTTGAGTCGTAGATCGACGGGAGGGGCTGCCTGCCACCATTCGTTGAGTTTGGCTTTGGCTTCGAATTCCAGCCCCCAGACCCGGGCGTGCGCCAGATTGACCGGCTGCGATTGCCAGCGATCTGCCACCAGCGAGGTCTGTCGGCGGATCAGGTTGTCAATGCGGCGGTGGAACAGATTGGTGCTGATCAGGCCACCTTGCTCCAGATAATGCTCGTAAGCCAGTTCCAGGCCCCAGGCCAGTTCTGGTTTGAGCGAGGGGTTACCGATCCGGTCCGGGCTGGTGGCGCCGTTGAGGTTGGAGCGGCTCGGGCGGGCAATCAGATCGGCCGTGCGTGGGGCTTTGTAGCTACGGCTCAGGCTGGCGCGGATCTGGTCCTTGTCGGTGTCGGGCAGCCGCCAGACCGTGTGCAGCGATGGGCTCCAGACGTTGCTGCGGTGATCCACCGCCGTGCCGGATGGGTGGTCGCTGCGCGTGTTCAGACCTTCCCAGCGCAGGCCGGCATAGGCCGACCAGCGTGGATGGACTTCCCACTCATCCTGCAGGAAAACCGCCAGTCGCTGCGTCTGCGCGGCCAGCTCGTCACCAAACTCCAACAGTTGGGGCACGCCATTTTCCAGCGTACTGCGGTCTTCGTTACGGCGATTGAATTCGCTTTCCCAGCCAAGAGCCAGCGTGTGTTGCTCGCCTAGCGGCCGCGTGTACTTGCCACCCCCTGCGAGGCTGCTATCCCGAATCGAGTTGTCATCCTGCCGGCGACGCACGACCTGACCGGATGGGTCCCATTCCAGTCGATCGGTATCGCCACGCTGCCGATGCAGACCAAGGCTGATCCGGCCATTCAGCCTGGCGCCTTCTTCCAGCCTGCGCTGCCAGTTGGCCTGGGTTCGCAGCATCGAAAACGTCCCCTCGCTGCGCCAATGTGCCTGGGCATACGGCGCGGGCTGCCCGATCTGGCGATCCAGCGTCACGTCGCCAGTGGTGCGGGACTGGCTGTAAATAAGAAATGGCTGGATGTTCAGGCTGTCGCCATTGTCCAGGCGCCAGGCAAAGCGGGGAGAGAGTTGCAGGCCGCTGCTGCGCTGGCTGCTGCGCTCCTGCTGCTGTTCCTGCAAGTGAAGCAAACCTTGCGTATCGACCGAGCGTCGCGCAATACGGCTGTCGTCGGCCTGACTGCCGGTGCGTACCGATCCCGCCAAGGTGTAAGACAGGTTACCGCTGCGATCCCCGTGCTGCAGTGACAGGCTGGTCTGTGCCCGCCCACCTTCCTGGCTGATACTGGCTTTCAGCTGTGACGGGCGTTTGCGCTGGTCTTCAGTCAGGATGATGTTGATGGTGCCAGCAATGGCCTGCGCGCTGTGTTCGGCTACCGGGGCACGCATGATCTCGATGCGCTCGACCTGCTCGGGAGCCAGCGAACCCAGCGAAAAGCCGCGTGGTGCGGGTTCGCCATTCAGCAGGATCTGGGTATAGCCATTGCCCAGCCCGCGCATATGAATCTCCCCGCCGCGATTGGGGCGCCCGCCCAGCGTTACCCCTGGCAAGCGTTTAAGGACATCTGCCAGGTTGCTGTCACCGTAGCGATCCAGCTCATCCCGGCCGAATACCAGGCGTGAGGCGGTGGACTGGCGGCGTTCCTCGGTGTTGCTGGTGCGGCCGGCATTGACGGTCACTGCCTCCAGTTTGGCGGCCGGTGCGGCAGGCTGGGGGGGCGCCTCCTGCCGGGTGTCGCCGGCAGTTTCCGGCAGGGCATCGGCCCAGCCTGTGGGCGTCAGCAGCCAGCACAGACTTAAGCACAGTAGCGAATGGTGTCGGGTCGGAATGGAGGGCATGGGCTTTTTTGACATTTCAATTCCGGTTACGAGGCGGAAGGGGCTGGCGGCAGGCTGTTCCGCCACGGGCGTGGTCGGCAGCATTGTCGCCGATTTGCCGGGTGCGAATCGTCACGATACGCACTTGTTTACATCATTTATTGCGGATACCTGCCCAAATTGTACGCAGAAGCCAGACAAGCGCAGTGTGCGGGGGTGTCTGCTGTGGATTGTGCAGTTTGGGTCGGTATTCCACTCAAAAAACTGCGTCAAACGCATGGCGGGGCTGTCTAGGTTCTGTTGACGTTAGGTTTACCGTCGCGCCGGATCGAGTTTTGGGGCAGGGCTAGGCAGGGTGAGTGCAGTTTAGCGGGCTAAATAAGCGAACCCTAACAACGCACTGCCCCAAAAATCGATCCGGCCCGAAGGGTTTCACCGGAAAACGGCCTGGCCCTGTGTTGCAGCGCGCTTGCATAGAATGACTATGCGGCGCGCTCTGCGCCTTGTTCCAGGCCGTTTTTCGGTGAAACGCGATCTGCAAACCTAACGTCAACAGAACCTATACTGAATCGTTCGGCGGTGTCGTGGAATGGGACGGTTGGATGTGGGGCATGGGTTTGTGGGCCTGTGCGGCAGCACCTTGAAGGCTTGATCAGGCAGGAGGAAGCCATGAGCAAAGCAGAAGTCGGACTCGGCTTGTCATTGTTGCTGTCGGCGGTGCCGGCGACGGCGATTGTGCTGGTGGATGGCCGTCAGCAACCAGAACGACGACCGCCAAGCATGCTGGCGCCGATGCAGGCCGCCCTGACCTGTGCTGAGCGGCTGCTTCCCGATGTCGCAGCGGACAGGCGCCAGCTGCAAGGTTCCGTTCGAGGCGCTTTCAGTGCGGCCGGGCGTGACCAGATCGGTGTGGCCGTGTATTGGCAGGATCTTCGCGGTGGCCGGCAAGCCGTTGGCCAATGGTTGATCGGCTTGTGCGAAGGCGGGCGGGTGCTTAGTCGCAGCCAGGGGCAGGGCGGGCCGCTCAAGGTGCTGGGTGCGCAGGATGTCGATGGCGACGGCCGACTTGAACTGCTGACAGCAGAGCATCAGGATGCCAGCGGAAAGTCAGCCGTGAATCTGCGGCTCTGGCGGATTCAGGCCGATAAATGGCTTACCGCCTATCGTGCCCCGCTGCGAGAAGGGCCGGACCATGGCGAGGTTGATGAAATCCGCTACCTGATCAGCTATCAGCAAGGGCCGGTGGATGACCCGTGTTCCTACCGCAGCCGTGCTTTCCGGCGCCCCCTTCCCGCCAGCGAGCGCCCCGGTACACCTTGGATGCTGGCGCCGCTGGTCATGGTGTGACTCTGGCCGGAAACCAAATGCCAACAGAGCCTAATACTTCATCTCGAAACTGGCCGACCAGCGGGTTTCCGCCTGACTCTGGTATCGCTCGCTGAGGTAACCCCCTTGTGCCAGCTGACTGTCGCGGCGGTTGACGAAATCGTCGAGCGCCGGCGTGTAGCTGAGTTTGAAGCGGGCATCGTTACCGAAGCGCCATTGCAGATGGCTGCTGACGCTGCGGTTGCTACCCACCTGCCGCCACTGGCTTTCGCTGGTGCGAACCCGGAACTCCGGAGCCCAGTTGTACTGGATGCCAGCTGTCAGCGGCAGGCCGGTAAAGCGGTAGTCCAGCCCCAGATTGGCGCTTGCTGTGGCCTGATCGCTCAGCCGGTTATCGGGGCCGGGGATGCCATCCACCCGTGACCAATAGCGGCTGTAATTGGCTTTTACCTCCAATGGCGGGGCTGCTGCCCACCACTCAGCCAGTTTGAACTTGGCTTCAAGCTCGATCCCTCGTACATGCGCCTTGCTGAAGTTGCGTGGCGTGCTGACCCAGCGGCCATCCACCCAATCGGTCTGCCGCCGGATAACGTCGTCGATTTCGCGTGCAAACAGATTGGCACTCAGCACCCCGCCTTCGGGCCGGTAGTGCTCGTAGCCCAGTTCCAACCCCCAGGCCAGTTCAGGCTTCAGCTGCGGATTGCCGACGCTGTCGGCATTGAGTGGCGTATTGAGGTCGGAGCGACTGGGCTGCTCCAGCAGATCACTCAACCGAGGCGCCTTGTAGCTGCGGGCAAGGCTCGCCCGGAATTGATCTTTCTCGCTGCCGGGAACTCGCCACAGTAATTGCAGACCGGGGCTGAAAACGCTGCTGCGGTTGCGCAACGAACGCAGTGCCTCACTACGGGTTTCGATCATTTCCCACCGTAAGCCGGCGTACACCGACCAAGCGCTGCCGACCTGCCACTCCCCCTGGCCGAATAAGGCCAGGCGCGGGATATTGACCGTTTGCTCGACGTTGTCGCCGGCAGTCTGGGGCTGACCATTTTCCAGCGTACTGCGCTGGCGGGTCTGCCGGACCCAGTCACCATCCCAGCCCAGCGCCAGGGTCTGGGTATCGGCAAGTGGGTGAGCATACTTGCCGCTGCTGGCCAGCCGACGTGTGCGGGTATGGCCATCGTCGCTGATCCGCCGGCTTTGCAAGCCCGAGTCGGCGTACTCGCTGCGATCACTGCGATTACGCTGGTGGCTGAAATCGAGTGACACCTTGACTTCGAGCTTGCCGGTATCGTGCTTGCGCGCCAGCGAGCCATTCAGCCGCGCGCTCTGATGCTGGTCTTCGCTGACATCGTGTGCCTTGCGGTAAGGCGCAGGCCCCTGGCCCAGGTGATCCAGCAGGCTGTCTGTGCGGGACTGGTGGCGGCCCAGGCTCAGATAGGGTTGCAGGCTATAACTGGTGCCGGCGGCTGGCTTCCAGGCAAAGCGCGGGGCCAGATTCAGGCTGGCATGACGGGTAAGGCCGCTATCGGACTCGCTATTGCGCAAGATCTGCATGCCGTTGCCGTCGAAATGGGCGCTGACAGTCTCAGCACTTTGCGGCTCTTCGCCTGCCATTGCGGTTGCCAGCAGGGTGTAGCTCAGATCGCCGTTGCGGTCTGATTTTTGCAAGCTGGTGGTGGCGCCGGCCCGGCTGTCTGCAAACGCCAGATTGGCCGATAGCTCGTTGCTGCGCTTGCGCGGCTGTTCGCGCAGCACAATGTTGAGCGTGCCGGCAATCGCTTGCGCGCTGTATTCGGCAACGGGTGCCCGCAGTAATTCGACACGCTCAACCAGATCAGGTGACAGGGATTCGAGCGAAAAACCACTGGGCACCGGTTCGCCATTGAGCAGAATCTGGGTATAGCCGCCCCCCATGCCCCGCAGACTGATTGTGCCCTTGCGCCCGCCGCCCAGCGTTACCCCCGGCAGACGTTTGAGCACCTCGCCCAAAGTGCTGTCGCCATAGCGCCGGATTTCCTCGCGGCTGAAAACCTGCCGGGCGGCCGTCGATTGCTGCCGGGTTTCGCTATCGCTGGCCTGGGCGCCGTTGATGGTAATAGCCTCAACCTTGGCTGGGGCTGGCTCGGTGCTGGGCTTGTCGGTCTCTGCCCAGGCCAGCTGCAGAAAGCATGACAGTGCCGTCGCAAGTGGCATCCAGCTTTGCCGGAAGTGCCTGTAAGACCACGGTATTCCGCCATTCCTGGCGTGATCGACAGACGGGTAAGCGGAGGCTTTGGCAGGGCGGGGAGATTGGTTTTGGATTTTGTGTCGGGAGCGGCCTGACGACATGAACGAACTCCATGGAAGGGAATGCACCGAATGCTGGTGGCTGAGCCGAACGCAGTGAGGGGCAGCGCTACGGGCATCCTGCCAGGTAAGGGTTTGATTGGCTTCTCAGCGGACGCTGCCGCCGGGCAGCAGGATTTTAAAGCCTTGCCGATGCGCCTGGCCGGGTTAACGCAGCTTGGGGAGGGTGAACAGCGCTTGGGGGGCAGACCAGTCGCGGCTGGGCGCGACTGGCGTATTGTGCGGAGCCGCCGCTGGCGGCTGCCGGTGGGTCAGCTGTGTTTGGCCAGTTGATGGCTGATCGCCATCACCAGTGTGCGCAGGTTGGGGATGGTGGTCATATCGACGCTGAAAATGCTCATCAGCTTGCCTTTTTGAACGAACTTCAGCTTGTCACCAACGATTTCCAGTTTTTCCAGCACGGCAATGTCGAGTGATTTGTTCTTCAGAAATACTGTATCGGCCGTCAGCTCGATATTGCCGAATTCGACGACACGGCCGACTTTCAGGGCGTTCAGTGTCTGCGGCAGCTTGGTTTTTTCTTCAAACTCGATCAGCGCCTGCCGGATTTCGTATATGCCTTTAACGTTGCTATCGAGCTTGATCTTCTTGCTGCCGCTTTCGATCACGATGTCCAAATGGTTGGCAGCGGCCTGGCCCAGGGTTTTCTTTACGGCAAAGGCCACCAGATTGCCGGCAAGCTGGGCTGCCATCTGGCCGATATTGGGGCTCAGAATCAGCTTGGCACGCGCCGGATCTTTGATTTCGTAATAGATATTGGTCCGCGCATCGAGCTTGATCTTGCAGGTGCCGAAGTAGCTGGATTGGATGATGCGATCTGGCCTTAGCATGACTTTGGCGCTGCCAAAGTAGATCAGTACGGCCAGCCAGCCAAAGAAGGCCGCCATGCCGGCTGTCGCGGCGGTAAAGCCGAGGGCGTAGTCCTTGTGCTCGAAAAAGATCAGCATCAGGCTCAGTCCGACACCGACTACGGGCAGAAGGAGGAGTGAGTAAAAGATGCGGGTAGCCCATGTCATGCGGTAAATCTTCATACGCTGTCCTGAAAAAATCTGTTTTGCGGCTTGCTGCAGTCGTCGTCGCGGCGTGTGACTCTTATTCATTTAGAGTGCGCGATCATGCGGTGATCAACGGCGATGGGCGTTGCCCTCTTGCGGGGTTTCTCAATCTGCCAGATAAACGCTGCAGAGCCTGCTTAGTTACCAGAGGTGATGATCTGTTCCTAGTGGTTTTCCCTTGGCCTTGAATTACTTAGGCTCTGGCATGGTTTTTTTACTTGCTGAAAGCCCCACTGGCGAATGTTTGTTTTTCTCAAGGGGTGGGATGGTAACCCAGGTGCCAGAGTCTGTTGTGTGTTTGTCGGACAATTGTCGCGGAATCGAAACAGACTGTTGCAGCGGCAGCAGAGCATTAATGTCATCTAGACGTCACGATGATGTAATGCGTCCGCTTTAAGGTATGCCCCTGTTGATTCCCAGTCTCCAGGAGCTGCCATGTACCCGAACACACTGCTCAAGCCTTTTGCCTTGCTGCTGGCCGGTCTTGCCGGCATGGCTCAGGCCAATACCACTCTGACGGTCTACACCGCGCTGGAAGCGGATCAGCTGAAGGCGTATCAGGAACAGTTCGAAAAAGAGCATCCCGATATCAAGCTCAAGTGGGTGCGCGACTCGACCGGCGTTATCACGGCCAAGTTGCTGGCAGAGAAAGCCAGTCCGCAAGCTGATGTGGTGATGGGCGTGGCGGCATCGTCGCTGCTGGTGCTGGAAAAGGAAGGCATGTTGCAGCCTTACTCGCCCAAGGGTATCGAGAAATTGAGTCGCCAGTATGTCGATAGCGCCAGTCCACCTGCCTGGGCCGGGATGGATGTGTGGGGGGCGGCCATCTGCTTCAACACGGTCGAGGCCGCGAAGCTGGGTTTGAAGAAACCCGAAAGCTGGGCCGATCTGGCCAAGCCGGAATACAAGGGTCGTATCGTCATGCCTAATCCGGCTTCATCCGGCACGGGTTTTTTCGACGTGACCGCATGGCTCGGGCTGTTTGGTGAAAAGGAAGGCTGGTCTTATATGGACCGCCTGCACGACAACATTGCCCAGTACACCCATTCGGGCTCCAAGCCCTGCAAACAAGCGGCCGCTGGCGAGTTTCCGATCGGCATTTCGTTTGAATACCGTGCTGCCAAGCTCAAAGCCGGTGGCGCGCCGATTGATCTGATCTTCCCGAAGGAAGGGCTGGGTTGGGATCTGGAAGCCACGGCGCTGCTCAAAGGCGGCAAGAATCCTGAGCAAGCGCGCAAGCTGGCCGACTGGGCGGTATCCCGTACGGCCAACGAGCTGTATGAAAAGAACTTTGCAATCGTGGCCATGCCCGGTGTTGCCAAGCCGAATGAACACATTCCGGCGAATTACGAACAGCGGCTGGTCAAGCAGGATTTGCGCTGGGTGGCCGGTAATCGCGACCGGATTCTGGCGGAGTGGACCCGTCGCTACGACGCGAAATCAGAGAAAAAGTAAGCAGCCATGGCCTTGACGCTGCTTCAAGTCGAAACCCTGCTCACGGCCGCCGGCAGCCGCCTGTATGGCGGCGAGGCCGTGAGCCAGCTGCAACATGCTCTGCAAGCAGCGACGCTGGCGCAAGCCGATGGCGCGGCAGACAGCCTGATCGTCGCCAGCCTGCTGCACGACCTTGGCCATGTGCTGTTCGAGCAGGGGGATGATGATCTGGCCCAAGGGGAAGACGATCTGCATCAATACCGGATCTTGCCCTTCCTGCGGGGGCTGTTCGATGACGTGGTGTTGGCGCCCATTGGATTGCATGTCGAGGCCAAACGCTATCTGTGCTGGCAGAACACTGCCTATCGCAGCAGCTTGTCTGCCGCTTCTCAGGCCAGCCTGGCCTTGCAGGGCGGGCCGATGTCCGACATCGAGGCCGCCGACTTCATTGCCAGACCCCATGCCCAGGCGGCACTGGCTCTGCGCCGCTATGACGATGCGGCCAAAGACCCGACCGCCAGTACGCCAGCGCTGATCCACTTCATGCCGCTGCTCCACGCCCTTGCAGGACAAGCCTGAGATGCTACTCAAACAACCCCAGCTGCCTACTCCAGCCGCGACAGGCGCCGTGCCCGACTGGCTGCGCTTTGATCGCATCAGCAAACGATTTGGCGCGTTTACGGCGCTCAATGGTGTTGATCTGACCATCCGGCGTGGTGAATTTGTCTGCCTGCTGGGCCCGAGTGGCTGCGGCAAGACCACGCTGCTGCGGGTGCTGGCGGGCTTGACCGCGCAGGATAGCGGCCAGCTGTATCTGGGGGGGCGTGATATCAGCCGGCTGCCGCCGGCGGCCCGCGACTACGGCATCGTGTTTCAGTCGTATGCCTTGTTTCCGAATCTCAATGTGGCCGATAACCTGGCCTATGGCTTGCGAACGGATCGGGCGAGCAAAGCCCGGCGGGTTGGCGAACTGCTGCAACTGGTGGGCCTGCCCGGTTGCGAGCATAAATACCCGGCCGAGTTATCGGGTGGACAGCAGCAGCGCGTAGCGCTGGCGCGTGCCTTGGCCCAGTCGCCTAGCCTGCTGTTGCTGGATGAACCGCTGTCAGCACTCGATGCCCAGGTGCGCGAACATCTGCGGCGCGAGTTGCGGCAACTGCAGCAGAAGCTCGGCGTGACCACCTTGATGGTGACGCATGATCAGGATGAGGCGCTGACCCTGGCAGACACGATTGCCGTGATGAACCACGGGGTTATCGAGCAGGTAGGCAGCCCTGAGATGATTTATCACCAACCTGCCAGCCGTTTTGTCGCCAACTTCGTCGGCCGCGCCAACTGGCTGCCGGTCGAAGTCAGCGAGCAGGGAGAGGTAAGGCTGGCGGGTATCACGCTGGCGTTGCCGGCAACAGCCCTGCCACAGGGCTGGGCTGATATGGGCTGGCCCAGTACGGCCGAACTGTTCTGCCGGCCGGAGGATGTGCAGGTGGCCCCGCATTGGGCGCCCGGTGACAACGGCTTGATGGCCTTTGTTGAAAGGGTGGATTTTCTTGGCAATGTGCGGCGCGCCTTGCTGACCCTGGTGACTGCCCGCCAGATCTCGCTCTGGGCGGAGCTGGGGCCGAATGACGCTGGCCTCGAAGCACTGGTGCCTGGGCAGCTGGTTCCGCTTCATTTGCCGGCTAATCGCTTGCGGCTGTTTGCGGAGGCCGCATGAAAGCGCTGCGTTTCTGGTTGGAAGCGGGGGAGGCCGCCGTGCCGCTGTGGTCGCCCGACCAGCGGGTTGCCCGTGGTCTTGGCTGGCTGGCCGCCATCGGCTTGACGCTGTTCATTGCCCTGCCATTGCTGGCCATTCTGCTGCAGGCCGTTATCGACAGCGAAAGCGGGCAGTTGAGCCTGGCCCCTGTGCAGGCGGTACTGGCCTCGCCGGGGTTTCTCGATAGTCTGCTGGGCAGCCTGACGGTATCGCTGGCAACGGTGGCGCTGGTGCTGCCGACGGCGTTGGTCTTCGCTTTTGCTCTTACCCGCAGTCGTATGCCGGGGCGTGGGCTGTTCAAACTTCTGGCCTTATCGCCGTTGCTGGCGCCGTCGCTGATGCCGGGGATCTCACTGGTCTACCTGTTCGGCAACCAGGGCTTGCTCAAGAGCTGGCTGGGCGATGCGTCGATCTATGGCCCCATCGGCATTGTGCTGGGTGAGGCGTTCTACACCTTCCCGCACGCCTTGTTGATTCTGCTGACGGCGTTGGCGGTGGCGGATGCCCGCTTGTATGAAGCGGCTGAGACACTCGGCGCCAGCCGGCTGCGGCGACTGCTGACGGTGACCTTGCCTAACGCTCGCTATGGCCTGATTTCGGCCGGGCTGGTGGTGTTCACGCTGGCGATGACTGACTTCGGTGTCGCCAAGGTGATAGGCGGTCAGTACAAGGTGCTGGCGCTCGAAGCCTACAAACAGGTGATCGGCCAGCAGAATTTCGGCAAAGGTGCGGTCATCGGCCTGATGCTGTTGTTGCCGGCCGTATTGAGCCTGCTGGTCGAGCGCTGGGTGGCCGGCAGCCGCAGTGCCAGTCTGGGCGGACGCTCGGTGGCCTTCCATCCGCCCGAAAACCGTTGGCGCGACGGCGCGCTCTGGCTGTTCTGCGGAGGGGTGCTGATCGGGCTGCTAGCCCTGCTGGGCGTGGCCATGGCGGCGTCGTTCATCAAACTCTGGCCCTATTCGCTGGAGCTGACGCTTGCCCACTACGATTTCGACCAGATGGATGGTGGCGGCTGGCAGGCCTTCCGCAACAGCGTGCAAATGGCCGCCTGGACTGCGCTGGTCGGCACCCTGGGGGTGTTCGGGGTGGCCTATCTGCTGGAAAAAATGCCCCTGCCGCCACTGGCCCGTCAGATCTGCCGCACGCTGGCGCTGCTACCGATGGCGGTGCCGGGGTTGGTGCTGGGGCTGGGCTATATCTTTTGCTTCAACCATCCCGCCAACCCGCTGCATGGCCTCTACGGCAGTCTGGCGATTCTGGTGCTGGCCACGGTGGCGCACTTCTACACCACAGCCCATCTGACGATCAGTACCGCACTGCGCCAGCTCGATGGCGAAATCGAAGCGGTATCAGCCACCTTGTGCCGGCCGTTCTGGGTGACGGTCTGGCGGGTAACGCTCCCCATCTGCCTGCCCGCCCTGTTCGACGTGGCGCGCTTCTTTTTTGTATCGGCCCTGACCACGGTCAGTTGCGTGATCTTCCTCTACACCCCCGATACCGTACTGGCCGGCGTTGCCGTGCTGAATATGGACGACGCTGGCGAAACGGCGGGTGCCGCAGCCATGGCCACGCTGATTGTCGCCACGGCACTCCTTGCTAGCCTGCTGCTGAGCGCGGCAGGTAGTTTGCTCAACCGTCGCGCCCAAGCCTGGCGTGGCCAACCTCACTAACCGAAACGCGAAAGTCTGACCATGCGAGATCCGATCCTCCTGACTCCCGGCCCGCTTACCACCACCTTGCAAACCAAGACCGCCATGCTCAAGGACTGGGGCTCGTGGGATGCCGACTTCAACGCGGTGACGGCCGATGTCTGCCAGCGCCTGACGGCACTCATCGACGGCGAGCGGGATTTTGTCTGCGTGCCGCTGCAGGGCTCCGGTACGTTTGCGGTGGAGGCCGCTGTCGGCACGCTGCTGCCGCGAGACGGCAAATTGCTGGTGCTGGTGAATGGGGCGTATGGCAAGCGTCTGGCCCGCCTCACCGAGATGATGGGGCGCGCCGTCAGCGTGCTCGACTTCGGTGAGACTGCGCCGGTGGACCCGGCTCGCGTGGCGGCGGCGCTGGCTGGCGATGCGACGATCAGCCATGTCGGCGTGATCTACTGCGAAACCAGCACCGGCATTCTCAACCCGCTGGCAGAGATTGCCGGGGTGGTGGCACGGGCGGGGCGTCGCCTGATCATCGATGCCATGAGCGCACTCGGTGCCTTGCCGCTGTCGGCGCAGGAAATCGCTTTCGATGCGGTCATCGCTTCCAGCAATAAATGCCTGGAAGGCGTGCCGGGCATGGGCTTTGTGCTGGCGCGACGTGAACGCCTGCAGCAAGCGATGGGCAACGCCCATTCGCTGTCGCTCGATCTGCATGACCAGTGGACGTATATGCAGAAAACCGGCCAATGGCGCTACACACCGCCGACGCATGTGGTAGCCGCCTTGCAGGCAGCGCTCGACCAATATGACGCCGAGGGCGGCCGGCCGGCGCGACTCGCCCGCTATCAGGCCAACTGCGAGGCGCTGATTCAGGGTCTGCGCGAGCTGGGCCTGCAACCCTTCCTGCCAGCCGAGATCCAGGCGCCCATCATCATCACCGTTCATGCCCCTGCTGTGCCGGCTTACCGTTTCGGCGACTTATACCAGCGCGTCAAGGACCGGGGCTTTGTGCTGTATCCGGGCAAGCTGACCGAAGTCGAAACTTTCCGTGTCGGCTGTATCGGCGCTATCGGCAGCGCCGAGATTGCTCAGGCTGTCCATGCGATTGGCGATGCCCTGGCCGAGCTAGGCGCCGCCTGCGGCCGGCCAAAATAAATATCTGACTGAAAGAGCTGCCATGTATCACTACCAACGACGTTATACCGGCCCGCTGGAGGCCATTATCTTTGACTGGGCGGGAACGCTGGTCGATTACGGCTCATTTGCGCCGACGCAGGTGCTGATAGATGCCTTCGCCGGCCTGGGCGTGGAAGTCTCGCTGGCGGAAGCGCGGCTGCCGATGGGGCTGGCCAAGTGGGACCACATCCAGGCGCTGGGGCAACAAGCTGCCGTGGCGGCCCGCTGGCAGGCCCGGCACGGTCGCCCGATGCAAAAGGAAGATGTTGATGCGGTCTACGCCCGTTTCATGCCGCTGCAGGTCGAGCGGGTGGCCCAGTATTCCGACGCCATCGAAGGCGTTGCGGCCTTGCTGGAGCAGTTGAAGGCACGCGGGCTCAAGATAGGCTCCTGCTCGGGTTACCCGCGTGTGGTGATGGACCGCCTGCTGCCACATGCGGCGGCACAGGGCATCCGCCCGGACTGTGCGATTGCCACGGATGACCTGAAACCCGGCGGCCGGCCCGGTCCGTGGATGGCTCTGGCCAATATGATCGAGTTGGGCGTTCGTCATGTCGCGGCCTGCGTCAAAGTCGATGACACCGTTCCCGGTATCGACGAAGGACTGAATGCCGGCATGTGGACGGTGGGTCTGGCGCTGTCCGGTAATGAAATGGGGCTGACCTCGGCCGAGGTAGCGGCGCTGTCGCCAGCCGAGCGGCAGGCGCGGCGGCAGCGGGCCGCCCAGAAGCTGGCACAGGCCGGTGCCCACTTTGTGATAGATACCGTGGCCGATCTGCCAGCCGTTCTGGCCGAGATCGAAGCCCGGCTGGCGCGTGGCGAGCAGCCGTGAACCTGCGCCACTGCGATCTGGCGATCGTTGGCGCCGGCATCATCGGCCTGGCCCACGCGCTGGCGGCGGCCCGGCAGGGCCGGCAGGTGACGGTGTTTGAACGCGATCGCTGCAGCAACGGTGCCTCCATCCGCAATTTTGGTCTTGGCCTATGTCTGGGCCAACCGCCTGGTGAGTTACTGGAGCTGGCGCAACGGAGCCGTGAAGTCTGGCTGGAAGTGCTGGCAGCCACCGGCTGCTGGCATAAGGCTGAAGGCAGCCTTATCGTCGCCCGCACCGCGCGGGAGTGGTCACTGCTGCAGGAATTCCAGGCTCGCTATGGTGAGGTCTACCAGAGCCGCCTGCTGACCGCGGCCGAGGTGGCGCGCATCGGTGCCGCAGGGGTTGGCGGGCTCTATGGCCCGCACGAAATTGCGCTGGAGTCGCGACGGGCTGTGCCGCAACTTGCCCGTTGGCTGGCCGAGCACTGGGGGGTGCGCTTCGAGTATCAGACCCAGGTTCTGGGGGCGGATCTGCCCCGCCTGCAGACCTCGCGTGGCGAGTGGCGGGCAGAGCAGCTGATGGTGTGCAGCGGCCACGATTTCCAGACCTTGTTCGCGGATGCCTTCAGCGCACTCGACCTGCAATGCTGCAGTCTGCAGATGCTACGGCTGGCCAACCCCGGCCGGCTGCTGGGGCCGGCGCTGCTGACGGGGCTGTCGTGCCTGCACTATCCTTCGTTTGCCGGATTGCGTGGCGTGGCGGCCGTGCGGGCAGAAGTTGCCGAGCGCGAGCCGGCGCTGCTGGCGCATGGGATACATCTGATCGTGCAGCAGGTGGGCGAGACGGGTGAACTGATCGTTGGCGACTCGCACCACTACGCCACAACGCCCGCACCGTTTTGCTCGGCAGCGGTTGATGACCACTTGCTGCAGCTGGCGCAAACCCTGCTGGGGCAGGATCTGACCGTGCTGGAGCGCTGGCAGGGTGTCTATGCCAGTGGTCCCAAACCTTATGAACGACTGCAGATGGCCGAGGGGGTCAGTGCGCTCGCCATGACTTCCGGTATCGGCATGAGCATCGGCTTTGCTCTGGCGGAGGCGACCTTGCGGTCGGGAGAATGAAAGATCGACATGACTTTGCAGAATCGCCCTGAAACCTTGGTGGAAACCCCCGTGTCGCGTCGTACGGGCACCGCCGTATGGCGGCAGATCGAAGAAGTGCTGGCGGCCGACATTGTGGCGGGGCGCCTGAGTGGTCGTCTGCCCAATGAAACCGAGCTGGCGGGCCGTTTCGGGGTGAATCGCCACACCGTGCGACAGGCGGTCAAAGCGCTGGCCGAGCGGGGGGTGCTGGACGTCGTGCATGGCAAAGGCACGTTTGTCCGTGATGAGGTGATTGATTACCAGGTGGGCCGCCGTAGCCGGCTGGCGCATAGCGTGGCCCGGCAAAGGCGGGTGGGCAATAGCCGCTTGCTGGGAAGTCAGGTGCGGGTGGCGACTGCCGACATCCAGAAGCTGCTGGAACTCCCGGCAGGCAGCGAAGTGGAGCAGATCGACTCGTGGGACGTGGTGGATGGCCGGGTGATCGGTGTCTGTACCCAGTACTTTCCGTTACCCCGCTTTGCCGGCTTTGCCAGCGTCTACGCCCGGTTGGGCAAAACCCACGAAGCGCTGGCCGAGTTTGGGGTGACCGACTTCCAGCGCAAACTGAGCCGGATCACCGCCCGTCTGCCAGATCGCGATATGGCCGAACAACTGCAGCAACCTGCCACGCTGCCGGTGCTGGTGGTGGAGACGGTGTATGTCGATGAAACCGGCCAGCCGATTGAATACGGCCTCTCGTATTTCTCGGCGACGTCGGTACAGCTGGTGATAGAGCCAGAAATGACGGCTTGAAAGCAATTTGCAAACTGGCGGCACGGCCGCTCAGTTTGCAAATTGCTGGTCGAGGTGGTTGAGGTTTGTGGAAGGGTGCGAGTTCAAGACCTTCAGAGCCTAGCGCACCCTTGGTTTGGTTCCACTGGTCTTTTTTCCTTTGCCGTTGCCCAGCTTGGGCTGACTGCCCCGCGCCAGCGGCTGCCGGGGTTGCGGCTGACGCGGCATCGGGTTGGGTGTGCCAGGGCCACCACCGCCACGGGCATTGCCACGCGGGGCTGGTTGCAGCTGTTCACCGGGGCGGGCCGGGGGTACCAGATGGTGCGGACTGTTGCCGATCAGATCGGCACGACCCATCGCAAACAGGGCCTCACGCAACATCGGCCAGCTTTCCGGGTCGTGGTAGCGCAAAAAAGCTTTATGCAGCTTGCGTTGCTTGGCATCGCGCACGACTTCGACCTTTTCTGAACTACGCGCCAGCTTCTTCAACGGATTACGACGGGTGTGCCACATCGTTGTCGCCATCGCCATCGGTGTGGGCGTGAAGGCCTGCACCTGATCTGGCCGGAAATTATTCTGCTTCAGCCACAGTGCCAGGTTCAGCATGTCTTCATCGGTGGTGCCGGGGTGAGCGGCGATGAAGTAGGGAATCAGATACTGCTTTTTGCCAGCCTGCTTTGAATAACGGTCGAACAGCTCGCGAAAGCGCTCGAAGGTATCGACACCGGGCTTCATCATCTTGGCCAGCGGGCCGGATTCGGTGTGCTCCGGGGCGATTTTCAGATAGCCGCTGACGTGGTGAGTGACCAGCTCCTTGATGTATTCCGGCGAGCGCACGGCGATGTCGTAACGCAAGCCCGAACCGATGGTGATCTTCTTCACGCCCGGAATGGCACGTGCCTTGCGGTAGAGCTGGACCAGCGAGGAGTGATCGGTATTGAGGTTCTCGCAAATGCCGGGGTAGACGCAGCTGAGCCTGCGGCAGGCGCTTTCGATTTTTGGATCTTTGCAGGCCAGCCGGTACATATTGGCTGTGGGGCCGCCCAGATCGGTGATATGGCCGGTGAAGCCACGGGTCTTGTCGCGGATCTCTTCGACCTCACGCAGGATGGATTCTTCAGACCGGCTCTGGATGATGCGACCTTCGTGCTCGGTAATCGAGCAGAAGGTACAGCCGCCAAAACAACCCCGCATGATGTTGATCGAGAACCGGATCATCTCCCAGGCCGGGATATGCGCGTCGCCATAGCTTGGATGCGGGTTACGGGCGTAATGCAGACCATAGATGTAATCCATCTCGGGCGTGGTCAGCGGAATCGGTGGTGGGTTGATCCAGACATCGCGTTCGCCATGCTGCTGCACCAAGGCGCGGGCATTGCCGGGGTTGCTTTCAAGGTGCAGCACCCGGCTGGCGTGGGCATACAGTACCGGGTCGTAGGCCACTGCCTCGTAGGCAGGCAGGCGTACCACGGTTTTCTGACGGGCTTCGAGTTTGGCACGCAGGCGCTCGGCCTTGCTGATAAGGCGGATCGGCTGGGTGCCTTCCGGCAGCTCTGCGCCTGCCAGCTGCTTGGGCTGTTCCGGCTCCATCGCATACGGGTCGGGGTGGGCATCGACACGACCGGGGGTATCGACCGTGGTTGAGTCTTCCTCGCTCCAGCCGGCATCGGGCCGCCAGCCCTGCGGCACGATAAAGGCCGTGCCACGCAGATCCCGCATTTCCCGCAGCTTTTCGCCGGCAGCGGCACGATGGGCAATATCGACCAAGGCGCGTTCGGCATTGCCAAACAACAGAATGTCGGCCTTGGCGTAGATCAGCGCGGATTGACGGACCTTGTCGCTCCAGTAGTCGTACTGGGCAATCCGGCGCAGGCTGGCCTCAATGCCACCGATCATGATCTGCACACCGGGGAAGGCTTCACGGCAGCGCTGGGAATAGAGGGTGACGGCACGGTCCGGGCGTTTGTCGGGGGCGCCGTGCGGGGTGTAGGCATCATCCGACCTAGGCCGACGGTCAGCCGTGTAGCGGTTGATCATCGAATCCATATTGCCGGCCGTCACCCCAAAGAACAGCCGGGGTTTGCCCAGTGCCTTGAAGGGTTCGGCGCTATGCCAGTCGGGCTGCGCCAGGATCCCGACGCGAAATCCCTGAGCCTCCAGCAGTCGGCCGATCAATGCCATGCCAAAACTTGGGTGGTCGATGTAGGCATCGCCAGTCACCAGAATAATGTCGCATTCGTCCCAGCCCAGCTTTGTCATCTCCTCGCGGCTCATCGGCAGGAAGGGGGCAGGACGTTTGATCGGATTACGGGCCAGATCTTGAATCGGAGTCGGTGAATTCATTCGGTTCAGCAAAAAACGCAGAGCAATCGGCTATTGTCTCAGAGTTGACGGTTGCTGCAGATAAATAATGTTTGATTTTCATCGGGATAAGCGGCTTTACGATGTGAGCGGAGCGGCCGGCAGTCGTGTCAGCCTGGGTGAGGTGAAGAAAATCTGCCGTCTGGCAGTTTGGACCTTCATTGCGGAATTTCAGCTGCTAGGCTGATAGCGGGTTCTGCAACATGAGGCTCGTCATGTGCATTCTTCGTTGGCAATGGCTGGTGTGGGCGGGGCTGTGTGTCAGTTCGCCGGCTAAGGCAGCCAGTGAGCTGATTCATGTTTATGTCGATGCGCTGACGCCGCCGATGGTGATTCTTAGCCAAGGTAACCAGGCGGAGGCCGGGGCGCTGATCGAAGTGGTGGATGCGCTCGGGCAGGAACTGGCGGTCAAGGTTCGGCATATGGCTGTCTCGCGCAAACGGCTGGAGCCAACCTTGCTGGGTGGCAAGGCGCATATTGGTTGCTATTTCAATCCGCAGTGGGCCCAGGCGCGGGATGCCCTGCTCTGGTCTGATCCGGTCATGCCGCAGGTAGAGCGGGTCGTTACGCTGACCCGGCAGGGGCTGCAGATTAATCAGATCGAAGATTTTCGTGGCCGGAGAGTCGCGCTGATGCTGGGGTATGTGTACCCATCGCTGCAATCGCTTGAGGCCAATGGGGCGGTAACCCGCCTTGATGAAACCAAGGTCGATGCCCAGTTCCGGCTGGTTATACGTGGTCTGGCTGACCTGCTGGTACAGGCAGAACCGGTTATTGCCGACTATCTGCACCGCAATCCGGGGCATGAAAAGTCATTTACGGTGCAGCCTATGTTGTTCTCCGCTACCCCAACCTATTGTGCGGTCTCGCCACAGTCACCGTATTCCCTCGACAAGATCAATGCAGCGCTGAAACGACTGGTGGTCGCAGGTCGGATCGACGCGATTCTTGACCGTTACCAATTAAGCCGGATGCCGCGATGAGTGGCGCTGGCGCCTTGTTGTCCCCATTCAAAAGGAGTTTGACGTGAACGCCATGACCAAGTGCCTGATTGCTGTGCTACTGAGCGGCAGTGTCGTGTTTGCCCATGCCGAAGTCAGATTGGTGGCGGGAGAAGTGCCACCGTTCGTCTATCGGGACAATGGTGTCGAAAAAGGGGTCGCGTACGATTTATTCAAGGAGATGGCCAAGCGGGTGGGGCATTCTGGCAAGATCGAGATGGTGCCTTTTGTCCGGGCTATCGAGATGGGTAAAACCGAGCCGAACATGCTGTTGATTCCGATTGGCCGCAATGAGGCCAGAGAGAAGTCTTATGGCTGGGTGACCGGCTTGGTAGAGGAAGAGTTTTTACTGTTTGCCGCCAGTAATTCCAAGGTGGATATCTCAAGCTTCGAGGCTGCCAAAGATCTGCGGATCGGTGTCATGCGTGCATCGGTTGGGGAGCGGATCGCCAAAGAGAAGGGCTTGGCCAAGATTGAGGACGTGACGCAGGAAGACGTCAATGCCAAGAAGCTGGCCGGTGGGCGGATTGATGCCTGGATTGGTGCTCGCAACTCGGTGATGCAGGGGCAGAAGGTGGCTGGTCTGGATCGCAAGCTGTTGCGTAGTGGTGCAGTCGGCAGCCGCATCAATATTTTCCTGGCGTCATCGTTGAACTTCGATGCTGCTGAGGCCGCCAAGTGGAAAGGGGCGCTGGAAGCTATCAAGAAAGATGGCACCTATGCCCGGATTTTAAAAAATTACGAATACGATTTGCCGGATTGATAGGTGACACCGCGCCTGCCTCCGGCAATGCCAACGAGGGGAATACAGGCTATGCGTGTGGTACTGGCGCCAGATTCATTCAAGGGTTCATTGTCGGCGACGGCCGTTTGCCGTGCGATGGCAGAGGGCATTCTGCGGGCTTGGCCCGCAGCGGAGTTGCTGTGGCGGCCGATGGCAGATGGCGGGGAAGGTACGCTGGAGGCCATTGCTGCTGCCGGGCATGTGGTGTGGCGGCAATCCTGCGTCAGCGGTTTTGATGGCAAACCGGTCGAAGCCCGCTGGCTGTGGCGGGAGGGAATCGCCATTCTGGAGACGGCCGAAGTAGTGGGTTTGCATCAGGTGGGTGATCTGCCCTTGGCCGAACGAAGCAGCCGGGGTGTGGGCGAGTTGATTACCGCAGCATTGGATGCAGGCGCCCGGGAAATCTGGCTCGGCTTGGGTGGAACAGGGTGTAATGATGGTGGTGCGGGATGCCTGGCTGCGCTGGGCTTGCGTCTGCTCGACGCACACGGCCAGGCTCTGCCGGCAACATTGGCGGGCTTGGCTCATCTGGCGCGGCTCGACTGGCACCTGCTGGACCCGCGTCTGCAGCATGTACGTCTGGTGTTGATGTCGGACGTGACCAGCCCCCTGTGTGGCCCGCAAGGCGCGACCTTCGTATTTGGGCCGCAGAAAGGCGCAGATGCTGCCGATCTCGCGACCTTCGATGCGCGATTGGCGCATTGGGCGCAGCAGGTGATGCCGCATTCCGGAGCGCCCTGGCATGAATCGGCTGGCGCCGGCGCTGCTGGAGGGTTGGGCTTTGCCCTGTTGACCTTGGGCGGGGAGTATCGCAGCGGCAGTGCCGCCGTGGCGGCTTTGAATGGTCTGGCTGAGGCGCTGACTGGCGCGCAATGGGTGCTTACGGGCGAAGGCCGGACCGACCAACAGACAACCCTCGGCAAAGCACCCTGGCGCGTGGCCGAACTGGCCGCCGAGGCCAGGGTACCGGTTACGCTACTTAGTGGTGCAGTAGATCGCCAGGCTCGTACGGTGCTCGCCCAACGTTTTGCTGGATATTTCTCTATCTGCAACGGCCCGCAGACGCTTGATCAGGCCCGGTCTGAAGCGGCTGTACTGGTTGCCGATGCAGCCGAGTCGCTGACCCGGCTGTTCATGCTTGGCGGCCGCTATCACATGTACTTGTCGTAAAGCTTTTCGTAGGTCTTGTCGGCCTGAATGGCTTTGAGCGCCTTGTCGAACTCTGCGGCCAGTCCGGCATGGCCCTTGGCTTTGTTGAAGATCAGAAAGGTCGGGGTTGATTTGACCGGCGGCGATAGCGGCATGATGTTGCTGATCTTCAGCTGGCCTGCGGTATAACGGCCTACGTCCTGATTGGTGAGGATGGCGTCGATACGGCCGCTCGATAGTTTCTGCAGGTTCTGCTCATCCTTGTCGATTTCCTCTACCTTGATCTGGCCGGATTTCACGGCTTCTTCAAATTCGGGAGGGGCCTTGAAGCCACGCCGCAGACCGACCGATTTGCCTTTCATATCAGCCAGGCTCTTGTAGGCGATATTGGCATCCTTGCGGGCAAACAGCGTGTAAGCCGTAACGTGCAGCGGTACGGTGGTGAAGTCCATATAAGCTTCACGCTCGGGTGTGCGGCCATAGGCATAGGCGCATTCCACTTCGCTGCCAGCCCCTTTCTTGATGTCTTCTTCCAGCCTTACCCACGGTAACAGCTTGAAATTGATCTTCACGCCAATCCGCTTGCCCACCTCGTCGATAGTATCGACATCAATACCCGTGATCTTGCCATCTGCGCTCAACACATAGGGCGCGAAGGTATCGGAATAGCAGGTGATTTCCTTGGGTTTGCCAGCAGCCAGAACACTGGTGCTGCAGCAAAGGGCCAGCAGAGAGAGGGCGTAGCGAGCGGTCATTGCGAGGTCTCCTGTGCAGTAAGGGGGTGAACAGCTCACCCGTATTACTCCAGCTTAGAAGCTGCAGGCAAAATTGCTGCCAGCCGTGAGGTAGGGCCAGGGGAGTGCCGGTTTTTTCAGCACTCCCTTCGCGCTTCACTGTGCTCAGGCGGTGCCTTTGATCAGCTGGAAGTTGAGCCGCGCGTATTTGATCAGCAAGGTGCCAGTCCACTTGCTCAAATAGTAGTTGAGGATCGTCCAGGCGCTGCCGACGAATACCAGAATCAGACCGACAAAGGCGGCCGAGTCTTCGCTGGACATATCCAGATCGGGCAGATTGATGGTGACCAGCTGATCAAGCCCGGAACCCGGTGCGGCGACCAGCAAGGCCGCTACCCCGGCGATCAGCAGCGCAATCGACGCGACGAATAGCGCAAACAGCACGGTGATGATTGCCAGCACCGGTCCCAGCAGTATCAGATTGAGAAACCCGAGGCCGACCAAAGCCCCCAGCATGCGGACAAAGTTTCCCCCTGACTTGCGCTCTTCCCACTGCTTGATGCTGGACTCTGCCCGCAATTCGCGCACCAGATGCCGTGGGTTGCCCAGCGAGCTGGCAATGTCTTCTTCGGTGCGGCCGCTCGCGATGCCATCGCGGAAATACTCGCAATAGTCAGCCACGATATCTTCGATCTCATGGGGGTCAAGGCCCTTCAGCTCGCCGCGCAAGCTCCTGATGAAACTGTCCTGATTCATGATTTGTTTGCTCCCACGATCTTGTTGACCTCTGCCAGAAAACCAGACCACTCCGACTTCATCGCCTGCAGGGTTTCCAGCCCCTTG
Organism: Parachitinimonas caeni; assembly: GCF_030129945.1. Lineage (GTDB taxonomy): Bacteria > Pseudomonadota > Gammaproteobacteria > Burkholderiales > Chitinimonadaceae > Parachitinimonas > Parachitinimonas caeni. The sequence continues at coordinate 50,403 of NZ_JARRAF010000021.1, forward strand.
GCCTCCAGCCGGTAATACTTGCGCGGCGGACCTGCATCGGATTCGACCAGATAGGTGCTGACCAGCCCATCATTCTGCAGGCGTCGCATCAGCGGGTAGATGGTGCCTTCGCTCATTTCCACGCTATCTGCCAGCGTCGAGACAATTTCGTAGGCGTAGCTATCGTGCTGTTCCAGCAGCGCCAGCACGCACATTTCCAGCACGCCCTTTTTCAACTGAGTTTTCACCTGGCAGACCCTCCCGCTTGATCAGGACTCCAGTGTATAGACAGGTACTTTGCTATGCAAGGTACCTTCTTATGAATTGAACTGGCAGGAGCTATTGATGCTGCGAAGTAGGTATTTGATTTTTAATAAATGTTTGACTGTTGATTACAGGGGTATCTTTTTGATCAGGCCCAAATCCGGCGAAACGCGATCCGAAAATAAAACGTCAACAGAGCCCAATATCGTGATTGAGGCTGACTTCAATGCGCTCTTTGCCCTTGCCGACGTTACGGCGCTTGAGTGAGAGCGGGCCGATTTCGGCTGTGCTGCGCACATGGGTTCCGCCGCACGGGACGCGTGCGAGCCCGGTGATTTCCCAATAACGGCGACCGGTTGCTTCGTCGCTGAAGCCCGTACGGATCGGGTGGTCGGCTGCGACGATGGCTGCGATGGCAGCGCTGAGTTCGGGAAACAATGCGCTGACATTCTCGTGCCAGGCAAAGTCGATGCGGGCTTTGTCTTCAGCAATATGCGCGCCGATTTTTTCAACGCCGGGTAGCCGTTGGCAGATCAATTCCAATACCAGCTCGGCAGCGAAATGCAGTCGCATCAAGCGATAACGGCGCGGCCAGTCGATTTCCACCTCAACCCGCTGGCCGGTTTGCAGGCCATGGGGCATCGGAAGGGTATAAACAATGCTGCCATTTTCCTGCTTGCGGGCAGACTCGACTGTCAGCCCGGCAATACGGCCGGTATCGCTTTCCTGGCCGCCTGAAAAGGCAAAAAAGATGGTGCGGTCGAGCACAAGGTCGGCTCCGTCAACCGCAATGACTTGGGCGGTCAAGCGGGTTAAGTAGGGGTCTTGCCAGAAAATGCGCTCAGTCATGGCTTGGCGAAAGGCGTTTGGGATGAGCTGGCAGTATGCACTCGCCTGGCGCATCCAGCGCAAGCGGTTGACTAAAAGCCCCATCTGGCGGGGCGGTGATCAAACCGGTTCAGCCGTAGATATTCTCGGCAAAGCAATGCTGGATATGCTCGATTTCATCCTGGCAGCTTAGCAGGGCATGGATGCAACGGGGGTCGAAGAGCCGGCCGGACTGCTGTTGCAGCCAGTCAAAAGCTTGCTCATTGGGCCAAGCCTGCTTGTAGGGGCGTTGGCTGGTGAGAGCATCGAAGACATCGGCAACGGTCACGATGCGCGATTCCAGCGGGATGTTGTCACCAGCGAGCCCGTCCGGGTAGCCGCTACCATCGAAAAGCTCGTGGTGATGCAGGATGATATTGCGCAGCAGGTGGATCTGACCGACACCTGCCAGGCCGAAGTTCTCCAGAATCTGCTCGACCAGTGTCAGCCCGGCACGGGCGTGCTCGCGCATGATGACTTGTTCTTCGGCGTTGAGGGGGCCGGGTTTGAGCAGAACCTGGTCGGGGATGGTGATCTTGCCCAGATCATGCAGGGGAGCAAATAGATAGACATGCTCGACAAAACTATCGTCCTGGCCGAACGCTGCGCCGATCTGCTGGGCGATCAGTCGGGCATAGCGCGACATGCGTTCCAGATGGTTGCCGGTTTCCGGATCGCGCGCCCGGGCCATGTTCATGGCGGATTTGAGCGTTGCCAGCAAGGTACGGACATTCGCGTGTTCGTTGTAGACGAGCAGGCTGGCAAAGTGCGCCAGCATGTCCAGCTCGGCCAGCAGCGCGCCTTGAAACAAGCCGGGCGTGCATGAATTGAAGAACACAAAGCCAAAGAACTGGCCGTTCACGCACATTGGCACCGTGTAGCTGGCACGATAACCAACGGCCAGCAGGGCCTGGACGTGACGCTTGTTGCTGTCTTCGAGCACCGAGAAATCGTTGATGACCCGCGGGGACTGGCTGGTGGCAACGGCTTGCAACCACGTCGTGTCCCTTAGCCGGGCATGGTAGAACGGCAAAGGATTGGCTTCCCTTTCGATCGCTACAAAGGTCTTCACCCAATCGCTGCCGGGGTCATAGAGCGCAATGGCGAGTCGCTCAACCGCCGGATACTTCTTCTGCATGGCGTGCAGCAGATAGTGCAGCTTGGCAGACAAGGGACCGGGCTCTTGCAGCTCATGCAAGCCAGACATGGGCTCTCCTCTCAGCGTTGCGCGCTACCCATGACATCGCCTGCAAGGGGGGATGGGATCGTGCCGCATCAGGCGGATACGCCGACGTCCGCATCGCGCAAGGGTCAGGTGTGACGCACTCTTTTATTTATATGCGATGAAAACCGGGTGAACCAGCTTGCCGTGTTACGGCGGGCAATCCGAGGGGGCGGGGCGTTTACACCAGAAACAGCCAGCGCCAGCCGAAGTAGATCAGCATGCCACCGCCAATGGCGGCCAGCAGGTGACGGGTGCGCCAGACGATGAGGGCACTGGCCAGCGAACCAATGATGGCGGGATTGCGCCAGCTGAGCTGCCAGTGGCTACCATCGGGCAGCAGGACAGTGGGCACGATGATCGCAGTCAGCACCGCCACGGGCACATAGCGCAAAGCGGCCTGCAGCGCCGGCGGAAACACCAGTCTGCCGCCGAAGGCATATGGCAGGTAGCGAATGGCGAAGGTCAACACCGCCATGCCAACAATGGTCAGGAATTCGGTCATCCGGCATGGTCCTGTCTGGGGGTTTGCCGGCTTTCACACCAGACGCCTGTGACGACGCCGGCCAGGGCGGCCAGCATCAAACCGAGTTTGTAAGGAAGCCCGTGCGCGGCAAGGGCAACGACGGCGGCTGCCAGGGCAGCCCAGCGCATGGCAGGAGTCTTCAGCATGGGTACGACGATGCCGACAAAGGTGGCGACCATCGCAAAATCCAGCCCCAGATTTTCCAGCCCCTTCACCGACTGACCCAGAATCAGACCGGCGGCCGTCCAGAGCTGCCAGTTGCTGTACATGGCCAGCACAGAACCCAGGTAATACCAATGCTTGTAAGGGGAGGGATCGTGGCTGTTGTAGCGATGCTGGACTACCGCGAAGGTCTCGTCGGTCAGGCCGAACGCCAGAGGCAGCCGCCAGCGCTGTGACAGCTTGCCCACATGCGGCAGCAAGGTTACCGAATACAAGGCGTGCCGCAGATTGACGATGAGCGTGGTGAGCCAGATCACCCCCAGTGCGGCATGACCCTTGAACAAGGTCAGAGCAATGAACTGCGAGGAGCCGGCAAAGACCAAGGCCGACATGGCCAAGGCACCCAGCGTCGAGACACCAGACTGTTCGGCCAGCGCACCAAAGATCATGCCGAACGGTGCGGCGCCGATCAGCATGGGCAGCGAATCACGGGCTCCTGCCAGAAATTCGCTGCGGCGGCTTGCCTGCAGGCTGGTGTGGTCACTCATAGCTTGGCCAGAGGGCCGGCGGGTTGCTGCTGCGTGATGCAGTGGATGCCACCCCCCCCACCGAAAATCTCGGCAACAGGCAGGGTGATGACCTTGCGCTGCGGAAACAGCTCGCGAATCACGCCGACAGCTTCGTCATCAGACGGGTCACCGAACACCGGCATCACGATGCCGCCATTGGCGGGGTAGAAGTTGACGTAGGACAGCGAGACGTAATGGTTCTTGGCATCTGCCAGATGGCGGGGTGCCGGCTCGGGCAGGGTGACAACCTGATAAGGTTTGCCCTCTACGTCACGCGCCGCCGCCAGCCGACGCTGGTTGTCCTGCCAGGCGGCGTAATTGGGGCGGAACGGGTCGTCGCAACGCTGGGCCAGAATCGTGGTCTCGTTGACGAAGCAGGCGATGTCATCGACGTGGCCATCGGTGTGGTCATCAAACAGACCATTACCCAACCAGATGATATTGCGCACGCCCAGATAGCTGCACAACATTTGCTCGATCTGCTCGCGGCTCAGGCGTGGGTTGCGGTTAGGGTGCAGTAGACATTGCGCGGTGGTCAGCAGGCTGCCGCGACCATCGACATGGAACGCACCGCCTTCCAGTACCAGCGGCGCTTCAAACCGGCTGGCACCGATGGCGTCCAGCATGCGGCCCGCGACGGCGGCATCGTTTTCAAAATCGGGGAACAGGCCGCCCCAGCAGTTGAAAATCCAGTCCACGCCAGCGACTTCGCCTTTGGCATTGGTGACGAAGGTCGGGCCTTGGTCGCGCATCCACGAGTCGTCGATCGGCAGCTCCATGACTTCGATATTGCTCCCGCAGAGCGAACGCGCCAGCGTGGCATCTTCGGGGCGGGCCACCATGCAGACAGCTTCGAACTCATTGATGGCTTGCGCCACTTTGGCATAGGCCACTCGGGCGCGGGTCAGCTCGGCCTCCCCTCCCCACAGCTCTTCCCGGCAGGGAAACGCCAGCCAGCAGCGCTCGTGGGCGGTCCACTCGGCAGGCATGGAAAAGCCAAGGCTGGCCGGGGTAATGGGACTCAACATGGAAATCTCCGTCATCAATGCAGGCAAGGATATTTTTGGGCTGGCGCCCAATTCATTCAAGTAACTGGCCGACCAAAGTTGGCGGCCAGGTATCGGCTTAACTGGCGGCGTGCGGGTGGCTGCCATCCAGGGTCAGAATAGGCCAGTACAGATCTGGCCGGCGGTCGCGGAACACGCCCCAGGATTGGCGCACCTTGCGGATCGCATCCAGATCAAAGGTATGGGTCAGGATGGTTTCGTCGGTACGGTTGGCTTGCTGCACCAGTGCGCCGGTATGGTCGGCGATGAAAGAGCTGCCGTAATACGTCTGGGCAAAGTTCTGGCCCTGTTCGGTACCGATCCGGTTGCTGGCGATCAGCGGCATGACGTTGGCGGCGGCATGGCCTTGCATGGTGCGGGTCCAGTGGGCGGCCGAATCCAGGCTGGCGTCTTGGGGCTCAGACCCGATTGCAGTGGGGTACAGCAGGATTTCGGCGCCCATCAAGGCCATGCAGCGGGCGGTTTCCGGGAACCACTGGTCCCAGCAGATGCCGACGCCGATGATGCCAAAGCGGGTAGACCAAACTTTGAAACCGGTGTCGCCGGGGCTGAAGTAGAACTTTTCGCTGTAGCCGGGGCCGTCAGGAATATGCGACTTGCGATAGACCCCGAGAATCGAACCGTCAGCATCAATCATGGCCACCGAGTTGTAGAACACGCGACCGGCCTGCTCGAAGAAACTGACCGGCAATACTACCTGCAGCTCTTGTGCCAGGCGGGCGAAGCGGGCGATGGTCGGGTTGCCTTCGAGTGGGCGGGCGTGCTCGAAGTGGCCGGCAAACTGCTCGGTACAGAAATAGGGCAGCTCGAACAGCTCCTGGATCAGGATCACATTCGCACCGCGCTTGGCGGCTTCCCGTACCAGGCGCTCCGCGCGCTGGATATTGAGTTCGCGATCCCAGTCGCCTGCTGTCATCTGGGTGGCCGCTACGGTTACTTGACGCATGGTGGTGTCTCCTGGAAATGAAATCAGAATTCCGCAAAGAAAATGGGGGCTGGCGGGTTTACTCCGACGACCAGCCTCCACCCGGAATGGCGGCATCTTCAAAACGTGAATAATGGCCCAGAAAGGCCATCCGTACCCGGCCTGTGGGGCCGTTACGGTGCTTGCCGATAATCACCTCGGCCAGCCCTTTATCGGGAGAGTCGGGGTTGTAGTATTCATCGCGGTACATGAACAGGATCAAGTCAGCATCCTGCTCGATCGCACCGGATTCGCGCAGGTCAGACATCATCGGTCGTTTGTCGGTTCGCTGCTCCACACTCCGTGACAGCTGCGACAGGGCGATGACCGGCACCTGCAGTTCCTTGGCCAGACCTTTGAGCGAGCGCGAAATTTCGCCCAGCTCGGTTGCCCGGTTCTGATCCCGGCCCGAACCGGACATCAACTGCATATAGTCAATGACGATCAGGCCGAGCTGGCCACCGAACTGCCGTGCCAGCCGTCGGGCCCGCGCTCGCAGTTCCAGCGCGGTGAGCGCTGCGGTTTCGTCGATGAACATCGGGGCTTCCGACAGTTTGCCTACGGCATAGGTCAGTTTCTGCCAGTCATCATCTTCGAGCCGGCCGGTTTTGATTTTGTGCTGATCCAGCCGGCCAATCGAGCCGATCATCCGCATGGCCAGCTGGGCGCCGCCCATTTCCATCGAAAAAATCGCCACCGGCAAGCCCGAATCAACTGCAATGTTCTCGGCAATATTGATCGAGAACGCCGTCTTACCCATCGACGGGCGGCCGGCGACGATGATCAGATCGCCTTTCTGCAGGCCGGAGGTCATCGCATCCAGGTCGGTAAAACCTGTCGGAATCCCGGTCACGTCGTTGGGATTATCCCGGCTGTAGAGCATGTCGATACGCTCGACCACCTCTTTCAGAACGACCGGCATATCCAGAAAGCCCTGCTTGCCTCGGGCAGACTGCTCGGCAATCTCGAAGACTTTCGACTCAGCCTGATCAAGCAGCTCGGCCGCTTCGCGTCCGGCCGGGTTGTAGGCCGAATCGGCAATTTCGGCACCCACCGCAGCCAGCCGCCGCATGATCGAGCGTTCCCGCACGATTTCGGCATAGCGGCGGATGTTGGCCGCCGACGGGGTGTTCTGGACCAAGGAGCCGAGATAGGCCAGGCCGCCGATATAGGCCAGCTCGTTGGCGGTGTCGAGCGATTCCTGCACCGTGATCACATCTGCCGGACGGCCGTGCTCGATCAGACGGGAAATGTGGCGATAGATCAGCCGGTGGTCTTCTCGATAAAAATCCGCCTCGGTGACGACGTCTGCGATCTTGTCCCAGGCGCTGTTTTCCAGCAGCAGCCCCCCCAGTACCGACTGCTCGGCTTCGATGGAATGCGGGGGGGTCCGCAGGTTTTCAAGTTGCGGGTCTGGCACGCTGGCGTTAGGATGCTCGGTCATTTTTACGGTGCCTTGGGTAATTCCGGGGGGCCGACATTCTAGCCCGTATGGGTCATGAGTTCACGAGATCAATCGCTGCTATGGGGCGCTAAGCCCGTTAGTGCTGGCAGCGTCGTGAGCGGAATCCACTTCCTGACCACGTTGTTCCATGCCTCAAATCAAAAAGTTGGTACTGGTCGAATTTTCGGCTGCCCAGATGTTCGAACTGGTAGACCGGGTGGAAGATTATCCCGGCTTCCTGCCTTGGTGTGGCTTTTCCGAAGTTCACTCGCGCGATGATCTGTGGACCGTCGCTACACTGGGCATAGACTATCTGGGGCTGCGGCAACAGTTCACCACTGAAAACCGCAAGTCAGACAACCAGATCAGTCTGGAGTTGAAAGACGGGCCTTTCCGTAATCTGACCGGGGCCTGGCGTTTTGTGCCTCTGGCCGAGAATGCCTGCAAGGTGGTCTTCGAGCTGGAATACGAATTCGCCAACCGCACACTGGAAAACCTGGTGGGGCCGGTTTTCAACAAGATTGCCAACAGCTTTGTCGATGCCTTCGTCAAGCAGGCAGAAAAGCGCTTTATATGAGTCAGCCATGAGCAAGCAATTCGAAGTGGAAGTGGCCTATGCCCGGCCAGAGCGGCAATTGATCATCAAACTCATGGTTGACGAAGGCTGTACCGCCGAGATGGCGGTACGTCAGTCCGGGATGCTGCAAGAGTTTCCCGAGATTGATCTTACCCAGAACAAGCTCGGGATTTTCAGCCGGGCGGTCAAACCCGATACCCTGCTGCGTGCCCATGACCGGATTGAAATCTATCGCCCGCTGCAGGCCGATCCGAAGGAAGTGCGGCGTCAACGTGCCACTGCCGCCAAGGAAGGCCGGCGTAGCGACGACGACTGAGTCGCGCCGGGTCGATTTTTGGGGCAAGGCGTCGTTAGGGTTCGCTTATTTAGCTCGCTAAACCGCGCTTACCCTGCCTAGCCTCGCCCCGGCGCGACGGTAAACCTTACGTCAACAGAACCTACAGCAGTGTCTGACAGCCACTTAGCCCGCCGGATTCCCCATTCCGCCACGCTTCAATGTGCGCGCCACCACCCAGACTTCGACCTCCGCCGCGCCTGCGGCCTTGATTGCCGCTGCGCACTCGTTGGCGGTGGCACCGGTTGTCATCACATCATCGACCAGAACCACGCGCTGCCCGGATAAAGGTTGCCTGAGGCGGAATGCCCCTTTGACCTGCCGTGCCCGGTCTTCCCGATGTGCCCCGGCGGCCGATGGGGTATCGACCAGTCGCTCAATGGATGGATGAATCGGCCGTCGCCATTGTCTTGCCAGCACTTTGGCGATTTCGAGTGACTGATTGAATCCTCGCAACTTTTGCCGGGCCGGATGCAGCGGCATGGCGATCAGGCAGTCCGGTGCGCAATGATCAGCCGTGGCGATGTGGGCAAGCCAGGCGCCCAGAGGATGCGCCAATGACCAGTCCCCGCCGTATTTGAGATGTCCGATCAACGCATCCACCGGCCATTGATAGCAGAGCGCGGCGTAGCTGCGGTCGAAAGCCGGAGGGTGTTGCAGGCAGTCGCCGCAGACTTCGCCCAGCGGTGTCGGGATGGCGCAGCGCGGGCAATGCGGGCCGTCTAGCCAGGGCAGATCGGCATGGCAGTCCAGGCACAGACCATCGCGCGCTGCCTGGTCGCTGCATAGCAGGCAACTGGCCGGCAGAATCAGATCAATCAAGGCAGTAGCTTTCAGCATGAGGCAATGTCAACGGCGCTGGCGAAGGAATGCTTCCTGAGTTTCGTTATATATGGGCCGCTTCAACAGAACCCAGGTTTGGGTTACCGCAAATTTCACCTACCTTGAAAGTTGACGCTTGCTGATTGATGACCATGCCGCTGCCTTTGTTATCCCCACAGTGGACAGGTCTGCCTGAGGGGGACTTCGGGCAGACCCTGCCGTTCAGTGCCGTAGCGCCGGTAAGCTGGCGCTGGCTGCCGCTGTCGGGCGAAGTCCAGTTTGGGGCGGCCTTGGCAACGATCCTTGGCTGCGGGCCAGCACAGCTGCCGACGAATCGGCAGGGCTGGATGGAATGGGTGCATCCTGCTGATCGCGCCGGGGTTGAGCTTGCTGGTGCGGATTATGCTGCCGGGCGCCGTAACGACTACTGTGTGCAGTACCGCTTGCAGCACGCTGCGGGCGGCTGGATCTGGGTCTACGACGCCGCGCTGGCGGGGTCTGCTTCTCATCCCGCTGTCGATTGGGCGGTAACAGGCTGCATCATTGATATGTCTGCCTCAATGCGCCAGGCGCAGGAGGCATCGTTCGGTCATCGGTACTTTCATGCGCTGTTCGATGCGACACCGGATGCGCTGATCACCGTCAATCCGCATATGCGGCTGCAGTTTGCCAACGTGGCTGCTTGCCATCTGCTTGGGTACACCCAGGCGGAAATCCGGGGCTTGGCTTTGTACGCGCTGCTGCCTGAGGCCGACCAGCCCGAGTACTGGCGATTTCTGGCCAGGACCGGGTCTTCGGCCCAGAGCCTCCACGGCCAGGCGGTATGCCGCGATGGGCGGCGCCTGCCGGTGGAACTGTCGGCGCAGTTGGTGATGGCCGGCATGGAAGCGGGCCACTATGTACTGACCATCCGGCCCGCTAGCCCGGTGCAGGAAGCGGAGACCCATCTGTATGCACAGGCACTGGCACAGGCGCCATCCGGCGTGTTTCTGACGGATGTTCATCACATTGTGGTCTATGCCAATCATGTTGGCTTGGCGATGACGGGCTATCGCTGGGATGAGCTGGTTGGCCAGTCGCTGGAGCTGATCCATGTGCATTCGCGCACCCTGGTCACCTGGCGCGATATTTATGGTCAGGCTCTGCAAGGCCGGGCCTGGAGCGGCGAGGTTACCGCCCGCCGCAAGACAGGCGGGGTCTATGTTGATTTTCTGACGATTGCGCCATTGCGCGATCAGTCCGGCAAGATCACCCATGTCATTGGTCTGCACGAAGACATCACCGAGCGGAAGCAGCTTGGGCAGGGGCTGGATCGCTATCGCACCCAGCTTGAAGACATGGTGGTCAACCGGACGCGTGAGTTGTTGCGGGCCAAGGAAAGCGCCGAAGCAGCGGCCCGTGCCAAAAGTGCATTCCTGGCCAATATGAGCCACGAAATCCGCACGCCGATGAATGCGGTGCTCGGCTTTGCCGATTTGTTGATGCGGGAGGCCCGCTCAAAGCGGCAACGTGATCTGCTGGGCAAGATTGCGTTTGCTTCCCGCCAGTTGCTGGGCATTCTGTCCGATATTCTCGATCTCTCGAAAATCGAGGCCGGCAAGCTTGATCTGCACCCGGAGCGGGTAGCACTACGGCCATTCCTGCAAGACAGCCTGGCCATGATTCAGCCGATGGCGGAAGAAAACGCCCTGCAGCTCGAAACACAAATCGACAGGCGCCTGCCGGAATTCGCTTTGGTGGACCGGGTGAGACTGGGCCAGGTTCTGCTGAATTTGCTGAGCAATGCCGTCAAATTCACCCATCAAGGCACGATTCTGCTCCGGGCGCGGCCCCTGCCGATGGCGGGTGGCTCGAACTGGCTGCGCTTCGAAGTCTGCGATAGCGGCATCGGCCTGACTGAGGAGCAGTGCTCGCGCTTGTTCCTGCCCTTCGAGCAGGCCGATGTCAGCATTACCCGCCGCTTTGGCGGCACCGGCCTGGGGTTGGCGATCTGTAAACGCCTGATCGAAATGATGGGTGGCCGGATTGGTGTCGATAGCGTGGAGGGCCAGGGAAGTACCTTCTGGATTGAAATGCCGGACCAGTCGCAGACCGCCAGCCCACATATCGAAGACAGCAATGCCGATGAAACGGTGCTCAATGATATTGCGGTCGAGGTGTCCCGTTCGCTGGATGGCAAGTCCATCCTGATCGTCGAAGACAACAAGCTCAATCAGGAACTGATCACACTGCTGCTGGATGGGTTCGATTGTCATACCAGCGTTGCCAACAATGGCCTGGAAGCCCTGGCAATGGCCAGCAAGCAGCCCTTCGATCTGGTGCTGATGGATATGCAGATGCCCAAGATGGATGGCCTGACTGCGACACGGGCACTACGCGCCGAACCTGCTTACGCCACGATACCGATTGTCGGGCTCACCGCCGATGCGTTCGAACAGGATCGGCAAGCCTGCCTGCAAGCCGGTATGAACGATGTGGTGACCAAACCGATACAGCCCGAGCGCCTGTATGCCTTGCTGGCAAGCCTGCTGCAGGGAACGCTGCTCCCCGCGACGCAGGCGTCGGGCTTGTTTGCACCGTCCGACCAGCTGACCGGGCTGGCTGCCTTACGGCAGGCACGGGGCCTGGATATTGAAACCGGCCTGCAGCTGATCGGCGGCAAGGAGCAAAGCTACCTGCGTCTGCTGCGGCTGTTTGTTTCCGAACACTACGGCGCGGCGCAGACCATTCGCAGCGCTTTGGTTGAAGGCGATCAGAAGCGGGCGCTACGTGAAGCGCATTCACTCAAAGGCGCGGCGGCGTCAATCGGGGCGGGCGAGGTGGCCGACTATGCCGGGGCACTCGAAGCGCGTTTGCGGCGTTGCGCAGAAGATCTGCCACCTGGGGAGAGTGTGGAGCCGATCGAGGCCGCGATTCGCCATCTGGTAGGCGTTTTATGTGCCGCCCTGGAATTGCCGCTTCCTTCCGAGTTGCCCACCCGAAACTGAATGCTGTCTGCCAACAGGCGGTCTTGCCAGACAGCTTGCCGGATGCACCGGCTATCAGTCCGGTGTCTCGGCGGCAGCGTCTGGCTGGGCGTTGGTGAGATCCTGTTGCAGGATGGCCAGATGCTGATCGACTTCCAGCCCTTCTTCCAGCAGCTGATTCAGGGAATCCGCCGTATCGCGCAGCGATAGTGCAATCAGCTGCTCCTGCGCATCGGTGAGACCCATGCTCAGGAAAGACTGCTCGGCTTGGTCAATCATCTGCATCAGCAGACGCTTCACAACCCCGCGCTGCAGCTGGTTACGACGGTCGATGGCCTTCAGGGTATCGACGCTGCGCGTCAGCAGTTCACGGATTCTTGTCTGATGCCGGCGCTCGGCTGCATTCATTTCCAGCACTGCCGCCTTGGCATCCACGCCTTCGGCAATCAGCGCCAGATTGTCGCGCATCCGCCCGGCCCGGTCGGGGTCGTCCAGCGGCATATTGCTGACCATCAACGTCACGCGGCCATAATTGAACGCCGCATACTGCTTCATGCTGACAATGCGGCCGCAACTTTGCAGGGTATGCAGGGTTCCTTTTTCCAGCTCGGTGGCCTCTCCATCCAGATTGCGGCTATAGATCGCCTCTTCGACACGGATCTGGATGCAGGCTTTCAGGCCATACTCGGCGCAGGTCTGCAAAGCTGCGTTGGCGAGGGGGTGCATGTCCTCACAAGCCATCACGATGCGCAGGCATTGCAGCACCTGTCCCAGTTCTCCCGAGGTGGACATCGCCGACATGGCGGTATCGAACGCCATGCGGGCATCCGAGCGCAGCTGTTTGCGTTCACGGGTCAGTCGGAGCGTCGATTCCACCTTGGCCAGCAGTTCGGTCGGATCGAAGGGCTTGCCGATGAAATCCTCACCGCCCACGGCATAGGCAGCCAGGCGGTCTTCCAGCGTGACTTCGGTAGACAGAAACAATACCGGGGTTTCGCCAACGATCGGATCATCCCGAATGAGTTCACACGCCTGCAGGCCGTTCATCTGCGGCATCAGAATATCCATCAACACCAGATCGGGCTGATGATCACGCACCATCTCTATCGCCTCCAGACCGCTGGTGGCTTCCAATACCCGGTAGTAATCCTCCAGCAAGGCGACCGCCCGCATTCTTTGTACGGGTTCATCCTCCACCAGCAAGATGCAATCTTTGTCTGCCATGACTTTCCCCAGTGCTCGACAACCTTCCCAGACTTTCAGGATAGGTCTCCCAGCCGGCAAAGCCAAAATGTCACTTGCCCTGCTGCGGCCGGTCGCAGACAGGGGCTGTGGATAAACTGATAAAGCTGTGGTGCAACCCGGAAGCCAAATGGATTGAATTCCGTTAAACAAGCTTATTGCTCGCTTGCTGTAATCACTGGGTAAGGTGGGAGGTCTGAGCGTTGATGGTTTATTATGTAATTGTTTTTAATAAATAATTAACAAATTTACCAGCCGGTCTGACGAGCGGTGGCGGGGTATTCAAGCGAGCTAATACAGTTATTGCTTATTTAATTGTGAATTGTTGGATTGCTGCGAGAGATAAATTGACGTTTGCATAGAGTGGGTGCTAGTTTCAATGGTGAGCTTGGGCTCTGTTGACATGCCATCCCCTCATCTGACGCTGACGAGATCCTTGTATGCGCCCCCTCCGCCTCCACACCCCGCTGGGCGATGACGCCCTCCTGTTCCGCAGCATGACCCTGCGCGATGCGCTCTCCACCGTGTTCGAGGCCGAGATCGAAGTCCTGTCGAAGAAACCCGACATCAACTTCGAAGCGCTGCTCGGGCATCCAGTCTCGCTCGACATCGAACTGCAGGATGGCAGCGAACGCCAGATCTGCGGCCACGTCACCCGCTTCGCCCTGATCGGCCGCGAAGGCGACTACCACCGCTACCATGCCTCGGTCCGGCCCTGGCTCTGGTTCCTCTCCCGCACCACCGACTGCCGGGTGTTCCAGAACCTGACCGTGCCCGAGATCATCAAGCAGGTGTTCGGCGATCATGGCGTCGCCGTGTTCAAGGATCGTCTCACCGCCAGCTATCCGCAGCGGGTCTACACCATCCAGTACCGTGAATCCGACCTGAACTTCGTGTCGCGGCTGATGGAAGAAGAAGGCATCTACTACTACTTCGAGCACGGCGGCGGCAAACATACGCTGGTCCTGGCCGATGGCATCGCCAGCCACAGCCCGGCCCCCGGTTTTGAACAAGTCCCGTTCTATCTGGGCGGGCAGGATGGCGGCATGACCGTCAACCGCGAGCATATGGCCCACTGGCGCACCGAGAAATCCGTACAGCCGGCCGACTATGTGCTCAACGACTACGACTTCCTCAAGCCCAAGGCCGACCTCAAGGTCAAAGCCATCGTGGACCGCGAACACCCCCAGGCCAAGCACGAAATCTACGACTACCCCGGCCAATACGTGGACCCCGGCGTCGGCGAGCACTACGCCCGCGTCCGCATCGACGAACTGCAGGCGCGGCATGAACGCGTGGTCGGCCAAGGCCCGGTACGCGGCCTGCCGGTCGGCTATCTGTTCAGCCTGACCGAGCACCCGCGTGGCGACCAGAACCGGCAATATCTGGTGGCCCAAGCCACCCTGCACCTGTCCGAATCCGACTACCGCTCCGGTGGCGGCGAGTGGGAAGCCCAGGTCGATATCCAGGCCCTGCCGTCCAACCTGCCGTTCCGGCCCGAGCGCACTACGCCGAAACCCATCGTGCAAGGCCCACAAACGGCCGTCATCGTCGGCCCGGCTGGCGAAGAGATCTGGACCGATGAACATGCGCGGGTCAAGGTGCAATTCCACTGGGACCGCCGGGGCAAGAAGAACGATCAATCCAGCTGCTGGGTGCGGGTGTCGCAACCCTGGGCCGGCCAGAACTTCGGCATGGTGGCGATTCCGCGCATCGGTCAGGAAGTGGTGGTCAGCTTCCTCGAAGGCGACCCGGATCAACCCCTGATCACCGGCCGCGTCTACAACGCCGACCAGATGCCGCCGTGGGACTTACCCGGCAACAAGACCCAGTCCGGCATTCTCAGCCGCTCCAGCCAGGGTGGCCACTACGACCACGCCAACGCCCTGCGCTTCGAAGACAAGAAGGGCGCCGAGGAAGTCTGGCTGCATGCCGAGAAGGATCAGCGGATCGAGGTCGAGCATGATGAGAGCCATTGGGTCGGCAATGACCGGCGCAAGACCATCGACCGCGACGAGACCACCATTGTCCACCGCCACCGCACGGAGACGGTGGATGGCAATGAAACCATCACCGTTCACCAGAACCGGACGGAGACCGTCGATCACAACGAGACGATCAGCATTGGGGATAACCGGACCGAGACCGTCGGCAAGAATGAAACCGTCACCATCGGCAAGAACCAGACCTTTGACGTGGGCCAGAGCCGCACCAAAAGTGTTGGCAAGCATGAAGTGGATTCGATAGGTCGCAACTGGTCGATCAATGTTGGCCGCTTCAAGACCGAGACGGTGGCCTTGGCATATATGCAGAACGTGGGCCTGGGCAAGATGGTGAATATTGGCGCGGCTTATAACCTGAATGTCGGCGCGATGATGATCACCAATGTCGGCATGTCACGCTCGGATAGCGTGGGGGCCGATCATAGTCAGAGTGTTGGCGCCAACAAGACGCTGACGGTGGGCAAAACCCTGACCGTCGCAGCAGGGGGCGGCGGCGAGGCCGGAGGATCGTCTGGCGGGGCGGCGAGCCAGCTGGTGATGAATGATGAGTCGATTACCTTGCAGGTAGGGCAATCGAAGTTGCAGCTATTAAAAGATGGCACGGTTCTGCTCAATGGCACCAAGGTCCATATGGAGGCCAAGGGGGAGTTCGTCGTTATTGGCAGCCCGGTTCAGCACAACCCCTGATCCCTCACGTCAACGGAACCTGACCGTATTCAAATTCCCGCTGGAGTTGCTTTCATGTCCGCCAATCGCCAACTTGCTTCCCTGCCTGCGCCAGATCTGGCATTCGCCAAACCGCTGGCGCTGTATCGTGGTCAGGTGCTGGCCTGGGATGCGGCAGGCGTTGCCTCGGTGGCGCTGGCTGATTTGCTGATTCCATGCGTGCTTGCGGCCGGATTGGCGCGACCGCCGGTTGATAGCAGCGTGCTGGTGGCGCGCGAAGGCGATAGTGGTGTCATCATCGCGGCATTCCCTGCCCCGGCCAATGGGCAACGGGCACTGCAGTGGGATGGCGAGACCTTGAGCCTGTCGGCGCAATCCCGCATCGAACTGCGCTGTGGCGATGCTCGCATGGTACTGACGGCGGATGGCCGTATCGAGTTGCATGGCGTCAATCTGCTGTCGGACATGCGTGAGCAACAGCACTTCGAGGCGGGGCGCATCTCGTTCAACTGATGGCCTACCAGCTCCCCATTCCTACCGATCTGCTCGAAGAGAGCATCCAGACCGTGGTGCGCCGCTATGGTCGCCGGCGTTTTGCCTTGGAGCAGCCAGATCAAAGCCTGCAGACCCTGCGCGAAATCGACACCTCGATTGCCAGCCATCTGCAGCATATTTCGCGCTATGCCGACGAGGTGGATAGCGCTATCCAGCGCCTGCGCCAGCAAGCTGAGCCCAGCAAGTTGCCTGCCTACCTCTACCTTGATCTGGCACGTCCGCGCCAACTTCTGGACCAGGCTGCCTATGCCGGGCGCCTGCAACAATACTGCACGCAAGATTACGAAGCCTGCCGCGATGCCCTGTGGCACTACCGCAGTGCTCAATCCGAACAATGGCTGGCCAATACCCTGGATGCGGAGGAAAGCAGCCTGCTGCGATTGGGGTTCGAGTTGGGGGCGCGCTATCTGGAGCCACGCTGGACAAAACGACTGCTGCGCTGGCGCCATTCGGCGTGGCATGTGGCGGCGTGTCTGGCACTGGCACGCCATGAGCTGAGCGCCGAGGACGAAGCCGATCTGCTGGAGACGGCGCGTGGTCTGCTGGACCAGCCGGATACCGAAGTGCGGCGGATTGGATTACGGCTTCTGGTTGATCGTGGTTGCGAGCAAGCCATTCCGATTGCGCTGGACTGGTTGGATCGGGGCAGGGCACCGGCTGTGGCCTGGGCGGTGGCCACACTGGCGCCCGCGGAGGTGATGGACCGGTTAAACCACCATCCCGAATGGCTGCAGGGGGCTGATGCGGTGCGTTGTCTCGGGCAGATCGGCACGCTGCCGGCCCTGAACCTGCTGCATACCGTGCTGGAGGGTGAAGCCGGGCTGAAGCTGCTGCCGTGGATCAATGCCAGCTGCAAGCTGGCGCTCGATTGCGATCTGGAACGCTTGCAGGCGCTGACCTCGGTGGCCGCCGGGCACGCGGCGCTGACCGAGGCACTGTCGGTAATCCGCGAGGCACCTGCCCAGCAGCGTTGGCGAGGAGGCCAGCCGCTGAACGACTTGAAGGCCAGCCTGCCGGCGGCAGCGGCCCGCGCGCCGGCACTGATCCGGCAACTGCTGTACTGGGAATTTGGCATGGTCATGCGGGCGCCGTTTGCCCTGCGCGCCGCCGATGTCTGCCACCGGCAGGATATGGCGCTGGATTTTATCGGCAGCATGGCGCGTCAGCGCGAGTGAGAGTCCGCTATGTACCTCAACAATCTCAGCCCCTTTCCTGCCGATTGCCGTCCTGATCTGGACCTGCAGGGACGGGTTTGCCTGAACCTCGCACTGAAAGCCTCGTTCCGACTCGACAACGGTCTGTTGTTACCGGCAGAGCGGCAGTTGCCGATTCACGATGCCCCGGTGCTCTGGCCAGACACCGAGCCGGAACAGGATGGGCCGCGTTACGAAGACGACCTGACCCCGCCCAAGCTGGCAACCGATCTGCTGATCAACGCCGTTGCCTATGCACCCGGTAGCCAGCCTTTGACGCAGTTTGAAGTGGGATTGCGAGTGGCGGGGCGAACCGAACGTTTGCGGGTGTTTGGTCCGCGAGTCTGGCGGCAGTCGGCGTTATTGGGTGGAGGGGGGCGGGCTGTCATCGAAACCCTGGCGCCCATCCGCCATCTGCCGCTACGACTGGCCCTGGCTTTTGGTGGTGAAGTACGGCGCGAGGGCACGGTGCAGGCACTGGATGCGCGTAATCCCTATGGGCGTGGCTGGTGCGGTGACGATGGGCAGGTCGATGGCGTCCTGCTGCCGCAGCAAGAGCGGCCGGATACCTTGATTGAGACGCCGCATGATCATCCCGTGCCGGGTTTCTGGGGGGGGTATCCGGCGGATTGCCTGCATCGACGCAAGTTGTTTGGCACGCAGGATGCGGAGTGGCTCAGACTGCGTGCCCCCCGGCAAGCTGCCGATTTTGACCCCTATGCCTACTGCACCAGCGACCCATCTTTGCGTTTCTCTCCCCATTGGCAGGGCGGTGAGCACCTGACGCTATGGCGGCTGACGCCGGACGGGGAATGTCAGGTGCAGATTCCACGCTGGCATTGCTGGCTACAGCTGCGCTACGCCGGCGCCGAGCCGCTACGCCAGCGCTTGAAGCTGGATACGGTGCTGGTCGAGCCTGATGAAGGGCGGCTCTGCCTGACCTGGCGAGCCCAGCTGCTGCGTTGGCAACATCAGCGCCCGCTGGCTGAGTTGAGCGTCATGGCGGAGGAAGCATGAAGCCACTTTTGATTGCTGGCAGCGGCGCGGTCGCTGCCACGGGCACCCGCAGCTGGCAGGTTGCCACCACGCTTGAGGCAGGATTGTCCCGCGTGCAAAAGCTGGCGCGGGGGGCGCATGCCCTGTGGGCGAATCCTTGCCGTTCGCTGCCACAAACCGTTCGGGTCGAAACCCGGCTGTTTGCGGCGTTGGCTTCGGCAATCGAGGAAGCGCTTGCCGGGTTGGCCGGTCAGAGCCGACGCCGGGTGCTTTATCTGGCTTTGCCATCGCCCAGTCTGGGCTGGCCGGCCAATCTGGCCGAACGGATGCGGCCCATGCTTGATGACCTGTGCCGTCAGCTACTGATCAGCCAGTGGTTGTATGTCTGCGAAGGCGCGGCTGGCGGTTTTTCTGCGGCTGCTGCTGCATTTGAACTGCTGCAGGCCGAGCCGGAATCCGTGGCCGTGATTGCCGGTGCCGATAACTGGCTGGAGCCGGTTGTGCTGCAACGAGCCTTTGACGCCGGTTGGCTGGTGACCGACACCGACGATAGCGGCTTCATTGCGGGCGAAGCCGCAGCGGCAGTGGCGTTGTGTGCCGTTGCGGAGCCCCACCGCCAGCGACGGCAGGCATTGCTGCACCGGCCGGTCTGTTCTCATAGCACCGGCAGGCATCCTCCACCCCAAGGGGAGCTCGGTGAGTACGCACGTTGGGCAGAAACGTTGCGACGAGCGATTACCGAGGCGGGCCTGCGTGGCGAGCACCTGTCGGATAGCTGGTCGGATCAGGATGGGGACCTGTGGCGGGTACAAACCGAAAGGGCGGCTTTGGATGCCGCGCAGATCCCGACTTCGCAAGTCGAACTTCGCCGGCCAGGAGCGCTGCTGGGGAATGTGGGGGCGGCCTGGGCGCCGTTGCTCTGGACTCTGGTGACCGAGCAGATCCGCAACCAGCCCTTGCCCCCTGGCGCTGCGCTGACTACCGCAGCCTCGCTGGGCGGCAGCCTGATTGGCGCAGCGGTGATCGAGCGTAGTGCGCCACCACCCGAAGCCGCACTCGATTGAGTGCCAGAACACCGGGTAGACATTGAGGAACACAGCATGGCAACGCGAGTTTTTGCCAATAACCTGAAGATCGTCAGCGAGGTATCCGGCGCGACGGTAACCGGCTTACACCCTGCGTTGCTGGCCCCCAAGGGCGATCCGGGGGTGAGTACCTATAAAGGCAGCGCCAACAAGCTGGCCTTGGCGGTTGAAACCGTGCTTGATCAGCGGCGGCCGGTGGGTAATCAGGCCTCGGCCATGACCTGGGTGTCGCATTCCCCTGAAATCATCATCGGTCCAATCAGCAATACCCGCATGGGTTGGGGCACCTTCATCAACGGCTCGAAGAATGTGTTTCACGGCATGTATGCAGCAGTGCGCCATGTCGAGCTGATGATGGTCAATTCCTTGCAGCGCTTTATTGATAACGTCAGCAAGATCGCGGCCAATCTTGGCGAAGGGTTTGCCCAGATCAGCAAGCAGGATCTCGAAGAACTGGCCGCACAAATCGGCGAAGAAGCCTTGGCTGATCTGCTGGCCATGCTGAAAGATCCAGCGACCTACGGCAGTCTGGCGCTGGACGTCGGCACCGTTGTGGTATCGGGCGCGCTGGATGTGACAGGCGTCGGGGCACCGGCTGGCGTTGCCCTGGCCGCCTGGCGCTTCGGTGACCGGGCGGTCGCAGTCATGGACCAGGCCAAAGTCCTGGCTGGCGATATGCAGCGGGTGATGGGGGCTGCGCAGACCGCCAGCACCCCGGCCCAGCAAAAAGCGCTGGCGCTGGATTTTCTGAAGAGT
The DNA here is from genome assembly GCF_030129945.1 of Parachitinimonas caeni. GTDB lineage: Bacteria > Pseudomonadota > Gammaproteobacteria > Burkholderiales > Chitinimonadaceae > Parachitinimonas > Parachitinimonas caeni. Next base: position 70,662 of record NZ_JARRAF010000021.1, read on the forward strand.
GCCGGTTCGCGTGCGCCTGCCCTGTTGATGGCCCTGATTGCCAAAGTCAAAGCCGGCCGCAAGCTGTCGAGGGAAAAAACACCGCCCGCTCCGAAAGCCGATGCGCCATCGGTCGCGAATGTGCCGGGTTCTGCGCCCGCCTCCCAGAAACCCAAATGCGATTGCTGAGCCATGACTGCGACACCTCCTCATCCGCCTGCCGTGCTTGAGAGCCATTCCGCTTATCCGGTTGTCTACAGCACGGGCGCCAAAATACTGTCTGAAACGGACTTTGCGTTGCCGGGCGCGATCCCCCTCAACTGGTCGCGCTTCTACCGTTCAACCGAGCGCGAGCGCAATGGCTGGCTGGGTCATGGCTGGACCGTGCCCTATGCGGTGGAATTGCGGCTATCGGCCAGTGCCATTCTTTTTTTTGACGAACGCAACCGCCAGATCAGCTGGCCGCTACTGGCAGAGGGCGAAGCGCACTTTGATGTGCGCGAGGGGCTGACGCTTAAACGCGAAACGGCGGATCGTTATGTGCTGCAAGCCAAGGATGGCGAATGCCGTATCTTTGATCGGCGCTTTGCAGGCCAGTGGCGCCTGCCGTTATCCGCGTTGGAAGACCGCCACGGCAACGCGCTGCGATTTGACTACCCGGCCACCCCCCAAACCGGCTTGGCCCGACCTGACCGTATCCACGATGCGGACGGTCGTACCTTATGGTTGACATGGGGCCAATATGGCCTGGAACAGGTGCGGCTGACGGCGGTAGCTGCCAACGACGGTATCGCCGCCCGCCTTGATGACGGACCACGCCACCCCCCGTTTGAGTTGATCCTGGCCCGCTACCACTACGCTGCGGCCGGCGATCTGGAACGGGTGGAGCTGCCGGGCGGCGCGGTCTGGCGCTACACCTACGACGCTGAACACCGACTGGTGGCCTACACCAACCCGCTGGGCATGGAATACCGGCAGGAATGGCAGGGCGAACGGGTAGTGCGCAGCATTGCCGCCGACGGCAGCCGCGAGTTGCGGCTGGAATTTGCCGCCCGCCAGACCCGCGTGACCGACGCTACCGGCGCCACCAGCACCTATCTGCTGAACGAGCGGGATGAAGTCATCGGCTACATCGACCCGCTGGGCGAACAGATCGCCTCGCCGTTCAACCCGAATGGCCGCCCGGCCGCCGAGACCGACCCCCTCGGCCGCAGCACCCGCTACCACTACGACGAACGCGGCAACCTGACCGAGCTGACCGACGCCGCCGGCCAGCGCACCCGTCTGCACTACGACGCCAACGACCGGCCCATCGAACTGATCGACCCTATGGGCCAAAGCTGGCGCTATGAGTACGACAACCAGGGCAAGCCCCGCATCACTATCGACCCCTTGCAACAGACCACCCAGCTTGACTACGACCCACGCGGCCGCGTCATCCGCATCGTCGATGCCAAGGGCGGCAGCAAACACCTGGCCTACGACCGTTGGGGCAATCTGGCCACTTACACCGACTGCTCGGGTTACCGCACTCAGTTTGAACACGACCCGCTGGGCCGCCTGCTGGCGGTGATCGATGCCGAAGGCCAGACCGCCCGTTATCGCTACGATGCCGCCGGCCGCCTGGCCGAAGCCATCGAACCTGATGGCGCCAGCCACCATTACCACTACGACCCAGCCGGCAACCTCATCGCCTACCGCGACCCTCTGGGCCACACCACCCACTACCGCTACGACGGCCACGGCCAGCCCATCGAACGCATTGATGGCCTGGGCCACCGCCTGCGCTACGACTACGACCGGGCCGGGCAATTACTGGCGCTGATCAACGAAAACGGCGACCGCTACCACTTCCACTACGATGCCGCTGGTCAGCTGATCGAAGAAATCGGCTTCGATGGCCGCCTGCAACGCTACCAATACAACGCTGCCGGCGAACTGACCCATCTGATCGAGGCCGGCGGCAGCGATGCCGGCCCTGGCAAGATCACCCACTTCGAACGCGACAAGCTGGGGCGCCTGCTGCGCAAACGCCACGACGACGGCAGCTCAGCGGAGTACGACTACGACCCGCTCGGCCGGCTGATTGCCGCCCGCAACCCAGCCGCTAGTCTGGCCTTCCGCTTCGACCCCTTGGGCCAGCTGCTGGAAGAAAGCCAGACCCATGCCGACGGCCACGCCTTTGCCCTCAAACACCGTTACGACCCCCTCGGCAACCGGTTGGGCACCCAACTACCCGACGGCCGCCAACTCGACTGGCTCTACTACGGCTCGGGCCATCTGCACGGCATCCTGCTCGACGGCCAGCCGCTGGCCGACTTCGAACGCGACAAACTGCACCGCGAAACCCGCCGTCAGCAAGGCATGCTCAGCAGCCATAGCGACTACGACCCGGCCGGCCGCCTGCTGCGCCAACGCGCCATGCGCGCCAATGGCAGCGAAGTGCTACGGCGCGACTACCTCTACGACCGCGCCGGCCAGCTCACCCGCATCACCGACCGCAGCCGGGGCGAAATCAACTACCGCTACGACCCCCTGGGCCAACTGCTGGCCGCCGAACGCTATGGCCCCCAAGGCCTGCAGGCTGAGCAGTTCGCCTTCGACCCCGCCCATAACCTGCTGCCCGCCAACGAACATGGCCGGGCCTGGGGCCAGGTTGAACACAACCAGCTCTACGTGTTCCAGGACCTGCGCTACCAATACGACCAGCACGGCAACATGGTTGAACGGCGCAAAGGCAGCCACACCACCCAGCACTTTACTTACGACGCCGACCACCAGCTGACCCAGGCCCAAGTCGAACGCCACGGCGTCAGCCAGACCACCCACTACCGCTACGACCCCCTGGGCCGCCGCATCGCCAAACAGGATGCGTTTGGTACTACCTACTTCGGGTGGGATGGGGACCGGATGAGCCACGAACAGCGTGGCAGCAAACAAACCACCTACCTCTACGAACCCGCCAGCTTTGTGCCCCTGGCCAAGCTCACCGACAACGAGGTCTACCACTACCAGACCGACCACCTCGGCACCCCGCTCGAACTGACCGACCAATACGGCTATATCAGCTGGCGCGCCGAATATCGGGCCTGGGGCAATACCCTGAAGGTGGAAGAAGTCGCCACCGACCAACCGCTGCGCTTTCAAGGCCAATACTTCGACACCGAAACCGGCCTGCATTACAACCGCTTCCGCTACTACGACCCCGAGGCAGGGAGGTTTGTGACGCAGGATCCGATTGGGTTGAATGGCGACGATAATGTGTACGCCTATGTTGCCAGCCCATCGGGATGGCTGGACCCACTCGGCTTAGGTCCGCACCCGAATCGGGGAAGGAGTGGCAGCAATAGCGGTGGGAGCCAAAATCAAAACAAGGCGCCGCCCTGCCAATCGCGGGCGATGATTCAGCGTGCGGTGCAAAATGTTATGGCGAAATATAAGCCGCAGATTCAGGCACTTGATCCGCAAGCTAAAGTTGGTTACCGAGGAAGCTTGGCGCGGGGACGTAAGGGGCCGCATAAAGGCGGGGGACCGTTTACGCCAACAGACTTCGATATTGATGCGTTTATTGTGAGTGATAAGTTGAAACGAGAGGGTGGGTGGGGTTCCGATATAAAAGAGGTCATTCCAATTCAAGAGGCTATGGATGCTGAGTTAAGAAAAATTCCTTGTTTAGGAGGAATGCGTAGCGATAAATTTGGATTCAAAATTTTTTCCAGCGCAGAAATGAAACGAACTATTAATTTGCCTGACGAAGTGCAGGTGAGATTTTGAGGAGTGCTATATGGGAAGTTTGACAATTTTACTGGATAATTCGGACCCCTTGGATGAGGTTGCCAATAGTATTGGTCTAGCTTTTAATATCCCTTTGATAGAAAATCCAACGGGGGCATACAACGAATATCCTGGGTATGAAGTTAAATTTGAAGGTTCCGAAGGTGGACATATTAGACTATTGGGGTCTCCTGCTGATGCGTATTTAATGGAGGAGATTAATAGCCCTTACTCTGAAGAGGAAATGCAATATTCTCTTGTTTTGGTTTTTTATGGGGATCTACCTTGTCAAACACAGAGCAGTATGATTTTCTCATCATTGGCTGCGGATGAACTTTGCATGCAAATTATTAATTTATTAATTAATAAAAAAGTAAAGATTTACAAGAAAAAGAACCCTCGCTGGGTAGGAGGTGGAGGGCAATATATAGAGTATCCCATAGCATAGAGTGCGGAGAAACTAGGAGAGATCAGGCTTGCCAGCTCCGAAATCGTGGCTTAGGGGCGCAAGGAACCCTCAAAAGACTTACTCCCAGATAAAAGTAGCCTTAAAGCTATTTCAATAGTGAGGTAGAAATGAAGGAGTTAATTGAAAAATTTTCAGATTTATATGCTCAACTTTATGAGGGTGCGCGATCAAATTCTGGCATTGACGAAGATTTACTAGATAAAACAAAACAGGCATTGTTAGAGATACGGGAGGTTAGTCGATATTTGGATTGCCTTCCGAAATCGCTTGTGAATCTTTTTGTAGATATGCAGGCAGCTTTAATGTCCTGTGCGGATCGACATGAGCCCGAAATGGCAAAGAGAATATTTCGAGCTGCCGATGTGCTGTCGGATATTGCCAGGGATATTGCAAGTTAATGCGCGGGAGAGAATGTTGGAGAAATTTTCTTTACAAAGTAAGCGCTTGAATATAGTTCGACTGCAAGAAAAATATCCAACCTCAAGGATTATTGACCTTACGTCCAAGGCAAACATGCCATGGGTAAAATTCAGTCCGTTTTACCCGCATGGAAATATTCCTATTCCATTAAGCAATGATGCTTATGGGAATTCTGTCGAGGGGATATGGCAGGGGCTGAAGGTTTTTGAGCGTGAGAGCATTGATCCTTCAAAGTTCCTCCTGACAAAAATGGCGGGAATCAAACGTACCAGCCGCACATTCGGAAAGGTCATTGGGCATCAAGCTGGGTTGGATTGTCAGCAATTGCTTGGCTATATTGAGGCTCGCAAGAAAATTTATCTTCCGGCGTACCGGTGGGTGCTGGATCATTACTTACAAGCCGAGTTAACTGAGTTGAAAATAATGGCCGAGCAACGCCCAATTATTTTCTTGGACTATGAAACCAATCCTGATATAGAAAACCCCGCAAAACCGCTATCTCACGCCAGCTTGGTAATTTCCTACCTATTAAGCGAGTGGCCTGATTATTCTACTGAGGCATTTTAATTATGAACTGCCTGTTAGAGTTTCAGCATTCTCCGCAAGTGTTGAACTCCATCGAGTTTAATAAATCGAGAGCTGAGGAAGGTTTCATGCCTTGGGGGGTGAAGCCAAAATTCGGATTTAAAATATTCGGCAAGAATGAAGTGGAGTCAATCAAGAGACCTCTCCAGGAAATTCTGGCACTTTTTAGGAGAGAACAATGGGATGCTTGACGCTCTGGATTGAACCCATAGCTACATTAAGCGAAATTGCCAAACTGATTGATGAGGCACTTAATATACCCCTTTCTGATCATTCAACAGATCAATTTAATGAGAGTCCCGGATATGAAATTGATTGGGATGGAGGGAAGGGCGCGATTATTAATCTAATAGGTATCCCGGAAAATTATAAAGAGCTGCAACAGCTAGGGTTTGTTTATGCGGAAGAGGACCTTAAATACACATTGGCTATTATTTGCGATGATCTGCCATATAGATCGGATGATGGAACGTTGAGCCTGCCTTTCTCAACGCCAGAAGAGCTTTGTACCTTTGTAAAAAATAAAATGGATCAAGTGGGTGTGAAGTTATTCGCTAAGAAAAAATGTAGATGGGTTGGCAAGGGGGATGATTGTAGGGAATATTAACTCTATAGAACAGATCTAAACATTAATTGGTTATTGCGTTATTTTAATGCGAGAAAAATATTGTGATTGCCACTAAGAATAAGATAAATTCAAGGGATGGCCTAATTTCTCTACTTAAGCAAATGGCGCTGGACCTGAGAGAAAATCCCGATGAGTGGGAGAATAGAAATCTGGAAGATTTTCTTGAGGCTATGGCTAGCTGGATTGAAGACATGGATGGGTATTATGAAAATCTTGGGATTTCCAAAGAGGTGGGTTTAGAGGATTTCAAGTGGCGTATTTTGGCAGACGTGCTATTGGCTGCGCGTGTTTACGAGTAGCAGGTTTAGTCTAGGAGGCTGCTGAACCTGACCGCCGGGCCATGCTTGGCCGTTCTCTACCGCGCCTATTAATCGGCTCCTCCTTCAAGAAGTGGACGATCTGTGAATCCACGTCTTTGCTCGGTTAGCGCTAAAGACCAATGTTGATAGGCTGATTACGGTGGGGTGTTGATAGGGGATTTGCTTATTTTTTGGGCGGATATGTAGTTTTTGCGGTGCTGAAAATTGACAACGATGACGACGATCATCGAAGATGCGGCGATATTTGAATCAGCCGGGGACTTGCTATGAATACTCCTACTCAGACCGTGCAGTTCCATCGTCAGCCTGAGCCGCATGCGCGGTCGGAGCAATGGAGTGTCGAGGCGATCGAAGCGCTGTTTGATCTGCCGTTTAACGACTTGCTGTTTCAGGCGCAAACCGTGCATCGGCAGCACTTTGACGCTAACAAGGTGCAGTTATCGACGCTATTGTCGGTAAAGACGGGCGGGTGCCCGGAGGATTGTGGCTATTGTCCGCAATCGGTTCGTTATCAGACCGGTGTGGATAATCAGGACATGCTGCCTTTGGAGGATGTGGTGGCGGCCGCCAAACGAGCCAAGGATGCAGGAGCTTCACGTTTTTGTATGGGCGCTGCCTGGCGTGGGCCGAAGCAACGGGATCTGGATGAGGTCAAAGCCATGATTCGCGAGGTGAAGGCGCTGGGAATGGAGACTTGCGCTACGCTGGGCTTGCTTAAGCAGGGTATGGCAGATCAGCTGAAAGACGCGGGTCTGGACTATTACAACCACAATCTGGATACCTCGCCCGAGAAGTACGGCGACATTATTTCAACTCGCCAGTTTGATGACCGTCTGGATACGCTTCGTCAAGTGCGGGATGCGGGTTTGAATGTCTGTTGCGGCGGGATTGTCGGGATGGGGGAGACGCGGGCGGACCGTGCTGGCTTGATTGCGGAACTGGCAAATTTGTCGCCGCAACCCGAGTCTGTGCCGATCAATAATCTGGTGCAGGTGCCTGGCACGCCCCTGGCGAACAGTGAGTCGTTGGATTGGACCGAGTTTGTGCGGACGATCGCGGTTGCGCGTATCACCATGCCGCATTCCTTTGTCCGTTTATCCGCTGGCAGACAGGAAATGCCGGAGGCGATGCAGGCATTGTGTTTTCTCGCTGGCGCAAATTCGATTTTCTATGGCGAAAAGCTGCTGACGACGGGTAATCCAGAGTCTGATCGGGATCGACAGTTGTTCAAAAAGCTGGATCTCGCGCCTCTGTGAGGGCTTGATTGGTCTGTACCTGCATCGAAAAAACAAAAGCCCCGTTTCGGGGCTTTTGTTTTGGGTGTGCTTATTTAGAGCGCTGGGGCGGTCTGGCGGGCTCCTGCTCAGATTTGAAGCTTTCGATGTTGGTCTTGATTTTATCCGGCGGTGCCATGGTCACGGCTTGCTTGAACTGATTCATGCTGCGCAGAAGGGTGGCTTGGCCAACCGTCTGTCCGAGATCTTTGTTGAGGCCGTTAACGACTTTCATGAATCGCTCGGTGCGTGAAGGTAGCTTCTTGCCGAGCTTGCTGGCCTCTGTCTTGAGGGTTTGGTCTTCTTGGCCGGCGGCGAGCTTTTCCTGTTCAAGGGCTTGCCTGGTTTGCGGCGTCCAATATTTACCAAGCTCAGGGTCGTTGAGCATCTGCTCACTCAAGGTGATGGCACTTTGGGTATCAAAGCTACGAATCATCAACTGGCTTGCCGCTTCTTTCTGGCCTTGTTCCAGCGCTTTCATATCAGCTTCGGTCAGCCCCTGGCATACCTTGATCGCGGCAGAGATCCAGTCTGGTGCAGTCAACGGGCCGTACTTCGTTTCGTAATCTTTTAAATACTGTTCGTATTCAGCGACGGATTTGTCATACCACTTGTTGCCGGGCTTCCAATTGTCTTTCAGCCCTGCGGCTTTGCCCGTCTGATCGGCAAGCATGTGGGGAAATGCCTGACGCAGTCCGCTGTACATCGTATCCAGAGCGGCGCGAGTATGGTTGATTGGCAAGCTTTCGGTGAACTTGCTCAGGCGAGGTGGACAGGCCTCGCCCCACTTGGCGGCAAAGACCGGCGAGGCAGTGGCGAGGGCGATTGCTAACGACAGAGAACGAATCAACATACGTGGTTGGCAACGGAAATAAGCGAGGATCTGCATTCTAGCCCGGAAGGTTCTCAAACTTCCGCCTTCGGTCCGACATTTGTGTCGGAATCTTTCTTCCCGCCGTGGTTGCGACAAGGCGGCCCCCATGAGTTTCTGCTAACGGATACGTAGCGCCCTGATAGGCAACTACGCGATTGCCTGATGTTGAACCGTCCGGCAATGGGGTGAGTGTAGGTCTCCATCGCTGCGCTAATTCTCTGAAAAGAAAGAAAACTACTTGTTTTTGTGTCGGTATTGTTGACCGGCCTTGCTGAATGCCCCATAAAAATCACAGCTCTGCTGATATTTAAGTAATTGCACTACGCGTATTACAGGACTGTGGCGATGAACTGTTCGAGACATGGTTTGGCGTAAACCTGGTGACTGCGGCTCGGCAAACCTGCCTTGATGGCTTTGCCGCTTGAACAATCTTCATGCAGCACGAGTATTCGGCAGCTTTGGGGCTGCCTGGGCAGCAAGATCACAACGAGAAGAGGAACGGCATGCAATCAGATCATCAGACAAGCCTGTGGCGTTGGTTGCGCATGGGGTTGGCCTTTGCTGGCGCCCTTGCGCTGGCGGCCTGCAATAGCGATGGCGGTGGGGAGCCGGCGTCGTCAGCAATACCTGACAATGTTGTCAGGATTCACTATGCCCGTACGCAGTCGGATTATGCTGATTGGGGTTTGCACTTGTGGGAGGATGCCAAGGGTAGTCTGGATCTGACGCGAGCAATTGAGTGGGCAAGCCCCTAGCTTTCAACCAGAAAAGATGATTATGGGGCGATATATGATATTCCGCTGAAAGCAGGGGCCAAGGCATTCAACTTCATCTTGCATAAGGGGGATGAAAAAAATTGCCCGAGTGATCAGCGCTGGGATGCGGCAGCGGCAGGGCGGGAGCTTTGGCTACAGCAGGGTGATTGCACGCTATATAAAGTACGTCCGGCCGTCAGGGTGGGGGATGTGTCCCAAGCCAAGGCTCATTGGTTGACTCCGAGCATCATCGTCTGGCCGGGGGCGGCGGTGACGGATCGATATGCTCTCGTTCATGCCGCCGAAGGGGGCATTACCTCTGGCAGAGAAGGGATTAGTGGTGGCACCTCGGTTGGACTGCAGGTGGAGTCGGCGGGGCTGGCTGATGATTTGAAAGCCCGCCATCCCCACTTGGCCAATGCCACGGCCTTGCGTCTGCCGGCTGAGCTGAGTGCGAAAGCACCCGAACTCCTGAAAGGTCAGCTGGTAATGGCCCGGTTTGATGTGACAGGCCGCTTGCTGGATTCGACCGCTTTGCAAACCGCTGGAGTGCTGGATGCGCTTTACGCAGGCGCGGCACAGGCTCAGGTGTTGGGTGCGGCTATCCAAGGAGGTGTGCCAACGTTCAGGCTTTGGGCGCCGACGGCCCGATCCGTAGAGCTATTGGTATTTGATGCTCCAAGCGGAGGCAGTCCCGATATTCGACCGATGCATCAGGATGCTGCCAGCGGCACCTGGTCTGTGGTCGGCGATGCCGCCATGACCAATCGCCAGTATTACCTGTATCGGGTCAAGGTTTATGTTCGATCAACAGGCAAGGTCGAGACCAATGTGGTGACCGATCCTTATAGTCTGGGACTATCGGCAAACAGCGAACGTAGCATGGTTGTTGATCTGGAATCCGCCCTCAGCCAGCCTGCAGGCTGGTCTGCCCACGCTATTCCATCCTTGGCAGGCATTGAAGACATCTCTTTATATGAACTGCATGTGCGGGATTTTTCAGCCTCCGACTTTTCGGTGCCTGTTGCAGACCGTGGCAAATTCCTGGCTTTTAGCCATGCCTCGTCAGCGGGCATGCGGCATTTGAAGACTCTGGCTGCGGCAGGATTGACGCATGTACACCTCTTGCCTGTGAATGATCTGTCGTCGATTCAGGAGCTTCCAGCCTTGCAGCAGCTGCCAGCAATCAGTCTTGCAGATGCTGCCGATTCCGAAAATCAACAAGCCGCAGTTGCGGCGGTGGCGGACCGGGATGCGTATAACTGGGGATACGATCCCCTGCACTACACCGTGCCTGAAGGTAGTTATGCCAGCGACCCAAATGGTCTGGCGCGGATTCGTGAACTTCGGTCTGCGATTGTAGCCTTGCATAACGCAGGGCTGCGCGTAGTGCTCGATGTTGTCTATAACCATACCCCGGCATCCGGGCAAGATGGCAAATCCGTGCTGGATCGGATTGTGCCCGGCTATTACCACCGCCTAAGTGCCAACGGTAGTGTCGAGACCAGTTCCTGCTGCGCCAATACTGCAACCGAAAACATCATGATGGCCAAGCTGATGATCGACTCGACCAAGGTTTGGGCGGCTCAGTACAAAGTCGATGGTTTCCGGTTTGACCTGATGGGGCACCAGCCATTGTCAGTCATGCAGCAGTTGCAGCGGGAAGTGAATCAAGCTGCCGGTCGCGACATATATATATATGGAGAAGGCTGGAACTTTGGAGAGGTGCAAAACAATGCCCGATTCAAGCAGGCTAGCCAGCAGAATCTGGCAGGGACAGGGATCGGTTCGTTCAGTGATCGTTTGCGTGATGCCGTTCGTGGCGGCGGACCATTCGATGGTGGAGATGCGCTGATACGCAATCAGGGTTTCGTCAACGGCTTGTGCTTTGCCCCGAATGATGGCTTTGCCTGCGATGCGGTACGTCGTACTGCGGCATTGCACCAACAGGACTTGATACGCCTCGGCCTTGCAGGCAATTTGCGTGACTTCACCTTGCAGGATCATTCTGGCAATTCGCGTAGAGGGGCAACGTTTGACTATAACGGCGTGCCAGCGGGTTACACGCAAAGACCCCAAGAGCAGATTGCTTATATATCCGCTCACGACAATCAGACTTTGTTCGACATCAGCCAGTACAAGCATGATCGGTCCGTCAGCTCGGCAGAGCGGGCGAGGGCGCAGGCGGTAGGTTTGTCGTTGATCGCATTCTCTCAGGGCATTCCCTTCTTCCATGCGGGTGATGAACTACTGCGCTCGAAGTCGTTGGAGCGTGATTCCTATAACGCCGGGGACTGGTTCAATCGGATCGACTGGACATACCAAGCGAACAATTGGGGCGTGGGGCTGCCTAGTAAGGAACGAAATGGTGACAACTGGTCCATCATGAAGCCATTGTTGGCCGATACTACGTTGGCCGTAAAAGCGGCAGACATTACCTTTACCTGCGAACGCTTTCTGGACTGGCTGAAAATCCGCCGTAGCTCAAGCCTCTTCCGCTTGGCGAGTCTTGAGCAGGTACAGTCACGAGTCTCGTTTCCAGATGTGCTAGCTAACCGGACGCCCGGTGTCATTGTTATGCGCCTGGATGGGAGGAACCTGTCTGGTAGCCAGTACAAGGCAATCTATGTGGTATTCAATGCCAGCACTTCGGCTGTTACATCCTCATTGGGAGGCGGTATTGGGAATTTGACGCTGCACCCAACCCAACAGTCCTCATCCGACCCGATTGTCAGAACTGCGACCTACTCGGCTGAACGGCAAATTGTGGTTGTGCCAGCCAGAACAACGGCGGTATTTGTCGAGACGGATGCATGATCCATACAGAAAAGGGCATGAAAATGCCCTTTTGCCCCGTATTGGGAGATTTTTATAGAGTGAAGTAATCTGTTTGGATGGCTTTTGTTACAGAAATTCAAGCTGCTATCAAAAATCTTCCTGATAAATTTCGTTATAAATCAGGAATTTGATGAATTGTTGAAAGATATTTTGGTGTGAGGTGTTGACGAGTTCAGGGGTGGGGCGTATAGTTCGCTTCCTCTGCTGCTGACGCAGCGAAACGAAACGGGCAACCGGGAAGTTTAGCGATAGTTAGTCAGGCCAGCAAGTGTTCTTTAACAAGATA
>NZ_JARRAF010000220.1 GCF_030129945.1 Parachitinimonas caeni
GTCAGTCGGTAGCGCCCTGCCCGCAAGGCCAGCAGCCGGTCTTCGCCAGACAGCGGGCCGCTGGCCAGGGTGTGTTCGCCCTGGCTCAGCTGCCAGTGCAGCTCGGGGGTGGCCAGGCTGTCAATCAGTACCGGACCATCCTGGCTGAGTTCGAATTCGTAGGCATCCTGCTCGCCGGGGGCGCTGATTTCGCCGTCGAGCAGCGGGGCCTCCGCCACCGGTTCTCCGACCGCTGCCTCGGCGGCCGCCAGCCGTACTGCGGGTGCGGCAGTCTCGGCAGACAGGGACCGGATCGGGTCGTCGGCGCTGGCGTATTGGCTGAGGAGGGTGTCAAGGCGGGCGGCGGCCTGGTCGGCAGCCGGTACGGTGCG
>NZ_JARRAF010000221.1 GCF_030129945.1 Parachitinimonas caeni
TGACGCGATCCTGATAGCCCGTCGGCGCGGCCACCGCGCCCTGGTTGGTTTCGGTCCAGACCACGGTGACCGCGTCGCCATCCTGCGCGCCGGTTTCCAGCAATCCCACCTGGCTCACTTGCAGGTCAGGGCCGATGGCAAAGGTCTGTTCGGCCTGGTTGTCGGCGTCCAGCGGCCCCTGGGCGTCGTATTCGGGGAGTTCCCCCAGCGGGTTGAGCTGGATGCGCAAACGGAACTGGCCGATGGCATTCAGCCCCTCAGGCCAGGTCAGCCGGACCTGACGGGCCGCCCCGGTCTGGGCAGCGATCGACTGGTCGGTCTGCAGCGGTGACAGGTCGGCCATCACCGCACCGGTGCTCAGGTTGATCA
>NZ_JARRAF010000222.1 GCF_030129945.1 Parachitinimonas caeni
TCACGGGCTTGCTGCACAATAGCGTCATTGTCATAAGCCTTATCACCGATCAGATTCTGAGCCGAAATCCCTTCAATCAACGCCTGGGCTTGGCTGCAATCCGCCCGGCTGCCCTCGGTAATCCTTATCCGGACCGGCATGCCATGCGCATCCACGGCAAGGTGGAGCTTGGTATTGAGCCCCCTTTTGTCCGGGCCATGCCCTCATTGCCGCCGATTGCTCCACAGGCATGAGGGTGGACTTTGCAGTGACTGGCATCAATCATCAGCCACTCAAAATCCGGATCAACAATCAGTAGCTCAAGCAGTTTTTCCCACACGCCCTTGTCGCGCCATCTGCCAAAGCGACGGTGGGTGTTATTCCAGTC
>NZ_JARRAF010000223.1 GCF_030129945.1 Parachitinimonas caeni
ACACGGCCAGTGCTGTCGTACCACGTTTCTTCGTGGTTGGTGCTCCCGCTACGGCCGTCGTTGGCTTTCCAGTCGGTGTGATGCTGGATGCGCCGGCCTTGCTGGTCGTAGCGATAGATTTCGGTCAACGCGACGCCCTGGGGGATCATCTCGCCGTCGGCCACCACCCGCATCGATTGGGGTCGGATCAGCTGGGTGAGGTTGCCTTGCGCGTCGTAGCGATACTGGGTCTTGGCACCGCGACCATCAGTCCGGCTGACGAGCTGGGCGTAGCCGTTGTACTCGCTACGGGTCACGCTGGCGCCGTTTTCGGTGGCGAGGGTCTCGGTCCGCACCTGGGCCTGGCCGCTGCGGGCATTCAGGG
>NZ_JARRAF010000224.1 GCF_030129945.1 Parachitinimonas caeni
GCTGACGGTGATGATGCGGCCCAAGCGGTCGTAACTTTGCTGCTGGACAACCTGGCCGGGGCTGGTGACTTTGATGGCACGGCCAAAGGCATCGTAGTCGGTGTGGGTGAGCTGGCTTTGGGTGCCATCGACCACGCTGTCGCGCAACAGGCCGCGCGCGTCGTAACTGAAAGTGGTCACGCGCTTGCGGTTGTCGCTTTGCAGGACGCGGGTCTGCTGTACTTCGCCAAAGGCGTTGAAATCGACTTCGCTGCGACCGCCAACGCCGGTCTGGGTCAATACCCGCTCACCCCGGACGTTGTATTCGTAGTGTTCGCCAGCATCGACGGCGCTGAACAGGTTACTCAGCAAGGTGTCGATGCC
>NZ_JARRAF010000225.1 GCF_030129945.1 Parachitinimonas caeni
CTGCCGGCCTCACCGGTACTGGAACCGGCGGCAGACGCCTGCCGGCTGGTCGACACCCAGGGCCGTACCCTCACCTTTGAACCCTTGCGGGCCGAAGTCCCCCAGTATTCAGCCAGCGAAGACCTGTGGCTGCTGGCCGGGGGCGGCGAGGGCGAATGGGGCATCCGTTGGCAGCAGATTCCCCTGGCATGGCGAAGGAATCCCCAGCTGGCCGTCATCGGCACCAGCAGCCTGACGGCGTATGTGTTCGCGCCCGACCCGACAGGCACCCACTGGCGCCTGCGGGCGACTCTGGATGCACTGGGCCAGTGTCTGCGCTACGACTGGCAGGATGGCGTGTTGACGCAGGTTGAAGATGGG
>NZ_JARRAF010000226.1 GCF_030129945.1 Parachitinimonas caeni
CGTTGCCGGCTTCGCCCTTGAGCCCATCCTTGCCGTCTTCGCCGAACAGCTGGTCTTTGCCGGCACCGCCTTCGAGGCTGTCGTCGCCGGTATTGGCGGCGTTGCCGCTACCGCCCATCAGGGTGTCGTCGCCGTCACCGCCCTGCAGCAGGTCGTTGCCGCTGAAGCCGTAGAGCTGGTCGTTACCACCCAGGGCGCGAATCCAGTCGCGGCCATTCGTGCCGAGCAGCTGTTCGCCGGCGGCGGTGCCGTCGAGGGTCTTGTCAAAGTTGCCGGAAGGTGGCGTGCCACCGCCAGTGCCACCGCCAGTGCTGCCGCCACTGGCTACGGCTTTTTGAACCTCTGCCAGACCATAGC
>NZ_JARRAF010000227.1 GCF_030129945.1 Parachitinimonas caeni
CGGTTGTCCTTGCGGGTGGTGGTGGTGCGCACATTGCCGTTGGCGTCGTAGACGTAGCTGACTTCGAGCTTGTTGCCCGAGGCCTGCCGCTGGGCCTGCGCGTTCCATTGCCAGTCGGAGACGGTCACGTTCTGCATCCGGTTCTGGCTGTCGTAGTGGGTTTCGGTTACCCGCTTGAGGTCGCGCTGGGCGCCGTACAGGCCCACCCGGCTGCTGATCCATTCCTGGGTGCGGTTGCCATCGCGGTCGTAGGCGTATTCGGTCAGGCTGCGGCTGCTCTCGTTCTGGTCGGCCACCGCCATCAGGTAGCCATTGCTGTAGTAGGCATACCGCAGGTTCTGGCCTTCGCTATT
>NZ_JARRAF010000228.1 GCF_030129945.1 Parachitinimonas caeni
CCGGATGAAGCTGTGGTCTTGGCCAGATACACGGTTTGCGTCACCTGGGTGACGGGCACCGGCCGGTTGTTGGTGGTCAGCACCGTGGCGCTACGGACCAGACTGGCGCGGCCGACCTCGTTCAGCGCCTTGAACATGGCGTCGTAGCGGCGGGAGCTGTTGGCATCGTCACGGCTTGAAATCACGCCGATCTTGGGCATGGTGACATCGGTGAGATTGCTGCCCGAGCCGAAACTCCAGCCGATATTGCCCAGGCCATTGCTGGTGAGCTTCTGATAGACCGCCGTCCAGTCGAGGCCCAGATCGCCGTTATCACTGGTCTGCACCGACAGCACCTTCACATCCACCTG
>NZ_JARRAF010000229.1 GCF_030129945.1 Parachitinimonas caeni
ACCCCGACCCCGGCGGCGGGCCAGCCGGTTGAACTGGGCAAAGAAATCCTGTTTGGCGGGGCGGGGGGCGCCGCACCTCCGGAATACCGCTTCGACCTGCCGGAAGATCGCCTGCTCTGGCTGGACAGCCCGGAATCGGCGGAACGGCCCCTGACCTGGTCGGCGCCCCAGGGCAAGACCTCGCTACAGGTGCCGGGCTATCTGAATGGCGGAGAAATCCTGTATGGCAGCAGTGCGCTGGGCTGGGCCCAGGCCGGGCCGCACCGGCTGAGCCTGCCTGCCACCGGCGGGGCGTATCGTTTTAGCGTGCATAGCAGCGCCGAAGCCGCTTCGCTGCAGCCGGACC
>NZ_JARRAF010000022.1 GCF_030129945.1 Parachitinimonas caeni
GGGGCGGTTGTTTTGACCCCCAAACCCCCCCCCCCCCCCCCCCCCCCCCCCCAAAAACTCGACCCGGCCCGGAGGGTTTCGCCGGATTTGAGCCCGCTGCTGCGTTAAAAATCGCTTGCTTAGCCCACTAAGCGGCGCGCTTTTCGCCTTGCATCAGGCCCAAATCCGACGAAACGCGATCCGGAAATAAAATGTCAACAGAGCCTAGCGCATTACAGATCATCTGGGACTTCGTCGTCTGCTTCCTGGCTGGCAGGCAAGGGCATTGAGACACCCACGGCTGCGCGTACTTTGGCTTCAATCTCGCGGGCAATTTCCGGGTTGTCGCGCAGGTAGTCGCGGGCATTGTCTTTACCTTGACCGATCTTGCTGCCGTTGTAGGAGTACCAGGCGCCGGACTTCTCGACGATCTTGTTGTTGACGCCAAGCTCGACGATTTCCCCTTCACGGCTGATGCCGAGGCCGTAGAGGATATCGAAGTTGGCTTCGCGGAACGGCGGTGAAACCTTGTTCTTGACAACCTTGACGCGGGTTTCGTTGCCGATGACTTCTTCGCCCTTCTTGATCGCGCCGGTGCGGCGGATGTCGAGTCGGACCGAGGCGTAGAACTTGAGGGCATTGCCACCGGTGGTGGTTTCGGGGTTGCCGAACATCACGCCGATCTTCATGCGGATCTGGTTGATGAAGATCACCAGCGTATTGGTGCGCTTGATGTTGGCGGTCAGTTTGCGCAGTGCCTGCGACATCAGGCGGGCTTGCAGGCCGGGTAGTTGGTCGCCCATCTCGCCTTCGATTTCGGCCTTGGGAACCAGTGCGGCGACAGAGTCGATGACGATGACGTCTACACCGCCTGAGCGTACCAGCATGTCGGCGATTTCGAGCGCCTGCTCACCCGTATCAGGCTGGGAGATGAGCATATCGCCTACCTTTACGCCCAGCTTCTGCGCGTAGACGGGGTCCAGCGCGTTTTCAGCATCGATATAGGCCGCAACGCCGCCCAGCTTTTGCATCTCGGCGACTGCCTGCAGGCAGAGTGTGGTTTTGCCGGAGGATTCCGGGCCATAGATTTCAACGACACGGCCGCGTGGCAGGCCACCTACGCCCAGTGCAAGATCAAGGCCGAGCGAGCCGGTGGATACGACCTGCAGGTCGTTTTCGATCTGGGCATCGCCCATTTTCATGATCGAGCCCTTGCCGAATTGCTTTTCGATTTGCGCCAGCGCAGCAGCGAGCGCCTTGCTCTTGTTGTCGTCCATGCGGGTCATCCGGGTTGTGTTTGAGTAAGGGGAATTATGGCACAAAAAAACGATTTGGAGAACGTTTGTTCACTCTCCGCCGCCGCCGGGAGGCAGTACCCAATCGACACGGTACAAAACCACCACCAGCAGCGTGGTGGCGAGCAGCATCAGATAGGGGCTGAATAGCCAGAATACCAACGGAATGCAGTAGTAGTAGAGCCGCATGCCCGAGCTGTAATACTGGCCAGCCCGCAGCATGAGGATGTCAGCATCTTTCACCAGATGTTCGATGTCACCATAGGCTGACTCGCCGCCGACCATATAGCCGAGGTGGTTGTAGAGGCGAATGGCGCTGGTGAAGCTGAAAAATGCCGCGAAGAAATCGAGCACCAGAATGACGACCTTGGCCTGCCAAAGTGCCGGGCTGGAGGCATGAAACGAGGTTTGCAGGATGGGGTTGGTGTCCGCCTGGGTGGCAAGATTGAGCAGGCCGATGATGAACAGAACGGCAGTCGAGGCAAAGAAGGTTGCGGCCATCGTTGAGTTGCGCAAGGTCTGGACAGCCAGGATCTCCTGATTGCGACGACGGATGATGCTGCTGAGCCACGCCTGGCGCGCCAGGCGTGACAGGCCCATCAGGGTGGTATGGGGACGCAGGCGTGTCGCTCGTAGCAGCAGGGCGTGATAGGCGGCCAGCAGGATGATGCTGGCACCGGCGGCTGACCATTCGGTCAGCGCGCCGGAAAACAGGTCTGGAAGCATGCTGAAGCGCAGGTTTTAACGTTTGCGTGGCAGGGTGAAGTAGAAGGTGGCGCCCTGGCCGATGGCGGCCTTGGCCCAGACCCGACCGTTGTGACGGGCGATAATGCGCTGGACGATGGCTAGCCCCACGCCGTTGCCTTCGAATTCCTGCTGGGTATGCAGACGCTGGAAGGCTCCGAACAGCTTGTCAGCGTAGGCCATGTCGAAGCCGGCACCGTTATCGGCCACATAGAAGGCATTCTGACCATCAATATTGGTGACGCCGAACTTGACTTCAGGCTGCTCGGATTTGCCGGTGAATTTCCAGGCATTTGACAACAGATTCTGCAAGACGACGCGGATCAGCTTGGGGTCGGCATCGGCAACCAGATTGGGCATGATCACCAGATTGACCTGCCGGTCCGGTTCGGCATTTTGCAGGTCGTGGGCAATTTCCTGTGCGATATCCGTCAGATTGACCGACTGGGTATTGACCTCGCTGCGGGTGAGTTTGGAGAGGTTGAGCAGATCGTCGATCAGGTTCGACATATTTTGCGTGGCCCGGCGGATTCGCTGCAGATATTGCTTGCCGATGTCGTCCAGCTTGTCGGTGTAGTCTTCCAGCAGCACCTGGCTGAAACCATCAACCGAGCGTAGTGGCGCCCGCAGATCGTGCGAGACCGAGTAGGAAAAAGCTTCCAGTTCACGATTGGCAGCCGCGAGCGCCTTGGTGCGCTGCTCGACCAATTCTTCGAGGTGATTGCGGTAGTGGTTGAGTTCGATTTCGGTAGCCTTGCGGGCGCTGATGTCGATCAGATAACCCTGCAGGTGGCGCTCACCATGCTCGTCGGGCACGGCAGTGGCGACGAGCAGCACCCATACGACTTTGTTGTTGGAGTCGAGCATGCGGCATTCAAACTCGATGTAGTTCTCGCGGTCCTGCGTTTCGGAGAACAGCTTGTAGGCCAGGTGGCGGTCATCCTGATGCAGATAGCTGGTCAGAAAGCCTTCGCTGTACCAGATGTGCAGCGGAAATCCGAGCAGGGCTTCTGCCTGCGGGCCGACATAGGTGAAACGCCATTCTGCCGGGTTGGCCTCCCAGGGGACGACATTGGTCGATTCAACCAGACGCCGGTAGCGGTCTTCAGAAGCGCGTAGCGCTTGCTCGATCTGCTTTCGCTGCGAAATATCGGCCTGCAGCTCGCGGTTCTTGGCTTCGAGTTCGGAGAACAGGCTGTGCAGGGACTGGCGGGTGATTTCGAGACTCTGGCCAAGCTTGCCCAACTCATCCTGTCGCTTCCATTCGAAAGGTGTGGAGAGGTCGCGGCTGGCGAGGCGGATGGATTCTGACATCAGGCGTTTCACCGGCGTCAGCACCCGGTTGTGGATCAGGGCCATGATCAGGGCAAGGCTAAGTACCAGCTGGATGCCGACGGTGGCCAGGTAGTAGTTCTGGTCATCGTGGATGGTCTCGGTGAGCTTGCCATCGTCCATCTCGACCGTCACCTTGCCGATGACGTTGCCCTGCTTGGTGACGCTCTGGGATTCCTGCAGCAGGCGGCCTTTGCGGCGATCTGGCTTGTTGTGTTCAAGAAAGGTGCCAAGGGTGGCATCCTGAATGATGACGCGGACGATGCGCTCGTCGCTCATCACCGAATCCAGCAGTGGCTTGCCGGTATCGGGGGAGAGGTTCCATAAGGGTTCTTGCATCCCCAGAACCAGAATCTGGGTGATGCGGGTACGATCTTTGAGCAGACCTTCCTGCAAAGCAGCTTCTCGCCGCTTGAGTGTGCTGTAGCCACTGAATATGGCAGGAATCAGCAATCCCACAAGAATCGCCGCGATGACTGCACGACGCAAAGTTAAGGGCATGGATGCTCCACAGTCTGTTCCCACTTCTACGCTACACAAGCAGGCATGCGCTGCCTGCGTGTGGGTTGGCGGGATTTCTCCTATTATTTAGCCTAGTTTTGCAGCCGCGCAAACCGCTTGTGTAAGCCAGCCTTGCATGGATCCCTTCAAAACCCAAGGGGGTCATGGCTGAAAAGTGCGCAGCGCCGGGCGAGCATTACGCGGCAGTTTACGGCGGCGCGCAAGCCGTGCCTGTAAAAATGTGTTGCCGGGGCCTGGGCCGCTTAGGCCTGGCAGGTGCACACTGTCACAGGATTTTGTCGTAACGATGAGCGGGTAAGTCGGTTTTCATCTTTTTGTGAAGCCTGTCTGCAATATAGATGAGATGGGTGTTCGCCAAGCGCTGTTGACATTTTATTTCCGGATCGCACTTTGCCGGAAAGCGGCTTGGCGTTGCGTGACAGAGCGCTTGCATAGAGTGGCCATGCTGCGGGCCTTGCGTCTTGGCTCCCCTTAAAATCCGAGCCGGCGCGACCGAATAGGTGAGGCAACAGAGCCTAACTATTGCAAGCCTGCATTTAAAAACAGCAAACAACGACAACAATGGGAGAACCCATGAAGGTTCTGATTCTAGGCGCCGGCATTACTGGCGTTACCTCGGCCTGGTATTTAGCCCGGGCCGGGCATGAAGTGACTGTAGTAGACCGCCAGCCACAGGCAGCACTTGAAACCAGTTTTGCCAATGGCGGCCAGGTGTCGGTCAGCCAGTCCGAGCCCTGGGCCGGGCCGGAAGCGCCCTTTAAAGTGGCCAAGTGGCTATGGCGTGGCGATTCGCCACTGCTGTTCCGTCCCCGGCTGGACGTGCGTCAGTGGCAGTGGGGGGCGGGCTTTCTCTGGGAATGTCTGCCCACCAATATGCGGCACAACATTGCACAGATGGTGCGCTTGGGCCTGTATAGCCGCGACGCGCTACGCGAATTGCGTGACGAAACCGGGATCGCCTACGACTGCGAAACCCGTGGCATTTTGCAGATCTACTTTGATCAGGCCAGCCTGGATGATGCGGCGGCGACCTCAAAGCTCATGCGCGAGCTGGGTTGTGAACGCCGCACCTTGAACACCGAAGAAGCGGTCCAGATCGAGCCGGCGTTGCGCTACATCAAGGATAGACTGGCCGGCGCGACCTTTGCGCCGGATGATGAATCGGGTGACGCCAGATTGTTTACGCAGGGTCTGGCCGATCTGGCGGCACAGCGCGGAGTGAATTTCCGCTACAACACCATGATTCTCGGCGTGGAACACGCAGCTGATGCCGTAACCGGAGTGCGCATTCGCGATTGCGAAGGCCGGGATTCCACCTTGCGGGCGGATGCCTATCTGGTCTGCCTGGGTAGCTACAGTCCCTTGCTGGTGCGGCCGTTAGGCTTGTATCTGCCGATCTACCCGACCAAGGGGTATTCCGCGACGATCGATACCGAGGGATTTGACGGTGCACCCCACGTCAGCATTACCGATGATTCGGTGAAAATGGTCTTCACCCGCCTGGGTAACCGGCTGCGCATCGCTGGCACGGCCGAGCTTAACGGCTACAACACCGACCTCAACATGCTGCGCTGCGAGGCGCTGCTACGTCGCACCTTCGAACTGTTCCCGAATGCCGGGGATCGCCATAGCGTGCAGTACTGGACCGGACTGCGGCCCTCGACGCCGTCGAATGTGCCGATGATTGGCGGAACCCGCTATCGCAATCTGTACCTCAATACCGGGCATGGCACGCTGGGCTGGACTGAGGGCTGTGGCTCTGCCAAGGCCATCGCCGACATCATCAGCGGCCGCAAACCTGAGCTGGATTTTGATTTTCAGCGATCTGGCTGATCGGGCTTGTTGATCGAGGGGCCACTGGCTTAGCTGCTGTCGGTGCAAGGTGCGCCAGTGAGAAGTCACTGGATCAATCAGGGGCGATCGTCGAAATGCCATGGCCTTGACGGATTTTCGTGGAATTTGCGGACAGGGGTTCAATGGATGGGATGGTCTCGAATGCTTTGTCTGGACTGATTTTCAAACAAAGGCTGACAAGCCATCGAGTACAGAGATCGACTACAGCGTCTGGTGCAGAAGAATTGGGAGAAAGTAGCCCCTTTCGGCAGATCCCCGGCTTTAGCTATCCGAACGATAGTGAAGGGGCAGGGGGTTCGTCTACTGAGTACGTAGATGAACCCCGCCGTTACGTCAACAGAGTCTAGACACCGATCCAGGCGCGGCGTCTGGCGATCTTGTCGGCATCACTGTCATCGCAGGCCAGGCCGACGGTGTTGTCGGTGCTGACTTGCAAGGTCAGTCGGGTGGCGATCAGTTCATCGCGCCGGAAAGCCAGGATGTCGAGCTTGTCGCCCACCTTGGCTTTGGCCAGTGCCGCATCCAGATTGGCCTGGCTGGCTTTGAGGCCGTCAATCGCAACCAGAACGTCATTGGCAGCCAATCCCGCCTCCTCGGCAGGCCCGCCATTGAAGATGTGGGTCAGTTTGACCAGGCCGCTATCAGAGCCCAGCTTGGCGCCGATAGTGACACCACCAGCCTTTGGCTTGTCGAGCCAGCCGCCTCGGTCTGTGCCGGACTGCGGCGCCCGCAGCTGCCATTTCACGCCGGCGCTGGCCAATAGCTCGGGCAGGGGCAGATCTTCGGTGCTGCGCAAGGCATGATTGAAGAAGCCCTTCAGATCAAGACCCGTGGCCTCTTCAGCCACAGTCTCCCATTCGGTTTCACCCACCCCCTTGCCGCCACCTTCGTAGAAATCACGGCCGTAGCGTTGCCACAGTAGTTGCATGACATCGTCGAGTGACTTTGCGCCCTGCGTTTTCTGGCGGATGGTCAAGTCGAGTGCGAGGCCGACCATCGCACCCTTGGTGTAGTAGCTGACGCCGCTGTTTGGGCTGTTTTCGTCCTGACGGTAGTACTTGATCCAGGTATCGAAGCTGGAGTCTTCAAGATTCTGAACCAGTCGGCCGGGGGTGCGCAGCACGCCGGTGATGGTCTGCGACAACAGCTCCAGATAGCTGGCGGCGTCGATCAGGCCGGTGCGGACCAGCGTCAGATCGTCGTAGTACGAGGTCAGCCCTTCGAATGCCCACAGCAGACGGGTGTAGTTTTCTTGCGAGAGGTTGTAGGGCGCATAGCTGGCGGGTTTGATGCGCTTGACGTTCCAGCTGTGGAAATACTCATGGCTGACCAGGCCCAGAAACTGCCGGTAGTTGGTCTTGATGTCGGTTTCGCCTGCGGCTGGCAGGCTATCTCGCGAGCAGACGAGGGCGGTGGAGGCGCGGTGTTCCAGGCCGCCGTAACCATCACCCAGAACCACCGTCATGAACACATAGCGATCGAATGGGGCGGGCTCGCCAAACAGGCGGATCTGGTATTCGCAGATCTTTTTGAAATCGGTGCACAGACGATCCATGTCGGCATTGTGGCGCCCGGCGAATACGATATCGTGCGGTACTCCGCAGGCTTCGAAGGTTGCCAGAGTGAAGTCGCCAAGCTCGACGGGATGGTCGGTGAGGTCGTCGTAGTCCTTGGCGCGGTAGGTGCCAAAACCATAACGGGCGGCACCGGCTTCCGGCAGGCTGGTTGCCACTTTCCAGTTGGCGTAGCGGGCCGCGCTCGGGCCAACCATCTCGACTTCACACGGGCGATCGGTCTTGCCTTCCACCGCCAGGAAAACGCTGGTGCCATTGAAGAAGCCACGTTGGCTATCGAGGTATGCGCTGCGCACCGACAGATCGAAGGCGTACACGGTGTAGATCAGCGTCAGCTCGCCCTTTACGGGCGCAGCCTGCCAGCGTTGCTTGTCGAGCTTGGTCAGGGCTACGACCTGGCCCGCGCTCTCGGCCCGGATGCTGACAATGTTGCGGGCGAATTCCCGCACCAGATAGCTGCCAGGAATCCAGACCGGCAGGGTAAAGCACTGGCCTGCGGCATCCGGGTCGGCAACATGGCAATGAATTTCGAACTGATGGGCCTCAGGCGAGGTGACTGCAATGCGGTAGCGGATAGGTGTGTGGGTGGTCATGAATGATCAAACGCGGCGGGTTGCGAAATGAGCGGTCAACAGAGCCTGGACCGTCTGCGAAGCCCGCAGTTTATCACGCAGGTTTTCGGCGGAAGCGGTTGGGAGGTCTGTTGTGCGGCGGTTGCAGGCCTATGCGCAAAAAAAAAGCAGGCCGGGGAGTCCGGCCTGCTGAAGGGGTGATCCGTTAGTGCGTTGGGGATGATCAGCTGATCTTCACGTCCACGACATCGCGGGTCACGGTAGCGGTTTTGACGCTGGCAACCACATTGGCCGGTGCGTTGGTACCAACCAGTTTGTTGACGCGGCGGAACTGGCAGCTGAGGTTGCCGGGTGTCAGCGTGATGACTGAGTAGCCCTGTGCGTCGGTTTCGACGTACTTGAGCCAAGGATTGCTGTTGAGGGACGCCAGCTGCTGTGCCAGGCCAACCAGGCTGCCGAAGGATGACGAGCTGGTGAGACCCGCCAGCACAGCGGCCACGGTGGCATCAAGCTGAGCTTCCGGCAGACCGGCTGCCGCCAGTGCGCCCCGCAGCTGAACGCGGATCTGCTCGCCAAGCGCGGCCGCATTGGGAGCGGCCCGGCCCAGCGAGTAGTCCAGCAGATCGACATTGAGCTTGATGGTACCCAAGCCGGTTACCGGGATCGTCAGCGGGTAGTAGACGAGCGTGGCCAGATCGGCCGACAGCGCGCCCACGGCTTCCTGCAGGTAGGTGAAAAAGGAATCGGAGCTGATGCCG
Organism: Parachitinimonas caeni; assembly: GCF_030129945.1. Lineage (GTDB taxonomy): Bacteria > Pseudomonadota > Gammaproteobacteria > Burkholderiales > Chitinimonadaceae > Parachitinimonas > Parachitinimonas caeni. The sequence continues at coordinate 8,631 of NZ_JARRAF010000022.1, forward strand.
GCAGTGACCAGATCCACCATGACCGGGGTGCCACCATTGCTGGCCTGGTAGTCATCATTGACGGTACCGGCAAAGAAGGAGTGGATGTCCCCTGTGATGGCCACCACGTTCTTGATCCCGTTGTCCTTGAGGTGGGCCATCAAGGCTTTGCGTTCAGCGTTGTAGCCATCCCACTGGTCGGCATTGAGCAGGAATTTCTGGAAGAACGGGGTCAGCGCGGCGGCCTTGCCACTATTGGTGATGAAGGTCGATTTGGCCTGATTGGCCATGATATCGGCCTTGATGTAGCCAAAGGCAATCACTTGCGCGCCGGCCGTGGCCTGCGCCGTGCTGTCGCCTGCTGCGACCTGCATGGCGGCAAGGAAGGTTTGTGCCATCAGACCCAGTACCGAGGTGGGCAGGCCACTGCTGGCGGTCGCGGCTACCAGCGTCTGCACGCTGTTGGCCCCGGCGGCATAAGCGGTAGCCAGCGCTTTGGCGACGGCTGCTGCATTGGCTTGCGGAACGCCTGCAGTGGTGCCGGCAACCAGCGCTGCCGCCGTTGGAACATGGCCGGTGCTGGCGGCAGCATTGCCAATGCCGGTGGCGAGTGTGCTGATCGAGCCCAGTGCGATCAGGGTGGCGATGGCGTCTGTGCCATTGATGCCCATGCGTAGCAGCGATACTTCGTTGCCCCAGATTTTCCAGGTGGCGGGGCTGGACTTCATGGTGTCCATCCACCATTGACGCTGGCTTTGGCCAAGCATGGATACCAGCAGCAAGGGGTCGCTGGTGCCGATGCGTGTGGTCAGGGCAATCTTCTGCTGTTCTGCGCCATACAGCGTGGTTTCCGGCGCCATGTAACGGGCACCGATAGCGCCGATAGCCTGACCGGTGGCCGGGTTGGTCGCGGCTTCGGGGATCATGTGATCGGCGCGATAGAGCCGTTCATCGGTCATGATGAGGTGCATCAGCTTGCCGAACTGCAGCTCGCGATAAATCTTGATGTTCTCGACGCCATAGGTCTCGCCCGCGCTGAACCAGATATCGGCCGGCATGTATTCATACCAGGCGCGGTTGGCGTTGCGGCGGCGCTGGGGTTGGTGGGTGTTGTCGCCGCCAACGGTGGCGTTAAAGGTGCCGTTGTCGTAAGTGTGGGTGTCGCGCCAGGCGTCGTCCGAGAACTCGTGATCGTCCCAGATGGCAATCACGGCATAACGCTCGTGAACGGCTTGCAGACGGGTATCACTGCGGTACTTTTTGTAGAGGTAGCGGTAATCGACCAGAGCATCCGCGTAGCGGACATTGGAGTTGGGCTTGAATGCGCCCTGCGGCAGGCTCAGCGGGCCGTGTGCGGCTTCGACGGCTCCCTTCTGGAACGCCTCGCCAACGGTCTCGTAGATGTAATCGCCCAGATGGACGAAGAAGTCGAGATCCTTTTCGTTGGCAACCAGATGGCTGAAAGCACCCCAATGGTTGATCGACCAGTCCTGACAGGTCATGAACGCAAACTTCAGCTGCGAAACGTCGGCGTCTTTTGCTGGCGCTGTCTTGAAGCGGCCGACCCTGGAACGGACATCACCCGCGATGAACTGGTAGAAATACACCTTGCCCGCTGCCAGGTTGGTGATCTTGCTACGCACGGTGTTGTCGTACATGGCATAGGCCGGCACCGTGGTATCGACGACCAGATTGCCGTCAATGGCGCTGTTCGAGCCAAGCTTGCTGCTGTGATCGGCGTCACTGACGATCAGGCGAATCGAGACATTGGTATCGGTGCTGGCGGTCAGTACATCGTCAGCGCTGGCGGGTACCACACGCGTCCACAGCAGGATGCTGTCAGGGCGAGGGTCGCCTGACGCGATACTTTGCGGAAATTTCCAGCCGGAACCTGTGGCTGCCGGGGTGGCGGGTGCGGTGATGTCGGTGCCGGGAATGGTGCTGGTGCTGCTGCTGTCCGAGCTGCTGCAACCCATCAGGTTGCCGGTGGCTGCGGTTACGGTGACAAAGCCACCCCATTTCAGAAATTGCCGTCTATCCATCATGTCATCCTCTCGTTGTTATCTCGTTACGTGGACTGGAAACTGGCTTGAAAACCCCGCCATACGTGTGCGATGCCGGGCCGCGGTGGCCAAGGGGCTTTGCTGCAGGCGCAAGGCCAGCCTGGCTGACCGCCGCCTGCAGCAACACTTGAGCGGGTTCTCAGGCATGCAGAGCCTAGGCTCTGTTGACATTTTATTTCCGGATCGCGTTTCGTCGGATTTGGGCCTGATACAAGGCAAAAAGCGCGCTGCTTAGTGGGCTAAGCAAGCGATTTTTAACGCCGCAGCAGGCCCAAATCCGGCGAAACCCTCCGGGCCGGGTCGATTTTTGGGGCATGGCATCGTTAGGGTTCGCTTATTTAGCTCGCTAAACTACGCTCACCCTGCCTCGCTCTGCCCCAAAACTCGGCCCGGCGCGACCGGAAACAAAACGTCAACAGAGCCTAGCACATGCTTGCTAGATTTTTCATGACGCGGCTCGTTCATTCGGCTGATGGATGGCATTGAAAGCCGAAATAGCCTGGAATTTGCGTTTGCAGGAGCTTGATCACCGGGCTGCCGCGCCAGTTCAGGCGGCAATCCCGGTCAAACCGGTCGAGTTCCTGTTCCAGATCGGCATCTGTGCAGCGTTGGGCGCCCAGAGAGAAACCGTTGGCAAAGTCGGCGAGGTCGCGGTCATCAATCAGGCCACAAATGCCGTCAATAATGGCGTAGCAGTTGCCTTCTTCATCCAGAACAACCTGTTCGACCAGCTCGTGATGATGACCAGCCAGACAGGAAAACCCCCCGCTTTGATAGCGCCAGATCTGCGGTGTGGCATCCAGGGTGAGGTAAACCCGCTGAGGGCCATTCTGGAAAAACCAGCGACCTGCTTCATCATGGCTGCAGTTGCGGGCAATGAAATCTCGCAAGGCTGAATGGCTGACCATTTCGTCGCGAATCAGCCATTCCCCTCGGCGGTTGAGGCGCAACCAGCCATAGACGGCGGGAACATTGGGCCATTTGGCAAGCGCGGCAAATACGATGGGATCCATTTACTCATCCTGATTGTACGGGCTTCCAGCTCGCCTGAAGGGTAGAACCTTTTTTACAGGGTGGCGAGCTCGGGCCCGGTTGATGGGGGGCGGTGATGTCTCCAGGCCCTGTGCCAGCGAATCCTGAGTGGCGGATCAGACGCAGGCAAGATCTCATGTCAGATCTGTCTGGCTGCGACGACCAAACGGATGTGCGTAACAGGTTTGGGTGGCCGGATACCCGTAATCAGGTGGAGGTCGGTCCCCGTCTGTTGCCATTCATCCTTGACGAAGCCAGGAGGTATGCCATGACAGTTGGCCGTTGCAGTGATTGCTCCAACTCCAGCGAGACTTTCGAAGCGATTCGCGCTTACCAGCGTGAACAGCAGGACCGCCTGCAGCGGGCTGAAGTCGCTGGCACCCCCGAATCTCAGGTGCGCACACCGCTGAACATCAATCAGCCGCAGGCCGGGGCGACGGCGGGGAGCGTCGTCAATATCGCGGTGTGAGTAGCGCGTTAGCGGCTCTTGGTCTGTTCAGTTCGAGAGTGCCAACAGAACCTAGCTATAGCCCAGGCCCATCGCATCCCGTACATCACGCATGGTTTCGCAGGCCAGGCGATGGGCGCGTTCGCAACCGTCTTCAACGATATTGCGCACCAGAGCGGGATCGTCCAGATACGGCTGCGCACGTTCGAGCATGGGCGCCTGCTCGGCGACGATGCCGTCAATCACCGGCTGCTTGCAATCGAGGCAGCCGATGCTGGCATTCCGGCAACCTTGCTGGGCCCATTGCCGGGTGTTGTCGTCGGAGTAGAGCTGGTGAAACTGCCAGACCGGGCAGCGATCCGGTTCGCCGGGGTCGGTGCGACGGATGCGGGCCGGGTCGGTGGGCATGGCCCGGATCTTTTTGCTGATATTGTCAGGGGTTTCGCGCAGCGCGATGGTATTACCCAGGGATTTTGACATCTTGGTGCCGTCCAGCCCCGGCAGGCGGGCACATTCGGTCAGCAGCGGTTGTGGTTCGGGCAAAATGACTTTGCCTTTGCCTTCGAGGTAGCCGAACAGACGTTCGCGATCACCAAGGCTGATGTTTTGCATCTCGGCCAGCAGCGCACGTGCCGACTCCAGCGCCGCTTCATCACCTTCCTGCAGATAACGGGTGCGGAACTCTTCATACAGTCGCCCCTTTTTGGTGCCCATGCGGCGAATGGCGGCTTCGGCTTTTTCCTCGAAACCGGGTTCCCGACCATAGATGTGGTTGAAGCGGCGGGCAATTTCTCGGGTCAGCTCAAGGTGAGACACCTGATCTTCACCGACGGGAACGCGATTGGCCCGATAGATCAGGATGTCGGCAGCCTGCATGAGCGGGTAGCCAAGAAAGCCATACATGCCGAGGTCTTTCTGGCTGAGCTTTTCGATCTGGTCTTTGTAGGTAGGTACCCGTTCCAGCCAGCCCAGCGGGGTGATCATCCCCAGCAGCAGCGTCAATTCGGCATGCTCCGGTACGCGTGACTGGATGAAGAGGGTGGCCTGTGCCGGGTCTACCCCCGCAGCCAGCCAGTCGATCACCATGTCCCAGGTGTTCTTTTCGATTCGACTCACCTCATCGTAAGAGGTGGTCAGGGCGTGCCAGTCTGCAACAAAAAACAGGCACTCCACTTCATTTTGCAGTCGAACCCAGTTCTTCAAGGCGCCGTGATGGTGGCCCAGGTGCAGGGCCCCGGTCGGACGCATTCCAGACAGAACGCGATCGGGAAACATGGTGCGGGTCTTCTCCTCAGCAGGGTGTGGCTTGGCGACTTAAATGAGCATGGCCACCAGGGTGTAAACGAGTTTGATCAGCGGCCGCAGGATGGCGTCGAGAACATGGGTCAGCATCAACCCGAGGATGATGAACATGCCCCAGGGTTCGAGACGTTGAAGGGGTTGTGCCAAGCTGGGGGGCAACAGGCTAATCGCAATTTGCGCTCCAGGTAGGGGTGGAATGGGTAAAAGATTGAACACCAGCATGACAGTATTAATTTGTATTCCGGCCCCGCACATCCCGAGAAGTGGTGTGCGATAGTCGTTGGTAACTGGCATTGAGTACCCCAGCTTCAAGAGTATTGCCCACACTAGCAGCATTATCAGATTTGCTCCCAAGCCTGCTGATGCCACCCAAAGCATATCCCGCTTGGGGTTGTGAAATTTGCTGGGATCAATTGGAACAGGCTTGCCCCAGCCGAATACGAAACCTGTGATCATTGTCAATAGCGGCACCAGAACAGTCCCGATCAAATCAATATGTCGCAAGGGATTCAGGCTGATTCGATTAACTATTTCAGGGGTATTGTCTCCAAGATGGTTCGCTACATAGGCACGGGATGCCTCATGTAATGTCAATGCTAACAACACCGGCAAAATCGCCAGCAGAATTTGTTGAACCAGGTCAAATTCGCCCATCACTCACTCCAGCCCGAACGGGGTGATGGAGCCGCGACCCTGTCGAACCAGTTCGGGAGCGCCGCTGGTCAGGTCGATGACGGTGGTCGGCTCAATCCCGCACGAGCCGGCGTCCAGGACCAGCTCGACATCATGTTCAAGCCGTTCACGGATTTCCCAGGCATCGGTCAGGGGCAGCTCATCTCCCGGCAGCAACAAGGTGGAAGACAGCAAAGGTTCGCCCAGCTCTTCGATCAGGGCGCTGACGATCGGGTGATCGGGCACGCGCAGGCCGATGGTGCTGCGCTTGGGGTGTTGCAACCGGCGCGGGACTTCCTTGGTGGCCTGCAGCAGAAAGGTATAGCTGCCGGGCGTGGCAGCTTTCAGGTAGCGATATTGTTGATTATCGACCCTGGCGTAGGTGGCCAGCTCGGATAGATCACGGCAGACCAGAGTGAAGTGGTGCTTGTCATCCACGCCACGAATACGGCGAATACGCTCAACGGCGTCTTTGTCACCAAGGTGGCAGCCGATGGCGTAACACGAATCTGTCGGGTAAACGATAAGTCCGCCTTTGCGGATGATGTCCACCGCATTGCGAATCAGTCGTACTTGGGGGTTTTCAGGGTGTATTGAAAAAAACTGGGCCATTGGGTTGCCAAAATCGAGAATAGGGGAGGGAGGGACGGCTCAGGCGTCGGTATCGAGCCAGGCCGACCAGACGGGTTCGCAGCCATTGGGCAGTGCGGGCAGAATGCCGGGTTCGCGTGCGCCTTCGCCGGTAGCGTGGTAGTCCGACCCGGCCGAGGCTTTGAGTCCGTGTTCACGGGCATAACGGGCAGCGCGGGCGGTATCGTCAACACCGTGGCTGCCAGACACCACTTCAATGGCTTCACCGCCAAGCGCCTTGAATTCGGCGATCAGGTCCAGCATGGTGCCCTTGCCGAATTCGTAGCGACCGGGATGGGCGATGACGGCTACGCCGCCAGCCGCTTTGATCCAGCTGACGGCGTCCTGCAGGCTGGCCCATTCGTGCGGCACATAGCCCGGCTTGCCTTTGGCCAGATACTTCTTGAAAACGCTGCGCATATCCTTGGCAATGCCGCGTTCGACCAGATAGCGGGCGAAGTGGGCACGGCCAATCATTTCGGGGTTGTCGGCATACCGGCGCGCACCTTCGAGTGTGCCTTCGATGCCGGCGGCGCTCAGCGCTTGGGCCATGCGGCCGGCGCGCTCCTCACGGCCAGAGCGCACACTGCGCAAGCCTTCCTGTAACTGAGGGTTGGCGGGATCGATGCCCAGCCCGACGATGTGCAGGGTGTGCTTGCACCAGGACACGGAAATTTCGACGCCATTAACGAATTGCATACCGCGTGAGGCAGCTTCGGCGGCCGCCTCGGCCAGACCACGTACATCGTCGTGATCGGTCAGGGCAAACAGTCGGCAACCGCGCTCTGCGGCTCGGGCAACCACATCTCGGGGAGCCAGAATGCCGTCCGAGATATTGGAATGGCTGTGTAAATCGACTGCGAGCATTGGGGAAAGATCAGTAGGAATCAGTAAATATGATAACAAAAATTACCCCCTCGCCCCGGATCCCGACGGCCGACTGTCGGCTGCTGGAGACATTTGCACCGTTTTGCGACGGCGATCAACCAAACGGCATGGTAGTTGTGATACCAGCTGCTAGTCTGGATTTTAGGCGCTATTGACACATTATTTCCGGAATCAAAACGTCAACAGAGCCTGGGCGGGCCACTCAGTGGGGGCTGCCAGCGCAGGGGGTAAGGCTTGCGCGGCGCGCTAACACGTCTTGCCGCCAACGAGATGGCAGGCGCTGCCTTTCACATCAAGAAACCAAGGGGAAGTCCATGCGTGAGGTGACGGTTTTCAGGGGGGCGGCAGGCGAGGTGGCGGCGGGGTTCGTCCACCCGCTGATCTTCTTTACGGCAATCCCGGTGCTGATGCTCTATGGCTCGGGCGGACTGGTAGCGTGGGTGTTTTCGATGATTTTTCGCAAGGCACCGACCGTGGCGGAGCTCTTTACGTTCCTTCTGTTTTTCGGCCTGTATACCGCCACGCTTGGGCGCTTTGCCGTGTCCTCCAGCCGGGGGGCCACGGAAGAAGGCATGTTTTCAGACAAGGTGCAGTCCGGTGAAACGCGAGCGTTTGTGCTGCGTTTTACGGTGGCTACGCTGATGTGGGCTGCGCCGCTGTTTGGGTTGTTCCGGTTGCTGGCACGGTCTGCCGGATCGGTGTCGCTGGATGACGACCCGGCACCGTCGTCTGCCAAGACAACCGACTCGTTTATTCCTGGCGAGCAAAACCTGACGCCCGTCGATGATGCGCTGGGCGCGCTGGGGATGATGACCAGTGTCGCCAGCATTGTCTCAGTGGTGTACGCGCTGACGGTTATCGTGATGGTGGTGATGCCGTTGCTGACCTGTATTGTTGCAACGCGCGCCGAAAGCTTTCCTGACATCTTCAAACTCGAAGCCTGGCTGGAGCCACTGACGGAACGCCGGCAGGACTTTCTGGCCTTGTGCTGCACCCTGTTTGGCGCGATTGGCGTTGCGTACGTCATCTACCTGGCGCCGGCGATGCTGGTTATAGCGGCCAGCTTCCGGGCTTCCACGACCTTTGGTGTGATGGTGATGGGCTTCATGTCGATGTTGCCACTGGCCTTGTCGCCCATTCTGTTGGGGCGGCTGACAGGGGTGTTTGTCTATGGTGGGCGGGTGGTCGATCTGGACCAGATGGACCAGCATTCCGTCACCGAGCTGAGTTCAGATGGGTTTTCCCGGTTGGCGGTTCCAACTCAGTACGGCGAGCCCTCGGCCCTGTTGCGACCCGATGTGCCGCCGGCTCCTCCGGCACCTCCCAAGCCAACCCTGGAAGCCATGCAGGGTAAAGCGGCGGGGCTGACAGGGGATGCGCTGACGCAGGCGATTCAAGACGCCGAGGCGGGGTTAAGGCAATCACCCCGCGATCCGTATCTTGGAGTCGAATTGTGTCTGTTGCTGAGTAAGGCTGGGCAAACCGATAGACTGATTGACGCCGCAGCACCCGCGGTTGCCAATACTTTGGCGCATGGTCTGGCACCCATGGCGATGGCGGTAATGCGTTCAGTCTGGGCTGACCGGGCCAAACTGAAACTCGATACAGCCGTGCTCGACAATATGGGGCGGGTATTTCTGGCCCAGAATGGCTTTGTCGAGGCGGCTTGGTGTTTGCATGCGGCAGGCGTGGTTGCCAACGACGAACTGCGTGCGCAGAAAGGCTTACTGGAGGCGGCCAACCGGGCGGCCGAAGCCAAACAGCCCAAGGCTGCTGCCCAGTTATATCAATTCTTCCTCAAGAAATACCCTGGCTCACAATTTGTGAGCTTCGTGACATCGGCACTGGAAGCCGAACAGCGCAAGTGCAGTAAATAGGAATATTTGAGCCCCCCAAAAACCAGACTGCAAGAAGCAGTCTGGTTTTTTATTGCCGGGCATTTAGATTGGGGTAAGAGCGATCACTTTACGTTGATCTTCCTGTTTTTCGTGTGGATGTGTATAAACCGGGCAGGAAAGAATATCCTCGTCTCTATCGGCAAGCCCTCTAAACCAATAACTGAGTTTCTGGTTGTTCAGGGATAGCGTGCCGTCATCCTGCAAGGTGCCGATATGGTTTTTCGGATCATCAAAGGCAACCGTGCATTTGGCAATCTGCCCATTGGCGCGAATTACCAGATTATTCGGTTTTGAGGCATAGCAGATATAGCCATTTGCATGTGAGCTTACTGCATCAATATGCTGGATCGGTTCAAGAATTCTTTCGATTTCAGCCAGAGCTGTCATTCGATCAGATTTAGACAAAGTGCTGATATGTGCGGCATTCGGGCCGCCCAGATTTTCAATGGGCTTGAGAAATACATCAAACCGTTTATCGGCAGAAAATTCTTTAACAATGGCATGTGCCAATTGTTTGACTGATTCGATATTAATATCTGTTAAATGAATACGAATGGTCGTCGCGAAATTCAGATCGGTTTGACGCATCATTAATAACGTGGACCAGACGCTATCAAATGTGCCGCCGCCTGATCCATGGCGGCGTGTGTTGTCATGGCCGGCCTGCCAGCCATCCAGCGAAATCTGGAAAATACGCTGATTGAGTGCCACCAGCTTGCGCAGCAGCGCTTCGTCAAGCAAAGAGCCATTGGTGGTGATATCCCCGGCAAGCAGTTTTACGCCATGCTCCTGGCACAGGTTTTGTGCAAATTCACTCAGCTCAAGCACAATGTCTGATGCGGCTAATGGTTCGCCGCCAAACCAGCCCAGTTTGAGCTGTCGAAGTGTGCCAATGCGTGATTGTAATAATCGTTTTATTGCCAGGATCTTGTCTGACGACATGCGGCCGACTTGAAAATCTTCATAGCAATAGGTGCAGCGGAAATTACATTTCTCGGTGGGGAGAATAATCAGGCTTAATGATTTTGGGTTTATGGCTTCGATGAGCGCCCCGTCTGAAATGCTGTTTTCCATTTTATTATTCCATTGCAGCCTGTATGAAACGGGCGAGGGGCAATATCTCCGATTGCCCCTGCATCCCGAATAAAGCGATATATTTACCCTTTGCGATCAAAACCAGCGAGCGCTGGATGCCTGATCGCATCCGGGGTGCTTATTTTTTCTTTTTGATGGGCTCGCAACGGAAGTTGGAGCCGCAACCGCGATTGTGGTAGTCCGCATCCGCATCCGCTTGAATATAGACATCTGGATTTGCGATGGAGTCACCTTGCTCGTCCCGTACTGTGGCAGTGGCGCCAGCAACCAAGGCCAGCAGGGCGGGGTCTTCAATGGTGATCATGCCGCGTTGATCCAGACTGAACTTAAAAGTTGTTTCTTTATTCTTTTCCACGAACTACTCCTTGTTTTGATTGCAACACAAGTGTATGCGAATGAAATCGCATTTCTGTTAAATAAATTGATGGTCGGCTGCTTGTGTTGTAGGAATGAGTCTATTCGGTCTATTCCCTTCAGACAATATGTACGGCAATCAGGATGAAGAACTGCACGGCAATTTAAGGGTAACTGACTGGGAGTAATCAGATGAGTTTACTGTTGGGTTTAGAAGTTTCTATTTTTTTGGAAATAAAAAAACCAAATAAAATCAGTGTCTTTGTCAAAAAAATACCCCGATTATTTCGGGGTATTTTTTGGGTGGAAAATCTTTCGGTATTTCCCACGCCATGAACGCTCTTGAATCTGTGATGTTCAGACTGCGCACAAGATGAGGTGATCTCAGCGCAGCGAGTCGAGTACGTTGAGCGTTGGTTGCAGCACGCTCGCCCCCAATTTTTTCGAGCGCTCACCGCTCCAGCCGTATTCTTCATCAGGCAAGTTGGCGTTGTCTTTGAAGGGCATCTCGATGGTGTAGGCCAGGCAATCGAATTGCTGCCCCACCCAGTTCGTCGCCAGGGTCAGGTTGGCAGTGCCAGGGGCATCGCGCTCGTAACCGTGGGCGGTCTGGAAGTCGGGGCTGGCCTGCAACCAGGCTGTCTTGAACGCTTCTTCGAGTGCTTCGATACGGGTGTTGTAGCCGGGATTGCCCTCGCAGCCGGCTACAAAGTTGTAGGGGAGGTTTTCATCGCCGTGGGCATCCAGAAACAGGTCTACCCCGGTTTCCAACATCTTCTGGCGCACCAGATAGACTTCAGGCGAGCGTGCCAGGGTTGGGGTTTGCCATTCCCGGTTGAGGTTGGCGCCGGCAGCGTTGGTACGCAGATTGCCGCGCGCTGCGCCGTCAGGGTTCATATTCGGCACGACATGGAAGATGCAGCGATCAAGCAGAACGCGGCTTACCGGGTCATCCTGGTCCAGCAACCGCTCCAGAAAGCCTTCCACAAACCACTCGGCCATGGTTTCGCCAGGATGCTGACGGGCAATCAGCCAGACGTGACGTTTGGCGGTAGCTGATTGGGCATGGCCGGTGATGTGCAATACCGTCATGTCGCGCCCATCCAGGGTATTGCCCAGATGCTCGACTTCGACCAGATCTGACTCGGTGGCAAAGCCGATCAGATCAAGGTGGCGTTCATGGGAGTAGGGCTCGAAGTAGGCAAAGTACAGGCTCTGCGCCATGGGTGTGGTCGAGAACTTCAGTTCCTGGCCGTCATAGCTCGCTGGCAGACGGAACCAATGCTGACGATCGTAGCTGGCGACGATGCGGTAGTTCTTCCAGCCATCCGGGTAGGCAGATTGACCTGCATTGAGCATGCGCACGGTGACGGGTAGCCCGGCTGCGCCCTGCAGGCGGAAGTGGAACCACTGGGCGAATTCCGAAGCGTTGTCGGGGCGGATTTTCAGCTGGATGTCTTTGTGGTCGGCCAGGCTGACGACTTCGATGGCACCGGAGTCGAACGCAGTGCTGATACTGAGTGTGGGCATGGGGGCTTTCCTTGTTTTGTGGGATGGCTTGGACGCTATGAAGGCTTCGTTTCCTGTCCAGGCAGCGAAGCGTTCAGTGGACCTATTCGTTCACTTCACCGTCGATATAGAGCCAACGACCGCCAATGCGTTCAAAGCGGCTCCTTTCTGACAGTTTGGCGGCACGCCCGCCGATTTTATAGCGGGCGATGAATTCAACCACGCCTGTACGATCTTCCGGCTGTCCGGCTTCGGTGGCGATGACCAGCAGGCCGACCCATTTTACGGAATCGCCTTCTAGGTCCAACTCTTGCGGGCGGGTTTCCGGATGCCAGGTTGCCATCAGGTAATCGGATTTTCTCATCGCGTAGGCGCTGTAACGCGAGCGCATCAGTGCTTCGGCGGTGGCGGGGGCGTCGTCGCCGTGATGATATGGGCCGCAGCACTTGCGATAGTCGATACCGCTACCGCAGGGGCAGCTCAGGTTGTTTGATTTGCTCATGGGATTCCGTTTGAGGCTGATGCAAGGCCGCATCAGCCAGGTGAGTGATGCCTGAGGGGCGTAATACGGTATTTTAGCCTGTCGCTGGACGCTATTGATGTTTTGTTTCCGGCCACGCCATGCCGCAACGCTCAGCTCGGCACGACCGGAAACAAAACATCAACAGCGCTTAGATTTCTTTATGAACGGCGGGATCGTAGCAGGTGACCAGATTGCGACCATTGCGCTTCGAGTAATACAGGGCAAGGTCGGCTTCGTGTATGAGGTCTGCAGCGGATTCGTGATGGTCTGCTTGCAATGTCAGCCCCATGCTGGTGGTGGCTGGAATATTGATCTCACCAAAGATCACGGGTTCGGCGGCAACCAGCTCTCTTAGCCGTTCGGCAACCTGATAAGCCTGCTCCTGATCGGTCGCCGGCATGATGATCATGAATTCTTCACCGCCGTAGCGGCCCAGAATGTCGGTTTCCCGCAGGTTGGCGGCAACACGCTGGCTGACTTCCTTAAGGACCTCGTCGCCCCCCAGATGGCCATAGGTGTCATTGACCTTCTTGAAGTGATCCAGATCAAACAAGGTCAGCGCCAGCGATCCGCCGTAGCGCTTAACGCGCTTGATCTCGGTGGTCAGTGCATGTTCGATGTAACGGCGATTGAAAATGCCTGTGAGCCCGTCGCGGTTGCTGGCTTCCTCGACACGACGCATCGCGTCTTTGAGCATGCGTTGGTAGATGGCTGCGTCCGTGACATCAAACAATACGACGCATACGGTTTCGACTTCGCCATTCTCGCCCTTCATCGGCATGAAGGTGCAGTTCTGCTGCATGTAGTCGATGCCGCCGGTGATGGGCCGATTGTGATCAAACTGGAACAGCCAGGGGCGCTGCTCCCACGAGGTGAACGCGAAATTCTTGAGGATGAAAACGCTCTGGATTTTCTTTTCGAGCCACTTGCGCGGCAGTTCGGGAAAAACTTCGAACAGGTTGTGGCCAAGCACCTGATCGGCCGTCCGCCCGCTGTGGTTGGCCATATAGCGGTTCCACAGCAGAAGATTCATCTGACGATCCACTGCAAACAAGCCGACGCCTACCTCATCAACGATGAAATCGCGCAGACTGGCACTCATCAGAAGTTTTCCATGAAGGTATCAATCGCCTGCTTGAGCCGCTCAATCGAGTCTTCCGGCATCAGCGTGACCAGATGGCAGGAGAAATTCCGCGCTTCCAGCGTGAAGTTGACTTCCACCAGCAAGGCGTTGTTCCAGGTGAGCTGGGTTGGGTCGATCAGCGAATTGATGATGACCCGTTCGGCCATGATGCTGGGGGGTGCAAAGGTCAGCCCGGTTTGCAGGATGTCGGCGATGCCATTGAGGCAGGCGCCGATCAGGACATTGGCGATGTCCAGCAACAGTTCGCGCTCGGCAGACTGGTCGATATCCTCGTCGTACCCCATCAGATCAGCCAGATCGCGACAGCCTTCCTGGCCATAGATGATGATCGCCTCCCCGCGCAGGTGGCCGGCGAATGATTGGCGTACGGCTGTGACCTCTTTGCCGTTGCCAACCATTTTGCTGATGGCGCTGCCGATTTCACTGACTTCGGGGATATTGATGCGCGGCACCGAGATGGTGACGAAGGTGGACAGGATGGTGGCCAGCGTGGACGCCGCTTGCCCCATCGCAATATTGGTGACTTCCTGCAGCGCGTCCTTCTGGTCGGACGTGAGCGTCTGGCTCATAGTTCTACCCCGTACTGTCTCAGGAGACCTTCAACATCTGCCGGATTGACCGGCTTTTTCACAAACGCAATGGCACCCAGCTGCTTCACCCTTTCCTGAGCAAGCGGCTGGATGTCGGCGGAAACCACGATCACAAAGCTGTTGAGCCCTTCTTTCTGCAGGGTTTCCAGAACCCCATAGCCATCCAGTTCGGGCATGGTGAGATCCAGAAACATGACTTCAGCTTTACCTGCCCTGTAGGCTTCCAGGGCTTCCAGGCCATTGGCGGCCTGCGTGATCTCGACGTTCCAGCTGGAAGGCAGTGCCTTGATCAGCATTTTGCGGGCCATTGCCGAGTCATCACACACAAGAATTGGCGTGGGCATGTTGGATAGTCACCTATCGTTACGGTGGGCCAGGGTTCCGAAGATTGAGCCCACCTGATATCCAGAATAGTCATCCAGCGGCGTAAAACCAACCATCTTGCTGAGCGTACCCCTCACACTGGCGGGTGGTTGTTCAAAATCTCGCACCAGGCGCCCCGTGTTACGGCGCCCACCCTTTGCCGCTCGGCTGCAACAGGAATTCGGGCAGATTTCAGAACGGCGTCTCAATCATCTGAATCGGGCCGCAGATAACCGTATTCATAGCAGCAGAACAGCGACTCCACCAAGGCGGGGTCAAACTCCCCGGCAGGTAGACGGCGTTGACTGGCAAGCTGCCTGAGTTCGGTGTGGCAGGACACATCGGCCTCCAGTGGCTCCCCATTGATATAGAACTTGCCTTGACGATGCAGGATCTGGCTTTTCAGATCGAGAACCACGCCGTGTTCGGTGATGGCCTGCTCGAAGTCAGCTTCATCCATCAGATCGTCCGGCGCCTCGAAGAAAACGTGCTGCTTGGGCTCGGTGAAATAACGGCCGATGAATTCTTCGACATCGCGACGTTCCCAGCGAATGCCCTGCAACATGGTTTCAATCCGGCCTACAAACGTATCTTCAATAGCGGCGGGGTCGGCGGTGGCAACCAGATCGGGGTCGGCATACATACCTTCGAGCTGGATCTTGTCCCGCAGATAGTCAAGAAAGCCAACCGCCATTTCCTGTGCGGTCGGGGCGCGAAAGCCGATGGAGTAGGTCATTCCCGGCTCAAGTGCGACGCCATGATGTGCAAAGCGTGGCGGCAGGTACAGCATGTCGCCTTCTTCCAGAATCCACTCCTGTTCCGGCTCAAAGCGCTTGAGGATCTTCAGCGGGGCGTCTTCCACCAGCTCGATATTGGTCTGCGATGAAATCTGCCAGCGCTTTTTACCGCCAACCTGTAGCAGGAATACATCATAGGAGTCGAAATGAGGGCCGACCGTCCCGCCTGGTGGGGCATAGCTCACCATCAGATCATCCAGCCGGACCAAGGGCATGAAGTCGAGTTGATAGAGCAGCTCGGCAATATGTGGCAAATGATGGTTCACGTTCTGCACCAGAATCGTCCAGTCTGATTCGCCAAGGCGTTTGAAGCGGGCAGGGCGGAATGGGCCGTGCTCCAACTTCCAGCGGCCGTGATTGAACTCAACCAGACGCGATTCAACATCGTCGCGGCAGGCAAGCCGGCATAGCTGCTCCAGGTCAAGCGGCTGGCGGATCTCTTTGACCGCTTGTCGGATGAGAAGGGGCTTTTTCTGCCAGTATTCAGCCAGAAATTGTTCGGCGGAGATTCCGCCCAGTAGCGTGCAAATAGTCATGGGCTATAGTGGTTTTGACAAAGTGAACGGCATTATCACACCCACCTGCGGTCACGGCCAGAAGCCGTCTGCATGGGCATGAAGCCGCTTGCGAGCTGGCATGGAACACAGTTGATTTCCTGTCGAAACAGTCCACTGCGGAGGCGATTGATGCTGAATCCCGGAGATACACCGCCCGACTTTGAATTGCCGGACGCTGACCTTGATATGGTCCGCCTGGGTGACTATCGAGGCAGGCGGCATGTTGTGCTGTACTTCTACCACCGCGACGATGACCCGGGTTGCACACGCGAAGCCATCGAGTTCTCGGACCTCGCCGAAGAGTTCGATAAAGCCGGCGCCACCATCCTTGGTGTGAGTCTCGACGACTGCTTCTGCCATGAAGAATTCAGGGACCGGCATGGCCTTCTGGTCAGGCTTTTGTCTGACGCAGAAGGAGAAGTTTCACGCCAATATCACGCTCTGCACGAGCGTGAACGGGATGGCGTGATAAAATTGGGAATCATCCGCTCGACTTTCATCGTCGATGCAGCCGGAAATTTACGCCACGCACTCTACAACGTGAGTCCGCGTGGTCATGCGGCGGATGTCCTCCGGCTCATCAAGCAACTGGGATAAACCAACTATGCAAATTGGCAAAAACACCGTCGTGTCGCTCAGCTACGAGATGTTCGACGCGAACAATGAGCTGCTCGACCGAACCGTAGATGAGCCGATGGTTTATCTGCATGGTGGATACGACGGCATCTTTCCGTTAGTCGAAGAAGCGCTTCAAGGTAAAAAAGTGGGCGAAAAAATCGACGTAACGATGGAGCCGGAAGATGCTTTCGGCGAATACGAGCCTGAGCTCGTTCGCAAGGAAGCAAAAGATGTATTTCCGCCAGAAGTCGAAGTCGGCATGATGTTCGAAGCCGACGATCCAGAATCGGGTGAAATCATGATCTTCACCGTTACCGAAATGGGCGACAACTACGTAACCGTCGATGGCAACCACCCTCTGGCCGGCAAGACCGTGCGCTTTGTCGGCACTGTGACCGACGTGCGCGCAGCCAGCGAGGAAGAGCTGGAGCACGGTCACGCTCATGGTCCGCACGACCATCACCATCATTGATCAGCCACCGCCTCGTGCGGTGACTTGTTCCATGTAAAAAACGGCCCGACAACTGTTGGGCCGTTTTTTTATCGTGCAATGTATTGGCCACCCCCTTTGATTTCAGTGTCTGGTGGCTTGCTGATTTACCAGAGCCTACGAACAAGAGGTTATCGTTCCATGCCACAACGTCATCCCCGCAAGGTTCAGATCGGCGACCAGAAAGTCCTGACCTACGGCATGCCGCGTGCCTTGCTGCAAGATCTGTTTCATTACGCCATGACCACGCGCTGGCCGGTGTTCTTTTTGGCGCTTGCGGGCATTTTTCTTACCATCAATCTGCTTTTTGCTTTGCTCTACGCGGTGCAGCCGGATGGCATTGCCAATCTTGCCCCGCCAGACCTTACAGGGCTGTTTTTCTTCAGTGTGGAAACCTTTGCTACGGTGGGGTATGGCGATATGCACCCTCAGAGCGCCTATACCCACTTTGTGGCTACCTGTGAAATCTTCTGCGGCATGATCAGCATTGCTTTGATGACCGGGGTCATGTTCGCTCGTTTTTCCAAGCCACGCGCCCGATTCCTGTTTGCCAGGCATCCTGTGGTGCGCCCCTACGAAGGTTGGCCCACCCTCATGATCCGCGCCGCCAATGCACGGCAGAACGTCATCATTGACGCGTCTGCCCGACTGCGGCTGATGCTGACAGAGATATCGCCAGAAGGCGTAGAAATGCGCCGGCTATATGATCTGAGCCTGACGAGAGATCAACATCCAGTCTTCATTTTGGGGTGGATGCTTATGCATTCGATCAACGAAGCCAGCCCTTTGTATGGCAAGACGCAAGAGGATCTGGAACGGCAGGATGCAGTGCTGATACTGACGTTGGATGGCATGGATGAGACCACTTCCCAGACGCTGATCACCCGTCATCACTATCGAAGTGCAGAAATTCGCTGGAACCACGGTTATGCCGACATGACTTCAGTGGATGAGCAAGGAATCAACCATCTCGACTATCAGAAATTCCATCATGTTGAACCTCTGCCGTGACTTGATTTGAATTTCATTTGTGAAATCAGATAACTATTGGCAATTTTCACGGCCACGCGCTGTAGCTGGCCTGGATAAGAGCTATTCGTGATATTCGAATGGAATATGACGTAAGCGTATTTGGCGCCGGGCTGGAACTTTTGTCAGCGGAAAATGACTGCAATTGCCGCCAAATTTTTTTACTCGGTGTACACTGGAGCTTGCGGTCTACATAATCCGCCGCACCGCTTGCCAGTGGGGAAATCCCGTGACTGGCAGGTAGCGCGGAATTAAGAAAGCGACAGACATCGGATGGCCTACGCAGAAATGCTTTGCAAAAATGCTCGAACTCGCGTAAAAAGCGTTCCGCAGGCTCTTCAACTAGTAGGTTTTATGGCAGTTCTCGTACCTTTACCGGTATCCCGATTCGCCAATCCTGGGTTTGATCGTCCGCACTTTTCTTTCTATTACTTCCATTAAGGAAATGCATCATGGCAACCGGTACCGTTAAGTGGTTCAACGACTCCAAAGGTTTTGGCTTTATTACTCCTGACGAAGGTGGTGACGATCTGTTCGCCCACTTCTCGCAAATCCAATCCAATGGTTTCAAGACCCTGGCTGAAAACCAAAAGGTTTCTTTCGATGTAACGACTGGCCCCAAGGGCAAGCAAGCATCGAACATCAAGCCGGTCTAATTTGATCGAATTGGTGTTGAATTGAAAAAACCCGGCTTCGGCCGGGTTTTTTTATATGCGCAAAATGTAGGTATTCTGTCCATCCGGCTGGGTGGGATTTTCTGGTATATAAGGATTATTTGATGAGCTATTTATCGCGATTAACGTCTTTATTATCAACTAGCCGTGCGGCATTGCTGGCGGCGGGTGTTCTGCTGGCACCGATGGCGCTGGCTGGGCAAGGGGCCAGTCCAGCCAAGCTGCATGCCTTGTTCGAGGCACAGAATACAGCTTCGTCGGTTGAGCAGATCATCTCGGCGATGGAGGGACAACAGCGCGCGCGGTTTGAGGCTGAGACGGATCCTGAGAAAAAGGAGAAGGCCAAAGCCATCTACGACGTGACCTCCAAGACCATCCGCCGCCATCTGGATTGGGCCAAACTGGAGCCGGTTGCAATCTCTGCGTATCAGAAGCATTACGACGATGCTGAAGTAGATGCCCTGATTGCGTATTACCAGACACCGGCAGGCAAATTGCATATCTCCAGAATGGTGCCGGTTGCTACCGAATTACTGCAGGTAATTTCTTCGCATATCGGCGCTCGGGTTGATGAAATTTCCGATCAAATAGATAAAAAACAACCGGTAAAGAAAGCGCCCGTTGTGCCTGTGCCGACGGCGGGGTCAAAAGAAGCGATTGCGCTTGATTTTGTCCGTGCATCGGGTGATCAGTATCGGGTGCAATTCAATGCGCAAATGGCCGAATTAGATAAGTCGATGCAGAAGCAACTGGAAATGTTTTCCGGTTCCGCCGACAAAAAGCAAAAAGCCAAGATGCAGGCCGAAATAAAGAAGATGGCTCAGGCAATTAGATCAGCTATTTCTTATGCAGAAATCGAGCGACTCATTGCAGATACTTATGCAAAGAAAATGTCGCAGGAGGAGCTGGCGTTGTTGCTGGACGATGCGAAGAATCCCAAGACTCGTAGCCTACAGGCGCAGCGGTTTGCGGCAGACCAGACCATGAGCCAGGTTCTGCAGGAAGATATGCAGAAAAACATCATGCCCAAATTGATGATGGAGTTGTTGAGCATCATGAAGACGGGTGGCCAACCCGCAGCTGAGACCAGCCCCCAATAAGCATAAGCGCTTGCTAAGCGCCACAGAACCAGGCGTCGTTGATGTTTTGTTGTGGGAAAACAAAACGTCAACGGCGCCAAGCTTTTAGGGCATCAGCCCGACAATTCTTGACCCCGATCAAATCTGCCATCTCTTTAAATGAATACGATTCTCATCTGTATTCAACTGAGGTGGCGTCATGTCCAAATCCTATTCCCTGCTTGATCTGAACAGTGGCGAGCGTGCCACGGTAAGTGGATTGGCGCTCGCTGCATCGCCTTTGCGCCGTCGCCTGCTGGCGATTGGCTTTCTGCCTGGAACCCATGTTGAAGTGCTACGTCGCGCCCCATTGGGAGACCCCATCGAGGTGGCCGTGCGTGGCACTACTTTTGCCCTGCGAAGAGAAGAGGCGGCGGCTTTGCATGTCATCCGGTTCGCGTCATGAAAACGATCGCGCTGATCGGCAATCCCAACTGCGGCAAGACCACGCTGTTCAACCGGCTTACCGGCCTCAATCAGACCGTTGGGAATTGGCCTGGGGTAACTGTCGAACGCAAGAGCGGCAGCCTGCGGCTGATGGACGAAACGCTTGAAGTCATTGACTTGCCTGGTCTTTATAGCCTGAGCGAGGGCGGCGGGGCGGATGAGGCGGTTGCCAGGGGCTATTTGCATACATTCGATGGTCTGATCGTCAATTTGCTGGATGCCCGCCAGCTGGAACGCCAACTATTCCTTACCTTGCAGTTGCTCGAGTTGGGGCACCCGATACTCGTGGCCTTGGGGATGACGGATCTGGCTCGTGCGGAGGGCATGCAGATAGATACCGCAGCGCTGGGTCGGGCCCTGGGTGTGCCGGTGGTGGAACTCGTCGCAACCAGTGAGGCTGGGGTGGCAAGCCTCAAGACTGCGCTGTTGGCACCTTGGCCCGGCAAACCCGCTACTTTGCACTACGAAGAACCTGTGGCATCGGCACTGCAGACCTTGCGAGAGGTGCTGCCGACAGCGACGGATGATCAGCGCATGGCAGCACTGGAAGGGCTGGCCATGGATGGCGCTATGGCTTCGCAAGTGGCGTCTGTGCGGCAACGGCTGGCGTCGCAATATGGTGATGATGCCGATATCGCCATAGCGGATGCCCGGTACACGGCGATTGGTCAATTAATGCAGCATGTGCGCCGTAGCGCAGAGCGCTCGCGCACGAGTCGCCGCCTTGACACCGTGGTTCTGCACCGGCTCTGGGGTTTGCCAATTTTTCTAATGGTGATGTACGGCCTGTTTGCCTGGGCGACGCATGTCGGTGGCGCATTTGTTGATGCAGTGGATGGCGTGGCTGATGCCTTGCTGGTACAGGCCCCGGTGCGCGCATTGGCCGCACTGGGTTTGCCGGATTGGCTGGGTTTTGGCCTGGGCAATGGTCTGGGTGAAGGCATCAAGACCGTCGCCACCTTTGTGCCGACCATCGGCATGCTTTACCTGGCTCTGGGAGTACTCGAAGACTGCGGATACATGGCCAGAGCAGCCTTTGTGGTGGACCGGCTGATGCGGGCACTCGGGCTGCCGGGCCGAGCATTTGTGCCGATGATCATCGGCTTTGGCTGCAATGTGCCGGCCATCATGGCAACCCGGACCCTGGAAGGGCGGCACGCCCGCGTCATGGCAGGGATGATGCTGCCATTTGTTTCCTGCGGGGCACGGTTGCCGGTATACGCCTTGTTTGCCACGGTGTTTTTTCCGGGGGACGCCGGAGGTGTGGTGATGAGCCTGTATCTGGCCGGGATTGCCGTTGCGCTGGCAACGGGTCTGTTGCTGCGTCACAGCGTTTTGCGTGGCGATGCTACGCCGGCCGTGCTCGAACTGCCCGACTGGCATTGGCCTAGTCTGCATAGCGTGTTCAAGCAGGCATGGTCCCGACTCAAGGGCTTTGTACAGGGTGCGGGCAGTCTGATTGTGCCGATGGTGTTGATACTGGCCTTTCTGGGCGCGGTGGATATGCAAGGGCGGCTGCGGCCGGATGCGCCCGATGACTCTTTGCTGGCCAATGGCGCCCGCCTGCTGACCCCGGCATTTGCGCCTATTGGCATCCAGCGCGACAACTGGCCGGCGGTGGTAGGGTTGGTGACCGGGGTGTTGGCCAAGGAAGCCGTAGCCGGTACGTTGGCCAGTAGCTATGCACGGCTTGCCGGCAAGGCCGCTGCCGATGAGACCCCCCCCGCGCTGGCCGGACAAATTCGCGATGCGCTGGCGACGATACCGGCGAAGTTTGCCGAGCTGGGGGCCCGTTTGCTGGATCCGCTTGGTTTGAAGGTGGCCGAGTCTGACGTCAGCGATCAGCTCGGTGCAGCCGAAGGGGCTGACACCGCACTGAAGCAGCGCTTTGGCAGTGTCACGGCCGCTTACGCCTACTTGCTGTTCGTGCTGCTCTATACCCCTTGCGTGGCCGCATTGGCTGCGCTTCGACGAGAGTTTGGCTGGCGCTGGATGCTGGCCAGTGCCGGCTGGACGTTTGGCATGGCATACACCGTAGCGGCCAGTTACCACCACTTTGCAAGGGCTGCAGTGCCGGTTCCCTGGCTGGCGATCAGTGCAACGTTGAGTGGACTGGTAGTGTTTGGCCTGTTGCAGCGTGAGCGTAATCCAAGACAGGTGGAATCATGCTGATTGCCAGGATCAAGCAATGTCTGCAGACGTCGCCCGCCAGCGCGCAGGCGCTTGCCCAGGCCACGGGGGGAGACATCGCCACTATCAACGTTGCATTGGAAACCCTGCTGGTACGCGGCAAGATCGCCCCGCTGGCGATGGCTTGCAATCGTGGACGCTGCGGCCATTGCAGCTCGACCTGTTCCGATGGGCAGATGTATCGCTGGGTCGAAGCCTGACTCAGGGGGCTCGCTGCCGGTAGCGCCTTGCCAAGGCGCGTAGCACAACTAGGTTCTGTTGACGTAAGGTTTGCAGATCGCGTTTCGCCGGAAAATGGCCAGGAACAAGGCGCGGAGCGCGCCGCATAGTTATTCTATGCAAGCGTTCTGCAACACAGGGCCAGGCCACTTTCCGGCGAAACCCTTCGGGCCGGGTCGAGTTTTGGGGCAAGGCGTCGTTAGGGTTCGCTTATTTAGCTCGCTAAACCGCGCTTACCCTGCCTAGCCTCGCCCCAAAACTCGACCCGGCGCGACTGTAAACCTTACGTCAACAGAACCTAAAAAGCTTGATGCTGGATATGGTATTGGTGAGAGGGCAGATCAATAATGCATGCATGTTCCCATCTGCCAATCTCCCCAGTCCTGACGACCCGATAGCGATGCTGGTCGCCTGCCACGATAAAGTGCGGCGCTTTTCGGCACTGGTGGCGCGCATTGGTGACCATGTTTTGCAGAAGGGCTGCGATGCTGAAGCGCAGCAAGCCGCAACGTCGGTACTGCGCTATTTCGATGTTGCCGCCCCTTTGCACCATGCCGATGAAGAGATTGATCTGTTTCCTGCTTTACGAGGCTTGCGCGACAGTCAACTCAACTACGAGCTGGACCGGATCGAATACGAGCATCTGCCGCTGGCCGGGTTGTGGCGGGATGTCGGTCACTGGCTGTCGCTTGTCCAGCAAGGATCGCCAGCCGAAGTGCCATCCAGCCTGCTGCTGACCTTTGCCACCGCCTATCCCGAGCATGCTCGCCAGGAAGAAGAACGACTCTACCCGCATGCCACCCGTTTGCCTGCGCCGACGCTGGCGAAGATCGGCCAAGCCATGGCCAGCCGGCGGCAATAGCCGGTTTTCCGTTGCGGGCGGCCAGTCAGCTTCGGTTGGACACAAGGCAGGGCGCATTTCAGATAACCCCAGACAACCCAGATTGAACCCGATTGGCGATGGCCGAAACGGATGACCCCTCATGCACGCACTCAAACTTGCTCCTCATCGCCTGTACTTTTTCGCGGGCACCCTGGCCTTGCTTCTGCTGTTCGGCTGGTGGTGGCTGACACTTGCCCGACCGGCTGGACTGGCGGCCGTGCCGATACATGCCCTGCTGATGCCACTTGGGCTGTTTCCGTTATTCATTCTCGGCTTTACTTTCACCGCTGGCCCGCGCTGGCTGGGGGTAAATGGCGTCGGGGGCTTTTTGCCGATTGGTAGCGGCTATCTATCGGGCCTGGTACTGGTGGTGCTGGGAGCGATTAGCGCATGGCGACCATTGGCGGCATTGGGATTCGGCCTGATGTGCCTGGCCTGGCTGGCGGCCAGCTGGCGCTGGAGCCGCCTGGTCAAGGCCAGCAAGGCGCAAGATCGTTATCATGCCAAGGTCTTGCTCGCAGCCATGCTGGGCGGTGCGCTGGCACAGGCTGCGGCAATGATGTGGGCAGCGGGTATCGAGCCAGCGTGGATCGTCGCCCGTCAGTTCGCCTTCTTTGGCTTCCTGCTGCCAATCTTTCTGGCGGTCTGCCACCGCATGCTGCCGTTTTTCAGTGGCAATGTCATTCAGCCCTACACCCCCTGGCGACCCTATGGCCTGCTGTGGGCATGGCTGGGTGGTTGCATCAGCGTAGGTGTGGCCGGCGGATTGGGCTGGTCCTGGCTCGAAGCTATTGCGGCGACTGCGATGAGTCTTGGTTTCGCCTACACCAGCTGGCGCTGGGGCGTGTTGCGCAGCCTGGGTAATCGACTACTGGCGATGCTGCACCTGTCGTTTGCCTGGCTGGCGATTACATTCGCACTCATAGCGCTCGGTGCTGCCGGCGTGCTGACGGTAGGCTCCGCCCCCATTCACGCGCTGGGGCTTGGCTTCATGGCGACCATGCTGGTCGGCTTTGTCAGCCGGGTGACTTTTGGCCATAGCGGCCGTCCGTTGCAGGCCGAAAACTGGCTGTGGGCGCTCTATCTGGGCCTGCATCTGGCGGCCGCCAGCCGCGTGGCCGCCAGCTTGCTGGCCATCCCCTGGCTGATGCATGCCTCGGCCAGCCTGTGGCTGGCGCTACTTGCTTTATGGGTAATGAAAATGGCCCCGATCTACCTGAAGCCCCGCATCGACGGGCAGCCGGGGTGAGGGGTTGGCTGTACACGCAAGAAACGTAGCGCGGCGTGGCCGGAATTGAGGGGTCAACAGAGTCCAGTTCACAGCAGCCGTGCCAGGCCTCACAATGCGGACCGCACATTTTCGAGGCTTTGCCATGCGTATCCTTCAGGCTGTTTACAGCGCATATGTTGGCCTGCTGTTCCTGATCGGCGTTTGCGCCGTCATTCCGTTTTACCTGCCGGCATTTTTGTTGTCCGAACACCCTCGCCTGACCATCATGTACCGTGCCAACCGGGTGTCGATGCGGATCTGGTCGCTGTTGACGGGCATTCGGGTGACGGTGGAAGGGCAGGCTGCCTGGCAACCGGCGCCGGTTATTGTCGGTAACCACTGCAATATGCTCGATATGCCGGTTTGCGCCATCGCTTGCGCACGTGCGGTCAAAGTTCTGGCCAAGGCCGAGTTCGCCCGGATTCCCCTCCTCGGTTTTCTGTTCAGAAGCTTTGCTGTGCTGGTGACACGTGACTCTGCCGAGAGTCGGCAACGAAGTGTGGCGGCGTTAAGGCGTGCGCTGGCAGATAACTGGCCGGTGTTTATTTTTCCCGAAGGCACCCGTAACCGGGGTGAGACGCCCTTGCAGAGCTTTCGCGATGGGCCGTTCCGCTTTGCAATTGCCGCCCAGGCGCCGATTCAGCCCTTTGTGCAGCTGAACATGCGGGGTGTGATGTCGCTGAATGGCTTGATGCTCAAACCCGGCAAAGTGGTGTTTCGCTGGCTGCCACCCATCCCAACGGCTGGCCTTACGGAGTCTGATGTGCCGGCGTTGCGCGATAAGGTTTATCGCCTCATAGAAGCCGAGTTGCGCCGGTGTGATCCCGCCTTCGGTGGACAGATGCCATAGCGCCATCAACAGAGCTTAGCAGCCTGTCGGACTTTCGATGCGCGGGCGGAATTCGCAGGTTGAACAGCACATTTTTGCTGGTTTTTTCGTTGCATAGGCTCACTATGCGCCTCAAAAACCAGCAAAACTGGTCTCGTTCTCCCGCGTTTCCGCTTGCGCGCCCGAAAGTCCGACAGGCTGCTAGAAGAAAAAGCCGCACAGCCCGAGGGATGTGCGGCGAAACGTCAAGCGAGGAGTAGGGTGCAGCATTGCCGATGCATCGGCGCTTACTTGGTCATGTCTACGTCGTACCAAGGAGTGACGTTGATCGGGCAGCGGTAACGGAAACCATCGGCACCGACTTTGACGCGCACAGTCTTGGTTTCATTGGGTTTAAGGCCAAAGCCGCCCAGCAATTCATGTGACTTCTGATCCTGCACATTGAACCCGACAAACTTGCCGGCCTTGTTGGTGACGACGAAATCGTAATCACCGGGTTTCAGGTCGGTCAGGGTTTCCTCGGCGGCGAAGTAACCGTTGTACTCCGTCAGATGAATCGTGGTGACGCCATTCTTGGTTTGCGGTGTCGCGCCAAAAGCGGGGGCGATCATGACAGCGGCCAGGGTCAGTTGGGCGGCGAGTTGTGCGATGCGGTTCATGGTATTTCCTTTCCAGTATTCAGTAGTGTTCGATGGCAATCAGCGGGGCGCTCAGGCGGAGACCTTCGGGAAGTCGATCTCGACGCGGCTGGCCTTGCCCAGGATGTTGGTCAGCAGATTCATGCCGACGTGGGTGATCACCTCGACGATATCGGCATCGCTGTAACCGGCATTGCGCATCTCGATGAGCTCGGCGGTGGTCACTTCACCTTTGTGCTCGGCCAGCGAGCGGGCGAACTTCACGGCGACGGCGGCCCGCGCATCCTGACTGCTGCCGGCGCGGTTGGCGGCGATTTCCGCGCCGTTCAGACCGGCCTTGCTGCCGATGGCGGTATGGGCCGACAGGCAGTACTCACAGGAATTCTGTTGTGCCAGCGCCAGGGCGATGCGTTCGCGGGTCGGCAGATCCAGGCTGCCGGCACCGGCGACACCGTGCAGACCGAGGAAGGCTTTCAGGGCCACTGGCGAGTTGGCAAACACCCGCAGGAAGTTCGGGACGATACCCAGTTGGCTATGGATGGCGCTGAACAGGGCAGCTTGTTCGGCGTTGGCGGTTTCGTTGGTGACGACGTTGATGCGGCTCATGGTGAATCCTTTCGGGCTTGGCGGTTTCGCTTCACACAGTGCGTTGCGAGTGACGCTACTTTGCCAAAGCTCAAAACAAGAAAGAATAACCATAAATTGCAATTTATTATTCCATTTATTGGAATTATTAAGCGGCGGAAATGCGCCCCTTGACGTCTATGGGGCGAATAGCCTACTCCGAAGACGGCTGCAGCGCGGACCGGCTGGTGGAGATAATCTATGTACAGAACACCCGCTGCGAGTGGCGGGTGCGATCAGACATTCAAACGGAGAGACCTTGCATGGACGCTAATTTCTGGCACCGAAAGTGGGAAGCAAACGAAATCGGTTTTCATATCAGCACGGCGAATCCGCTGTTGGTACGCCATATTGGCCAGCTGGCGCTAGCCACGGGCAGCCGCCTGTTTTTGCCGCTGTGTGGCAAGACGCTGGATATTGGCTGGTTGTTGGCACAGGGATATCAGGTTGCTGGGGCGGAACTGAGTGAATTGGCGGTTCAGCAGCTATTTGCTGAACTGGGCGTCGTGCCGGTCATAAGCCAGCATGGCGCACTCAAGTGCTATCAGACCGGCAATCTGCAGGTTTGGGTTGGCGATATTTTTGCGGTATCGGCGGAACAGCTTGGCCGTGTCGATGCCGTTTACGACCGGGCGGCATTGGTCGCCCTGCCTGACCCTGTCAGGCCGCGCTATACCGCCCATTTGAGGGAGATTATCGCTCAGGCGCCGCAGTTGCTGGTGTGTTATGCGTATGACCAGAGCGTTCAGCCCGGCCCGCCGTTCTCAATCAACCAGGCCGAGGTGCTGCACCACTATGCCGAGTATTACGATATCTCGCTGCTGGAGAGCGTCGAAGTTGTGGGTGGCATGAAGGGTAAGTGCGCGGCCTGGGAACACGTCTTCCATCTCGCCAAACGGTAAATCGTAGTGTACCCCCCAGCTTAGACCGGGATTGATCGTGTGATGACGCACAGCAGCTACTTCATTCTCTACGTTGCCGACCAGAAGCGCAGTCATGATTTCTATTGTGCCGCGCTCGACATCGCGCCTCGGCTGCATGTGCCGGGCATGACGGAGTTCGACCTTCCTGGCGGAGGCGTGTTGGGCTTGATGCCGGAACTGGGGATTCGGCGGTTGCTCGGAGACCGGCTGCCTGATCCTGCAAGGGCCAGCGGTATTCCGCGTGCCGAGCTGTATCTGCTGTGTCCGGACCCTGCGGGTGCGCATGCAAGGGCACTGGCTGCCGGCGCGCAGGAACTCAGCCCGGTGCAACCTCGAAACTGGGGACATGTAGCCGCTTACTCGCTCGACCCGGATGGGCATGTGCTGGCCTTTGCCCGGCCGAAGGACTGGCAAGACGGGTGAATGGGATCAGCATCAACGCAGCCACGTTTCATCGCCGAGCGTGAACTGACGTTGCTCGAAAGCCAGCAACTGCTGCTTGAGGCCGAGCCCACCCGCATAGCCGGTCAATGCGCCATTGGCGCCGATGACGCGATGGCAGGGAATCACCAGCGCAATCGGGTTGGTGGCATTGGCACGGCCGACGGCCCGCGCGCCATGAGGCAAGCCTAGCTGACGAGCCAGCTCGCCATAGCTGCGGGTTTCGCCCATCGGTATCTGCAATAACGCAGCCCACACTTTTTGCTGAAAATCGGTGCCGGCAGGGGCGAGGGGAAGGTCGAATCGGCTGCGTTCACCTCGAAAAAAGTCGTCAAGCTGCAGGGCTACTGTGTCAAATCGTGCGTCATCGCGCTGCTCTGCCGGGCCTTGTTCGCCACCTTTTGCCGTGCCAGCCAGAAAAACCAGCCGGGTAAGCCGGCCCGCCGCATCTTGCGCCGCCGCAACGGTGCCCAGAGGGGTTGGAAACTGGCCATAAAAACTTGTCTTCATGTCGATGCTTTCAGGCTGGCCCATAAGTGACAGGTGGCAAGGGAGGCGTGCGGCGAGAAGGGTGCCAGGAGCTGGCGCGTCTGATCGGCATCCGGCCTCGAATCGAGCTGGAAAAATCGCTTCAAACCTTCGGTCAGGCCCGAATCGCCCACCGGTATGCAGTCATCAAAGCCGGCGCCGCGCAGCATCACGTAGGCTGCGGTCCAGGGGCCGATACCGCGCAGGGCCAGTAACGACCGTTCGGCCAGAACGGCGGATTGGTCACGCAAAGTGTCGAGTGCCAGCATTCCCTGCGCGACGGCTTCAGCAGCGCCTAGCAGATAATCCGCTTTCGAACGCGAAAACTTGCTGGCGATCAGATCGGCGGGCATCAATGCGGCCACATCGCTGGCGTTGGGGTGCAACCACAGATGGCTGCCTGCCACTTTGTGGCCGGCGTGTGTAATCACGGTTCGTCGCAACTGGGTGGCAAACGACAGATTGACCTGCTGACCAACGATCGCCCACACCAATGCCTCAAATATGGTCGCGGTCAGCGGCGGTCGTAACCCGTGCCGGTGGGTGATCAGCCTGGCAATCAGCGTATCGCTGCCTGCACGGGCTTCAAACGCTGCCGCATCGCTATCCAACCCCAGCATGCGCAGCGCCATTCGATGCGCGGCGACGCGATCAGCGGGCGACAGGGTCTGTTGGGCATGCAGCCGGCAATAGGCGAGCCCCAGCTCGGGGCGACATTCGATACTCAAAATGGCCGGCCCGGATTCCGACTGAAAGGCCTTATCGAGGGTATGCCCGCTTACCCGTTCCGCGAGCTGTTCGTTGTCTCGCGAGAAATACGCCAGCGTTTCGGCGTAGCGATAGCCTTGTGGTAAGACCAGTGCAAACTGATCGGCATTGCGCAGCTGCCGGTAGGCGCCCGGTGTCATGCCGGTTGCTGCCAGGAACTGCCGGTGGAACGAGGCCTCGCTTTCGAAACCCGCCGCCAGCCCGGCATCCAGCACCTTGCCACCCCCTTGCAATAGATATTGCTGGGCCTGATGCAGCCGCTCCCGGCGCAGCCAGCTGGCTGGGCGCAGATGGGCATGCGTACGCAGCAGATCGTTGAGTTTGGACAGGCTGACTCCAGCCTTTTCGGCCAAAGCCGCCACGGACGGTACCGCCGTTGGCGCTTCCCGCACATGGCGCTGCAAAGACTGAAACAACTGCGCATCCCAATCATTGCCTCGATAAAACGCGTCAGGCCGGCAACGCTTACATGGGCGCAGCCCTGCGGCAATGGCATCCGACTCGTGCTCGAAAAACGTCACGTTTTCCAACTTGGGCTTACGCGCTGGGCAGGAGGGCAGGCAGTAGATGCCGGTGTTGTGTACGCCTGTCAGAAACTGCCCGTCGAAGGTGGCATCTTTGGCGAGAATGCGGCTGTAGCGGAAGGAGAGGTCACTAGGATTCATGCCGCTGATGGTACCCGAACCCCGCCGGCAACAACTCTCAAGGCGCGTGCTGGAATTGCAGAGGGTCACCAGCCTGGCGGGTCTGATCAAGGCTCCAAAAGGGCAGGGCGCTCAATATCCCAATCAGGAATATTGAGCGCCCTTGCCGTGGAGCACGATCTGGCTATTAATTAAAACTCGCTCAGTTAATTATTCGGAGAAACTCCATCCACCAGAATTAAGATTGATTTGATACTTCCAGTGTAATTGTCTGCCGCAATGTGAAGT
Source organism: Parachitinimonas caeni (assembly GCF_030129945.1). GTDB lineage: Bacteria > Pseudomonadota > Gammaproteobacteria > Burkholderiales > Chitinimonadaceae > Parachitinimonas > Parachitinimonas caeni. The sequence continues at coordinate 39,096 of NZ_JARRAF010000022.1, forward strand.
TCGCTTGTAAAAGCGACGCTCATCTGCCTGAGAAGAATTCTTGAACAGTGTTACTTTCAGCGAAGTGGAGAAGCAGTCATTGTTGCCAAGGCGAACACCAATTTCATTTGGACCTTCGCGAAATTGGCTCCAGATATGATCGGGAAGATCTGCTTCTTTTCCCTTGTAAGAGAAAACATCAACACCATTCAGAGAAACTTCGATCCGATCATTAATTTCCCCAAAATGCATGGAGAACTTATGCTTCTGCGGAAGTGGGGGTGGTGCAGATAACGAATTTAATTTAATAATGCTATTAATTAAATTCACGTCGGGGAAGTCGGTTAATACAATGCCTACACGCCTTCTGTTTGTGTCGGCAGGCTTGGAGTTGGCAAGCGCGGAGAAATAATTGTGTGCTTGAATATTAACATGCCGCGCTACATATTCTGGATCAATAGCCATAACGGGAGCCATGCCTCCAGTCCATGCGGCGGAGAATGCACCGCTTATGCCATGAATATGCATAGCGTCATCATGGTTAACACCGGGCTTGGAAATTTGTTCGAAAATCGCTTTCTTTGTTTGCCAATACTCTTCTCTGGCACCCGGATTGGCGACTTCCCATTTGCCATCAGTTTTAATGAGATGGGGGAAACGTGTTCCCCAGTTATACATGTGGGGCCCGGGCAATCCAAACCAACCCAGCGATGTTTCAGTCGGTTCAAAATCATGGAGTATGACGATTTTGCCGCGAACATCTCGCATGGTAGGGATGCGTGGCTCCGTAGTCGGTACGGGAATATCCGGGATTATGGTTGGTGTTGGAAATACCTCACCTTGATACCTTAGTCCCCATTCGGCTGGAGCATCTATTATTGGCGCATTTCCTTTCCAGAAGTAAGATTTAAAGGGATTCCAATAAGCTGAATGGAACGTATACGCAAACCTCTCCACGCTATTGTCTTTAGGAGCGCCATCGCTGCCATCTCCATCGGGGTTATTTAGAATCATGAAGACAGTTTCGCTGGGGTTCACGGTTAAAAACCCCCTGACAGCATCAAGCACTTCATAGAGATCTTTGTTTAAGTCATATGATCCATGCCTGAGCGCGCAACGATCCCTTTTGTGCTGGCAACGAATATCAATCGCCCGTACACCAGCCTCCAGCTGGCGCCGGATATTCATACTTTGCGTTTTTGCGATGCGAACATATTCAATATCTGGAACATCCCATGTGGCGGTGTCATGTGTTCCTGGGATAGATAATTGGCTGACACGAATATCATCTGAAAGCCTTGACATCCAGTTTGAATTTTTTTCGTCAGATCCGCCGTTGGATTCTTTGGAAAAGCCATCCTTGGAAAATGCCTGATTTGAAAGGGCAATGGTTGCGGTAATGGCTAGATATTTTGCCATTTTAATGGCGCTGCTGATTTTTTGACGTGCCATTTCTGAAGTGACGAGTTGATTGTAAAGGATGGTAATACTATTTAATTGATGAAGGTTTGTCAAAAATAATGACATTTGAAGTGTGGCGCGGCGATGCGGTCAATACCTCACTGCTTGACCCCCATCAAGCCTTTCAAAAAATCCCTCTGCCTTGGCTTAGAAAACACTACATCTAGTACTAACATGGCGTCATGAAACTAGATGTAGGGGTTGTGATGCGACCGAGTCATTTGATTAAACGAGATGGGCGGGTGGTGCCGTTCGATGTGCAGAAGATTGCGCGGGCGATGGCGCAGGCGGGCTTGGTATGTGGCGAGTTTGATGCACCGGCGGCCCAGCGTTTGGCGGCTGTGGTGGTGGACCGGCTTGCGGCACAGTCTCCGGCCTGTCCTGGCGTCGAGGTGGTGCAGGATGGGGTGGAGCAGGTGCTGTTCGAGTCGGGTTTCTGGCGCACGGCGCGTGCTTATATTGTTTACCGCGAGCAGCACGCACAGTTGCGGCAGGTACGCCAGACGCTGGTGGATGTTGAAAGCGCGATGGACGAATACCTCGATCAGCGCGACTGGCGCGTCAATGCCAACGCCAATCAGGGCTACTCGCTGGGCGGGCTGATCCTCAACGTGGCGGGCAAGGTGACGGCTAATTACTGGCTGAGCCATGTGTACCCCCCCGAGGTCGGGCAGGCGCATCGCGAGGCGGATATCCATATCCACGATCTGGACATGCTGAGCGGCTATTGCGCGGGCTGGTCGCTGCGCACCCTGTTGCACGAAGGCTTTAATGGGGTGCCGGGCAAGGTCGAGGCGACGCCACCGCGCCATATGTCGAGCGCCATTGGCCAGATCGTGAATTTTCTCGGCACTTTGCAGAACGAGTGGGCGGGGGCGCAGGCGTTCAGTTCGTTCGATACCTATATGGCGCCGTTTGTGCGGCGCGATGGCATGCCCTATGCCGAGGTGCGGCAGTGCATGCAGGAGCTGATCTACAACCTGAATGTGCCCAGCCGCTGGGGCACGCAGACGCCGTTTACCAATCTGACGTTCGACTGGACCTGCCCGGCCGATCTGCGTGAGCAGATTCCGTATATCGGCGGTGAGGAGATGCCGTTCTGTTATGGTGATCTGCAGGCCGAAATGGATCTGATCAACCGCGCCTATATCGACGTGATGATGGCGGGGGACGCCAAGGGCCGGGTCTTCACCTTTCCGATTCCCACCTACAACATCACCGAGGATTTTGACTGGGAGCACCCGAATACGCTGCGGCTGTTCGAGATGACGGCCAAGTACGGCCTGCCTTACTTCCAGAACTTCCTGAATTCGGACCTCGAACCGCATATGGTTCGCTCGATGTGCTGCCGGTTGCAGCTGGATCTGCGCGAGTTGCTCAAGCGCGGGAATGGTCTGTTTGGCTCGGCCGAGCAGACGGGCAGCATTGGCGTGGTGACCGTAAATTGTGCCCGGCTCGGTCATTTGTTCCGGGGGGATGAGGCGGGCTTGCTGGCGCGGCTGGATTACCTGCTGGAACTGGGCCGGCAGAGTCTGGAGATCAAGCGCAAGGTGGTGCAGCGCTATATCGATCAGGGGCTCTATCCCTACACCAAGCGCTATCTGGGCACGTTGCGCAACCACTTCAGCACGCTGGGCGTGAATGGCATCAATGAGTTGATCCGCAACTTTACGGAAGATACCGAGAACATCACCACCGAGGCCGGGCACGCGCTGGCGATGCGGGTACTGGAGCGGGTGCGGGCGAAGATTGTTGAATTCCAGCGCGACACGGGCCATCTCTATAACCTCGAAGCCACACCGGCGGAAGGCACCACCTACCGTTTCGCCAAGGAAGACAAGAAGCGCTGGCCGCAGATTCTGCAAGCCGGGACCGAGGATGCGCCGTATTACACCAACTCCAGCCAGTTGCCGGCAGGCTTTACCGATGACCCGTTCCTGGCGCTGGAAATGCAGGAAACCCTGCAGCGCCAGTACACCGGCGGCACTGTGCTGCACCTTTATCTGAATGAGGCCGTGTCGTCAGCCCAGGCGTGCCGCGAATTGGTACGGCGGGCGCTGCAGAACTTCCGCCTGCCGTATATCACGATTACCCCGACCTTCTCGATCTGCCCCAAGCATGGCTATTTAAGCGGCCGCCATGAGTTCTGCCCGAAGTGCGACGCCGAGCTGATGGCGCGCCAGGCGGCATGCCGATGACCGGCATCGGCTTCGCCATTTCAATTCAATTACGAGGAAACATCATGACACTCTCTACCCCCATTGCTGTGCAAACCCACCCGCTGCCATTGGCTGACAGCGAACGGACCCGCTGTGAAGTCTGGACCCGCGTGATGGGCTATCACCGCCCCGTGGCGTCATTCAATATCGGCAAGCAAGGGGAGTTCCGTGAACGCCGATTCTTCGTCGAGCCTCGGCGGGCAGGCATGGTTCAGGATCGCGAATAGGTTGTGTGATGACCGACACCGACGCTTATGAAGCCGCCCGCCTGGGCGGCTTTGTGCCGTTTTCCAGCGTGGATTGGCCCGGAAAGCTTGCGGCAGTGGTGTTTGTCGCGGGCTGCCCCTGGCGTTGCGGCTATTGCCACAACCCGCATCTGCAAAATCGGGAAGGGCATCTGGCCTGGATGGCTATCGAGCGCTATCTGCAACGGCGACAAGGTTTGCTGGATGGCGTGGTGTTCTCGGGTGGCGAGCCGACGGTAGAGCCGTTACTACCCGAGCTGCTGCAGCGCAGCCGGGCGCTAGGCTTTGACTTGGCCCTGCACACGGCGGGTATGTATCCCGATCGTTTGCGGCAACTGCTGCCCCAGCTGGATTGGGTGGGGTTGGACATCAAAAGCGATGTCGCCGGTTATGACGCGTTGACCCAGCGTCGCCACAGCGCCATGCCCGTGCAGGCCAGTTTATCGGCCTTGCTGGCCAGCCGGGTGCCGTTTGAATGCCGCACGACCTGGCATCCGAGCTGGCTGAATGAGTCACGCTTGTTTGCGCTAGCGCAAAACCTGGCGGAGCAGGGCGTGACACAGTTCGCCTTGCAGCCTGCACGCCCGTCGGCCTGGAATGTTCCAGACACCGTGGCAATACCTTCATCTCACTTGCTGGACGCACTAGGCAGGCTGTTTGAGCACTTTGAAGTCAGACATGGCGACTGAGTGCCCTGAGTCGGCAAGCCGCACGCGGAAGTTGTTGGAAAAATGGCCGGATGATGGCGGGGTGTTTGCCCACGCATTTTGCCAACAACTTCTGCGGCTGAGGTGCGATCCAGCAGGGACAGGAAGGATGGAAGAATGGGACGCAAGCTCGATATTGGCGAACTGTTAAGGCAGCAGCCCGTGTTTCGCGAGATGTCGGATGAGCTGCTGCAGCGACTCGCGGCCGTGGCGATCCAGGTGCGAGCGGCCAAGCACCAGCTGGTTTTCCGGCGTGGTGAGCAGGCTACCGGTATCTATATTGTCGCCACCGGCCATGTAAAACTGGCTATTCCCAGCCCGCAGGGGCAGGAGAAAGTCATTGAGTTTTTCCGGCCTGGGCAGATTTTTGGCGATGCTGTGATGTTTCTCGATCGTCCCTATCTGGTCGATGCCGAAGCGCTGGAAGACTCCCTGTTGATCTGGATCGACAAGCATCACCTCTATGAAGCGATAGACCACGAACCTGCATTGGCGCGCCACTTGCTGGTGAGCCTGTCGCAGCGCCTGCATTTTCTGATGCAGGACATCGAATCCGTCAACCTGCAAACCTCCACGCAGCGTGTGGTGTCGTGGCTGCTGCGCCAGCCCCGGCGAGCGACGGATGCTGGTACGCAGACCAGCTTTGCCGTCAGCAAAAACCTGATTGCGTCGAAACTCGGTCTGACACCCGAAACCCTGTCCAGAGTCCTGCATCAACTCAGAATCGCCGGACTGATCCAGGTGGAAGGCCGTGACATTCTGATTCACGACGCCGATGCGCTGGAGCAATGCATGGCGGGCTAACGTCAACAGAACCTGATGACAGATGTGATTTGCGCCTGGCCGATAAGCAACCAGGCGCGGATTGCCAATGCTACGTTGGGTGATGCGGGGTTGGTCAGCGCTTTAATGTGCTGAAGGTGGCTATGGCTTTGCCGTCGGCATCAATCCCGATGAAGCTCAAACCTTCACCAATATCCACCACCTTGAAAGCGGTGCCAATCTGCAGATTGCCAACGGATGGCGCATGAGGATTGGCGGCAACGGTGCCTGAAGCGCTGGAAAGATTCCAGGTCAGCTTGGCCTGATCGGTGGTATAGGTCGCCACATCACCCGCAATATTCACTGCACCGCTGGTGAAGGTCTGGCCATAGCCAGTGTACGACCCGGTGCCCGAAACGCAGCCCAGCATGCTCTTGCGCACCACGCCGGTTTTGAAGGTGGTTGTGACGCTGCCATTGGCCTGTTTCACGATCAGGAAGTTATCGACCTCCGGGTTACCGCTGATCTCGACAAGATCGCCCTGCTTGAAACCCATTCCCGAATAGGCAATTAGCCCATATGCCTTCAATGGGTCGAAGCTGCGCAGTGTTCTGCCCTTGAGGAAAGGGTTGTCTTCGGCCTTGGCAGTCCTGGCCCAACTGAGTGCCAGATCGTACATCCAGACGGACTTCAGATTGATATTGTCCGGCGTGATGTCGGCATTAACGTTGATCGCCCCGCCATATTCCACGCCATTCACCACGCGGATCGACGACCACATCTGATAATCATCGCTTTCATAGACACGGCTGGTGCAGCGCGCCTGGCTCGAAAGTGACAGGGAATCCGGGTCAAACGTGAAGCTCAGCGATGCGGGATTCCACTTGAAGCGAACGGCATAGCTACCATGCCCCGGTACGTTCAGATTGTTGAACTGGATGGCATCCTTGCCGGCAAATTGTACGGTGGCGCCGGTGCTGTCAATGTCGATTGCGTAAACAGGCGTGACCAGGAGTGCGGCAGCAGATAGCCATGCGTAAGTGGATTTGTTCATTTTCGACCTTCCGGATTAGGGGATTGCACTCGCCAATATTAGAGAGTGTTTATATTTAAAATGCCAAAGTCCTGAATTGTTTATATAAAAGGACTTTGAGCGATTTTGTGTGGAATATTACGCATATTGCATTAAATCTCAAGGTGCCAAAACTGTAAAAAATTATAAATAAACAATGAAAATTCTTACGAGGCGGGTGATTTTCAAAACCATAAGCGGGTCGATAAATAAACAAGTAAATGAAAAACTGGAGGATTTGGCGTTTGTAGTGCAAAGGCTCCAGGTTGACATGGCTCAAGTCATTTTCCGGTGCCTGCCGTTAGGCTCTGCGAACATTTTTATAACCTGCCCAAGCAGCGCTAACCCCGTCGCCAAACTCTCTCAGGAGCTTATTTCAATGATCGAGCATGTACTGGAACTCGCTGGCCGCCGACTGAAACCCATTGTGCAGGGCGGGATGGGGGTCGGGGTGTCGGCGCATCGGCTGGCTGGCGCGGTGGCTGCCGAGAATGCGGTTGGCACGGTGGCAAGTGTTGATTTGCGTCATCATCATCCTGATCTGCTCGATGCGACCCATCGTTGCCGCGATCCGCAGAAAATTGCCGCTGCCAATCTGACAGCGCTGGATCGGGAAATACGGGCGGCCAAGCAGCAGGCGGCCGGCCAGGGCATGGTGGCCGTCAACGTTATGAAGGCGGTAGCGGAGCACCCGAACCTGGTCCGCCAGGCGTGTGAGAGTGGTGTCGATGCGGTCGTGATGGGGGCAGGGCTGCCGTTGGATCTGCCTGAGATGACGGCAGATTATCCCAGGGTAGCCTTGATTCCGATCCTGTCCGATGCGCGCGGCATTGCCTTGGTGGTGAAAAAATGGCTGCGCAAAGGTCGCCTGCCTGACGCCATCGTTATCGAACATCCGGCCCATGCAGGCGGACATCTGGGCGCCAGCCGGATCGACGAATTGCGGGATGGCCGTTTTGAGTTCGGCCGGGTGCTGACGGAGGTTCGCAGTTTCTTTGCCGAGCTGGCTTTGGCCAAGGATGCGCCGAAGCTGATTGTGGCGGGCGGTATCGACAGCCATGCCAAGGTGCAGCATTGGCTGAACCACGGCGCCGATGCTGTGCAGCTGGGCACCGCCTTCGCCGTGACCCGGGAAGGGGATGCGCATCCTGAATTCAAACGCGTTCTGGCAGAGGCATCGCCGGAGCAACTGGTAGAATTCACCAGCGTGGCCGGTTTGCCGGCGCGTGCGGTGCTGACCCCGTGGCTGCGTAACTATCTGAAGCGCGAATCCAGCCTGCAGGCAGCCAGCAAAGCCGACCCGCGCCGCTGCACGCAAAGGCTCGACTGCCTGAGCCAGTGCGGCCTGCGTGATGGCATTGCCCGCATCGGCCAGTTCTGCATCGACCTCAAGCTGGCAGCTGCCTTGCGGGGCGAGGTGGATAAAGGCTTGTTCTTTCGTGGCGCCAGCCGATTGCCGTTTGGACAGGCGATCCGGCCGGTGCGCGAGTTACTTGAATATCTGATGAGCGGCACCATGCCGGCTGATCTTGCAACAATGGAATCTGGATGTACCGGGACCTAGACTTCGATACCGCTTTTCGCGCTTGCGATCCTTACACCGGCAGGCTGCTGCAAGCACGCGCCGCCTGCAGCACGCAACAACTTCACCACAGTCTTGAATCGGCCAGAGCGGCTGCCCGTCAGTGGGCGCATGCAGATTGGGCAGAACGGGCAGGCAGCCTGCGCCTGTTGGCCGACGCTCTGCGCAAGCAGGCCGGGGCGCTGGTTGCGGCGCTGATGGCCGAAATCGGCAAACTCCGTTTTGAAGCTGAAGAGGAGGTGGCGCGCGCTGCGGACTGGTGTGAATTTGTCGCGGACCAAGGGGAACAATGGCTGGCAGATGAATGGCAAGGCGGTGCTCGCCTGATACGCCGGCCCTGGGGCATCGTGCTGGCGGTGGCGCCGTGGAATTACCCGCTGTGGCAACTGGTGCGCCCCCTGGCAACGGCCCTGGCGGCAGGCAATGCCTGCCTGCTCAAGCCGCCACCTGCGGCGCCGATCACGTCTGGTCTGCTTGAACCGTTGCTGCAGCAATGTCTGCCACCGGGGTTGGCGCAGCTGGTCTGGCTCGATGAGCTGGGGACCATCAGCGCGTTGGCTGCATCGGATCTATTTGTCTTCACCGGTGGCGAAACCGCCGGTCGGCAGCTGGCAGCGCAGGCCGGTCATTACCTCAAACCCTGCGTGCTGGAGCTGGGTGGCAACAATGCGATGGTGGTGCTGGAAGATGCCGATATCGCCAGCGCTGCCCGTCTGGCCGCCAAATCGCGTTGTACCAACGCAGGCCAACGCTGCACCGCCATTCAGCGTTTGATTGTCGTGGATACCATCGCCAGCGAATTTCGCGAAGCCCTGCTGGCCGAGCTGGGGCGTTATCGCTGCGGTGAGCGCGATGCCCCAACGACCACGCTGGCACCAATGGCGACCGCTGGCGTCAAGGCACGTTTGCAGCGCTGGCTGTCTGCTGCGCAGCACAATGGGGCGCAGACCTTACTGGGCGGGCAGGCTGCCGGTGGCGAGGGCTATCATTTCCCGGCAACCCTGTTGCAGGTTGCTGGCCCCGGCAATCCGGCGTTTGATGAGGAATTGTTCGGTCCGGCCGCGACATTGACCGCAGCGCCAGATGCCCTATCCGCCATCAGTATGGCGGGTCAGGTCCGGCAGGGCTTGGTGGCCAGTGTGTGGGGCGGCGATGTCGAGCAGGTGCGTCGTCTGTTGCGAGGTTTTCGTGCGGGGTCGCTGTTCATCAATCGCATTCCCTCCAGCCGGTTTGAGCTGCCATTTGCGGGTACCGGCGCCTCGGGTTTTGGTAGCACGCTGGGCCGCGATGGCCTGCTGGCCATGACACAACCCCAAGTCTGGGCCTAGCGACCTGTCGGACTTTCGATGTGCGGGCGGAATTCGCGGGTTGAACAGCCCATTTTTGCTGGTTTTTTCGTTGCATAGGCTCACTATGCGCCTCAAAAACCAGCAAAACTGGTCTCGTTCTCCCGCGTTTCCGCCTCCGCGCTCGAAAGTCCGACAGGCTGCTAGGCTCTGTTGACATTTTATTTCCGGATCGCGTTTCGTCGGATTTGGGCCTGATGCAAGGCGAAAAGTGCGCCGCTTAATGATAAGCCACGCGATTTTTAACGCGGCAGTAGGCCCAAATCCGGCGAAACCCTCCGGGCCGGGTTGATTTTTGGGGCATGGCGTCGTTAGGGTTCGTTTATTTAGCTCGCTAAACTGCACTTACCCTGCCTAGCCCTGCCCCAAAACTCGACCCGGCGCGACCGGAAACAAAACGTCAACAGAGCTTAGGCTCGGCAACATACCCTCTGCAAAATGCCATGACAGATTTTCTCTCGCGGTTGAAACAATATCTGCCAGCCGCCGCCATTTGTACCGATCCCGACCGCATGGCGCCACGCCTGCTGGACCAGCGTGGGCGCCTGCATGGCGCCGCTCGGGCCTTGGTGCTGCCGGGCAGTGTCGAAGAGGCGGAAAGGGTGATCCGCCTATGCAACGAATACCGGGTGCCCATAGTGCCTCAGGCGGGTAATACGGGTTTGGTGGGGGGCGCTACCCCAGCTGCCGATGGCCGGGCGATCTTGCTGGGTTGCGATCGTCTCAATCGGGTGCGCCAGATGGGTGCCGCCGACTTTTCAATGGTTGCAGAAGCCGGTTGTACGCTTGAAAGCCTGCAGCGGGCGGCAGCCGCAGAGGGGCGCTTGTTTCCGTTATGGCTGGCTTCGGCCGGCTCGGCCAGGCTGGGCGGGTTGATTGGCAGCAATGCTGGCGGCACCCAGGTGCTGCGCTACGGCAATACGCGCGAACTGGTGCTGGGTATTGAAGCCGTACTCGCCGACGGTCGCCGCTACAACGGTTTGCATTCCTTGCGTAAGCGAAATATCGGTTACGACCTCAAACAGTTGCTGATAGGCAGTGAAGGCACACTGGGTTTTGTCACTGCCGCGAGCCTTCGCCTCTGGCCACAGCCGAAGGGTCAGGCCTGTGCGTTGGTGGCAGTAGCGTCGATTGCCGCCGCGCTGACCTTGTTTCAGCAGGCTCAGGACATGGCTGGCGAGGTATTGACGGCGTTTGAAATCATCAACGCGGCTGCGATGCAGCTGGTGGCCGATCAGCATGCCGAGCTTGCCCGGCCATTCGCCACTACGCCGGCCTGGACGGTACTGATCGAGCTGTCTGGCGGGGAATCCGACGCGGTGTTGTCCGAGCGGCTGTGTGCGCTGTTAAGTGCCGCAAATACGCCTGATGCCTTGGTGGCGCAGGATCTGACACAGCGCCAGCATTTCTGGGGTTTGCGTGAACGTATCCCGTCTGCCCAGAAGCGGGCGGGGTCTTCCATCAAGCACGATCTCAGTCTGCCGATTGCCGCCATTCCCGAGTTTGTTCAACAGGCAGCGGCCCTCTTGGCGGCACACATGCCGCTATTCGAGCCCGTGATCTTCGGCCATGTGGGTGATGGCAACCTGCACTTCAACCTGCAGTACCTGGGTGAGACGGGGGCGGCCCGCAAGCTGCCGGTACCAGCCTTCGACGCAGCGGAGCAAGTGGCGAACGAGCTGCTCTACCCGCTGGTGCTGGCTTGTGGCGGCGATCTCTCGGCCGAGCACGGTATCGGCCGCCTGCGCCTGTCTGCCGCCGCCCGCTATCACGATGCCGGTGAGCGTGCCCTGATGGCTACGCTCAAGCAAGCTTTCGACCCGCTGGGGCTATTCAACCCCGGTGCGCTACTGAGCGGGCAAGGGAATCTTTGACTGGCAATCTCGCAGTATGCCAGCTTGCGTGATAGCTTCCTGCGCACGTCCGGGCACGCTGCTGCCGCAAAGATGAATTCCCATACCCGTTGAAAGAGCCTTGATATGCCTGTTGTCAGAATTGAAGTCACCCGCAAGCGCAGTGCTGAAGACATTACCGCCATGATTGATGCGGTCTACCATGCTCAGATCGAAGCGTTCAAATTGCCGGCGGATGACAAGCAGATCCGTTATATCGAACACGCACGCGAGTGCTTTCCGGTCCCGCCCGGCAAGACCGAAAACTACACCATTGTTGAATTTTCCATCTTTCCCGGCCGCTCGCTTGATGCCAAACGCAAACTCTACGACGGTGTGGTAAGCCGCCTTGGCGCGCTGGGTATCGAGCCGCGCGACATCATCATCCTGCTTAACGAACTCCCGCTGGAGAACTGGGGTATCCGTGGCAAGCCGGCCTCGGAGATTGATATTGGGTTCAACCTGAATGTTTGAGGGCGTGCTTTGGGTTTGTGGCCCGGTTTGGCGATAAAAAATGGTGCCGACGCAGCGGCGGCACCATGAGGGGTTGCATGACAAAGTGGGGATGAGACAAATATCTTATGCGTCTACCTGTTCCGCCACCGACCGATTATCTGGCCGGGCAGGAGTCGAACCTGCAAGGGGATTACCCGTAAGAGCCCATGTAGTCTCATCGGCATTCATGCAAAACGTTTTGGCAGACCGAAAGCCACATTGGCCTGCCGAATAGGTGGGACGACAAAAGATGTGGGAACGGCACTCCGGGGTTTCCGGTGCGGGTCGCCAGACTCGCAGGCCAATGGGCGGCTGTATTCTCACAGGCATTCGTCCCTAAAAAAGGGGGGGTGACAAGGATTGACGAAACTTTTTCGTGTACTAGGCCGCTGTACGACTACCCCGTTGTGGCAGGGTAGGCAGGATTCGAACCTGCGTTTCGACCGTGGAAGGGTGTAGTTCCGTCGGCATTCACCCCAAAAGCGTCAATATGCTGAATTCAATTACAACTCTCTCGGTGCTGTTTCAATGGTTGTTGGATGGTGTGTCTTGCTGCGTCAAGCGCCAGCTTGCCTGTTCCAGACCGGATAACACATAGCAGGGCGTTCCCAGCTCGATGCTGCCGTTGAACCCAGTCTGCAGGTTGCCAATGACGCGGCTGACACCTAGTTGGCTGGCAAGCTCCAATAATTCGATCAGGGCAAGCTCCCACCGCTGTGCGGTGTGGTGTACCAGAAACTGAATTTCCCACAGAGGCACAGGGCTCTGGCGCCTATGAAGCTTTATCGGAGTCGTTTCTGCTTTCAGGAACCGCCTGAGCTTATGAAAAAAGCGCTGCCCGTCTCCGCAGTCGGCCCATACTGTCCACTCGCTGCAATACTTTGCGTTCACGCCTTGTTCCTTGTTTCTATCTATGAACACGCTGGTGGTACCAACCACAAGCTGGACTGCAGGCATGGCGGGACTCGAACCCGCAGTAAGTCGCCACCGGGCATTACTCCGGCGTACAGCAGCGTTTAAACGCGCACCACTTGCAAACCTTACGCAGACCTGCAAGCTGCATCTTCAAATTATGGCTGCCATCAAGACTGTCGGTTTTATCCTTCACCCGTTGCGCTCATCGTTTACGGGCCGCTCGCCGTTTCGCGTTCATGCCTGCAGTCGAGCCTGTTGGCATTAATTAATGCATGGAGCGTGCCAGAAGCGATGTTTAAGGCGAGATTTCTTGTAAGCTAATGATTTGTTTAATAATTAAAAGAAATTTTCGGTGAGGGCGTCTGGTGTGTCATTTAATTTTTCTGGAAATTTCTATCTTTTTAGATTGCTATATAGAAAATCAGCTAGTTGATATCGATGGCTTGCGCTTCATCAGCACCCCCTTTCCGGAAATAGATGACACCCAGGACGAAGATGATCTGGGGCGTGCCAATGGCGACAAAGCCCTATTCGCCAACATGGCCCAATAAACCAGTCGGTTGAACAGCGCCAGGATGGCAAAACGGCTCGCTTTTCTTCGAGCCGTTGGTGCGCGGGCGGGTGATGTTTGGTCAAGTGGCCTTATGCGTCGTCAGCTCTGCCCGCCAGCCAATCCATGCTCGACCGCGTAAATCGCGGCCTGAACGCGACTGCTCAGTTCCAGCTTGCGCAGGATGCTTTGCACATGGATTTTCACTGTGCTTTCCGCGACATCGAGTTTGCGGCCGATTTCCTTGTTGGAAAGCCCCGCTGCAACCTGCACCAGAATCTCACGCTCACGCGGGGTCAGCCGGTCGGCTTCAGTCTGTGGTGGTGGGGTTGGGGTGCCACCGGTTCGGCAGTGGCTGATCAGCTTGCGCGTCATTTCGGCCGAGATCACCGAGTCGCCATTGGCAACCCGACGTAGTGAATCGAGCAGAAAATCGGCGTCGATGTTCTTGAGCAGGTAGCCATCGGCGCCACCTTGCAGGGCGGCCATCAGGTCATCCGATTCCTCCGATACTGTCAGCAATACGACATGGCAGCCGGGCCGGTCCTGGCGGATCAGTTGCAGGGCTTCCAGTCCGGACAGCCCTGGCATATTGAGATCGAGCAGCACAATATCCGGCGCCAGTTCGCGGGCGCGCTTTACGCCATCAAGCCCATCAGCCGCCTCGCCAACGACTTCAAAATCGGCATTGCGTTGCAGCAGCAGGCGAATACCGCTGCGGAACAGGGTGTGATCATCTACCAGCAGGATACGTAGTGGGTTGCTCATGGGTCTCTATGGGTTGGAAGTATCAGGCGGCGATCCGGTCGCGGCTGGGCAGGAACAGCGCGATTTCGGTGCCAAGATTAGGTTGGGATTTGAGCTGCAGCAGCGCCGAGAGGCGCTCGGCACGCTCACGCATGATGGAAAGCCCGACGTGCTGGTCACCACGTTTGGCGTTTGGATCAAAACCGCGGCCGTTATCGGCAATGGCAATTGAAAAGTCCCGATTATTACAGTAGGTCAGCACGACTTCACTGGCGCTGGCGTGTTTGCGGATATTCGATAGCGCCTCCTGCACGATGAACAGCACCTGCAATTGCTGTTCGGGGGGCAGGGGGGGGCCGCTGTCGTCGGCGTTCAGCCGTACCGGTATGCTGGTCTGGCGGGTGAATTTTTCGCACGCCATGCGAATGGCGGCGAGCAGATCGCCATCTTTCAGCTTCATGCGGAAATTCAGCAACAGCTCGCGCACATCTTCATAGCTTTCCTTGACACCGGCCTTCAGTAACTCGACGCCTTCGACCATTTCTGCATGGGCATTGCGCTTGAGGGAGTCCTGCAGCATCTGCACCTGCAGGTTCAGAAAATTGAGCCCTTGGGCAATCGAATCATGCAGCCCCTGCGCCATCAGATTGCGCTCTTCGGCAACCGCCAGCTCACGGGTGCGGGCCAGCAGGCGCCGGTTCTCGATGGCGACGCCGAGCTGTCGGCCGAGCGTATCGAGCAGGCGTTGTTCGGATTCTTCAAAGGCCCGAGGCTGCCTGAAGTGCAAGTTATAACTACCCAGCAGCTCGCTGGCGTTCATGATGTGGAAGATGGCAATCGAGGCAAATCCATCCTGTTCGCAGCGGTAGTTCTGCATACTGCGCGGCATATTGCGAAAGTCCCGGATGATGGATACGCCGCTCTGGGCCGCTGCGCCACACAAGCAGTCGCCGGCATTCAGGCAGTGTTCGGCCTCCACCAGCTCTTTGGAAAGCCCTTCGTGGATCACCATATGCAGGTTGTCCTGCTTCGGATCGCGGATGCGTACCGAGCCGCCGTCGGCCCCGAAGCGGGCCATCAACCGCTTCAGAAAGCCGTGGCAACGGGTTTCCAGGTCGCCGGGCTGGCTCAGGTAGGCGGTGATTTCATACAGCGTGGTCAGATCACGGTTCTGGCTGGCGAGCTGGGCGGTCTTGTCAACGACCCGTTGTTCCAGCGTGCTGTAGGAGCTTTGCAAGCGTTCGGCCATTTCATTGAAGCCTTCTGCCAGCTCGCCGAATTCATCGCGGCTTTCCACCGGGACGCGGGCGTCAAAGTCATGGCTGGCCATTTTGCCGATCCCATTGCGCAAGGCCTCTACGGGGTGGATGACCCAGCCATAGAGCAGGTAGATCAGGGTGACCGTGCCGGCGATTGCCAAGGCGGCCAGAGCAAGCTGAGACAAGCGCAGCAGCGTGGTGTCGCGGGCATTTTCGGCCTCGATCAGAGTAACAAGGTGGTTGGCTTCTTCGACAAAGGCCGGCAGGTCGCGCAGATAGCGTGCCGCATAGCTGGCATGCTGGCCGGGGTGCTGGATAGCGCCCGTCAGGGCGGGGGAGAGTTGCCCCGACCACAGCTGGCTGACCTTATCAAACTGGCGGAAGACCTCATGGCTTTCCGGCAAACGTAGCGGCCGTTGCGGATCGCCGCGCCGCAGTTCGTTGAGCGTACGCTGGAAATCGGCGGTTTGACGCTGTATGGCTTGCCAGTCGGGTGTAGGTTGCTGCAGCCACAGGCCAAGCCGGACCGAACGCATGCGCAGGCTGCCGGTGTCGTTGATCGCAGCGGCGGCACCCTCCAGTGCCCATGATAGCCAGAGCGTACCCAGTATCATGGTCAGGCCAAACAGCAGGGCGCCGGCCAGCGCGGCCACGATGCGGGTGCCGAGGCGATGCCGTTGCGGCAGTTGGGCGAGCAGGGGTGCAAAATTCATGGCAGCACTCCAGTTGATTCGAAGTGACGAAGAATACGCTCGGCAATGTCTGCCGGGTCATTCAGCGGCCAGAGCGGTAGAGGGCACTCGAAAGTTTCGTCGCTGGCTACCGCCAGTACCGAGGGGAACTCCGGGTAGCGCAATGCTTTGCCGAGGCTGGGGCGGTAGACCTCGATGCGGGGGATCGGAAAGGGCTTGAATCCTTCGACCAGCGTCAGATCTGCCGGTTGCAGCCGCTCCAGCTGTTCCTGCAAGGTCGGCTCGGCGGCACCCCGCAGCTCGTGGATCACCGCATAGCGATAGGGCGATGCAACCAGCACTTCGGCGGCTCCGGCTTGGCGGAAGCGGGCGCTGTCCTTGTCCGGGGGTTCAAGTTCCAGATCATGATGGCTGTGTTTGAGCACGTTGATGCGCATGCCGCGCTGCTGAAACAGCGGGAGCAAGGCTTCGATAAGCGTGGTTTTGCCTGAGCCGGAGTGGCCGATAAAGCCAAATACTTTCATGTGGTGACATCCTTGATCGCGCAGTCGGGTGCTGGGTGCGGCGCATGTTTTGTTGCTGGGCGTTCCTTGTCGGCCTGAACCAGATGAAACGTGGCCGGAAGGCACAACCGGCAGCCTCTGTTGAGGGCCAGCGCCGCCACAACAGCTGTGGCATTACATACCAATATACCTTCCGGGACGATGATTGACGGCAATAACGAGGTTGAGCGTCACCGCTCCCAGAATCGAAATCGCCATCCGTATCGGATCGAGAATCGATGCGGCGGAGAGCAGGATCAAGACATCTGCGCCCATCTGCAGCTTGCCGGCTCGCCAGCCTCGGGTTTCCTGCAGATAGAGCGCGAGCACCCCCACACCGCCAAGGCTTGCCTTGTGCCGGGCCAGGATCAGGATGCCGTTGCCTGCCAGCAGGCCGCCGAGAATGCCGGCAAACCACGGGTTGAGATGCCCGAAGCTGATCCAGTGTGGCAACAACTCGCTGTAGAGCGATAGCAAGGCAACGGCGGAAAACGTCTTCAGCGTGAAGGGCCAGCCCATGGCCTTCCACGCAAACAGGTAGAACGGCAGATTGATGACGAAGAATATCCAGCCAAAGGGCAGGTGGCTCAGGTAATGCCCCAGAAAGGCTAGGCCCGCCGTGCCACCGGTTTGCAGGTTGGCGTATTTAAACACCTGAACGGAGAGCGCGACATTCAGGCTGCCGATGAGCAGGGCCTGAATATCTTCAGACAAAGTATGGTGGAGTTTTTCTGACATGAATGATCTGCCGGCTGACGGGGATGACAGTTTGCCTGAATAGCGGTCTGCAGGCTGACTGTACGAGTGGTTGCGGGTGGCGACCTGCATTTGGCAAGTCGTGACAGGCCCTCGCGCTGCCGTCATTTCCCTCTGGCGCAGATCACGCCGAGATCGTACCCGGTAACGGACACACCAGAGGCAGGAAGCTATCCAGACGTGGCGAATAGGCATGCAGTGCCCCCGCCTGCAGATCGAAATACCAGCCATGCACTGTCAGCGTGCCCTCGTCTTCACGGGATTTCACCCAAGGGAAGCTGCGCAGGTTATTGAGCGACACCAAGATGGCGGCTTGCTCGCAAGCGCGCCGCTGTACTTCAAATGGCGCATCGGCAAAGCAGCGCAGGGTGTGGCGACGGGCATCGGCGGCGATTTCAACCCAGCGATTGATAAAGTCCGGCCCGGCGGCTTCCTTGGGGCGCTGATGCCCCTCTGCAGCAAGGCACGGATGCCCCCACACTGGGCGTGGCCCAACACAATGATGCGGCCGACGCCCAGATCTTCCACGGCAAACTGGATCGCCGCCATCATGCCGTGCAGTTCCTGGCCTTGATCGCAAGGAGGGACCAGATTGGCGACATTGCGCAGGACAAACAGCTCGCCAGGGTCCGAGCCCATCAGGATCGCCGGATCGGCACGCGAGTCGCAGCAGCCGATGACCAGCGTGCCGGGATGCTGGCTTTGACGCAGGTCATCAAACAAGGCGTGGTCGTCGCCATAGTAGCGCTGCTGGAAGCGTTGAAAGCCGGCAACGAATTTTTCAAGGTCGTGCATGGCGGGGCTCCTGATGCTTTGCCTGTCGGCAATTCTTCATCCACCCGTCTGCGACATAAACCGCACGATCCGGGTGGGGGCTTCATTGAATTCGTGGCGTTCGGGCTTGAGTTCGATAGCGTCACGCAAGGCAGCGATCAGGGCCTCATCACTGGCCCCGCTACGCAGCAAGGGGCGTAGTTCCAGCCTTTCTTCCTGCCCCAGGCATAGATAGAGCGTGCCATCGACAGAGAGTCGCACCCGATTGCAGCTGGCGCAGAAATGCTGGCTCATCGGGGTGATGAAACCAACGTGGCCTCTACCATCTGCGGTCGTCCAGTAGCGGGCCGGGCCGCCACCCAGCTCCGTGGCGTCGGCGCGCAGGTCAAAGCGCGCTACCAGTCGCTCCCGCACCGGTCCCAGCGGCACGAAACCCAAAGACTGCCCGCTGCTGCCCATCGGCATGGTCTCGATCAGGCGGAGCATATAGCCGCGTTCCAGGCAGAAAGCCGCCATGGCATCGACTTCGTCAGCGTTTTCTTGCAGCAATACCATGTTCAGCTTGATGGGCGAGAAGCCTGCCGCCTGAGCGGCTTCCAGCCCCTGCATGACCGCTTCCAGGCTGTCGCGGCCGGTGATGCGGGTCACGCACTCGCGGGAGAGGGAATCGAGGCTGATATTGAGCCGCTTCACCCCTGCCGCCCGCAGCGCTGGTGCATGCCGCGCCAGCTGGGTGCCGTTGGTAGAGAGCGAGAGATCGGTCAGTCCAGGCAAGGCTGACAGCCGTGCTGCCAGTTCCGGCAGGTTGCGTCGCAACAGAGGTTCGCCGCCAGTCAGCCGGACCCGGCCGACGCCAAGCCGGGTGAACAGGCTGATTACCCGTTCCATCTCGTCGAAGGTCAGCCAGTCAGCAGGTTCCTGATAGCCATTGAAACCTTTGGGCAGGCAGTAGTTGCAGCGCAGGTCGCAGCGGTCGGTCACACTGACGCGCAGATAGTCAATGCGCCGGCCAAAACGATCGACCAGTGCTGGCAGGGCAGAAGAAGCGGTCAAGGTATTCATGGGCCCCATTCTGCGCGCCTGTGTAGCGCCCGACCATGCCCCGGTGGGTTGGCTGCACCTAGCTCTTTAGCACTAGACAACCCCCTCCCTCCTGCTGTGTGGGCTCAGGCCATTGACGAATGGGAGGCTTGATCTGTCCGGCGTAGCCTCGCTTCCATCAAGTTTTGTCATGGAAGTGGAGTGGAATCATGGCCACGCAAGAAAACAAGGCGATGTCGGTGCTGATCTCCAGCACGCTGGCCTTCACGGTATGTTTTGCCGTGTGGATGATGTTTGCGGTGATCGGCATCCCGATTAAAAAGCAACTGGGTCTATCTGAAACCGAGTTCGGCATTCTGGCCGCAACGCCGGTACTGACGGGTTCCCTGATCCGGGTGCCGCTGGGTATCTGGACCGACCGCTATGGCGGTCGCATCGTCCTGTTTGTGTTGATGCTGCTTACCGTGGTGCCGATCTGGTTGATCCAGTACGCCACCGAGTTCTGGCATTTCATCGTGCTCGGGCTGTTTGTGGGCTTGGCTGGGGGGTCGTTCTCGGTAGGGACGCCCTATGTCGCCCGCTGGTTCAAAAAAGACCGGCAGGGGTTGGCCATGGGGGTGTTCGGGGCCGGTAACTCGGGCTCTGCTGTCAACAAATTCGTTGCCCCTGCACTGATTGCCGGCGCCGCCGGTGCCTGGACTGTCGTGCCGCAGGTCTATGCGGTGGCAATGCTGATCACGGCCATCCTGTTCTGGCTGGGTTCGGCGTCTGATCCGGCTCATCTGGTGCAGTCCAAATCGAATTTTGGTGAGCAGCTCAAGCTGCTGAAAGATCCGAAGGTGCTGCGTTATTGCCAGTACTACTCGGTGGTCTTCGGTGGCTATGTCGGCCTCTCGCTGTGGATGACCAAGTACTACGTGCAAGAGTATGGCTTCGATATGAAGCTGGCTGCCTTGCTGGCCGCATGCTTCTCGCTGCCAGGCGGCGTACTGCGGGCGATTGGCGGCTGGATGTCTGATAAATACGGCGCCTACAAGACCACATGGTGGGTGATGTGGGTGTGCTGGGTGGCGTTCTTCCTGCTCAGCTATCCCCAGACTGACTTCATTATCAAAGGCGTGAAGGGTCCACAAGCCTTCCATATTGGTCTGGACTCGTTCTGGTTCACCGTCCTGCTGTTTGTTGTCGGGGTGGCCATGGCCATCGGCAAAGCCTCGGTATTCAAGTTCATCTCGGATGACTACGGCAAGAACATCGGTGCGGTCTCGGGCGTGGTGGGTCTGGCGGGTGGTCTGGGTGGCTTCATCCTGCCCATCATGTTCGGCGCCCTGGTTGATTTCACTGGCGTGCGCAGCTCCTGCTTCATGCTGCTCTACGGCACCGTTTGCGTATCACTGGTATGGATGCACTTCAGCTTCCGTGCCGAAAGCGTGGTGGAAGGACAAAGAGCCCTGGCCACTGCAGCAACCCGAACCTGAACCCCGCTGCGCGGCAGCCGGTTTGAGGTCTGCCGCGCAGGTTTGCTTTCCTACCTAGGAGAATTCCATCATGTCATCACATGTACTCACCCGCTGGGAGCCGGAGAACCCCAGCTTCTGGCAGAGCGAGGGCGAGAAAATCGCTTATCGCAACCTGTGGCTGTCGATTCCGGCACTGATGCTGGCTTTCAGCGTGTGGATGCTGTGGTCGGTCGTGGCCGTCAATCTGGACAAGGCCGGTTTCAACTTCAGCAAGAATCAGCTGTTCTGGCTGACGGCGCTACCCGCTCTATCTGGCGCTACCTTGCGTATTTTCTACAGCTTTCTGGTGCCGATTTTCGGTGGCCGCAAGTGGACTGCCATCTCGACCGCCAGTCTGTTGATCCCGGCGCTGGGCATGGGCTTTGCCCTGCGAGACCCGACCACCAGCTACCCGACCATGCTGGTGCTGGCCCTGTTGTGTGGGCTGGGCGGTGGTAATTTCAGCTCGTCGATGTCGAACATCAGCTTCTTCTTCCCCAAGGCCAAGAAAGGCCTGGCAACCGGCTTGAATGCCGGTATCGGCAATCTGGGGGTGTCGGTGGTGCAGTTTCTGACACCGGTGGTGATCTCGACAGCTGCTTTTGCTGCATTCAGCGGTGAAGGCCATACTTACGTCAAAGGTGGGGTCGAGAAAGTCATGTGGCTGCAGAACGCCGGCTTTATCTGGGTGCCCTTCATTGCCGTCTCGGCGATTGCTGCCTGGTTTGGCATGAACGACATTGCCGACGCCAAGGCATCGTTTGCTGATCAGGCCGTGATCTTCAAACGCAAGCACAACTGGCTGATGTGCTGGTTGTATATCGGCACCTTCGGGTCTTTCATCGGCTTTTCAGCAGGCCTGGCTTTACTGACCAAATCGCAGTTTCCCGAGGTTAATCCGACGCAATATGCCTTCCTCGGGCCGTTGGTAGGGGCCCTGCTACGTCCGCTTGGTGGTTGGTTGTCCGATAAAGTGGGTGGCGCCCGAGTGACGTTCTGGACCTTCTTGCTGATGGTGGCAGCGGTGGTGGGCGTGATGCACTTCCTGCCCGCCAATGGCGCAGCGGGTGACTTTCAGGGCTTCCTGGCCATGTTCATCGTCTTGTTTGCCCTCACAGGCATCGGCAATGGCTCCACTTTCCGCATGATTCCGGTGATTTTCCTGACCGAACGTCAACGCGCAGCCGGCAAGACTGAAGCCGCGCAGAAGCAGGCACTGCTGGATGCCGGCAAAGAAGCCGCTGCCGTGCTGGGTTTCTCGGGTGCCATCGGTGCGTATGGTGGATTCTTCATCCCGAAGAGCTTTGGAACGGCCATCGAGCTGACAGGCAGCCCGCACGCCGCGCTATGGTGCTTTATTGCTTTCTACGTAAGCTGCTTGCTGATTACCTGGTGGTTCTATTCCCGCAAAGGGGCAGAGATGCCTTGTTAGATTTTCATAAATAGGAAAAACTAGGCCGGCATTTTAGCTGGCCTTGTTTTTTGGTGGGTCGGCTTGGGGTTTAAATTGAGTTTGAATATATTACCAGGCTGATGAGTAGGTAAACTAAAGCATTGGATGCTACTATATTTAAATACTTTTTTAAATAGTGACTTAATATCCCTGCTGAAATCCATGCGGGAATATATAGTATGGCTGCAAGTGTTATGCCAAGCCAGCCAGTCCAAGCACCGATTATGGCAAAAACCTTCATGTCGCCATGCCCGAGAATATGTATTCTCTTAAATGAGAAGAATAATAGATCAAGGATATACATCAAGCCAAAGCCAATAGCAGCACCACATAGGTAGGGGATAAACATATCGCCGGCATAGCTGTGATAAGCGAACCCGAGCAGGATCAAGGGATAGGTAATGTAGTCTGGAATATATCCAGATCGAGTGTGAACTGCTGCGATCAATATCAGCCCTGCGAACAGAATGCTGAAAGCAATTGATTCAGTATTTAACCCTTTGTGCCAGTAAAGTATAAGAGCGGTTGTTGCCGAAACCAGGGTTAAAAAGACTTGCTCGCCGAAATTGAGCTCACCGGTAGATAAATTCAGATTTGATAGTTCTTTCTTGTCATGTTTCTCATAATATTCTATGACTTTCTGATTCAGTCGCCTTGTGATGAATTTTGAAATGATGGGTGAGATAAAGAATATGCCGACGATGTGAATGGTGAAAAATAAAATGAGAGATGGGTTGGCATGTGTGAACATCGGTTATTAAATTCCTGGTGTTGATTGCGTTAATGCACCGTCTGAAGTTTATTTCCGTGATTGGGGTGGTCGAAAGTATTGCCGAATGAGATCCGGTGTCTTGATCTTTCCCGCGCATGTGTCGGCATAGTGGTGATTCCCGAGCCTTATGGCAAATGGCCGAGATGCCGCAAAATAGCAGTCCGAGTGTCGGACCAGTTTTTTGCACACAAGCCGATCCAGCTGTAACAAAATAACAGCAGACCAGCGACTCGTGAGGAAAGTCGCGTGTGGCCATGCCGCACAACCCGATCACCGAACCCCAAAGCTCAACCAATAGAGCTGACTCAACACGGAGCGTTAGCAATGAAACCTACCCTGGGCCTGAAGCCTGTGGCTCTGGCATTGTCCTTTTTGTCGGCCGGTTTGGCCGGCGCGGCGGAGCCTGCCCCGCTGCCACGAGTAGCCTTTATGCCAGATGTCCATTTCGAAGATGTCTACGGCGATTTCAAAAACAAGCAGTTTGCCGGCATTCCAACCAAGGATGGCAAGCATGCCACCATCCGCACCTTGTATGCCCAGCTGACCTCGACACGGCTGTTCAACGAAAACTACTTTGCCTTCCGGGCTGCGCTGGATGACGCTTACGCCAAGGGTATCCGTATTGTCGCCTTCCCCGGCGACTACACTGACGACGCCCAGCCGGTGAACGTCGATGGCATCAAGGCCATCCTCAACGAATATCGTGCCAAGGGCATGCGCTTCTTCATCACGCCAGGCAATCATGATCCGAACGAGCCTTACGATGACGATGAAGCGGGCAAGAGCGACTTTCTGACCAAGGAAGGCAAGGAGCAAAAGGTATATGCCACGGGCAACCCGGCATGCAAGGCAGGCGATCCCAGCGTGGCCTGTACCGATGAACTGATGGAGCTGGGCTACGAGAATCTGATCAAGCGTCTTGGTGATTTTGGCTATATGCCCGCCAAGGAAGACGTGTATTGGGAGACTCCGTTCAGCAAGTACACCGACGGACAATACAGCCACGCCGAGGCGCTGAAGCAGGCCCAGATCGAAAACCGCCAGTTTGAAATGTGTTTTGAAGGCGAGGGTGGGGCGTATAAGGCCGAGGGCGAGAAGGCATTGGGCAAGCCCTATACCAAATGCAGCTTTATCACGGATGCGAGCTATCTGGTTGAGCCGGTGCCGGGTTTGTGGCTGCTGGCGGTGGATGCGAATGTATTCATCCCCAACAGCAAATTCGATCCTGCCAACCCTAAGAACTTCAAGGGTTTTGATCAGGCTGGCAATGCCGGCTGGAACAAGATGCTGACCCACAAGCGGCATGTGCTGGCCTGGATGAAGTCGGTTGCCAGTCGCGCCAAGGCACAGGGCAAGCAGCTGGTGGCGTTCTCGCACTACCCCACCATGGAGTTCTATGCCAATCAGACCGATGCCATGCGCGCAGTCTTCAAGCCTGGCGCCTTCCAGACCGCTCGCGTACCCGGCAAGGATACGGCTGCCGCAGTCGCGGCTACCGGCGTGCGCCTGCATATCGGCGGGCATATGCACTTCAACGGCACCAATGAGTATCGCGACGACAAGGGCAATTATCTGGTCAATGTGCAGTCGCCTTCGTTGGCCGTTTACGGCGCAGCGTACAAGATCCTGAACTTCAAGGATGCCGACACGACTGAGATCGAGACCGTTGCTTTGCGCGAGGTGCCGCGCTTTAACGAGCTCTTTCCGTTTTATCAGGTCGAGTACGACTACCTGCAAAACAGCACGCTCGAAAGTGACAAGAAAAAGCGCTGGAACCGTGCGGTACTCGACACCAAGAGCTATGCCGAATTCACCCGCTACTACTTTGGTGAATTGTCGCGTCTGCGCTTCATGGATGAATACTGGCCGTGCGAGATGAAAGAGGCTGCCAGCAAGCTGGATGGCCGGCAGATGCTGATCCTGTCGCAGCTGCAGACCAAGGTCACCCTGGCGCAACTGAAGGAAGTGCCCGAACTGCTGCCGATCAGCGCGGCCTGCATGGCGCCCGGTGTTGTGGCAGAAGGCGGCGTTGCGCCTGCACAGCTCAAGGATGACTGGGCAGCAGCAACTGCCAAGGCCGACGCGCTCGCCAAGTCCGCAGGCCTGAAGCTCGAAGACTTCGCCAAGCTCAGTGGCTATGAGTTTTATGGTGATTTCCACCGCACTGTTTACGCGGGTGAGCTTGCGCTACGTGATATGGGGGCAGAGCGCGTCAAGCAGTACAAGCTGCTGATGTCAGCTTTCCCCGCCCAGCCTGCGGCCATTGCGAAAGTGGGCGACAAGCCTTCTGACCAGAACCCGGTGCATGTGCTGTTCCAGAACCAGTTCAAGCAGGTGTTTTCGATTCTCAAGGGCGTCGGCTCGGGTAAGCCTAGCGACCATTTCATTGTCGATTTCAAGAAACAGACGCTGAGCAACGCCAAGGCTGGTGGCTTGAGTTTCAATTGATTAAAGTCTGAGAAAAGCCAGCTCTAGAGCTGGCTTAAACCTCTCGGAATGTTTAATTGAGTTTTAAATATTTATATGGGTTTTAAGCTGATAATATTAATTTTTGGATGGTTTGAAAAATAGAGAGTTGATCTCGGTTTTCCAGTCCCTGTCTTTAATAAGATCGTTGAAATTTAGACACCAGCTGGCCGCATCAAGCAAAGCTTTAGAGGCGTAAGTTCCGCTGTGCTTTATACCTCGGTTATCCTCCCATGAGTCAATTGAAAAATATGCAATTACAGCATTTTTACTTAGAGAAGTTACCCGCCTAACCAAAGGGATAAAGTCTGCATCCCCTGTGATTAACACTGCAATATCATACCTATCTGCGTGCGCGTAGTCTAAAACATCTATAGCAAGTTGAACGTCAACTCCTTTTTGAGCTATGCTGTATTGAATATCCTCCCCCTTTCCTTTAGGTGTTTCTTTTACAGGTAGATAGTGTGGGATGATTCCCGCATCAATTAGGGCCATTTCAAATTTTCGCTCCTTTTCCAATTGGTCGCCGACGGCGGCCTTAGTAGTCGTTCTTCCGTCATAGTAATGGGCTGCCACAACTTTTGTTATGTCAGTTGATGTTTTGGCTTTTAATGCTACGTAACGCTCGATCAGATTGTGAAGCTGAGGAAGGCTAAACCAGCCTTTTTCTTCTTTGTAATTAAAATATACATTCCCTTGCTTGAAGAAATTGCCGTCATAGAAAATCATCACCCTGACCGTATTCACCATTTCCCCCTGTCGTGTGAACTTTAATAATTATTGTTATAGGCCACTTTTTAATAAGAGGCGGTGCGGTTGTAGTGGCTTATCTATGCAATGTTCTCGCGAAGAATTTCATGTTCTCTTCTTGTATAGCCTTGACCCCCACGCCAACCCCATCCCCATCCCCAGCAGGGCACCGCAGCCATTGGCTAGCATGTCGAGCACATCAAAGCTGCGAAATGGCGTCAGTGCCTGCAGGCATTCAATCAGCACCCCATAGAACGTGGCGACAAGGGCTACGCGCAGGCGATGGTGGGGCAGGCATAGGCACCACCAGCCGCTGAGCAGGCCATAGCCGGCCAGATGCAGCAGCTTGTCTGAGTTGGCGGCGGGCGGCATCGACAGTGGGAGCAGTGATCCAGCCAGGATGGCGAGTGCAATGCATACGCCAATCAGACGTGCGGAGAAGGTGGAATGTAATGGCATGGTGGGGTTTGGTGGATTTCTGGGCTATTTTGTGGATGGGGCAGGCTTTGATACAAAGCAACAGATTTGGCGAACGTTGGTCATTAAAGCATTGGCAAGGCAGCCAGACAGTCTGATTTCGGCTATAGTCCGGCCCCTTGGTGCCTATGTATTGCCAAAGCGCGCATTCTGTCACCTTTTGCGGGCCTGCCACTTCTCCGAATTCGCTGCCACCGCTGCTGCGGTTGGTGCCTGATCCGGCCGTTCCACTTCTCTTCAGATTCGTCCCATGCACTACACCATATTCGACACCCCTGTTATCCGCACATTGTTTGCCTGGATTTCGATCGTGATGCTCAGGCTCACAGGCTGGAAACTGGAAGGCAAGTTTCCCGAGTTGCCCAAGTACGTGATGATTGCCGCCCCTCATACCAGTAATTGGGATTTTCCGGTAACGCTGGGTATTTGCTTTGCTGCCCGCGCCAAGATCTACTGGATGGGCAAGAGCAGTCTGTTTGTTGGGCCAATGGGGCCGATCATGCGCTGGCTGGGAGGGATTGCGGTTGATCGTTCTAAATCCAATAACCTTGTTCAGCAGATTGTGGATGTCTACAACCGTTCCGAGCGGCTGGTGATTACCATTCCGCCGGAAGGTACCCGCAGCAAAGTGCGTGAGTGGAAAACCGGGTTCTACCATATTGCCGTCGGGGCGAAGGTGCCGATTGCCTTGGCGTTTCTTGATTTCAAGCGCAAGGTGGGCGGTTTTGGCCCGATGTTTTACCCAACAGGGAATCTGGAACAGGATATGTTGAATATCCAGGCATTTTATAAAGATATAACGGGGAAAAACCCTGCTGCGTTCAATTAAGAAATGGAATGTTCTGTATTCAAGAACAATGGGGCCGAAAGGCCCTTTTGTTTGGCTGCTTAAGTTGGATTGTGGCAGGTAAATTTGTAAAAAATTCAGAAATATCGAATATTGGCAAGGGCAGGATTTGCCTGTTGCACTGAGTGGCATTCAAGTAAAATTTGCCTTGCTGAGTGAGTGTTGTTCAGCGAGTTATTTGCATAACTCATTCTGTGAAAATATTAAAACGAATCTAAATTAGAGGAATTTTGTAATGAAAAAAACAAAACTATTTGCAGCATTGGCTGCGTTGACTTTGGCATCGTTGGCTCAGGCCGCGACATTGTTGCCCGGCCAATCGCTGACTCCGGGCCAATCCGTCAGTTCTGATAGCGGGGCATATACCCTGGTGATGCAGGGCGATGGCAATCTGGTTATGTATCAGCGCTCCAATATGTCCCCGATCTGGTACACCAAGACAGACGGAAACCCCGGTGCAGCGGCAGTGATGCAGGGGGACGGCAATCTGGTGGTCTATAGCACCACCGGTACGGCGCTGTGGAATTCGCGCACTGCGGGTAATGCTGGGGCATATCTGAATGTGCAGGACGACCGCAACCTGGTGGTGTACCGGGCTGACGGCAAGGCACTTTGGCATAGCGATACCTATATCCGCCCCGAGCCACCCAAGCCTGTTGATCCGCCCAAGCCTGTACAGCCGCCGAAGCAAGACTGCCCAGGTAACCCTGGCGGCGCGCAGATATGGTTCAGCTTTTGCCTGACCAAGCCGGCTGGTGGTTGGTGGGAAGACCGGCAGAGTACAGCTGTGACAGCCTGCAACTACGCTCAGGCCAAAGCTCTGGCCCAGAGCAGAGCGGCTAACTACATCATCAGCGACGGTATGTGCCGTTGATTCAGGTTGGTGTTTCCGCACCGGGTTTGAACTGCTCTGCGGGCCATTGAACTGACTGGAAGCAAGTTGCCATGTTAAAAATGCCGGCCAGCGAAAGCTGACCGGCATTTTTTATGGGTAAGTACCTAAATCTGCGTGCTGCCTATTAGCCGGTCCTATGCCAGACCAGGCGTCAACCGCGTTCAGTGGTCTACCCCTTTAGAACTACCCCGCCCCCTCCCTCTGCCCGGTGCCAACCCTGCCGACGACGAATGGGAAGCGAGCGGGCATCGGCTTAATCTGCACTCCATGGACCAAGGTCGGGTGGCTTTCCACTCTGGCCGCTTTGGAGAGCCGCAATGAGCCATTTTCTCGATCGACTGAAATTCCTTTCGCGGGTAAAGGAAACCTTTGCCAACGGCCACGGTGCCGTGGTGGATGAAGACCGCAAGTGGGAAGACGGCTACCGTAGCCGTTGGCAACACGACAAGATCGTGCGTTCCACCCACGGCGTGAACTGCACGGGCTCCTGCTCGTGGAAGGTGTATGTCAAGAACGGCCTGATCACCTGGGAAACCCAGCAGACCGATTATCCGCGTACCCGGCCTGACCTGCCCAATCACGAACCGCGTGGCTGCCCGCGTGGCGCCTCGTACAGCTGGTATGTCTACTCGGCCCAGCGGGTGAAATACCCGATGATCCGTGGTCGCCTGATGGAAATGTGGCGTGACGCGCGCAAGACCATGGACCCGATCACTGCCTGGGAGTCGATCAGCCAGGACCCCAAAAAAGCCAAGCGCTACAAGAGCGTGCGTGGCCTGGGCGGTTTTGTCCGTGCTGACTGGGAAACCGCCAACGAGATCATCGCCGCTGCCAACGCCTTTACCGTCAAGAAATTCGGCCCGGATCGCGTGATTGGCTTCTCGCCGATCCCTGCCATGTCGATGGTGTCGTATGCGGCCGGGGCGCGCTACCTGAGCCTGATCGGTGGTGCCTGCCTGTCATTCTACGACTGGTACTGCGACTTGCCGCCTGCCAGCCCGCAGATCTGGGGCGAACAGACCGACGTGCCGGAATCGGCTGACTGGTACAACTCGACTTACCTGATGGTCTGGGGCTCGAACGTGCCGCAGACCCGTACCCCGGATGCCCACTTCTATACCGAAGTCCGCTACAAGGGCACCAAGACGGTGGCCGTGTCGTCCGACTTTGGCGAGATGGTGAAGTTCGGCGACATCTGGCTGGCACCCAAGCAGGGCACCGATGCCGCGCTGGCCATGGCGATGGGCCATGTGGTGCTGAAGGAATTTCACCTCGGCAACAAGTCGGACTACTTCCGCAGCTATATCAAGCAGTACACCGACATGCCGATGCTGGTCATGCTCAAGCCACATGGTGATGGCTATGTGCCGGATCACTTCCTGCGCACCTCGCAGCTGCCCGACAATCTGGGCGAAGCCAACAACCCCGACTGGAAAACCGTTGCCATTGATGCCACTACCCAACAGTTGGTAGCACCGAATGGCTCGGTGGGCTTCCGCTGGGGTGAGGCAAATCACAATGGTGGCGAAAAGGTTGGTCGCTGGAATCTTGAAACCAGGGATGGTGGCTCAGGCCGCGAGATAGATCCTGTCCTGTCTCTGGTCAGCGGACACGACGCCGTGGTGGAAGTGGGTTTCAACTATTTTGGTGGTAACGACGCCAACGATCTGCTGCAACGCCGCGTACCGGCCAGGAAAATCAAGCTGGCCGATGGCCGGGAAGTGTTGGTCGCCACGGTCTACGACCTATCGATGGCCAACTACGGGGTGGATCAGGGACTCGGTGGTGGCAATGTCGCCACCTCGTTCGACGACGATGTGCCCTACACCCCTGCCTGGCAGGAAAAGCACACCAGCGTACCCCGTCAGCAGGTGATTCAGGTCGCGCGCGAATTTGCGCAGAACGCCCATGAAACCCACGGCAAGAGCATGGTGATCGTCGGTGCGGCGCTCAATCACTGGTACCACATGGACATGACTTACCGCGGCATCATCAACCTGCTGATGATGTGCGGCTGTGTGGGTCAGAGTGGCGGTGGCTGGGCCCACTATGTAGGTCAGGAAAAACTGCGGCCGCAGTTTGGCTGGGCGCCGCTGGCGTTCGCCCTGGACTGGGTACGCCCACCACGCCAGATGAACGGCACCAGCTTCTTCTATGCCCATACCAGCCAATGGCGGCATGAAAAGCTGCATGTTGATGAAATTCTGGCGCCAACGGCCGACAAGGCCAAGCTCAGCAAGCTGAGTATGATCGACTTCAACGCCAAGTCTGAACGCATGGGCTGGCTGCCGTCCGCCCCGCAGCTGGAAACCAATCCGCTGGACATCTGCGATGCAGCGGCCTCGGCTGGCATGGAAGTACCGAAATATCTGGCCGAAAAGCTCAAATCCGGCGCCGAGCGCATGAGCTGTGATGACCCGGATAATCCAAAGAACTTCCCACGCAATATGTTTGTGTGGCGGTCGAATATTCTGGGTTCGAGCGGCAAGGGGCATGAGTACTTCCTCAAGTATCTGCTGGGCACCCAGAACGCGGTGTTCGACGACCCGACCCACGCGGTCAAACCCACCGAAGTCACCTACCGCGAGCAAGCCGCCGAAGGCAAGCTCGATCTGCTGACCGTGCTGGATTTCCGTATGAGCACGACCTGCCTCTATGGCGACATCGTGCTGCCGACCGCGACCTGGTACGAGAAGGACGACCTCAATACCTCGGACATGCACCCCTTCATCCACCCGCTGAGCGAGGCGGTACAACCGCTGTGGGAAAGCCGGACCGACTGGGAAATCTACAAGGGCATCGCCAAGAAATTCAGCGAGTTGGCCGGGCCGTATCTGGGAACCCGCAAGGATGTGGTGCTGCAACCGCTGATGCACGACACCCCCGGTGAACTGGGCCAGCCGCTGGAGCCGAAGGACTGGAAGCATGGGGAATGTGACCTGATCCCTGGCAAGACTGCTCCGAACATGCTGGTGGTGGAACGCAACTACGGCGATGTCTACAAGAAGTTTACGTCGGTAGGGCCACTGCTCGACAAGCTGGGTAACGGCGGCAAGGGCATCAACTGGGATACCAAGCATGAAGTGCATGAGCTGGCCGGCTTCACCAAGACCGTGACCGAGCCGGGCGTCAGCGAGGGCCGACCCCGACTGGAAACGGCAATTGATGCGGCTGAGATGATTCTGACCTTTGCGCCGGAAACCAACGGCCATGTTTCGGTAAAAGCCTGGGAGGCACTCAGCAAGATCACCGGTCGTGACCATACTCACCTCGCCATTGGCCGCGAGCACGACAAGATCCGCTTCCGTGATGTACAGGCCCAGCCGCGCAAGATTATTTCGGCACCCACCTGGTCGGGGCTGGAAAGTGAGGAAGTCAGCTACAACGCCGGCTACACCAATGTGCATGAGCTGATCCCCTGGCGCACGCTCACCGGCCGCCAGCAGTTCTATCAGGATCACCGCTGGATGCTGGATTTCGGCGAGGGCTTCTGTGTGTACAAGCCGGCGATCGACACCAAAACGGTAGCTCCGATGCTGGGCAAGCACAGTAACGGCGAGCACGAGCTGGTGTTGAACTGGATCACGCCGCACCAGAAGTGGGGCATCCACTCCACCTACTCGGACAACCTGCGCATGCTGACCTTGAGCCGTGGCGGCCCTCACGTCTGGGTATCCGAAGCCGAAGCCAAGCAGGCCGGGCTGGTGGATAACGACTGGGTGGAAGTCTTCAACAGCAACGGCACGCTGACGGCGCGGGTGGTGGTCAGCCAGCGCGTACCGAAGGGCATGTGCCTGATGTACCACGCTCAGGAAAAGATCGTGAATGTACCGGGGGCAGAAGTCAGTGGCATGCGTGGCGGCATCCACAACTCGGTCACCCGGGCGGTGCTCAAGCCGACCCACATGATCGGCGGCTATGCGCAGCAGGCTTACGGCTTCAATTACTACGGCACCGTGGGCAGCAACCGCGACGAGTTTGTCATCGTTCGCAAGATGCGCAAGGTGGATTGGCTGGAAGGGCCGCTGGTTGAGGAAGGAGCCACAAAATGAAGATCCGCGCACAAGTAGGCATGGTGCTGAACCTCGACAAGTGCATCGGCTGTCACACCTGCTCGGTGACTTGTAAAAACGTCTGGACCAGTCGCGATGGGGTGGAGTACGCTTGGTTCAACAACGTCGAGACCAAGCCCGGCATCGGCTACCCGAAAGAATGGGAAAACCAGCAGAAATGGCAGGGCGGCTGGACCCGTACCGCCAGCGGCAAACTGGAACCCAAGCAGGGCAGCCGGTTGAAGATTCTGGCCAATATCTTCGCCAACCCGAATCTACCGGCGATTGATGATTACTACGAGCCGTTCACTTACGACTACGAGCGCTTGCAGAACGCACCGCTGAGCCAGACGCCACCGACTGCCCGGCCGATCTCGGTGATCACCGGCAAGAAGATGGACAAGATCGAATGGGGCCCGAACTGGGAAGACGATCTGGGCGGCGAGTTCAGCTCACGCAGCCGCGACCAGCTGTTTGAAGGGGTGCAGAAGGAGATGTACAGCACCTTCGAGAACACCTTCATGATGTATCTGCCACGGCTGTGCGAGCACTGCCTGAACCCGGCCTGTGTCGCCAGCTGCCCGTCCGGCTCGATCTACAAGCGCGAGGATGACGGCATTGTGCTGGTCGATCAGGACAAGTGCCGGGGCTGGCGGATGTGTATCTCGGGCTGCCCGTACAAGAAGATTTATTACAACTGGCAAAGCGGCAAGGCCGAGAAGTGCACCTTCTGCTTCCCGCGTATCGAAGCCGGCCAGCCCACGGTCTGTTCGGAAACCTGTGTCGGCCGTATCCGCTATCTGGGCGTGCTGCTGTACGACGCCGATCAGATCGAAGCGGCCGCTTCGGTTGCCAACGAGCAGGATCTGTACGAAGCCCAGCTCAAGTGCTTCCTTGACCCGCATTCCCAAGCAGTGCAGGACGAAGCCCGCAAGCAGGGGATTCCGGAAAGCTGGCTGGAAGCGGCCCGGAAGTCGCCGGTCTACAAGATGGCGATGGAATGGAAGGTGGCTTTTCCGCTGCATCCGGAATATCGCACCTTGCCGATGGTCTGGTACATCCCGCCGCTATCGCCGATCCAGAAGGCAGCCGAGGCCGGCCATATGGGCATGAACGGCATCATCCCCGACGTGAAAAGCCTGCGGATTCCGGTGCGTTATCTCGCCAACCTGCTGACGGCCGGCAAGGAAGCGCCGATTGTGCATGCGCTTGATCGCATGCTGGCCATGCGGGCCTACAAGCGCTCCGAGGTGGTTCACGGCCAGAAAGACGAAGCCGTGCTGCGGCAGGTGGGGCTCTCTGCGGCGCAAGTCGAAGATATGTACCAGACCATGGCCATCGCCAACTATGAAGACCGCTTCGTGATCCCGTCTTCGCACAAGGAAATGGTCGAAGACAGCTTCAACGAAAAAGGCAGCTGCGGCTTCACGTTTGGGAATGGTTGTTCGGGAGGTACCTCGGAAGGCTCGCTGTTTGGCAAGAAGCCTCAGGGGAGTGTGATTTTCGTCAACATGCCCAAGTCACGGAAAAAGACCGCGCTTGAGGCGCAGGACGAGAGCTGACCTGGTGGCGCCAGCCCCGGCTGGCGCCCACACTGCATGGGATACCACATGAATACCGTCTACCAAGTCTTGTCAGCCCTGCTGACCTACCCTGGCGAGGCACTGATCGAAGCCTTGCCCGAGTTGCGTGCCGCCTTGCAGGACAAGCCCGAGCTGGCGACTGCGCTTGGCCCGGTGCTCGATCATCTGGCAGTACACGATCTGATCAGCCTGCAGGAAACGTACGTCGCCACGTTTGATCGCACCCCCTCGCAGGCCTTGCATCTGTTTGAACACATCCACGGCGAAAGCCGCGACCGAGGGCAGGCGATGGTCGATCTGCTGGCCGAGTACCGCCAGCATGGCTTCGAGCCCAGCGTGAACGAATTGCCTGATTTCGTACCGCTGTTTCTTGAGTTCCTGAGCGTGGTTGAACCGGCGCGGGCCAGTGTGCTGCTGGGGGATGCGATCCATGTGCTGGCAGCTATCGGCCAGCGGCTGACTCGCAACGACAGCCCTTACGCCTGCATCTTCGGCCTGCTGCAAACCCTGACCGATGTGGTGCCGCAGGCCCAGGCCGAACCCCCCGTACGCGATATGGATGAGGCCATGGAGGTCTTTGGTCCGGGTGCGGATGGCGTCGAGCCGTTGCTCAAGCCCCAGGTGCAGCCAATTCGCATCTATCCAAGAGGTGCGGCTCCGTCCGCCCCGCAATAATCCTGGAGAACTGAAATGAGCTACCTCCACCAATTCCTGTTCGGAATTTACCCCTACATCGCGCTGGCCGTGTTCCTGTTCGGCAGTCTGGCGCGCTTCGAACGCGAGCAATACACCTGGAAGAGCGACAGCTCGCAGCTACTGCACCGAGGCAACCTGAGGGTGGCCAACATCCTGTTCCACCTTGGCATCATCGGCCTGTTCTTCGGTCATCTGGTGGGCTTGCTGACGCCTGTTGCGGTGTGGGACGCCATCGGCGTCAGTCACGGCTTCAAACAGATTTTTGCCATGGCAGCGGGTGGTATTTTCGGCACAACTTGCCTGATCGGTCTGCTGATGCTCCTGCATCGCCGCCTGACCGATCCGCGCATCGCTGCTGTCACCAAGACGGGCGACAAAGTGTTGCTGCTGTGGATTCTGACTACCTTGGCGTTGGGACTCTCCACCATTCTGGTGTCGGCACAGCACACCGACGGCCACATGATGGTGCTGTTGATGACCTGGGCGCAGCACATCATCACTTTCCGTGGGGATGCCGCCGAATACATCAGTGCCGCACCCTTCCTGTTCAAGGCACACCTGTTCATGGGTCTGAGCCTGTTCGTGATCTTTCCGTTCACCCGGCTGGTACACGTATGGAGCGGATTTGCCTCGGTGGGCTATCTGAGCCGCGCCTGGCAGCTGGTGCGCAGTCGTTGAGTTCTGAAGTCGTCACGGCAAGGGAGCGTCGTTTGCTCCCTTGTGGGAAATCCAGACTGTACGGGGAGGGCGATGACGCCCGGCCGAGAAGGGGCCAAGGTGACACAGAGCGCCGATGCCCCGCCGGCGAATCAGTTTGTAACCGGCATTACCCATAACAAGACAGCTAGGCTCTGTTGACATTTTATTTCCGGATCGCGTTTCGCCGGATTTGGGCCTGATGCAAGGCGAAAAGCGCGCCGCTTAGTGGACTAAGCAAGCGGTTTTTAACACCGCAGCAGGCCCAAATCCGGCGAAACCCTCCGGGCCGGGTCGATT
>NZ_JARRAF010000230.1 GCF_030129945.1 Parachitinimonas caeni
CCTCGACCGCAGCCAGCTCACCTTCAAACAGGACGGCAAAGACCTCGTCATCGGCGTGGTCGGCGATACCAGCCGCAGCGTGCGCGTGCTCGGCCACTTCAACGGCGGTGACGCCGCAGTGGCTTACGTTCAGCCCAAGGGCGGTAACGCGCTGTCCGCTGCCGACATCGCCAAGCTGATCGCGGGCGGCGGTGGCGCCCCGACCAACCAGACCCTGACCGGCACGGCGCAAGCCGACAAGCTGACCGGTGGAGCCGGCAACGACACCCTGAACGGCCTCGCCGGCAACGACACCCTCGACGGCGGCCTCGGCAACGACAGCCTGGTCGGCGGCGCCGGCGACGAC
>NZ_JARRAF010000231.1 GCF_030129945.1 Parachitinimonas caeni
CGATCTCTTTGATCAGCTCGCCAAAGCTGTTGTACTGCTGGTGATGGTGGATGGTCTGGCCCCCATCGAGCGTGGACAGGCGCTCGCCCACCTGTGCCGGCGCGCCATCGGCAATCGCCGAGATCGGCTTGTGACTGGCCGAGGCATAGGTCAGCACACCGCTGGCGAGGGGGCCGGTCACGATGTCGCCGGCCGACGGGATCAACCGGTACTGCAGGTTGACCTTGCCATCGACCACCGGCACGTTGTTGCGCGGGGTGTAGTCTTGCAGCCACTTGCGCAGGTTGAGAATCTTGTCGAGCGTGTAGTTGCCGTCTGCATTGCGGGTCGGCTCCAGGT
>NZ_JARRAF010000232.1 GCF_030129945.1 Parachitinimonas caeni
TGCCGAGCGCCGTTGGCAGCATCGACAGCGGCGTCAGTTACCGCTACGACCTGGCCGGTCGGCGCCAGGGCTCCAGCTTCGCCAATGCCAAAGGCACGGTGACCGAAAGCTATGACTACAGCGAAGACGACCAGCTGATCGGCATCGTCAGCAACGGGGTCAACCAGGTGCGGGCGCTCGATCTGCAAGGCCGGGTGGTCAGCCAGTACCAGACCCGGATCAGCGACCAACCCGGCAGTGCCCCGATGGAAGGCCAGGTGCAGAACCGTTACGACCGCTATGGCCGCCTGAGCTGGCAGAAGCTGGGCGAGCTGGAAACCGAATATGAATACA
>NZ_JARRAF010000233.1 GCF_030129945.1 Parachitinimonas caeni
CCCTGGCCCAGGATGGCCCGGTCTATCTGCAGCTGCGCCCCGACTCGGTACTGACCGCGCCGGTCAGCGTCAGCTTCCAGCTCGACCAGGGCGAGCCGGCGGTCGAATCGCTGGTTCTGGGACAGAGCCTGCGGGGCAGCCTGACCGCCTCCCGGCAGCAGCGCGAATACCGCTTCCGCCTGAGCGAGAGCAAGACCCTGCTGTTTGATCCGCTGCAAGGCACGGCCGACCACCTGAGCTGGAGCCTGCGTGGCGATGCCCACGACCCGGTTCTGGTCAGCCAGAGCCCGCTGCAGACCGCCCGCCTGCTGACCCTGCACGCCGGCGAGTACA
>NZ_JARRAF010000234.1 GCF_030129945.1 Parachitinimonas caeni
CGCAGATGCCTTTGGGCCGGCCGGTGGTGCCCGAGCTGTAGAGGATCCAGCCTGTCGGGTTGTCGTCGAGGGTCTTCACGCTCTCGAAGTGGCCCCAGTCTGTCTCCTGCGGCGCCACGGTCTGGCGCTCGGTGTCGATCACCCAGTCGGGCGCGGCATGTTGCAGCACTTCGGCGATGCGGGCTTCGGGGGTGCCGCGTTCCAGCGCCAGATAGGTGGTACGGGTCAGGAAGCAGGCGGCGAGGAAGGCTTGCAGCTGGCGACCGGTCGCCCCGACGATCAGCGCCCGTCGCACGCCATGCCGGTTCAGTTGCGCGGCGTAGCCGG
>NZ_JARRAF010000235.1 GCF_030129945.1 Parachitinimonas caeni
CCGAGCCGAAACTCCAGCCGATATTGCCCAGGCCATTGCTGGTGAGCTTCTGATAGACCGCCGTCCAGTCGAGGCCCAGATCGCCGTTATCACTGGTCTGCACCGACAGCACCTTCACATCCACCTGCACCTGCCGGGTCAGCGCCGCGTTTTCGCGCTCGATGTATTCCGCAATGCGCTCGACGGCGTCGCGGGTATCGGTGACGGACACGGTGCCGGTGGTCTGCGAAATCTCGGCTTTGCCGGCCGCCGTCAGCATGGCTTTGAGGGTGCGTTCGATGTTGCTCCAGAACTGCAGCTTGGCGGTGGACGACACCTTGTTAT
>NZ_JARRAF010000236.1 GCF_030129945.1 Parachitinimonas caeni
TGCGGCTGTCGGAAACCTGGCCCAGCGTGTTGTAAGCCACCCCCGAGGCTTCGCCCAGCGGGTTGATGGTGTAGAGCAGGCGGCCAGCGGTGTCGTAGTAGAACAGGGTGCGCAGGCTGCTGCCGTCATCCGGGTTCTGGCTGAGGGCGGCGGTACGGCGGCCGGCGGCATCGTATTGGTAGCGGGTGCCGTACTTGGTCCAGATCGCCTCGATGGCAGTGGCATCGCTGCTGGCCAGCGCCAGTGCGGCGCCTTCGCCACTGAGTTCGGCAATCACCTGACCAAGGGCGTTGTAGCGGGTCAGGCTGCGACGGTTCT
>NZ_JARRAF010000237.1 GCF_030129945.1 Parachitinimonas caeni
GCAGCACGGGCACCGCAGGCAGCACCGGGGGCACCGGCAGCGCCCCGGCGGTCTGGAGCACCGACTACCGGCTGACACGCTACTACTACCTGAACGGCCAGCGCATCGGCGACGTCTCCAACCAGGGCGCCAGCCGCGAAGACTACGCGCAGAGCCTGGCGCGGCAATGGGGCGGCTACCGCAACGATGAGCGCTACACCCAGTGGAAACCGGTGGATAGCGCCGACTTCGACCAGAACTACGAACCGATCAGCCCGAGCTACCCGGCAGCCGTGCCGGGCCGCTACATCGTGCAGAGCGGCGACAGCCTGCGCA
>NZ_JARRAF010000238.1 GCF_030129945.1 Parachitinimonas caeni
TGCGCAGGCTGTCGCCGCTCTGCACGATGTAGCGGCCCGGCACGGCTGCCGGGTAGCTCGGGCTGATCGGTTCGTAGTTCTGGTCGAAGTCGGCGCTATCCACCGGTTTCCACTGGGTGTAGCGCTCGTCGTTGCGGTAGCCGCCCCATTGCCGCGCCAGGCTCTGGGCGTAGTCTTCGCGGCTGGCACCCTGGTTGGAGACGTCGCCGATGCGCTGGCCGTTCAGGTAGTAGTAGCGTGTCAGCCGGTAGTCGGTGCTCCAGACCGCCGGGGCGCTGCCGGTGCCCCCGGTGCTGCCTGCGGTGCCCGTGCTGC
>NZ_JARRAF010000239.1 GCF_030129945.1 Parachitinimonas caeni
TTCTCTTTCAGCCGGGTGGGCTGATGGGACACCTCTGCACGGTTGTTCAAGCCCTTGTGCTGTCGATGCTCAACCTCCGGCATGATGTCTTGTTTGGCCGCGCCGTAACTCTTGAGCTTGTCCGTGATCATGACGCGCGGAGTGTAGCGCAAACCCTTTAACAGCTTGCGCAGGAAGCGTTTGGCGGCATGACGGTTCCTTCGGCTTTGCACCAGAATATCCAGGACCTTGCCCTCCTGATCGACAGCCCGCCATAGGTAATGGCGCTGGCCATTCATGGAAAGGTAGACCTCATCCAGATGCCATTTATCCC
>NZ_JARRAF010000023.1 GCF_030129945.1 Parachitinimonas caeni
CGGATTTGGGCCTGCTGCCGCGTTAAAATCCGCTTGCTTAGCCCACTAAGCGGCGCGCTTTTTGCCTTGCATCAGGCCCAAATCCGACGAAACGCGATCCGGAAATAAAGCGTCAACAGAGCCTAGCATCCGCCAGCGTATTCTCACCGAGCTGGAGGCCATTGAAGCCCGACATCAGGTGCGGGTGCTGTTTGCCTGCGAATCCGGCAGCCGTGCCTGGGGATTTGCATCGCCAGACAGCGATTACGATGTGCGCTTCCTCTATGTGCATCAACCGGAATGGTATTTCCGGGTCGAACCACAGCGCGATGTGATTGAGCTCCCGATCTCGGACGAGCTGGACATCAGCGGCTGGGAGCTTCGCAAGGCGCTGCAGCTATTGCGCCGTTCCAATCCCACCCTGCTCGAATGGCTGGACTCACCAATCGTCTACCGCCGGGATGAAGCCGTGATAGACAAGCTACGAACACTGGCGCCGGTTTTCTTTTCCCGCCGTAAAGGAAGGTGGCACTACTTGGCCATGGCAAGGAAGAATTTCCGCGACTATCTGCAGGGAGACACCGTTCGACTGAAGAAGTACCTGTATGTGCTACGTCCCTTGCTCGCTGCCCGCTGGATCGATTCTGGCCGGGGAATGCCGCCGATGCGTTTTGCCACAATGGCTGAGGCATTGATTAACGACAACGCCCTGCGCGATGAAATCAACGCCCTGCTCCGAGTCAAAATGGCCTCTGGCGAAGCCGCACATGGCGACCGCTTTACATTGATCCATGCCTTTATCGAGGCAGAACTGGCCAAAGCCGAACACGACACTGACCCGAAAAAGCCGGCAGGCGATGAGCACTTGCTCGACCAGATGCTGTTTCAGGTGGTACACCAGACCGCCAGCGCACCCGCTCGCGTCGAGCAAACCCCGCCGCAGTGAACTAAAAATCAGGGTAAGCCATTTGCGTCCCGAAGTCGGCCATGCCGCCCGACTCGGGCAACCCTGGAGACAACCATGCAAGTACAGCCGTACCTGATTTTCAATGGCCGGTGTGCCGAAGCCATCGAGTTCTACAAAAAGGCCGTCGATGCGCAGATTTTGTTCCAGATGCAATACAAGGACGCTCCGGATCAAGCGCATGTCCCACCGGGATCAGGCGAGAAAATGATGCACGTCAGTTTCAAGATCGGGGAGTCAGTGTTGATGGCGGCAGACGGCCAGGAGGACGCCCCAGCCGCCATGGAAGGCTGTTCCTTATCAATCAGCGTCGAAACCACCACCGATGCCGACCGCGTATTCCAGGCACTGGCCGCAGGCGGCACCATCACCATGCCGCTGACCAAGACATTCTGGAGCGAGGCATTTGGCATGCTGGTCGATAAATTCGGCATCTCCTGGATGATCAATGTCGAACACTAGGCTCTGTTGATCGCTGGCAAGACAGCCGGGTGACGCCTTCCACTTTGGACAGTGTGTCCCGACAGACTCGGCAGAACAGACATCAAATTAACCAGTCGCGCACAAAAAGCAGGGGTTTCTTGCATTAGAAGCCTTGCACCGATAGTCCGACAGGTGATCACTGTGCTAACTTCGGCTTCGGGCTGAAAACAACGACCAGCAAGGTCGCGGGCCCGCTACCGAATACCATTACCCGGCGCCGCGCCGGGACTGATTGGGGAAGCACAAGGAGAGAGCCGAATGTTCAATTCGATTATGGTAAAAACCGAAGCAGGACAAGCCGCCCTGAAAGACCGGCACGCCTGCCCCGCTTTGACAGGCAGATTGCGGACCCTGCTGTTGCAGGTCGATGGTCACAAAACTGGTGGCCAGTTGAATGACATGGCCGAGTCACTGGGCGCCCCGGTAGGCTCGGTTGGCAAGCTGGTCGAACTCGGGCTGATTGAGGCCAGCACCACCGCCGAGCTTGAGTTGGTCGCCGCAGACATCCTTACTGAAACATCAGATAGCCATACCGCGCCGGCAACTGCCACCGTAGCCAAGCCAGCCCCACCGAAAGCGGTTGCCATCCCGGACACCATCTCCCCAGAAGAAGAAGCGACGGTCGCTACCGTCAGGGGCTTGCTGAAAAGTGTCGCCTCGGAATATCTGGGCCTCAGCGGTTTGTTTTTTACCCGTAAGCTCGAAAAAAGTACCCGGCTTGAAGAATTGCGGCCATTGGTCGAAGAGCTACGCAAAGCGATTGCCAAAGCCCGCAACAAGGTCCATGCCGACCTCGCGGTTGACGATATCGTCAAGCTGCTGCAGTAAACTGGCTTGGTGGTATTCCGGATATCGACAACTCACCTTTCTTCCTGAACGTCATACGTGATCATTGGGATCAGTCTTGCAAAAAGAACGAATGTTCTCTATGTTAAAACCCCCAAACCACAGGAGATATGTCAATCATGATGGCGTACGTATTGCTGGGCACCAACGATCTGCCCCGTGCAATCTCGTTTTACGAGGCACTGTTCGAGGGGCTCGATGCCAAACGTGT
This sequence comes from Parachitinimonas caeni, assembly GCF_030129945.1. Lineage (GTDB taxonomy): Bacteria > Pseudomonadota > Gammaproteobacteria > Burkholderiales > Chitinimonadaceae > Parachitinimonas > Parachitinimonas caeni. The sequence goes on from NZ_JARRAF010000023.1 coordinate 2,484, forward strand.
GTGGGAGTCCGAGCGCGGTATTGCCTGGAGCAACAATCCTTCGGCGCCTGGCTTGGGTGTGATCCTGCCGTTTGACGAAAAGCCGGCCACGATTGGCAATGGCAGCATGGTGGCGCTTCACATGCCTTCCCGCGAGTGGGTTGACAAACTCTACGCCAAGGCCCTCGCGCTAGGCGGTACCGATGAAGGTGCCCCTGGTGAGCGTGGCCCGGGCTTTTACGCTGGCTACTTCCGCGATCTCGACGGCAACAAGCTCAACGCTGTCTGTTTCGGTTAAGCGCTGCAATCAAAAAAGAGGCTTTCGCCTCTTTTTTGATTTATGCACCAAAGATCTGGGGTGCTCAGTTCGGCAGACTGGTCTTGATCCATTGCAGAATCTGCCCGGACGACAGGGCACCACTTTGTCGTGCCACCTCCTGCCCGCCAACAAACAGGATCAGCGTTGGAATACTGCGGATGCCAAAGTGCCGACTGGCAACCGGAGCTGCATCAGAATCCACCTTGACAAACCGCACCTGCGGCCATTTGCTGGCAGCCTCAGCAAACTGCGGCGCCATCATCTGGCAAGGCCCACACCAGGCAGCCCAGAAATCCACCACCACGGGCAGCTCGGTTCCTGCCAGAAAACCAGGCAGGGCTGCATCAGACAGGGCGACGGGCTCGGGCGTCAGCAGGGCCTGCCCGCATTTTCCACACTTCGGCCCAGCCTCCAGCTTGTCTTCAGATACCCGATTCTTCGCGGCACAAGCGGGACACACTAGCAACATTCTCGTCTCCAACAATGAGTCAACAGAACCTAGATCAAGGCAATGCCGCTGATCTCAAGCCCCCGGCAAGGCGAAGGCGCAAACGCATTTTTTCGACAAAGCACTACCCATGCCCAATTCTTTGTGTTAGATTGCGCGCCGGTTTGGAGAAAAAGTACCAAACCTGCCTACCTTGCAGTTCTCAAGCCCCAGTCCTTTTGGCTTGCCTCTCGGAATAAATCCGATAAAAACGAGAGCGCCGTTCCAGATGCCCCACGAGCTTGTTATCGCCCGGCTTTCTGCTTTGTCAGAGTCCTGGCTCGCTGTGACGAAGGCCCCGCGCCGTGGACTGGCAGACCGCTTATAACAAGCATAAAACCCCACCTTTCCCCGGCTTTTTCGTACCGTGCCATGCCCTGTTTGGGCCAGCAAGGTGCCTTGGACATTCCAGGCCCCCGAATCATTTTACTGATTCCCGCCAGAAACTACCGGCTATGCCATCGCGTATTTATTTGATAAATAACGCAGATTTTTATATCCAAAGTTTCTGACTGAAATTCGCATTGCCGTTTGCGGAATTAGGGCTTGTCTCCTGGCAACTTCTGCGCTAAATATAGAGTTGGCGGCGCTTGTTGCGCGAATTTTTTGTTTGGAAAATTGAAAAATGATTATCAAAGAACTACAACCGGGTGACCGTTTCATCCAGAACCATCATGGTGAAAACATCTGCTTTGAAGTAATTGCCATTAATCCTGTTGGTCGGCAATACGAAGTGAGCTTCCGCTCGCAACTGGGTGAAGCCTCCGCTTATTACCCTGGCAATGCCCACATCACCATCAGCCCGACCCGCGATAACCAAGCGGCACTCAATTGATGCCCAAAACCGGGCGAGCCTTCAGGCCATCTGCAGAAACCTGAGGCTCGTCTCTGGTTTTTCGCCTCAGGGCAAGGTATCTACCAAGCTGTAATTTCCACGTCCCAGCATTTCCTCGACATCCGCACCGAAGCCCACATAGATCCGGGTTCCGCTCAGCCCTTCCGTCAGTTTTATCCCTTCATAAACCGATATTTCCTGCTGCTCGGCCAGCGTGAGCATTGCCGATGCTGGCGCAGGCAGGCTGACAGGCTTCCAGCCGCTGCCATGCCTCTGGTAAAGCGTGCCATCTGGCAATTGCGCCACAATGTAGACATTCACCGCTCGTCCCTGATCCAGCTTGCGCGGTGTCAGCGTTACCGACAAGGTGCGCAGCCCATCGCGAGTGATCGCCTTGGGTTGAAAGCTCAAGGGTCGGTACGCCGGCAAAGCCTGCCAGGCGGCTGCGACATCAAGAATGCCGTAGCCCCAGCCATAGTCGGGCAGATCAGGCAAAGGCTTGCGGGCATCGAACCGGGCCAGGTTGCCGCTGTACCGATTGAGTGCAGTCTGTCCAAGCAAGGCGGCGCGCACTTCTTCCGGCGTCAGATCGGGATTGCGTTGCAGCAGCAGGGCAATCGCGCCGCTTACGTGCGGGGCCGCCATACTGGTACCGAATTCCGCCACATGCACACCATCCGGATCGGTCATCGATCCATTGGCCAAACCCATATCACCTGACAGCGCCGAGAACACTGCCATGCCAGGCGCCACCAGCTCGGGCTTGAGCTGGGGTGGGCACTTGGCAAGATTACTGCATACCCGCCTTGGCCCCCGACTGGAGAAACGGGCGAGATCACCCAAGGTGTAGCGGTCCGCAAAGCTGACCTCCCCCTCCAGACTGTTCCAATCGGTCCGGGTAACGTAGGCTCCCACGCCAATCACTTTGGATGCGGTGGCGGTATCCACCAGACTCTCACGCGTCAGCGTGCCGGGCGGCACCACAAAACTGCCTTCCAGCCCCCCTTCCCCGCCTACAAGGCTATAGGAACTCGCTGCATCCGCCCGATCCGCCCGAATTTGGATCGTCCACTCGCCCAGCGCCAACGAACTTTGACCGCGCTTGAAGTCGATCAGAACCTGCTTATCGCCATTCTCAGGATTCGCCTGCACCTGGCTCATGAAAGTCAGGCGGCCACAAGCAGTTTCGGTCACCACGGGTGTGCTGCCAGATGAAATCCAGCCGCTATCGCAAACCCGATCTCCGCTGACAGGCCCCAGCACTCTGACGGCATAGTCATCGGCACCGGGGTACCAAAGTTCAGCCTGTTCCCCCTGGCTGCCAACGTGGATCAGATACGGCCAGCTGACAGTTTGCCCGCGCTCGATGGTTCCACCGACACGCACCGGCACCTCGGCTTCATTGCCGGCCGACGCCACCAGCATGAAGCCCATCTCGACAGCATTCGACAAGGCTCGCTCATAGTTCGACGTGCCATCCCTTGGCCCGTGATAACTACCAAAGCTCATATTCACCACTGCGGGCTTGCCGGCGGCTTTGCTGGTGCGTTTGATATAAGCCAGCGCATCAACGATGGCATTGCTGGTCGTCACATCGCGGTCGAGTGCATTCACGATCACCAGATCAGCTTCCGGCGCCATGCCAACGTAGCGGAAAGCCGGCTTGCCGCCCCCGGTTGCCGCCCCGTTACCTGCAGCGATGGCGGCAACGTGGGTACCGTGGCCGGAGGGGTCATCGAGCAGGCAATTGGCGGCAGAGCGGCCGTCACGCAAGGCGCTATTGATTGCCCCGGCCGTACATTCACTGCCATAACTGAAACTTGCCGGAGGTTTGCCGGCACGCTTGCTCTCACGTTGGTCCCACGCGGCAAGCAAGCGGGTGCTGCCATCGGGTTTGCGGAAATCTGCATGTCTGATGTCGATGCCATCATCGATAATGCCAACAATCACCCCTTTCCCGGTGGCACCCGTCCAGTTGGGCGCCTGACCAGTTCGCAGACGACTGGCGCCGGTCTGCACCACACTCGTGGACAACAGACGCCGTGCCGGCCTGGCCACTTCAAACGACACCAGCGTATCGCTAGCCGCCACCGCCGCCAGCTGATGCAGGGGCACTTCAACCGAGGCCACATCACCCACCACCGAATGCAGAGTAATGCCAAGTCGCTCCAGCTCTCTCAGGCCGCCCAGCTTGAAGCGCAGCAAACCCTTGATGCTGGGGGTCTCGGCAAAACGATTCCCCATCGCCACCGAAGGCAAGGTATGTCGGGCGAGGTCCGGCCGCTGTGCGGCCAGGGTGGCGGGGGCATCCAGATACGCGGCGGAAACCGGCAGGGTAAAGGTCAGGAAACAGGCAATGACGGCGTGGCGCAACAACATCGGGCAATCTCGCAGCAACTAGACAAAACGCCGAGTATAGGCCGGGAGCCAGGCTCTGTTGACGTTTTGTTTCCGATCGCGCCGGACGAAAAAAAGCCGCCCCCGGACAGGGGCGGCAGATCGGAGTGATGATAAACCGGGTGATGGCTTAATGCAGGGTGTAAACCTTGCCGAAAGTGGACTTCTGTAACATCTCGGCATCGCTGGCACCGTAGCCCATATAGATCTCGGTGCCGACCAGGCCGCTCAGGTCGATGCCCGACACAATCGGCACTTCCATGGAGGCTGTGGCAGGGGCCAGATTAGGATTGATAGGTGCAATCGGCGAGGACAAAGGCTCCCAGTTGGCGCCATGCCGGATAAAGAACGCCCCATTGGGCAGGCGTGCAGCAAGGTAGACATAAACCTGCTTACCGACATCGGCCGTAGCGGGAGTGATGGTTCCCACCAATGCCAGGGTCTTCAGATCGCCCGTTGCGCTGGCGGTGAACTTCGCCGTACCGCCACCCGAGCTACCGCCGGAGATGGCGTTGTATGCCTTGGCGACATCCAGAATGCCATAGCCCCAGGCGTCATTCGGGGTTGCCGGCATGGGTTTGGCGGCATCGAAAGTCGGCAGGTTGGTGGTGAAGTTGTTGGTCTGCACATTGCCGAACAACAAGCGCTTGACGTCAGCCGGGGTCAGGTTGGGGTCTTTCTGCAACAACAGGGCAATGGCGCCGGATACATGCGGTGTGGCCATGCTGGTGCCGTTGTAGGCCACATGCTGGCCATCCGCCTCGACCGTGGTGTTGTCGCTACGGGGGGCATCCTGCCCCAAGGAAGACATGATCATCGCGCCTGGCGCAGTGATTTCCGGCTTCATGATCGGCGGGCACTTGCTGGCGTTGCTGCAATCACGACGCGGGCCACGGCTGGAGAACGCCGCCACATCACCAATCGGACCATGGTTGGTGTTGGTGCTTGCGCCATTGAGCGAGTTCCACTGCGTCTTGGTGACGTAGGCGCCGACCGCAATCACGTCTGTCGCTGAAGAAGTATCGGTCAGAATCTGCTTGGTAACGGCATCGGTATGATCTGTAAACACGCCGTTATTACCGTCGTCCGCGCCGATCATGCTGAAGGTGCTGCCAGCCGCTGCAACCGTGCCGGTGATGCTGATTGTCCACTTGCCCTGTTTGAGCGCACTGGTACCAGGGTTGATGTTGATGGTGATCTGCCGGTCATCGTTATTGGGATTGATGTCAGTTGAGGTGATCACCACCTGACCGCATGCGGTTTCCTTGGTTGCCACCGGATCGGCGGGATTGATGGTATCGGTGACGCAGTCCGCCTGCGGGCCAGTGACCTTGACGGCGTACTTGTTGGTGCCGGGGTACCACATTTCAACCGTTTGGGCTTTATCCACGGGAATGTTGTAGCCAACATTCACGGTTTCGCCCTGCGCAATGCTGCCGTGGGCACGGATCTTGTCGGTTGACTCATTGCCTGCCGCCCCAACCAGAATGAAGCCCTTGCCGCCGGCGTTGGTCAAGGCTTTCTCGTAGTTGGATGTGCCATCGCGGGCGCCGTAGTAGCTACCCAGCGACAGGTTGACGACGGCCGGCTTGCCCAGCGCCGCCGCCTTCTGCTTGATGTAGTTCACCCCATCCACCACGGCATTGCTGGTGGATATGCCGCCGCCAATCGAGTTGGCCGCCATGATGTCGGCCTGTGGGGCCATCCCCACAAATCGGTAAGCTGTCTGGCCATTGCCGGTCTGCTGGCCATTGCCAGCAGCAATCCCGCCTACGTGGGTGCCATGATTTCCCTTGGAAGGCTGGGTACAGGCTGTCGAGCTGGTCCCCTCGGTAATCGCCTTGTTCAGCATCTCGACCGTGCATTCCCCGCCGTACTGGAAACCGGACGGCGGGCTACCTGCCGGGCCGCTTGCCCGCTGGTCCCACAGACCCAGCAAGCGGGTTGTGCCATCCGCATTACGGAAATCCAGATGACGGAAATCCAGGCCATCATCGACCACACCAACAATCACGCCCTTACCGGTAGCCCCGGTCCAGTTTGGCGCCGTGCCGGAGCGGATCTGATCCGCATGGGTGGCCGGAACGCTGGCTTCGAGATGCGCCCGTAACTGACGGGCGGCTTCAATGTAAATCACTCCAGGTTGTGCCGCGATCAGGCCCACCTTGGAAACCGGAATATCAACCGTTGCGATATCACCCGACACAGAATGCACAACCGCCCCTTTGGCGCGGATACTGTCGAGCCCTTTTCCTTCAAAGCGCAGCAGGGTCTTAACCACCGGCTCGCTGGCAAACTGCGACTTCTCCAGCGCAGCACGCGCTAACACCTTCTCGGCCAAAGCTGGCTTCTGCGCCACAGCGGTCAAGGCTGCATCCAGCTTGGTGTAGGCCCAGGAAGGGCTGCTCAGCGCGGCGCTGACAGCAACGAAAATTGCAAGACGCTTCATGAATTATCCACCTCATGTTTTGACAACGGTTCAGGCAGGTCGCAACGCTCCCGCCCCCTCGCTTCCAGATCACCCCATTCAACAGAGCCTAGCCAGATCCTGGCGGAATGAACGGGAACAACAGGCTGCGCAGCATTGCACATCCCGCATTTCGCCAGACTAAGCAATCTCTAACCATCCCCTCACCAAGCCATCACAAGTAATACAGCTAACACTCCCCGCCGCTTCGAACCATTCACCCCTGCACAGAGCCGCAGTCAGCGAGCAAGCATCAACCAGCGGAAAACGCCCACGATCTTGTGCAGGCGCAACCGCCGTCGTCCTCGCACAGGCTTGTACGACGGCGGCACCTTGCCCTTGTTTGATAGCAGGAAATGCGGGGTTTGCTGCTCACAAAAATCTGAACCTTGGCACGCCGGTCGCAACTCCCGGCGGCGCATCCCGGCTTAGTGACTGTTTTAAAAAGGGAAAATCAACAACGCCTGCTGCAGTGCAAAAAACCGGAGCATCCTGGCCCTTGCATGATCGGCGCGCAGGCATGAACTTCTCGCAAATCCGAGCAATATCCGGGCTAAAATGGCCGGTCATACTGATTAAAGACCTTCGAGGGAAACTCATGCTCGATATCCAAATTTTGCGCAACGACATCGAAGCCGTCGCTCAGCGACTGGCTGCGCGCGGCTTCGCTCTCGATGTCGCGGCCTTCACTGCACTTGAAAACGAACGCAAGCAACTGCAAACCCGCACCCAGGATCTGCAAGCCAAGCGCAACAGCAGCGCCAAACAGATCGGCATTGCCAAATCAAAAGGGGAAGATGTCTCCGCGATCATGGCCGAGGTGGCGAATCTTGGCGACGAGCTGAAAGCCTCGGAAGAGGCCCTGGCCGCGCTGCAGACCAAACTGTCCGACCTGTTGCTGCACGTTCCTAACCTGCCGCATGAATCCGTGCCCGCCGGGAATGATGAAACCGGCAACGTCGAAGTCCGGCGCTGGGGTTCGCCCCGTCAGTTCGACTTTGCCGTGCGCGATCATGTCGATGTCGGTGCCCCTCATGGCCTGGACTTCGAGACCGGCGCCAAGTTGGCTGGCTCCCGCTTCACGCTGCTCAAGGGGGGGATTGCCCGCCTGCATCGTGCGCTGGCGCAATTCATGATCGACACTCACACCACCCAGCACGGCTACACCGAGGCGTACACCCCCTACATCGTCAATCCGGAAGTCCTGTTCGGTACCGGCCAGCTGCCCAAGTTTGCCGATGATATGTTCAAGGTCGAACGCGGTGGCGATGGCGGCCATACGCAATACCTGATTTCGACTGCCGAAATCTCGCTGACCAACACGGTGCGAGACAGCATCCTCAAGGCCGAAGAACTGCCGATCAAGCTGACTGCGCATTCGCCCTGCTTCCGTTCCGAGGCCGGTGCTGCGGGTCGCGATACACGCGGCCTGATCCGCCAGCACCAATTCGACAAGGTGGAAATGGTGCAGATCGTTCATCCCGACCATTCCTACGCGGCACTGGAAGACATGGTCGGTCATGCCGAAGCCATTCTGCAAAAGCTGGGCCTGCCTTACCGCGTGCTGACGCTATGCACTGGCGACATGGGCTTTACCGCTGCCAAGACTTACGATCTGGAAGTCTGGCTACCCGCCCAGAACACCTTCCGCGAGATCTCGTCGTGCTCCAACTGTGAAGCCTTCCAGGCCCGGCGCATGCAAACCCGCTTCAAGAACGAACAAGGCAAGAACGAGCTGGTGCATACCCTCAACGGCTCGGGGCTGGCCGTGGGTCGTACCCTGGTGGCGATTCTGGAGAACTACCAGAATGCCGATGGCAGCATCACCATTCCAGAGGTTCTGCGCCCTTATATGGGCGGCCTGGAAAAACTGGGCTGATCCAGAAAAAAACAAAAGGAGGCTTGCCTCCTTTTGTTTTTTGCGCGGTCTATCCATAACTAATACTGAGTCATGCCGTCTGGCCACAACAGGATCTGGTCTACCGCAGGAATCAGGTCTTAGGCTCTGTTGACGTTTTCCATAAAAAGAGGGAAGCACGATGAGTGATTATCTGGTCTGGTTCGTCCTGGCGGCGCTGGCTGTCGGACTGGAGCTGACGACCGGCACGTTCTATCTGCTGGTATTCGGCATCGCCTTTACCGGTGGCGGCATTGCCGCCTTACTGGGGCTTCCGTTCAACCTGCAGTTGCCGATTGCGGCAGCCATAGCCATTGCCGGCACGGTCTGGCTCCGCAGCCGCCGCTTATCGACATCGGTCAAGGCAGAACAGCAGCAAACCGGCGATATCGGCCAGCGCGTCAGCGCCGAAACCTGGCACGACGATCAGCACCTGCGGGTACGCTATCGGGGCACGCAATGGGATGCCGAACTGGCCGCACCATTACCGGAACGGCCAGCCGATCTCTACATTACCGGCCTGCGTGGCAGCACTCTGCTCGTATCCGGCACCCCGCCGCACGCCTAGGCTCTGTTGACGTTTTGTTTCCGGATCGGAAATGAAATATCGACAGCTCCAGGCCCAATCCAAACCAATCCCCAAACAAGGAGTCCCGTGTGCAAACCATCTTTATTCTGGTTGTCATTGTTGCCCTGATATTCGTTTTCAAGTCGATCAAGGTCGTGCCGCAGCAACATGCCTATGTGATCGAGCGCCTGGGCCGATTTCATGCCACCCTCGGCCCTGGCCTCAACATCATCATCCCGTTCCTTGATCGCCTCGCCTACAAGCACGATCTGCGTGAAATCCCGCTGGATGTCCCGAGCCAGATCTGTATCACCAAGGACAACACCCAGCTGCAGGTGGATGGGATTCTGTACTTCCAGGTCACCGACCCCCAGCAAGCCTCCTATGGCTCCTCCAACTTCGTGCTGGCCATTACCCAGCTGGCACAGACCACACTGCGCTCGATCATCGGCCGGATGGAGCTGGACAAGACCTTCGAGGAACGCGACGACATCAATCGCCACGTCGTATCGGCACTGGATGAAGCCGCAGCCAACTGGGGTGTGAAAGTACTGCGTTACGAAATCAAGGACCTGACCCCACCCAAGGAAATCCTGCACGCCATGCAGGCCCAGATTACCGCCGAGCGGGAAAAGCGTGCCCTGATTGCCGCATCTGAAGGTCGCAAGCAGGAACAGATCAATATCGCCACCGGTCAGCGTGAGGCGGCGATCCAGCAGTCGGAAGGTGAGAAGCAATCATTCATCAACCGTTCCGAAGGTGAAAAACAGGCGGCCATCAACCGCGCTGAAGGGGAGTCGGAGTCGATCAGACTGGTTGCCCGCGCCACTGCCGAGGCCATCCACATGATTGCCCAGACCATTCGCCAGCCGGGCGGCACCGAGGCCGTCAACCTCAAGATCGCCGAACAATACATCGACGCCTTCGGCAAAATCGCCAAGAGCAGTACCACCATGCTGCTGCCTGCGAATGCATCGGATGTTGCAGGTATCGTGGCAACGGCTATGAATGTAGTGAAGACCACGCAAGCGCCGGGCAGCGGTAGCAACACCCACCGCTGATCGGCTGGCCGCCAGGCCAGACTGGATACCGTAGACAGCGAAGCCCCCGACTGCGGGCATCATAAGGATCGAGGAGTGCACCATGCCTGAACAGAAATACCGACTGATCACCCGCAGCGACTTCGATGGCCTCGTCTGTGCCGTGCTGCTGAACGAATTGGGGCTGATCGACGACATCAAGTTCGTTCACCCCAAGGATATGCAGGATGGCAAGGTGGAAGTTACCGAGCGTGACATTACCACCAACCTGCCCTATGTCGCGTCAGCCCATCTGGCCTTCGATCACCACTTCTCCGAGACGCTACGCAACCCGGGAGGCAAGCAGAACCACATCATCGAAGCCGATGCCCCCTCGGCAGCGCGGGTGGTTTACAACTACTACGGCGGTAAAAAGGTCTTCGCTGCCATCCCCGACGACATGATGCTGGCCGTGGACAAAGCTGACTCGGCCCAGTTCAGCCGCGAGGAAATCCTCAACCCTACAGGCTGGGTGCTACTGAACTACCTGATGGACGCCCGCACCGGCCTCGGTCGTTTTCGCGAATTCCGGGTATCGAACTACCAGCTGATGATGGATCTGATCAAGCACTGCCGCGACCACACCATCACCCAGATCCTGGCCTTGCCGGATGTGAAAGAGCGGGTAGATATGTACTTCGAGCACGGGCCCAAAGCCAAAGAGCAGATTGCCCGCTGCACAACGGTTCACGGCAACCTCGCGATCATTGATCTACGCAAGGAAGATACCATCTGGGCAGCCAACCGCTTTCTGATCTACGCGATGTACCCGGAAACCAATATCTCGATCCATGTGCTGTGGGGGTTGCAGCAGCAGAACACCGTTCTGGCCACTGGCAAATCCATCCTCAACCGCAGCTCAAAAACCAATATTGGCGAGCTGATGCTGCAGTACGGCGGCGGCGGCCACGAGAATGCCGGCACCTGTCAGGTGGCCAACGACCAAGCCGAAACCGTAATTGCCGCGCTACGTAGCAAAATCAACGCAGACGGCTGATACCGGCTTCCCTCCGCTTTCCGGGTGAGTCTGCGCCCAGACTCACCCGGTTTGTCCGTTCGATGAGTATCCAGATTATATTTATTAATGTAACAGTTGTGGCTGCAGGCCCATTTACGTACCTGGCGTCACAGGTGTGCATCTTGTATTCGGCATTGAAGTAGGAGACCTCAATAACTATTTTGCCTGGCACTACGACATGTGGGTAAATTGAGAAAACTCCCGAATCATCAAACGAAACATTCCAAGAAAATACATCCATTCACTCCAATCTAGAATAAATACCTGATCGACATACTAAATTTCCTGAACGGGAGCGCACTCAAAAATTTGAATAGCCGGGAAAATATCTATCATGCGGAAAACATAAGGGATTTGACCTGGACAAGTCCATCGCCAGAATATTTCATTTCGATGCACCAAGCAAAGCCCTGAAACCAAGAAAGTTGACTTTCAAAAATCACCCCCTTTACTAATAACAAGAATTTAATTCCCAATTGCAATACACTCCAAATCCATTTCATCAAAAAAAATTTAAAATATCTTTCCTCTCTTAAACCATTGCCAATCACCAAACAAGGGGCTAAAATAAAACTCACCTCTACGAGGCAACCACTCTACACAAAGGCAACACGAGGCACAACATGCCAGCAAGAAACAAATCATTAGTTTTAATCACATTCATTACACTCTTACTGAGCACGTCAGCGGCTGAAGCTACAGTTAACCTGAACTGGACCATATTTACCAAGGAGTCCTTATCAGGCCAGGCAATTTCCGACGCATCTGTTTATTTCAGGTTTATAGACAAAAGAACACAAAAGATAACCGATAAAACCTGTGCCACTGATAAAAACGGGCAATGTACTTTTGAAACACTTGCCGCCGGCGGCATGATTCGTAGCCCAAATTTCGATATACAGTACAAAGCAGAAAAATCCGGCTATTCAAAAAGATTCACCTACAAGAGTGAAGACCTTAAAACAGAGAACCCTAAGGTTTACATTACGATGAATCCTTTAAGAAAATTCGAAACCCCGGTGTTCGTAGATGCCAGTAGCAACAGCATCGTCGGGGCAAAAGTTTCTTTTTCGACAAGGTACAATGATCGAATCGAATCCGAGCGCGTCACTTGCACTACCACCCAAGATGGCAAATGCACCCTTGCATTTGACGGTGAGTTGTTTACTGGATTCGTCTCAGCCCCTGGTTATTACGCTGAATCAGTAACCATGGCATCGCCGCCTGAAATAATTTCTCTGAAAAAAATCATTACTGATCTAGACTTATCCCGCATGGAAAGTGAAGTAGCCGTCGAATGCACAGGGAAAGAAAGTTGCGAAAGAGCATTTTCTTTAGCTCAGATTTATTTATTGAAAGTTTCAAGTCAAAAACTGCAAATCGCCACAGATACCATAGTTGAAACATACAACCCATCTCTACCCAACACAATTGGCGGACGTGTCTATAAAGAGCCTATAAAAGGCGATAAATGGCGAATCGCCATACAGTCTTATTGCTCGGAGCCAATAGAGAAGAAAAAAGAAGATGTGGAAGCGATTGTTGATCGTGATCGAGACGCCAGAGCATGCGCCGAACGAAGAGTGAAAATTTACCAAGACTTTAAGCGATCTGTTCACAACTAGCTTTACATCGCATCATAAGCTTTAAGCCCATATTTACCAACTTCCTCGTTAGAAGATTCATTTCTGCGCGCAAATAGATTTTTAAATCAATGGATTGTTTGCAACCGGAAATGAATCTACTTTCGAGAACGTTAGCATTCAGTACTTTTGCAAATTTACTGCGATTTTAATTTCTCACTAGCTTCACTACTTTTATAAATTACTCCTCCAGCGTATTACGCTGCAGTGCCACTAGAAGCGGAAATTCTTTTACAAGCAACCCTCGTCCAACAGCCATACAATTTACCCATCCTCTCCAAATGGATTAGCCCGACAAAACATGCCACAGATGAAGATCTGATGAAATATGTTTCAATCCATTTGGATTCTTTATTTCGTCATGCAATCACGTTACATTTTCTCCGCTCGATGACGCAGTATTGAAATGGGCCTCTATCAGGGGAACCCCTGCTCAAAATAAAAAATACTATGAAATGCGTCACGGCAGGCCCCCTCCAAACTCACCCATTCCCAGCAAACCATTGGACATTGCGACGAAAGCGGGGGTTTGAGCGGTGCCCGATTGGGGCGGTTTTACCGCACTCGAAGACACCACAGGAGAAAATGAGAATGAAACACGCACAGGGATGGCTATTGCTTGGCGCGCTGTTGGCGAGCCAGGCGGACGCGGCCGTTAAAAATGTCCGGGTCGTCTGGGATGCCAATCCAGCCAACGAAGCCATCATCGGCTTTTCGCGCAACGGTACATCCAGCGGGCAATATCTGAAGTTTGGCACCAGTTTGACCGAAAACAGCTGGCAAACCCTCAACTCAGTCACCCAACGCACTTTCCAGTCGAGCCTGGATAGCTACTTCGTCCGTCTGACTAACCTTACCCCCGCCACCGATTACTTCTTCCGTGCCTGCGACAGCAGCGGCTGTACCGAGCCCTATGTCTTCCGTACCGCGCCCGCTACGCCCCAGGCGATGATCTTTGTTGCCGGGGGAGACTCCCGTACCAACCGCAGCCAACGCCAGGAAGGCAACCGCCTGGTGCAGAAGATCCGCCCGCATTTCATCATGTTCAGCGGTGACTACACCGACAACCATAGCGCCAGCGAAATGGCAACCTGGCTGGACGACTGGACGTTGACCTTCAGCCCGTTCACCGTCAATGGCAGCAGTGTGCGTCAAGTTCACCCGATCATCCCGACGGTGGGCAACCACGAGGGTGCCGACATGAACTTCATGTGTACGGTGTTCGGGGTGGATGCCGACCGCAATGGCAGCTGCAGCTTGCGTGACAGCTACTTTGCGCTGAATGTCGGCAATCTATTGCGCATCTACACCCTCAACACCGAATTCGAGTCGAGCTTTGCCAACGAACGCACCGCCCAGCGCAACTGGCTGAACGCCGACCTGCCCGCCAATGCCAACGCCACGGTATGGCGGCTCGCGCAATACCATCGACCGATGTTCCCACGCAGCTCGTCCAAGCCTGCGGTTACCCAGATTTCGCTGGACTGGGCGCAGCCTTTCTACGATTTCCGCATGAATCTGGTGAATGAGTCGGACACCCATATCGCCAAATACACCAAGCCGGTCAAGCCCAATGGCGCAGATTATCAAGAGATCAGTAGCGGTACCGTCTACATCGGCGAAGGCGCCTGGGGCGCGCCGGTGCGGCCGGCAGACCGTAGTGCTGCCTGGCAGGTGGATTCGGGCAGTTTTGCGCATCTGAATGTGATCCAGGCCACGCCAACAAATATGGATATCCGCACGGTATACATCTCTGGCGAAGCGGCCACCAGCAGCGTCAGTAAAGCCAGCCGGGATGCCGACCCGTTGGCCCTGCCGACCGGTTGGTCGCTATGGGATGCCGCCGGGGTCGGTAATGTGTTCAGCCTGAAGCTGGCCGCCGATAAACGCACCGAATTGAACGAAGGGAGTAGCGGTGGGGAGGGTCAATCCATCAGCCTGAGCGCCGTTCGTGATGTCACCGTGGTCAGCGACAACAGTCTGATCAACGACAGCATGGTTTACGCCGATGGTGACAAGAGCGGCAAGCAGCTGCGGGCGCTGCTGGGCTGGAATGTCAGTGCCGTACCAGCGAATGCCAGCCTCAAGCGTGCCAGCATCCGCCTGAATGTGACCGACCCTTCCAGCGGCAGCTACAACCTGTATGCCATGACCAGCAGCTGGAGCGAATCCTCCGCCCGTTATAGCCAGACCGCAGGCGGCACACTAATGGGCTCTGTCGTGCCATCCAGCACTGGCAGCGCAACACTGGTGCTCAACAGCGCCGGTCTGGGTATTGTGCAAGGCTGGATCAACGGCAGCGTGACCAACCATGGTGTCGCGCTGATCAGCGGTGGCACGACCAATGGCGTTGACTTCAGTGCCAGAGAGAACGGCAACGGCGCGCAGCTCTTGCTGAACTACACCGTGTCCGGGCGCTAGAATTTTTCCAGTCTGCTCTGCCGATCGCGCCTCGCTGAAGTTAGCCGGGCGCGATCCTCTTTCCCGCTGCAAAGACCTTCCCAAATGCTTCTGTTCGGACCGTACCCCCGCATTGTTCTGCTGCATTGGCTGGCAACTCCCCTCTGCCTGATCAGCCTGGTTAGCGGCCTGCGCCTGCAGGCCACCAGCCGCCCGGATAATTTGAGCCGCGCCCTGGCCAGCCTGCTGCCGCAAGGGGACATGTATGGCCTGCACCTGTGGGCGGCCTGCGGCTGGCTGTTGTTGTGTTGTGCCTATTTGGGCCATCGCCAACTGAGCCAACGGGGGCGCCGTCGAAATCCGCCGTCTGCCACCCTGCCGGCAGCCACGTTAAAGGGCCACCATCCGTTCAATCACTGGCTGATCCACCTCGGGCGTTGGCTGGTACTCGGTCTGGTCATCATCGGGTTGATGCTCTGGCTCGGAGGCAGCACGTTCGCAGGGGGGCGTCTGTTGATGCTGCATCGCTGGCTGGCCTGGGGGCTGCTGGTCTACGTGGTGATCCACTCTTTGGCGCAATGGGCGCTGGCAGGTCGGGTTCGCGCCATTCTGCTGCCCCATCTGCCTCGTCGCCACTGGCTGACTGCCGTGCTGGTCACGGTGAGCCTGGGTGGCATGTCCAGCCTCGCACGGCCCGCCTGGCTATGGCTGACGCAAGCCACACTGCCGGTACCCAATATTGCCGCCGACCTCATCATCACCATTGACGGTGACGCCAGCGACTCAGCCTGGCAGCAGGCGCCGGTACGTCAGGTCGATACCTTGCAGTCTGGCAACGATGCCGCCGTCGTACCAGTGCAGATCCAGGCGCTGCGGCAGGGTGAGGTCATTTACTTCCGATTCAGCTGGCCCGATACCAGCCCCAGCTTGCGCCACCTGCCACTGGTCAAGACAGCGGAGGGCTGGCGCATTCAGCAGCATGGCTTTTCACAGCGCGATGAAACGGAATTCTATGAAGACAAACTGGCCGTGCTGTTTGCCCGCCACCCCGATGCTGCAGGCGCCAGTACGCTGCAGCAAGGCCCCCAACCGCTTGCCGGCAAGCCCGCGCATATCACAGGCCGGGCGTACCATGCCGCTCCAGCGGGCGAGCTGGTAGATGTCTGGCACTGGAAGGCCGTGCGCACTCATGGCTTCAACCAGCTCGACGACAGCCATTTCGGCCCCGCTTACCCAACCGTGCCCGGTGACATTCACTATACCGGGGGTTATCGGTCCGACCCGTTGCAGGCTGGCGGCTATGCTGAAAACTGGAGCTGGCCGGGGGATGGCATCGTCACCCCCAAACGCCTGCCGCGTGATCCCGCCCTGCTGGCCCCCTTTCAACAGGCCGGAGCGGATGACCCGAATCTGTACTGGGGCCTCTCCTGGTACGAGACACGCCCTTATTCCGCTCAGGATGATCATTACCCGATAGGCACCGTGATGCCGTCAGTCCTCTGGAAAACCCGTCTGGAAGGCGATCGGGGCGATGTCCGCGCCGTTGCCCGCTGGTATCGGGGGGTTTGGACGCTAGAAGCCGCGCGCGCATTGGCCGCGACATCCCGATTCGATCTGGAACTGCAGGACGGGATTTATATGTGGGTGGCGGTGTTCGACCACAGCCAGACCCGGCATAGCTACCACTTGCGGCCGTTACGCCTGCAGTTTTCAGGTGGGGTGCGCTTATGAGCTGGTACGGGTCGAACCCAATACGCTGGCTGGCTGGCTTGACTGTTTCCAGCCTGCTCACTGGCTGTCCAGCCAGCGGTGTGGGCCCCTCGGTGGAGCGCTACCAGAAACTGGATGCCAAGGGTCGTCCGCTGGACGTCCAGCAGGGGCCGTGGGCCTGCGTGCTGGATCGGCAAACCGGGCTGATCTGGGAAAACAAAACGGATAACGAAGGTCTGCACTACGAAGCGGCGACCTATTCCTGGTTCAGCGCCGAACAAGGCACAGGCCGCCCGAAAGCAGGCAGTTGTGTCGGGGCGGACATGGGCGTCTTCGCCTGTGATAGCAGTGACTTACTGAAGTCTGCGCGGCAGCAGCAATGGTGTGGCCAGCGCGGCTGGCAGATTCCAACCCACCAGCAATTACATAGCCTGCTGCACGATACCGGCTTTGCCGGCAATCCGCGCATTGCTACGGGTTTCTTTCCCAACACCGGCCGAATGCCGTACTGGACGGCAGACTGGCGGCTGGGCGCGCAGGGCGAGGTTGAAGCCCTGCAGATTCACTTCGGCACCGCCGAGGCAGGGTGGCTATCGACCCGCCACGCCGCCCGATTGCGGCTGGTGGTAGATCCGGCGGTTACCCGCATCACCCAGCCCTGACTGCGCAACTTGCCTGACAGCCTTCAAGCTAGCCAGGTAGCCATTTTACCGTCACGCAGCCATTGGTCTGGGAGGTCTTTAGCGATCGCCGAGGTGGGTCTGGACAATCGGCAGCATCTGGCCGAATACCTTGGGCGTGCCGGCCAGCAGGTTGCCAGTTTCCAGATAATCACTCTCGCCATTCAGGTCGGTAATCAAGCCACCGGCTTCCAGAACCAGCAAGCTGCCTGCCGCAATATCCCAAGGCGCCAGGCCAAGCTCCCAGAAACCATCGAAACGGCCACAGGCGACATAAGCCAGATCCAGCGCTGCCGCGCCAGGGCGACGAATACCGGCGGACTTCTGCATGAAATCTTTGAACATATTGGTATAGGCGTCGATCTTGCCGAACTCTCGATACGGGAAACCTGTGCACAGTAGCGCATCGGCCATTTCACGGGTCTTGGCCACGCGGATACGACGATCGTTCAGGAATGCGCCGACCCCACGGGTCGCGGTGAACAGGTCATTGCGGTTGGGGTCGTAAACCACGGCCTGGGTAATCTGGTCGCGGTGGCGCAGGGCAATCGACACGCAGTATTGCGGGACGCCGTGCAGGAAGTTGGTCGTGCCATCCAGCGGATCAATGATCCACTCGAAGTCGCTATCCGCCCCCTTGGGGTTGAGGGCGCCTTCCTCTGCTAGAATCGCGTGGGTCGGATAAGCATCCAGAATCGTTTCAACAATGACTTTTTCGGCAGCACGATCGACTTCGGTCACAAACTCGTTGTGACCCTTACGCTCTACGCGCAGGTGTTCGATACTGTCTGAGGCGCGCTGAATGATGGAAGCGGCGCGGCGGGCGGCGCGAACCGCAGTGTTGAGCATCGGGTGCATGGGCTATCCTTTTCTTGCGATTGGCAATCTGTACGCCAGCCCATCACATGAATAAATAGTCCACCTGCCGGATTACCGGCGGGGTACATGCATGCTTCTGGCTGGCAAAAGAACAAACGGCGCCGGGTAACCGACGCCGAAATCATTTCAATTTTAATGCAATACGATGCAAACCCCCAAATCTTCTCCGCTTGATCATATTCGCGTGGTGCTATCCCACACCTCTCACCCCGGCAATATCGGCTCTACCGCCCGTGCCATGAAGACCATGGGCCTGAGTCGGCTGTATCTGGTCAACCCCAAATTCTTTCCCGATCCGCAAGCCGAAACGCTGGCCTCCGGTGCGGTTGATCTGCTTGAAGGCGCCATTGTCGTGGATCGCCTCGAAGACGCTCTGGCAGGCTGCACGCAAGTGGTCGCCCTGTCAGCACGCCGACGGGAACTGACCGTGCCCGTTCAAAATCCCCGCGAGCTGGCCCCCGTTCTGATCAAGGAGGCCCGCCGTGGCGCGGATGTCGCAATTGTCTTTGGTACCGAAATGTCCGGCCTGACCAACGAGGAAGTACGCCAATGCAACCGCGTGGTGTCGATTCCCGCCAATCCCGAATATTCCTCGCTGAATCTGGCACAAGCCGTGCAGGTGATCGCCTATGAACTGCGCATGGCCGTTGATACAGATCTTGAACACTTGCAGGAGCGACATGAGCTGGCCAGCCATGATGATATCGAGCGGATGTACGCACACATGGAAACTGCGTTGATCGACATCGGCTTTCTCAACCCGCGTTACCCGAAGCGCCTGATGCCCCGGCTGCGCCGGCTGTTCGGTCGCATTCAGCTCGAAAAAGTGGAAGTGGATATTCTGCGAGGCATGTTGAGGGCTGCGGTTGAGCCACCCGCCGGCCGACGTGTGGTGGCAATGCCAGGTGATGAGGAGAAATCGGGCTCAGCCGAATAGGATTTCTATCTGCCTGACCAGATCTGCCAGGCGGCCTTTCTCGACAATCGCGGCGGCGCCGGCATGGCAGAGCGCCGCTTCCGATTCTGGCCCGACTGCGCCAGTGACGATGATGACGGGCAGATCAGGCGCCAGCTCGCGAGCCGTCCACAGTGCGGCCAGCCCTGAAAAACCGGGCAATTTGTAGTCCGACAAGACCACACTCCAACCGCCAGCTTCCAGCGCCCGCCGATAGCCATCCATCTCCCATACCCGTTCGCAGTACCAGTCTGGATGGGATTTCTTGATCTGACGAGCCAGCAGCATTGCATCGTCTTCACTATCTTCCAGCATCAGTATCCGCTTGCTCATTCGGGCCTCCTGGGCCATTTTCAACCGTTACCAGACGGGGCAGCAGTGCTGGCCTGATCTTGTGCATCCGCAGCATCGCCCTGAATTCTAGACCGGGCGGCACGAAGCCGCCCGAATTCCAGCGAAGGATTGCTCGGTCACGCCATCCAGCCCCGGCGAATACCAATGCAAATTCAGCGTTTCTTCAACGCTGCAAAGGCGCTCGCCATGGCGGTCTGGCTCGGGGCTTGCGACTCCCCGCGCGCCAGATGTTTCTTGTCGCGTTGCGTCAGCGGTGCCTTGGCGATCTCGCCGGTGGAGTGGTCGCGGGCACTGTCCGACATCCGCATGGTCAGAGCAATACGCTTGCGCTTGACATCGACTTCCAGCACCTTGACTTTGACGACATCACCCGCTTTCACGACTTCGCGGGGATCTTTAACGAACTTGTCCGCCAGTGCAGAAATATGAACCAGTCCGTCCTGATGCACGCCGACATCGACAAACGCACCAAAGTTGGTGACATTGGTAACAACCCCTTCAAGCACCATATCGGGCCGCAGATCAGCGATTTCCTCGACACCTTCCTGGAACGCAGCGGTCTTGAATTCGGGGCGAGGATCGCGGCCGGGCTTGTCCAGCTCTGCCAGAATATCTTTGACCGTCGGCAAACCAAAACGGTCATCGGTAAATTCATTGGCATCGAGTTTTTTTAGCAAGCCCGAATCGCCTATCAAGCCTTTCACCGGTTTTTGTAGCTTGGCAAGGATCTTTTCGACCACCGGATAGGCTTCCGGGTGAACAGCCGAGGCATCCAGAGGATTCTCGCCGTTCATAATGCGCAGGAAGCCAGCCGCCTGCTCAAAAGTCTTGTCACCCAGGCGGGGCACCGCCCGGAGCTGCGTGCGGCTACTGAAAGCGCCATGGGTGTCGCGATAGGCAACGATTCCAGACGCCAGGCTGGCAGACAGGCCGGAAACCCTGGTCAGCAGCGCGGCGGATGCGGTATTAACGTCCACGCCAACCGCGTTTACGCAGTCTTCTACTGTCGCATCGAGCGTGCGGGAGAGTTCTGACTGGTTGACATCGTGTTGATACTGCCCCACGCCGATGGCTTTCGGATCGATCTTGACCAGCTCGGCCAGCGGGTCCTGCAGGCGACGGGCAATCGACACCGCACCACGCAAGCTGACGTCGAGATCGGGAAACTCCTTGGCAGCCAATTCAGACGCCGAATACACCGATGCGCCCGCTTCAGACACAACGATTTTCTGCAGTTTGAGTTCAGGGTGGAACTTCATCAGGTCATGCGCCAGGCGGTCGGTCTCACGCGAAGCCGTGCCGTTGCCAATGGCCACCAACTCGACCTTGTGCTTGGCCGACAAGGCGGCCAGCACGGCAATCGACTGGTTCCATTCATTGCGGGGCTGGTGGGGGTAGATGGTGGCGGTATCCAGCAACTTGCCGGTAGCATCGACCACGGCCACCTTCACGCCGGTGCGCAAACCGGGATCCAGACCCAGCGTGGCGCGCGGTCCTGCCGGTGCAGCCAGCAGCAGATCCTTCAGGTTGGCGCCAAACACCTTGATGGCTTCCGCTTCGGCGCTCTCGCGCATCCGTCCCAGCAACTCAGATTCCAGATGCAGGAAGATCTTGGCACGCCAGGCCAGGCGCACGGTATCCAGCAGCCAACGGTCTGCCGGGCGGGCAGCATCGGCAATGCCATATTCACGGGCGATCATGGCTTCGCAAGGGCTGGGGCCACTGCTGTGATTGCCATCCACACTTGGCAGCTCCAGTGCAATGGTCAGAATGCCTTCATTGCGGCCGCGCAGCAGTGCCAATGCCCGATGCGAGGGTGCGCGGGCAACGGGTTCGCGGTGGTCAAAATAATCTGAAAACTTGGCCCCTTCTTCGGCCTTGCTTTCGTCAGCCAGCTTGGCGGTGATTTCGCCTTGACTCCACAAGTGGTCACGCAGCTTGCCAAGCAGGCCGGCATTTTCGGCAAAGGTCTCCATCAGGATCTGTCGGGCGCCATCCAGCGCGGCTTTGCCATCGGCCACGCCTTTCTCTGCACTGATATAAGCTTCTGCCGTCGCCGCCGGATCGAGACCGGGGTCGGCCAGCAGTGCGTCGGCCAGCGGTGCGAGTCCAGCCTCGCGGGCAATCTGTGCCTTGGTGCGACGTCTGGGCTTGTACGGCAAGTAGAGATCTTCTAGCCGGGTCTTGTTGTCGGCTGTCAGCAACTCTGCTTCCAGTTCGGCAGTCAGCTTGCCTTGTTCCCGAATCGACTCGATCACCGTGGTGCGCCGATCCTCCAGCTCCCGCAGGTAACGCAGACGTTCTTCCAGATGGCGCAGCTGGGTGTCATCCAGACCGCCCGTGGCTTCCTTACGGTAACGGGCAATAAACGGGACGGTCGCGCCATCATCCAGTAGCTGGACGGCAGCGGTCACTTGTGAAGGACGGGCGTTAAGTTCGTCGGCGATACGGTATTCAATGGTCGGTAGCATGACGATTCAAACAGCGGTAGGGGCAATGGTTACTAACGAACTCGGGGCAATGGCTGCCCCGGTCCTTCCTAAATTGACATGGGGTGGTCGATGCTTAGCCGCCAGACATGGCGGCCGGTGGTATCGGTGGACTCAGCCCAGCAGGTGCCTCAGGCATCCGCCAAAGCATGGGCCAGTTCGGCAAAGATAGCGGTAGCGGCCTGGCGAGTACCATCAAACGCCAACCACAGGCTGATTCGCCCAGGAGCTGGGCTACGCAGGCCGCTGACGAGAATATCGTCCTGGCCGGCAACATCCATCGGCGATGCCTGTTCATCGGTCAGCAGGGTGGCTGCCGTTTGCAAAGCCGTCTGAATCTGCTCGGCAGAGACCGTCGCCGCCAGACTGATATCCAGCTGGATCAGATCACCGTAGAAAACCGGAACGGTGGCTTCCGTTGCGAGGATCAGGAAGTTGCTGTCCAGGCCAGCCTTGATCGAATCAGCAAAGTGGCTGGCCGTGTCCGGACGGATGGCGGGCAGCACATTGAAAGCCAATCGCTTGGGAAAAATATAACGTTGAATGGTGTGCTGATTGAAAAGCGCCTGTGTCTGCTGAGCCAGCTCTTCAACGCCAGCTCGACCGAAATTGGCCGATGCCCGCAGCAAGGTGGCGCGGATCTCCACGATACCCGCAGTCTGATGCAGGTTTGCCAACGCCGTCACCACAGCCGTGGCGGCTCCGTCCACATTCTCCCCGATCACCGGGCAACCGGCAGTCTGGGCGGCAGCGATGGCTGCCTCGTCGCGCGATGCGACAATGCAGGCTACGCATTCATGGAAATCGAATTTGTCGAGATCGCCGATTTCGAGCGATTGGTCTCCGAATTCGACCCACTCTCCCACTTGGTCTTCCCGCCCCAGCGGACGCACCATTTCCAGCGGCCAGCCCAAGGCAAGCGCCCGCTCGCAAATAGCCTCAGCCAGCAGGCTGTCAGCGCCGATTATTGCCAGTGGGCGTGTATAAGCATTCATCTAATCAAACTCCAGACCGTAAAAACTACCAAATTATAGCGCCAGCAGGCTTCAACTCTCGTCGCAGCAACTGGCGGGAGACACCGCGCGGCAAGCCGCCACCGTGTCGGAAAATCTATCCAGGCGCTGTTGACATTTTATTTCCGGATCGTGTTTTGTCGGGCTTGGGTTTGATGCCAAACGAAAAACGCGCCGCTTAGTGGTAAGCCACGCGACTCTTAACGCGGCGGCGGGCCCCAATCCGTCAAAGCCCTCCGGCCCGGTGCGACCGGAAACAAAACGTCAGCAGCGCTTAATCACACTGGAAACCGTAGCGCTTTTTGTAAGCCTCCACCTGCTCTTTGGGCATGTGCTTGAACATGACACAAACGGTATAGCTGCCAAATTGCTTGCCATCCTTCTCATATCCCCAGTCAGAAATATCCTTGCGGCTGAAGCGATAATTCTGACCGGCCTCGACGTTGGAAACCAGATCGGGTTGATTGGCGATGGTGCCGGTGAATTCTTTGCCCGCCCGTTTGAACGGTGTCACCCATAGGTGTTCTGACTCCGATCCATCAACCACTTTTACTTTCAACTTGTACCCACGGGCATCTTTGGGTTGTGCATCGTAGATTTTCAGAAAATCATCCAACGTTGCCTGGGCTTTGGCTATCGCTGCGTTCATCTCGGAATCGGAATTATCGATCATCACGGTGCGGTCTTTGGTTGAGACGTCCGAAGCAACCGCAAGTGGCGCAACCCCCAGCAAAACAGCAATCAGTAGTGACTTCATCGCAACCTCTTTCAAAATGGAAAGGGCGCCTGGACAGCGCCCTTTTTTTGTTTGACCTCTACCTGGCTCAACGATCCAGCAAAATGCGCAGCATGCGGCGTAGCGGCTCGGCAGCTCCCCACAGCAATTGATCGCCACAAACAAAGGCGCTGACATACTCTGGCCCCATGTTGAGTTTGCGCAGGCGCCCTACCGCAACGGTCAGATCGCCGGTTATAGCGGTCGGCGTCAGTTCACGGGCCGTAATGTCCCGCTCGTTCGGCACCAGCTTGGTCCAAGCAGTGCTCGACGCAACGATCTCGGCAATTTGCTCCAGCGGCAAGTCTTGCTTCAACTTGATGGTGAGCGCCAAGCTGTGGCAACGCATCGCACCGATCCGCACGCACAAACCATCAACCGGAATGGTCTCACTGGTCCCCATGATCTTGTTGACTTCAGCCTGGCCTTTCCACTCCTCCTTGGACTGGCCATTCTCCAATTGCTTGTCGATCCAGGGGATCAGACTGCCAGCCAGGGGCACTCCGAACTGGTCAACCGGGAAGGTATCGCCGCGCATGGCATCCGTCAGAAGCTTGTCGATGTCGAGAATCGCGGATGACGGGTCTTCCAGCAAATGCGCAACACTGGCGTGGGCCGCTCCCATTTGCTTGAGTAACTCGCGCATATGTTGAGCGCCCGCACCCGATGCGGCCTGGTAGGTCATGGAACTGACCCAATCAACCAGATTTTCACGGACCAGTCCGCCAATTCCCATCAGCATCAAGCTATTGGTGCAGTTACCGCCAATAAAATCCGTGACCCCTTGTTTGAGCGCATTGCGGATCAGGTCGCCATTGACCGGATCAAGAATGATCACAGCATCGTCTTCCATCCGCAGGGTGGAAGCCGCATCAATCCAGTAACCCTTCCAGCCCGCCGCCTTGAGCTGTGGCCGCACCTCGCTGGTGTAATCGCCGCCTTGACAGGAGATGATGACATCCATTTCTGCCAGTTCGGCAATCGCTTTGGCATCTTTAAGCGGTGTCACCTCTCGGCCAATATCCGGCCCTTTGCCACCCACATTCGATGTGGTGAAAAACACCGGATCAATCAGATCGAAATCACGTTCTTCACGCATTCTCTGCATCAGCACCGAACCGACCATGCCGCGCCAACCAACGAAACCCACTTGCAACATTTTCAATTACTCCTGCAACTTATTCTGTCTCAATCAAAGAGCTGCGACGACCGCATCGCCCATGCCTGAGCAGCTGACTTTTTCGCAACCCGATTCATAAATGTCCGCAGTGCGATAGCCCTTCTGGAGCACGGTCTTCACTGCTGTTTCTATGCGCTGCGCCGCATCCTCCCGGTTGAAGGTATAGCGCAGCATCATCGCGGCAGACAGGATGGTCGCCAGCGGATTTGCCAAATTCTTGCCCGCAATATCAGGCGCCGAACCGTGGCAGGGCTCGTAAAGCCCCTTGTTGTTGGCGTCCAGCGATGCCGACGGCAGCATGCCAATGGAGCCCGTAAGCATCGAAGCTTCATCCGACAGGATGTCACCGAAAATATTACCCGTCACGATCACATCAAACTGTTTGGGTGCCCGCACCAGCTGCATGGCCGCGTTATCAACATACATATGGCTGAGCTGCACAGCGGGGTAGTCTTTTGCCACATCGGTGACAATTTCCTTCCAGAACTCGGTACATTCGAGCACGTTGGCCTTGTCTACCGAACACACCTTGCCCTGCCGCTTCTGGGCGATGTCGAATGCGACTTTGGCGATACGTCGGATCTCCGACTCACTGTATCGCATCGTATTAAAGCCTTCACGCTCGCCAGCCTCATTCACGTGAATGCCTCGTGGTTGGCCGAAATAAATGTCGCCGGTCAACTCACGGACAATCATGATATCCAGCCCGGATACCACCTCCGGTTTCAACGTCGAAGCCCCAGCCAGTTCCGGGTAAAGGATGGCAGGCCGCAGATTGGCAAACAGGCCAAGATCTTTTCGAATGCGCAATAGACCCCGCTCTGGCCGCATATCGCGCGGCAGCCCGTCGTATTGAGGACCACCCACCGCGCCGAGCAAAATGGCATCCGCTTCACGGGCCAGTTTCTGCGTTACCTCCGGGTAGGGGTCACCATATTGGTCGTAAGCCGCGCCACCCAATGGCGCGGTATCAAGTTGCAGGGGCAAACCCTCTGCTTTGAGCTTTTCCAACACCCGCACGGCCTGAGCAACAATTTCCGGGCCGATTCCATCACCTGGGAGAATCGCGATTTTCATTGGTATATAACCCGCTATTTTAAAAAATCTTTAGAAACCAGATCAAACACGCGCAATGGCGATCCAGCTTTCCTCATTGGGCAGAATTTCGGCAAATCCAGCGTCAGTCAATTGAGCCTGCGTCCATACCGAGCGATGATTTTCGTAGGGATTTGCTTCCACTTCCTGTGCATGAAATTCTTTAGGGGTGCTAATCAATACTGCACGGCTGGCTACCCGCTTGAGTTGATCCAGAAAGATCAGACCTTCAGGAGTTTCAAAATGTTCCAGAATATCAATCGCCATAACGTATTCGTATTGGCGATTTTCAATTTTGGGCAGAAGGTCCATTGCATTGCCGATCATGACCTGGTTGTAGGCATATTGATGAACGGGCGTCAGATATATTTCACACCCTTCAATGCCATCGATTCTTACTTTCCATTCGTCTTTGCTTGTCTGGCGGGCTGCTGCACCATTCACACTGAAAAGATTAAGAAATTCCAGATTGTTCCGGGCAAGGAAGCCGTATTGGCCCATGCCAGTACCAACATCCAGCACTGATTTTGGCGCAAGCTCCTCAATAAAACCAACAATGGTAGACAGCTGCGAACTTTGGCTAAATGGCATTTAAATACTCGTATAATCAGGCAAAAAGCCAGGGTTGTTCAAGACGGCGTTTTTCTTCAAATGCCTTTATTTTATCCGCATGGTTCAGCGTCAAACCAATTTCATCCAACCCATTTAGCAGGCAGTGCTTTCGGTGTGCCGTAATATCAAAACCAAACACCAAACCCATTGGGGTTTTAATAGTCTGATCTGCCAAATTAATTGCTAACCGATACCCTTCCTTAGCCTGGGCTTCTGCAAACAATAAATCGACCGTTTGCGCCGGCAGCACAATTGGCAAGAGGCCATTCTTGAAACAATTATTGAAGAAAATATCGGCAAAGGACGGCGCAATGACCACTCTGAATCCATAGTCTTCGAGCGCCCAAGGCGCATGCTCACGACTGGATCCGCATCCAAAATTTTCACGGGCCAGTAAAACCTGCGCACCGGCATAGCGCGGGAAATTCAGAACGAACTCGGGATTCAACGGTCGTTTGCTGTTATCCATCCCCGGCTCGCCATGATCGCGATAACGCCACTCATCGAATAGATTGGGACCAAAGCCAGAACGCTTGATGGACTTGAGGAATTGTTTGGGGATGATGGCGTCGGTATCGACATTGGCCCGATCCAGCGGACACACCAACCCGTCGAGTGTAGTAAATGCTTGCATCAGCTTGCTGCCCTTTCAATGGCTTGCCCACCTCGCTTGATGTCCTTGCCGATGCCAGAAATCGTATTGCATCCGGCAAGGCTGACTGCACACAAGGAGGCCAAGAGCCCGAGAAATGTTTTACGCATGGCAATCGTTCATTCAGCCAAGTGTCCTGACATCAATGAAATGCCCCGCAATGGCAGCGGCCGCCGCCATCTCCGGGCTAACCAGATGGGTTCGACCACCCTGCCCTTGCCGACCTTCAAAGTTGCGGTTTGAAGTAGACGCGCAACGCTCGCCAGGCTCCAGCCGATCTGCGTTCATGGCGAGACACATTGAGCAGCCTGGTTCCCGCCACTCAAACCCTGCCGCAATGAAGATCTGGTGAAGCCCCTCTGCCTCCGCTTGCGCTTTGACCAAGCCAGACCCAGGCACAATCAGTACCTGTTTGACGCTAGCAGCCTTCTGCCTGCCACGCACAATCGCTGCGGCAGCACGCAGATCTTCAATACGGGAGTTGGTACAAGAGCCGATAAACACTTTATCGACCGGTATCTCGGCAATAGGCGTATTCGCTGTCAGGCCCATATAGGATAAGGCCCGTTCAATACCAGACCGCTTGACCGGATCATCAATCTTGGCAGGATCTGGCACCGTTCCACCAACATGGGTCACCATTTCAGGGGAAGTACCCCAGGTGACTTGCGGTTCGATCAGCGCGGCGTCCAATTCCACCACGGCATCAAAGGCGGCGCCATCATCAGAAATCAGCGTCCGCCAGTAACCAACCGCCTTGTTCCACATATCGCCTTGGGGGGAGAAGGTGCGATCCTTGAGGTAG
Source organism: Parachitinimonas caeni (assembly GCF_030129945.1). Lineage (GTDB taxonomy): Bacteria > Pseudomonadota > Gammaproteobacteria > Burkholderiales > Chitinimonadaceae > Parachitinimonas > Parachitinimonas caeni. The sequence continues at coordinate 30,772 of NZ_JARRAF010000023.1, forward strand.
TCAATTGTGATGTCGTCTACGGCGATCATGCCAGCACGGGCGCCTGCCTCAATCGCCATATTGCACAACGTCATGCGTCCTTCCATCGACAAGCCACGAATGGCTGACCCCGCGAATTCGAGTGCATACCCCGTCCCGCCAGCGGTGCCGATACGACCGATCACGGCGAGTGCGATGTCTTTTGCTGTAACACCCCGCCCCAGTACCCCTTCAACCTTGATCAGCATGGAGCGTGACTTCTTGGCCACCAGGGTTTGCGTGGCAAGAACATGCTCGACTTCTGAGGTGCCGATGCCATGGGCAAGACAGGCAAAGGCGCCATGCGTGCTGGTATGACTATCCCCGCAGACAACCGTCATGCCAGGCAGGGTGGCGCCATTCTCCGGACCAACTACATGCACGATGCCCTGTTTCTTGTCTTTGAAGGGGAAATAGGCCAGTGCGCCAAATTCGCGAATATTCGCATCCAGCGTTTCAACTTGCTGGCGGGAAATTGGGTCTTTGATCCCCTCGTCCCAGTGGTCGGTCGGAGTGTTGTGGTCGGCAGTCGCCACCACAGAGGAAATACGCCAAGGTTTGCGGCCCGCCAGTTTTAATCCTTCGAATGCTTGAGGGCTGGTGACTTCATGGACGAGGTGGCGGTCGATATAGAGAAGCGCTGTGCCATCGGCCTCTTCATGTACCACATGGCTATTCCAGAGCTTATCGTAGAGGGATTGAGGCATCGCTATCTTCGCTGAGTTGAATACGGCAGAGAATTGAAGTTGATCCGGGTGGGCCATGTGCGGGCACTGAAAGTCCGATCAGAACCCGGTCACGCCAGATTTCGTAAACAGAGTATGGCAATGAATCTAGGTTCTGTGGACATTGTGCATCCCCAGAAAAACATCAACAGAGGTCTTGAAACTTATCACGGCATATCGGGCGCAGCAACCACTGTTTCCGCACTGCAGCATGATGATTGGCCGACTTTACCGCCTCAGGCAACTGGCGATGATCAGGCCACCAAACAGTGAGAAGGCCGCCGCCCCCGTGAAGGTCCAGCTCGGATTAGTGTGCTGCCACAGCCAACCACCAGCAAGGCTACCCACTACCCCGCCCATCCCATGCACGATGGCGACGTACAGCCCCTGGCCTCGCGCCTGCAGGTGTCCAGCGAAGAAGCGATGGACATAGACCATTGTCACGGCATGCGTGACGGCAAAAGTTGCGGCGTGTCCAATTTGCGCCAGCAGCAGTAGCGCGAAATTGTCGGCCATCCATCCAATCAGAAGAAAACGAGCCACCGCAATCGCAAAACATGCCAACAACAAATTCTTGAGATGGAAACGGCTGGTCAGCTTGCTCATGTGGGTGAATACACCGATTTCGGCCAGCACGCCCAGCCCCCACATCAGGCCGATTGCCATGCCACTATAGTCATGCGCTTTCAGCTGCAGGGTATAGAACCCGTAGTAGGTACCGTGACTGGCTGTGATCAACGCAGAAGCGGCAAACAGTGCCGCAATGCTGATCAGGGATGGTCGCTCAAGGTCGGGGCCACCCGATGTCTTCCCCGCGCCAGAAACTGCTGTGGCGGGTAACCACCAGGCAAAGGCAATGATGCCAAGCAACGTCAGCAGGATCAGCCAGGGGAGATGCTGCACCCCCTGCCAGCCGATCCAGGCACCGCCAATCAGATTGGTTACGGCGAAGCCCCAGGAACCCCAGACTCTGACTTTGGTATATTTTGCGGCGTTTCCTGCAAACAGACTCAATGTGGTCGCTTCCACCAAGGGCAAAGCAGCTGCCCAGAAGAAGCCTGCGCCCACCATGATCAGCGCAAACGCCGAATAGCTTTCACCAGCAAATACCCAGGCAAAAATCAGCGTCGCCAGGATGGAGGTAATCAGGGTAATGGAACGTCTATCACCCGAGTGATCTGCCAGCCAGCCCCACAAGCCGGGCGACACCACTCTGGTTGCCTGCACCAGCGCCAGCAGGCTCCCTATGGCAACGCCATCAAAGCCACGATGTGTCAGGTACAGGCTCCAATAAGGGGTATAAAAACCCGAATAGGCAAAATAGAAGAAGTAGAAACCGCAAAGCGGCCACAACAGCAAACGAGGTGGGGTCAATTAGATCGGTGTCTTTTCTGATAGTTGAGGCCAGGCCATGCGCAAGTAATAACCCATTGACCAAAGCGTCAGCAACGCTGCGGCAAACAGGAGGATGGTCCCGATGAAGTCGGTTGGCACACCAGGAATCAATGGCTCGTGATAAAGCAGCAATAAAATTGCCACCATCTGCGCCGCCGTCTTTACCTTGCCAACATACGATACGGCAACACTTCGGGAAGCCCCGAGCTGGGCCATCCATTCCCTAAGCGCAGAAATAGTGATCTCGCGCCCGATAATGATCAACGCCAACCAGGCATCAGCCCGATTGATCTGCACCAACAGGATCAGGGCTGCCGCGACCATGAGCTTGTCAGCCACAGGATCGAGGAAGGCTCCAAACGCCGATGTCTGGTTCCATTTGCGGGCAAGATAGCCGTCGAACCAATCGGTGACTGCGGCAGCCATGAAGATCAAGGCACTAACCAGATTCTGTGTGGGTTCAGACAGCCAGGACTGGGGTAGGTAGAAGACGCCGACAAACAGCGGAATCAGCACGATACGCGCCCAAGTGAGCAGGTTCGGCAAGTTGATCGGCATGGAGAGTATCAGTGGAGTGCGTTGTAAATTCGTTCGGCGAGAGCCCGACTGATCCCGTCCACTTGAACAAGATCATCGATACTCGCGGCCCGAACCCCTTGTAACCCCCCGAAACGAGTCAGCAAGCGTTGCCGACGCTTGGCGCCGATGCCTTCTATATCTTCGAGACTGGAGGTAGTGCGTGTTTTGGCGCGGCGGGCACGATGCCCGGTAATCGCGAAGCGATGAGCCTCATCGCGGATTTGCTGGATGAGATGCAGTGCCGCGTGCTCGCGGCCCAATTGTAGCGTCATTCCAGAAGCAGGAACAATCAACTGTTCCAGCCCAGGTTTGCGGGTTTCTCCCTTGGCTACCCCTACCAGCAGCACATCAGAAAGACCCACTTCGTTCATGACTTCCAGCGCGATGCCTATCTGCCCTTTGCCACCGTCAATCAGCACCACATCCGGCACCACCCCATCGCCCTCGGCGATTTTGCCGTAGCGTCGTGTCAGCACCTGACGCATCGCGGCAAAATCATCGCCAGGGGTAATATCCTTGATGTTGTAGTGCCGGTATTCCTTTGGCTGCATATTCAGCCTGTCGTAAACCACGCAGGATGCAACCGTGGCCTCCCCCATGGTGTGGCTGATGTCAAAGCATTCGATACGCTGCGCGGAATCGGATAAACCCAGAGCCTCGTGCAAGGCAGACAGTCGCGCAAGTTGTGTGGCTTCAGAACCCAGCCGCTGCTCCAGGGCAAGCTCTGCGTTCTTGGTAGCCATTTCCAGCCAGACCCGGCGCTCGCCATTCGGATTGGTGTTGATCACCACCTTGCGCCCGGCCTGGGTCGAAAGTAACTCGATCAGCGCTTCAGGGTGGGATGACAAATTGCAGATGATGGCCGAGGGCACACTTCGATCAAGATAATGCTGAGCCAGAAACGCTTCCAGCGCACCATCAACTTCATAATCCTCACCATGGCTCGGGAAAATCGACTTGTCGCCAACATGCCTGCCGCCACGGATCATAGTGACGTTGACACAAACTGCACCACGCTTGACGACACAAGCCACGATGTCGGCATCCTGCTCACTACTATTACTGGAAACGAATTGCCGCTCCTGCACTCTCGCCAGAGACTGGATCTGATCGCGATAGACCGCGGCCTGCTCGAACTGCCAGGCTTCCGATGCTGCATCCATTTTCTGCTGCAGCGTTACCAGCACTTCATCAGCCTTGCCTTGCAGTAGTTGAACAGCGTGCAGGACATCCCTCCGATAGTCATCATTGGACACATGCTCCACACAAGGGCCACTGCATCGCTTGATCTGGTACAACAGGCAAGGTCGTGACCGATTTTCAAACACCGTATCCTCACAGGTACGCAATTTGAAAACCTTCTGCAACAGTTGCATGCTTTCGCGCACAGCAAAACTATTGGGATAAGGCCCGAAGTATTGATTGCGCTTGTCCAGCGCACCTCGATAGAAAGCCAGACGAGGGTAGCGATGGCCTGTCAGGACCAGATAGGGGTAGCTTTTGTCGTCACGAAACAGGATGTTGTACCGCGGCGACAGCGCTTTGATCAGATTGTTTTCCAGAATGAGCGCTTCGGCCTCAGAGCGAACCACTGTGGTTTCGATCTGAGCAACCTGCTGCAGCATCAAGCGGATACGCGGTGACTGATCGCTCTTCTGAAAATAGGAACTGACTCGCCGCTTCAGGTCGATAGCTTTGCCCACATACAGCACCGCACCAGATTTATCGAGATAGCGGTATACCCCTGGCAAGTTAGGCAAGCTGGCAAGGACAGGTTTAGGGTCAAAGGCCTCGTCAGTAGTTTGGGAGGTCATGGCTGTGGAGCCGTCACAGCAGACGGCCCGCTGATCTTTTCCGCACCAGCCAGAGGTGTCTGGGAAGCCGCAGCAGGTGGGGCAAGCGCCGGCCTCTCTGCACTTGCCGCAGGCGAACGGCTGGCGGACGGCTCAGCCAGCGGCTCGCTACGATCAAGGATCTGAAAAAACACTTCATCATTGCGAATCATGCCCAACTCATTCCGCGCACGTTCTTCGATGGCAGAAACACCGGTTTTCAGATCATTGACTTCTGCATCGAGTGCCTGATTGCGGCTTTTAAGCTGTTGATTCTGTTTAACCTGATCGGCCAGTTGCGACTCAATCTGCCAGACTTTGAGCCAACTCCCCTTCCCCACCCATAGAGGCCATTGCAGCAGGACAATCAGGGAAGCAAGGGCTATGGCAAGCAATCGCATGGCAAATGTTCTTCAGAAATATCCAAATTTAAAACCATTATCGAGCACAAAGGCTCAAGAACACGTCTACCGCCTCTGGTTAGGTACTTCCAATCCAGATTTTGGCAACCAAGATAACGAGTAGTGCGCCCTGACACTTGTCAGTTCAGGACGGGGCCAGAACCTGCCCCGTCTTGCCTATAACTAAGCTTACTTCAAATGGTAGAACGCATTGCGGCCAGGGTAGTAAGCTGCGTCGCCCAATTCTTCTTCGATTCGCAACAACTGGTTGTACTTGGCCATGCGATCCGAACGGCTGAGTGATCCTGTCTTGATCTGCATGCAGTTGGTGGCAACTGCCAGATCCGCAATCGTCGAATCCTCTGTCTCACCGGAGCGATGAGACATAACTGAGGTATAACGATTCCGTTTGGCCATATCGACAGCCTGCAGTGTCTCGCTAAGCGTACCGATCTGGTTGATCTTGACCAATAGCGAGTTGCAGATACCCGCCTGGATACCTTCCGCCAAAATCTTGGGGTTGGTAACAAAGACATCGTCACCAACTAACTGGATGCTACGGCCCAGTTTGTCGGTTAGTAGTTTCCAACCCGCCCAGTCGTGCTCGCTCATACCATCTTCAATGCTGATGATGGGGTATTTGCCTGCCAGCGTAGCAAGATAGTCAGCAAATTGCTCCGAAGTCAGCTTCAGGCCCTCAGCCTCCAGATGATAGAAACCATCTTTGTAGAATTCAGAACTTGCACAGTCCAACGCCAGCATAACGTCCTGACCTGCTGTGTAGCCCGCACGCTCAATCGCTTCGGCAATCAGGCTCAGGGCTTCTTCATTGCTCTTCAGATTCGGAGCAAAACCACCTTCATCGCCAACTGTCGTTGAGTAGCCCTTGTCATCACACAGCTTTTTCAGGTTGTGGAAGATCTCGGCACCACAACGCAACGCGTCGCGAAAACTCTTGGCACCAACGGGCATGATCATAAATTCCTGGATATCCAGGCTATTGTTTGCGTGCGCACCCCCATTGATGACATTCATCATCGGCACGGGCAGGCTCATTGGCCCGGCCCCGCCCAAGTAGCGATACAGAGGCAAACCTGCGTCTTCTGCAGCGGCTTTGGCAACAGCTACGGACACCGCCAGAATGGCATTGGCGCCAAGACGGCCCTTGTTGTCCGTGCCATCCAGATCCAGCAGGGTTTTATCGATAAATGCCTGATCAGCAGCATCCAGACCGATAATGGCTTCACAGATTTCTGTGTTGATATTCTCAACCGCCTTCAGAACGCCCTTACCCAAATATCTGGCCTTATCACCATCACGCAACTCCAGTGCTTCCTTAGCACCTGTCGAGGCGCCAGAAGGCACGGCGGCCCGGCCCATTACTCCGCTTTCGAGCAACACATCGGCTTCAACAGTCGGATTTCCTCGCGAATCCAGTATCTCGCGGGCGATTACTTCTACGATTGCACTCATCGGTTCAGCTCCTTGCTACGATGCATGAAATAGTTACAGCCAGTCGATGTTGGCGGAACAGGCTTGTGGTAATCAAGCCAAACCGGCCTACAACACCATGGTGAAGATTGTTTGGGCCCAGGCCTTCAGCCACAGTTTCTGGCTGATCCGGCGGGGTCATTGGCACCTGTCTCAAAAACAGGCAAGACTTAGGCTCTCAAAACAAAACGCCCCAGCACTTTCATGCCAGGGCGCCTTGCTCAATCAGCAGCTCAGTCCGGTGCGGCCATGCTCTTTGGCGTAAGCGATAGCTGCCTCGATAAATGCCTTGAATAGTGGGTGACCTTCGCGCGGCGTCGAAGTGAATTCTGGGTGGAACTGGCATCCGAAGAACCAACGATGCTCCGGCAGCTCAATGGTTTCACAAAGATGATTCGGGTCGGTAGAACGACCTGCCACTTTCAGTCCTGCGGCTTCCAGCCTTGGCAGGTAGTAGTTATTGACCTCGTAGCGATGACGATGGCGCTCAACAATGGTCTGAGCACCATAGATTTTGGCAGCAAGCGAGCCAGGTGCGAGTTCGCACTCCTGACCACCCAAACGCATGGTCCCTCCCATGTTCGAATTTTCATCACGCTTCTCGATCTTGCCATCGTGATTGACCCATTCATCAATCAGCGCAACCACCGGGAACGGGGTTTCAAGCGTGAATTCGGTCGAATTGGCATCGGTCATGCCAGCCTTGTGGCGTGCATATTCGATCAAGGCCAGCTGCATGCCCAGGCAAATTCCCAGATAAGGCACGTTGTTTTCGCGTGCATATTGAACGGCGCGGATCTTGCCCTCAACCCCGCGCTTACCAAAACCGCCCGGCACCAGAATGGCATCCATGCCATCGAGGGATGGCAGGGTCTCGCCTTCAAACTCTTCCGAGTCAAGGAAGTGGATCTGCACATCGCTGCGAGTATGAATACCCGCGTGCTTGAGCGCTTCGATCAATGACTTGTAAGACTCGGTCAAGTCCATGTACTTGCCGACCATCGCGATATTGACAGTCTGCGTTGGATTTTCGATGGCCTCGACAATGCGATCCCACAAGACAAGATTGGCAGGAGGCAAGTCGATTTGCAGCTGTTTGCAGATGATTTCGTCGATAGCCTGTTCGCTCAGCACTCGGGGAATCTTATAAATCGAATCCATATCCGGGCAGGAAATCACCGCGCGTTCCGGCACATTGGTAAACAGGGCGATCTTGCGCTTTTCATCCTCCGGCACATTCCGTTCTGCGCGACAGATCAGGACATCTGGCTGAATACCGATTTCACGTAATTCTTTGACGCTGTGCTGGGTTGGCTTGGTCTTGACCTCACCTGCAGCGGCAATGTAGGGCACATAGCTCAGATGAACAAAACAGGTGTTTTCACGTCCGAGGATCACGCCCATCTGGCGAATCGCCTCAAGGAAAGGCAGCGATTCAATGTCACCGACCGTGCCACCGACTTCGATCACGGCCAGCTCTGCATCTGCGGCGCCCTGGTCGATAAACAACCGAATCTCGTCAGTAATGTGCGGGATGACCTGCACGGTCTTACCCAGGTAATCGCCCCGGCGTTCTTTTTTGATCACGGAGTCGTAGATCTGGCCGGTGGTGAAATTGTTGGCCTTCTTCATCTTGGCATGGATGAAGCGCTCGTAATGACCGAGATCAAGATCGGTTTCTGCACCGTCTTCGGTCACAAATACTTCACCATGTTGGGTCGGGCTCATGGTGCCGGGATCCACGTTAATGTAAGGATCCAGCTTCATCATGGTGACTTTGAGGCCGCGCGATTCAAGAATCGCCGCAAGTGAAGCGGCGGCGATGCCTTTCCCCAGAGAGGAGACAACGCCGCCGGTAACGAAGATGAACTTGGTCATGGCAAATGTACTGAGAGGTAATTGGGCATTTTACCTTGAACGGCATGGCTGCTCAATGAAGCCGGCGCGGTGTAAGCCACCGTTTTGCGTTGGGTGCGCCATGTTGTCGCATATCCAGCATCCCAGTTAGCGCCAGGTCAATGCCGCAAAGGCAGGCGTGCCTGCACCAGAGTCCCCCCAATCAGGCTGGACTCAATACTCAGGCGTCCACCGACCCCTACAGCCCTCTCCCGCATGCCAATCAGCCCCAGGCTGCTGGAGGGCCCCGTCGGTTCATTCGTGACAAAACCCTTGCCATTGTCCCGCACTTCCAGCAACAGCCAGCTGTCTTCTGCGCGAAGTCGAACGGTCACGGCGGTGGCACTGGCATGTTTAAGCGTATTGGTCAGCGCTTCCTGCACTATCCGGAACGCGGCGGTCTCGATGGCAGGATCGGGGCGAGGCTCAATCTCAACGCCGTCAAATGTCGCCAGAATCGGGCTGTTGCGGAACAATTTGGTAATGTGGTCTTGCAAGGCAGCAACCAAACCCAATTGATCCAGCTGTACTGGTCGCAACATACGTGAAAGATCTCGCACCTGCCCCAGAGCGCGCGAAGCCATGTCCACCAGTTCGGAAAACGGGCTGCCTTGTGGTGCGCTGGTCTGTCGCCGGTCATGCCACTCCAGATGCAGTTTGATCGCGGTCAGCGCCTGGCCGATCTCGTCGTGCAACTCGCGGGCAATCTGCCGTCGCTCATTTTCCTGCACTTCAAGCACGCGATTGGACAGACGATGCAACTCGGTATTGGCAACTTCCAAGGCTGCCTTGACCCGCTCGCTCTCGGTCACGTCACGAATCATTGATTGCACCGCCGACTCCCCCGCCAGAGTTACCGGCTGCGAGGCAATTTCAACCTGACACTGCCGTGTGCCGTTAGTAAATGTAGCCGGAATGAAGCCCGGATCAGCCGTTGCTCCTTTGGCAATCACGTCGAAACGACGTCGAATGTTCTCGCGCGCTTCGCCACTGACCCAGTCGAGCAGATTTTTCCCGGACAACTCGTCCATGTCAGTCACGCCCAGCAGCCGCAATGCGGCTTGATTGCAGAACTGAAATCTACCACCACGGTGCAGCACCAGTCCCTCAGGCATCAGATCCACCAGCTTCCGGTACTGGCGCTCCCCTTCAATCACTTTCGACTCGGCCATCTTGAGCTCGGTAATATCGATGGCCGACCCCACCAGGCCCGATGGCCTATCGCCGATTTCATAAACCAGCTCGCCCCGGACATGCAGATAGATGAGCCGCCCATCCGGGCACTGGATGCGCAGCTGAACATCGAGGGGCGCAGCACCGGCCAATGCAGAAGACTGGGCCCGCTGCAAGGCGGGGCGGTCACCTGGATGCACCATCCAGAAAAAGCGGTCATAACGTACGCCATCGGCTTCAGGTGCCATGCCCAACATGGGCCAGACCTGATCCGAGAAGCTGAATACACACTGCTCCAGACCTATCCGCCAGTGGCCCAGCCGGGCAATACGCTGGGCTTCGGCCAAAAGATGCTGGCTGTCGGCCAATTCCCGTTGCGCGCTCAGAGCACTGGAGATATCAATCGCCCGGGCAAGCCGGGCACTGCGCCCTTCAAATGAAATGGTTTGCACCGCCCAGTCGATATCCAGAATTCGACCATCAGAGGCGCGGTGTTGCACCAATCCATTGTCTAGCACCAACCCCCCCCCTGGCGCAGACAGATTGCTCAGAGGCATTTTCAAAAACTGCTCACGGCTATATCCGTATTGCAGACAAGCCGCGCGGTTGACTTCAAGCACTTGCAGGCTCTGCGCATCATGCACCCACATGGGATTGGGGTTATCAATGAACAAAGACCGATAGCTGGCCTCGGAGTCTTTGATCAATCGCATCAATTTGGCGGCCTGATGCATATGGCGCGCAATCAACCCATACAGCAAAAGCCCTGTCAGACTTACATACAGCAACCCTTTTATCGACTGGATATCGGCGTAGATCTGCTGATCATGTACCAACATGCCGAGTACGCCATCACTACCCAGAATCCAGGCAATGCCAAATGTCAGATAGATGGCGACAATCTTGGCTGCCGCCCGGTTGAGATCCAATTTCATTACGGCGTTCAGGTGGAAGATAGGTTGAACTCAAATAGACGCCAGACCCTGGCTACCCCTCCAGTGTATCCGCCAAAATGGAAAAGGCAGCGAATTCGCTGCCTTTTGTTGCCAGTTCCAACGTGGATCAGGAGGCCGATTTGGCTAACTTGCTCTCTGCGGCGCTTCTGAGTTTCATGTATTGCTCCATGAATTTGGCATCGGTCTGTTGCATGGCAAATTTGCGCATCCACCAGTTCTGGATCATCAACCAGTCATACCAGCCGAGTTTGTAGGGCTTGAGCATGCCATCCATAGCCTTGTAGTTACTGAACTTGTCGGTATGCTTTTCTAGCAGGACCGAAATTTCGGCCCACTGCTCCATGCTGATCGGCGCTTGCTCGGCCAAAGGCTTGCCCGTGGCGTAGGAATTGGCAGCATCTTGTGCCCACTTGCCGTATTGCCCCTGCGCAGCGGCAAGGAAGCGTGAGGTGTAGAAAATCGACAACCTGCCGCTTTTATCTTCGGCGAGGCGTTTACTGAATATCTCATTGACCCGCTTGTATTTTTCGGCGGTCAACCCGTACTTCTTGAATGTCGCAGGCGCCTCGGAAGTAAACACAATCTCATTATTCAGCTTGCAATAGGTTTCAAAACTGATGCCTTCCACGGGAGTCAGATATTTGGCTTCGGGCATTTCCAGCGGTTGGCTGGCTTGACCTGCTACGGGTGCTTCTTCTTCGTCCTCGTCGTCTTTTTCCTCGACTTCAACAAATAACGGTGTCGGCTCAACTTTGGCCAATTTGGCGGCAGCCGCGTCTTCACGAATCAACTTTTGCAGGTTCTCAATTCGCTCATCGCTCGTCGGATGGGTGCTCAGCATGCTGAAGTGACTATTGCCAGCCTCCTCCAACAATTTGCGATGCAAGCGTATTGCGCCTTCCGGGTTGTAGCCGGCAGCCACCAACCACGGCATGCCCGCTGCGTCGGCCTCGCGCTCCTGATCCCGGCTGAACTTGCGATCCAGCAACGACGCAGCGAGGTTGGTCACATCACTGCCCAAGCTGGTATTAAAGCCGCGCGACCCAAGTTTGTAATCCACGACGGCCCCCACAATGGCACTCAATATGCCAAGCGCTTTACCGGTAGACTGCCCCTTCTCGATATGATTTTTTTCATGATGAGCCAGCTCGTGAGCATAAACCGATGCCACTGCGTCCTTGTCGTTATGGAATTGCTCTAGCAAACCAAGATTGAACACAATGACTTTCTCGCCCTTGATCTCAGTGGCAAAAGCATTGATCTCGTCGCCCGTGCTGATCAGCAAGCGGGTCTGAACATGGCTGGTCTTCTCAAGATTGGTTTTGATCTCCAGCATGCTACCAAGCATCCGTTTGACGTTCTCCGAATCCGTCGCCTCCAGCCACCTCTTTGCGTCATAGAACTCTGGGCCTTGCGCAGCCTGCGCAATACCCAAAGTTGAGAGCACCAAAGCAGCAGCGAAAGAAAGAACATGGCGAGGGGCAGCAAATGGCATGAGGGATCCTTGAGGCGGTCTGACAATCGAGATAAGCCGATGATTTTAACAGCAATTATCTAAATGTCATGGCATATTTTCAATAACAGCCTTGGCAATCTTGCCTTTGCTAAAAGACAAAAGCCTGAGACACCTCTCAGGCTTTTGTATGAATCCAAGTAAATCTACTGGTCTAAATCATCCCCAGCACACGCGGTAGCCAGAGCGACAGATCCGGCCAGTAGGTCACGACCACCAGGAATCCCAACATTGTCAGCAGCCACGGCCACACAGCAACGGTGAGTTCGGTGATGCCCATTTTGGTGACACCAGAAGCCACATAGAGATTCAAACCCACCGGCGGGTGGCACATGCCCACTTCCATGTTCACGGTAATCAATATCCCCAGGTGAATCGGGTGAATGCCAAGCTTTACCGCTACCGGAAACAGAATTGGCGCCAGAATCAACACAATCGAAGATGGCTCCATGACATTCCCGGCCAGCAACAACAGGATATTGACAGCCAGCAGGAAGCTGATGGGACCAAGCCCCATGCCCAGTAGCCAGTCTGCCATGGCTTGCGGGATCTGCTCGTGCGTCATCAGAAAGGAAAACAGCACGGCATTGGTAATGATGTACAGCAGCATCGCACTCATACTGGCTGAGTCGAGCAGCACTTTGGCTACCCGTTTGAAGGGCAGATCTCGATAGACAAAGACTGCCACAATGAACGCGTACACCGCCGCCATGGCCGCTGCTTCGGTTGGTGTAAAGATCCCGGAGTAAATACCCCCCATCACCACGACAATCAGCATCAACCCCCAGATGGAACGGCGGAATGCCAGCCAACGTTCAGCCCAGCTCGCCTTGGGCAGGCGAGGATAACCATGCTTACGAGCACGCCACCAGGTGGTCAGCCCCAGCAGGAAGGCCAGCGCCAACCCGGGGATCACCCCCGCCACAAATAAGGCCCCTACTGAAGCATTGGTTGCTACGGAATACATCACCATCACAATGGAAGGCGGGATCAAAATACCCAGCGCCCCGGAAGTGGTGATGACCCCGGCCCCAAACTGGCGGGGAAAGCCCTGTTTGACCATCGCAGGCAAGATGATTGAGCCGATCGCAACCACCGTGGCAGGGCTGGAGCCAGACACGGCTGCAAACAAAGCACAGGCCAACACCCCGGCCAAGCCCAACCCGCCATGCCAATGACCGACCATCGACGAAGCGAAATCAATCATCCGTCGCGCCACGCCACCATGAGTCAGGAAGTTACCGGCCAGGATGAAAAACGGAATCGCCATGATTTCGAATTTCTCGATGCCGGTGAATAGCTTGAGCGCGACAGACTCAATGGGCACTTCGGTCAGGGTAAACAGGAAGGTCAGAACCGTCAGCCCCAGAGCGATCGAGACCGGCATGCCAGTCAGCATCAAGGCAATCAGCAGACAGAACATGGTGGCCTTGCTGCCCCCCACCACCGCGATGATCAGCAGACAAGCCAGAATGCCCAACGGGATCTTGATCGACATAGGCTTGGCGCCAGGTAAGGAAATCGCGCTCATGCAGCACCTCCTGCCGTTTGGGCTTCCAGCCCTTCAACATGGGAATGATCGTGTTTGGGCAGCTCGCCTGTGCGCCAGAAAGCCCAGGCAACCTGCAAGAAGCGGAAACTCATCAGTGACGAGCCAAGCGGAATTGCCAGATAGACGATCCAGATCGGGATCTCCATTTCAGATGACGTCTGGTCGGTATGGGCAATTTCCCAGACAAAGCGCCCGCCCAGATAGGCGATGACTCCCGTGAACAAGGCCCCGGCAAATAGACTGAGGTGGACACACAGCTTGCGCCAGCGATCATCCAGGCGATTGACCAGCACATCGACCCCAACGTGGATGCCAGTCCGCACGCCATAGGCTGCACCGAACTTGGCCATCCAGACAAACAGGTAAATACAGAGCTCTTGGGCCCAGGAAAGATTGATGCCAAGCAGCCAAGTCTGCAGCGCCCCACTGCTCAGACCGGTCGCGTAGCGATGAATGACTGCCACGAAGATGATCAGCGTCGCCGCTGCCATCAGCGTGCCGATCAGCCACTCTTCCAGATAATTAAGAAATTTCATTGCTCTGATCCTTGCCATATGGCGGCATATCAAACCCATCGGGTAGCCGGATACCTGCCCTGTCAGGCATGCGAGCTGGTACGGGCATGGCGTCTGTAGTGGCACTCGCGGGCGAGTACAACGGAAGTAGCGCGCCCAACCAGTAGCCGAAGTGTTTGATCAATGATGGGAGGCGTTGTCGGACAGAACCTGGTAATCATCCCACCCTGTCAGCACGGTTTCCGAGAACTCCACTCCGAACCCAACCTTCCACCAAAGAGGCCGTTGCTGCTGAATTCTTCGGAAACCAAACAGCATCAGCCCCTAAAGCACGGCGTACTCGAAAACGTGATTGGGAATACCGGTTCTGTTGATGTTTGGTTTCCGGTCACGCTGGGCGATGCTTTGGGGCAAGGCAGGGTGGGCGCGGTTTAGCGCGCTAAATAAGCGAACCCTAACGACGCCTTGCCCCAAAAATCGACCCAGCCCGGAGCTTACTGCGCCGGATTGAACCCGGTTTCTTTATAAATGGCCTGGATCAAATCACGGCCAATACGGTCGGACATCTTGGCATGAACCGGTACCATGGCCTTGCGGAAGGCTGCACGCTCTTCATTTGTCGGGGTGTAGATCGTCGTTTTGCCAGAAGCCTTGATCGCAGCTAATGCCTTCTCGGCTTCCTGCTTGGCGATCTGGTTGGCATAGACGGTTGAATCCTTCATTGCCCCTTCCAGTGCAGTGCGCACATCCGGTGGCAGGCCATCCCAGAATTTCTTATTGGCAATCACCGCATAACCAAGGAAGCCATGGCCAGTCAGAGTCAGATGCTTCTGCACCTCGTAGGCTTTACTGGTGTAGAGGTTGGAAGGGTCAAGCTCCGTTCCATCCACCACGCCTGTCTGCAGCGCCTGGTACACCTCGGAAAATGCCATGACCTGCGGTAAAGCGCCCAAGCTACGAATTTCCTCATCCAACACCTTGGAGCTCTGGATGCGGATCTTCATGCCGCGAATGTCCGCCGGACTACGGACCGGCTTGTTGGCTGTCAAATTCTTGAAGCCGTTTTCCCAGTAAGCCAGACCCTTGATACCTTTGGCCTGTAATTTGTCGAGCAGCTGCGCCCCCACTGCGCCATGCATCACCTTGGTCACTTCGTCATAGTTGTCAAAGATATAAGGCAGATCAAATGCCTCAAACTCCTTGACGCCGAGTGGGCCAAACTTGGCCAGGCTCGGGGCCAGCATCTGCACGGCGCCAAGTTGCAGCGCTTCCAGTTCTTCTTTGTCCTTGTAGAGTTGGCTATTCGGATAGACCTCTACCTTGACCTTGCCCTTGGTACGCTCTTCAGCCAGTTTCTTGAAGTATTCGGCCGCCTTGCCTTTTGGCGTATCGACAGCGACCACATGACTGAATTTGATGACAATCGGGTCTGCCCAGGCAGCCCCTGCCAACAAGGCAGCTGCCATGATTGATAGCGTCTTGGTGAATTTCATTTTGTTGTCTCCTTGGTCTTGACGACCTATTCCGGTAGAAGCGTGAGGATGTCTGATTCATTTTGATAGCCAGTGCCGGAGCAGATGTCCATCGCATCGGCCCGGATGGCTTGAACGCACACTGCTTTTTTAGTCTTCGGCCGCCAGCCACGCCATTGTGGACATCCACATTTCAGCCGACATTTGTCACTGCCAGACTGCGCCCATGAGAAAACACACCCAGCACCCCGCCCAACCCCTTCCACCGCAAGCGAACATGCGGCCCCTGGTCTCGCGCTGGCCCGGCTGGCTTTGGTGGTTGCCGAAAGCGGCCATCCTGCTGCTACTGGTTGCGAGCGCGGCACTGATTTACCTGACACACCATCGCGCCAGCGAAGAGCAACGACGGCAGCTGATTTCTGACGTGCTATGGCTGGAGCAAAGCCTCGATTTCCAGCTCAATCACAATGTCGATAAATTGCGCGAAATCGGGGCTGATTATGGTCATGGCAAAACCAGCCATGCCCGCCAGCAGGTCCGCCTGCTGCTCTCCATCACGCCTGAGTTCACCCGGATCAACTGGAATGGCGGCGGGCAGCTCGACAGCACGCCCGTGCAAGCGGGCACGCCGGACGATCTGAGCACCATCGACGACCGGGCACGCAAGCTGGCACGGCCAGCCTATGCCACCCCGAGGGCTCGTGGCGCCGACCACGAGTTCTCGGTTCATGTGCCCATCTACGACGATCGTGGCTATATCGGCAGCATGGTTGGGGTGTACTCGGTTAAATCCCTGCTCGCCAGGGAAATACCCTGGTGGTTTACCGAGCGCTACCGTTTGGAAATCATGGATGACCAAGGGCGAGTGCTGGCCCGCAAGTCCGCCGTGGCCAACACTAGCTCAGATTTGCATTACCAGGTGGACATCGGCCCGCCCGAGCTTGGTCTGGTCGCGCAGGCCACGGTCTACCAGACCCGCACAGACCTCGCCAGCAGCCTGATCATCACGGCCATTGTCGGCCTGTCATTGATGACCATTTTCAGCCTGATGCTGCTGAGTCGGCACGCCCGGCGCCGCGTGCATGCCGAGAAGGCGCTCCTGGCGGCACATGCCTTCAATCAGGCCATGGAGAACTCCCTGCTGACCGGCATGCGGGCTATCGACATGTCGGGCCGCATCATCTACGTCAACCCGGCGTTCTGCCGGATGGTAGGCTTCGAAGCGGCCGAGCTGCTGGGCAGCAGCCCGCCGCAACCCTATTGGCCGCAGGAGGACGCCAGCAGAATCCTCTCCGCGTACCAAGCGCTACGTTCCGGGCAACGACAGAATCAAGGCATAGAACTGCGCCTGAAACGGCGCGATGGCAGCGATCTCGACGTATTAGTCTACGAGTCGCCACTGGTGGACGGCGATGGCCAGCAGGTTGGATGGATGGGCTCGGTGCTCGATATCACCGAGCGAAAAAGGGCTCGCGAACTCGCCAAGCTGCAGGAAGACAAACTGCAGCACACTGCACGATTGGTGTCGATGGGTGAAATGGCTTCCAGCCTCGCGCATGAGCTCAATCAGCCGCTGGCCGCCATCTCTGGCTATGCCGCAGGCAGCGTCACCATGGTGGAACGCGGAAACACAGATGCCCGTACCCTGCTGCCGGTTCTCAAGAAAATCGAAGCCCAAGCGCAACGCGCGGGTCAGATCATTCGCCGCGTGTATGACTTCGTTCGGCGGCATGAGCCCGAACGCAGTCGCTGTGACCTGAACATCATCATTACCACCGCCCTGACTTATCTGAACAGCGAAGCCGAACAACACGCCATTCAGATCCGCACCGAACTGGCGCCAGACCTACCAACCATTCAGGCCGACCGTGTGCTGGTTGAGCAGCTTGTCTTCAATCTGGCACGCAACGGCATGGAGGCCATGTATGACTCCCCTCCCGGTCAGCGCACCTTGCGACTGCGCAGCTATCAGGATGGCAATCATCTGGCCGTTGAGATTATTGATCAGGGGCATGGCGTGATGGATGGCCAATACGAAAAGCTGTTCGAGCCGTTTTTCAGCAGCAAACAGCATGGGATGGGAATGGGTCTGAATATCTGCCGGTCTATCGTTGAGGCCCATCGGGGCCGGCTGACCGGCGAAGCCTGCACAGAGGGCGGTAGCTGTTTCCGATTTACGCTGGAACTGGGTTCAGCGCCCTAGGCCCTATGGAAGAAATTTGTTAATTGTTTGATTTTAAATGAAATTCATAAAATCCAGATTCAAATTCCTCACGTCCACAGCGCCTAGCGATGCTTGCTGCCCAGCAGCTGAGACAATTCCACCGCAGAGCGAACGCCCATCTTGTCGAAGACATTGGCACGGTGTACTTCCACCGTGCGCATGGCAAGGTTCAGCTCGTCTGCAATCACCTTGTTCAGCTTGCCTGCCAACACCCGGTCCATGACCTCGCGCTCTCGCGGTGTCAAATGCCGTAATCGCGCTTCAATTTCGGCGTCAGAGGCGGCCTCCTTGCGCTGGATATTTGCCTGCTTTAGCGCGGCCTCGATCACATCGGCCAGGGTATTCGAGTTAAAGGGCTTCTCGATGAAATCGTAAGCCCCACGTTTAACGGCCCCTACCGCCATCGGAATATCCCCATGGCCTGTCAGGAAAATCACCGGCAGCGTGCAACCGCGCTCCAGCAGCACATCGAAGACCTGCAGCCCACTCATGCCGCCCATCCGGATATCCAGCACCAGACAGCCATGAAAACCAGCGTCGTAGCTCGCCAGAAAAGCTTCACCCGATGCCCAGTCGCGGCAGTCAAGCCCCCTCGCCTGCAACATCCAGCTCAGCGAGTCACGGATAGCGTCATCATCGTCAACAAGGTAGATCGTCGGGTTCATGGGTTTAACCGCAGTTCCAGTTGGTTTGGCAAGAAAACATGAAGATCAAGCCAGGTGAGGTGTTGATCTGCCAGCAGACAGTATTCAAATGACTGCCACCAAATCAACAGGATGCCTAGCCGGGCCCCTCATCAAGGGGCGTTTATGGTAAACCAAACGCATCCCAGGAGCGTGATATTGCTGAATACCCTTATACTTCAGCCCCATCTTTCATACCGGTTCATCCCGCCGAATGATTGTCGCGCCATTCAGTCCACCACTACCAAGGAGTATTCGTTGATGCAGCTTCTTTCACGCTTTCTCTCCGCTACGACAGGGTTGAGCGGAGTTCGGCCCCTGGCCCGGTTTTCGGGTTTGTTATCCAGTCTGCTGTGGCTGATTGTTTCGCTGGCAGGGATAATGCCCAGCCACGCAGCCGATGCTCAGGATGTAACCAATCCGACCGTTCAGACCAGCTGGGGCCTGAATGGCTCCGTCTATGCAATGGCCGTACAGAGTGACGGCAAAGTCATAGTCGGGGGCGAGTTCACCTCTTACCACGACGGTCGCACCGCAATAAGCCGTAACAATATTGCGCGCCTGAACCCGGATGGCTCTCTGGATAGCAGTTTTGCACCAGGCCTGGCGGCCAATGATCCGGTAGTCGCCATCGCCATACAGGGCGACGGCAAAATCATGATCGGCGGCGGCTTCACCGCCTACAACGGCATCACCCGCAACCGGATAGCCCGGATTCATAGTGACGGTACGCTGGACAGCAGCTTCAATCCTGGCGAAGGTGCCGCCGGCGGCGAAGTATTGGCCTTGGCCTTACAGAATGACGGCAAAGTTGTCATCGGCGGCAAATTTACTTATGTCAACGGTGTACCACGCAATCGTGTCGCTCGACTCAACAGCGACGGCACGCTGGACACCAGCTTTGGGATTGGCAATGTCAGATACGGCGCTGCGGGTTATGTCATCTCGTTAGCAATACAAAATGATGGCAAGATTCTCGTTTGCGGGAACTTCACCGTCTTCGACCGGATAAACCGCAAGTACATCGCCCGTCTGCATAACAACGGTACGCTTGATACCAGCTTCGATCCCCGCAATGGTCCCAGTTCCGAAGTAAACGTCATCCGGTCCCAAAATGACGGGAAGGTCCTTATCGGGGGGTTCTTCACGGAATACAACGGCGCAAGGAGCGGCCGTCTGGCCCGGCTCAATAGTAATGGCACGCTGGACAACAGCTTTAACACAGGCTTTGGGACCGACTTGGAGCTCTACTCCCTGGAGGTTCAGGATGATGGCAAAGTGCTGATCGGTGGCAATTTCACCACCTATAACGGTGTTGGCCGCCACAGGATCGCCCGCATCAATACGGATGGCTCACTGGATACCAGCTTTACCACAAACCCCGGTACGAATGGCCTAGTGCGAGCAATCGCCACGCAAGGTCCTAATTTGGTCCTCATCGGCGGCGCGTTTACCAAATACGACGAGACAAGGCGCGACTTTGTCGCCCGGCTAAAAAGCAGCGGCGCACTGGATAATAAATTTGCCCCAGGACATGCAATTGGTGGGCCTGCAGACGAAACCGAGTAAATGTGCAGCATGCAGGGTGTCCTGATGGCAGGCATGCCGTAGACCTGCTCATGCAACGCACCCTACCCCGCCTATTGCACACCTGCTTGTTGCAAGACGGATTGAAAGGGCTTCCTTCCCAAGGAAGCCCTTTTTCTCACTGTTTACAGCCGCACCGGCCACCTCGACAGGCAAACGCAACAGAGCCAGGCTGTCGGCTGTCTCAAACCCGAAAGTAGTGGTGTATCGGGTAAAATCATCCCATCTTCTGTCAGCAACCCTCTTTCAGGTTACCGTTTCATGCCCCAGCCTACCTCCCCGTGGCGCGTCATCATTATCAGTCTTACCGCCTGCCTTTGTATAAATCTGCCCGCCTTAGCCGCGCCTCCGCTCACCGGCATCGTCAAAGTCGCCACCTCGCCCAACCACTTCAGCTGTGCTCTGAATACCGCAGGCGGCGTGCATTGCTGGGGCAGTAATTCGCAGGGCCAGTTGGGCAACGGCAGCCAGAGTGAGGCCGGCGGCAAGGTCGATGTGCCAGGGCTCAGCAGCGGCGTTGCCGACATTGCCGTCGGCGGCCTGCACGCCTGCGCCGTGCTAAAGACCGGGAGCGTCAAGTGCTGGGGGCTGAACGCCAGCAGCCAGCTGGGAGATGGCTCAACCGCCGCCAATCGCACCAGCCACTTTCTGGCGACGCCTACACCGGTCAAAGATCTGGAAGACGCCATTGCCATAGCGCTCGGCGACAACCACAGCTGTGCCTTGACCAAGACCGGAAAAATCAAATGCTGGGGCAATAATGATCGCGGTCAGCTCGGCCTTGGCGACGTCAAAGGCGTCCCCTTGACCGCCGATACGCCCACTGAAATAAGCAGCCTCAGCACGGCCGTCAAGGCCGTCTCGGCGGGTGCAGCCCACACCTGCGCACTCACGCAGGAAGGCGGAATCAAGTGCTGGGGACGCAACTTGCAAGTTGGTGACAACCGAGAAGCCACCTCCCCCGACGCCACCTACCCGGTAGACGTGCGCGGCCTGACCAGTGATATGGTTGCCGTCAGCGCTGGCGGCATCATGAGCTGTGGGTTGACGAAGGCGGGGGCTGTCAAATGCTGGGGCGATAACCGGATCGACATCCTGGGCGATGGTCAATCCAAGATCAGCAATATGCCGGTGCAGGTGCTCGGGCTGGATAGCGGCATCCAGGCCATCAGCGTGGGCCATATGCATGCTTGCAGTCTGGATCGCAACGGGGCTGTCAAATGCTGGGGTCTGGGCTTTTTCGGATCACTGGGGGATAACTACGAAAGCATCCTGCGCCCGGCGCCATTCAAGGTGGCGGGCCTGCAAAGCGGGGTGACTTCCCTCTCGCTCGGTACCTACCACAGCTGCTCGGTTGATGCCGAGCACCGGCTCAAATGCTGGGGCGACAATCGTAATAACTGGCTGGGCACCGATACCGGCAAGGCCATCGACTTTGCCCCCACCCCGGTGGGCTGGAGTACGGGCAACAACAGCTTCAGCATTGCCCCCGCTGCCTCGCGGGTTGGCAACCTTCTGGGGCTTTCGGCGGATTTCAAATTCAAGGCCAGCGATAAAGGTCTGACCGGCTCGCTGTATGTTGCCGCCCAACTGCCGCAAATCCTTGGGGGCGACTTTTATCTGTTTGATGGTGCTCAATGGGTGAAGTGGGATCTCGATCCCGCCCATGCCGTTGCGGTCCAAACCATTCAATCCCTGACTGCGGGTGGCAATGTCCCCATCCTCAGCGGTTACGACATCAGCCAGTTGTCGGGAGTGACGCTGTATGCAGGCTATGGCCGTGCCCCGAATGCCTTCGCAGAAATGCTGGCATCGCAGACCTACGCCACGCTCTACACCATCATCAATCCATAACTGGCCACCCTGCGGCGCCGGGTCTGCCCCTGCACAAAGGCCACCTGAACAGGTGGCCTTTTTACCTCGGTCCGCCAACCACTTCGACGGCCAATTACCCAGCCGCTACGGCATCAGGGCAAGCGGGAGTAGTAATCGCACATATCGCCGATAGGGTCTGAGCTCCACTCGCCCCAGCTGTTCTGGCCAGGTTGACGTGTTGCCGCAGCATCGCCGCCGGATACCAACTCCAATTCATCTTCTTTCAGTTCAATCATCTTTTTCTCCATTTTGATCGTATTTAAAGGTGCGTCAGCCCAATCTCTTTCGCACGATGATCATACTGCCCGGACTGCCTGACAAATTCAAGCATCCTGTCTAAAGTTTGTTACGGATAGAGCCGGGATAGATACCAGATCAGATCTTCCAGCGGATCTTCGCTGTTCTCTCCCCAGCTATTCTGGCCTGGCTGCCGAGTTGCCGCCGCATCACCGCCGGATACCAATTCCAATTCATCTTCTTTTAATTCAATCATGTTTCAACCTCAATAAATAAACGAAAAGCGCTTACAACTTGCTTGCGCGACATAAACTATATCGTAATTCAACTTATTTATTTCAAATTCCAACGTCGCATCGCAGCAATAAAAATAATCAATAAAATCAAAATCATCATTACAAAACCAACTATTATTCTCCGCAGCGCAAAATACATTCTTGCCGCCCCGCCCCTCTCGACAGCGCATCCGGCCTCCCCTATCTTTGCCGCTTTCTTCAGCCTCTTGTCGCCATGATTGCCATCGTCTCGATCCTGCGTCCTCGTCTGTTGCAAAGGCTGGTCTGCCTCAGCCTGCTGACTGCGCCCTTAGTGGGAATCGCTGCAAAGAAGGAGGAATTCATCACCTTCCAGTTCCCCGCCGTGGCGCTGACCCACGTTGAGCTGATCGACGGTAGCGGCAATGCGGTGCAAGCCGATATGACCATCCTGATCCGGAATGGCCGGATTGAGGCCGTCGGTAAAACCGGAGAACTCGCCGTGCCGCCCGACACTCCGATCAAGGATCTGAGCGGCCATAGCCTGACGCCCGGCCTGGTGCTGATGCATGAGCACATCTTCTACCCAACCGCCAATGGTGCTTACGGCGCCATGTTCGATTCCTTTCCCAAGCTGTATCTGGCTGGCGGGGCAACCACCATTCGCACGGCAGGTAGCATCAGCCCCTATGCCGACATCAACCTGAAGCAGGATATTGCCAGTGGCGAGGCGATCGGGCCGGATATCGAGGTCTCGGCGCCTTTTCTGAATGGCAACACGCCATTCGTGATGCAGATGTCCCGTCTGGCAACGCCCGAGCAAGCCAGGGAGATGGTGGCGTATTGGTCTGCCGCCGGCGCAGATTCCTTCAAAGCCTATATGCATCTGACCCGCCCGCAGCTGCGGGCCATCGTCGAAGAAGCACACAAGCATGGCAAGAAAGTCACCGGGCACTTATGCGCCGTTGGTTATCACGAGGCCATCGACCTCGGCATCGACAATATCGAGCACGGCTTCTTTGCCATGACCGATGTCGCACCGGACAAAGTATCCGATCAGTGCCCCAGCGGTGACGGCACGCTGCGCATGCTGAATACCCAAAGCCTCGACAGTAGCCAGATTGGCGCCACCATCCTCAAACTGGTGCGGCGCAAGGTGGCGCTGACTTCGACGCTTGGCGTCTTTGAATCGTTTGCCAGTGGTCGGCCGCAGGCTCCCAAAGGCGCGCTGGATTTGCTGATCCCGGAATTACGCCAGCAGTACCTCATTCGCTGGAACGCCCTGGCCAATCAGCCTGACAATCTGTGGTCCCAGCTGCTACCCAAGGGCATGGCCTGGGAGAAGCGGTTTCATGACGCTGGCGGGCTGCTGATGGCAGGCTCCGATCCGACGGGCTACGGCGGTGTCATCCCTGGCTACTCAAGCCTGCGCCAGCTGGAGTTGCTGCAGGAAGCTGGCTTCAGCCTGCCGCAAGTGGTGAGGATTGCCTCGCTCAATGGCGCCACCTATCTGGGTCGGGCGGATGAAATCGGCAGCATTGCCCCTGGCAAGCGGGCGGACATGGTGTTGTTCAAGGGCAGCCTGAGCAAAGATCCGAAAGCACTGCAGCAATTGGTTTGGACGATGAAGGCTGGCGTCGCTTATGACCGCGCAAAGATTCTGGCGGCGTATCAGGGCAAGATTGGCCTGCAGTGAGTCGGCCGGGCTTGATGGCCATCAAGGCTGGCGTAGCGGCCCGCCTTCTATAGTGTGGGCTTTACTGATCCGCCGGAGCCCATGTGAACACCATCAGCTACAGCATGACCTGCGACCACAAAGCCTGCGACGATCAATTCGTTGCCGCTGAAACAGCCGCGCGCCACGGAGACTGGCAGCTATGCCGCAAACTGTCCGGGCAGTTCGAGCAGGCGCTCAGCCAACACTTTCTGGCGGAAGAAGACATCCTGTTCCCGCGCTTTGAAACCCTCACGGGCATGACGCAGGGCCCTACTGCCGTCATGCGCGCCGAACATGCGGCGATGCGCGACATCGTCTTCAGTTTGCGGCACGCTGCCGCCAGCGAATCGCTCGATGACTTCCTCGGCCATGCCGACACCCTGCTGGTTTACATGCAGCAGCACAATCTCAAGGAAGAAAACATGCTGTACCCGATGATGGACCGGGCCTTGCATGCCGAGACAGGTGCATTGCTTGACCTCGTACAGCAGCAACTCGCCGTACAGTCGGCCTGAGCCTCCCATGCAAACCGTGCTGGACGCCCGCTGGCTGGAGTGCCCGGAGCCGCTCGAACAAACCCTGACCGCCCTGCCCGCATTGGGTCCGGAAGACAGCCTGCTTCTGCTGATTCACCGGCTTCCTTATCCGCTGTTCGATCTGCTGCGCGATGCGGGCTACGACTACCAATACCAGCAGGAGGCAGAAGGCTCGTTCCAGATCACCATCCGCCGCCTGCCAAGCCAGCGCTAGGCGCCGTTGAGTCAAGGAACACGCATGCTGTCCTATGATGCAGCGCCCCCCTTTTCAGCACCGCTGCGCTTTTTCCTGACGGCGCCGATTTTCGGCATGCTCGCCGGCCTGGGTTTGCTGCTGGCTGGCGACCTCGCCCTGTCCTCACGCTGGACGCCACAAGCCCTGGCCCTCACCCATCTGTTTACGCTTGGCTGTCTTGGGCAGGTCATGCTGGGAGCGCTGATTCAGATCCTGCCCGTGCTGGCGGGGTGCAGCCTGCCACAGCCCAAGCGCTTTGCATGGCTCACCCATCTCGGTTTGACAGCCGGAGCGCTGATACTGGCCGGCGGCTTCTGGTTCGGTTCTCCATCCAGCTTGCAGGCGGCAGTAGGCATCCTGGTGCCTGTCCTGCTCGGCTTTGTCGGCCTCACCCTGTACGCCTTGATGCGGGCCCCTCACGCGGATGCTTCAGGCAAGGCCATCCGCTGGGCCTTGCTGTCACTGCTTGCAACCGTCCTGCTCGGCGGCAGCCTTGGCGCTTTGCTCGGCTGGGGCCTCTCCATTCCGCTGCAAGCCACCTTGCACCTGCACGCCGCCTGGGGCTTGGGCGGCTGGTTGATTGGACTGGTGGGCGCCGTCGCATTCCGGGTGGTGCCAATGTTCCAGCTAACCCCCCCATACCCGCCACGGTTCGAGCGTTTCTGGGCACCGGCCCTGCAATGCGCGCTGTGCCTGCTGACGGTGGCGATGATTCTGCAAGCACCGTGGCTGGGCCTGATCAGTCATCTGCTGCTGGCCGCCGCCCTGATTGCCCTCGCTGGCATGACCTACCGTCTGCAAAGGCAAAGCCGCCGACCACAGGATGTCACCACCCGTTTCTGGTCGATGGCCATGCTCAGTCTGCTGACAACCGTTGGCCTGGGCATTGCCGAACTGGCCGGCCTGCAACATCCTGCACTGCCGGTGTTGCTCGGTACGGTATTAATGGCGGGTTTCGGCTTGTCGGTGATCAGCGGCATGCTCTACAAAATCGTGCCGTTTCTGGCCTGGCTGCACCTGCAGCGAGCTGCCCAACGTCGCTATGCCATTCCGAACATGCGACAGATTCTGGCCGAGCCCGCCATGCAACAACAGCTGCACAGCCACTGGATAGCACTGGTCTTATTGATGGCTGCCGCTTGCGGCATCCCGGTCTGTTCCTGGCTTGGCGGCATGGCGCTCTGTGTGTCGCAAGGCTGGCTACTGCGCAACCTGATCATCGCCACCCGGCTCTATACCGTAACAAGGCAGCGCATCGCCCTGGCATTGCACCAGGATGGCTTGCCATCAAGGCTCTGTTGACGTTTTATTTCCGGATCGCGTTTCGTCGGATTTGGGCCTGATGCAAGGCGAAAAGCGCGCCGCTTAGTGATAAGCCACGCGATTTTTAACGCAGCAGCAGTCCCAAATCCGGCGAAACCCGAAGGGCCGGGCCGATTTTTGGGGCATGGCGTTGTTAGGGTTCGCTTATTTAGCCCGCTAAACCACGCTTACCCTGCCTAGCCCTGCCCCAAAACTCGGCCTGGCGCGACCGGAAACAAAACGTCAACAGAGCCTAGAGGCGCTGGTGTCTGACATCAGGCATACCGATCAGGCGCGTAACGTGTCAAAAACCCTGTCAACCAGCGCAGATCCACCGGCCAATGTCGATTCTGCTTGGGCGGATTAGGCAATTGGCCTACAATGCCCGCCTTCCGTGCGCCCTGCCAATCGGCGTACCGGCCTTTTTATATACCTGTGCCTGATCGAGTCCATCGACTCCACCAGCCGCTTTTCCCGCCCGCCTCGATTGGTGTCGTGCATAACTGCCGACAGGCCGTCGCCGGAGTATTCATGTCTGTGTTGAACCCCGCCGCCACTGATGCGGCAAGCCCTACCTTTTCCAACCTTGGCCTGGCCGAGCCTATCCTGCGAGCCATCGCAGATGCCGGCTACACCACCCCGACCCCGATTCAGGCGCAAGCCATCCCTCAGGTGATTGCCGGGGGAGACCTGCTGGCCGCCGCACAAACCGGCACAGGCAAGACTGCCGGTTTCACCCTGCCGGTCTTGCACATGCTGCAGGGCCACAAACCCGCCAACCAGCGAGCGGGGGCACCACGCTGTCTGGTACTGACACCGACCCGCGAGCTGGCGGCGCAGGTCGAGGAGTCGGTACAGACTTACGGCAAATATCTGCCACTGAAGTCCCTGGTGATTTTCGGTGGTGTCGGCATCAACCCGCAGATCGACGCCCTGCGCCGCAAGGTGGACATCCTTGTCGCCACACCGGGCCGTCTGCTCGACCATGCCGGCCAGAAGACGGTTGATCTGTCTGCCGTCGAGATCCTGGTATTGGACGAAGCCGATCGCATGCTCGACATGGGCTTCATTCACGACATCCGCAAGGTATTGGCATTGCTGCCAGCCAAACGCCAGAACCTCCTGTTCTCTGCCACATTCTCTGACGAGATCCGTGCGCTGGCCGATCGGCTGCTCGATAACCCGCGCTGTATTGAGGTCGCCCGCCGCAACACCGCTTCGGAGATGGTGACGCAGGCCGTGCATCGCGTGGCTCAGCCTCACAAGCGTGAAGCCCTGTCGCATCTGATCAAAACTCACGAGTGGCCTCAGGTGCTGGTATTCACCCGGACCAAGCACGGCGCCAACAAACTGGCCGAGTATCTTGAGAAGAACGGTATCGGCGCAGCGGCGATCCACGGTAACAAAAGCCAGTCTGCTCGCACCAAAGCCTTGTCCCAGTTCAAGGATGGCAGCCTGCCGGTGCTGGTTGCCACCGATATTGCCGCTCGTGGCCTCGATATCGACGAACTGCCACAGGTCGTGAACTTCGAGCTGCCGAATGTGCCGGAAGACTACGTACACCGGATTGGCCGGACTGGCCGCGCAGGCGCCAGCGGGGCAGCTGTTTCCCTGGTCGATGACGAGGAAGTCAAACTGCTGCGCGGCATCGAGAAGCTGATCAAACGCAAGATTGAAGAGCTGCCCCTGCCGGGTTTTGTACCCACCGCCAAACCGGCTGCCGGCGACCCGATCAACGACCGCCCGCCACGCAACCATGCCCCACGGGGTAACCGACCACCCCGGCAGGCTGGGCAGTCGGCCGGTGGCCGTCAGCCGGAACAGCGCCCGGCAGGCCCGAAGGGGGGCAATCCCAATCCTCCGCGCAAACCCAATCAGCCCGGAAAGCCACATGGCCGCCCAGCGCAAGGTGCAACAGCAACCGACCCTCGGCCAGCGCATCGCCTGAAGCAGCCTCCCGCTGCCGCCTTGCTGGGTGGCTCATCGCGCCATAAACCTTCCTGATGCCAGATTACTGGCTGCGGTCAGTGCATGAAAAAGGGAACGCCAAGGCGTTCCCTTTTTTACTGCTGGCCAGACACTTCGGACATCTCAAACCCGCCAGACCTTTGGCGCTGTCGCCGCTCAGAATAACTGACGATACTGCACACCCACCCCCCACATGGCCAGGTCGAATGAGCCTTGGACGCGGAACTTCTGCTCGGCCGCAAAGAAGGGGTAGTCTGCGCGGTTATACGCGGTGTCGGTGTAATTCACATCCCCGTCTTTCATCACGCCATAGCTGAAAGCAACATCCAGCTGGCCATCCTTATTCGGCTTCCAGCCAGCCCCGGCAGCCAGCCAGAAGCGGTCGCTATCCGGCGTTCCTGGGTGGCGCCATTCAGCGGAGCGCACCGGGGTCTGGTCATAGGCAAGACCAAAGCGCCAGGTCAGGGCATCGCTCTGCTTCCAGCTCGCTCCCAAGCCCAGACGGGTGGTATCGCGCCAGTTCTGGGTCTGCACCTGATCTGGCGTGTTGTTGACTTTAGCCCGCAACTCATCGAAGCGGCTCCAGCCTGTACGGGTGAGATCGGCCTGCAGCGACCAGGTATTGTTCAACGGCACATCGGCCGCCAGCGAGAAGCGCCACGGCAGTTTGACGTCAGCCTTGGCTGACTGCACTTCCGACTCCAGCTTCTGGCCCAGGCCAGCGGCGATCTGGGTATACAGACCCGGAATCTCGACGCGATAGTCTCCCTTGGCCTCTGGCGTTGCAGCGGTGCGGAAGGTCGCACCGATGCGCGCCCCGCCATCGAGCTGGAACAAGGCCGCCAGCGTCGCCCCCCAGCCCCAGCCATCCCCCTTGAGCGTCGCCTTGCCATCGAGGACCGGCACCGCCGAACCCATCGCCAGCTCGGCAATGCTGGCTTCGTAACGGAAGTCGAGTGCCTTGGTGACCTCAGCATCCAGATAGGTTGCGTTCAAACTCATTCCCAGCGAAACCTGTTCGCTGGCTTTCCATGCCACAGCCGGGCTGATTGTCAGCGCTGCCATCTTGGTGTCGATGGCGGTGTAGCGGCCGGCCCAGTTGGCATCGAACTTGGTTTCCGTGCCAAACGGCACATGCAGACCCACCCCGAAGGCCAGCCGATCATTGATCGGCATGGCGAAGTAGGCGGCCGGTACGGCGCCGGCCTGACTGGCATCGTCGCCACCGCCGCCGACATTCCGGACCTCGCCGGTCGGCGTTCCGGTCGGCAGACTGGTGGTGCCGACGCGACCACTAGCCCTGTCCACCAGCCAGGTCTGGCTGCCGCTGGCTTTGAATTTGGCTTGTTGACCGACGATATTGACGCCGCCATTCACCTGCATCGACTTGAGTCGCGTCAGTGCGGCCGGGTTATGCAGCACCGCACTGGCATCATCCACTGCGGCAGCAATGCCGGCATAGGCGTTACCCATGCCAGCTGCGCCCTGTTCATCAAGGGCAAAACCACCGGCATGTGCCAGTGAAGCAAATGCGGTGGCCAGTACGGCAACCAGCGGGGTGGGCTTGAACATGATGTCTCCTCTCATTGTTTGATTGACAGCCACTCACCGCAGCAGGCTCCGGCATCCAAACCAGCTGCGGTCAGTCTCCCCTTGCAGGGCAGGCAGAGGGCCGGCAACCGCTTGTGTTGCGGTTGCCGGCAAGACGATCAGTTCACGCTGAAGGTACGGCTTGTGCCGGTGAAACCGTAGATCTGGCCATTCCAGCCATTCTTGTAATCACCGAAGTGGACAATGCGGTACTGCCCTGGTGTGGCTTCAACCGGAATACGCCAGCTGATGCGAGCTTGCGAGGTCCCCCATACCGGGTCGATCCGCACCCAGCGATAGATAGTGGACCAGTCATCATCTGCTGCCACACGCCGCCAGGTTGCGCCGTCCCACCGTTCCACCGACAGGAAGGTGCCGCCCCGCCGCAGGTTGTTCTTGGGGTGCCCTGTCCAGAACCACGCTTCAGCAGTATCGCCTCGACGGTAGCTGGCCGCCGCATCCCGCTCGACCTGACCAAAACGCTTGAAGATCGGGGTATTGTCCAGCACCACACCGGTCTGCAGGCTCATTTGGTTGCTGGATAGATCACGCGGGGTCGGACCCGCCTCTACCGGCTTGCCCTCGCGCAAGGCCACTGCCAGATCGTTGAAGAGCTGGCGGTAGGCCGGTAGCGTGTAGCGGCCAAAGTGGGTCGATCCCCCTTCATAATGCTGGGCATCGTACTCTTCAGGCGTGGTTATGTAGCCAGCATAGGCATTGGTGTAACCGGCAAATATCAC
The DNA here is from genome assembly GCF_030129945.1 of Parachitinimonas caeni. Taxonomy (GTDB): domain Bacteria; phylum Pseudomonadota; class Gammaproteobacteria; order Burkholderiales; family Chitinimonadaceae; genus Parachitinimonas; species Parachitinimonas caeni. The sequence continues at coordinate 61,238 of NZ_JARRAF010000023.1, forward strand.
GTTTGCGATGGGAATATTCAGCGCGGCAGCCACGGTTTCGCGGATGCGCCGCCCCGACATGATGGTGAACTCCCCCGGCCCCGCAACGATAGCCAGCTGGCCGATGCGGGCAATCGACACCGGCAATACTTCGGGCGTCCAGGGGAAGGGCTTCTGCAGGCCCGTCGGCAGCAGGATGGGCTTGGGTGCCTGGCAGTCCTTCACCCACTGAGGGGCGGCAAACAGCACCGAGCCCAGCTGGGCAAGAAACGGGTTGCTGGTAAGGTCGCCTTCATTGAACCCACCCTCGCCCCGGCCATCTTCAGTCCCGGCTGCGAATGCCCGTCCGAGCGCGGCCGGGCAGGTACTGTGGCTGGTGCCATACGCAAATTCCGGCCGCACCGTTACCCGTGACATATCGACATATTGCTGGCGGTAATCCACCGGTCCCGCTACCGACTCACTGGCAGACTGGAACAGGTTGAGCGCCTTCAGCGCCTGCCGCTCGCCAATCTGGCGCGTGTTTTCAAATTCATCAGCTGTCGGCCCACTGCCGTTGAGCCACAGATTCGGTGTCATATCCCCGGCGTTGCTCTGGGCAAAAGCGGCAACAAAGTCATTTTGCCCCAACCGTCCAAACACCTGCTTTTCGACGAATTGCTCGGCATAGCCTTTGTTGTCGGGTGAAATCAGCGGATTGGTATTGCGCATCGACACGCCATGCGTGGCGAACCACGAAATCATGCCGACATCGCGGCCATTCTGTGCAAAGCGCAGCACCGTCATGGTCGGATCTACATGGCGGCCCCAGCGACCACGTTCGTCGGCCGGGTTACGCTCATAGGCCGGCAGCGAACGGTTGGCATTGGCGTCGAGCAGTTCACCTCGCGCCACCTTGATCTCACCGGGTTTGAGGTCGGCATCGGCCGCCACAATCGCTTCGACGATGCCATCGACAATGGCGTTGTAAGTCCGGCTGTTATAGCCCCAGGTGGTCATGTTGTAGAGGGCGTAATGCGAGAAACCGCCAGGTCCGCTGTGAGTGTGGGTGGCGGCCAGCAGCACGTTCTCGCGGGTGTAACGGCTGCCAAAACGCGCCTGCAGCCGGTTAAGCACCGCCTGATGCACGCCTTGGAACACCATGCCCAGATCGTTGTTGACGAACACCAGCCGCTTGCCGCTTTGCACATCCTGCACCACAAAAGCACGGGCCCATTGCCGCATATGAATACCGGCAGTTTTCTGCTCAAGCTTGGCGTAGCCCATCATGCCCACTTCGGCCGCCTCACCCGTGATATCGGCCTTGCCACGACCTACCAGATAGTCAGCCCAGGCGGCCTGCCCTGCCGTGACCGCCACCGCCAGCCCAACCGCTGCCAGCCTGAACAGCCTGCCGTGCCCGTCTGCACGCTTGCGTGATAGCTTCATGTCGATCTCCTTTGTATCGTTTTGTAACGATGTTTTTTAGTGCGCCTTGCAATTCAAATAGCGCGTGTAGAGCTTTGTAATGCTTAGTTTTTGCAAGGTCAAGTTTGTTGCATTGCATCAAGACTTATCGTTTGCGACAAAATTGGTTTTATGTAATAACATTGTTATTGAAATTGACGAGCCGGTACTGGCAGCACTGCGCATTCCCGTTTCATTACATGCACTTGCCCATCAGCCGGACCGTTGGTACCACCCGGCGGCACAAGCAGGACCACAAGCAGCTTCAAGCAACGCTGCACGCCGTAATCAGTCGGAATCGGAGAAAAACATGCAGGACTACGACGCCATCGTGATTGGCGCAGGGGTAGGAGGGTCAAATGTCGCCGCCGCGCTGACGGCGGCCGGCATGCGTTGCCTGATTATCGAAGCTGGCCGCTATCGCTCCCGGCAGGACTACCCGCGCGGCGAGCTGGATGGCAACGCCCAGCTTTTCTGGAATGGCGGCATGGAACTGAATACCAGCGCAACACTGGCACTGTTGCGGGCAAGAGTGGTGGGAGGTGGCTCCATCGTCAATCAGGCCCTGCTGGACGAATTCGATGACATCGCCCTGGATGACTGGCGCGAGCGCACTGGCATCACCTGGTTTTCGACTGCAGGTATGGCGCCGCTGTATGCCGAAGCCAAGGCATCCGTCAGCATCCAGCAGGTGCCGGTGGAACACGCCAACCGCAATGCCAGGATCTTCAAGCAGGGCTTTGAGAACTGCGGGTTCCAATGCAAACCGCTGCAGCGGGGTCAGTCGGGTTGTCGGCACGAAGAAGGCAATGACTGCATCGAATGCCTGTATGGCTGCCGGCTTGACAGCAAACAGGCCACGCCGCTGACCTCGCTGCAGCGGGCGCTCAAGGCCGGCGCAAAGCTGCTGACGGAGTGCGAGGTCGAGGCCATTGCCGAGCAGGCTGGCTTCAGCGAAGTGCATGCCCGTCTGGCGGATGGTCGCCCGGTCAGCTTCCGTTGCAACAGCCTGATCCTGGCTGCAGGAACACTGGGCAGCAACGCCCTTTTATTGAAGTCAGGCTGGCAAGACCGCCTGCCAGCGTTGGGACAGGGTTTTTACTGCCACCCGCAATTCATGTATTTCGCCCGCTATCGCGAACCGGTCGATGCCCAGCGTGGGCCGTTCCAGTCTTATAAGTCGGACGACGCCGGCTTTCGCCAGCAAGGCTTCAAGCTCGAAAACGTGTTTGCCCCACCGATCGGCACCGCATTGATGCTGCCGGGCCTGGGGCTGGGCCACCAGCGGCAGATGGCGCTGATGCGCCATTTCGCCTGCATCGAAGTCGCCGTGCGTGACAGCCATCCCGGCAGCCTGCACCTGAGTGGGCAAGGTCGCCTGCAGATCAATAAGGAACTCAATAGCGAAGACCGGCAACGGGCCAAAGCCGGCTACGCGGCAGTCGAGCGCATCTTCCGCTCCACCGGGGCAGAACAGATCCACAGCGGCCGTTTCGGCATTGGCTTGCACCTGATGGGCGGCTTGCGACTGGCACGTCGCCCGGAAGAAGGGTGCGTCGAGGGCAATTTCCGGCTATTTGGCAGCCGCCGCGTCTACGCTGCCGATGCCAGTGTCTTTCCCAGCGCACCCGGCATCAACCCGTCGCTCACCATCATGGCGCTGGCACGCAAAGCGGCCGCCCATATTCTGGAGGACGCCCGATGAAGCGCGATCTCGAAACCTTCCCCTCTCCTGTCAGCCGCCTTTTCACGCCGCAGCAGTTGAAGGGCCTGAATCGACTCGGTGACTTCTACTGCCCTGGCGATGAGCTGATGCCTGCCTTTTCCGCCAGCGGCGCCGCCGAAGGCATCGACCGCCTCGCCACGGCCATGCACCCGCGCGATCTGGCTGACTTCCGCCTGCTGCTGACCCTTGCCGCCCGCCTGCCGCAGCCACTGCTGGCCAGTCTGGTCAATCTGCTCGATCAGGCCGACCGGCTCGGGCCTTGGGCCAAAGATCTGCGCATGGCCCGCCTCGGCGCTGCCGGCGTGGCCTACAGCCTCTACTACGGTTTTGCCGGCTCCGGTGGCCCACGCGTGCGCGCTGCCATTGGCTGGGATGCCGCTATCCGTTCATCTATCTCCGGAGAACCTGCCATGAACCAACTGGTCCGCGATGCGGCACCCGATCTTTCACCGACGGCTGCAACGGTCGAAGACGCCTTCCAGCGCGCCCACAGCGCCCAAGTCACCATCGCCGCACTCATCATTGAACAGCGGCTGGCGGTCCTTGATCGACTGGGGGAGGTGATTCTGCGCCGCCGGGACGAAATCATCGCCCGCGTCTCACAGGAAACCGGCAAGTGCGCCACCGATGCGCTGCTGGGCGAGATCTTCGCCACCCTCGACAATCTGGAATACCTGCGCAAAAACGCCCGCAAGCTGCTGTCCGACCGCAAGGTGGCCACCCCGCTGGCCATGCTCGGCAAGAAATCACGGGTCTGGTATGAGCCGCTGGGTACCATCCTGGTCATTGCGCCGTGGAATTACCCGTTCTACCAAGCGATTGTCCCCATCAGCATTGCCTTTGCCGCAGGCAACGCTGTCATCCACAAGCCCTCCGAGTTCACCCCACTGACGGGACTGATCGAGTCGATCCTGCAGGAAGCCGGCTTTGCCAGGGACTGGGCACAGGTGGTCTACGGCGACGGCAAAGCCGGTGCCCACTGCCTCGCACAACGTCCGGACAAGGTGTTCTTTACCGGTAGCATCGCCACAGGCAAGAAAGTCATGGCGCAAGCTGCCGAACTGCTGGTGCCGGTCGAGCTGGAGCTTGGCGGCAAGGATGCAATGATCCTGTTTGCTGACGCCAATCTTGATCGTGCCGTGGCTGGCGCCATGTGGGGGGCGCTCACCAACACCGGCCAGAGCTGCACGTCGATTGAACGTCTCTATATAGAGCGAAGTGTATTTGACAGCTTTACCGTCAAACTGGTGGAAAAGGTACAAGCGCTGCAGCTGGGCACCGGCCGGGATGACGACATCGGCCAGATGACGACGGCGGCGCAGGTCGCCATCATCCGCCACCAGCTGGAAGATGCCCTCGCCAAGGGCGCCAGACAACTGACCGGCCACAGCTGGGACCGGCAAAGCCCGCAAATCCCACCCATCGTCCTGACGCAGGTGGACCACAGCATGCTGGTCATGGAGGAAGAAAGCTTTGGCCCCTTCCTGCCACTGATGCCGTTCGAGGGGGATGACCACGCCGTATCGCTGGCGAATCGCACGATTTACGGCCTGTCGGCCTGCGTTTGGAGTGGCGACATCGCCCGTGCGCAGCGGGTAGCCCGGCGGCTGCATGTCGGCAATGTGTCGATCAACAACCACATGATCACCGAAGGCAATCATGGCCTGCCGTTTGGCGGCGCAAAACAGAGCGGCATCGGACGCTTCAAGGGCGAGGAAGGTCTGCGCGGCTTTTGCAATATCAAAGCCGTGATGATCGACGGCAACTCCAGCAAGATCGAAGCGAACTGGTATCCCTTTACCGAAGCCAAGTACGCAGCGATGGACAAAATGACCGTCGCCAGCCGCATGCGCGGCCTCGGCGGCTTGGTGCGATTTGCGCTGGCCGGGCTGCCACTGGAAAGCCTGGCCAACAAGCTGGGCCGCAAAGGTCGCAAAGGCTAGGCTCTGTTGACGTAAGGTTTATGGTCGCGCCGGGCCGCTTTCCGGTGGAATCCGGCGTTTCATTGAAATCCGGGCAGCCCGGCTGCCCTTCAGCCCATCAAACACCATGCGCTACGCCCAGCTTTGCAACGCCATCGCCGACCAGCCCTTCCCGTGTGCCGTCCTCGACCTTGATGCCTTCGATCACAATCTGGCCGCAATGGCGGCACGCGCTGGCGGCAAACCGATCCGGCTGGCCAGCAAGTCGATTCGCGTTCCTGCCCTGATGCGACGGGCGCTTGATGCGAACCGTAGCTGGCAGGGCCTGCTCTGTTTCAGTGTGCCGGAGGCGATCCAACTGGCGAATCTGGGTTTTGATGACATCGTTGTCGCCTACCCGACCTGTCAGCCCGCCGCACTGGAAGCGTTGGCCGCTGCCGTCAAGGCCGGTCGGCAGATCGTGCCAATGGCCGACTGTGATGCCCATCTGCAGGCGCTGAGTCAGGCCGCCGAACGGCTCGATACCCGCCTGGAAGTCGCTTTCGATCTGGATATGAGTTTTGATCTGCCAGGGTTGCGTTTTGGCGTTTACCGCTCACCGCTCAACGATGTTGAAAAGACCCTGCGGCTCTATCAGCAGCTGAACCGTTTTCCGCGACTGCAGCTGGTAGGCGTGATGGGCTATGAAGCACAGATTGCCGGCGTGGGCGATGCGGTGCCCGGCAAATTGGCCGAGAACCAGATCGTGCGTCTGCTCAAACAATGGGCCACACCAAAGGTTGCCGCCAGACGGCAGGCGATCGTGGCCGCGCTGCGGGCCGCCGGCGCCGCCCTGCGCTTCGTGAATGGTGGCGGCACCGGCAGCCTGGAATCCACCGCGGCTGACGCCAGCATTACCGAGATCGGCGCCGGCTCCGGCCTCTACACCCCTACCCTGTTCGACTATTACCGCCACTTTCAGCATCAACCGGCTGCCTTCTTTGCCCTGGAAGCCTGCCGGGCCAGCCAGGCCGACAGCATCACCTGCCAGGGTGGCGGCTATATTGCCTCGGGCGCTGCCGCGACACTCAAACTGCCCAGCCCGGTCTGGCCTGAGGGATTGGCTTTCAATCACAACGAGGCTGCCGGCGAGGTACAAACCCCCCTGTTCGGCACCGAGCTACCCGCTTTGGGTTCGCCGATCCTGTTCCGCCCGGCCAAATCCGGCGAATATCTCGACCGCTTCGATGAGGTACTGCTGGTCAGTGGTGAACAGGTTCAGGGCAAAGCCACCACCTATCGCGGCCGGGGTTGGCGCTTTTTTTAAGCATCGCAATAGCGACTAGCAGCCTGTGGGACTTTCGGGCGCGAAGGCGGAAATGCGGGAGAACGAGACCCGCTTTGCTGGTTTTTGAGGCGCATAGTGAGCCTATGCAACGAAAAAACCAGCAAAAATGGGCTGTTCAACCCGTGAATTCCGCCCGCGCATCGAAAGTCCGACAGGCTGCTAGGCCAGACGCAGTCGGCCGCAGCAGGCCGCTGTACGCGCCGCTCTGGCCCGTGTGGCCATCAGGTGGTTCACCACATAAGCAGCATCGGGCCCGACACCACGCAGCGTTGCGGAGGCAAAGTTGCGCTGGCGAGGCAAGCCAACAAAGTAAAGACCGGACTGGCCACGCGCCACACCACAGCGTTGCCGCAGCTGGCCATCGGCTTCGAATAGATCCAGACCCGCGAGGTAGGACACATTCGGCCGGAAGCCGGTTGCAAACAACAGCACATCCACCGCCTCGTGCCGGCCATCCGCCCAGATGACGCCATTCTCGGTCACTGCCTGAAACATGGGTCGCCGGGGCGGATTGCCTGCATTGATCGCCTGCTGATAGCGACCATCATCCAGCACCGGCGTGCTCTGATCGCTCAGCCAGCGGGTACGTTCCAGACCACTGGCACTGACCCAGAAGTGAAAATCCTTGCCAAAGATCTGTTGCGGAAAAAAGCGTAACGGCCGACGGCTGACCAGCGTCACCTCCGCCACCGCTGCAAGCTCACGGGCAATCTGCACGCCCGAATTCGCCCCGCCAACCACCACCACCCGCTTGCCGGCGAAAGCCTCTGGTCTGCGGTAATCAGCACTGTGCAGCTGCTGTCCCCTGAACTGCGTCAAACCTTCGAGACGCGGAATATAAGGCGTACCAAACGCGCCCGACGCCACAATCACTGCTGCTGACTGCCATTCGCTGCCATCCGCACAGCGCAGCAGATAGCCCTGCTCGTGCGCGCGCAACTGCTCGACCCGACGCCCAGGTGCGATCGGTAATTCAAAATGCCTGGCATAACTTTCCAGATACGTCACCACCTCATCACGATCCGGGTAATGGTCGGGGTCACCCGGAAACGCCAGTCCGGGCAGTGCGGAGTATCGTGCTGGCGAAAACAACTTCAGGTTGTCGTAGTAATGGCGCCATGCGCCGCTGGGCCGCTCTCCGGCCTCCAGCACGACAAAACGCAGCCCAGCCTGTTGCAGATGGTAGCCGGCAGCCAAGCCCGCCTGACCGGCACCGATCACAATGACATCCAATGAATGCATGAGTGGTATCTCCTTTATCTTGCTAGGCTCGGTGGCTTTGCTATGAGCAACCGCACCCCGCCTTGCCCACCGATCGCGCCTGCGCATCTTTGACACAGCAGGCGCTCCCCGTGCCAACTACCGGCCGCGCCGAACACACGCCGGTTTCAGGCAATACCAGCTGTACCGCATCGGCCGCCTCCATATCGCCAGCCAGCGCCGCAGCAATCGACCTCACCTGCTCATAACCCGTCGCCATTAAAAAGTTTGGGGCCCGTCCGTAGCTCTTTGCTCCGACGATATAAAACCCTGGCTCGGGATGAGTCAGCTCACGATGTCCATGCGGACGCACCGTGCCACAGCTATGCAGGTTCGGGTCAATCAACGGTGCCAGCACTTCTGCACTCTCCAGCCAGGCATCCAGCCGAACCCGCAATTCCCGCGTTAACGCCAGATCCGGCCGGGAGCCCGTAGCGCAAATGATTTCGTCGATGCCACGCAACTCGGCGGCCCCCTCCGGCGTGTCCGCCAGCACACGCAGCCCATCAGGCGCGGCCTCTATCGACTGAATCCGGAAAGACGAGTGCAGGCGCAGACGCTGCGACGTCATCAACTGCTGCAAGCGCTGGCCCAATGCGCCCCGCGCCGGTAGCTGATCTGCATCGCCACCGCCCAACACCCGGCGCAGATTGTCGCCACGGGTAGCCCAGTGCAGTTGCGTCCGGGGCGCTGTCGCTGCCAAGTCTGCCAATCCCAGCAAAGCCCCTGCAGCGGAATGTCCCGCCCCCACCACCAGCACCGTCTTGCCGGCATAGCGCGGTCGATGTCTGCCTGCCACATCGGGTATTCCATAAAAAATCCGTGCCGCCAGATCGACCTCCCCCACCGCAGGCAGGCCGTTCGCCCCCAGAGGATTCGGCTGAGCCCAGGTTCCCGTGGCGTCGATGACCGCCCCCGCAAGAAATGTCTTGATCTCTCCCGCCCTCTGCACTCGAATCAAAAACGGCGTCTGTTCGCGCTCCCCACTCTTGATCTTGTCCATATTCAGTCGCGACACGGCCAGAACCCGGCTGTTCAGCTGCAAGTCCGCCGCCAGCGCGGCGCCCAGAGGGCTCAGATAATCTCGCAACAGTTCACCTGCTGTTGGCAGCGCTTCCAGCTCAGGCGCCTGCCACCCCTTCTGCTCCAGCAAAGCGCGGGCACTGCCATCCATGTTGTAACGCCACGGCGAAAACAGCTGAACATGCGCCACCTCACGAAAACTCTGCCCTACCGTCTCACCGGCTTCAAAAATCGTTGGCCGAATACCTCTTGCCCGCAGCTGCGCCGCCGCCGCAAGCCCGATCGGGCCTGCCCCAAGAACGGCAACCCCGTATTGCTGTATGAGTTTGCTGTGCATGTTGACTCTCCTGATGAATGAGCAACCGGTCACGCCGCGATTGGCGCCGACCGCGATCATTTCGATAAATCTAGAATAGTTGCAATTTTAGCCAAGATCAATATATTTCCAAAAATATAGAAATAACTTGCAAGCACAGGCTGACTTCCTCAGTCATTGCAGACAGGCGGCAGCACTTCCCTCTTGAGCGGCCTTGCAACTGACGCATAGCGGGTAACCACTAGGCAATATGTGCCCAAATTTGTCAGGCAAATGACAGGTAGCTTTAACCATCGCTACACACCGCTGCTGACCCCTACTCAGGCATCTACGGAAAAAAGTCATAAAAATCCGGACTTCAGCCCTCTACCCATACAGGCTGGCATTGTCTTTGCTATGTAGATTCCCGTTGAAATGTCAGGCAGTCAGGATTCAGGTTTTATGCGTCTTCATTGAAGTGCTCTTTACCCAGCTTTTAATTAGCAGCATTCCCCAGCAATCTAAATAGTCACATTGCGCCTATTTTAATATTTGGGTCGATTCGCCTTTGCAAGGTCAATTTGCAGCAAGGTGCGATTCATTTCTTCGGAAAAATAAAAGCCAGCACTTCAATAAAGCATCAAAATCGAAAAGATAAAAATTGTTTGACATAAAAATAAAAACAAATATAGAATGCACCTCACTGAAATCGAAGCAACCTAGCAAGACAACTTACTGTTTAAAAAGGATTTTTAAATGAAAAAGCTGCAAAAAGGTTTTACCCTTATTGAACTCATGATCGTTGTTGCCATTATCGGTATTCTGGCAGCAATCGCCATTCCACAATTTAGCGAATATCAGAAAAAGGGCCAGGATAAAGCCGCTCAATCCGATGCGCGCAATTTCCTGACAACCGCCGCATCCAATACATCCAGCTAATATCAGCTTTGTATTTTTAATTACAAAATCAGCAAACTTTATTTTAGATTCAAGGAAATCAAGATGAACAAGAATGCAAAAGTTGTCGTTCTGGGTGGCGTTATTGCACTGGGTATGGCCGCCGGTACTGCCAATGCCGCAGGCTCGGCAGCGGCTGACGCCAAAGGCGCTGATTTCAGCTTCAGTGCCACAGCTGGTAACTTTGTCGTATCCGGCTTCAAGATGAAGCTGTCGAACAACGTTGGCCTGAACGCTGCAGACAACGCAACGGCCGTTGCTGTAAGTGCGGCCAGCCTCAAGGGTACCCGCGTTTTTGGTGGTAGCAGCAATGGTGGTGGCGTCAAGGATTGCACCGGCAGCAGCAAAGCAGCCCCAACACCGATCGCCCCAGGTGCCGACAAGGACGGCTGCTCCGCCTAATCAAACTAGGTACGTTTGGCGCTCCCAATGCCGCCAGCCTGAAAGGTTGGCGGCATTTTCATTGCCCGACAAAACTAGCGAACCTGGCGACGGCGATATTGGCCTGGGCTTTCGCCCTGCCAGCCACGAAATGCATGATGGAAGGCTGAAGGCTCCTGGTACCCCAGAATCAGGCCAATTTCCGCCACCGGCAATCCGGTCTGTTCAAGATAGTGCCGGGCTAACTCGTGGCGGGTATCTTCCAGTAAGCGCTGGAATGGTTGACCAGATTCCTGTAACCGTCGTTGTAGCGTACGTGCCGATGTCCCCAGATCAATAGCCACATCAGCAAGCTGAGGGGCTCCTGAACCCAAACGACGCAAAATCGCCTGCCTTACCCTTACCACCACATCACTTTCTTCCGGCCGCAATCGTGCGACCAAGGTTTCTGCATGCTGCAGCAGCATGGGATACAACCCTGCGTTCGCTTGCGGTATCGGCCAGGCCAGCACCTCTGCTGAGAACTCAATCCGATTTTCCCCAGCGCCAAATTCAACAGGCGCAGCCAATAGCCGCTGATAATCCCCAACATTGTGCGGTGCCTTATGGGCAAAGCACACTCGTTCAGCGGGTACCGGCTTGCCCGCCAACCAATCCGCACATACCTTGATTCCAGCGAAGACACTCACAGCCACATCTGCCGCTGCAGGGTGTGCAGACCAGTCGTTACGCCACCGATAGACATACTGATGGCCATCGCGCACCAACTGGGAACGTCCCAGATCATGTACCAGACACTCAAACTTCAAAACCGACTCGAGGGCGGCGCCTAGGTCTCGACAAGCCAGCAGCAAAATGCCGTTGACGCCGTAGGTCGTCGGCTTGACTTCCGCGCCAACCGCCAAACCAAAGGCGGGATGTGCACTCATCCGACCTGCCAATTCAAACAAAGCGAGGTACACGGGCACAGGAACCGATTCAGGTGGAGTTCGGTCAAGCCCCACCTCAGACAGCAAAACCTGCGAGTCAAGCCCGCAACGAATCGCTGCATCCAGCAAGGTTTGCAGATAAGACGTTACAACGCGTGGTGTCATCGGCGTTAAGATCGCTTTCTTCGAGGAAGATTTGATAAGAATGCGCCAGGCCAGAATTATCTCACGGATGCACCCAGCCACCATCCCGCACCAGTCCCTGCAGTGGCAAGCCCCTTGCCAGTTCCGATCTTTATAGGCATAATGCGCGGCTCTTTGGTTGAAGTCCTTCGACCAAAATCAGGAAGCGTGGCAGAGTGGTTTAATGCACCGGTCTTGAAAACCGACGAGTCTTCACGGGCTCCGTGAGTTCGAATCTCACCGCTTCCGCCAAGATATAAAAAAGCCGCTGATTTTTCAGCGGCTTTTTTCTTGTAAAAATTCAGCAACAACCAATTCAACTTGCGAAATTATTGGGATTACGCTTGCTTCCTCCCAGCCGGCACGCCTGACCTTCAGGCAGAATCTCTGGCGATCTTGATCTTTTCCGGCTTCAGGGAAGGGGCGCTGCCTCAGATGCAATCCCTGCCTGACTGGCGTGCAATCCCAATTATCATCTCGGCAATACTTTCTCCTTGAGCCCCGCAATGAAACACAACCCCGGCCATGACTGCGCCGGGGTTGTGTTTTACTGCGGGTGGGTTAGCCCTGCTTCAGGCAGCCCTGGGGGCGACGGGTCAGCTTAGTGCCCGCCATGTCCTGCCAGCACAATCGCGTCGTAATGACCACGATCCCACGGGTTGTGGCTGAGGCTGGCTGAGCTGTCGGCTTCGAAGCTCGCCATCGCGTCGATCAGCAGATGGGTTTGCCGTGTCGCCCAATCCGCACCGGCTGGCCCGGTTCGCGGTGTCGGATCGACCGGCTGGCCCAGACCCGGCAGGTGGTCGATATCGGCTTCATTGGTACCGATGCTGTCGATATCGGCCTCGTTGCCATTGTTGTCCCCCATCGCTCCCCTCTGCGGGGTCTTGGGGGTCGGCCGCAGCGGAACCGGCAGGCCAGTCACGCTGTCGATGTCGGCTTCGCGGGTCGTGTCCTCCGCCATCACTACATTGGCCGGGGCCTTGGCCTGCAGGGCGCTGGCGTCCAGACTGCTGCCGTCAGCGAACTT
>NZ_JARRAF010000240.1 GCF_030129945.1 Parachitinimonas caeni
CCGCCAGCCGTACTGCGGGTGCGGCAGTCTCGGCAGACAGGGACCGGATCGGGTCGTCGGCGCTGGCGTATTGGCTGAGGAGGGTGTCAAGGCGGGCGGCGGCCTGGTCGGCAGCCGGTACGGTGCGCAGGCAGTGGCGATAGCCGGTCAGGGTGCCATCGGGGTCGTACAGGCATTGCTGCAACTGGCCATCGGCCTGCAGGGTGGCTTGCAGGCGGCCCTGGGCGTCGTAGAAGTGGCGGCTGGTGTCACCGCTGCCATCCAGTGCCACCACCACCCCGTTCAGCCTGCCTGAGGCATCGTAGTCGTAA
>NZ_JARRAF010000241.1 GCF_030129945.1 Parachitinimonas caeni
CCGGTATGGTGTAGTTCACCTCCACAATGGCGTGGCGTTGGTTGGTATTGCTGAGGGTAAGGGTGCGATGGCCACCTTCCAGGTTGACCGAGAGGCGGTCATACCAGGTCTGGCCGCCGGTGCTCAGACGGTAGATATAGTTGCCCGTCTGCTTGGGCAGCGTGCCCACATGCAGGAAGCCGGGCAGGTTGACGCCTCCGGCCGGCTGCAGGGTTTCTTCCGGTAGCTGCGGGTCCTGGCCGAACGCGGGCAGCTGGGGTTTTTCGACAGAAATACCAGCAGCCGATACCAAGGCAAATCGGGTCGGCC
>NZ_JARRAF010000242.1 GCF_030129945.1 Parachitinimonas caeni
ACCGCCACCCTTGAACGTCTCCCCACCTGGCCTAATAGCCGCATTGATGAACTACTCCCCCTGAATTCAACAACCGCTAGCTGATTCACGCTTCGGACGCAACGTGGGGCGATCGGACGGATACATTGATTTTCGCGGCGGCGCGTACGCAACTGCTGCAAAGCCAGGTCAGCAAGAGCAAAGCCAGGTCAGCAAGAGCAAAGCCAATATCGAACAGGTGAAATTGGCGCTGCAACGCTATGTGGCTTCAACTGGTCGCATGCCCTGCCCCGCCGCCGTCAACCTGCCCCAGACCTCACCGAAC
>NZ_JARRAF010000243.1 GCF_030129945.1 Parachitinimonas caeni
CCCCCGATTTGCTGGCCTATCGCAACGCGGGCGCTGTGCTGATTGCCCTCAAGACCGAAGAGAAAATCCTGCCCGCCTCAGTCGTCAAGCAGGTGGCAGATGACCGAGCCGCAGAAATCGAAGAGCGTGAATTCCGCAAAATCGGCAAGAAAGAGCGCAAGGAAATTCGCGAGCGGGTCGCAGAAGAGCTGCTGCCACGCGCTTTCAGCCGCAGCCGTGTTACCCGGGCCTTGGTCGAGCCGCAAACCGGCTGGGTGTGGGTTGATACCTCCAGCGCTTCGCGTGCCGAAACCCTATTGTCGC
>NZ_JARRAF010000244.1 GCF_030129945.1 Parachitinimonas caeni
TGAATTGCCACAGGCCGCTCTGGGCCAGGTGGAAGGTCTGGCGGCTTTGCTGACCGCGCAGGGGCAGCTGGCCTTGCAGGGTCTGGCCGCTGGTATGGAGTTCCCCCAGGGCCTGCGGGGCTTGCGGGGCTTGCCGGTCATAACGCAGCCAGCCTTGCAGGGCGGCCTGATTGCGGGGGGCGCCGTCGAGCCACAGCAGGCAGTCCGCCCCGGCCGGCAGGGTCACTTGTGCCTGTTCGCCACTGGCAAGCTGCCCGGTGTGCAGGATCTGTCCGGATCGGTCCGTCAGCTGCCAGTGCTGG
>NZ_JARRAF010000245.1 GCF_030129945.1 Parachitinimonas caeni
GCATGACGGTTCCTTCGGCTTTGCACCAGAATATCCAGGACCTTGCCCTCCTGATCGACAGCCCGCCATAGGTAATGGCGCTGGCCATTCATGGAAAGGTAGACCTCATCCAGATGCCATTTATCCCCTCGCCTGGGGCGGCTAAGGCGTAAGTTGTTGGCGTAGGTCTGACCGAATTTCAGGCACCATTGCCGGATCGTCTCGTTACTGACGAGCACGCCCCGTGAGGCCAGTAATTCCTCAATATCACGGAAGCTGAGGTTGAATCGATGGTAGAGCCAGACCGCATGGCCGATGA
>NZ_JARRAF010000246.1 GCF_030129945.1 Parachitinimonas caeni
ACTTGCGCAGGTTGAGAATCTTGTCGAGCGTGTAGTTGCCGTCTGCATTGCGGGTCGGCTCCAGGTTCAGCGTTTTCGGGTAGTTGTCGTCCGGCTGGCCGATCTCCAGTTTGACCCGGGCGGTGGCGGCGCTGACCGGGCCGCTGATGCGGACCAGTTGCGAATCGCCGGGCGGGGTCAGCTGGATGCGGGGCTGCCCGTTTTCGTAGTGGATGTGGAGCTGGCCATACCAGAGCTGGCCGCCCACTTCCAGTTCGTAGATCTGGTTGCCGCTCACCGACTCGGGCAGGTGGAAGT
>NZ_JARRAF010000247.1 GCF_030129945.1 Parachitinimonas caeni
CTACCTGTGCTTCCCGCTCTGTCCATGATTCACATGACTGCACCATCACCTGACTCCCACCAATCAAATCCCGGAGTTTGGTGGCTGGGTGACCGCAGCGCTAGGTGGTGGGACCGGACGCTTACGTCGGCCCCATAGAGGTTGTAGGTGATGCTGGGGTTGGCCTTGCCCTGCGGGTCGATCCAGGTGTCGGTGGTTTTCCAGGTGCGGCCGGCGCTGTCCACTTTCCGCTCGGACACGACGGCGCCGCCACTGGTGACGCGGGTCAGATAGCCTTCGAGGCTGTAGCCAT
>NZ_JARRAF010000248.1 GCF_030129945.1 Parachitinimonas caeni
TCAGGGTAAACAGCTGATCGCTACTCTGCGGCCAGACGAAGCGGCCCGTGTGCAGTCGCCGGACACAGAGCCAGACGCCATTGCCATCCCACACCAGCAGCTTGATCCGGTTGCCAGCCCGGTTGCGAAAGGCATAGGCACTGCCATCGGTGGGGGTGCGCCCCAGGCTTTGCTGCACCCGTAGCGACAGGCCATCCACCCCCAGCCGGATATCCACCGGCTCGACCGCCAGAAAGACCTGGGCCGGACTCAGTGCACTACTCATGGCAATTGCCGCAGTAGCGCCAG
>NZ_JARRAF010000249.1 GCF_030129945.1 Parachitinimonas caeni
ACCGCGAATCCGACCTGAACTTCGTGTCGCGGCTGATGGAAGAAGAAGGCATCTACTATTACTTCGAACATGGGGGCGGCAAACATACCCTGGTGTTGGCCGATGGCATCGCCAGCCACAGCCCGGCCCCCGGTTTTGAACAAGTCCCGTTCTATCTGGGTGGGCAGGATGGCGGCATGACCGTCAACCGCGAGCATATGGCCCACTGGCGCACCGAGAAATCCGTACAGCCGGCCGACTATGTGCTCAACGACTACGACTTCCTCAAGCCCAAGGCCGACCTCAAGG
>NZ_JARRAF010000024.1 GCF_030129945.1 Parachitinimonas caeni
ACCAAAGCAAAACCCCGCCCGATTCTCCACAACATCCAACTTTTAAAAACCCCCCCCCCCCCCCCACCCCCCCGCCAAACCCTCCGGGCCGGGTCGATTTTTGGGGCATGGCGTCGTTAGGGTTCGTTTATTTAGCTCGCTAAACTGCACTCACCCTGCCTCGCCCTGCCCCAAAACTCGGCCCGGCGCGACCGGAAACAAAATGTCAACAGAGCCTAATACGCAACAGATGGTCAGACTGCTTTGAGAAACTGCTGTAATCCTGTCAACAGATTCGTGTCAAAGGAAGCCAACGAAGATGTTATTGCGATTATTCCCCCTCGGGCTGCTGGTCGCCAGCGGGTTTGCGACTGCGGCCCCCATGCAGAAATTGTCGCAGAACGAGTGCAAGCCGGTTGGCGAGAGCCTGATCCGTCAGCTCCCAGAGGCCTGGATTCCTTATCTGGCGCACACCAAGGCCTGCCCGCTGGCCAAACGCGGCGGCAAGGCTGCGGTGACGCTGGTGTCGATTTTTACCATCGAATACTACGAAAAACAGCCCGACTCTGCGCCCTGGGAGAATTTTCCACGTCCGCTGTTGCTGGATCGCCAGGGCAAATGCCTTGGCCAGCTGGCCGAGCTTTATCCTGACGAGCAGCCCCGTGAACTGATCCTGCATTACGGAAAATGGCAAGGCGCGCTGCCAGGGCTGATTCAGGTGCAGGTCAAAGACCCGACACCGGGTGGCGATTACCGTCTGCCCGATCTGAACTGGAATGCCCGGCAAGGCAAGTATCTGGTTGCCGATACGATTGATCCCGACCTCAAGGAGAAGATGCAATGCCCAATGATTTCGAAATCGCAGTCAGCAAACTGAAGGGCGCCGAAGAAGCCGCTGCCGCCGCGCATCCTGGCTCCTGCAGCCACGCGGTTTGGGCGGTTATCAAAGAGTATGTGCCCGACCAACCTTATATGACTGCCAACGCCCTTGTGCATTTTCTGGAAGGTTCGCCCAAGTGGAAGCTGGTGCAGCCGGCCGAGCTGGCCGGGTTGGCCAACCAGGGGATTCTGGTGGTAGGGGGCAAGACGGAAAGCGGCAATGGCCATGTGATTGCCGTTTACCCCGGCGAGATGAAACCCGCAGGCGGATACAGCTACACCAAGGATGGCAAGACCATCAAGATGCCGCCGCGTGGCCTGTATGCGCGTGCGATGTCCACATCGCTTGGTGGTTGGGCTGGCGCGAAGAGTGTGGGCGACAAAACGGTTTGGGATTCCTGGGCCAACGATGCCAAATTCAAGCAGGTTAAATTCTGGCGTTACGACCCGGAAGGCAAATAATCAGATTTTGTCCTGCGAATCGGTATCCATAAACGGGCGAAAGGCCCGTTTATTTTTTTGGGCATGTAACCCGGATAAAAACAGTTTTAATCTGGAATGCAATAAAGGCATTCGAATGCCCGAGGGGTGGTCAGGAATATTGCCTGAAAGGTGGATTTGTAATGCTGAAATCAGGCGCTGAATGAATGGTTGATTGATTTTTATCCTCTGTATGAATAATGGATGGCGAAATAAATTGGACGTGATAAGCGCCAACACCATGCATGGCTGAATATTGTCGATCCAGATTCCTCTGCCTTACATTGGTCGTGGCCCGATTCAGATGACTGAATCGGCAGAAAATGGAAGAGACGAGGAAAATAAATGCTGACAATCAAAAGGCTATTCATGGCATTGGCGTTGTTGCCCGCCATCGCACAGGCGCACCTGCATCCGGCTTATTCCCACGATGCCGATACGGGGTACCGCAATCCAGACTGGATGAGCGTCGTGCCTGACAGCACACCATTGCGGCTGATGTCGATTCCTGGCACGCATGACACGATGTCGTTTTATGGTGGCGATATAGTGCAAACGCAAAGTGCGTCGCTACCCGTGCAAATGGAATCAGGCATCCGGTATTTTGATATTCGATGCCGCCATATCCAGAATACTTTTGCGATTCACCACGGTCTGGTTTACCAGAAGACCATGTTTGGGGATGTCCTCAATAGCATGGTTGATTTTCTGAAAAGGCATCCTGGTGAAACCTTGCTGGTAAATGTTCAGGAAGAATATACCCCCGCCAATAACAGCCGCAGTTTCGAGCAGACTTTTGCCGAGTATCACACCCGCTACGCGGGATATATCTGGTTACCCACCAGCCAGAAACCGATTCTTGGAGAAACCCGCGGCAAGATCGTTTTTGTGCAGAATTTTGCCGGCGAGAAAACCTGGGGCCTGAAAGGGGATTCATTTCAGGGAGATAACCCCTGGGTACTCAACACCAATTGGGATTTGTATAACAAGTGGGAAAAGGTCAAGGGCAATCTGCGGCTGGCGGCAGCCAATGCCAGCACTGGCAGCATTCTGAACGGGTTGTCCGGCTCGACTGGTGCTTTTCCCTATTTTGTGGCGAGCGGCCACTCCAGCCCTGGCACCGGTGCGCCGCGTCTGGCGACGGGGCTGACCACTCCTGGCTGGAACGGCAGTTACCCTGACTTTCCGCGCGTCAACTGCTTCTGGGGCATCTGCACGATTGCTTTCGAGGGCACGAATACGCTGACCTATCAATATATTCAGGCCACCCGGCCCAGCTATGTTGGCATTGTCGTGGCCGACTTTCCGGGGGGCGGGCTGATCGACAGTGTGCTCGAACTCAACTACCGGGCTTGCGGGCGCTGGCAGGACAGAGGCGTTGCCACCTTGGGGCAGGTGTTTATCCACTACCACGCGCCAACCGGGCGTCACCGCTACTTCAAGGCGCGGAAAACCGGGCCCTATGCGGCCTTCCCAGGTAGCCAGACCAGCAACGCCGATTGGCAATATCTGGGCGAAGACAAGCGCTGCCGTGCCTGATACCCGGCGTTAAAACGTCACCCACCCCAGGGGCCGATCGCTGCATTCCATCGGCCCTATCTGCATTGTGTCGTGCCAATCTTGCCCGAATTGTGCAAATGCCCGTAAAAGGAGGGATGACAAATCAAGCAACAGAACCTAATCGGAGATCCCCATGCAAAAGTCACTTCTCTTCATCGCCGCCACCCTGGCCTCACTGGCCTGTCAGGCTGAAACCGTCAAGGGCAACGGCAAACTGGCGGAACAAAACCGGCAGTTGGGGGATTTTCAGGCTATCCGCAGCGAAGGCGCATGGAACCTGGATGTAAGCATCGGTGCTGCCCCTTCGATTCGCATCAAGGCCGACGAAAACCTGCTGCCGGTGATTGAAACGCTGGTCGAAGCCAATCAGCTGGTGATCCGCTTCAAGGATCGCCAGGACGTGCATGTCAAGAATACCAACAGTTTGAAGATCGAAGTCACCGTGCCGGAATTGCGTGCCTATAGCCATGCCGGTGTTGGCAAGACGGCGTTTCACGGGCTGAAGGGTGAGAAATTCTCGGTGAACTACATGGGGGCTGGGCTGGTGTCGGGTACGGGCAAGGTGGATAAATTCGACGTTGTTGCCAAAGGAACGGGCGCGCTGGATTTCTCGGCCCTGAAGTCCCGTGAGGCGGTGGTCGGGCTGTCAGGTGTGGGGTCGGTGAGTGTTTACGCCAGTGATTCACTCTCCGCCAAGGTCGATGGCATCGGCTCGCTGACCTATTACGGCAATCCCGGCAAGATCAGCAAAACGGTGTCTGGCATTGGCGTAGTACGGTCTGGCGACTAGGTTCTGTAAATCTGACGTCAATAGAACCTGGCGGCGTGCGGGGCAGTAGCTTGCGGACACTGTATTGATGGACCAAGCGATACAGGGTCACGCGCAATGGCTGTGCTGGGCCTGTGCGCGGTAGGCCGGCAGGGCCTAAGCTGGAGCATTCGGAACCGCTATCGAGGGCAAAATGCAGCAACCGGATCTCCCCCCTGAATACCTGATGCGTCCGGTCCATCCGGCTGATGTCGAGCGGATTGGTCTTCAGCGCTACCGCATGTTTACCGAGGCCGGCTGGCCGGATGACGAGCGGATGCAGGCCATGAATACCGCCTTCATCCCCTGGCTGGAATCAGCTTTGGCGCGTGGGGAATATTTTGGCTGGATGATTGAGCATCAGGGCGAGCCAGTGGCTGGTCTGGGCATGTTCTGGCTGTCCTGGCCGCCCCATCCGCTGGATGCCGGCACCCGCCGTGGCTATCTGCTGAATATCTACACCGAGCCCGCGCACCGAGGCAAAGGACTGGCGTCGGCGCTGGTCAGGCAAGGATTGGCCACCTCGCGGGCGGCGGGTGTTACCGTGACCGCCTTGCACGCCACCAAGATCGGCCGACCTCTGTATGAAAGCCTGGGCTTTAGCGGCAGCAGCGAAATGTTCTGGATCGAGCCGGCCTAGGTTCTGCTGCGGTTGGCGTCATGATGCACTGCTGCGTCAAATTCATGGCCTGGTGCGGGGCCTTTCGGCGCCCCGCGTTGCTTGCCCGGTCGGGCTGGTCGTGCCTATCTCCTTGTAATAAAAACGCTTGTCCATCGCCGTGCGGCGGTTGGCTGGCAAAGTATGCGTGACCGGATTAGCCTGATCGGCCTAGTACCTCAACTGCCGATGATCAGGGCTTCACTGAGGATTGCCCTGTCGCGACTCCCCCCCGGAAAAGGGCGTGCTCTCTGCCTTTTCAACCAGTACAGGGCCCGACCTTAACCCGCCTGCATTCAGACATTGCATTGCACAAGCGAAGAGCCGGAATTTCATTCTGTTGGACAATATCGCAAGGCCTGGAAACGTTATACCGTAACGCTGACTGTCACCGCGCATGGCGGTCGTACAGGGAGAGTCTGGCCATTAAATAACGATGAATCAGAGGCTTGGCATGAATAGAGGCATGCACAGGCATCAGGCCGCCAAAGAGTCTCCTGTCGTATGACCGCTGGATATTGCGTGATGATCGGACAACCCAGGCTCTGTATCGCCTGCTGTCTATCCGGATGGCGGGCGGTGCTGGTACCCCTAGCGCTGGTGGAGCCCCGGCGCGATGACAAAGGAGAAGTCCTCATGAAGCAAACCAATAAGCCTGCGGCCAAACTGAGCCAGACAGGCATCGCTGTAGCCCTGGCCTTTCTGGCAGCGGCTACCGCACAGGCTGACCAGCGTATCACCAAGCCAGTAATCGATACTGACCAGTTGATTGTGAAGTACCGCAATAGCGGCTTGTCTGCACAGCAGCTCAACAGCCCAAGCGCCGATACAGCGATTGCGACCATGCAGGCCCAGCGCATGAGCCAGGTTCAAGGCGCCCTGCAGCAATTTGGCGCAATCGGCACACTCAAGCGCACCACCGGGCTTGGCTCGCAGGTCATCAAGCTCGACAAGCGTCGTAGTCTGGCGGAAGTCGCTGCCATGGCTGCCAAGATCGCCAAGGATGACCCCAATGTCGAATATGCTGAGCCGGATCGGATCAAGCTTCCGCTGGCGGCTGCACCAAACGACACCAATTGGAGCAAGCAGTGGGATCTGCAGAATTCCTCCATCGGCATCAACGTTCCCAACGCCTGGGATCTTTCTACCGGTAGCGGTGTGAATGTAGCGGTGATTGACACCGGTTACCGTCCGCATGCCGACCTGGCTGCCAATATCCTGCCGGGTTACGACATGATCAACGATACGGCCGTAGCCGTAGATGGCAATGCTCGGGATAGTGATGCCAGCGATCCGGGTGACTGGCAGGCACAGGGCGAGTGCCCGGCACCCAATAATGGCGCACACAACTCCAGCTGGCATGGCACTCATGTGGCCGGCACGATTGCAGCCGTGACCAATAACGGCGTGGGTGTCGCAGGGATTGCACCCAACGCCAAAATCGTACCGGTGCGGGTGCTGGGTAAATGCGGTGGCTACGATTCGGACATTGCCGATGCCATGATCTGGGCATCCGGCGGCACGGTTGCCGGCCTGCCTGCCAATCCAAACAAAGCGCGGGTGTTGAATCTGTCGCTGGGCGGTTCCGGCCCGTGTGACAGCACCTCGCAGGCAGCCATCAACACCGCCCGCGCCAACGGCGCCGTGGTCGTGATTGCGGCGGGCAATGACTCGATGGACGTCAGCGATGCCAGCCCGGCCAACTGTAGTGGTGTGGTTGCGGTGGCCGCTTACGACAAGACCGGTGGCCGTTCTTATTACTCCAACTTCGGTAATTTGATCACCCTGGCGGCACCAGGCGGCGCCCAGAACAGTGCCAACGATCCGAACGGCATTTTGTCTACGCTCAACAGCGGCACCAAAGGTCCGGGTAGCGACAACTACATCTACTATCAGGGTACTTCGATGGCTGCTCCGCACGTCGCGGGGGTTGCCGCCCTGATGCTCGCTGCCAAGCCAAGCGCCACGCCGGACGAGGTCATTGCTGCGCTCAAGTCGTCGGCTCGGCCATTCGTGGCTTCCTGCCAGGGTTGCGGTGCCGGCATGCTCGATGCCTATGGCGCCGTCAAGGCCATCAAGGGGGATATCATTGATCCACCAGCCACAGGCGAAACCGAGTCGAACAACACGCTAGCGACTGCCAATGCCGTCACCGCGCCCAAAACCTTGAGCGCCACCATGGGTAGCAGCACAGACGTGGACTACTTCTCGGTACAACTGCCCGCAGGCAGAACCCTGCAAGCGGTGATGACGCCAAACGCCTCGTCGGATTACGACCTGTATGTATACAACTCCGCAGGCTCACAGATCGGCAGCAGCGAGAACGGTAAGGGGAGTGCCGACACCGTATCGGTGGCCAACACAGGCTCTTCTACACTTACCCGCTATGTGAAGGTCGTGTACTACTCAGGTGGCACAGGTAGCACCAATGGCAAATACTCGCTGAAACTCAGCTGGTAAGCCGTTCCCAATCCTGTCGTCACTGAAAAGCCATCCCCTTGCGGGATGGCTTTTTTCATTGGCGATATCGCCTGCGCCATGGCTGGGCCGGTTTTGAGGCTTATCGTTGCTGACACCAAAACGACCGGGCGCGTCCAGAAATAAAATGTCAACAGAGCCTGCCGGGCAAGATGACCCGATACTAGTCCAATTGGCTGACTTGGCGGCCTGGGAGAGGGAGGGCTTCAGGCCTGATGGGGTATGTGCAGATTTTCTGTCTGAATAATGTTTCTATTTGATTAAAATTGTAAATTTCATTGTTTTGGCATCAACTGATGGCGGCCATTGCGGCGCACAACAGCAAATTCGAAAAATCCGCCTGTTGGAGAATTTTGTCACATCGCAAATCGGGCTACCGTATAGGCACAAATTTGTTGCGAGGTGATGAGGCTCTGTTGAAATGGGTTTTGCGCACAACCTGCCATGCAAAATCCATCTCAATAGAGCCTGAGTGCCAGCCCAAGACCTAGGGCCCCGGCCGCCACCGTTGAAAGCGCATGCACGCCCAAAAGGCCTGTTGCCCGCGCCGTCCCGCAGACCGTTCCCGCCAGGCGGGATTACCCAGTTAATACACACAATAACCAGGCTCCTCGCCATCGCTCAGCACGTTTCTGAGTGGGGTGTGGCTATTACTTGGCGTCGGTGGAGCCCCGGCGCAAAGCACAAAGGTGAAACTCTAAAATGAAGCAATTCAATACAAATAAGCCTGTCGCCCGACTGAGTCAGACAGGCATCGCTGTAGCTCTGGCCTTGATGGCAACCGCTGCCCATGCGGAACAAGGCTTTGCCGCCGCTGCGGCACAACAGGGCACCCACACCGATCAGCTGATCGTGAAGTACCGCACCAGCGGCCTTTCCCTGCAACAACTGAACAGCCCCAGCGCCCAAACCGCCGCCGCTACTGTGCGTGCGCAGCGCATGACGCAGCTGCAAACGTCGCTGCAGCCATTTGGTGCCATTACCGCGTTCAAGCGTACGACGGGTCTGGGCGCACAGGTGATCAAGCTTGACCGCCGTCGTACCGTTGAAGAAGTGGCCGCCATGGCCGCCAAGATTGCCAAGGATGATCCGAACGTTGCCTACGCCGAGCCGGATTACATCATGCAGCCCTTGGCTGCCGCCCCTAATGATCCGCGCTGGAAAGATCAGTGGGACATGCAAAATTCCGCAACAGGCATCAACCTGACCAAAGCCTGGGATATTTCCACCGGTAGTGGGGTGGTCGTGGCGGTGATTGATACCGGCTACCGCCCTCATGCCGATCTGGCGGCAAACGTGTTACCTGGCTACGACATGATCACCGAAGCCACTCGTGCCAACGACGGCGATGGCCGTGACAACGACGCCCGCGATACCGGTAGCTGGGTGGCCTCCGGTGAATGCCAACCCGGATCTAGCGCCCGGGATTCCAGCTGGCACGGTACACACGTTGCCGGCACCATTGCTGCGGTGACCAATAACGGCGTCGGCGTAGCGGGGATCGCACCGAATGCCAAGATCCTGCCAGTGCGGGTTCTGGGCAAGTGCGGTGGCGCGACGTCCGATATCGCTGACGCTATCGTTTGGGCATCTGGTGGTGAAGTGCCGGATATTCCGACAAACACCACGCCAGCTCGCGTGCTCAACCTGTCGCTCGGTGGCAAGCGCTCGTGTACCGAAACCCAGACCTATCAGGAGGCGATTGACAAAGCCATTGCCAACAAGGCGATCGTTGTCGTTGCCGCAGGGAACTCTTCAATGGATGTTTCGGGCTTCACCCCCGCCAGCTGCCGAGGTGTCGTGGCAGTAGCGGCCTACGGCAAAAGTGGCGCTCGGGCTTCCTACTCCAACTACGGTGCCAAGATTGCGCTGGCCGGGCCGGGCGGCGAGTGGGAATTTGAGAATGACCCGGAAGGCATTCTGTCTACCGTGGACGTTGGCACCAAAGATCCGGTGAAAGATGGCTATACCACAATGGCCGGAACCTCGATGGCCGCCCCGCACGTTGCGGGTGTCGCCGCGCTGATGCTGGCCGCCAAGCCATCGGCTACAGCAGATGAAGTTGTGAGTGCACTTAAGTCATCGGCCCGTCCTTTCACTGCGTCGTGCGACCAGTGCGGGAGCGGCATGCTCGACGCCTATGGCGCGGTCAAGGCGATCAAGGGTGAAATCGTTCAGCCACCCTCGGGTTCGAGCGAGGTCGAGCCCAACGATGGCCGGCTTGCGGCCAATGCGGTGACGGCACCGAAAACCCTGAACGCCACCATGGGCACCACCGCCGATCTGGACTACTACTCGGTGCAGCTGCCAGCCGGCAAAACACTGTCTGTTGCCATGGCGCCAAACAGCGACTCTGATTACGACGTCTACCTCTACAGCGCGTCTGGCTCCTTGCTCAAGAGCAGCGAAAACGGCCCTGGCGAAGCGGATCGTGTGTCAACGACCAACACCTCCACCAAGGCCCAGACCTACTACATTGCCGTGCAGCACTATCAGGGCGGTTTCGGTGCAGCCGATGGCAAGTACACCGTAAAGTTCAGCTGGTAAGCTTCCCGGCTTTCCGGTTTCATCCGTCTTTCTTCAAAGCCATCCCGCGAGGGGTGGCTTTTTTTTCAGGGTTGCTGCAACCAATACCTTCAGACAGATGCACAATCACCCCCGCCCCCTTTGTTGCAAGACCAGGAACCCCAATGCCCATCGAATTCGACCAGAACTACGCCACAATCTATGACCACAAAATCCGTAAGCTGATACCCGGCTATCTGCTCCTGCACGAGCTGTCACGCCATACCTTGCAAGCGTTGTTGCCGGTGCAGGCAAAGATTGTGGTGGCGGGAGCAGGGACCGGGCAGGAAGTGATCGAGACGGCCACTGCCAATCCGGGCTGGCAATATTGTCTGGTCGAGCCTTCGGCCCCGATGCGGGAGGAAGCACAGCGCCGGGCCGAGGCCGCTGGCATTGCGCAGCGGGTATCGTTCCGGGCGGGCAGGGTAGGGCTGGATGCCGAGCTGGAGTCTGCGCCGTGTTTCGATGCAGCCTTATCCCTGCTGGTGTTGCATTTTGTGGCAGGCGAAGCGGCCAAACTGGCTTATTTGCGCCAGCTGGCGGGTTGTCTGCATCCGGGCGCGCCTTTGCTGCTGGCCGATATGGAAGGGGAGCGCGATTCGGCGGTGTTTGCGCAGCAGATTGCCATCTGGCATCGGCAGCAGCTGGCGAGCCGAAGTCATCCAGAAACGGTGGCGCTCGACTTCTCCAAACTCGAAACGGACATCTACCCGCTGCCGGCGCTGCGCCTGCAAGCGCTGCTGGAGGAAGCCGGATTTACGCCGCCCATCGCGTATTTCCGCGCCTGGCAGATTGCCGGCTATTACTGCCATCGTCGGTAGTCTGCCGACCGAAAAGAACCGAATGCCGGAGATGCTGAAACGGCGAAATACAAAGCGCCACCTTTGCCGGTGGCGCTTTGTCTGGCGGGTATCAAGCCCAGTGCTTGGTCAATGTGGTATTGCCGCCACCTTGGTCGAGCCGGGCCAACTCGCTTTCATAACCATCGGTGACTTTCTCCGGCGTGCCAAGTACCGGCTTGGGCTGACTTTGGAAGTGCGCGCTGACCTCCTGCCTGATCTGCTCAACCAATGACACGCCCTCGCTCGACTCCGCGTCTTTGCCGGCTTTTACAAAAGCGAGCAGGGTTTCTGTCGTGGCGGGTTTGACGCCGAGCTTGGCCAACGCTTCCAGGCCCTTGCCTTCCGGATTGTTTTTCAGTAGCGGCAAAATCTCGCCGTTCATGACTCGGTCGGTGGCGGTCGCGACAAACTCCGAGCCGGTCTTGCGCCGTATTTCAATGGCCTCTTCAATGAACTGGCTGGCCTGTTCATTGGTGATATTGTCGAACTCGTTTGCGATATGGGCGCGCAGCATCGTCCGGTTATCCGAGGTGTAGTTGACTTCACCGTTGGCAATGTAGCCCGGCATGTGGCCGGTCAGCCCCGCAGATGACGCCTTGACCGTACCCAGTTGGGGTGACACGACAACCGAGGCAACCTCGGTCTTGACCTGATTTTCGACGGCTGCGGCCACGCTGTTTTTCGGATTGGACAGGTGGTCACGTGCGTCGAGGAAGTCACGGACCTGGTTGGCCAGTACCTGAAAGCTGGCCAGAGCATGTGGCTCTGGTGCTTCTCCCAGTGCCACGCGAACCGCCGCCAGCTTCTGGGTGATTTCCTCGCGACTGGCTTTGCTTTGTACCGCCGCATCTAGCGTATCGGCCTGGGTCAGCCCCAGGGAGTGGGTTGTCTCATGTATGCGGGTTGTGGCCTTATCCAGATAGTTATGCGCGACCCGTGGTGCCAGTGAGTTGACAGAGGCGCCTACTACCAGCAAGCCATTGCCATTGCCGGAACCTTCAGTCTGCAGGCCCAGCACGGTTTCATAAGGTTTGTCTGAATACACCTGATCCATGTCGTATGCGGGTTCGAGTTCGAGTTTGTTGCGTTCGCGTTCCAGTTCGTGTTTGAGTTCGAGTTTGCGTTCGGGTTCGAGTTCGAGTTCGAGTTTGCGTTCGAGTTTGCGTTCGAGTTCGTGATCTCTGATTAGGTTTTTCAGGACGTGACCGACTGTACCGGGTTTGTCCGGATCCTGGCCGAGTGCATAGACATAAAAGTCCGCTTCGATTTTCCCCTTCTTTGCTGTGGAAGGATCTGCATTCCTGGCAACGGGCTCGGAAAATTCAAGCACGACGCCGCCGTCTTCCTTCGGTGTGATATTCAACTTGTCGACACTAACCAGATGATCTTTCGCGGTCGCTGGAGCGTACTTCAGCTGATTGCCGTCAAGTAATACTGGCTTGGTACTGCGAATCATCCAATCCACCTTGGCCGCGCCCAACTCACCGGCTCTTTCCACTGCGTCGATGCCGGCATTGGGGCCGTGTACGACAATATGCTTACCTTTGAAGCGATCCGGGTCTGTATCGCTGGCGCGCATGAATTCATCCAGATCCATAACCGTGCCGCCTTTGTGCAAGGCTGGCTTGTCGTTGAGTGTAATGTTGTCGAAGCGCTTTTCTGTGGCGGTTGGATCGGTGCTTTCCCCCCAGATGCTCGAATGCGGACCGGCGCCCATGCCCAAGACCACCTGTTTACTTTTAACCGACTTGCCGTTGTCGAGAGCAATAATGAATTCGCCTTCTGTGTTCCTGGTAATGCCGGTTATGCCCTGCTTCAGATGTTCAGCCCCCAAATCCAGCGATTGCTTGATCTGCGCGTCATTGCTGGCTGAAAACTCACCGCGATCGGCATATGTCGGATCATATTTCGGGGCGTGGTCACCCCATTGGTCGATGATCTGATGTTGATGGTTGATATAGCCGGTGCCACGTACTTCCGGTTTCCAGGCATCCTGCTGGCCGATGATGGTGACCTTGCTGTGTAGCGGGGCATCAGCTTCTGCGCCGCTATGGCGGCTGTTCAGCTCGTTCAGGGCATAGGCAATGCTGCTGCCGACGCCGATAAAAGTGACTTCGCGCACACGGTCGGGGTCTAGTGGTGGCTTTTCACTCGATACGCCGACCGTTGATTCGGTTTTGGAAACCGACTGGCTGGACTGGATAAGACTCGGGCTGATCAGGGTGGGGGCGATTTTCATCATGATGGAAGCTCCTGCTAATTTAATTAATGAATAAAAGTGGTGTTGAGATGGGCCCTGCAGGGCAGGGTGCATCTCAACGCAACCTTTTCAATGGCACTGCACGCTACATCGAGTAAGTGGATAGATAGGGACTTTCTATCCATTAATATTCATTAAATTTTTCTATCGAACAGGGCTGGCAGTGGCTATTGGTTCCGGTGCTTCCGCCTGTACGGTCCGTTTGCGCGACAATTAGCGAATGAAGAAGCGATACTTGCCCTCCCTGCATGCCCTGCGTGCATTTGAAGCGGCGGCGCGGCATCTGAGTTTCAGCCAAGCGGCTGAAGAGCTGCATGTCAGCCAGAGCGCCATCAGCCATCACATCCGGCAACTTGAAGAAGAACTGGGGCAAGCTCTGTTCGTACGCCTGACCCGCGCCCTGGCGCTGACACCAGCGGGTGAGGCCATGCTGCCGCTCGCCCGCCAGGGTTTTGATCTGCTGGCTGAGGCGGCCCGCAAGGCGCGAGAGTGCGAGCGCGCGCAAGTGCGCGTGAGTGTGCTGCCATCGTTTGCTGCCTACTGGTTGGTGCCGCGTCTGTCACGGTTTCAAGCGGCCTATCCGCAGATCGAGATCATTCTCGAACCGGCGCTCGATATGGCGACCGTCGGTGCTGGAGGTGTCGATCTGGCCATCCGCTACGGCTATGGGGACTGGCCAGGGGGAAGGTGCCAGAAGCTGATTGACGAAACCCTGACACCGGTATGCCTCCCCAACGACCTGCCACGCCTGCAGCAAGCACCGGCCGGCAGCCGGCTTGGCGAATTCACCCTGCTGGCGACCAAACCCTTACCGCGCAATGAATGGCTGCAATGGGCAGCAGTGGCGGGGGTCGATCTATCCTCCGCCCGATTCCTGATGCTGACCGATTACAACATCGTGCTGCAGGCGGTGCGGCAAGGGCAGGGGCTAGCCTTGGGCCGGCGCAGCCTGCTTGGTCTGGTGTTGCAGCAAGGGGAGTTGGTCGAGCCCTATCCCCAGTGGTGCCTGCGCGGCGAAGTGGGTTATTGGCTGGTGCTACCTGAATCCCCGCCGGCACTGGCGGTGCTGACCTTTTGCGACTGGTTGCAGTCGGAAGCGCTCGCATGAGCCAGACTCATCCATCCCTTGCAAACAAGCCTTTTGTCAGCCTTGGGGCGTCAGCTCAAGATACCCACATGGCAACGCATGGTGCGTGTCAGACATTTTCAGATTGGTTTTGAGGAGCGGGAGATGGATTTCGGAATACGAGGCAAGACGGCGCTGATCTTGGGTGGCGCAAAGGGGCTGGGATGGGGTGTCGCCAAGGCACTCGCCGCCGAAGGCGTAAATCTGGCACTGCTGTCGCGCGATCATGATGCGCTCGAAACGGCGGCCGAGCGGCTGCGTGAGCAATACTCGGTCGAGGCGTACCCGGTTATCGGGGATCTGAACGATTGGGCCAGCATGGCGGCAGCAATCGACGAGGCTGAGAGTCGCCTGGGCGGCCAGATCGACATCCTGCTCAATAATGGCGGCGGGCCACCCCCTGCAGCCATTTCCGGCATTGCCCCCGAACTCTGGTTGCAGCAGTTCAACGCAATGGTGTTGTCGCTGATCCGCACGGCAGACCGCGTCGTACCCGGTATGCGGCAGCGGGGCTGGGGCCGAGTGCTGACGGTAGGTTCGACATCGGTGGTTGAACCCAACCCGATCTTGGCGATGTCCAATACCTTGCGCAGCACTTTGGTGGGCTGGAGCAAAACGCTGGCGTCTGAAGTCGCCCGAGATGGCGTTACCGTCAACTTTCTGCTGCCGGGCCAAATTGCGACGGCGCGTACCGAGTTTCTTGACGAACAGGCCGCCCAGCGTAGTGGCGAAACCCGCAGTCAGGTCAGGCAACGTAAAGAAGCCACGATACCGGTCGGTCGCTACGGCACGCCGGACGAATTCGGTGCGGTGGCTGCCTTTCTCGCCAGCCAGCAGGCCGCTTATCTGACCGGTTCAATGATTCGGGTGGATGGTGGGATTCTGCGCTCGGTGTAGAAGGTTCGGAGGGGGCGAGACACACAGCCCTTGCACATCAACCGACGCGGCAATGGCATAAATAAAAACCCCATCCAGACGGGTCTGGATGGGGTTGCCAAGGCGCAGCTGACTAAACGATGGGACAGCGTCGATTAGTTGCAGTAAGTGCCCAGACGGTTGACTTTGAATTCTTCCGAATTGGCAAAGAAGCGCGCGATATCAGCCAAAGGCGCTGCCTTGAAGGTCACCATCGTGTACTGGGAATCCCAAGTGGCACCTGGATGAGCTGCCCACTGCAGCAGCTCGTTGGCACTAGGGTCGCGTTTGAGAACTGCGCGGTACAGACGGTTAATCTGGGTTACCGCAGATAAGTGCTGATCTTGCAGCTCTTGAGAGCCGAAGAAAGCAGCGGCCAGCGAGGCTGCTTGCGACTGCGAGCAGGTTTGAGAATTGATAGCGTTGATATAAAAATTCATGCCACCTGCGTCAGCAGCGCGATTCAGGCCAATTTCATATAAAGAATTCAGATAGCCAACTTGACCTTGTGTAGCAGCCATTGCAGCAGGTGCTGCGGCAGCAACAGTCAGGCCAATTAATGTCGATTTGATAAAGGTATTCAGTTTCATTTTGCAATTCCTGATAATTTGATTTGAAGTTGCCAGTTGTTTGTTGCTTTAGGCAACGGACTCAAATTTACCAGTAAATCTTGTCTGTACCAAGAGTATGTTTATGGGTTTTTCTTTTGATTGCATGGTGTTTTTGTAACTAATTGATATTACGTGGATATTTAATTTGCAATGCCAAGAATTACCACTTTCCTGCAATGGCGTTTAATTGTTTTAAATTAAATAACAATGCGTTCTTCTTTATATAACAAATTGAGTTTTTGTGGCCTTGTATGAACCAAAGCAAAAAGCCCCGCTCTGGAATTCCAGAGCGGGGCTTTGTCAGACGGTATTGTCTGTCTGCTTATCTGCAGTATGCGGGCAGACGTTGGGTCCTGAACTCGTCGGTGTAGACAAACTGTCTGGCAAGGGAGGCCAGGGTTTCAGCCGAGAAAGTGGTGGTTGAGACTTTGGGGTCCAAGCTTGGCCCCATGGTGCTTGAAGCACCGAACTGAGAGTAATAGAGAAGCTCTCCAACTGCCGGATCGCGACCTAATATAGAGACAAATATACGATTAACTAGCTCGGAAGAGGGTAGGTGTTGGCTTTGCAATTCAGGCGAACCAAAAAAGGTGCTGGCTAGCGATGCGGCCTGTGCTTGTGAACAAACCTGCTCGTTGAGCTTTTCAATATAAAAAGCCATACCCCCTGCGTCGGCAATACGGCCAAGGCCGTTATTATATAAGCTATTCAGATAATTGATTTGGCCTGCGGTAACCGCTGCCATGGCAGCGGGAGCTGCAGCTGCTACGGTTAGGCCAATAAGTGCGGATTTGATAATTGAGCTGAACTTCATGTGATGATTCCTATTTATGCGGACTAAACGTTGCCTGTTATTCAGTGTAATGAATAGCGATGCGAAATTTATCAGTAAATAAGGATTTCGCCAATAGTATATTTGCCATTCTGTAGGATTGTTTGTCTGTATGATAAATGAATTTGTATAAGATATTGATTTGTAATGAATACTACAAAATAAAAGTGAAAATTACCAAGCAATTGGGTTGATGGGGATGATTAATTGTTCCTGAAAATAGAACTAAAGATTGATTGATTGTTCTGAATGTCATGGTCCGCATCCAGGAGAGTATCCGCATCGCATGTGAAAAGGGGTAAAAACATTCACGATAAGAAGCCCCGACTGGGTATCTGATATGGGGTTACTCACCTAAAACGCCCTGCTGCATACTCATCTAACAGGTGCTTCTGAGTTTGATGGATATATGGAATGCACTATCTGATTTAGTGATACCGGTTTGTAGAATCTGCTGTGCGGATCTTGGGAAATTTCTATCGCTCCAAGGGTTGCATTACATCTCATGCACAGGCCCGTACCGGCAGGCTGGCTGTCCCCGCCGTTTATTGGTAGTTTCACCGAACACATGGCCAAAAATGCTTTGAGATGGCGGTGGCCGATTTAAATAATTGGTAGATAAAAAATGGAAAAACAAAAGATTGTGGTCTTTACGGGGGCCGGTATCAGTGCCGAAAGTGGGGTGAAGACGTTTCGGGATATGGGCGGCTGGTGGCGTGAGTATTCGATAGAGCAGGTAGCCTCGCCAGAAGGCTGGCAATTGAATCCGGAGGCGGTGCTGGCTTTTTATAACGAACGCCGGGAGGGGGTGGTCGGTGCCGAACCCAATGCAGCCCATCTGGCGATTGCCGAGCTGGAGTCGGCATTTGAGGTTGTGGTGATTACCCAGAATGTCGACGACCTGCACGAGCGGGGTGGGTCGAGCCGCATCCTGCATGTGCATGGCGAGATCCGCAAGGCGCGGAGTACGGCAGATGCCACGCGTATTTACCCCATACCGGGTACGCAGCTGCTGCTTGGCGATCGGTGCGAATTGGGCAGCCAGTTGCGACCCCATATCGTTTGGTTCGGCGAAGACGTTATGCATATGGCCGAAGCGACCGAGCACTTCCGGACCGCCGACAAGGTGCTGGTCGTGGGGACTTCGCTGACCGTATATCCAGCGGCGGGGCTGTTGCGGCACGCCCGGCAGAATGCCGAGAAGTACGCTATCGGCCCGGAGCCGATGGATGTGCCCTGGGGCTACCGCTTTCTGCGCGGTACTGCTACCAGCAAAGTGCCGCATGTGGTGCGCTGCTGGCTTGAGCAACGCTCACCGACACCTGCCAGTTAAGCGCCGGGTGTCGGCTTGACGCTTGTTGGGGGGGCAGGGTTGCATTGAGTATTGATTCGATTCGATTCGATTCGATTTGATTTGTTTGGATTGGAGGTGACGCGTGTCACTCAAAGAAACTGCGGCACAGACACTGGACGTCCTGGCTGCCGGGGGCTTTCTGGCGCCGGATGGCCGGCAGATATCGTTGCAACCGGCACTGAGCCGTGCCGTGCAGCACACCCGTCTTTACACGCCCAACCAGGCGCTGGCGCTACTGGAAGAGCCTGCCTCAGCGCCATCGGGCCCGCTCAGCGTCGAAGTGACGGATGAGACGACTCAGATAGCTGCCCGGCGGCTGGTCGAAACCGAAGGAGTGAATGATCTGGTTCTCCTCAACTTTGCTTCGGCACGTAACGCGGGGGGTGGCTTTATCAACGGTGCCAAAGCGCAGGAGGAAGACTTGTGCCGCTGCTCGGGTCTTTATTCTTGCCTGATTGAGCAGCGCCAGTATTACGAGGCCAATCGCGAGAACCCGTCGGCGCTCTACACCGATCACTTGATCTACTCACCGGAGGTGCCGTGGTTTCGTGCACGGAGCTGCGACCAGCCGGACACGGTATTTCTGGCCTCGGTCATTACGGCCCCGGCACCTAATGCCGGAGTGGTGCGCAGGCAGGAGGCCGATCGCCAGCAGGAGATCGAAACGGTACTGCGGCGTCGGGCCGGGCTGGTGTTGGCAGTGGCCGCCGCCAATGGGCATCGCACAGTGCTGCTGGGGGCCTGGGGATGTGGCGTATTTCAGAACGACCCGGCCATGGTCGCAGACGCTTTTGCCACTTGGCTGGAATCGCCTCGCTTTGCAACCGCGTTCGACCGGGTGGTGTTCGCCATCTATAGCCGGTCCGCCGACGAAACGCTGGAGGCGTTCAAGCGGCGGTTTGGGGCTTAGGCTTTGTTGATGCGGCAGAGTAACTACTTGGGTTTCAAGGAAAACCTGAAGCGATCGCATTCAGGTTTTCCTTTTTTGGTCAGTAGCTTATAAGCAAGTGCTAGCAATTCCCCTGGCAGTTTCCGTTATTGTCGGTTTGCAGGCACTGGCCAGAGAACATGAAGAAAAACGCATTGGCGCTGCCATCCTGATTCAGGATGAACAGTGCCCCATCCTGATAGATGCCGTTATCCGCGCTTTGGTGTTGCGATGACGGCGTACCTTGGTTCAGATGCACATCATCCATGCCGCGCGGCGGTAGGCTGCTGTTTTCTTGATAGCGGCTATGGCCATAGCTGCTGGATTGACGGTACTGATCATCCTCATCGTCGTAGTAAGTCCCGAAGACCAGCAATTGCGCGCCGGTTGTCAGCGCGGCGGATAACTGCGAGCCGATCTGGTTTGCGGAGGCCGGTGAGCACTCCGCCAAAGCCTGTACCACATTGGTGAATTCACTCTGGCGTATCAGGTCGAGTGCGCCGCTGCCGGGTTGGCTCCGCAAAGGCAGAAAGCCTGGCGAAAACGGGCTCAGCGGAGCGAGGATGATATTTTGCATGTCCTTTGCGCTCACCGTGGTGTTGATCATCATCACATTGGGTGAGCTGCTGCTTTGAGAGTCGATATTGACCTGATAATTGCGGTTGCCATCGCTACCGATCAAATTGAAATGAGATAAACCCGAGTAACTTGAAGTATGGGTTCCTTCAACTTCGGTTACAGTCAGCGCTAAGAAGCCATAGGTTTTATTTCCGGAAAACGGCATTCGGACCTCCTGAGTGATAGGGGCAGGCAGGGAGCGTGAGATATCGCTGGCATGCCGTTTGAGACACAGCGGCCCGATTGGGGCAGCCTTTTGGGTCGCAAACAGGCACTACAGGATTTCACGGTTGGTTGTAGGCTCTGTTGACATTTTATTTCCGGATCGCGTTTCGTCGGATTTGGGCCTGAAGCAAGGCAAAAAGCGCGCCGCTTAGTGGTAAGCCACGCGATTTTTAACGCGGCAGCAGGCCCAAACCCGGCGAAACCCTCCGGGCCGGGTCGATTTTTGGGTCATGGCGTCGTTAGGGTTCGTTTATTTAGCTCGCTAAACCTCACTCACCCTGCCTCGCCCTGCCCCAAAACTCGGCCCGGCGCGACCGGAAACAAAACGTCAACAGAGCCTGGGGCGCCCCTATAAGGTGTAGGCAAGGCCGTGAGGTTTTGCAGAAAATTTGATGGTTTCCGACCGCTTCGGGGCGGCTGTCGCACAAAAAGCGCCTGCCGTGTCAAATCGGGTAAATATTTGATGCTAGAGTCTGGGCTCCAACCTGTTCAGGAGCCCTGCAACGATGAAGTTCGAGTCTTTGAGCATCCACGCTGGTTACAGTCCCGACCCCACCACCCGTGCGGTAGCGGTGCCTATCTACCAGACCGCAGCGTATTCATTCGACAACACCCAGCACGGTGCCGATCTGTTCGACCTCAAGGTCAGCGGCAATATCTACAGCCGTATCATGAATCCGACCAACGATGTGCTGGAGCAGCGGGTGGCTGCGCTGGAAGGCGGCATCGGAGCGCTGGCCTTGGCTTCGGGCCAGGCGGCGATTACTTATTCGATCCTGACCATTGCCGAAGCGGGCGACAATATCATCGCCACCAGCACCCTGTATGGTGGCACCTACAACCTGTTTGCCCACACCTTGCCGCAATACGGCATTACGGTGAAGTTTGTAGATGCCAATGATCCGGGCGCCGTCGCCGGCCTGATTGATGAGCGGACCAAGGCGGTGTTTGTCGAGTCGATTGGTAATCCGCTGGGCAATGTGGTGGATTTCGGCGCGTTTGCCGAAGTGGCCCATGCGGGCGGCGTGCCGCTGATCGTGGACAACACGGTAGCCACCCCTTACCTGACGCGGCCATTCGAGCATGGGGCCGACATCGTGGTGCATTCGCTCACCAAATATATTGGCGGTCATGGCACCAGCATCGGCGGCATCATTGTTGATTCGGGCAAGTTCCCCTGGGCCCAGCACAAGGCGCGCTTCCGCCGGCTGAATGAGCCGGAAGTCAGCTACCACGGCGTGGTCTATACCGATGCGCTGGGGCCAGCTGCCTACATTGGCCGTGCCCGCACCGTGCCGCTGCGCAATATGGGAGCTGCGCTGTCGCCGTTTAATGCCTTCCTGATTCTGCAGGGGCTGGAGACACTGGCGCTACGGATGGAACGCCACAGCGAAAATGCGCTGAAAGTGGCCCGTTATCTGCAAGGCCAGTCCAAGGTGAGCTGGGTGAACTATGCCGGTCTGGCCGAAAGCCCGTCGCGCCTCTTGGTGGATCGTTACTTCGGCGGCAAGGCTTCCGGCTTGCTGACCTTCGGCGTCAAAGGTGGCCGCGAGGCCGGGGCGCGGTTCCAGGATGCCCTCAAGCTGATTACCCGCCTCGTCAATATCGGCGATGCCAAGAGCCTGGCCACCCATCCGGCCTCTACCACCCATCGCCAGTTGAACCCCGATGAACTGAAAAAGGCCGGCGTCAGCGAGGATATGGTGCGGCTGTCGATCGGTATCGAGCATATCGACGACATTCTGGCCGATCTCGAACAGGCGTTGGCAGTCGCCTGAGCGGGCGGTCATGGCGAGGGATGCCCGCATGTGCCGGCACCCTCGATTGAAAGGCCTCTCCTTCGCTGAGCTGCGGGGAAGGCAATCTGTCTGGCTGGTCGTCCAATGAATGTTCGAATCTGCAAAGTGTTGATCCGGTGCGGCATGTTTCTGGGACTGGGCTTGTCGTTGACGGCGAGTGCGGCGACTTTTGACCCGGCGGCGACAGACCGCGCTTTTGCCGGGCTGCTGTCGATGACTGCGGCGAAACCCGCTGACGGTTGGTGGGACGGGACGCCTCGTCTGCGCCGTCCCCCCCGCAATGAGGCTGAACTGCAGCGCTGGCTGGTGCAGCAGCGCGCCCTGGGGGCCGACTTTGATGCGTACCGATATCAGGGCACCTTGCTGCACCATGCGTTAAGAGCGGGTTTCGAGCAGACAGCGTTGTGGCTGCTGGAACAGGGGGCCAACCCACGGTTGGGTCTGCAGGATTGGGATAAGACCAAGGTTTTGGATCTGGCAGAGCGCTACCAGCGTAAGCAGGTGTTGGCGGCGCTGGCCCGTCCCCCCTACCAGCTGGTGAAGCCCCCTCAGCCTATTGTTAGCGCCGATTCGACCACACCTCTGCGCAAGCTGCTGGCGATGACAGATCAGGATCTGGCTTATCGCAAACTGATCGAGGCCATCCACCGCGAGTTCTTCACTACTGACCAGAGCATCGAACAGTTCGAGCCAAGCCACTTGGCCAAGCGCATTGCGCCGGTGCGTCAGCTGCTGGCCGGGTTGGATCAGGCCCGGTTACGACGAGCACTGAACGATCCGGCCTCGCTCAGGCACTGGATGGCCTGGAGCAGCATACTGACGCCAGACGTGTTTGCCGAGCAGCTGGCGCGGGTGGAGGCGCAGACGCTGAAGGTGCATGCGAAGATTGCCCTCGCCGCCATGACGCAGCATGTGTCACCGGGCAATCCTGCCCAATCGGTGGCCAGTGCCAACTGGCGCCTGTTGCTGGGGCGCCTGCCCAAGTTGAATGCCCTGCCGGCAAGCAATGGGCAATTGCCCCCGTTGTTTGTTTACACCGAACCCGCGCTCTGGCCCCTGTTGCTGGAGCGTGGTTATCAGCCGCAGGCGGCCAAGCTTGAGTTGGCAGGGCTGAAGCTGGCGCAGTTCGATACGGCGCCGGTGGCAACGCTGATCCGATCCATTGCTGAGTGGCGCGGAGAGTGGGCGGAGGCCATGCTGGCTCCATACCAAAGGCAATGTGTATTTTTGTGTGCCGGCGAGACCGAAGCTTTGCCTGAAACACTGGTGCCTGCCATCAAGACAGCGCTGGCTGAGGGGGCTCGGCGCCCACAGATTGAGATGCGTGGGGATATTGTGTTCCGGTCCGATCCGGAGCGGATCAAAGAATTGAAAGAGCTTGGCATTCTGCATAGCCCGTCTGTTCCGCCTGATCGTTTTCAAGCCATGCCTGTCGAGTGTTCCTTGAAGGTGGAAGGTAACTTGCGTCAGCGCCTGGTCGAGAAGGCACCCGCGACGGGGGATCGTTCGGTAAATCTCGGCGATATAACCTTGCTGGATTTACCCGATGGTCAGGGCTGTGGCGTGTTGCTGTCAGGCGATGAATCTGTCATTGACTATCTCGCGGGGCAGCCATATGGCTTTGACGGGCCTGAGCCTTCTCTCAATCCGAGCTGCCCCGATCCGGTGGCGGCCACTACTCTGCTGGTAAAAGGCCAGTCGGGGTATGTCGAGTCGAAAGCATTGATTGACCTGAATGCAGTTGGCCTGCAGCAGCGTTTTATCGATAAGCAGACCGGGCAGGTGTTCTGGTTTGCCTGGCGGTCCCTCGGAAGGTGCTGGCCAGATGAAGAAAGCCTTCTGGGGTGGGTCAAGACAGCCAATGGCTGGGTGTTTCAGCCGCTGTCGCGCAATGAGGTGACCCATGACTTCTGGCGCTATGTCGCGTCTTTACAGAAAGATCACCCGCTGATGCAGGTGCTGCGTCATAGCCAAAAGCCTGAAAGTATTTGGGAAAAGCCGGTGGTTGAACGAGTGGAGTCTGTGTTGGATCAGGCACTCGATGGCGATCACCAAGTTCTCACCACAGCCGTGCTGGCAGGCGATTGGGGCACAGTGCGCAAGCTGATGGCGCAAGGTGTTCCGGTTTGGTGGCAGGCGCCTATGCTGAAAACACTGCTGGAGGCGCCTGACCCGCCTGCGAGAAAGCGCCAGCTTCTGCGTGGCTGGTTAGACGAAGTGGTTTTGAAGCAGTCGCAGACGTTGTACCCGTCAGAGCTTCTGCCCTTGCTCGATTGGTTTGATGCAGCCGATTGGCAAAAGCTGCTGGCACGAAAGCCTGTGGATCTGGGCGATGCAGCGCGCGAGCGCGGTAAACGGGCCTTGGCCTGCTTGTTTGACCATTCGGTTGGCCGGATCTGCCCGAACTCCTTGCCTGCCAACACAATCAGATTGATACGGCGTTCGGAGTAAGTGCTGTTGTCTTTGCAGGGGCTGGCGCTGCATTTTCGATGCCAGGGCTGGTCGGCGAGGGGGTAAGTTCATTATCATCTATGCCTTTTGCATAATTGGCTGCTTGATTCTGCCGGCCCCGCCTCGAATGGGGCAGGTCGGCGTGATCCGGCAAGATGTTTGAATGAATGACAAGGCTGCGCAGTATCTCGATGCTTACCGCCAGGGACAGGAAGTGGCAGGCGGTATTCTTTACTTCAAAGCACTGCAGCAAAGCCGCCTCGACGGCAGTGCCGACAGTCTGGACCGGATAGATGCCTTGCTGGCCCAACTGCGCAGCAAGGTGCAACCGCAGCCAGCCGCGTTTCTTGGCCATCCGGCCGCTTTCAATTTCTGCCTGTTTCTGGCGTTTTACCTGGGTGATTATCTGAGCCGGGCGGCAAATCGACCGCTCGACTGGCTTGCGCGTGAACAGGCTGCAGACCATTGGCCTGAACAGGTAAAGCGGCCCGATGGATTGGCTGGGGAAGTCGTCGGGCTGATCGGCGACCAGCCATTCCTGCCGCTACGCTGGTTGGAGCGCCGCCTGTTTACCGACGCTACGGATTCCTGCCGTCGCTGGCTGGAGGATGCGCTGCACCGGCTTTCGGCGCCGGGAGAGGGCGAAGCATGCCTGCTGACTGATGAGGGGGAGGCGCCGGATATTCGCTACGCCGATGGGCGGCGTGTCGAGCCTGGCGATGGCGTACTGGCGCAGGCCGGCGTGTTGCCTGGCCGGGTCCGCCGGATGATGCGGACTGTCGATGCCGGACCGGTCGTAGAGGTGGAACTGACAGGCTCCGGACAGCAGGTATGGGTGCTTGCCGCGCGGGTGGCAGCGCAGTTGCAGCGATTACCGGAAGACATTGCCCCGACGGTAGATGAGGTGACCAGCTACTTTGAGGGGCTGCTCGCGAACGGTCCGCGCCGTGCTGACTGGTCGGGCCAGGAACATGCGCGTTATGCCCTGGCCAAGCTGCATGAAGCCGGTCTGCTGGGGGATGGTAACCCGGCTCGCATGTTGACGCTGTGGCAACAGGCGGCCGATCTGGGTTACCCGCCCGCTGAATTCGAAATGGGCCAGCTGTTTTTGCTCGGCCGGCACAAGCCAAAAGATGCCGAGCGGGCGCTGATTTTCCTGCATCGCGCCGCCAAGGCGGGCTGGGCGCCGGCCATGGCCCTGCTCGGCGATATTTTTCGTGCCGGAGAGGGAGTGCCTCCCAATTCGGTGCGGGCCGAGGAATGGTATCGACAGGCACTGGCCCAGAATGAGCCCGC
This sequence comes from Parachitinimonas caeni, assembly GCF_030129945.1. Lineage (GTDB taxonomy): Bacteria > Pseudomonadota > Gammaproteobacteria > Burkholderiales > Chitinimonadaceae > Parachitinimonas > Parachitinimonas caeni. Next base: position 24,665 of record NZ_JARRAF010000024.1, read on the forward strand.
TGCGGCGTATTGGTCTGCTCATGCCTTGATGGCGGAGGAGGGGAGCGAGATGCCCGAGCTGGCCCTGGAGTGGCTGGGCCAGGCTGCCATTGCCGGGGTGGCGGCAGCGCAAACTACGTTGGCGCGATGCTATGAAACGGCTGCGGGCGTGCCTCGGCATCCTGCAAGGGCGGCGCACTGGTATCAGAAAGCGAGTGCGCAGGGAGATGCGGTAGCGACCCAAGGGCTGGCAGATCTGTATGCGCAGGGGCTGGGCGTCGCCAAAGATGTTCCCCGTGCGGTTGGTTTATACCGGAAGGCGGCAGAAGCTGACGTGACGGTAGCTTGGTATCGCCTCGGCTGTCTGTTTGCCGAAGGGCGCGAGATTGCGCGGGATCTGGATCGTGCTTACGACTGGATGAGAAAAGCCGCAGACCGTGACTTTGCCGATGCCAAAGCCCGGCTGATGCAAATCAAACAGGCGCGGGTGGTCGGGCAGCTCGACAAGGCACGAACAACCTTGAAGCTCGCTGACAAATTACCGGTGGAAGTCCTGTTCAAGCTGGCCGGCGAGCTGGCCGACCCCGATCTGCCGGAAACCTTGCCACTGGCTTTTGAGCTATATCACCTGAGCGCCCGTCGTGGCGAAACCCAGGCGATCTACCATGTGGCCAGCTGTTATCGCACGGGCAGCGGTATTGCCCGTAATCTGGAAAAAGCGCTGAAGTGGTATCTGCGTGCGGCAGAGACCGGTAGTGCCCAGGCCCTGCATGATCTGGGCCTGTATTACGAAACCGGCGAGCTGGGGCCGTTCAACCCCTCCCTGGCGTTTGAATACACCCAGCGCGCTGCAGTCAAAGGCGATCATCGGGCCTCTTATCGGTTGGCGTGCATGTACCAGGAGGGGCGTGGGGTCGAGCAGAATCTGGAAGAAGCGCGGCAGTGGATGTTGCTGCCAGCCCAGTATCGCTATCAGGACGCCGAACTCCGACTGGTACAGCTGCAGCAGGCGGGCAGTGCCAAGCGCTCGGGGCTGTCTTTGCTGGGCCGGCTGCGTTGGCCCGGCAAGTCTTGAGCGTTGCGGATTCTCATATAAAGAAATTTCGCTGAAAAAATTTTGCTTCTTGTAACCCGTTTCGCAGGCTCCGGCCGTTTCATCGGCATGTTCAATTTGAAGCGCTCTGGTCTGGATTACTGAAGAGGCCATGACCGGAGCGATTCGTCCACCTGATGCGAGGTTTCCATGACCCTGTCTCTACGCCTGCCTTTCAACGCGATCGCGATGGCTGCCACCGCGATTTTTTCCGTAGCCACCTCGGCCGCGCCGATGCCCGATGGTGGGGGCGATCTGGTGCAAATACCCAAACCTGTGATCTATACCAGCCCCCTGTATGGCGTGCCCGAATTCAGTCCTCCCAAGGCAACGAGCTGCCCGGCCGACGCTAAAACCTTCGGTACGCCGGGGCTGGGGGCTGGGGGCCAAGTGCTGCGGGAGGATGTCGCCGTGATGTCGGCTCCAGGCGGCGGGAGAGACCGTGTAGCCGTAAGTGGATCCGTCATGAAACGGGCACCCAAGCCAGTGGCAGTCTATGCCGAGGCACCACCGCCTCCGCCAGCGGCGGCTGCGCCGGCCTTGCAGAAAGGGGGAGGCAACGAGCCGGTGAAGGCCGGATTTGTCGATGACAATGCCGACTTTGGCGAATATCAGGCTTATCTGCAACGCAATGCCCAATTGCAGGGCTATCGGCCACGGGATGTCAGCGAGCGCTATCGGGTGCTGGTGCGCAATGGTGAGGGTAAGCCGGTTGCCAATGCCCTGGTATCGGCCACGCTCGGTCAGGAAACTGTGGTCTGGGCGCGCACGGATCAGAAAGGACAGGTCTGGTTCGCCCCCAATGCGGTGTTCAACCCCAAGTTGCGGGATCAGGACTTGCTGATCTCGGCCCGGCTGGGCGATAAAGCCGGGTCGGCACCGTTGGTGCGGGGCCAGAAGCAGGGCGTCACCCTTCAGCTGAATACTCCGGTTGAGGCGACGACGGGCCTGGATCTTGTCTTTATCGTCGATGCAACCGGTTCGATGTCGGCAGAGATCGACAAGCTGCGGCGTAGCCTGAGTACGATTGCCGACCGCATCAACAAGCTGCCGAATCGACCGAATCTTTGCCTGGGTATGGTGGCTTATCGTGACAAATATGACGAATTCCTGATCAAGGGCCTGCACCTGACCGCCAACGTGGCCAATCTGCAAAAAGAGTTGAATGGCCTCTCGGCTGCAGGCGGCGGGGACCGGCCGGAAGCTCTGAACGAAGCGCTGAAGGAAACCGTACACAAATTACAGTGGCGCGGTGGGAATACCACGCGGGTAGCGATTCTGGTCGCCGATGCCGAGCCCCATATGGACTACGGCGGCCCGTATTACGATGAAACGGCCGCTGCTGCGCTGGCCAAGGGAATCCGCCTGCATGCCGTGGGGGCTAGCGGGCTGTCGAAGGAAGGCGAGTTCGTCTTCCGCCAGCTGGCCCAGTACACCGGTGGCAAGTTTGTCTTCCTGACTTATCGCGATGCCGCCGCTCCGGAACAAGGCGCCGGCGATCAGACCGTCCACGATGTCAAAAACTATTCCGTCGATACGCTGGATGATTTGATCGTACGGCTGATTCAGGACGACCTTGCCCACTGATTGCTGGCGACCGCAAACCTGACGTCAATCGAACCTAACCCCTGTCGCGAACCCGTGGTGGAGCCGCCAGCAGGACGATTTCACCATCATCAGGCAACATCAGCTTCGCGTCCCGGGACTGGACCTCGTCCCCCCGGACCCTGGCGCAGTGGAGGGTCTGCCCGAAACGACCGGTGTGCAGCTCGTCGGCTTTCAGGTTCAGGGTGACTTTGCCGCCCTCCTGCAGCGCGATGCTGCGCCCGGCGATGGGGCTACAGGCGCCGATGGCGTCTGCATCGGCAATGAATGGGCGTGCATACCAGGGGAGAAAGGCTCTGAGCGCCAGATTGCCGTCGGCAACGGCCTGCTGCACCCGACGCATGGTCCACCCTTCCGGCCCATCCGTCGGGATCAGCATCAGATGCACCCCCATCTCACCGGACTTCCGGTTCAGATAGAAATGCCCCTTGTCCTTTGCCAGTCGCTCAATCACGGGTATCACAAAAAAGCGCCCCTGCTGCAGTGGAATATCGAGATCTTCGTTTTCCGAGCTGATCTGCAGCTGCAGCCTGTCCATGTTGACATCCGTCCTGGCTGGGACCAGCCGCATGCCGAGCATTATCCGGCCGGCGGTTGCCTGCTGTACTTTGTGAGCAACTTCATAAGCCTGCTGATAGGGCACGGCAATCGCAGACCGCGAAGCCACGACCTGCACCGATTCGACTTTGACCGGTTCGGCAGAGACAAGAGGAGAGGGGTCGGCATAGGCTGGGGCCATCAACCCCAGGCAAAGCGACAACGCCAGACCATAGTGGGAGATCCTGAGCATGAATGGTTTCCGGTAGCGTCAACGGTGACAGAACGGCTTTGGTATGCCGGCGCCAGCAAAAGTTCGGGTGTGACGATCAGAAACTGCTGCGGTTGCAGGGAATGAATGGCACGGCCGGCATGAAAAAAGCCGTGGCAGTAAAGCCACGGCTTGCCGGGACAGCCCTGTGGTGATGACTTAATCGGGGTTGATCACGATATGGGTCTGGCTCCCCTCAACCATATCAATGACACCCTGCGGACCAACGTTGGCCAAAGAATTAAGGTGGGTGAAGAGGTCGCCGGCGTGTTTGAGCCACTGCCCCCAGGTCTTGGTGCCGTGCCCTTCCAGCTGGAAGAAAGTATCGCCATGCGAGGTTTTGCCGGCCAGCAAATGGCCAAAGCCATTACCGTCCCCTCCTACATCACTCATGGGTAGGTCGATGCCGTATTGTTCGCGGTCGATGCCTTCATCCATGGTGGTGTAGTGCGACGACTTGCCTTTGCCCGAGCGATCGACCATTTCCAGACCGTCGATGCCTTTGAAGGCATCAAGGGTTCCGGTTCCCTTTACGACGACGTGCGCACCATGCAGCAGGGCTGCGCGATATTCCTCTTTGCTCATCTTGGTGTAGGTGGGCTTGCCATTCTCATCGGTACCCGTACGTCGGTAAGCCTTGTCACCGAGATCATCCATGAGCTTGATGGCATCCTTGTGTTGGGTGCTGACGCCTTTATTTGACTGTACGTCATCAAACATCTTGCTCAGCGTCCCCACACGCTCCTTGTCGGAGAGCAGGGTGTCCGGGTTGCTCTCATAAGGCGATAGAAGCGAAATCACTGTACTGCCGACCCCCATGCCGACGCCAATGCCAGCCTTCATGCTGAGGTCTACCCCTGTCATGGCCAGGTCAACGGTGTCAATCTTGTCGCTGCCGATCAATTTATCGACCGTCTTGACCGTAGCCGTCGTGACAAGCGTGGCCTTAAGGCCCTCGGTGGCGACATAGATACCAGAAGCAAGCCCTGCACCCACTCCCAGCAAGTTTCGACCTAGTGCCATGCTGTAGCTGGCAACTTGTTTGCCGCTGGGCGTGATGCTGGACGAACCCCCGCCAGATTCTGGTTGCACCAAGGCGTCTTCAAAGGTCTTCGAGCCCTGAACCTGCTCTTCCTGGTCGTGCTCTTGCACGTGGCTAACCTGCACACTACTGATACTAAAACTGTCTCCGCTGATGCTCATGGGAATACCTCACGCAAAGGAGGGTGTGCCGCCGACACTGGCCTGACCGGCTGCAGCATCGCCACCTAATTGACCTGCCTTGCCCATTGCCTGAATCTGCGCAATCAAGGCCACCAGGCTTTCCAGCTCTTCGGCCAGCCAGTCGGCACTCAGACGGTGAGACGGGAAGCTTTTGAATACCACAACGCTGCCCGCTTCACGGTTGGCGGTGAATGCAGCACCTTGGGTGGCTGTACCGAAGGCATGCATACGCAACAGGTTCTCCAGCAATTCAGCCTCTTCTTCCGGGCGTGGCCAGCGCAGTAGCTCATTCCAGACCACGACACGCTTGCCGCTATCGACCACATCGATGCGAAGCACGGTCTGGTCTTTCAAGGTGATCGACAGGTTTTCTGTCATCGGGCTGGGGACTTGCAAGCCCAACTGTGCCAGTGCGTTAGCAATGATCTGGGTGGCTTCCTGGTTCATGGTCATATGGCCTCCTGTTGCGGTCATCGGGTGATTCGGTTCGGTCTTTGCCAATTCAGCAGCATGCCGAACTGGTCGATGCTGCTTGAGTAACCGCCCAAGGGGGATGGATCACCGATTCATCAGGAAAAACCACCTTGACAGACCGCCACATCGCAAGCAGCCATTTTTAATGAGACTTCGTATAGTGGAAGGGTGCTCGAAACATAGCGTCGGCAAGGCTCGGCTTTGCTGGGGCGAAATACGACATCCGACTATTCCAATGGGATTGTGACGGGCATAATCGTTACCCCCATGCCGGCTGCGTGGCCGGGCGGGTAATAAGGTGGCGATCTAAAGATTAATGGTCAGCACCTGTTCGGTTTGGCATTCAGGTTTGAGGCGCACGATGCGCCCGCCAGCCGGGTTTGCTGAAGAGTGATCAGGTGTTCAGAAACGAATGAGGTATTTATGAGCCAGGGTGCGGTCCGTGTGTTGTCACTGCTTTTTTGCGTGATTGGTTATGTGCTGGCCTATACGTTCTTCAAACAATCGCTTTTTCCGCTGGTAGCGCTGTTTGTGCTGATTGGCACAGCCTATGGCTATGCCTTTTTCTTCTCTGAAAACTCGTTCTACAGCCAGAACGAGTTATTTGGCTGGATACGCACCAACGCGCAGAAGCTTGCCGATGGCAAGGTGCTTGAATTCAACGGTATGCCCGTCAATCGCGACACCCAGCTGGTGGTGTTCCATGCCTGTTCGTCTTTCATTGCCAGCTCGGTGATGCTTGACGTGCCTTGCCAGCTGGACCCAAAACCTCAGGAACAAAGCCGGGTACGGGCGAAGGCCATTGCGGTGTCGGTACTCACCGGCATCTGGGGAATCAAGGGTGTGATGTGGACGAGAGAGGCCATCTCGAAAAACCTGCGTGGCGGGACCAAGGTCTCGGTCGGTACGCTGGCCAAGCGGTTGATGGCCAGCAACAAACCCGCCGAGGCAAAGGGTAGCCCCAAAACCAGAAAAGCCGAAAAAGGATAGGCTCTGTTGACGTTTTATTTCCGACCGGAAACAAAACGTCAACAGAGCCTAGGGGCAGGCTGTCAAGCCGCCAGGTAATCCACAACCAGAACCTTGGCCAGCACCGGCTTCAGTCTTTCGACGAAGGCAAGGTGCGCAGGGTGGTCGCGGTAGCGGTCGCAGGCGGCCGAGTCGTCAAATGTGAGCAGGAAAGCATGGGTGAAGCCCTGGTCCAGCTGCTCGGTGCTGATATTGACCCCCCTTTCAAACGCGCGAATGTCGGAAATCTGACTGGGCAACTGCGCAAAGTCGTTGCTGAGGCGGCGGAGTTCGTCGTCCGAAGCGGTGGGGTGGAAGGCAAACAGGACAATGTGGCGATAGTGGGCGGGCGACATGGCAGCAAAGGAATGATTGGTTGGCCGATCACTATAAAACGTCGGCGCGTCGCCTGTCTGGCGAAACCGCTCCGGAGCAGGTCGGCCTTTGAGGCTGGCTGTTGTTGCAAAGCCCTTGCATGGAATGACGATGCGGTAGGCTTGGCGTCTGGGCCCGCGTCAACATCCGATCCTTCAGGACCGGGAAAAGGGGTCCATAGCGCCTTGGTACCGTTGATGTTTTCTATACCGGTTGCGCGCCGTCTGGTGTTTTTGTCTCGCCGACTTCATCCCGTAACAAACCCCCTCTAGCCTGTCACCATTGCACACTTGCAAGGGGCGTGGCGTGAAGATCCTGCTGATTTCCGATGTGTATTTCCCCCGCATCAACGGGGTATCGACGTCCATCCAGACCTTTGCGGAAGAGTTGCAGACGCTGGGGCATACCGTCCATCTGATTGCGCCGGCCTACCCTGCAGAGTGGGAGGATCGGCTGCCTACTTGGCGGATTCGCTCGCGTTATCTGCCGTTTGATCCGGAAGACCGGTTGATGCACGGGCGGGAGGTGAAGGCGCTGCTGCCGGTGTTGCGGGATGAGGATTATGACCTCATTCACATCCAGACGCCGTTTCAGGCCCACTATCTCGGGTTATGGCTGGCCCGCCGGCTGGGGGTGCCGACGGTGGAGACTTATCACACCTTCTTCGAAGAATACTTGCACCTCTATCTACCTTTGCTGCCCGCCTTTATGGCCAGGGCGGCGGCGCGCTGGTTCAGCCGGTCGCAATGTAACGCCGTGGACACCGTGGTGGTGCCCTCCGGCCCGATACGCTCGGCGCTTGCCGCTTACGGGGTGAGGCAACCGTTGACCATTCTGCCGACAGGTATTTGTCCCGAGCGTTTTGCAACGGGCGTGGGGCGTCGATTTCGCGCTACGCACGGGATTGCCGATGAAACTCCCATCCTGTTGACGGTCGGGCGCGTGGCGTTTGAAAAGAACATCGACTTTCTGGTCCGCATGTTCCGGCAAGTGCTGGTCAGCAGGCCGGATGCCCTGCTGATCATTGCTGGTGAAGGTCCGGCATTGCCCTCCCTGCAAAGGCAGATCAGCGATCTGGGGTTGGTGCCGCAGGTACGACTGGTTGGCTATCTGGAGCGCCAGCAAGCGCTGGTCGATTGCTATGCAGCGGCTGATGTGTTTGTCTTTGCCTCCCGAACCGAGACCCAAGGACTGGTGTTGCTGGAGGCAATGGCGGCGGGCACTGCGGTGGTATCGACGGCGGAACTTGGCGTCAAGGACGTGCTGGTAGACGGTGAGGGCGCTTTGATAGCGCCGGAAGATGAAACGGTGTTTGCGGCCAAGGTCTTGGGGTTGCTGGAGGATGCGGATGCCCGGCTGACGTTGGCGGCAAGAGGTCTGGCCTATGTGGCGAAGTGGTCGGCACCCGCCATGGCGGGGCGTCTGGCCACGCTCTACCGCACGTTGCTGACCAAACGGACGCCACCGGATCTGGACCCCCAGCGCCTGCCGCCGACCGAATCGGCGCAAGAGGCCGCACCGCACTGAGGCGGCACGGCATAGCGTCCGTCAGTCCGCCAGCGCTTCGCGTTCGAACCAGGCAATCGACTCAACGTGGGCGGTATGCGGGAACATATTGACCACCCCGGCAGCCTTCATGGTGTAGCCCTTGGTGTTGACCAGGACATTGGCGTCTCGCGCCAGGGTGGCGGGGTTGCACGAGACGTAGACAATGCGGCTTGGCGCGTTGTCGGCATCAATCGATTTGCAAAGCTCCATGGCGCCATCGCGTGGCGGGTCAATCAGCAGCTTGTCGAAACTGCCAAGCGCTGCAAACGACTCTGGCGTGACTTCAAACAGGTTGGCGACACGGAACTCGGTGCGGTCGGCAAGCCCATTGAAGCGCGCATTTTCACGCGCCCGTTGCACCAGCCCTTCACTCCCTTCCATCCCCAGTACCGTTGCACCCCGACGGGCAATCGGTAGCGTGAAGTTGCCCAGTCCGCAGAACAGGTCGGCAATGCGCTCACCCGGTTGCGGGTCGAGCAGATCCAGCGCCCGTTGCACCAGAACCCGGTTGATATGCGGGTTGACCTGGGTGAATTCTGTGGGCCGATAGGGCATGACCACGTTGAACTCGGGCAGGCTATAGGTCAGCGCCGGGGCATCCAGTGGGTAAAACGGGTAGGCGGTATCCGGACCCTTGGGCTGCAACCAGATCTGCACACCATGCTGATCGGCAAACTGCCGTAGCAGTGCTTCGTCGTCGCCATTGAGTGGCTCCATGATGCGGAACACCAGCACATCCACCTTGTCGCCGATGGCCAGCTCGACCTGTGGCATCCGCTCACGGATCGACAGCTGCATGATCAGTGCCCGCAAGGGCAGCAGCAGGGCCGAAATGCGGGCCGGCAGGATCTCGCAGCGTTGCATGTCGGCGATGAAGCTGGAGCGCTTTTCATGAAAACCAACCAGCACGGTTCCCTTCTTGGCGACATGGCGGGCAGACAGCCGGGCGCGATGGCGATAACCCCAGGTCGGGCCGTGGATCGGCGAGAGAATGCGCTGGCTTTTAACCCGGCCGATATGGGACAGATTGTCTTCGAGCACCCGCTGCTTGATCGCGACCTGGGCCGAGGCATCAACGTGCTGCATCGAGCACCCGCCACAGACGCCAAAATGCTGGCAGCGCGGTTTCACGCGCATGAAGCTCTCGCGCAGGATGCTGATGGCCTGGGCGTTCTCGAAGGTGGGTTTCTTGCGATAGCTGCTGTAGACGACTTGTTCAAACGGCAAAGCGCCATCAATGAAAATGGCTTTGCCGCCGACATGGGCGACGCCGTGGCCTTCAAAATCAAGCGACTCAATGTCGGCGATGGGATTCATGGCAAATACTCTGCGGACAGGCAAAAGGGGGCGAATTATACCCGTTGCCGGCTGGCTTGGGCGCTTTGGTGCCGGTTGTCGGGTGGGAAGCAGGCATCAGGCTCAGGCAGGTGAGAATGGCTGCAGTACGCCCGGCGAGGTTTGAAATGTGTTGCAAGGTTCTGAACTGAGAGCCTAGCCATGCTTTGCATGGCACCAAAAATGAAGCCGGCCCTGAGGGAGCCGGCTTGGCAAGGAGGCGGCAACCGCCGCCTTCGAGGGAGACTTGGAGACAACATGCAACAGACGATCTTGTTTCGTTATAGAGAGGGGGCTGGGTAAAGCAAGGCAGGCAAACCAGCCAACCGACAGGCGGCAGCCTAGGGATACTCCCCCAGCAGCACATATTGGGCTTTGTCGTTAGCAAGACGGGACTCAACCAGTGCAATACGCGATACCGGCCAGTTCACAGGATTAACCGCTGGCGCGGTGCGGCCGGGCCTAGCACGGCGCAGCAAGGTGACATGCGGCTTGAAGGGCTTGATGTCGAAAAAGAACTGGTGTTTTTCCAGCAGCAGCCGAATCGCGTCGGCCAGCTCATTCAACTCGCGCGGAATGCGGGCCGGGGCCATCCAGCCGATGCCATTGCCAGCCCAGATGCCCAGTTTGTCGAGCTTGAGCAGAAAAGGCTGAAACTGAAAAGTGGCCAGCACTGACTGCAACTCGCCAATACGGGAAGCCGGGGTGTCACCGAGAAAGGCGAGTGTCAGGTGCAGGTTGTCGGTAGGGGTCAAGCGACCGGCGCATTGACGATGCAGGCGCTCGCTGACTTGCTCCAGCTGTTGTTTGACGGCCGCATCCGGCCATAAGGCCACAAAAACTCTTGCCACTTCGCTCATCGAGGCGTCCCCCCGTTGACGTTACCACGGGCCGAAGCGGGTGATGGGCGCCGATGCCCGGGTATATGTTTTTCCATTTTAGGCACTGTTTCCAACGTGTTTTCCTGAAGTGAAGACGGGCAGGGTGCTATTGACGCGTTTTCTCAATCTGAAAAAAAGTGCCGACATCACCTACTTCCAAGGCAGTGGTCTTCGCTACGTCCGCATTTGGCAGACCGGTTCTCTATAACTAATAGCAGGCTTCTGGCGCCAATTCCGGCTGCATGTTGGCCATTGACAGCTACATTTGAATGGAGGGTCGCTGCAAGGGGCCAGAGGCGCTGCTTAAATCAGATTATTTGTGTGCGGCTTGTTCAATCTCTGTCGCGTATCGCCATCAGCAAGGCAGGGGGCGGTACACAAGCCGGCCTGCAATGGATACATGGCAGGGCGATAGACGGTGGTTCCTGATGTACGCGGCACGCCGGAACCCGCCAGGCCAAATCTGGTGGTGCAGCCCGGATAGCGGCATAGCAGGGCCTGAACCGGTTTCGGGCGCCATATGCAAACCTGCTTTGAATACGTGCTATGACTCAAAAGCGCGCAGAGGGGCGGACAGTACACGTTTTTTTGCTTTCGCCCAATCCGTAGTTGGACTTATTCGACAAGAAACAGTGTTTTTTTGGCTTTTTGCAGAAAGTGCATAAGCGGGTTCTAACGAAGGGTTGCAGATCAAGACCTTGCCGGATGCTTGATGGTGATCAATGACCATCCGGCGGGGCCTTGCACGGGAGGACATTGATGACGCAGGAACCGGGCCAACACTACGTGCTGCCAGACCAGCTGTGCATCGGCCTGTACGTATTTATCGATCTCAGCTGGCTGGAGCACCCGTTTGCGTTGAGCAGTTTCAAGATCAAGACGGATGAGCAGCTGAACATCCTGCGGTCGCTGGGGCAGTCCCGCTATCGCTACGATCCTGCCAAAAGCGATGTGCTGCCGCCAGCCGCCAATCCCGATCCGCCTCCCGTGATCAAGGCAGCGCCGGGGGAGCATGACGCAGCGATTGCCGCCAAGAAGGCGCGCCTGGAACGACTGCAGAAAGCCCGGCACGCCATTGTCGATTGCGAAAAGCATTTGCTGAGCACTTCACGCATCGTTAAATCGTTGACGCGGAATCTGTTTGCCAAGCCGCAGGAGTCGGTCAAGGATGCCAATCAGCTGATGGATCTGATGCTCGATTCCATGCTTACCGACAAGGATGTGGCCATCCACCTGATGAGCGACAAGGTGGCGGGAGAGGAGGTCTATCAGCACAGTCTGAACGTTGCGGTGCTGGCCATGATTGTTGCCAAGGAGCTGGATCTGCCGCGCGAACAGGTGCGATTACTGGGGCTGGGGGCCTTGTTCCACGACATTGGCAAGGTGGAGGTTCCTGAGCGCATTCTCTACAAGACCACGCCGCTCACCAATGCCGAGCGGGAATTCCTGCAGCAACATGTGGCGTATGGGCTGAAGCTGGGCAAGACCATTGGCCTGCCGGCCGAGGTCATGACGGTGATTTTCCAGCATCACGAGTACGTCAACGGCACGGGCTACCCGAAAGGTGCCAAGGGGGAGGCCTTGTCGATGCTGTCGAAAATCGTTTGTGTCGCCAACGACTACGACAACTTGTGCAATCGCCCCAATCCCGCCGATTCGCTGACGCCGCACGAGGGGCTGGCGCAGATGTTTGCCCAGAACCGGGCGCGCTACGAGCCCTCGGCACTGAATGTGTTCATACGTTGTCTGGGGGTATACCCGCCCGGTACCGTCGTGGTGTTGACCAATGAAGTGCTGGGGATTGTGGTATCAGTCAACTCCAGCAAGCCGCTACGGCCTTGCGTGCTGATCTACGATCCGAACGTGCCGAAAAACGAGGCGGTGATTGTCGATCTGGAAGAAGAAACCGATTTCACGATTGCCCGCTCGATTCGCCCCGGCCAACTGCCCAAGCCGGTGTTCGACTACCTGAATCCGCGCAAGCGCATGACCTATTTCTTTGGCGGTACGCTGGGTGGCGACAAATAGCCACCCAGCGTCAGCGCCTGGGCTGGTGGCGCCACAGCCCCTCAATCCAGATCGTCGGTCGCATCTGGCTTCGGGAGGTGGCGCTTATTCGGCACAGACGTAGGCAGCGGGCTTGCTGCGCGGAAACCAGGTCTTCACCGTTTTGGGTGCCGTGCGTTCGCCTTTCTGCCATCCGGTTGTGGTGCAGGTCATGGTGGGCGTAACGCGCTGGATCTGCTTCTGGCAGCGGAAGTTACGTGTGCCATCCGCATTCGACGACACAGTCTGGGTCAGGAAAACCGGATTGCTGCTGCGGTCATACGCGGGCCGGGTGGGGTCGTCATAAGGCTTGGTGTCAACGGGATAGACCTGGCCATCCAAAGTACAGCCACTGGCTGCCGGGGCGCAGTAGGTTGGCAAGATCCCGCCAGTAAACTCTTCCGAGTTGATAAACGCCTCAATAACCCCGCCCAAAGTGACAGCCTTGCTGTCGATCAAATCTCCCCAATACACCAACCCGCCATCATCGGGAACACGGTTGAGCACGACACGATAAACCCGGCTCAGCTGCTGCGCCGTGGTGAGGTTGGCATTGTTAAATTCAGCTGAAGTAAAAAAGCCCAGCGTCAGGCTTTTCACTTGCTCTTGATTGCAAGCCTGCGAACTGATGGTGTTTGAAAAAAATGTCCAACCGCCTTCATCTGGCGCCCGATCCAGCCCGATGCGATAGAGCCGGTCCAGATAATCCGCCTGGCCCGGCGTAATGGCCTGGGCCAGGGAGGTGGCGCCCAGACATAACAATATTGTGGCGATAAATTTATTTGGTTTCATTTATTTATATTCCTGGTTTGTATTCAAAACGATCTGCCTGGTTCTAATTGGCAGGCCGGCAGGCTAGCACGATGAATACCGCAGGGGCAATTGATGGATTGCTGCCGGATTTGAGTGGTGACAGGCCATACCAATGGCAGGATGGTTCTCCAAAGCACTCAATACTGGTAGGTTGGATAGCCCTTTGAAGAAATGTACATATCTATCAATTCAGTGCAGAAGATATGGGATTGCTTGCATCAATGTGGATTAGGCGTTCAGGGGTTTTAAAATAACCAGAAAAATAAGGGAATCTGGCGGATGGGCTGAATAATATTAAATGGCTTTTGTTTTAAAAATCGGAACATTGTGTTCTGAAAAATATTCCAATATTCAAATCGTGATTATTCCCGGCATACCATAAGGCATTTATTTGCGATGGGTGAAGACGGTCTGAATAGTGCCACGCGGATTGCCAGCCGCCAGATCGTCAGGCTGGCGGAGAAATAGCACAGGGCTGCGCTGTCGCCTACCCGTGGTCAGGCGATGAATGGCAGCAGATACAGGCAAGAAAGCCTGTTGCCTGGCTGGCGACATACGATAATCAGAACGTCGATAGCCTTATCACATACGCCCTGGCGGGAGGCCCGGATGAGCGTCAGCAAGCGATTTACCGAGGCAGCGCATACCCTTCTCATCATTGATGACAGCCCTGTCAGCACTGAACTGATGGCGGACTGTCTGCGATACCACGGGTATCGGGTACTGACGGCGGAAGACGGAACCGCTGGCATTGATCGGGCCAGGATGGTACGTCCCGATTTGATCTTGCTGGATGTACTGATGCCGGGAATCGACGGTTTCGAAACCTGTCGCCGTCTGCAGCAAGACCAGACAACCGCCGGCATACCGGTCATGTTCATGACTTCGCTATCGGATACGGGGGACAAGGTTCGCGGTTTCGAGGTGGGGGCGGTGGATTATGTGACCAAACCCTTGCTGCCCGAAGAGCTGCTGGCACGGGTCCGTAGCCAGCTTGCGCAGTCTGACCTCAAACGCCAATTGCGTCGGGCGAATGAAGAGCTGGAAGCCTTCGGCTATGCGATCTCGCATGATCTGCGGGCACCTTTGCGTGCTGTTGAGGGCTTCAGCACTCAGTTGCTGGAAGACCACGCCGCTCAGCTGGGGCCGGAAGGCTTGCATTGCCTGGGGCGGATCCGTACTGCTACTGATCGCATGCACCGCCTGATTGATGATCTGCTGGGTTTGGGGCGGGTAATGCAGCTTGATTTGCATCGCATCGAGTTCGATCCAGCGGAACTGGTGCAATCGCTGGTGACGGTATTACAGGCATCTGCGCCGGAGCGTCAGGTGGGTTGGTGCATTGAGTCGGTGCCGCGCATCCAGGCTGATCCGCGCTTGCTGGAAATTGCGCTCCAGCATTTGCTGGCGAACGCGTTCAAGTTCACCGCTCATCGCGAGCGGGCGGAAATCACCTTCGGCAGTTTCACCGAGGGTGACCGCTCGGGCTTCTTTGTGCGGGATAACGGTGCAGGTTTTGATATGGACCACGCCGACCGACTGTTTGAGGTGTTTCACCGCATGCATCACGAAAGCGACTTCCCTGGCACCGGTATCGGGTTGGCTACTGTACGGCGGGTGGTGGAGCGACATGGCGGTGATATCTGGGCAGAAGCTGCGGTTAATCAAGGTGCTACCTTCTATTTCACGCTGCCGGCGCTTATGTCGGGTTTGTGAGAATTTGAGTTCTCGGCAGTTCCCGGCATAAATCCCGTTGAAGTTTTCGCGGCATAGCCCGATATTGCAGTCAAGGGCAACAAATTTTGTTGCGTTGACAACCGCGTTATGCGGAGGAGGGTAGGCCCATGGTAATGATGCTGGACATGAGCAGTGGCGAGATCGAACGGCCAGTCGTGCAAGACGACCAGCCGCTCCCGATGGTTGCCAGACTGCCGGGTGAGCTGGCGTTGCGGCTGGTACCCGTTTCTGAAGCCATTGATGCGGAACGTCGCTTCAAGCGCTCCGTGCAGCCAATGCAGCCGCCACTTTGGATGTTGGCTGACGATTGAGTTGTGCGTTGATAAAGCGGCCGGCCTCGGCCAGACGGTCGAGGTCGATGCCGCAATCGATCCCCATCCCTTGCAGTAGATACACCACATCTTCTGTTGCGACATTGCCCGAAGCGCCTTTGGCGTAGGGGCAGCCGCCAATGCCTGCGGCAGAGCTGTCCAGAGTGGCAACACCCATTTCCAGTACCGCGTAAAGATTGGCCAGTGCTTGGCCCCAAGTGTCATGAAAATGAGCAGCCAGCTTGTCGATCGGCACGACGCGGCTGACCGTTTCGATCATGGCGCGTGCCTTGATCGGCGTGCCTACGCCAATGGTGTCACCCAGCGAGATTTCATAGCATCCCATATCCAGCAATGCCTTGGAGACCCTCGCCACATCGGCGAGCGGAACCTCGCCTTGATAGGGACAGCCCATGACGCAAGACACGTAGCCACGTACGGCGACACCCTCCGCGCGGGCAGCGGCGAATATGGGCTCGAAACGTTGCAGGCTCTCTTCAATGCTGCAGTTGATGTTTTTTTGCGAGAAGGCTTCCGAGGCAGCGGCAAATACCGCAATTTCATCAACACCGACGGCACGGGCGGCTTCGTAGCCCTTCATATTGGGGACCAGCACCGGGTAGCGGACACCCTGCCGCCGCTTTAAGCCCTGCATGACCTCGGCGTGATCGGCCATCTGTGGCACCCACTTGGGGGATACAAAGGCCGTGGCTTCGATCACCTTGAGGCCGGCGTCCGCCAGCCGGTCGATGAATTCCAGCTTGATGTCAGTGGATAGCGGTGTTTTTTCGTTCTGCAGGCCGTCACGCGGGCCAACTTCCACGATGGTAACTTGCTTTGGGTAACTCATGATTTCTCCTTCTGCTAATCGGACCTGGCTTGACCGGAAACAAAACGTCAACAGAGCCTAGGTTCTGTTGACGTAAGATTTGCAGATCGCGTTTCGCCGGAAAACGGCCTGGAACAAGGCGCAGAGCGTGCCGCATAGTCATTCTATGCAAACGTTCTGCAACACAGGGCCAGGCCGTTTTCCGGCGAAACCCTCCGGGCCGGGTCGATTTTTGGGGCGAGGCGTCGTTAGGGTTCGCTCATTTAGCTCGCTAAACCGCGCTTACCCTGCCTAGCCCTGCCCCAAAACTCGGCCCGGCGCGACTGTAAACCTTGCGTCAACAGAACCTAGTCCGTCAGTCGCAGTGCCATGGCATTCAATTTGTCTGCCAGTTCGGCATCGCTGAGCGGCTTGCTGCGCCGGCTTTCGATGCGAATGGTCAGTAAACGGCTCCAGTCTTCTCCCCAAGCCGGCAGCAGCAAATGCGTTACCACCATCTGGGACGGGGGTGGCAGCACCGGCAGGACATGGGATTGCGGTGGCCAGTCGGTTTTGTTGCGGGCGATCTGGGTCAGCACCTCGAAGCGGCGACCGCCGAATATGAAGCTGCGGGGCCGTGGCAGGGCCCGGATGCCATTACTTTGCTCGGCAAGCTTTTGTTGCTGCTTGCGAAGCGTTGGCCCTGGCAGCCGATAACGCTGGTCACGGGTGCGCAAGCCGCTGATCCAGAAACCATCACCCGCTTCTGTCTGGAAAGAGGCCAGAAACGGTTGGGTTTCGGCGCCGGAAGGGGCGCTGACCACACTGGCGTCATCCGGGGCTTCCAGTGTCAGCCCGAAACCGGGTTCGTTGATGGTCAGCGCCTTGGCTGCGCACGCCCACAGCGTCACCAGAGTCAGGGTGACGCTACGGCGGAACAGGCGGGTGCTGACACTCACACGACGCTCGCCAGGACGGTGCCGGCGCTGACCTGCTCGCCAGGCTGATAATAGACGGCCTCGACCTTGCCGGCAGCGGGCGCGGCGATGGTGTGCTCCATCTTCATTGCTTCCAGGATCAACAGAGGTGAGCCAATTTCCACGGTGTCGCCAACCTGCGCCAGCACGGCAACCACCGTTCCTGGCATCGGTGCGGTCAGCCCGCCGGTTTCGGCCTCTGCCTGCAAGCCCGCCAGCAGCGGATTGAAGGGCTCCAGGGCGATGCTGGTGCCTTCTCGTACCAGTGTCAGGCAGTCCGGGCGGCGGACAACGCTGACACTGAGGCGGCGGCCGTCGAGGTCGGCATACAGGCGACCATCAACACTCAGATCCCCACTGGCGATGATCTGGCGATCGCCGATGTCCAGCTGGTAATGGCCCCGTCGAAAGTAAGCCATGACGGCATATTCCTTGTCGCCGTGCCGGAAGTGCAGCGCGTTGCGGCTATCCTGATTCAGCCGCCAGCCGGTGGTGGCATGCCAGGGCGATTCGGCATCGTTTGAGCGGCTACGGCAGGCTTCGCGCTCACGCTCGATGCGCGCCAGCTCGGCCAGTGCGGCCAGAGCCAGCCACTCGGCGTCGGGCTCGGGCGGCGGGGGAATCAAGGCATCGCGATGGCGAGCAATAAAGCCGGTGTCCAGCTCGGCGGCGGCAAAGGCTGGGTGGGCTGCCAGTTGCTGCAGGAAAGCCAGATTGGTCGTCAGGCCGACGATTTCATAGTCGGCCAGCGCAGTACGCAGACGCGCCAGCGCCGCCTCGCGGTTCTCGCCCCAGACGATGAGTTTGGCGATCATCGGGTCGTAGTACGGGCTGATGCTGTCGCCCGAGACAACACCTGAATCCACCCGCACCAGCGCGGTCTCCTGCGGGGTCTTCAAGTGGGCCAGATGGCCGATGGCGGGCAGGAAGTCATTGGCTGGGTCTTCGGCGTAGATACGGGCTTCGAAGGCATGGCCACGAATCGCCAGCTCGTCCTGCAAGAGGGGCAAGCGCTGCTTCGACGCCACCCGCAGCTGCCATTCGACCAGATCCTGACCGGTGATCATCTCGGTGACGGGGTGTTCCACCTGCAGCCGGGTGTTCATTTCCATGAAATAGAAGGCGCCGGTGAGTGTGTCGAAAATGAACTCGACCGTGCCCGCGCCAACATAGCCAATCGCCTTGGCAGCGGCGACGGCCGCTTCGCCCATCTCGCGGCGACGTGCCTCGGTCATGCCGGGGGCGGGTGCTTCCTCCAGTACTTTCTGGTGCCGGCGCTGCACCGAACAATCGCGCTCGAACAGGTAGACGGCATGGCCCTGCGTGTCGGCAAAAACCTGAATCTCGATATGGCGTGGTTTGGTGAGGTACTTTTCGATCAGCACCTTGTCGTCGCTGAAGCTGGCGAGTGCTTCACGTTTGGCCGATGCCAGCTGACCGGCGAAGTCTTCTGCCCGCTCGACAATCTTCATGCCCTTGCCGCCGCCGCCTGCGCTGGCCTTGATCAGTACCGGATAGCCGATCCGGTTGGCTTCGCGCTGCAGAAGGTCGTCCGACTGATCATCGCCGTGATACCCCGGCACGAGCGGTACGCTGGCTTTTTCCATCAGCGCTTTGGCGGCCGATTTCGATCCCATTGCGGCAATCGCCGAGGCGGGTGGGCCGATAAAAACGACACCAGCGGCTTCGCAGGCCGCTGCAAAGTCTTCGTTCTCCGATAGAAAGCCATAGCCGGGGTGTATGGCTTGCGCGCCTGACCGGCGTGCGATGTCGAGTATCAGTTCACCTTTCAGATAACTCTCTTTGGGCGCTGCCGGGCCAAGCCGGTACGCTTCGTCGGCCAGCTTGACATGCCGCGCATCGGCATCGGCATCCGAGTAGACTGCGACGGTGCGAATGCCCAGCAACTTGGCAGTTTTGATAACGCGGCAGGCGATTTCGCCTCGGTTGGCGATCAGGATCTTCTTGAACATGGAAAACTCGGGTTTCTGATGTGGTCGGTCTGGTTTGGGTTCTACGGCTAACAGAGCCTAGTGAGGCTTTACCCAGCTGGCGCTGCGCTTTTCCAGAAAAGCGCTGACGCCTTCCTTGCCCTCGGCGGAGGAGCGGATGCGGGCGATGCTGTGGGCGGTGTCGTCGATCAAGGCTTCGTTCACCGGCCGGTCGCTGACGTTGGCGATCAGGCGCTTTGCGGCGGCCATGGCCTGCGGGCCGTTGCCCAGGAGGGCGGCAATCCAGCCTTCGACGGTGTCATCGAGAGAATCAGCGGGGGTGATGTCATGAATCAGGCCAAGCCGCAATGCTTCTTCTGCATTGAAGCGCTCGGCGGTCAGAAAATAACGGCGAGCGGCCGATTTGCCGATCTTGCCGATTACATAGGGGCTGATCACAGCGGGAATCAGCCCCAGTTTGACTTCGCTCAGGCAGAAGCTGGCTTCGGGTGCGGCCACGGCGAGGTCGCAGCAGGCAACCAGCCCGACGCCGCCGCCAAACGCTGCGCCTTGCACCCGCGCAATCGTGGGCTTGGGCAGGCTATCGAGTGTCTGCATCAGCCGGGCCAGGCCCATGGCATCGTTGTAATTCTCGGTCTCGCCGTAGCTGGCCATGCGGCGCATCCAGTTCAGATCGGCGCCTGCAGAGAAGCTGCGGCCGCGCCCGGCCAGAACCACGATCCGCACCGTCGGGTCTTGCCCGAGTCCGGCGAAGGTGTGGGTCAGGTCGGCAATCAGTCCGTCATCAAAAGCGTTGTGCAGATCGGCGCGATTGAGCCAGACCGTGGCAACGCCACGGGCGTCGGTCTGAATGTCGAGATTGGCGGTCATGATGTTTCCCTCTTCTGGTCGGTTGTCCGGCGGTGCCGGACTGATTCGGTCGGTGATGCCGGGTGTAGGCTCGCCGTTGGCGGGGCCTGGTTATTTTCCGGCGTCGTCCAGCAGTTCGGTGCCGGATTCGCCCCCGTAGTGCGGATGCTGATCGACGGTTGGTGCCCACTTGACATGGCTATCCCAGAACACATGCGCAGTGGGCTCGCGGTCGAGCGGAGTGAGCAGGCTGGCCAGGGTGATGTGCATTTCCCCTGGCCAGCGGCTGGATTGAAAAAACAGCCGGCTGCCACAGTCGCGACAAAAGCCGCGACGGGCAGCTGCTGACGATTGATGCCAGTGCAGCAGGTTCTGGTCATCATGAATGTGCAGGCGACACTCTGCGATGCCGAACCAGGTGACAAAGGCCGCGCCGTGCGAACGTCGGCATTGCGTACAGTGGCAATGTGCCGCCCAGAGGCTGGGCGGCGTCACTTCAAATTCAATCGCGCCGCACAGGCACTGACCTTTGATCACGGGCGGGTTCGGCATGACGGGCACTCTTAATGCGCCAATCGGCCATCGGCGCCGATCATGGTCAGCTCGACGTAACGTGAGCCTTGGTTGCGACGGTCAAAGTCAACGGTATAGCCACCGATATCGACTTTGCCCATTTCTTCCATGGCCTTGAGTACAGTCGCCCGGTTGGCCGAACGCCCACCCGCACGGCGGATGGCTTCCACAGCCACCTTGGTGTTGATGAAACCTTCCAGTGTGTAATAGCTGGGCTTGGTTTCCGGCGTGTATTTCTTCATGGCATCGTGCATCTCGCGGATGACGGCAATGCGCGTGTTATCGAAGTAGGGCGCAATCTGGGCGATGCCGATGCCGTGGGCCAGCTGCGGACCGAGTTCTTTCACCAGGTTCTCGTAATTGACGGTCGAGAGGTGAAACAGCTGTGCGGTGCCGCCGGCTTGCCGGTATTCACGCACAAAGCTGACGGTGGGTTTCAGCGAGGAAATCATCACGATCGCCAATGCCCGGCTCTGCGCCAGCTTGACTGCGGCAGGCTTGCCGTCGTTCAGCTTGTTGTCGTAGCTCGCCGCATCGACCAGCGGCATTTTGTTGGTGGTCAGCGCCTTTTCCAGCGCTTCCTTGCCGCCCATGCCGAATACGCCGCTTTCGTGGTAGACCGCGACATCCACCAGACCCATGCCTTTGAGGATATCGACGATGCGGACGATTTCGTCGGCGTAGCTGGCACGCAGGTGAAACACATTGGATGGGCTCTCGCGCAGGTTCGATGCCCCCGTCAATGTGCCAACCAGCGCGACTTTGTTGGTGTCGAGCAACTTGCTCTTCAGCAACTCGCCGGTGGTGGCCGTACCCAGATACGAAGTCAGAATCAGTGCGTTTTCCTTTTCCAGCAGGGTGTGGGTGTTTGTCACGGTGTTGTCGGGTTTGTACTGGTCATCCAGCGTAACCAGCCTGAGCTTTTCCCCGCTGATACCGCCTTTGGCGTTGACGGCTTCGATGTAAGCTCGGGCCCCGGCCATCAGGCCCTTGCCCATATCGCCGACAGCGCCGCTGAGCGGGGTGGATTGACCCACGACGATGTCGGCGTGAGCGATACCAAGACTACAGGCGGTGCAAATTGCGGTGCGAGCGATCAGTTGACGAATCATCTTTCATGTCCTCCAAGCATTAACGAATCAACGAAATGCCATGCCGGCAGCGCGGACATCGGGAGTGGTACGTTGTCGCGTGGCGCGCCAACGTACGCTCGAAAAGTCCGTGTCATGCCGGGGATGTACCCACATCAGCCGGAGGACGTGCAATGTGCAGACCTGCCTGATTTGACAGCTGTCTCGCCATTTGGATCAGGTTCTAATCGTCTCCCTCAAGCCCATCTTGCCGGTGAAGCGGCCTGCCGGATGCGCGTGAGCGCAGGGTGCAAACCACTTTTGAACAGTGCGGCAGGCTGGTCTCGGTCCTGCGGCACTGTCCGGGGCTTCTGTGTTGACATCCGAATCCGCCATCTCACAATTTTGCGCACTGCATCAATGTGATTGAAGGATTCCGCTGAGTGAATGACAGTCAGGTAATGTCAGACATCACAAGGATTCCCGCCCGACGTTCACTCAGTGACGCTACATTCTAAACACACCAAACTTGGTTTCTTCCAGTGTTTTATTCAAGCTGGCTGAAATAGCCAATCCCAACACCATGCGCGTGTCCTTCGGGTCGATGATGCCGTCATCCCATAAACGGCTGGTCGCATAGTAGGGATGGCTCTGGGCATCGAACTGTTCGCGCAGCGGTTTCTTGATGGCTTCGCGCTCTTCATCGCTCAGTGTCTTGCCCTGTTTGGCAAGACCTTCTTCCCGAACCTGGGCCAGCACCCCTGCTGCCTGCTCGCCCCCCATCACGGCGATTCGCGCATTGGGCCACATCCAGAGGAAATTGGGGTTGTAGGCACGACCACACATACCGTAGTTGCCGGCACCGAAGCTGCCACCCACGATCACCGTAAACTTGGGTACCTTGCTGGTTGCCACTGCCGTGACCATTTTGGCGCCGTGCTTGGCGATCCCCTCGGCTTCGTATTGGCGGCCTACCATGAAACCGGTGATGTTCTGCAGGAAGACCAGGGGAATGCCACGCTGCGAGCACAGCTCGATAAAGTGGGCGCCCTTCATGGCTGATTCGGAAAACAGCACGCCATTGTTGGCGACGATGCCGACCGGGTAGCCGTGGATATGGGCGAAGCCCGTTACCAGGGTGGTGCCGTAATGCTCCTTGAATTCATCGAAGCGGCTGCCATCGACGATGCGGGCAATGACCTGGCGGATATCGAAAGGCTTTTTCAGGTCGGCACCGACGATGCCATACAGCTCGTCCGCGTCGTATCTGGGCGCCTCGACCGGCCGGGTGGTCACCGGCATGGCTTTTTTCCAGTTGAGATTGGCGACCACACGTCGCACCAGATCCAGCGCGTGCGCATCGTTGAGGGCATAGTAGTCGGCGACGCCACTGATTTTGGCGTGAACATCGGCGCCACCGAGTTCTTCGGCGGTGACGACTTCACCGGTTGCGGCTTTCACCAAGGGGGGGCCGGCCAGGAAAATCGTGCCCTGATTCTTGACGATGACCGAGTAGTCGGACATGGCCGGCACATAGGCGCCGCCCGCTGTGCAGGAGCCGAGCACGGCGGCAATCTGCGGGATGCCCTGCGCACTCAGATTGGCCTGGTTGTAGAAGATGCGACCGAAGTGGTCGCGATCCGGAAAAACCTCGTCCTGATTGGGCAGGTTGGCGCCTCCGGAGTCAACCAGGGCTATGCAGGGCAGGCCATTGGCGGCGGCAATCTCTTGCGCCCGCAGATGCTTCTTGACGGTGGTCGGGTAGTAAGTGCCGCCTTTCACTGTGGCATCGTTGGCAATGATCATGCACTCGACGCCAGAGACCCGGCCGATACCGGCAATCAATCCGGCGGAGGGCACCTGATTGTCGTACTGGTCCCAGGCGGCCAGCTGGGCGACTTCCAGAAAGGGCGAGCCGATGTCGAGCAGCTGGGCGACACGGTCGCGTGGCAGCAGCTTGCCACGGGCGGTGTGGCGGTTGCGGGCGGTTTCACCGCCGCCTTGTTCAATCTGAGCGACTTTTTCGCGCAGATCGGCCACCAGTGCAGCCATCGCCGCATGATTGGCCTTGTATTGCTCGGATTTGGGGTTGACCTGACTCGGAATGGTATTCATTGCTGAGACGATTCTTCAGATGGGGCGGTTGAGGTGTCCAAACGCTCAGTATCGAAACTGTAAGCACGTTCGACCTTGGCAACACGGGTGGTAAAGGCGCGATACCAGCGGCCACGGCCGTTTTCCCGTGCTATCTGGTGTTCGGCATGCGCCTTCCAGCCGGCAATGGCCGCTTCGCTTTCCCAGTAGCTGACCGTGATGCCGAAGCCGTCAGCCCCCCGCACCGATTCCACGCCGAGAAAGCCAGGCTGCTGGGCTGCGAGTTCGACCATGCGTTCTGCGGTCAGGCCATAGCCTTCCGGGTCGGTTGCTGCGCGTTGATTGGTAAAGATTACGGCGTAATAAGGCGGTTTGGGGGTATTGGCAAACATGGGGCTTATACCTCGTTGCCGATGGCGCGGCCGATGACGATGCGCTGGATGTCGGAGGTGCCTTCGTAGATCTGGCACACGCGCACATCACGATAGATGCGCTCGACCGGGAAATCGCAGAGGAAACCATAGCCACCATGAATCTGGATGGCATCGGTACAGACCTGCTCGGCCATTTCGCTGGCAAACAGCTTGGCCATTGATGCTTCCTTCAGGCAGGGCTGGCCGGCATCCTTCAGCACGGCGGCGTGCCAGATCAGCTGGCGGGCGGCTTCGATACGCGTGGCCATGTCAGCCAGCCGGAAGTTGACGGCCTGGTGTTCGTAAATGGGCTTGCCAAAGGCGATGCGTTCCTTGCTGTAGCGCAGCGCGCACTCATAGGCCGAACGTGCCATGCCCAGCGCCTGGGCAGCGATGCCGATACGGCCGGACTCCAGCGACGACAGTGCAATCTTGTAACCATCGCCTTCATTGCTGAGGCGGTTGGCAACCGGCACCCGGCAGTTGTCGAGGACGATTGCGCAGGTGTCCGAGGCGTTCTGGCCGAGCTTTTTCTCGATGCGCGAGACGATATAGCCGGGAGTGTCGGTCGGGACGATGAATGCGGACAAGCCTTTCTTGCCGGCTTCCGGGTTGGTGACGGCAATGACGATAGCGATCCTGCCGTTCTTGCCGTTGGTGATGAACTGTTTGGCGCCATTGAGCACGTAGTGGTCGCCATCGAGCACGGCCCGGGTCTTGATGGCGCCGGCATCCGAGCCGACCTGCGGCTCGGTCAGACAGAATGCCCCGATCCATTCGCCGCTGGCGAGTTTCTTCAGGTATTTGTCTTTCTGAGCATCACTGCCGAAAGCGTGGATAGGACCACAGCCGACAGAGTTGTGTACCGAGACGATGGTCGAAAAGGCGCCATCGCCGGCAGCCAGTTCTTCGATGGCCACGGCGGCGGCCAGGTAATCCAGCCCGGCGCCGTTCCATTCGGTCGGGATGGTGAGACCCATCAGCCCCAGCTCGGCCGCGACGGCAATTTCGTCATACGGAAAAGCGTGGGTTTCGTCGCGCAGGCCGGCGGTGTGCCAGAGGGACTCCTGGGCAAAAGCGCGAACGGCGTCGCGGATCATCTGGTGATCTTGATCGAGGATCACGGCTTACTCCTGTGAAGGGCTGAAAACAGCTGTAAACGACATTAATCGGAAAAAACGGCGCTCAGGCCCGGCTGGCAGCAACTGCGTAGGCGGGCCTTGCCAGACAGCGGCTTAGCCATTCCGCCAGATTCGGCCAACGGCCCAGGTCCATCTTGTGAATGAGGTTGATAACGCTGGCCACGTTGAGGTCAGCGATGCTGAAGGTATTGCCGATCAGCCAGTCTCGGCCGGTCAGTGCCAGTTCCAGCCGGTCAAACGGGCGGGTGAGTTCCTGTGCCGCCAGCTGGGCTTTATCGGCGTCGCGCAGGCTTTCGGGCAGCCACAGGCTATGGCTGGCCCAGCGGGTATAGGGGGCTTCCAGGCTGGTGGCGGCCCAGAGTGTCCACTGCCACAACAGCGATTCGGCATGAGGGGCCTCGGGCAGCAGGCGGCCGGTCTTATGGGCAAGATGGACGTTGATGGCCAGCGATTCGGCCATGACAAAGCCGGCATCATCAATGGCCGGGATACTCCCGGCCGGATTGATGCGCAGGTATACCGGGTTGGCAGAGGCTTCGCGCCAGTCGATGGGCTCGTGCTGGTAGGTCAAACCCAGTTCTTCGGCCGCCCACAGAACCCTGAAGGCGCGGGAGCGGGCGGTGCCGTATATGGTGAGGGTCATGCTAGACAGTCTCCGTTCGGGCCTGGACCCAGATCGCGTTTTCCAGACTCATGGCAAGCTCGCCATGCTGGTTGAAGGTACGCCATGCCAGTTGCACGACACCGAAACCGGGCCGTGACTGTGAGCGCTTGCGCGACAATACATCGAATTCGGCCGTCAGGGTGTCGCCGGGCTTGACCGGGCGATGCCACATCAGCTTGTCGATCTGCAGGCCGACCAGGCCATTGGCGATCCGGGACAGCTCGGAATCGGCCAGCATCCGCATGGTCAGGGCGGCGGTCTGCCAGCCCGAGGCCACCAGACTGCCGAACACGCTGGCCTCGGCCGCAACCGGATCAAGGTGAAACGGTTGGGGATCGTAGCGGCCGGCAAAGGCCGCGACTTCGGCGGAGTCGACATGGATGGGGCCGGCGCGGAATACCCGGCCAGGGTTCAGGTCTTCAAAGTACAGAGGGCTGGAATCTGTCACGGCAGGTATCAATCAAGGTTACGTCGGGGTCACTGCAAGGGTGACCGGTAGGTTTCCATCAGCTGGTCGAATGCACCGCGCTCACGCAGCTGCTGCACAGCCTGAATCACCTTGTTGGCGTTGATCGGGCTGGCTTTCGGAATCGCACATTCGGTAGGCGTGGTGGAAAACACCAGATCACTCATCACCAGTTGGCTCTTGGCTTCCGGGTTGTTTTTCAGGTACAGCGCTATCTGCAGGTCAGTGCTGATGACGGCACCCACCAGATGCCGCTCCAGCAGACGGAAGTTCGCGACATGGTCGGTCTGGTAGGTGGCCCGGAGGCTGCCGTCACGCAGCATGGGTTCGAGCGGCGGGTAATGAAAACCCAGCATCAAGCCGATATTCAGACCACGCAGATCCTGATAACCACGGACATCCAGCTTGTCCTGACGATGCAGCAGGATGCGCTCAACCTGCGGTACGGTCGGGCCGGTCCAGAGCAGGTCTTCGGGCTGCGAGGTCCATTGCCTGGAGGTGAAACAGACCAGATCGACATGCCCCTGACGCAAGGCCAGATCGACCCGTCGGCGTGACAGCACGATGTACTGTGTGGGCATCTTCAGCTGGCCGGCGATCAGATCGACCATATCCTTGATCAGCCCGCCTGCAGGCTTGCTGCGCGCGACATCGGCGAATTCCACCATTGGCGGCGAGTCGCATTCGCAAATCACGGCCCGCAGGGGATTGGCCATGCCGGTCGAGGCCAGACACAGGCTGGCGGCTGCCAGTAAAGAATGTCGTAAAGGGTTCATGATCCACCTCCAGATCGGTCTGCTGTGCCGACGGGGCGCACCTGCCGCGCAGGCGCCCGCCGAAAGCCGCAGGTATCCGGCAGCGCGTGCCGGACACCTGGCGGCAGGCCGATCAGATCAGTTTGATCAGATCAGCTCGATGGCCAGCGCGGTGGCTTCACCGCCACCGATACACAAGCTGGCAACGCCACGTTGCTTGCCATACTTCTTCAGTGCGTAGATCAGCGTTGTCACGATCCGCGCACCCGATGCGCCGATGGGGTGGCCCAGTGCGCAGGCGCCGCCGTGAACATTGACCTTGTGGGCGGGCAGATCCAGCTCATGCATGGCAGCCATGGTTACCACGGCAAATGCTTCATTGATTTCATACAGATCGACCGAGTCGGCACTCCAGCCGGTCTTCTCGAACAGCTTTTTCATGGCGCCAACCGGGGCGGTGGTGAACCAGCCCGGTTCCTGAGCGTGGCTGGCGTGGCCAACGATGCGGGCCAGTGGCGTCAGACCACGGCGCTGGGCTTCGGACTCACGCATCAAGACCAGTGCTGCCGCGCCATCCGAGATCGACGACGAGTTGGCGGCGGTGACGGTGCCGTCCTTCTTGAACGCGGGCTTGAGACCAGGGATTTTTTCCGGCTGGGCTTTCATGGGCTGCTCGTCCGTATCGACGATGACATCGCCTTTCTTGCCCGCCACCGTGACGGCGGCGATTTCATCGCGGAACCAGCCACCTTGCACGGCCGACTGCGCGCGTGATAACGAAGTCAGGGCGAATTCATCCTGTGCCTGACGGGTAAAGCTGTACTTGCTGGCACACTCTTCGGCAAAGGTGCCCATCAGACGGCCTTTATCGTAGGCGTCTTCCAGACCGTCGAGGAACATATGGTCTTTGACTTCACCATGACCGAGGCGGAAGCCGCCACGGGCCTTGGGCAACAGATAGGGGGCATTGCTCATGCTTTCCATGCCGCCGGCGATCATCACGCTATTGCTGCCGGCCTTGAGCAGATCGTTGGCCAGCATGATGGCCTTCATGCCGGAACCGCACATCTTGTTGATGGTGGTGCAGTTGGCCGACAGCGGCAGGCCGGCACCAAGGGCCGCCTGACGTGCCGGTGCCTGGCCCTGACCTGCTGGCAGTACATTGCCCATGATCACTTCTTCGACGTCGGTGGCGGCGATGCCAGCACGCTCGACGGCAGCACGGATGGCGCTTGCACCCAGTTGTGAGGCAGTCAGGCTGCTGAAGTCGCCCATCAGGCCCCCCATCGGGGTGCGGGCGGCCGATACGATGACGATGGTGTCGTTGCTCATGTGTTGTCTCCTTGTGGGGTGTTCAGTCCGGGTCGATTGGGTCGGGCGCTGTTGCGGTTTTTCTCCGGTTGTGCCGGGCCGACTGTTCGGGCCTAGGCTCTGTTGACATTTTATTTCCGGATCGCGTTTCGTCGGATTTGGGCCTGATGCAAGGCGAAAAGCGCGCCGCTTAGTGGGCTAAGCAAGCGATTTTCAACACCGCAGCAGGCCCAAATCCGGCGAAACCCTCCGGGCCGGGTCGATTTTTGGGGCATGGCGTCGTTAGGGTTCGTTTATTTAGCTCGCTAAACCTCACTCACCCTGCCTAGCCCTGCCCCAAAACTCGGCCTGGCGCGACCGGAAACAAAACGTCAACAGAGCCTTGCATCAGGCATTCAATCCGCTGAAACGCGGTGCAAAAATTAAAATGTCTACAAAACCTGAGTGCTGTTTAGTTGCTTCAGGTCTTGGTGGCGGGTTGCGATGGGGAGGTACCCATCGGAAAACCGCTCGCCAAGCGATCATCTGCCGCCATGTCCGGGCGCAGACGTGCATACAGATGCTGGTCTATCGGCTTGCCAGCCTTGAGCAGGCTCCGGCGCAGCGTGCCTTCGTGCTCGTAGCCATTGACTTCCAAAGTACGCACGGCACCGTGGTTGCCATCGAATATATAAGCTTCGATTCGTTCTACGCCGCGCAGTTGCAAGCCGAAGTCGCTGACGGCACCTACAGCGGCACTGGCGATGCCGCGGCCCCAGCGGCTGTCTGTCAGCCAATAGCCGATGCTGGCACTGCAGGCCGCGTGCCCGCTGCCTTGTGTCAGTGAAATACTGCCGGCGGCTTCGCCATCCACTTCGATGGCCCAGTTGAAGCTACTGACTTCCAGCCAGCCACCCCCAATCCAGTCTTCGGCATCGGCAAGCGAGTAGGGCGAAGGGAAGCGGTCATCCAGCCAGCTGGTGATTCTGGGGCTATTGGCGTGGCGGGCCAACGCCGGGGCGTCGGCCAGTTGCCAGGGCCGCAGTCGTGCCCCATTCAGCGCCAGTGTCGGGGTTGCGGTGGGGTAGAGCAGCTCATAGCGCTCGCATAGCAAGGGGGTCTGTGCATCCAATATCAGATCGGCAGGCCGGGTACGGCTGAAGTAGTCGAGATGCGCGGCATGCCATGCTGCGTAATCCCCTTCGCCTTCGGCCAGCGCAAAGTCTTCCGGAACTTCGCCCAACGCATGCTCTACCACCGATACCAGGCGAATCACGCACAAGGGGTGCCCGGCATGGTCGGTGATCAGACTCACATCGCCGACCGTGCCCTGATTCGCCGGATCCTGGTCGGCCCAGTATTTGAGGCCGCAGCTGGCAGTCTTCACCCCGGACCGCACCAGGGAGCCGAGCTGACGTGCCAGCTCTGGGGTATCACCAAAATGCCAGACGGTGTGCGGCGTATCGACCGGCATGCCGGCCGACTTGCAAGCGGTGAGCCAGAACTGGCGCTGAAGCGAATGCGGTGTCATGTCGTGACGTGGCGGCATGGGTTCAGGCGGTGACGGCGGCAACCAGCCCCAGCTCTTCCGACATGATTTCACGCATGCGGAATTTCTGGATCTTGCCGGTGACGGTCATCGGAAAGCTGTCTACAAAGCGGATGTAGCGCGGGATCTTGAAGTGGGCGATCTGGTCCCGGCAGAAGGCACGGATGTCTTCATCGCTGGCGGCTTCGCCTTCCTTCAGAATGACCCAGGCGCATAGTTCCTCGCCATATTTGGGGTCTGGCACGCCAACCACCTGCACATCGCGCACTTTGGGATGACGATAGAGAAACTCTTCGATTTCCCGTGGGTATAGATTTTCACCGCCCCGGATCACCATATCCTTGATGCGGCCAACGATATTGCAGTAGCCCTCGGCGTCGATCACGCCAAGATCGCCGGTATGCATCCAGCCAGCCGCATCAACGGCTTCACGGGTTTTGGCCTCGTCAGCCCAGTAGCCGATCATGACCGAATAGCCCCGGGTACACAGCTCACCCGGTGTGCCACGCGGCACGACCCGGCCCTCACCATCCACAATCTTGACTTCCAGGTGCGGGTGGATACGGCCGACGGTTGAGACGCGGCGATCCAGCGGTTCGTCGGTGCCACTCTGGAAGCTCACCGGCGAGGTTTCGGTCATGCCGTAGGCGATGGTGACTTCGGCCATATGCATGTCGCTGACCACCCGCTTCATGACTTCGACCGGGCACGGCGAGCCGGCCATGATGCCGGTCCGCAGGGTGGAAAGGTCATATCGGGTAAAGTCGGCATGGCCCAGCAGGGCGATGAACATGGTCGGGACACCATGCAAGCCGGTGCAACGCTCGGCCACCACGGTTTCGAGTACCGCTGTCGGGTCGAAGCTCTCATCGGGGTAGACGATGGTGGCGCCGTGAGTCGTGCAGGCCAGATTGCCAAGCACCATGCCGAAGCAATGGTAGAGCGGAACCGGGATGCACAGCCGGTCGGCAGGGGTCAGTTTCATTGCCTCGCCAATGAAATAGCCATTATTGAGGATGTTGTGATGGCTGAGGGTGGCGCCTTTGGGAAAACCCGTGGTGCCCGAGGTGAACTGGATATTGATCGGATCATCGAATTGCAGCGTCGCGGCAACTTGCTCCAGCCGTGTCATGGCCTCTGCCGGCGCGGCTTGCAACAGACCGGAGAAATTCAGCATGCCGGCTGAGTGTGCATCGCCCAGGCGGATCACGACCCGCAGGTCTGGCAGGCGCGCGGCCTTGAGCAGGCCCGGTGTGGCGTGGTCCAGCTCAGGGGCCAGTTCGTGCAGCATGGCGAGGTAGTCACTGGATTTGAGTCGCGGGGCGAGCACCAGCGCACTGCAGCCGACCTTGTTCAGGGCGTATTCCAGCTCGGCGACGCGGTAAGCCGGATTGATATTGACCAGGATCAGCCCGGCTTTGGCGGTGGCGAACTGCATGACGACCCATTCCGCACAATTGGGCGCCCAGATGCCGATACGGTCTCCGGGTTCCAATCCCAACGCCAGCAGATGGGCGGCGCAGGCGTCCACTTTCTGTTTGAGCTCGGCGTAGCTCCAGCGAACATGCTGATGGCGGACGACCAGCGCTTCCCGATCACTCCAGCGGGCGGCCGCCGCATCGAAGTTGGCGCCGATGGTCTGGCCGAGCAGGGGTTGGCTGGAGGTGCCGCTGACATAGCTGGGCAGGGGGTGGGGTAGTGCGGTCATACAGGTCTCCTTTCGCGCCGCGTGGTGGCGGTCTTCGCTGCTGTACTTCCAGTCTTGGGTCTGCCCCGGCCGAGTTGGCGGTGCGGGGCAGGGGTGTCACGTCATGCCGCAATCCGATGCAGAATCGTTGACCGGCTGTCAGCGTGTTTCGTTGAACAATTCACGGCCGATCAGCATGCGGCGGATTTCGCTGGTGCCTGCGCCGATTTCGTAGAGCTTTGCATCGCGCCAGAGACGTCCGACCGGGTATTCGTTGATGTAACCGTTACCACCGAGTGTCTGAATGGCTTCGCCGGCCATCCAGGTGGCTTTCTCGGCAGCATAGAGAATAGCGCCGGCAGCATCCTTGCGGGTAGTCTCGCCACGATCCAGCGCCCGGCCAACGGTGTAGACATAGGCGCGGCAAGCGCTCCAGGTGGCATACATATCGGCCAGTTTGCCCTGCATCAGCTCGAATTCGCCGATAGCCTGACCAAACTGCTTGCGCTCATGCACATAGGGCACAACAGCGTCCATACAGGCAGCCATGATGCCCAGCGGGCCGCCGGCCAATACGGCGCGTTCGTAATCCAGACCACTCATCAGCACGTTCACGCCACGACCTTCGGCACCCAGAATGTTCTCGGCAGGCACTTCCACATCGTCGAAGAACAGCGGGTAGGTGTTGGAGCCGCGCATGCCCAGCTTGTCGAGCTTGCTGCCATAGCTGAAGCCCTTCATACTTTTTTCGATCAGGAAAGCGGTGATGCCCTTGGGGCCGGCGTTGACGTCGGTCTTGGCGTAAACCACCAGCACATCGGCATCGCCACCGTTGGTGATCCACATTTTCGAACCATTCAGGACGTAGCGGTCACCGCGTTTGTCGGCACGCAGCTTCATGCTGACCACGTCAGAACCGGCATTGGGCTCGCTCATGGCCAGTGCGCCGACGTAGTCGCCCGAAATCAGCTTGGGCAGAAAGCGGCGCTTCTGTTCTTCATTGCCATTCTTGCGGATCTGGTTGACGCATAGATTGGAGTGCGCGCCGTACGACAGCCCGACCGAAGCCGAGCCTCGGGAGATTTCTTCCATTGCCACGATATGGGCGAGATAGCCCATATTGGCGCCACCATATTCTTCTTCGACCGTCAGGCCCAAAACGCCCAGATCACCGAATTTCTTCCACATGGGGGCAGGAAAAATATTGTCGCGGTCAATGTCTGCAGCGTGGGGGGCAAGCTCGGCATCAACAAAGTTGCGGACGGCGTCGCGCAGCATGTCGATTTCTTCACCGAGGCCGAAATTAAGTGAGGGAATTAGCATGGTGGGGTCTCCTGAAGCGCAGCCAGTGCGCATTCGCATAGGTGGTCGGTCGTGGTCGGCGCCACGTTGTCTTTGGCCTGCGCCGCAGGGCGTCACCCCTTGGCGTGATGGCTTCTGGTCTGATACGAACCTGGATACAGATTTTGCACAGCCGCATTCTAATTGGAAGTGTGCCGAGCAATTGGGGTTAACTGTAAGTGACGTTTACGTTAACGTCAATTGTGGCTGAAATGACGCAGTGTGCGGGCCGGTTCAGCGCTCCAACAGCTCCTGGCACTGGCGCTCCAGCTCGTCGATTTCACCCAGCACCGACTGGATGTCATGCAGCTGTTGCTCCAGAGCAGAACGCTTGCCATGCAGGTAGTCCAGCAGCTTCACGGCCTGCGGTTTCTCGTCGCGGGCGGCATCGTACAAACCGAACAGTTCGCGGATCTCCTGCAGGGTAAAACCCAGTCGTTTTCCCCGCAAAATCAATTTGAGGCGGGTGTGGTCGGCCTTGTTGTAAACGCGGGTGCGGCCGTTGCGCTCGGGGGTCAGCAGGCCCTGATCTTCGTAAAAGCGGATGGCGCGGGTGGTGAGGGCAAACTCGCGGGCGAGCTGGGTAATGGTGTAGTGGGGGGTGTCGTTATCTGTCATGAAAAGGCGGGTCTGCGCGGGCCGGCAGACGTTTGCGGCAGATTGGAAATATTCGCGGTAGATCGAAAGCTCGATTCATAATGGCTTACCTTGCCGTACCGCACAACTTTGTATGACAGAACTCGACTACCCCTTTGATCGCACCCTGCCTGACCCAGGCACCATCTTGCCTGTTGCGCCGGGCGTGTATTGGCTGCGTATGCCACTGCCGTTCCAGCTCTCGCATATCAACCTCTGGCTGCTGGATGACGGCGATGGCTGGACCATCGTTGACTGCGGTTACGGTAGCGACGAAACCCGCGCCCTGTGGCAGCAGATCTTCGATACGCAGCTGGCCGGGCGCCCGGTGCGCCGGATTGTGGTGACGCACGATCATCCCGACCATATCGGTCTGGCCGACTGGCTGGCCTGCCGTTTCGAGGTGCCTGTCTGGATGACGGCCGGGGAATACTTTGCGGCGCATCTGGTCTGGCGCGATCTCGGTGGCTTCTCGGGGGAGGAGCTGGCCGCGCATTTTCATCGCCATGGCATTTCGGAGGAGACCCGCCATCTGCTGCTGTCAGGAGGCAACAGCTACACCCGGGGCGTTCCCAGCCTGCCTGCGAGCTACCACCGGCTGCGTGAGGGCTCGATGCTGAATATGGGTGGCGCTCGCTGGGAGGTCATCATCGGCTACGGACACTCTCCTGAACATGCAGCCCTCTACTGTGCAGAGAAACGGGTGTTGATCGCGGGCGATATGCTGCTGCCCACCATCAGCACCAACGTCGGCAGCTGGCCAGCGGAGCCGGAAGGTGATCCGGTCCAGTTATTCCTCGACTCGATCACCCGTTTCGAAACCTTGCCTGAAGACACGCTGGTGTTGCCGTCCCATGGCCGGCCTTTCCGTGGCATCCAGCCACGCGTTGAAGCCTTGCGTCTGCATCATCAGGAGCGCTTGCAGCTGCTGGTGGATTCGTGTGAACAGCCGCGCACGGCTTTTGAGCTGATCCCGATCCTGTTTGGTCGGGATTTCGATCTGTACCAGACCTTTTTCGCGCTGGCGGAATGTGTGGCTCACCTCAATCACCTCTGGCATACCGGTCGTTTGCTTCGCCATGCAGATGATCAGGGAGTGCTGCGTTTTGGGCGGGCCTCTGGTATACGCGCCGTGAACGCCTGAATTAGCCCGGGGTCACATCGCTCGCTCGCATTGACGCGCCTTGGGCGCGTCGCCCACTCTGAACCAGACCACCCATGCCTACAACCTGGTACCTCGTTTGCCCCAGTCGCCAACTTTCTGCCAATCAGCCTCTGCCGTTTCGAGTCGAGGGCGAGCGTTGGGTAGCGTTTCGGGATGAGCAGGGACAGGCGCGGATGGTGGAGGACCGTTGCGCACATCGGTTTGCTCCGTTGTCTGCCGGCAAGGTGGTGGGTGGCCAGATCGAGTGTCCGTATCACGGCTGGCGGTATCGGGGTGATGGCGAGCTGGCCTGTGTGCCCGCGCTGGGGCCGCAGACGCCACCGGCCTGCCGGGTTACGTCAATGCGGGTGCTGGAGCAACAAGGCTTTGTCTGGGCGACGCCCGAGCTGAGCAGCGCAGGAGCGCCGCCCTGGTTCCGTCATTACGGCGAGGCTGGCTGGACCAGCTTTGTCATGCACTCGACGTTTCAGGCCAGCGTGGAAGCCTGCCTCGAAAATTTTCTCGACTGCCCGCATGCAACGTTTGTGCATCGCTACTGGTTCCGGGCGCCGACGGCGCAGCCTGTGCGCTGTGTGGTACGCAGTCTGGCCGATGGTGCTGAGGCCGAATATTTCGAAGAGCCCCGCAAGCAAAGCGCTGTATGGACCCTGTTGGCCCCGGCCAAGGGCGAGATGCGGCATATCGACCGTTTCATTGCCCCTGCTACCAGCCAGGTTGAATACCACTTTCCGAATGGCCTGAGTTACCTGATTACTTCGCACTGCACGCCGCTAGATGCCGATGAAACGGCGGTGACAACCGTCATCAGCTTCCGTTTTGCACGTCTTGGCCCGCTGGTGCGCTTGTTTTTTCAGCCGCTGGCACGGCATATTCTGCAGCAGGACATCACCATGCTGGCGCAGGTGGCCCAAACCGGCCGCCCACGCCAGCCGGCCCTGACCACGGAAGCCGATCTGCTCGGCCCCGCAATCTGGCGCTGGCGAGCAGCCTTGCGGGAGGGGCGGCCGACACCGCCAGCCGGAGAGGAAAAGCAAGTTGTCATTTACCTTTGACTCGATCCACACCGTGCCTGCCAACCGGTTTCCAGCGCAGCGCGCCACTGCCGTGGCACTTGTTCTGCTGGCGCTGGCGGCTGGGGGCTTCGCCTGGATGCAGAACCGGGCCGGCTATACCGGTGGAGAAATCGCGCTGCCCAAGTTGCTTTGGTTGTTTTCGGCCTTGTGGTGCTGGGTGGTACAACCGCCGTTACTGTGGGCGGATGCACGCAGCCAGGCTCCATTCCGGCGTCTGCTGGCGTGCTTCATGTTATGGATGCTGGCGCGGGCTGTGGTCGAGCTGTGGATGATGTACGTCACCCATAGCTGGCGCCCTTTGTACGGCATCCTGCATAACACCGGCTCGATGACATTGCTGATCGGCGGTGCCTGCGTGTTGCGCCCGGCGGATGGCGAGCTGGCCTTGCAGCGTCGGCACCTGCTGGCGCTGGGCTTGCTGTTCGTGCCGGAAATCGGCTTTGCGCACTATATGCAGACGCATTTCCAGACACAGGGGGCGAATCCTCTGTACTTTGTACCAGACGATGAGCGCTATCAGGACGTTCTGCGGGCCACTTGGGTTTCCGTCCTGTTGTGCTGGGCTTATCAATATCGCTTTTTGTCTGTGTGGTTGCGCCACCCAAACCGGAAGACAGCGCCATGACTACCCTCCAGGTCAATCGCCGGCTGGTGCAGGATCTCGGTCCTGCAACGATTGATGAGTACTACGCCCTGTATGCAGCCTGCTACGACGCCACCTCGCCGGCCCTGTTTGCCAAAGATCTGCTTGCCAAAGACTGGGTGATTGAGCTGCGCGAAGCGGAGCGCCTGGCCGGATTCTCGACACTGGCACACTTTGGTTTTACCTACGGCGGACGCCGGCTGCGCGTCGTGTTCTCGGGCGATACGGTAATAGACCCCGTCTTTTGGGGCAGCCAGGCACTGACGACCGGATTTTCCGAGCTGACCGGGGCGCTGGCAGCACGCTATGCCGATGAAGAACTCTGGTGGCTGCTGATCTCCAAAGGCTACCGCACCTATCGGTATCTGCCCCTGTTTGCCCGCGAATACTATCCCCACCCCACACAGCCGATACCGGATGCCCAGGCGCAGCTGATGCACGCGCTGGGCCGATATCGTTTTGGCGATGACTACAGCCCGGAGCGGGGTGTGGTGGCGTTTCCACAATCACAAGGCCAGCTCAATCACACGCTGGCCGACATCCGGCCCGATCTGCTGAACCGCCCGGAAGTCGCCTACTTTCTGCAACGGAACCCCGGCTACCGGCAGGGGCACGAGCTGCTCTGCCTGACCCGGCTCTGTCCGGACAATCTGCGTGGCGCCGTTGCCAGGGCCTTTGCGCGAGGGCTGCGGCATGGCCTGGGCTGAGTTGGCGCAATTACTGTCGGGCCGGCGCGAGCGCTTTGTTGCGGGCCTGAACGATTGCGCGGCGCGTCAGCACAGTCAGCTGCAAGCCTTGCTGGCCGCGAATGCGGATAGTGAATTTGGCCGTTTGCACGGTTTCGCCACCATTCGCGACGCCGAGGAATATCGGCGCAACGTGCCCTTGCAGGATTGGCCGATGGTGGCGCCGTGGGTAAGCCGGATCGCAAACGGCGAGCAGGGGGTGCTGACCGGCGAGCCGGTCGTTGCGTTTGAACTGACCGGGGGAACCCGTAGCGGGCGCAAGCCGATACCGCAGACACCGGGCCTGCTTGCCGCGTTTCAGGCAGCGTTGCTGCCTTGGTTTGATGACTGGCTCAGCCATTGGCCGGGCATTGGTGCCGGACCGATGTGGTGGTCGATCACGCCTGCCGGGCGTCCGCAAACCTTGCTGGAAACCCGGTTACCGCTCGGGCTGCCAGGAGGGGATGCGGCCTATTTCGGCGCCGGGTTTGCCCAGCATCTGCCGGCGCTGCTGGCTGTGCCACCACCGGTGGCTGCCCTCGACGATCTTGGCCTGTGGCGGCGAGTGACGCTGGCCTATCTGCTGGCTCGGGCAGATCTGAGCCTGATCTCGGTCTGGAGCCCCACGCTGCTGCTGACGCTGCTCGATAGCCTGCAGACTGAGGCGGACGCCATCCTGCGCCTGTATGACGACTGGCCGCCCGCATTGCCCTTGCCGGCGATCACGCCCGCCCGGCGCGCGGCACTACCCGGCTTGATGGCTGCAGGTCCGGCCGCGCTCTGGCCGCAGCTGGCGCTGGTCAGCAGCTGGGATCGCGCCGGCTCGGCGAGCTATGCCGCCGAGCTGAAACAGCGCTGGCCAGGGATGCCGTTGCAGGGCAAGGGCCTGCTGGCAACTGAAGGCGTGGTGACGCTGCCCTTGTCCGGCTTTACGGCACCTGTGCTGGCGCTTGATAGCGGGTTTTACGAATTTCTCGATCAGGCCGGCCAGAGCTGGCTGGCCCACGAACTTGCGCCCGGTGCCTGCTACGAAGTGGTGATGAGCACCGCTGGCGGCCTTTACCGCTACCGCATGGGTGATCAGGTGCGGGTGGCGGGCTTTGCCGGCACGACACCGCTGCTGGATTTTGTCGGCCGCGCAGGGGGAGTCAGTGATCTGTGCGGGGAAAAGCTTTGTGAATCACAGGTCGAGGCCGTGCTGGGGCAATGCTGTGAAGGATTTGCCATGCTGCTGGCCGATGCCACGGCCCGTTGCTACCGGCTGGCCCTGCCGGTCGAACGGGGCGAGCAGGCTGCACGCTGGGCCGAGGCCGTCGATGCCGCGCTGGGCGCCAATCCGCAGTACCAATATGCCCGTCAGCTCGGCCAGCTCGGGTCGGTGCAGCCCTGGTTGTTGCGACAGCCTTTGCAGCTTCTGCAGCAGGCCAGTCTGGCGGCGGGTAAACGGTTGGGCGATCTGAAACCCCCGGCGCTGGCAGGCGCAGCGATGCAGCAGATACTGGCAGAGGCGGCAGCATGAGCCGCTATGCGTTTGCCTTGGCTGATCTGGCTGATGATGCCGCGCTCAGGGAGCGCATGGCGGCAGACTGGATGCGGGGCACGCTGTCAGTGAGTTTTCGGCGCGAGCCATCCTATTTTGCCGGCTGTGCCTTGCAAGGCGAGCGGGCGCAGGTCATCAAATGTGTCGATACTACGGATGGCCGGCTGGTTGGCATGGGCTGCCGGTCGCTGGGCAGGGTGTGGCTCAATGGCCAGCAAGTGCGCGTCGGCTATCTGTCTGATCTGCGCGGCGCGCCCGAGGTGCGGCGCGGTACCTTGCTGGCGCGTGGCTATCGACTGCTGCAGCAACTGCACGAGGCCGACCCGCTTCCCCTGTATTACACGATGATTCTTGATGGCAACGAGGCGGCGCTGTCGGCGCTGACCGGGTCGCGGGCCGGCTTGCCGACCTACAGCGATCTGGGCCGGATGCTGACACCGGCGTTGCATCTGGATCTGCCGCGCCGTCGCCGGCGGTTGCCGGCATTGCGTTGCCGACGTGCCGGCGAGGCCGATCTGGGCCGGCTGACGGCCTTTCTGCAACAACGCCATGCCAGCCGTCAGTTCGCGCCGGTATGGGACGTTGAACGTCTGATGGCACCTGGCGCCGGCCGCTTGCGCCTGGGGGATTTCTGGCTGGCCGAGCGCGGCGACGATCTGGTGGCGACCCTCGCCGCCTGGGATCAGCACGCGGTACGCCAAACCCATATCGAAGCCTATTCCCCCGGCCTGGCGCTGCTGCGTCCGTTCTGGAATCTGCTGGCCACGGTCAGCCCGCTCAAGCCGCTGCCGGCAGTTGGCGCCAGAGTGCCGTATCTGTATTTCTCGGCCCTGGCGGCGGCCGATGATGACCCCGATCTGCTGCGCGCCCTGTTCGAGCAGGTCTATCAGTCGCTACGACAGGGGCCCTGGCATTACGCGATAGCCGGCCTGCATGAGCGAGATCCGCTGGCTGTCGTATTGGCAGACTTTCGCCAGATCAAGGCTGCCGGGCGCTTGTTTGCGGTTCATTACGCGGACGGCGCCGACGCCTTTGCGGCGCTCGATGGTCGTGTGCCCTATGTCGATATGGGAACGATATGAAACACCAGGGGCGGCGGCCAGACCCAATCAGAAAAGCGACTCTGCCATGACCAAGCTGACGATTCCGCCTAAAACCGATCCGCGCTGGCCTTTTTTTGGCATCCTCACCAGCTATGTCGTGCTCGGGCTGACGGTGCTGGGTTTCAACCGCAGTGTTGGCTATGTGGTGATGACGGTCGCGGCCACCGTCGGGCTGGATCTGCTGCTGCATAAGTTGTTGCGCCCGAATGATCCGCCATTGTTTCCGCTGTCGGCGGCGATTAGCGGCATGGGCTTGTCCATCCTCGTCAATTATGCGCATGGCAGCTGGCTGCCCCTCATACCGATCTTCTTTACGGTCGCCTCGAAATATCTGTTTACGTTCAATGGCCGGCATCTTTATAACCCTACCTTATTTGGTATCACGGCCGCCCTCTACCTCGGTCAGGGCATGATCTCGGCCTCGCCCGCCTATCAGTGGGGCGGCTCGATGGCGATGGTGGCCTATGTGGTCACAGCGGCGCTGGCGCTGTTTGTCTTTCGCATCGGTCGTAGCTGGCTGATTGGCGGGTTCATCGGCTTTTATATGCTGGAGCTGGCAATCCGCGCCTATATCACCCGGCATCATGTGCCTCCGGAAACCCTGTTTCTGGGGGCGCTGACGTCGCCGGCTTTTTATCTGTTCAGCTTTTTCATGATCACCGACCCGGCCACCTCGCCATCGAGCCGGCGTGGCCAGCTGCTGATGGCCGGCAGCATCGTGCTGATCGACCTGCTGCTGCATCTCAAGCTCAGTCTGTCCACGCTGTTCTGGGCCGGGTTCTACTGGTTTACCGCGCGGGGCCTGTGGCTGCATGGCCAGGCACTATGGCGGGAACGCGGCAAGTGGCTGGGCCGCCTGCGGGGCTGGTGGCCACGACCGTTGATTCTGGGCGGGGGCACGGCGGTGATTACCTCGCTGGCCTGGGGCGGGCTTGGCGGACACGATGCGGTGCAGGCCGATTTCAAGCTGGTGGTCCAGCCGGTTGCCCACACCGGTTTGATCGGCCGCAAGAGCGATGTCCTGCAGCAGCTTGATCCGCGCATCGCACCACTGGCGAAGTGGGTGCTGTCAGTGGGCGATGCGGTTGCCGTGGCCGATGTGAATAACGATGGTCTGCCCGATGTTTTCCTGACATATCCGCTGAAACAGGCGGAAGACCGGGCGGCGCTTTATCTGAACAAAGGGGATTTCCGCTTCGAGCGGGTGGCCTTGCCCCTGCTGGACGACCACGTGCGCCACCCGGCGCAGTACGGCCTGCCATCCGGCGCCTTGTGGCTGGATCTCGACAACGATGGCGATCAGGATCTATTGCTCCTCACCGGCTACGGCAAATTGCGCCTGCTGCTTAATCAGCTGACCGAAAGCGGCCAGCTTGGCTTCAAGGACGGCACTACCCAGTGGGGGCTGGACGAATACGGGGTAACGCTGGCCGCCAACGCCATCGACTGGGACCGTGATGGCCGGCTTGATATCGTCACCGGCAGCCCGTTCAGCCCATGGTTGCCGGGTTACGCCAAGCCAACGCCGCTGACGCCATTCAAGCTGCCACAGCCCGAATACCCCGGCGACCGGCGCATGTTCAATTTCATGCATCGCACCTGGCACGACGCCAATAACGGTGGCGGTATCAGCTTCTTGCACAACCGTGATGGTCGCCTGCAAAAGCTCGACGCTGCCGCGCTCGGGGTGGCCGACAAGCGCTGGACCCTGGCCATCGGCACGGGCGATTTCAACAACGATGGCTGGCCCGATCTCTATCTGGCCAACGATTTCGGGCCGGATCAGCTGCTGCTCAACCGTCGGGACGGCCATTGGCAGCCGATACGCGGGGCGCTGGTGGGCACGGTCGGGCACGACACCTACAAAGGCATGAACGCTTCGGTGGTGGATTTCGACAACAACGGCTGGCTGGATGTCTACGTGTCGAATGTGCATGAGCGGCTGCAGGCAGAGGGCAGCCTGCTGTGGATGAACCGGGGGCAGGATGTCGGCACGCCCGCCCAGTTTGAAGATCAGGCCAGCCAGCGCAATGCCCTGAATGAGCGGGGTTTCGGCTGGGGTGCCGCCACCGGCGATCTCGATCGTGATGGCCGCATCGACATCCTGCAAACCAATGGCATGGTTGATAACGCCTATGAACCCAAGCCGACTGCCTGTGTCGATTACTGGTACTGGAACGAAAAAATTGCCCTGACGCATCCTGATGTGCATGGCCATGCTGACCGCTGGGCCGATCTGCGCGGCCGCTGTATCTTTCCGGCGGAAGCGCGGCGGCTGTATCTGAACCAGGGCCGCTATTTTGTCGATGTCGCGCCGCAGGTTGGCTGGGCCGATAAAGGCAATAGCCGCGCCATTGCGCTTGCAGACTTTGATAATGATGGCGATCTGGACGTGCTGGTGACCCACCAGTTTGCCCCGGTCAGCCTGTTTCGCAACGACAGCACGGCCAAGCACTGGCTGGGGCTGGATCTGCGTGGCAACGGCAAATCCTGCAACCGCGATGCCCTTGGTACACGGGTCTGGCTGAGTCAGGGGGATGACCGGCAATGGCGGGAACAGGTGGCCGCCAATGGCTTTTCGTCGCAGAACGAACACCGCCTGCTGTTTGGTCTGGGCGGGCATAACCAGCCGGTGACGCTGAAAATCGACTGGTGTGGCCAGGGCAAGACCGAGCAGCGCACGCTCGCACCGGACCAGTACCATGTGCTGCAGCAGGTGGCGGGGGCTTGAGGGGTAGCGATGGCGTATTTCAAATCTCCCCGTCTTTACATCGCGGCGCCGCACGATGAAGTCTGGCTGGCCGAGCAGGCCCAGGCGCATGTGGCGGCACTGGCTGGTCAGCTGCCTGATGCGGCGGCGCTGCGTGAATTCAGCCAGCGGCACGGCGTTGAGCTGGCCACGATGATGTTGTACCAAGCCATTCTGGCGGCGCAGCCGCATGCCGGATTCTGGCAGCGATTGCAGGCCTTGCCCGCCACGGCGCAGCAGCCTGCCGGCCAGCCGACCCTGGCGGTTGTTCCCGCCATGCTGCATGCCGAGCACCCGGAAGTCGGCGGCGATGGCGCGCTGCCGATCAGCATTGCCCGGCGTTGTGGCTGGCAGGCGCTGGTCGTGCCCAACCAGAGCCGGGGTTCCGCCTCGACCAATGCCCGGCTGCTGGCCGACTGGCTGCGTGATGAAGCGCCCGACAATACCTGGCTGCTGACCATGAGCCAGGGCGGAGTCGCCCTGCGCTGGGCGCTGGAACGGCACGGCGCCGACTGGTCGCCGCACAAGGTAAGGGGATGGCTGAATGTCTGCAGTACCGTCAACGGAACTTCGCTGGCACGCCAGATGCTGGGCAGCGCCCGCCAGCGCACCATTACCCGCCTGTTGCTGGCATTGACCGGCATGGACGCGGACGCCATCCGCGAGCTGCATCCCGACCATTTCAGCCAGGCCGTGCAGACGCCCCCGCACTGGCAGGTCATCAACGTGGTGGGGCTGACCTTGCCCGCCCATCTGCAGAAAACCAGCCTGATCAGCCGCTATCAGCTGCTGACCGCCTATGGCCCTAACGACGGCATGGTGTGCTTTCACGAATCGCTGGCGCCGGGGCTGATTGTGCCGGTATGGGCAACCGATCATTTCTTCCGCAACCCGGCTGTGGCGGCGCTTTTGTAT
The DNA here is from genome assembly GCF_030129945.1 of Parachitinimonas caeni. GTDB lineage: Bacteria > Pseudomonadota > Gammaproteobacteria > Burkholderiales > Chitinimonadaceae > Parachitinimonas > Parachitinimonas caeni. Next base: position 68,081 of record NZ_JARRAF010000024.1, read on the forward strand.
CGCTTGCTGGCCTTGCTGGGACGCACGGGCCTGGAGGGGTCGTCATGGAAACCGTGAATTCGGGGCGCCCAGGGAGTTTTTCACGCCGCCGGCAGCCACCCGTCATTGCCGAGCGGCTCAATCTGCTGCTGATCTCGGCCGTTGCAGTGCTGACACTGGGTCTGCTCTGGCTGGGTAGTCATCTGCCGCTGGGCGGAACCCTGCTGTGCGGGTTGTTGATGGCATTTGTGCTGCTGACCAACTATGCCTTGATGCACGAAGCGGCGCATCGCGTGCTGCATGGACAGCGCTGGCTCAACGACCTGCTGGGCAGCTTTGCCGGCATGCTGTTTCCGATGTCCTTCACCCTGCTGCGCTTTGGCCATGCCGTACATCACTGCTGCAATCGCACCGACCACGAGATGTTCGATTATTACTATCCCCATGACCGGCTCTGGCTGAAGTACGGCCAATGGTATGGCTTGATCAGCGGCCTGTACTATCCGCTGGTGCCACTGGGCTCGATCCTGCTGGCCGTGGCCCCCGCGCTGCTGCGTAGCGGACCGTTCCGGCGGGCCCGCACCACGGCGGTGCTGTTTGATGACTTTGGCGCGCCGCAGATTCGCCGGGTGCGCATCGAAGTGGTCGCCACGGCAGTGTTCTGGTGGGCCATGTTTGCGTGGCTGGATCTGCAATGGCAGTCCGTATTGCTGATGTACGCCTGTTTCGGCTTCAACTGGGCGACCCGCCAGTATGTGACGCATGCCTTCAGCCGGCGCGATGTGATGTCCGGGGCCTGGAATATGCGGGTCAGCCGACCGATGGGCTGGATTTTGCTCAACGGCCAGTGGGATCTGGTCCACCACCAGCAGCCCTGGCTGCCCTGGACTGAGTTGGCCAAGGCCGGCCAGAACTCCGAGCCGCCCGTCAGTTACTGGCGCCATTACTTCCGCCAGTGGCTGGGGCCGCGCCCCAACACCGAGCCAGCTCCGCAGCCCCTCCCCAGAATGCCGGATTGAGCAGTAAGAATTGGAGAAGAGAGGGCTGAATACAATGGCTTACGACTTCGTGGTTGGCACAACCTTTAAGGATCATGCCAGGCTCTGTTGACATTTTATTTCCGGATCGCGTTTCGTGGGGTTTTGGGCGGATGCAAGGCGAAAAGCGCGCCGCGTAGTGGGCTAAGCAAGCGTTTTTTTAAGCGGCAGCAGGCCCAAAC
>NZ_JARRAF010000250.1 GCF_030129945.1 Parachitinimonas caeni
TCTGCGGCCAGACGAAGCGGCCCGTGTGCAGTCGCCGGACACAGAGCCAGACGCCATTGCCATCCCACACCAGCAGCTTGATCCGGTTGCCAGCCCGGTTGCGGAAGGCATAGGCACTGCCATCGGTCGGGATCCGTCCCAGCGACTGCTGCACCCGCAGTGACAGGCCATCCACCCCCAGCCGGATATCCACCGGCTCGACCGCCAGAAAGACCTGGGCCGGACTCAGTGCACTACTCATGGCAATTGCCGCAGTAGCGCCAGCACGTCGGTCGCAGACCAACTGGC
>NZ_JARRAF010000251.1 GCF_030129945.1 Parachitinimonas caeni
TCCGTCCGATCGCCCCACGTTGCGTCCGAAGCGTGAATCAGCTAGCGGTTGTTGAATTCAGGGGGAGTAGTTCATCAATGCGGCTATTAGGCCAGGTGGGGAGACGTTCAAGGGTGGCGGTCAGCCAGGCCAGGGGTTCGAGGCCGTTGAGCTTGGCGGTCGCCAGCAGACTTTGAATGGCTGCGGCGCGGCGGCCAGCGCGTTCGGAGCCTGTGAACAGCCAGTTCTTGCGCCCCAGGGCAATCGGCCGGATGGCACTCTCGGCCGCGTTGTTGTCAATCGGCAGAT
>NZ_JARRAF010000252.1 GCF_030129945.1 Parachitinimonas caeni
GGCCTTCCATCGGGGCACTGCCGGGTTGGTCGCTGATCCGGGTCTGGTATTGGCTGACCACCCGGCCTTGCAGATCGAGCGCCCGCACCTGGTTGACCCCGTTGCTGACGATGCCGATCAGCTGGTCGTCTTCGCTGTAGTCATAGCTTTCGGCCACCGTGCCTTTGGCATTGGCGAAGCTGGAGCCCTGGCGCCGACCGGCCAGGTCGTAGCGGTAACTGACGCCGCTGTCGATGCTGCCAACGGCGCTCGGCAGCCGCTGGCCATCCGGCTGGTGGCTC
>NZ_JARRAF010000253.1 GCF_030129945.1 Parachitinimonas caeni
CGGCCAACCGCCTGGTGAGCAAGACCGTCAACCCTGGCGGTACCGCTGCCGAGCAGGTGGTCACCCGCTATGTGTTCGACGGCGCAGGCCGTATGCTGCGCGAGATCGGGCCGGATGGCCGGGTGGTACAGACCGAATACGGCGAGGATGGTCGGGTACGGGCCGAAGTCAAAGACCCGGATGGTATCCAGGCTCGCACCGAGTTCCGCTACGACGCCGCTGGCCACACCACCCGCATTGATGCCGGCGTGACCTATAGCGCCATCCATGACCCGGTGA
>NZ_JARRAF010000254.1 GCF_030129945.1 Parachitinimonas caeni
CGGGTGTAGCCGTTGTCGTAGTAGGTGTATTCCAGCTGCTGGCCATAGCTGCTGGTCTGGCCCACCAGCCGGCCGGCGTGGTTGTACTGGTAGGCGGTGACCCCGCCGCTGGCGTCGGTCTGGCTGATCCGCCGGCCGGCGTGGTCGATGGTCTGGCTGAGCGTTTGCGTCTCGCCCGGACGTTGCAGCCGGCCCAGCAGGTCGAACTCGTTCTGGAGGGCCGACAGCGATTTGGTCTGCACTACCTGTCCGCTCACCTTGCGCTGGGTGAGCAGG
>NZ_JARRAF010000255.1 GCF_030129945.1 Parachitinimonas caeni
CGTTCCAGGTGGTCCAGTGCAGATCAATCGGATCGCCCCCCCGCCAGGGGCCGGCCGGTTCCAGCCGCAGGTCTTTCACCTGCAGGTTGGCCGTGGCCGCCAAGGTGCTGCGGAGGCTGAGGCGGGCGCTGTTGTTGCTGGCAGCTGCACCGGTCTCGCCTTGCTGGTGGCGCGGGTCGCTGTCGATCACCAGCTCGAATTCGCCGGCGCCTGCCGGGCCATGGGGCAGGCGCAGGCTGAGTTGACGGGCCCGGCTGCTGCCGGCAGCCAGCGGC
>NZ_JARRAF010000256.1 GCF_030129945.1 Parachitinimonas caeni
GTAACCGCCGTAGCCATCCGCCATGAGTGTCCCCTGCCAGCCTTGCAAAAAGGCCCGGGCATGGCTGCCGCTGCGGCTGGTCTGGTAGTCGAACACCACCATCGGTGGCCCGCCCGAGAGGTCGTTGCTGCGGTAGGCCCAGAGATACGCCCGCTTGGTCTTGCCGGCACCCGGGTCCAGTTGCTGCACGGGCGTCTCATCGGCGTGCAATACCGTCTGCTGCTTGAGCCGGACCGCCAGCCGGTCGGCCAGTGGCTGCAAGGCCACGC
>NZ_JARRAF010000257.1 GCF_030129945.1 Parachitinimonas caeni
CGTAATAAGGCCCTTCCACCCCGGCCGGCAGGGTGATACGGCTGCTGGCGGTATAGCTGCCGCCACTGGCCAAGCCATCGGGGTTGCGATGGACGACCGAACCGACCTGCACCGCCCGCCGCAGATCGAACTGCGGGTCGGTGCTCAGATAGATATTGTCGATCCAGCCTTCGGTGCCACCCCAGACGGCCGCGCCGTGGTTGGTGACGGTCCAGCGGACTTCGACCGGCTCGCCCGAATCGGCCTGCGGCGCGACGGTCACCGCCGCT
>NZ_JARRAF010000258.1 GCF_030129945.1 Parachitinimonas caeni
GTTGAATTCAGGGGGAGTAGTTCATCAATGCGGCCATTAGGCCAGGTGGGGAGACGTTCAAGGGTGGCGGTCAGCCAGGCCAGGGGTTCGAGGCCGTTGAGTTTAGCGGTCGCCAGCAGGCTTTGAATGGCGGCAGCTCGCCGGCCAGCGCGTTCGGAGCCTGTGAACAGCCAGTTCTTGCGCCCCAGGGCAATCGGCCGGATGGCACTCTCGGCCGCGTTGTTGTCAATCGGCAGATCGCCGGTCTGGGCGTAGCGGCTCAGGGCTT
>NZ_JARRAF010000259.1 GCF_030129945.1 Parachitinimonas caeni
CCTGGCGCCGACCGGCCAGGTCGTAGCGGTAACTGACGCCGCTGTCGATGCTGCCAACGGCGCTCGGCAGCCGCTGGCCATCCGGCTGGTGGCTCTGCAGCAGGTTGCGGCTGTTGTAGGTGTAATGGTCGGTTTCGCTGCGGTTGTCCTTGCGGGTGGTGGTGGTGCGCACATTGCCGTTGGCGTCGTAGACGTAGCTGACTTCGAGCTTGTTGCCCGAGGCCTGCCGCTGGGCCTGCGCGTTCCATTGCCAGTCGGAGACGGTCA
>NZ_JARRAF010000025.1 GCF_030129945.1 Parachitinimonas caeni
GAAGCGGTAGACATCGTTGCCGGCACCGCCGATCAGGGTGTCATTACCCGCGCCCCCATCGAGGGTGTCATGGCCGGCGCCGCCAGTCAGTTTGTCGGCTTGGGGGGTGCCGGTCAGGGTCTGGTTGATCGGGGTGCTGCCACCGCTGATCAGCTTGGCAATGTCTGCGGCCGATAGCGAATTGCCGCCCTTGGGCTGGACATAGGCCATCGCCGCCGCGCCACCATTGAAGTGGCCGAGGATGCGCACGCTGCGGCTGGTATCGCCGACCACGCCGATGACGAGGTCTTTGCCGTCCTGTTTGAAGGTGAGCTGGCTGCGGTCGAGGTCGTTGAAGAAGATCCAGTCCTGACCACCACCGGTGTTGTCGATCGTGTCCTGACCGAATGCACCGCTGAAGACGTATTTGTCGTTGCCAGCGCCACCGACCAGGCTGTCGTCGCCCGCCCCACCATTGAGCTGGTCGTCTTCGCTGCCGCCATCCAGCGTGTCGTTGCCGTCACCGCCATCGAGATAGTCGTTGCCGGCTTCGCCTTTGAGTTCGTCGTTGCCACCCAGACCGAACACGGTGTCGTTCCCCCCGCCCGCGCGGATGCGGTCGGCGCCAGCAGACCCACTTAAATTATCAGGATTGTTGCCGCCCTGGATTTGCACCCGAGCCTCAACCGCTGCGGGGTCTAGCGTGGTGCCATCCGCAAACGTAATGGCCTTGAGCTTGTATTCACCACCTTTGGCAGTGCGGAACCAATTCTGAACCGTAATTTGGTCTGTACCGTTGCTGTGCAGGATCAACAAGTGATTACCAGAACGGGAGAAGTTCAAATCGGCCAACTTGATGCTTGCCCCAAATTGCAGAGTGTCTTTGAGTGCAGGGGTTTCGTGCTCGGGGAATCGAATACTGGCATCGGTAACGATGATCAGATCTTTGCCATCGCCGAGTTGGTAGCGGATGGTGTCATCGCCCGATGAACCGTAAAGGGTGTCATTGCCGGTACCGCCTTCGAGCTCGGTCGGGCTGGAGTTGGCCATGCGGTCATCACCATCGCCCCGCAACGTATCGTCTCCTGCACCGCCACGTAGTGTGGAATTGCCCCAACCCACCCACAGCTGGTCGTTGCCATCGCCGCCGTCAAGCAGATCATCCCCTCCTTCGCCTTTGAGGGTGTCATTGCCGGCTTCGCCATACAGCGAATCGGCGCCGCGCCCGCCGCTAATCGAGTCTTGCCCTTCCCCGCCCCAAAGCTGGCCACTGCCAGATAGCACATCATCACCGTCGCGGCCCCAGATCTGGTTGCTGAACGCAGGCATGGTGTCGCCCAGATGCGAACCAAAGTAAATACCACCACTAATGGTGTCGTTGCCTGAACCACCATCGAGGCTATTGCCTACGCTGTTGGCCCCTCGAATCGAATCATTGCCATTGCCACCCAGGATGGTGTTGACGCCGTCGCCACCATCGAGCGAGTCATCGCCATCGCCACCATCGAGGGTGTCGTTACCTTCGAGACCTTCGAGCGTATCGTTGCCGCCCAGGCCGGCAATCGAATCATCACCCTCGTAGCCGGTCACCTGCTCTGGCAGGTTGCTGCCTTGGGTCGACATCTGCTGAATGTCCTGCCGGGTCAACACCTTCTCGCTGCCATCTTTCAGCCGGATGCGCAGCAAGTTACCGTGGGTATCGGGGCGGTCTTTACTGAAAAATCCTGCAAAAACCAGTGCGTCGTCCCGATTGGAGGCAATCATTACCTTCAGGGCACCGCTCTGGTTCTGAAAGGCGAGATCAGAGAGCGCTAGATCATTCAGCAGCAGGGTCGGGATGTCTGAATAGCCATCCCTCACCCAATCGGTGTTTTGGCCCCGCTCCAGCAGATAGGTATTGGCACCATAGCCACCGTCCAGATCGTCTTTGCCGGCACCGCCTGCCAGGAAATCGTCGCCACTTTCGCCCAGCAACACATCGTCGCCATCGCCACCGGCCAGCGTGTCTTTGTCGCGCCCACCTACCAGTACATCGTTACCGGCATCGCCATACAGGTCTGACCCCCCATACGAGGCTTCCAGCCGATCATTACCACCACCGCCACGCAAGGTATCTCTATCGTCGCCCTCGCCTTTCAGCGTGTCTTCGCCATCGCCGCCTTCCAGCTGGTCGTGGCCGGCTCCGCCCGCAAGAAGATCGTTGCCCAGGCCGCCATCGAGCGTATCGTTGCCAGCATTGCCCAACAACTGGTCGTCGCCTTCGCCGCCCTTGAGCAGGTCGTCACCGTCGGCGGCTTCAAGGGTATCGTTGCCCTTGCCGCCATCAAGCGTATCGTTGTCTTCGGTGCCTGCCAGCCTGTCGGCGTCATCGGTACCGGTAATCTGGTTACCCTCTGTCTGGATCAGGCTACGGGTTTTGGTTTCGTCCCAACGGGTACCGTCAGCAAACACGATGCTCTGGAAGTGCTGTTTGCCATCGCGGAAGTTCTGCAGATCCACGCTATCACCATTGCCCAGATCAATGCGCAGATGGCCTTGCTTGATACTGAGCTTGAGCTTGGCCGGATCAATATCCTTGCCGAATACCAGCGTGTCTTTGCCAGATTCGCCCAACACCACCTTGTCGCGACCCCAGCCTCTTTCGAACAGATAAGTATTATCGCCAGCGCCACCTTCGAGCTGGTCATCGCCTTCATCGCCCACCAGCGTGTCGTTGCCGTCGTTCCCCTGCAGGGTGTCGTTGCCGCCGTTACCTTCGAGCAATTCAGCCGCTTTGCTGCCGGCTATGCGGTCGTCCCCGCCACCGGTTGTCAGGCCATCAGCAGCTTCGCCTTCCTGCAGCGTCAAATCCAGCGCATCACGCAGGCCAATATTCAGCATGTCTTTGAATGACAGCTCAATCACCTCATCGCCCTGCGGGGCTGTGGTCACGTCGCTGGCCATGCGTGGGTCGTCGTTTTCGATAGGGGCTGCAGCAGGTAAATCGATAACTTTGCCATCCAGCCCGCCCAGCCGGAACTTAAAGGAGCGCGCCTGCGCCAAGCTGCCATGAATCAAAAAGGCGCCGCTAGCCGATGAGAGAGATATGTTTTCTTTGCCAACTACCATCGTCAGAGACTTGGCGAAACCCATATCAAGCAAAACGATATTGTTGCCGCTGTTGTCGTGGATGGTATCGACCACCGAATTTTCGGCAGACGGGGTGACCAGCCCGCCGCGCAAGTCATAAACGTCGTCGCCCGCTTCGCCCTTCAGGAAATCGGTACCAGCGCCGCCTACCAGAGTATCGTTGCCGGCCCCGCCATACAGCCAGTCGCCATCGCTACCACCCTCCAGCGAGTCGTTGTCTTCTCCGCCATACAGGTAGTCCGAACCGCCACCACCCTGCAAAATATCCTTGCCGGTGCCGCCACCGACCACATCATCGCCACTTCCAGCATCCAGCGTATCGTCGCCTTCGCCGCCGTTCAGGGCATCATTGCCCGCCCCGCCGGCCAGCAGATCGTTGCCTTCTTCGGCCAACAGGGTGTCATTGCCTTCTCCCCCCAAAAGGGTGTCGTTGCCACGATCCGCCACCAACACATCATTGCCCGTACCGCCATCGAGCAGGTTGTTGCCGATAACGCGGTCTTCATTGGTCGTGTTGATCTGGATGATCAGCTGATCATCGCCCGCTTCGCCGTACAGCAGGTTGTCGCCCATCTGGCCGTTGAGCACATCGTTGCCGTTGCCGCCATACAGGGTGTCGTTGGTGTTGGGGTTGATCGGGTCGCCGCCCGATACATAGAACAGATCGCCATTGAGCCAGTCGTTGCCATCGCCGCCTTGCAATAGATCGGCCCCGAACGAGCCGGCCATGCTGTCGTCGCCATCGCCGCCAATCAGCGTGTCGTCGTGCAAGATGCCGCGCAGGGTGGCGTTATCAGCGTATTCCCCTGTCAGGTCAACCTCGTCGTCACCCACCAGTACATCATTACCCGCGCCACCCAGCAGGCGATCTGTACCCGATCCGCCATGCAGTTCATCGGCGCCATTTCCACCGATCAATACATCCGAATTATTTTTGCCGAACAGCACATCGTCGCCATTGCCGCCGGTTAAAACATCGTCACCAATCGCCCCCCACAGCCAGTCATTATCGTCACCCCCACTCAGCGTATCGTTGCCCGACCCACCTCGCAGAAAGTCATTGCCGGCACCACCATCCGCAACAAACCCTGATTCATCGGGCACTTCAGATAGGTTTACCAATTCGTTTGTCCACTCGAAGATGGCTACCTGGTCATCCTTCTTGTACCCATCCAGTGGCTGCAAAATGCCTTTTCCAGGCTTGCGGATATACGACCGACTGGCGGGGTTGTATTCAAAATCATCGGCCGAATTACCCGGCTCAAAGGTGCTGGTCCATTTGGCGGCCGGAGAAAGGTTATGCCGTTGCTTCAGCTCAAAAGCATCGACGCTTCCGGCTACATGGCGAGAGCCTGCGGCCTCATCAGCCATGGCGGCCAGATAGTCATTGGCCAATTGCACCCGCCGGGTGGTTTTGTACTCCTTATCCCCGTCGCGCCAGCTGAAGTCCAGATAACCTTCATAGCCGCCATACACGGCCTTCTTCTCAAGATGCGCCGTAACGGTCGAGGTCATTTTCCAGTCAGCGTAATGGCGCTCCCATTGGTTGATGCCTGCGTCGGCCACATAGGGCGAGGTCGGTTCCTGTCGGAATACCGTATCGATAAAGTCGTTGCCCGCTCCGCCTTCAACCTTTTTGACTCCCCAGCCGACAAAGACATAGTCATTGCCATCGCCGGCATAAACGTTCGAGTTGTGCTGGCTGGACACCACCACATCATTGCCGGCACCCGCGTGAACATCGCCAGGGCCTTTTCCATCATCAATGCCATAACGATGCTGGCCATAAAACATATCACTCGAGCCCGGCCCCTGATCACTGCCGGCCCTCTGGATAGTGCCCGAGAGGTTGATGCCCAGCTGGCCGCTCTTGAAATTCTGGATGGTCAGCGACTGGCCGGTATTGCGGTCTGTCACCAGCAGATCACCCATGCCATTACCGTCGGGTGACCACAGATAGCGGATATTGGCCTGGTTGGCGTCTTCATACAGACCATCCACGTCTTTCACCTTGCCGCCACCGAGTGTAGCGCCAGCGAAGCTGACCGTGCCGTCGCCATCCTGGTCAAACAGCATGTCGTTGCCTTCACCTTTGGCAATCACATAGCTATCTTTACCGGCGCCTCCGTAGAGCCTGTCGTTGCCACTGCCCCCGTCGAGCGCATCGTCACCGGCCCCGCCGCGCAACACATCGTTGTCGCCACCCCCACTCAGCTTGTCTGCACCGGCGCCACCATCGAGCGTGTCATGGCCCGTGCCGCCATTGAGCACATCAGCTCCCAGGCCACCTTCGAGTACATCATTACCTGCCTTGCCTTCCAACAGGTCATCGCCAGCTTCGCCGTACAGCCGGTCGGCCGTATCGCCACCCGTCAGCGTATCGCCCTCGGCATTGCCGAATATCGTCCGCCGTGTGGCGGCAAACGGGCTGTTGGCCGGAAAGCCGATCGCAATCTTCTGGCCGCTGGTCTTATCTTCGAAGTAGCTGTTGTCCGTCAGATAGAGGTGGTCGGCATCGGAAGGTGCGCCGTCGTTCTTTTTGCTGGGGGTCTTGGCGTTGACCGGCTCAAGGTTTTTTTGCTTGAACCACTGCAGCCGCTGCAGCATATCGGCCCGGCCGCCCAGCCACTCGTCGGAAATGTTCAGCGCCGACCGGTCTTGGCCGGCCGCAATCAGCGCATTATCGGTTTGCCATTGTTGATACTGGGTCTTCCACGCCTCGGGGATCGCCACCTCACCTTCGCCAAATTGCAAGGCAAACGGGCTCAGCAGTTGCAGGGCCAGATAATTGCCGAAGTCTTTGCGTGCATCGCCAACGCTCAGGGCAGAGGTCGGCTGCAGTGCCACCTTGCCCAGCAGGCGGGTGTAGCCGTCGCTGGCGGTCACTTTGTCGAGCAGCTTGTAGAAGTCTTCGCGGTTGCTATAGGGCTCGCCTGCGGGGGTCTCGGTTTTGGCCCAGGTACCGCCCTTGGGGTTGCCTTTGAGTGGCTTGCCCATCGCCTCGGGGCCCAGCAGATAGGCCGCCAGCGCATTCAGGGTGTTTTCGAGGACATCACCTTCGGCGCGGCCTTGCGTTGAGCCCACCGTCGCGGCACGCAGATAAGACGCTTCCTTGAGAATCTGGTTGAACATCCCTTCCGCTGCGTCCTGGCGGTCTGACGGTAACAGCCGTTGCAAGACACGCTGCAGATTGAGCGAATCCTGCACCAATACCAGGCTGTGGGTATCCCCAAACACATTGACTGCCCAGTCACCTGCCAACAGTTTGAATTCGCCCCATTCAATCGACTCTTTGATCATGCCTTTGATCGGGCTACCTCGCAGTTGCGGCTGATCTTCAATGAACACCTCCGCCCGCTGGCCATAGCGGTACTGCGAGTGCGCCACCATCGAAAACGGCTGGCTGGTGTCCATTTCGGTGGCGACCAGATCCCACTGGTTATCGAGCGCGCCGCCTTTGGCCGTGTGCCACGCCCCGACGATGGCCTTGGCGCCGCTGGAAATACTCAGCGGTTCTGTATTGAACTTTAGTTTGGTCGCGACCGCTGCCATCTGGTAGTCGAGTGCGGCCCCGGCTACGGCGCTCGCCGGTATCGCCGCTGGCTTGCGTGGCGTTTCACCGCCAGAATCCAGCGTGGGGGCCCGCCTCACTTCGTCGCCCACTTTCTTTGCCCGATCCACAGCCTCTACCAATAGTTTCTGATCCTCTCCCGTCAGCCCGACAAACTGCTTTTCCCAGCCCGGCATCGTCGGCGCCATGCCGCCATTCGCGGTGAATTGTTGCTGCAGCCAGTCGTATACCTCGGCCCCGGCCCGGCTGGTAAGCAGCGAACGCGCTGAATTCCGGTAGCGGCTGAAGTAATCGATCATCGGGCGGATCTGCGTCAGCGTGGTGTGCCGCTCGCCATCGCCAATCTGGCCCACCCCGGCACCGTTGAAGGTAATCACCTGCTTGATATCGCTTCCTTCCCCCCGGTGCAGCAGGTTGAACGCCGTCGCCAGATGCGCGCCCAGGCTGTAGCCCGTCACCGTCAATGGTTTGGTGATCTTGCCTTCGCTGTGCAAATGCCGATACCAGCTTTCCATATCGCTGATCTGCCCGAACGCCCAGCCCAGGCGGGCGATTTCCAGCGCATTGGTCGATTGGTTATCGCGCGCTGCGTCGTCGATGAACTCGGTGCTGCGGAAACTGAGGACGAGATCGCCCGTATCTTTGTTTTTGAACAGGGTGCCGGAGAAGCCGGTCGTGGTATTGGATTTGTGCTCCACCACCACCCACTGCGCCGCAAACTTGGCGGCTTCACCGGTGGTGAATTTGCTGGCGTGGCGATTGCCAAGGGTGAGGTAGTCTTCTCGGATAGGGCCGCTAACAGGAATGCCGGGTTCCAGATCCGGCCTTTCCACCGCATCCCGGCCATACAAAGCCTCTGCTGCCATTTGCAGCTCGGCGTATTTCAGATAGTCGCTAATACTCGGTGTGGTCGTTGTCATACTGGTTTACTGCGCTTTCTTTGGAATCAAAATACGGTCTACAAACATGCGGGTCACAGCATTCCCGCTGTAATTGTCACCTTGAGGACAAACCCTTGATCGCCCCCACGGTATGGAGTCATCGCCAGGCGCTGGCTCATAGGCCCAGGCCCAGCGTTTGAGCTCGCCCAACACTTCCTGCGTCTGCAGGTCGATCACCTTCACCGTGCTGCTGGCCAGCCAGAGTTCACGCAAGGCCGGATCGACATGGTCTTCAAACGTCACGGCATAGCGTGGGGCAGGGGCGGTGGTGGGTTTGCCTTCGATCAGCGTATCGATCCAGCCAATCTGGGAGGTCGGGCGAGGTCTTTTGACGATGGTGTACCGGAGCCGCCCCCCATCCGCCTGCATCACATCCACAAAGCGATAGCCGGGGGCGTTGGACGGATTTTTTGGGTTGTACTCGAGGTTGATATAGCCACGGTATTCCTGTGTGACAGGCTTGCGTTCGGGAGAGCCGGAATGTTCATACCCGAGAAAGTTTTCGATGTATCCATTGTTATGGCTCTCCCGCGCAAACGCTGCCCCCGGCCACATCTTGTCGAACCACTGCACTTCGCTACGCCACTCGCGCACCTTCAGCAGCACGATGCCTTCCACCTCCTCCACCTTGCGGTAGATCTTCTCGCCCGCATCGGTCTTGCACTTCTCCTGGAATATCGCTCTTCCCTTGTCCATTCTGACCTTATCGGCCGCCCACCACGCCCGCTCTGCCGAGCTGCTGCAACCTGCCAGCAAGGCCAGCAGCAATAGGCCCAAACCACTGCGTAGGACGATGAATGAAGGGTTTGCTCTTGTCTGCATGGTGAATGCTTCCTCCTGGGTTAAGCCCGGCCAGCATGGCACCGGGGTTGGTCATATTGTTTGACTGGTTGCGGCGTTATCAAGCCGGCTGATCTGTGTAAAGCCTTGCAGCAGACTTCGGTAATTGGATTTGGTTCGATACAAGGCCAAGTTTGGCAAGGCATTCGCCCTTGGTATTTCAATGCCATGTGAATGAAAAGAGGTGTGTTTGATTTTGACAAAGGGCGCAATTGTCAGAGAAATTGCACAGCACAGGCAAGCCCACTGGTCGGCGGTCAGGCATGGTGGCTTGGTGGCTTGGTGGCGCTACATGCTCGTCAGAACTCACGAATCTTTCGACGGCTCTTGCCTCATTCCACCGACAGTTGTTATGCACCCCCTCCCGTCTGAACCGCCGAGCACCGCAGGCCGGAGTGGGGGTGTCCGGGGCGTTTATCTGAGACCGGCCAAAGGCCGGGCGAGTTTACGCACCGGCCACGCAGTGCGAGGCGCACAGGGAACCCGCAGGGCGGTGAAGCCGGGTCGCATTTCTTTGCCCTCTTTCTTTGGCGACGCAAAGAAAGAAGGGCGGCCTGCGGGACGCTGCCCCGTCCCAAACCCCGCGCCGCAAGGCACTTATCTGAATAGGCATTTAAACCGGGTGGAAATGCCCCCCACCCGTTTGCCCCAGCCTCCGTGAATCAGAGGCTGGGGCAAACGGGCGGGGAAATTGTTAATGGTGCCGCTGCCGGCGAAAGGTTATGTGATCGCTTTAACTCGGAAGCGTCCACGCTCCCCGCAACATGCTGTGAACCTGTGGCCTCATCCGCCATGCAGGAAAGGTAATCATTGGCCAACCGAACCTGCCTGATGGTCTTGACCTCCTTACCCCCTTGACTCCAGCTGAAGTCCAGATAGCCCTCATAGCCGCCATACACGGTCTTCTTCTCAAGATGCGCCGTAACGGTCGAGGTCATTTTCCAGTCGGCGTAATGGCGCTCCCATTGGTTGATGCCTGCATCGGCCACATAGGGCAAGGCCGGCTCCTGCCTGAATTCGGTATCGATAAAGTCATTCCCGTCTCCCCCTTCGACCTTCTTGACGCCCCAGCCAACAAAGACATAGTCATTGCCATCACCCGCATAGATGTTGGGGTTATGCCGACTGGACAACACCACATCATTGCCTGCACCAGCATGGATGTCGCCTTCGACAGGCATCTCCGGGTTACCTGTTGGCCGACCACCAAAGAAAAAATTATTCGTCCCCGGCCCCTGTGTATCGGTCGGCTTCGGTTGGCCGCCCAGGGTGATGCTCAGGTCGCCGCTCTTGAAGTTCTGAATAATCAAGGTCTGCTGGGTCTTGGTGTCGGTTACCAGCAAATCTCCCACACCGCTGCTGTCGGGTGTCCACAGGTATCGAACGCCGGGCTGGCTGGCGCTCTCGTAGAGGCCCGCACTGGTCTTGACCTCGCCGCCCAGCAGTGTATTGCCCGCAAACGTCACCATGCCCTGGCCGTCGCTATCGACGATCACATCGTTGCCTTCGCCGGCGGCAATGCGGTAGCTGTCTTGGCCGGCGCCACCTTCGAGCCAGTCGTTGCCACTGCCGCCATCGAGGTTGTCGTCGCCGCCGGCGCCGTAGAGGGCGTCGTTGTCTTTGCCGCCGTCGAGCATATCGTTGCCGCTGCCGCCAAACAGGGTGTCGCGCGCGTCGCCGCCGTAGAGCTGGTCGTTGCCGGCGCCGCCTTCGATATTGTCGGTGCCGCCGTCGCCGTGCAGGGTGTCGTTGCCGCCGCCGCCATACAGCCGGTCGCTTTCGCTGCCGCCACGAATGCCTTCATCGCTGGCATTGCCGAATATCACTTGATGGTCGGTCAGGCTCAGCCCCTTGCCATCGATCTGCAGGGTGAGCGCGGCACCGCCGTTGTGGGTGGTGTGGCGGTCGGTGAAGTCCCAGTTGCCGACCACGGCATCGGTCTTGAGGGTGCGGTTGTGATAGATGCCCCGCCGCTCGAACTCGCGCTTCCAGGTCAGCATCGCTGCCCGGTCGAGCAGATAGCGCTCGGTCATCTCGCCACGGCCCGTGGCCGGGTCGTACAGATCGAGCGAGCCATCGGTGTTGTACTTGTCGTAGCCGATGTCAGTGACCGCAAACGCATTCAGCTCACGCAGCGCATAGCGCCACGCGATATCGGTCTTGGCACGCGCCACGATCTCTTCCCGCGTCAATCCCGCTGACAGGGTGAACTTGCCCCCATTCAGATCGGGCACCGGGGTGCTTTTGAGGGTGGCGTTGCCGCCAAACATCAAGCTTTCCAGCCGGTCAAGCAGGTCGATCTGGTAGTTGCTGTCGTTGTCTCGCAGTAGTTTGCCGTCGCGCAGCTGGCGGTAAAACTCAACCGCCCCTTCTCCGCCAAAGTAGCCGCCCAGCATGCCGCCGATAAACGCGAGGGCAGCCGCTTCAGGCGCAGCAACCACGCCCGTCGCAACCGCGCCGGCCGTTGCCGCCAGCGAAAGGGCCTGCCCGACTTCAAACGCCGCAAAGTCTCCCGCAAACCCAATCATCCATTCATATAGCTTCTCTTTGCGTTTCTCGAAGTCATCGATTGACAACGCCGCTTTGACTTCGCTGCACGCCGATAGCCCGGTAAGCGCTGCCACCACCAGCAGCAACTTGCTTTTACCGAGCAAGCTGGGGGCCTTGGTTTGCAATGCCGCGCGGTAATCCACACGCAGGCGCTCCGCTTCCTTCATCAGCAGCTCGTAGTCTGCGGCCGATAGCGTATTCAGCTCGCTGAAGAGCTTGGACCGTGCAAGGTCATCCACCTTCTGCAAAAAGCCGCTGCTCGCCTCGTAGCGCAGGTAGTCCCGGATGTTGCCTACCCCTACCTTGGTCAGCTGATATTGCAACTGCGAATGCGCCCGCAAAAAGCGGAACAAGGCTCCGGCGTCGCCACCAGCGTTACCAACATACTTGTAGAGGCTTAGGAGTTCCTTTTTGTCGATGCCATCAATGGTCTTGATCTTGGGATTCTCTAAAAGCGCTTGAAGTTCGCTTAAGGCAAACACCGAATCAGGCGCTGCGCCGCCCACCATCACCCGAACATGCTCAGTACCGCTTTCCAAGACAAAGCGTCGGCTGGCGTCATCCCAGATACCGTCGGGATGGCGAACGCCTTTGGCGTCTTTGCTGCCGTTCATGATGGCGTCGATGGTCTCTTTGACTTTATTTGGAGGTACTTTTGGATCAGCTCTAACGGCATTTTCCAATGCCAAAACAAAATCATCACTCTGAATAAATTCCGAGACATCCACAAACTTCCTACTAATGGTTACATATGAGCCAGCCTCCGGCGCTTTTTTTATCATGTCATAAACAACTGACTGGCTCTTGGTAATGCCATCCGGCATATAACCGGCGTTCAAAACCATTACAGCCCCTGGCTGAGGATTACTAAATTTCGCGGACATTTGCTTGGCGAGGCCGCGCAAATACTCTACATCGTAAATCTTTCCCGCTGCATTCCCAGCTTTAAGTTTTTCTAACTCTTCTTTTGCATTAAGATATTGCACAATTATCAGTCCTTATAAAATTTTTAATTTATTTTAATGTTCATGCCAACAATATTCCAATTCCGCCGAGATTCAACAACAAGCATGGCCTCCTTAAATATTTCTATAAAACCTTCCAAATCAATCTTGCTATCGCCAATCACCTCAAATCTCTCGATTTCGTATTCGTGAGAATATCCCTCTTTTTCTTCTACCCATTCATATCCTCTATAACCTTCTATGTGAATTAAGTTGCCATCAACACATAGCAAGCACTCTCCAGGAGAACGCTCTCGATTCATTTGAACCGAAAGAACAAATAAAAAACAATTTCTCTCCTTATCTACCCAGCACGGAGGAGGGTAATTTCTGCCATTTAATTCAATCGCCTTGCTATATTCAATTCCACCCTTTGCAGGCTCATCATCCCAATTATTAACTTCAACAAAGCCCATAAATCTTTCCTCCGAAAATTAAACAACAAACAAAAGCACACTCTTTCAAACGTTGAATGCATTTTTCTTTATCGCCTATTTAGCTCAACACAAACACCGAATCAGGCGCTGCGCCACCCACCATCACCCGCACATGCTCGGTGGCGCTTTCGAGCACGAACCGCCGGCTGGCGTCGTCCCAGATGCCGTCGGGAAGGCGGACGCCTTTGGCGTCTTTGCTGCCGTTCATGATTTCGTAGATTTTGGCGTCTACCTTATCTATCGGGGTTGTAGCGCTTACGGCTTTTTCCAATGCCACTACAAACTCATCACTCTGTATAAATCCTGAAACATCTACGAGTTTCGCATTTATGGTAACAATTGAGTGATAAGAGCCTTTATTAATTATATCAAATACAACTTTTTCACTTTTTGTCACCTTATCTGGCATAAGCCCAGAATTCAGGAACATTACAGCATTCTCTGCCGGGCTATCAAATTTAGCAGAAACTTTACCGGCCAACTCTCGCAATTGACTTACCGTTAGAGGCGCCCCCTCACTTTCAGCCAATTTAATTAAATCTATAGCCTCTTTCTTACTGATACCCATATTACTAGATTCCTTTAAGCAATTTCAGAGATGTCTAATTTAATCTCGGCCGCTGCCATTGGGCGACGACTTTCCACACCTTTAAATGCCTCCAGCAATATTGAAAAACAGGTATCTCTATCAAACTCACCTTCAGCCAACCAATCCACACTACATATAAGATAATCAACCACCCGACCAACACCATCTTGCCATTTCGCAAATCGATAGGCCCGAATGCTGACTCCTTGCCCCTTTATAAATAGCAAATACTCTCCAGGCGGACGCTCATAGTTCCCCTCTTCCGAGAAATGAAAGAAAATTACATCATTAGTAAAATCCGCCCAGCAACTTGTTAAATAATCACACTCCGCCACTCTCTGAGCCTGCTTATATTCTTCTCTACTCTCAATTTCATGCCTGGCATCATCTTTTATGTAAACAAAATTCACACACACCTCCACATTTAAATTAAAGAAAAGGCAGGCAGATTAAAAAGCGAACCTGACTAGACTCATCTTAACTTCGGCCTCACATCCAATCCTGACCGCCAAGTTCGCTCGTAAATCATCAACGCCAAATACAGACCCATCTCTCTTAGCTTTAGACAAGACGCCAAGAACCTTATCCACATTTTCATAATTCATTTCTGACACTCGCATCACTCAATTAATTCAATCTCAATAGCAACAGGTTTATTTGTTCGACTGGACTCTATAAGGAAAAAAACTTCGCGCAATATAGTGAGTAATACTTCCATGTCCAACAATTCATCAATAAATTTTATTGCCTTAATGGCGTAATTAATTTTATATCCACCACCAGCAAGAACTCCCATTTCATTATACGCTTTAACCTGAACAGCCCTGCCATTTACAAAAAGCAAGTAATCACCAGGCGGCCGCTCTCTCTCCGACTCTTCCCCCAAATGAAAAAATATATAATTTCTATCTTTGTCAACATAATAGGTCATCAAAAAACTTTCAGCGCCCTGCGCAACCTCCAACGCTCGCCTATACTCTACAGAGTCTCTAATAGACTCATTTTCATCTCTATATGCGTAAACAAAACTCATCCCTCAACTCCTTCAGCTAAAATAAGAAACAAACAAATACACGTTCATCCAAGAATTAAATGTGTATTCCTTTATTGCCTATTTATCTCAGCGCAAACACCGAATCAGGCGCTGCGCCGCCCACCATCACCCGCACATACTTGGAGGCGCTTTCCAGCACGAAGCGCCGGCTGGCGTCGTCCCAGATGCCGTCGGGTTGCCGAATCTTGACACGCTTGCCATCCACAACGGCATCAACTTCAGTGCCGTCCATGATGGCTTCAATAATTCCGTTAACCAAATGAGGAGTATCTTTGTTCTCCTTAATTACCGCAGCTCTAAGTGCCAACTTGAAAGCATCACTTTGAAGAAATTTTGACACATCAACACGTTCTCTGTTTATGGTAACAATTGACCCATATTTATTACCACTAACCAAGTCATTTATAAGATTCTTAGTGTCTGTAATCCCATCCGGCATCATCCCAGAGTTCAGAACCATAACCGCATCTTTGCTTGGGTTTGAATACTTAGCTGACATTTGCTTGGCCAAGCCAATCAAATACTCTTTCGAGTGAACTATACCTGCTCTATTTTGAGAATCAAGCAAATCTATATACGAATCAACGTGTAAATATTTCATGAGCGGTCATTTTCTCTTAGGAAAATTTAACAAAAACATCTAATATCGGACAATTTGCCACACTAGACTCAGAAAGCCTCCAGACCTCAGTAACCATTTCGATGATCATATCTTGGTCAAAATCAAAACCATCAGAAAAGCTGATGTTTTCAATTAGTAACTCACTAACAAACCCACCCGCATCACTCCAGAAAAAATTATCGTATGCGCGAATGGTGATGCAATTTTCACCAATAAATAGAAAATACTCTCCAGGCAAACGTTCACGATTACTTTCACGTCCGATTACGAAAAAATACAGATCACGCTCCAGATCAACCCAGCCACCAGACAAAGAATTCCACCCAGTCAATTCCAATGAATGCTGATATTGACGTGTCTGCGCCAGCCATTCATTTTTCGATCTTAAAATGTAAGAAAAACTCATAAATTCCTCGCTGGAAAATAAACAACAAACAAAAGCACAGGCAGATTAAAAAGCGAACCTGTCCAAATTTTTCGTGCAGCAGGGTCAAGCCTTGCTATTTGCACTCCAAGGTTTTTTAGGAAGTGCAAAATACAAGACCTAACCCCAATGATCCTATGGGGCTAGCAACCGATTCAGTGTACTAATTATTCTCTACTCCAAATTTTACATTCACACCCAAAACAACCCAATCCGACTTGGCTTCAGCAGCCAATAAGGCATCTTTGAGAATTGGCAAAAAGAACTGCTGATCAATTTCACCTGTACCCAAATTCTCAACACCCTCAATTAGGTATTCATGTTTATAGCCTTGCTTGTCTTCTATCCATTCATAGCTCCATCGGATTTTTATATGAAGCAGCCGCCCATCAATACACAATAAACACTCGCCAGGCCGTCCCCGTTTATTTGTCTGAACTGAAAACAGAAATAGGAAATATTTATTCCTTCTATCTATCCAACTCTGCATCGGATAGCCTTCATTCTCTCGGGCAAATACTGTCCGACGCTCCTGATCATTTTTGTGCAACACAAACGCTGTTTGATATTCAGGCGCGTCTTTTATAGCCTCCTCGTCCCAGTTATCAATTTCAACAAAAAAGGACTGCGAGAATGATCCTGCCAAAATGCCCTGACCATAAGATTTATGCGCCATATTTATCTGGCTTACTTTATTTCGACTTCGATGCTTGGCTGCGTACAATTGCATTGCATCGCATATATCATCATCTCGACAATGCAAGTCAATATTTGCATCCCAAATTCTGGCCCAGATATCGAATACATAAATACCTTCTATTTTTACCTTTTCAGGATCCCGGTCTATAAATGGTTCAGACTGCAAAAATCCGGTATGACCACGTACATTGATTCTCGTAGAAAACAGCTCCCTGCTAAATGAAATAGTCGCCGACTCAATCAGCCTTGGTCGTTTACCACCTTCTATAGCATAATAACCACTAACCTCGGTAATTCTGCCAAATTCTTTATCAGCCCTATTTAAAGTAATTTCAAAAAAATCCTTATCTTCTGCCTGCAAAATTTCTTGAATCAGCACTTCCTTTGAAATGCAGACTTCTGTATGTGGACCTGACTCAAACTCTTCGTTTGGCATTGAGAGTGCATCTTTATAAAATTTTGGGAACAGCTCCACCCACTGTATTTCACCATTTATTTTCACCTCTGATTGAGTACGTGGATTTCGCTCGCAAAGCTCCGCCTCATATTCGCCATCCCCAGGAAAATAGCCAAAGTCATAGATTTTATTCGACCTATCTTCAAATTTAATATGGAGATGGGCAGGGTTTAATGAACGTGACTTCTCTATACAGCGCAATGCACAGGACAAGGCTTCCTGATAGGCTTGCAAGTCTGAAACCAGGCCATCGGGAAACTCAATGGGTTCAATCAGGTAATCTACCGTTGCGCCTTCTGTTTCATCCCAGCTTACAATCCGGTAAAAACCGGAGTGTGAAATATTTCCCTCATATAAAAATGTAAATTTGGCGGGATCGCGCTCAAAATTTGATTTCACCCAGTAGGCTATTAATAAGCAGTTGTGCTGCTCATTAAACCAGCAATAAAAATCTGCAAAGTAAAATAACTCTACCAACCGCTGGTAAGCGGGCTCCTGCGCAAAGGGCATATCTGCGCTCATTCTAATTTCTTTGAATTCCATTGTTCACCACGCAATCAACAGCTAATAGAATCACCACCAAGACAGCAACCCCGGCAGGCTGCCAGTATTTTTTTATTAAGTAGATATCCCGCCAATTCCATCATCAGCAGCAGCCCGATAAAGGTCGCTCTTGCGTAAATCAGGGTGTTTCAGGCAAGCGTGGCATGGCCAAGCCGTTTGTTGTTGACGACCATCAGCGCACCGCCGGCCACCACCGTGCCCAGAAAAGCGGCTATCACCATGCCGCTGGTTTTGTGGGGTTTATAATCTATTTCATTGGTATTCATTTGTTTTATCAGTATTTTCTCTTTGTGTCTTCCGTAAATATTGTCTAACACTGCTCAAGCCTTTAGCACCCATTACAACTGGGTTCTGACTTGTCTGATTTGAAAGGGTCGAAATTCTCTGTGAGTTTCATCGAACAATGCAAGCCCGCTGGTCTGGGGTCTTTTTCTCTGATTGGCTCGATATTATGGTGGACAATCGTTCTCTTCTCAATAGCGTCGATTTGTTCCCCGTTGCGCGCAAAGACCGCTATCAGTAGCCAGCCTTGCCATGTCAAGGTCAGAAGTTGTCACTCATAGAGCGTGGCCTGATAGCGGTCTTGATTCCAGCATCTTTCCTTTTTAGCCGGGGAAGATGGTTTGGGGAGCGATCCGCTGAGTTTGTTTGGGCGCCGCTTGGTGCAGTTGCGGCGGGAAAAGGGTTGGTCGCAAGAGAAGCTGGCGTTGGAGAGTGGAATCGCCCGCAGTTATCTGGGTGGGGTGGAGCGTGGTCAGCGCAATATTGCGCTATTGAATATCTGCGAGCTGGCCGACGCGCTGGCGGTGCCGGCAGGCTCTTTGCTGGAATTTGAACGGGTGGAAATTCCGTAATCGCGCGAGCAATGGAGTGGCGCTTATATTGGTGCTGAATTTTATGTTGCCGCTATTTGGATTTGGCGCTGGTTTTTAATACATCCTTTCCGCCAGATACAGAAAAAGCCGCTTATTTTTGCGGCTTTTTCTTGTCTAGATTTTTCAGCTATTAAATCAATCATCCCACTTCATTGGAATGGATTCGACACTTGGGCGCCATGCTCTTAGGCGTCAGGTAGCGCCGCCGGCATCTGTGTCACCCCGAATATCGCCGATCGCCCCATTCTGGACAAAGTGGCTGATGCGCCGACAGACATACAGGCTAGGTGGTCGTCGATTTCTCGAAGATCTTCCACATACCAGGCGCCATACTTGAAAACTCTTCTAACCACTCCTCGGCGTCAGCGCGTGTCGTGAAGTACATATCCGCACCACTGCCATACAAACCGACCCCTTCTGGTTTGACTGGCGCGATGACAAATCCAAGCTCAGCCACCACCAACAACTTGGCACCTTGATCCAACTCAATCGGCACCGCCTGCTCGAAAGCCTTGACCTCAAACTGCTTGTCCGGCGGCCGTTGCCGGTCGCGCGTGCTGACAATGTCGCGGATCATCGCGAGCGCATCGGTTTCACTGGCATATATGTCGTGCAGCCGGCCGGCAACGAAGTCCTCGGGCATTTTGAATCTCCTAATGTTCAGGGTCGGCCATGATGGCCATGCTGTGGCAGGACTCTTTATCATTTTTAGACTCTGGTGACGCAACCAACCGAGGGTATCCTTACTCATCTATTGGATGTCAGACATAGAAAGGCCCCTTGTTATGCCAAGAGAGAATATTGAAGTACGACCCGCTGCCATCACCGAACAGCGACCTCTATTCAGGATGCTGGAGCTTTACCAATATGATCTGTCCGATATCTGGAACCAAGAACTCGACAACAACGGGGAATATGGTTATGCCTTGGAGCGTTACTGGGCAGCCGCCGATTGCTACCCCTTTATTGCCCTGGTTAACGGGCATTACGCAGGCTTTGCGCTGGTAGATGGGGCAACAAAGATTGCAAGCTCCGGCTATTGGATGGATCAATTCTTTGTTTTGAAGAAATACCGCCGGGCAAGTCTTGGCCGGGCCATCGCGTTGAAGGTCTTCTCTGCTTTGCCAGGTTACTGGGAAGTCGGCCAGATGACTCAAAACGTGTTAGCCCAACGCTTCTGGCGGTCTGTGATTGCTGAGCACTGCGGAAACTATCAGGAACACACGCTGACTAGTGGCTGGTGGCAAGGCGTTGTGCAGTGTTTCAACAGTGAACTGCACCAATCCATGCCAAGTCCTTCAGTCGATCAATGTAAGTAGGTTTGAGTAACGCAGAATGTGCGTATTTATACGCAGAGGAGTAAGTCACGCCACCCCGGCAAGCCACTCCGCCTTCCAGATTGCATTGCTTATTCCTCGCTCGCTTATATACGTCTTTAGGTCTACAAAAATAGCAAATCCCTAATCCAAATAACTATAATTTTAAGCCAAAATATTCAAATACTGACAAACAACCAGACTACGTCAACATAGCCTAGCGGCATCCGACCCCTCTGCTTATTAATAAAACAGAGGGGTCGTTGCTTTTACACTCCAAACTCGGCATGAGTATTGATCAGGACACCTAGCATTATCAGCCGGTCACCCCTCGGCAATAGAAATGCTTTTTGAGCTGGCATTTCTTGCAAATCAGGCGAGCAAGAAATGTGACGTATTGGAAAAATACGTTTTAGCTAATCTGCGCTTTCATTATCCATTGCCCATCAGAGATACGACAAAGCGCCCGGATTTTCGATCGACGAAATATTCGCGCAGGCTACGGTTGATTGGCTCGGAGAAGTAGCGGGATACCAGTATTGCTATCCAGGCTGAAAGTGCGACAAAGGCAATGAATAGTGGAAGCTTGAAATAGTAGCCCACTTGTTCTGCGGTCACCACATTACGCAGCGCAGCCAGAATGATGATATGAAAGAGATAGATTTCGTAGCTGTATTTACCCAGGCTTCTCACCCATGCGGTGAGTCGGCCTGTCATCCAGCCATGATTACCCTGGCTGGAAAAGGCAAATAACAAGCCGGCGGTAGATAGCGCTATTAGCGTGAATCCAAATACTTCATTCCCGCCAATGCCTTGCAGATATACGGCTATCAATGCAAGCCCTGAAATCAGGGTAAGTGCCTGATTGGCGGGGCCATTTACCTTCAGGCGACTGGCGAGTATGGCGGTGAGGCAGCCTATGGCAATGGCGTCGAAACAAGCGAGGTAGCCATACATATAATAGATTTCGTTTTCTGTATGCTGGCTTCGGTAGATGGGCCCGATAATCATGGCAGTCATGCAGAGGGCAATGATCAGGCTGGTTTTACGCAAAAGCAGGCAGGCCAGAGGAAATGCAAGATAAAACATTTCTTCTACAGATAGGGACCAGTAAACATTCAGGCAGTAGTTAAAATAGCCGACTGACGCCATCAGGGCATTGTGCCAGAAGCTCAGCACCGACCCGGCCGCCACGATGAAATAGCTGGCAGGGAAGTTTTTACCATCGTCGGTATTATTGAAATAAGGCAGATCAAAGCAACCTGCCGCAACAATGATACTCACGGCCAAAAGCAGGCTTGGCAGTATTCGCGCCATTCGATAAATATAAAAACTGCGCAGGTTGATGTTTTTCAGCTCTCCCCAGCGATTGATGGAGTGGACGGTAATCAAAAACCCGGAAATGACAAAGAATATGGTTACGCCGTAATTGCCGTTGAATACCAAGGTTTTTAACCAAGGGGTGGGGATCAGGTCTCCAAGCGGGCTTTTTCTGAAACCATATGCGAGTGCATAGTGCAGAATCAGAACCAGCAATATGGCTACCCCGCGCAGGAAGTCGATTTTGGCATTACGGCCAATTGGATTCGTATTCAAATGGCTATCCTTTGGTTGTTTTATGTCTGACAATTACCCGAATCTCCGCTATTTTCAGGCGTATGGGATTTTGCATTATCCCGGAAATATCGGGCAAACCGGAATATTTCAATGCCAGGCCTGTGGCGGTGAGTTTTGAATCGTTGCCCGCCACCTATCGTGGCAGGTAGATGTCTGGGCCGACGTAAAGCGGTGGTATGCTATGGCTTCCTACGTTCTAAACAGAAATATGAGCAAGCATTACAAAATCGAGAAGAAAGACATCAAGCCACTGGCCACTGGCCACGGTCTGTGTGTGGCCACCGATCTGATTACCGTGGAGGGCCAACCCATTGGTTATATGGTTCGTGAAGAACCCGAAGACGATCAGGATAGTGGATGGCGTTTTTTTACGGGGAATGAAGACGACCGTTATATCGACAACCCGAAGAACTTCAGCCTGCTTGATGTGAATGTGCTGGCGAATTACGACCCTTCGATCATTCCGTTGCTGGATTCGCCCATTGGCGCCGCCTTCGACAAGGGGGATAACGGCGTGTACTACGATGCCAACGAGGATTGATACCCTCTCGGCCCGCATCTGAAAACCAAGCTCACCAAGAAGCCGCCCCGCTGGGCGGCTTTTCTATTTCTGACGATGCCCTCCGGTTTCCGACCTTGCGTCGGAGCACTGCCTTGGTGCGCCAACGACGCCTTGCTTTCGCTCCCCCCCTAACCAATGATTAAGAAGCCGCTTGTGCTACAAGCACTTGCCTGATCTTGCAGTGCAATATTTTGGCAAAGTACCCCTGTTCAACGGTGGTCAGCAAGCACTAGGCTCTGTTGACATTTTATTTCCGGATCGCGTTTCGTCGGATTTGGGCCTGATGCTAGGCAAAAAGCGCGCCGCTTAGTGAGCTAAGCAAGCGATTTTTAACGCGGCAGCAGGCCCAAATCCGGCGAAACCCTCCGGGCCGGGTCGAATTTTGGGGCATGGCGTCGTTAAGGTTCGTTTATTTAGCTCGCTAAACCGCACTCACCCTGTCTCGCCCTGCCCCAAAATTCGGCCCGGCGCGACCGGAAACAAAACGTCAACAGAGCCTAGGCTGAGTATCAGAACTTGTTGCTTTGGGCGGCATGACAGGTGTCGTTCCCGTCTGCTGGCGAGCGCGCTTTTTGCAAACGATTTTTCGGGCCTGACCACCGAAGAGACTTCCTCATGTTTGAAAAAACAACGGGCCGTCGCCGGCCGGTGATTCTTGTGATTGACGATTCCCCCTCGACCACCCAGCTCCTGAGCTTAGCCGTGGCAGATATCGGGGAAGTCTGGACGGCAGGAAACGGCATGCAAGGGCTTGAGCTGGCTCGGGATAAACGTCCTGACCTGGTCTTGCTCGATATCGAGATGGCGGGCATGGATGGCTATGCAGTCTGCGAAGCCATGAAGGCCGACCCGATCACCGCTGACTGCGCCATTATTTTTGTCACCGGCCACGATGCCACGGTGCACGAGGTGCAATCGCTGGTCAGTGGTGGCCTCGACTTTCTGACTAAGCCCCTGAATGTGCCTGTGGTTCGCGCCAGGGTCCAGATTCAGCTCAAGCTCAAATACCAAGCCGATGCGCTGGCACGCGCCCAGCGAGACCTCGCCAGCGTGGTTCGTAATCTGCCGGCCTTTGTTTCCTATTGGGGAATGGATCTGCGCAACCGCTTCTGCAACGATCCGGACGGCCACTGGTTTGGTCTGACCGCCCGAGCCATGCGCGAGCAGCATCTTGAGAGCGTACTGGGTGCCGCAGCGTTCGCTACCGTGCAGACGCCTGTTGAGGAGGTGCTGAAAGGCAAGCAGTCTTCGTTTGAGCTGGTGCTTGAGCCGCCAGGCCAGCCTTTGCGTTATGTGCAGGCTTCATTGATTACGGGTCGTACCGAAGGAACGATAGACGGCTTTTTGATGCTGTTGACAGACATTACCGACCACAAAGTCGCCAAGCAGGCCCTGCATAACGAAAAGGAACGTTTTCGTACCATTTTGAGTTCCATTGGCGACGCCGTGGTGGTGACCGACAACCAGGGCAGCATCATGTTCGTGAATCCAATCGCTGAGGAAATGACCGGCTGGCAGAGCTGCGAGGCCATGCAAAGGCCCATCGAAGACGTCATGCCTCTGCACGATGCGAACTCTGGCGAGCCGGTGCGCAACCCGGCGCGTATTGCGCTGCAGGAAAACCGCATCATCGGTGTCACCACCAATTACATGCTGCAATGCCGCAATCAGCGAGAGTGGCCGGTCGAGACTTCGGCTTCTCCGATTCATGACCATGAAGGCAACCCGGCCGGTGCGGTAATGGTTTTCCACGACGTCAGCGCCGCCAGGGCCTTGGCGATCAAGATGACCCACCTTGCCCAGCACGATGTGCTGACCGGCTTGCCCAACCGCATTCTGCTTGAGGACCGAACTGTGCAGGCTATGGCCATGTAACGCCGGGAGGGCAAGCGGGTCGCCATGCTGTTCATCGACCTGGATCACTTCAAGTTCATCAACGACTCACTGGGCCATGCCACCGGCGATGAGGTGCTTCGCCAGGTGGCGCAACGTCTGCGCAGTCGCCTGCGAGACAGCGATACCATGAGCCGGCGCGGGGGCGATGAATTCGTCGTCCTGTTGCCGGGTCTGGACAGCGTTGAACAAGCCGGCACCATCGCCGAAATGCTGATTGGGGAAACGGCCAGTCCTTATGTGGTTGGTAATAACAAGTTCGGCCTGACTTTCAGTATTGGTATCAGTTTGTTTCCTGATGACAGTGACGATCAGGAAACCTTGCTGCGCCATGCCGATGCGGCCATGAATCTGGCCAAGCAGACCGGCCGTAACCGATACCAATTCTTCTCGCGCGATATTGAAGACAAGATGCGCAAACGTTATGCGCTGGCCCATCAGTTGCGGCACGCCATAGAAAAGCAGCATTTCGAGGTGTTCTATCAAGCTAAAGTCGATATTGCCCGCCACACCATCGTCGGCCTGGAGGCGCTCGTCCGTTGGCGGCATGAGTCGGGACGGCTGATCTCACCCGGTGAGTTCATTCCGCTCGCCGAGGAAAGCAATCTGATCGAACCGATAGGCCAGTTCGTGCTGGTTCAGGCTTGTCGTCAGGTCTATGCCTGGCACCAGCAGGGCCAGAGTGTGCCCGTGTCGGTAAATGTCTCTGCCGTGCAGTTTCTGAATCCGGTTTTCCCCCAGACCGTCCACGACGCATTGCTGCAAAGCGGCCTGCCTTCCCGTCTGCTTGAACTGGAAATCACCGAAGGTGTGCTGATGCACGACGTCGCGGCGGCACGTGTCACCCTGGAGAAACTGAAGCAGCTCGGGGTGCGGTTGGCGATTGATGATTTTGGTACGGGCTATTCAAGCCTGGCGTATCTCAAGCGTTTTCCGGTGGATGTGCTGAAAATCGACCAGTCATTCGTACGCGACATGCTGACCGACACCGGCGACTCGAAAATCATCAGCGCCATCATCAATCTGGGGCGAGGGTTAGGGATGGAGCTGGTAGCAGAAGGCGTCGAGCAGCAGGCGCAGGCCGATGCCCTGCATCGGCTCGGCTGCACCATCATGCAGGGCTTCCTGTACTCGCGTCCGGCACCGGCGGCAGAAGTCGGCAAAGTGCTGTCCCGGCTCACGCTCCCCACCCCAGGGTCCGTGCCCATCGTCAAGCCGGATGTCCGCCACCACGCTAACCCCTGAGGTCTTGGCGACGCCTGGACGCTGTGCAGTGGCGCCGCCATCCCACTGCCGCACTCGGATGCGGCACAAATATTCATATTCCACAATTGGCCGTATTGCATTTGACCAGACCCGGCCTCTCGCTGTATTAATCGCATTTACCTGAAAACACCTGCATTAAAATAATCTGCACGATTCAATTTAAATGATCAGGGTTTATCAACACATTCTTATATTGCTTACAACAGTGAATTGCCACGAATTACTGGCAATCCGAAAAGGATATATCTCATGAAGCCTATTTTTCACCTGATGATTGTCGGCACGCTGTCGGCTGCCCTATCCAGCCCGGCGCTGGCAAACCCCAAGCATGATCTGGCCCGAGAGCTGATCGACTGCGGCAATACTTACAATGCCTTGTCTCTGGTTGTTACCGCGAGCAAGCAGGCCGCTTTACGTGAGGTGGGTAGTAATCTGCTTTTGGAAGCAATGAAATACCTCGATGGGGATAATGCATTTTATGATCGCGAACTCGGCAAATCCGCCGAGAAAGTTTCTGGGGATGTTGTAGGTGCCAATGCAGAAAAGCGTGCAGGAATGGCAAAAGCCTGCAGCCGCTTTCTGGGTGAAGGCAGTATCGAGAAAATCCTGCAGGAAAAGCTATCGGCAGAGAAAAATTCCACCAAGCCGTAACATTCATTTGTCATTGAATATTCAATGAATTTTCCATTCCAATCATGATGACGCCAGCCACCGCGCAACAAGCCGTGAACTTTCGTCCGCACAGGTAGACCAATCGACCAGTTCAATAATAAATAAACATAAAGCTATGGAAATTACCTTTCTCGGTACCTCATCCGGTACCCCA
Source organism: Parachitinimonas caeni (assembly GCF_030129945.1). Taxonomy (GTDB): domain Bacteria; phylum Pseudomonadota; class Gammaproteobacteria; order Burkholderiales; family Chitinimonadaceae; genus Parachitinimonas; species Parachitinimonas caeni. The sequence continues at coordinate 25,216 of NZ_JARRAF010000025.1, forward strand.
ACCCGCACCCGCAATGTGTCAGCCGCAGCCTTGCGGCTCGTGGGCAGCCGTGATTGGCAACTGATCGACTGCGGGGAAGCCACTCAGCACCGACTACTGGCCACCCCCTACTCACTTCGCACGCTATCGGCGATTTTCATTACGCACGTGCATGGTGACCATTGTTATGGCCTGCCTGGGCTACTGGCCAGCGCCCAGATGGCCGGTCGCTCAGAACCGCTGACCATTGTCGGCCCAGCCGGTATCCGTCAGTTCGTTGAGGCTGTGGCTCAACACACCGAGCTGTACCTTGGCTATGAGATTCAATGGCTATTGCCTGAAGAGGCCCATCTGGCGCAGACCGGCTCTGGCTTGAAAGTCCAGTCCGTTCCACTATCACACCGGGTGGAATCCTTTGCCTATCGTTTCACCGAGCCGGAGCAGGCACCCCAGCTGCTACACGAAAAGCTGATGGCAGAAGGGGTTCCTCCTGGCCCCTTGTGGGCTCAGATCAAGGCCGGGAAAGACGTCACCCTGCCAGATGGCCGTGTACTGCAAGCGTCCGACTTCCAGGCCGCCGCACGGCGTCCGCGCTCAGTCATTATTTCGGGCGATAACGATGATCCAAGCAGGCTGACCACCGCCTGTGACGGGACCGATGTACTGGTGCATGAAGCAACCTACACCCAGGCAGTACTGGAAAAAGTTGGCGCCGGCCCACAGCACTGCTCGGCGGAGCGCATTGCCCGCTTTGCCAGCCAGGTGGGCTTGCCCAATCTGGTTCTGACTCACTTCAGCCCGCGCTATCAGGACTCGGCCGATGCCACAACGTCGATCGAGGAGATCCGGCAGGAAGCCGCCGCGCACTATCACGGACGTCTCTCCCTGGCCTGCGACTATGCCAGCTACCGACTGGACCGTGATGGCGTGTTGAGTGTGCAGGCATGAAACGTGCTGCTTCGAGACGCGGCGGACCGGTCTGACCGCTAACACAGGGTTCAGCAATGTCTGCGCTCAAATCAGGTTTTGTGGGCGATAATTCGGTAATGGAAGCAGATTGTTTGGGTAACCGTGACAGACGTCACCTCAGAAAAGCGCTACGTGCGCTAACCGCCATGTGCCTGCTGGGGCTGGCTACGCAGGCGCAATCCACCTGCAGCCGGCCCTATACCGCCGTGGTCAGTCAGCTCGGGTATACCGCGTTTCAGGACGACAACGGCCAGCTGCGTGGCATTGTGGTGGATGTCTTTCACGAATTGGCGCAGCGTAGCGGCTGTCAGATCACCATCGAAGACATGCCCGCGCCCAGGGTTTCCGCCATGATGGGCGCCAATCAGATTGCCATGCTTGGCCTCGCCGCCCCGTTGCGTAACCCTTCGCCCAACGACATTTATATTCCCCTGCGCGCCGCCACGATTGATCTGATCATCCGTAGCGAATACGGCGCCAAGACACCGAATGCGGCGTTCACCAACCCCCGGGTGATATTCGGCACACTCCGAGGCGCCTCGTATGGCGGCTGGGCCGACAATTATCTGCGCAGCCTGCCGGAAAAACGGCGGGAGCCCACCGATTCGATACGGTCGATCTACCGCAAACTGGCTATCGGCCGGGTGGGTGCCACCTTTGGTTTTGCCGAGGTGTATCGGCTGCATGTGGATGAAATGCGTCTTGGCAACCAGCTGCGCATCGTCCCGATCCCCGAGGCACCGCGCGCCATCGGTGGCATTCTGATCAATTCCGGCATTGTCGATATGGCAGACGCCAAGCTGCTGCAACGCACACTGGAAATGATCCGCGATGATGGCAGCCTGCGGCGCATCACCGCCCAGTATCTGGGGGATGCCAAGGCGCGGGACGAGCTCTGGCGGAAAGATCGCGACGGCTCGAATAATCAGTAAGCGTCAGTAAACCTTCCGCGCTCAGCTGGTACGGGCTTCGCGCAGCCAGAATCGCGCCGGATCAATGGCATTGACCAGGTCGCTCTCCATTGGCAAGGCTTCGCTGCAAATCTGCGCTGCCAGCAACTCACCGGCCAACTGACTCCACACGACCCCACGGGATGCCAGCCCCAGCAAGGCATACAGCCCCGCCTGCCGTGGCAGATTGGCCAGGGTACTGCGTGCCGGATCGGCCGTCTGCAAAGCCGCAAAGTCAGGCACCGGCCCCACCATCGGCAGCCGATCCTTGGCCACACAGCGGAAACCGACGCGCCCCGCCAGTCCGGCCGGGTCGATCCCCTCCCCTGCTCCGGCAATCAAACGATTAAGCCGATACAGATTGCCGGCATGGCTATCGTGGCGCAGTGTGGGGTCCAGATCGCCATAATCGTAACTGGCGCCAATCAGATTCATGCCATCAATCGGCGGCAAAATATACCCTTCCCGGCACACCACCTGTGTCAGGGCCGGCACAGGTGGCACGGGTAAAATGGATACCTGACCGCGCAGGCGCCGGAGGGGCAAGCCCATGAGCGGCGCCAGCTCAATGGCTTCCCCACCCGCCGCCACCACCACCACCGGCGCCTCGGCAATCAGCCGGTCTTCCGCATCAAAGACCTGCCATGTCTCACCGTCCCGCTGCAGGCGTGCAGCGTGGGTTGCGTAGTGCCGTGTGATGGCCGCACCGCATTGACGCAGGCGCGCTTCACATAACGTGGGGGGGCTCAACCAACCACAACCGGGAAAATGCCAGCCGCCGCCTGTCACCGAGACATCCAGCAACTGTCTCGCGGCGTCCCGATCAAGATAGCGCACCAAACTCTCAGGCAGGCCGAGCAAGCCAACAGCCCGAGCCTGCTCAGCTTCATGTTTGTCGTCCTTGCCAATCTGGAAGACCCCGCAACGCTGCCAGCGTAAGCCATGAGGCTCCAGCTCCGGCCAGGCCCGCAGACCGTACAGCAGGCCCGCGCGCGACAGGCGGGCGGCCAGATTGTCATCCGCCGTTAACACGGGCATGAAAATCCCGGCCAGATTGCCCGACGTTTCCATCGCCGGGCCCGGCTGCCGGTCGATCAGCGCTATCTGCCAGCCCCGCGCCGCCAACCGGGCACAGGCCGCCGTCCCAGCCAGACCGGCGCCAATCACAATGGCGCGGCGTTCGCGACTGGCGGACGGCCTCTGGCCAGGTGGCGTTCGGCGTTGCGGCGCATACCGGCCTTGCAGGCGATCCCGCTTGCGGCCGTAGCCCGGCATCTTTTCGGTGACAAACCCGACATCGTGCAAAGCCTGCCGCACTGCAGACGCCACGGTATAGGTGGCCAGAGTGGCCTCTTCCGCTACCAGCCGGCTAACCGATCGCGCAAGGCTGGCTGACCACATATCAGGATTTTTTGCGGGAGCAAATCCGTCCAGAAACAAGGCATCCGCTTGCAGTACCAGCTTGGGCAGAATCTGCTCGACATCACCGAAGGCCAGCGTCAGGCAAACACGGCCGCCTGCCAGATGCAGCCGATGCAGACCCGCCACGGGCTCCGGCCACTGCGCCAGCAACTCAGCCGACAGCTCGGCAAGCTCTGGCCAGCGCTGGTGCAAAATGGCCAGATCAGCCCTGACAAAGGGGAATTTCTCGATCGACACAAAGTGCAGGACAGCATCAGGCTCAGCGTGCTCGCGCCAGGCTTGCCAGGTCGCCATGAAATTGAGCCCAAGGCCAAAACCGGTTTCCAGGATGGTGAAGCCGGCCCGTCCAGCCCAGCGGTCAGGCAGCCCGTTGCCGCCCAGAAATACGGCGCGGGCCTGGCCCAAGCCCCCGTCTACGGAGTGGTATACATCGCCAAATGCTTCGGAAAACGGCGTGCCATCGGCAGCCCAGGCCAGCCTGGCGGGCGTTATGGGGGTATAGCTCATGGAAATGACGTCAGAACAGGTAAGTTTGCGAAGGCCCGCATCGGATGCCGGGCCATGGAAAATCAGCGCCGCGCCAGCCAGATCAGCCGGGGAATGGTGTCGCCATTACGTTCGACCAGCGCCGAGTAGCTGACCGTCACCCGGCCGAACTTGGCATTGCTATCTATCTGAAAGTAGCGGCTGCCAACGGTGTATGCCTCGCCACGAAAGTTCTCCGCCACGTTCTGCGGCAAAGCAACCCGGAACGCCTCCAGGCCATCGAACGGTTTGCCGGTGCGAATGGGTGCCAAGGCAGCTGCATCAGCCGTACTCAGCCCCGGCACCAGCGCAGCCAGCAGCTCAGGCGGTGCGAAATTCACGTTCACTTGCGTCTGCTGTGGCAATACGGTGACAAAAGGCTTGAGGGCCGTGATCACTTCCGGCGTAAAGCCCTTGATCCGGCGGAGTTCGGATAGATCCTGCAAAAGCATGTTGGCCGCACGATAGGGCGGCGTCAGACCGAGATAGTCGCCATCTTCCGCCCCCCCTGGAAAGCGTACTTCGGCATCGATATCAATCCAGTCCAGCACGGCATTGGCCAGATCGGGTGAAAGATTGAGGTCGGTAAGCAGCCGTCGGAACACCGCGACATCCTGTTCGCTGGGCAGGCCGTTGTTGATCAGATTATTCAGGTTGAACTTGCCTTGCGCCTCATGAATGGAGCCCCCGGTCATCCCTTGTTCGACCGTAAGGTTATTGATCGGCACAGCCCAAGCCTCCCCTGCGTGGTCGTAATTGGTTTCGCGTGCATCCTTGCGCAGAAGAAAGCGGGAATAGTCGATCGCCGCCCTGGCCACGGTGCGCGCCTGCGCCAGATCGTGTTGATTTTCAACCTGACGCAACCACAGGCTGAACTGCCAGCCCATAAACGAGGCGACCGCTGCCACCAGCGCAGCCACGGCAACCGCAGTAATGATGGCAACGCCCTGCTGGTGTTTGAGTGTTGATTTCATGGCAAGGCAAGTAGGCGGGTAATGGTTTCACCGCTGGCCAGTGTGAGCTTCAACTCAACGCCACGCGGCAGGTTATTGGCAAAAGCAGCTTGGGGCCAGCGTGGGTGCCATTGCCCGCTGGGGTCGAGAAAGCGCACCTGTAGCGCCTTGACCTGATCCAGCAGCGTGTGGACCGCCGGCTCGGTGCGCGGCGCCTGGTCAATCACATCCCACAGCAGCATTTCCAGTTTGCCGTTTTTTACCCGATAGCCCACATGCACCAAACCGGCTGAGGGATCAAAGCGGATCATTTCCAGATTGGCATCAAACTCCTGCACCAACTCCGGCCCACCACGCACCGAGGGCTGGCCGACGCCACCGCGATCACGCCAGTTGCGATTGACGATCTGCGACACATCCTCGTCAAACCGGCCCAGAATCAGCGTGAGATCGCGCCATTTGCGGTTTTCGACATCCAGCCGCTGCTTGACCAGCAAAGTCTCGCTAACGCCGCGATAGGCGATGAGCGACATGACTGCAAACACAGCCAGCGCAACCAGAATTTCTATCAGGGTAAAGCCTTTGGGGATGCGAGAGGTATGCAAGTCAATTTCCTGAAGGGAATACATATATTAGGTTCTGCTGACGAAAGGCCTGCAAAACCCAGATAGCGCCACCCCAGCGAGGCGGAGGCGGAACCGACCAACTGCCCGCCCGTGGTGATACCAATAATTAAGGTGCCTGCCAAGCCTGTTTACGCGTTTTCCTGCCATGGCCTTGTCTCATGCCACCCAGGCAAGCGGTTTCAAGCAAGCCATCTGACCGTGGGTAAGTTAAAGAAAATCTAAAGTCATTGTGAAGACAAACTGCAAAATTGGCAGCTTGTGACAAATTATGTCAGGAAAACGTCAACTATTTACCATGGAGACCAGGATATTCGCTTGTCTGACAACGCATTAAAGACATTGGCATAGCTCGTGCTATATCAGGATACGCTAATAGTTGTTTGTCATTTACTGCGAGGTCCCCATGTCTGTTTTGAAATCGCTCCGTTTGCGCCCCACGCTGCTTACCGTGCTGGTAGCCAGCTCTTTCCAGGTCAGCGCCAACGCTGCTGAATGCGACAGCCCCACTTGGTACAGCGATGGGCGCCTGTGTCTGCCGGCCATCAATATCACTGCCGCCGGCTGGGTCGGACAATACGATGCCATGCTCCAGCAGGTGCCCAATAGTTCACCTGCCCGCTTTACCCTGCAGAGCCATACCGCCGGCAACAATCAACTCGGCATGGCAACCCTGAATCTGAGTGATGGCAGACTGGTTCTACCCTCACTCGAAATCCGCAGCGCAAACACTACTGCAGCCGGACAGAAACACCAGGTCGAGCTGCAGCTTGTCCCGCAGACCGATCCCATTCAATTCGTTTTGCATAACCAGAGCACAACCGGCTCAACCCCTCCTGCCACCAACCCGACTATCGAAAACAGTCGCCTGGTCCTGTCGGATGTGGCCGTTGCAATCCCTGGCAATAAAGTCCTGCAACATTACCGTGCCGAGTTCATGGTGATCGGTTCAGGCAGCAATCTGCAGCTGAAGCTGACCCGCGTTGATGCAGCCAATGCCACCAGCAACCCAAGCTTCTACTCTCTTTTTGACCAAAACCTGCTGATTCCATCACTGGTACTGGATGGCAAAACCGTCCGCGCCCTGTTCGCCCCTTCCAGCACAGGTTGGAAGCTGATATCGGCCACACCGGTCGAAGCCAAGGGTTCTGGCGGTGGCACGGGCGGCAATACCGGGGGAGGTACCGGAGGAAACACCGGTGGTGGCACGGGCGGCAATACTGGCGGTGGCACAGGTGGAAACACCGGTGGTGGTACAGGTGGCAATACCGGCGGTGGCACAGGTGGAAACACGGGAGGTGGTACGGGCGGCAATACCGGCGGTGGCACAGGTGGAAGCACTGGGGGTGGTACGGGTGGTAATACCGGCGGCGGCACAGGTGGGAATACTGGCGGTAGCACCGGCGGCAGTACTGGCGGTGGCACCACGACACCAACAACGGGTACAACTCCTCAAACCGGCTCCAGCCCGGAATCCATCCCGGCTGAAGAATTCTTCGTCAACTATGCTGACAGCGACATTGCCCGCCTGCTGAAAGGCATGAAAGTGGCCCCAGGCACAACCGACGGCATTCCTGGCGGCATGCGCATCTCCAGCGACCGTCTGTTCCCCTACGCTACCGCACTGGGTGACAGCCATCTGGGCGTGGCTGGCCGTTTGGGCAAAGGTCGTCTGTTCTTCTATGGCAGCTCTTTGATGATGCAGGCCATGGGCACTGGTGACGATGATGATCTGCACCGCCTGTTCGACAATGCTCTGGGCTGGCTGACCGAGCAAAGCGGTGGCGTCTATGACAAGGCCCTGGCTGGTGGCGCCAAGTTACAGATCCTCACCAAGGACAACACCCCATTCAAGACTCCCCATTCGCGCTACCCGGTTACCTTTACCAAGGTCGCTGAATATACCGCCACCAATCTCGATCCCAAGCGCTATCCGGTTATCGCGTTGAATTTCGACGTCACCGAGGCAGAAGTGAAGCTGCTCGAAAACTACATCCGCCAAGGTGGATCCGTCATGGTTCTGCGTTCGTGGTGGCCGTTGGAGAGCTACCCCTACGAGGCCGTCAAGAAGGCGGTCGCCCCGCGTAACGTGCGCTATCTTGATTATCCGCTGGCGCAGTTCTTCAAACGCCTCGGTCTGGAATTGGTCACCTGGGGTGACAAGAACTCGACAGCCATTCAGAACGGTGCCGACCTGAAGCTGACCTTCTCGCCAACGGCGCTTGACTACTGGGTCAAGTATCGTCAAGGCAGCACTACGTTGGCCAATATTCCTGGCCTGGAAGATCTGCCGGATGACGCCGCCCGGGAGAAGCTCTTGACCTCCGCAGCCTTCCCGCTGTTTAAAACCAATCCGAACCACCCGGCCTTGCAAAAGCTGATTGGCGCAGCCATGCCCAAGATGCAGGAGGCCCTGCGCAAGAGCAAAACCTTCAACTGCCAGGAGCCAAACGTCAAAGATAAGATCAATCTGGACTGCGAAGTGCTGCGCCAGTACTACGCGAACCTGTCTCTGGCACCGGGCCAGGCCGCTGATGCCACGGCTGACCTGTTCCCTGGCAAAGTTGCCAGCAGCGAGCGGGTCGGCAACATCTCGATCAAGCTCGATACCGCACCAGGGCATCAGTGGATGAGTACCGGCCTGTATGCAGCGCCGGGCGAGACCATCACCATCACCATCCCCAAAGGCAATGAGTTTGCGGTACAGCTTGGTGCGCATAAGGATTGGACCGGCCATCACACCACTTGGCGTCGCCCGCATCGCGTCGCGACCTGGATGGATCTGAAGGAAGGCGAAAATAAACTAAGCTCACCCTTTGGCGGCCTGATTTATCTGGTGCCGAACAAGCCGCAAGGCGTTGTCGATGTCACGATCGCCGGCGCAGCCCGCGCAGCGTTCTTCAAGGCAGGAGAAACCAGCGACGCGGACTGGAACGCCAATATCAAGAACTCCCCCGCACCTTGGGCCGAGTTGCAGGGTCGCCGCGTCATCATCACCGTTCCTGCGGAGGTGGCCCGGACGGTTACCCAGCCCGCTGCCGTGATGGCACGCTGGGACGCCATGGCCGATGAATACGACCGCTTCACCGGCCTCAGCCCGAGCGCCACGGAGCCACAGCATCAGTCCAGTCCACGCCAACATCGTTATGTGCCGGACATCGACATCAGTGCCGGTTACATGCATAGCGGTTACCCGATCATGACGTTTACGGACGTTCCACCCACCTGGGTCAAGCTGGATGGCAAGCCTTACCCTGGCGGCTGGGGGGAGTGGCACGAGCTTGGGCACAATATGCAAGGCAGCTTTGGCTGGGATGGATTGGGTGAGGTCACCAACAATATCCACTCGCTCAATATCCTGACCAAAAACGGCTATCCGGAGAACATCATCAAGCTCTACGCGACGGCAGACAAACTGTTCCTTGATCCGAACCGCGATTACGACGCCATCGAAGACGTCTTCTTGAAGCTGGTGATGTTCTGGCAGTTGAATCTCGCCTTCCGTGGCGATGACTTCTACACCAAGATGTACTCGTCTTACCGCGATCTGGGCAAGGCTGGGGTTCTGAAGGATGAGACATGGCCGACAACTTCAGATGGCCGCAAGCAGATGTTCATGTTCGCTGCCAGCAAGATCTCGGGTTACAACCTGCTCGACTTCTTCGATAAGTGGGGCCTGAAGCCAACTACAGATACCCGTGCCAAGATCGGTGCCCTCAATCTGCCCAAGCCACCGGTAGATCCAAGCAAGTGCCGCGAAGGCAAGTGCTGAGAAGGTAAGGGCTTCTTTTAATCACTCTTCCGTGCGGGGCTCCCAGCCTCGCACGGCTTTGCGCTTCCATCCTTGCAACCGGCACGCCAGCGTGCCCGGCCCAATCATCCCGCCTAATTATTAAGATTCATTTCAATAATCCAATTCCGCTTCTGAGCCGAACTTCGACATCAAATTAAATGCTATTTGCATATTTACTGAAAAATGTGACAAATTGCGTCATACGTCTGTGAATTAATACCCATTGGCAGCCATTTATTGGTTGAATCTTTACACATTTCCTTAACTATTCCTCTGGCATAGTTAATGCTAATAGCATCTTGCCATTTAGCAAAACTTACTAATGCGAGATGAAAATGCCTACGAACCGTTTGATGTCCCCCATACTCCTGGCCACGCTGATTGCTGGTGCCTTCCCTGCAGGTAGTCATGCGGCTGACTGCAATACCCCAACATGGTTTGGTGATGGCCGACTATGCCTGCGCGCTGTCAACGTCTCCTTGCCCGGCTGGGTCGGTCAGTACGACGCCCAGCTGCAACAGATACAGGGCAGCAGCCCCGCCCGATTTCGCCTCGAATCCAACAGCCTTAGTGCCGATCTGCCTGGCCTGGCCGCGCTTAACCTCAGCGACGGAAGACTGGTCCTGCCAACACTGGAAGTCCAGGAAGCCGGCAACACCAACCAGAAGCAGCAAGTCGAACTTCAATTGATACCGGCCACACAGCCCGCCGAATTCGAGCTGCGTTCACGCCAATCACTGCCGCCGCCCAGCAACACGCCTATCGTGGATGCCACCAACCGCCTGACACTCACCGATGTCGCCGTAACGGTCAGTCCAAGCCAACCAGCCCAGCACTATCGTGCAGAGTTCACGGTTGTGAGTCGGGGTGGAACCACCTTGCTGCGGCTAGTGAAGGTGGAAGCAGCCAACGCGAGCAACGCTCCGAGTTATTACTCTGTCGCGGATCGCCATTTGCTGATCCCGGCACTACAGCTGGAGGGCAAGCTGGTGCGTGCACTGTTTGCCCCGGAAACCGATGGCTGGAAGCTGATTTCAGCCATGCCCATCAATGACAAGGACGGGGGTAGCGGCAATGGCGGTACCAACACAGGCGGCAATGGCACTGGTGGCTCGGGCGGCGGAACGAATCCGGGAAATGGCTCCGGTGGCACCGGCAGTGGAACCGGCACGGGGACAGGTAACGGAAGTGGTACCGGTACCGCCACCACCAACCCTGAAACCGCCATGTTTTCCAAAACGGTTCCTTTGACCGAATCATTTACCAGCCATATCAGCAATGACATGGCCGTGCTCCTCAAAGGCATTACCCAGGTTCCACTCCCTTCTGAAAGCCGGGTCGGCGGCATCACCATTCATTCCGAACGGTTCTTCCCGGTTGTGTCCGGTGGCAACGACATGCACCTCGGTGCCGCTGCCCGTTATGGCGATGGGCGATTATTCGTGTACGGCAGCGGCGACCTGCGCTACGCGATGGAAACCTCGACCGCCGACGATCTGCATCGCCTCCTCGACAATGTCCTGACATGGCTGTCCACGCCTTCCGGCGGTGCCTACCAGAAGGCGCTGGCAGGCGGTGCCAAGATGAATATGCTGGTCAAGGAATCCGCCTGGGTGAAAACGGTCGATCCACGCTTTCCGGTCCGGTTTACTGTGGTGCCACGTTTTACGGCTGCCATGCTCGACCCCAAGGTGAATCCAGTGATCGCGCTGGGTTTTGATATGGACGAAGAGGAAACGGCATTGATCGAGGCCTACATCCAGAAAGGGGGGGCCGTGCTGATTTCCCGCAGTTTCTGGGCGCTGCAATCCTACCCACCAGCCTGGCTCGCCAAGCGCACCGCACCACGAGACCCCTACTTCCGCGACTACCCGCTGGCGCAGTTCCTTGAGCGCGTTGGCATGGGCATGCGAGCAACAGGGGATCGGGATACCCACGCCGTCACCAATCAGGATGCCCTGCGCCTGCATTACGCCCCCACTGCATTGAATTACTGGCTGAAGCTACGCAAAGGCGAGATCAAGCTTGATGACATCCCTGGACTGGATCCTCGCCTCAGCCCAAGCGAGCGGCTGTCCATTCTCGAATCCCGCGCTTTCAAGCTGGTGGATGGCAACGTCAACCACCCTGCATTGAAAGCCGTCCTGCAACCCGCGCGTGACAAGTTGTATGCCGCACTCAACAGCAAAGAGAAAAGCCTGAATTGCGAAGACACTACCAAGCAATATGCACGCACCATGGAATGCGAGCTGCTATGGCAATACTATCGCCGCGCCTCGCTCCGGCCCGGTCAGGCCACGGACCCCACCGCGTCCATTTTCCCCGGCAAGGTCGGTACCAGCGAGCGCCTTGGCAAGGTCAAGCTTCAGCTTGACACCAGCGCAGGGGACCAGTGGATGCGCACAGGCCTCTATCTGGCACCGGGAGAAACCATCACCATCACCATCCCGAAAGGTCTGGACATGAATGTCGAGGTTGGGCCGCACGACGACCAGCTCGATGGTCGTGACGAATGGCCACGCGCCCCCAAAGTCACCCAGTACGCCAAGCTGGTGGATGGCGAGAACCGGATCTCCTCACCGTTTGGCGGATTGATCTACATCGAACCGGAATTTGCTCAAGGTGTCGTTGAGGTTGAAATCACCGGTGCGGTACGCGCGCCAAGCTTCAAGGCGGGAGTCACCACCAATGCGGAGTGGAACAACACACTCAAGCAGCTCGACGTGCCTTGGGCAGAGATCGAAGGGCATCGCATCGGACTGGTGGTGCCCACGACAATGGCCCGAGCGGTACAAAAACCGACTGAACTGATGGCCCGTTGGGACGCCATGCGCGATGAGTACGATCGCTTTACCGGTGTTGCCCCAAACCTGCCGGAGCCCAATACGGCAACAGCCAGCCTCACCCGTTATGTATCTGACTTCGAAACCAGCGCAGGCTGGATGCACAGCGGCAACCCGATCATGGGGAAAGTCTCCAAAGCGAAGGATTGGCTGCTGGAGGACACCACCGCCCCCTACCCCGGAACCTGGGGAGACTGGCATGAGCTGGGCCACAACTACGACGGCTGGTGGGCATGGAACGCACTGAGCGAGGTTTCAAACAATGTTCACTCGCTGAATATCCAGACCAGGAATGGGCTGGGTGATGGCATGGATGCCAAGCGTACGGCCACTCTGGAAGCCTATTTTGCGCAACCCACCCGTGTCTTCGACAACATTGAGGACGGCCGGATCAAGCTGGCCATGCTGTGGCAACTCAATGTCGCCTTCGGCAGCAAGAACTTCTATCCGCAGCTCTACCAGGCACTACGCGAAGTCCGTCAGGGCAAGGGTATCTTGACCGGTGAAAAGTGGGTGAACGAATCTGGCTCCAGAAAGCAACTGTTCCTGCTGGCCTCGGCCAAGATCTCGGGCTACAACCTGCTGGGCTTCTACGACAAGTGGGGCCTGCAGCCCACCGCTGCTACCCGCAGCAAAATCGAAGCGCTAAACCTGCCCATGCCGCCGTTTGACATTACCCAGTGTCGGAATGGCAAGTGCTAGGCTGGGGCCTGCCGTGGCGTTGACTGCCAGGCTGCTGACTTGCCTTGCAAGCCTTACAGCCTGTGCGTCCAAGGGGAAAACCGCGTGGCTGACCTCCAAGCGGCGCGATTTTCGCCCTTGCGGCAAGCCTAAATCCGGCGAAACGTGATCCGAAAGCAAAACGTCCACAGAAAAAAATGGGCCAGCTGCCGTAGCGACTGGCCCGCTTTTTGGGGGTTGCGGAGACCCGATCAATCAAGGTCCCTCATGTATGGCAACTCAAACCCTGATAAGACGTTGGACGCGCCAACTCCCTGTTTATCCATTGCACAGGAAAAGCATCCGCCAAACCCAATCGTGCTCGGCTGACGCCCGACCTATTGCTGACGTTTGATATGCGCTAGAAAACCCACTAGCGTGGCGGAATCGTTCTGCGCCCCATCCGCCTTGACGCGGATCTCGACGCGCCGAAAAGAACGGTCCGGCGTCTCGCGGACGGACTCATGCCAGGTAAACTGCATGCCCGCCTGCTCTTCCCGGCCTTCGCGCTCGCCAACATCCGGCCACTCGCTAGATGCGGCATAGCTGGCCAGGCGATTCTGGGCCACCCAGCCGGCCGCCAGATGGCGGCGCAGGTCGATTGATCCGTCAATCACGCCACTGGTGGCACGAATTGCCGCAGCCAGGGCAATCCCCAGCACCGCCAGTGCCACCAGAACTTCTATCAAAGTAAAACCACGTTGCTCAGGGCGCACGTTGCAAAGCCTCCACCGAACCGATACTCAGACGCCCCATCGCATCGGCATCCAGCTGCACACGGCGTTCCTCATCAAGCAGCACCACGGTGAATGGGTCATTCACCCCGCTAGGCGAAAATAACAGGCGGCCACCAGGGGCCAGAGGCTGCCGATTCACACGCAACTCGCCAAAATGCTGCCCGTCGGCCAGATCGCGCTGCCGCAAACTGTCGTTATCGCTGATGGCAACCCACTGCGCCTGTTCATCCCGCTTTACAAAACGGTAGCCCAGCTTCTGCGGCTCCCAGGCCAGCTGGGCACCGCTGGCAATCGCCTCGTCACGGGCACTTTCAAACAACAGGCTAAGCCGTTCTGCCTCGCGTCGCAGACGAGCCTCTGCAGGTTCGCCAAACTTCACTGCCGCCAGCGCAATCACCACCGTAATGATGACCAGCACCACCATGACTTCAATCAAGGTGAAGCCCAGCTGGGGGAGTCGCCGTGGCGCAGTCACCGGATCAAAGTGCCCAGGAGCCGATATCGGCATCATATTTTTCACCACCGGATTGCCCATCCGCCCCATAGGACAGGATATCGATCTCCCCTTTCACGCCAGGATTGAGATAGATGTATTCGTTACCCCAAGGATCACGCGGCAGCTTGTCAAGATAAGACTTCCAGTTGCTGGGCGCAGGCGGGGCAGTCGGTTTTTCAACCAGTGCCCGCAAGCCCTGCTCGGAGGTGGGATAGCGGCCGTTGTCGAGCTTGTATAGCTTCAATGCTTGATTGATCGAACCGATCTCCTGCTTGGCAGCAGCCACCCGTGCTTCATCTGGACGGCTCATGATCTTGGGCACAACCAGAGCGCCAAGGATAGCCAGAATGGTGATCACGACCAGAATTTCAATCAGGGTAAAACCACGTGCGTGGCGAGGGGATGTTGCAGCTTTTTTCAATTTGGATCTCCCGTACAGGTATAAGTGTTTTGCAATAACGGTTGCTTAGGTTCTGTTGGTCTGTTATTGCCGGATCGCGCTTCGCCGGATTTGAGGCGGGCCGAGGCAGGGTGCGCGTGGCTTAGCACGCCAATAAGCGAACCCTAACGGCGCCCTACCCCAATGCTCGGCCCAGCGTGACCGGAAACAAACCGTCAACAGCGCCTAGCCGAGGCGTGACTTGACGGCCGGAAACCGGCCCTCATTCTTGCGGACTTTGGCCTCGACAGCTTCTGCCAGATCAATACCGTGGGCATTACAGAAACTCAGGCAATAAATCACGATATCCGCCAGCTCCTCGGCTACCTCACCCAGTTGCTCGGACGGCAGGACTTCTCGACCGTCCTGCCACTGAAAATGTTCCATCAACTCTGCCGCTTCAATCGCAATCGACATCGCCAGATTCTTGCCTTGGTGGTAAGGCTGCCATTCGCGTGCAGCGACGAAGTCGGCGACGAGACGCCTCAGATCGGCAACGCGGGTTTCCTTGTCATTCATGTTTACTTGACCATCTGATTCATTTCGAACACTGGCAGCAGAATCGCCAGCACAATCAACAGCACCACGCCCCCCATTGCCAGAACCATCAACGGGCCCAACAAGCTGGTGAAAGTGGAAACGCGTGCTTCAAGTTCACCCGTCTGCTGTTGGGCTGCCTTGTCGAGCATGGTTTCGAGGCGTCCACTGGCCTCACCACTGGCGATCAGGTGTACCAGAACCGGCGGAAAAACCTTGGCTCGGCCAAGCGCCGACGATAAGGTGGCACCTTCGCGCACATCTTTGGCAGCTTCGTGGACCACTTCCCGCAGGACGCGGTTCGACACCACACCCGCCGCTGCGTTCATGGCATTGAGCAAGGGCACTCCACTGCCGGTGAGAATCGCCAGCGTAGACGCCAGCCGCGCGGTGTTGGCCGCGCGCTCGAAGCGACCGAATAAAGGCAACTTCAATAACATGCCATCCACCTGGCGCCGCACTGATTCGTAACGCAAGGCCCGCTCAGCAACCACGCCCAGCACACCAAGCCCTATCGCGCCAATCACGCCCCATTCCTTGAGCCCCCCCGATACTGCCAGCAAAGCCCGCGTCAGCAGCGGCAACGTTTGTTTCGCACTCTGGAACACGGTCACCATTTGGGGTACCACCCAGGTCAGCATACCGATGATGACCAATAGAGATACGACCAATACCACGGCAGGGTAGACAAACGCCAAACCAACCTTGGAAGCCAGCGCCTGCCTGGCCTCGATATAGTCCGCCAATCGACCAAGCACTGCAGCGGACTTGCCGGACTCTTCCGCCGCACGAACCACGGTCCGATAGAGTTCGGGAAAGACCTTGGGTTGACGTGCCAATGCGGCGGACAGCGAGGAACCAGCGAGGATCTCACTACGCACAGCGGCCAGCACGTCCCGTTCCCGTGCCTGTTCTGCCTGCTCGATTGCCACGCTCAGCCCCTGTTCAATGGTCAGGCCCGCGTCAAGCAAGGTTGAGAATTGGCGGGTAAACAAAGCCAGTTGTGCCGTATTCAGGCCACGGCGACGATCAACTTTGGGGCCAGCATCCCCCGCCGTAATCTCGGCCAGATCGGTTGGCCACAGCCCTTGCTCACGCAAGCTGGCGCGAGCGGCGCGCAGGTTATCGGCCTCAATCACGCCGGACTGTGACTTTCCATCTGCGGCACGTACCGCGTCGTAGCGAAATCCCGCCATGGATACTCCTAATTCGTTTTTTGGTTGGCGCCATTCCGTCTGCCAGAGAGGTTAGTCTCTGGGTGTGCGCTGTTATCGCCTCAAAATTCTTGATGGAGTCCGTATCCGACCTCAGGCCTTGTTTGGCGCAGGCGCATCATTCCCCGGCAAGTCGGCCGGGCCGAACATCGCAGGGTCAAGCTCTATCATGCCGGTGCCTACCGCAATCTGCGCCAATATCAAGGTCACAACCACTGCAACCGGCAGGAACACCAGAATTCCGCCCACCACATAAGACTTGCGCACACCTGTTGCGCCCGCAATGGCATGGACCAGCACCACTAACCGGTAAATTGCGGCGATCAACGCCAGTGGCACCAGATCCAGCGCAGATACTGCTATTCCCAACAGCTGCACCGTTGACGCAACGACAATTAGCGGGAAGAGACTGCCATCGCCATTCCAGCGGTTTCCAAGCTTGAGCCACCAGCTCATCACAAACGTCAGTACCAGCACTTCCACCCATTGCACGATTGCCACAACCAGAAACTTGGCGGGCAAACTGGCATTCAGCAAAGGCAAACCCGGCGACATCATGGCAGCAATCAGCGTCAGCCAGACCATCGGCAACCAGAACGGGTAAACATAGTGCGACAAGGGCTTGACGCGCAACAGCGCCAGGCTCAGCGCATCGGACAACAATTTATTCATGACAACTCAGCAATATGAAGGCGAGACCTTCGTGGTTATGTACAGGCGAAATGCCCAATGCCCCTGGCGTGCTATACGACCAGACAATAAAACAGCCGCCGCCATGTATCTCCATGGCGGCGGCTATCGGCCAAGCCGCCCCCTTTGGGCAGGGTTCAGCTTATGGCATCGGATTGGCAAAATGCCTCAGGTGCAGGCGGAGCGAGACTCGACATGGTCAACGACAAGCTCCCAGCGCTGCTGCAGAGGGCTCTCGCGTCTGGCGGCCAGATAGTAGCGCTTGCAAGGCTCTACCGTAAACGCCAGATCCTGAATCACCGGCTGGCTGAAGCCAGCGACCGGGGCGGCAGATATTCTTAACTGTCGTTGCCCTGGCTCGACGCGCACCGGGTTGCCATCTACTGTATAGCTGCCGTCTATCGCCAGAACTCGGACCGGATAATGTCGAGGTTCGGTCTTGTGATAAGGCTGTCCATCAAGATAGCTGATATCCAGCGGAACATGGGCGCAGGCGGCCAGCAGTGCAACGAGGGGCAATCCCAAACTTGCAAAATGTCTCATGGCAACTCTCCTTACAAAGCTTCCCCGACCTCCCCTCGACCATCCGCCTCTCCTGCAACCGGCAGAATGGACGCACCGGGCACCGTTCGTTGCATCAATTGAAACCGGGTGCCATCCGGTACAGTGTAGTCCGGCGACACCCGGCAGGATATTGACCATTCGACATTCGTTACCGCTTTTACGACAAGTCGACCACCCCTTAAACGATCCTGCGCTCAGTCGAAAATCACCGTCTTATTGCCGCAGACCAGAATCCGGTGATCCAGGTGCCAGCGTAGCGAACGCGAAAGAACAACGCGTTCAAGATCACGCCCTTTCTGGATCAGATCTTCAACGGTATCGCGGTGCGAGGCGCGAATGACCCCCTGCTCGATAATCGGGCCGTCATCCAGGATTTCGGTGACGTAATGGCCTGTCGCCCCAATCAATTTCACGCCACGCGCATGGGCTCGATGGTAGGGCTTGGCGCCATCAAATGCCGGCAGAAAACTATGGTGGATATTGATGACGCGGTAGGGATAAGCCGCCGTAAACGCTGGCGACAAAACCTGCATATAGCGCGCCAGCACGATCAGATTGACACCATGCTCCTGCAGCAAGGCCATCTGGCGGGCCTCCGCTTCAGCTTTGTTCTCGCGATTGACTTCAATAACATGGAACGGAATGCCATAAAAATCGGCATGCCTGCGGCAATCTTCGTGATTGGAAATGATGAGCGGAATATCACACCACAACTCACCCGATTGCCAGCGCTGCAGCAAATCCACCAGGCAATGGTCGTACTTCGACACAAAAATCGCCATCCGGAATTTGCGCTGCGACAATTTGAGGTGCCATTCCATCGAGAACCGATCTGCGATCGGCTGAAAAGCGGCCCCGAATGCATCCATATCCAGCTTGAAATCGGCCAGATCCCATTCGACACGCATCAGAAAGCGGTTCTCGGTTTCATCCTGATGCTGATCGGCATGCAGAATATTGGCATCGTAGGTGTATAGAAAATTGGCAATCGCGGCGACCAATCCTTTTCGATCAGGGCAGTTGATCAGCAACGTGGCAGTATTCTTCATATGAAATCCAGTTTACATGTTGGTGTTCTTTGTCAGAGAACAGACTCAACGGTTGTCATCCCTCGGCACGACAGGGCGCCATCACCAGTGCATCACCTTCCAGCACCGGCAGGCCTTTGACCAGACATTGCGTCGCCAATGAGACACGCTTTCTTTCCGGATCAATAGCCGTCACCGTCACTCTGGCCGTCACCGTATCGCCAATGTGTACCGGTGCCTTGAACCGGGCATTCAAAGCCAGAAAGATCGTCCCCGGCCCGGGCAATTGCGTGCCCAATACCGTCGAAACAAAACTTACCGTCAATGCCCCGTGCGCGATGCGGCCCTTGAACCGGGTAGTTTCCGCAAACTCCTGATTCAGATGCATGGGATTGGTATCGCCCGTCACGCCTGCGAACAACACAACATCGGCTTCGGTCACGGTTCTTGCATATTCAGCCGTTTGACCGATCACAATATCTTCAAAAAATACCGTCAAATCCGTACCCTCCGGCAGTCCCTGACTTCCCGTCGCATGGTGCGGTTGAGAATATGTTTTCTCATTGGAAACAACCCATCGCCAGCACCCGCAGATCAACTCATGATCAATCTACCCCGACAAGCACTCAGAACGTCTGCCAATCCTATAAATAGTTCGAATTATTGAATTCGTCAGCACTTGATAATCAAATTGACTGTCAATCCGACAAATTACCCGGCTTTGCTGCGTTGCGGCAAAGCGTTTGATTCTGACAATCACCCTTACAAAAGGCAAATACCCTTGCAACTCCACGATATCTGCGCCCTCACCTCGTGGAGAGGGTGCTGCACGATTTTAATCAAACGCTTGTTTGAATTTTGCGAGTTGTGCTAGTCTTTACCATGTAGTGGAAGTGCGGCAAACAACGGCCGGTCGGTGACGCCCCCTTGGGCCAGTGCTATCCTTGCGCCGCTCGAAATCCAGCACATTTTTGAAGACGGCGATGTGCAGTCTCGCCGTTAACATCTGTTTGCAATCTTTCTGATCCGGAGGAACTGTGAAAGCACTGGTCGCGGTTAAGCGCGTTGTAGATTACAACGTGAAAGTGCGGGTGAAAGCCGATGGCAGCGATGTCGATATCGGCAACGTGAAAATGTCGATGAACCCATTCGACGAAATTGCGGTGGAAGAAGCCGTTCGCCTGAAAGAAGCTGGCAAGGTCAGCGAAATTGTTGTGGTATCTCTGGGTGTCAAGCAGTGCGAAGAAACTCTGCGTACTGCCATGGCGATGGGTGCCGATCGCGGCATTCTGGTCGAGACCGAAGCCCCGTTGCAGCCACTGGCGGTTGCCAAGCTGCTCAAGGCCGTCGTAGACAAAGAACAACCTCAGCTTGTCATCCTCGGCAAGCAGGCTATCGACGATGACGCCAATCAAACCGGCCAGATGCTGGCTGCGTTGTTGGGTTGGCCGCAGGGTACTTTTGCATCCAAGGTCGTCGTTGCAGACAGTAAGGTTGATGTCACCCGTGAAATCGACGGCGGACTGGAAACCGTTGCCTTGAAGCTGCCGGCAATTGTTACCACCGACCTGCGTTTGAATGAGCCACGCTACGTCAAGCTGCCGAACATTATGGCCGCAAAAAAGAAGCCTCTGGACAAGACCACTCCGGCCGATCTGGGCGTTGATCCCGCACCTCGTCTGACGGTCCTCAAGGTTGCCGAGCCTGCCAAGCGCAGCGCAGGTGTCAAGGTTGCCAGCGTGCAAGAGCTGGTTGCCAAACTCAAGAACGAAGCGAAGGTGCTCTGATCATGACGATCCTGGTTATTGCAGAACACGACAACACCACTATCAAGTCCGGCACATTCAACACGATTGGTGCAGCCCAGAAAATCGGTGGAGACATCCATGTACTGGTAGCCGGTCAAGGCTGCGGGGCTGCAGCAGAAGCAGCCGCCAAGATCGCGGGTGTCAGCAAAGTATTGCTGGCCGATGCCGCCCACCTCGCTCACCAGCTGGCCGAGAACATCACGCCTGTGGTCGTTGAACTGGCCCGTGGCTATAGCCATGTTCTGGCACCAGCCACCACCTTCGGCAAGAACTTCCTGCCACGTGTAGCCGCTTTGCTGGACGTTGCCCAGATCAGCGATATCGTCGCCGTTGAGTCTGCGGACACCTTCGTTCGCCCAATTTACGCTGGTAACGTGCTGGCGACTGTGAAGTCTGCAGACGCCATCAAAGTCATTACCGTACGGACTACCGCCTTCGAAGCGGCTGCCGCTGGTGGCTCGGCCGCTGTTGAAGCCGTTGCAGCAGGTGCAGATACCGGTACTGCCAGCTTCATCGGCCAAGAGCTGACCAAGTCGGACCGCCCGGAACTGGCCGCCGCCAAAATCGTGGTTTCTGGTGGTCGTGCGCTCGGTTCGGCCGAGCAGTTCAAGGCGGTTATCGAACCTCTCGCTGACAAACTCAGCGCTGCGGTCGGCGCATCACGGGCGGCGGTTGATGCAGGTTATGCACCAAACGACTATCAGGTTGGTCAAACCGGCAAGATCGTTGCGCCTCAGCTGTATGTGGCAGTTGGTATCTCCGGTGCCATCCAGCATCTGGCCGGCATGAAAGACTCCAAGGTCATCGTTGCCATCAATAAAGACGAAGAAGCACCGATCTTCCAGGTGGCCGATTACGGCCTGGTTGGCGATCTGTTCTCGGTTGTGCCAGAACTGATGTCAGAACTGTCGAAGTAAGTCCTACTTCTCCGGGCTCCGTTGCACCAAGCAGCGGAGTCTCTGAACGGCTGCTTAGGCAGCCGTTTTTACGGGCTGTACCACCAAGCCACATCGCCTCGCCCACTCACACCAGCATGGGTTGTGTGTCTTGGCCGTAACGTCCTCTAATCCTCCCGCTTCAGGAGTCTCGCCATGAGTTATCGCGCCCCGGTCAACGACATCCGGTTTGTATTGAATGAACTTGCTGGTCTCAGCGAAGTCTGCGCGCTGCCCGGCAATGAAGACACCAACCCTGAGTTGGTCGATGCCATTCTGGAAGAAGCAGCAAAGTTTGCTGAGGGCGTACTGGCGCCGATCAATCGGAACGGTGATCTGCATGGCAACACTGTAGACAACGGCGTCGTTACCACCGCCCCTGGTTTTCGGGATGCCTACCACCAGTTCCGGGATGCCGGCTGGGTGGGCATGCGTGGCCCCGTCGAGTACGGCGGGCAGGGCATGCCAGCTCTGGTCACAATGGCCGTCGAAGAGCTCTGGTGCGCCGCCAATTTGTCATTCAGCCTGTGCCCCCTGCTGACACTAGGCGCGACAGAGGCCCTGCACCACCATGCTTCGGACGAACTCAAGTCCATCTATCTGCCCAAAATGATTTCGGGCGAGTGGCCTGGCACCATGAACCTGACCGAACCGCAAGCAGGTTCCGATCTGGCCCAAGTCCGCTCTAAAGCAGTTCCAAACCCCACAGGTGATGGCAGCTACCTGATCAGTGGCCAGAAAATCTTTATCACTTGGGGTGAGCACGATATGGCCGATAACATCGTCCATCTCGTCTTGGCTCGCTTGCCGGATGCTCCTGCCGGGGTCAAGGGTATTTCACTGTTCGTGGTTCCCAAATTCCTGGTCAATGCCGATGGCAGCCTGGGTGCCCGAAACGATGTTCGTTGTGTGTCGCTTGAACATAAGCTTGGCATTCATGGCAGTCCTACCTGCGTCATGAGCTACGGCGACAACGGCAATGCAGTGGGCTATCTGGTCGGTGAAGCCAATCGTGGCCTCTCATACATGTTCACCATGATGAACCATGCCCGTCTGGGCGTTGGCGTTGAAGGCATGGCGATTTCCGAGCGCTCCTACCAGCAAGCGGTTGCCTATGCCAGAGATCGGGTACAAAGCCGTGCCCTGGGGTCTGATGACGCCAGTTCGGCGGCCATCATCAAGCATCCGGATGTGCGCCGCATGCTGATGACCATGCGTTCGCAGATTGAGGCCCAGCGAGCCCTCACCTATTTGACAGGTGCTGCACTCGACAAAGCTGCGCGACACCCTGATGCTGCCGAAAAACAGAAAGCGCAGGCGCTGGTCAACTTCCTGATCCCGATCGTCAAAGGCTGGAACACCGAGCAGGCCAATGAAATCACCTCTCTGGGTGTGCAGATTCACGGCGGGATGGGCTTTATTGAGGAAACCGGTGCTGCACAACACTACCGGGATGCCCGTATTACCTCGATCTACGAAGGCACAACCGGGATTCAGGCACTCGACCTTATCGGCCGCAAGCTGGCGTCAGAAAAGGGTACAACCGCCAAAGTCCTTCTCACGGAAGTTGCAGCAACCGTCAACAAACTTAAAGCGGCGGGTGATCTGGCTGTGATTGGCGATGCACTGGAAGCGGCACAAGAGGCCACCATCAAGACCGTTGACTATCTGCTGGCGACCTTTGATAGCAACCCACGAGCCGCAGCCGTAGGTTCGGTACCCTTCCTCAAACAAATGGGGATACTGCTTGGCGGCTGGCAGCTCGGGCGCGCAGCCCTGATCGCCCGTCAGAAGCTTGCCGACGGCGAAGGTGATGCGGCCTTCTTCGAGAGCAAAATCAGCGTAGCACGCTTCTTTGCCGCGCATCAGCTGCCTCAGGTTGCAGCGCTGGCACAGACTATTCGCTTTGGTGCAGAAAGTGCGCTTGAAATCGGCGAGGAATTGCTATAAATCCCTCCAACCGCCATTTAAATCAATCAATAAAAAACCCGGTCAATTGGCCGGGTTTTTTATTGACAAATTGTTGAATCACACTATCTTAAATTGAAAGATACCTTCAAATCCAATCGCCGAAGCTGCTGAATTATTTTGCAACACGCCCTTCGCTCAAGAATTGCTCAACCTTACCTGAAGATTTCAATTTGGCCAGTCCGGCATTAAATCGCTTGATAATCTCTGCGGCTTTAGCTGACTTTTTGGAGATCAATAAGTACATCGGCTCTTCATGCAAGGTCTTGCTTGAATAAGTCACTTTATCCAAGCCCTCCTTGCCATGATGCAATTGGGTCATATACACCCCAACATCCAGCTCCACCGGAAAGCCATCAATACGTCCACCGACAACTTTGGCTATGTTCTGCTCATCCGAAGGAATACGATCAACCGAGAGTTTCTTGGCTTTCTCCAGCTCTTCCCATTCTTTGCCATAATTATAGCCAATAGTGCCTCCGAACTTATTGGTCGACAAATCGGAAAGCTTATTCCATTTCAGTGGCTTGTCTTTTAAATACAGCAAGACTACCTTGCTATTGTAAATAGGCTCGCTAATAAGAAAATCCGCCTCACGTTCAGCATTTTTGGTCCACACCAAAGTACCATCCAGCTCGCCATTTTTTGCGACTTCAAAAGCCCGCTTCCAAGGGTAGAATTTATATTCGACTTTAACGTCCTGTGCTTTGAATGCCTCGCTCACAATGCGTGAGGCGCTGCCGAAGTTCGGTAATTTCTCTCCCAGATAAGGCGGCCACTCACCATTGGCCAGATTAACCGTCATTGATTCTGCCGCTGCAGGTAACGCCACCAACATGGCCAGCCCGATTAATGCGCCTCGATTCATGATTTTCCTCTTTCAGTGCAAGGGATTTATCTCAGTCAGTCATACCCTTTGCATTTATAGGCGAATCCTGATCGATATGTACGCAGCCGCTTCAGCGGCCCTGGCAGTCACTCCGGTATGGCGTAATGGGATTGCTCAAACCAGTCCAGACCACAGCGCAGCTCTTCAAACCAGTCAAGAAAAGCTTCCAGTGTTTCCTGCCCAGCCAACATGCGGCCATGCTGGGGCACGATGCACTGGATCTGGCGACTACGTACCAGTGGGCGGATCATCTGCACCCACAGCCGGCATGCTTTGTTTCCCACCATATAGCGCCGATGAAACCCTTCCATGGTCTTCAGATGGGACAAAAACTCGGAAACCCCGGAAACCGGCTCCGTCACCGCATCATGTTCCACCATTGAGGCACCGACATCGCCACTGAATAGTAATCGTGCCAAGGGATCGAAGAAATGGAAGTTGCCCTCGGCGTGCAAGAAGTGGGCCGGGACCGCCTTGATCGTGGCATTGCCCAAGCGGATGTTCATGCCGGAATCGGGCACCGAGATGATCCGGCCCGCAGTATTGCCGGCCGTGCAGAAGTGCGGCACGAAACGGGACCACAGTTTGGACACAACCAGTTTGCACTCGGTAGTGATCATCCACTTATTCAGCGAAGCCACTATGTCGGGGTCGGCATGGGAAGCCAGAATGTAGCGCAACTGGCGGGCGGGAAAATATTGCTGCATGGCCATGACCAGCGCGTTGTAGGTCATGTTGCCTGCCGGGTCGATCAAGGCACCTTCACCACCGTTGACAATAAGAAACTGGTTCGCCTGTACGGCGTGGTCGTCGTTATCGTCCACCAGATCATTGAACAGCAAACAGGCGTGCTGACCATTGTTAAACAGGGATATTGCCATCTCTCGCTCGGTTTCATTGAAAGTCTGCAAGCATAACGCTGCTGGGCATCAAAGAACTTGAGCGGCATCAAAGACGAGCTTGATCAATTGCGTTCAACGGCCAGCTGCGACAATTGGGCGCAGCTTGTTCAGTACAATGACCGACACCAAAACAAACACCCCGGTTCGAACCGGGGTGCTTGGGTCTGCGAGCATGGTTTCCGTCAACAGCCTGCGTTACATGCCCTCAGTTGACGTCGAGTTGCGCAGCAAGTGCTCCAGCCAGCCATAGTGATCGCGATAGGTACCTTCCAGGCTGCACTGGCTACGTACAACCTTGCCGGTGAACAGATCGGTCGATGAGTCGTAATCGCCCGTGCGGGTGATTGAGCACTTGCGCATCATTTTGTTGCCATCCTCGAACGTCAAGGTTGTATCGACGTTTTCTGCCAGATCAATTGTGAATTTCTTGTCGGTTGCCTTGAAGATCCCTTTCAGGCTAACCGAGCCATTGTGTACCGCTTTACCATCAGCCATTGGCTGACCTTGACCATTGGTCTGGCCCTGACCGTTGCCATTTCCGTTCCCGTTCCCCTGGCCAGTACCGGTTCCCGGAACATTGCCACCGCCATTGCCTGGTCCCTGACCATTACCCGGCCCTTGGCCATTGCCTGGACCTTGGCCATTACCCGGTCCTTGGCCATTGCCTGGGCCCTGGCCGTTGCCGGGGCCTTGCCCGTTATTCCCGCCATTGCCACCTTTGCCTTGGCCTTCGTTCGGTCGTTTCGAAGCATCTGCCGGGCCTGCACAATCTTTTAGCGTAGTGACAACGTCGAGTGCCCCTGTTGCAGAGTCGTAGCTTCCTTTAACAGTACGGCTCCCCCCACCAGGGCAAGCTTGTTCAAAGTCGATGGCTGCAGCCATGGATTGGCCAGCGAGCAACATCGCAGACAGGGCAAGCGGGGTAAGGATGAAACGAGTCTTCATGGTCAATCTCCTGAGCTATGGATTAGGTGTGATTCTCTTCTCGCTCGACTGGCATCCGGTTTGGTGAGTATGCCGCTGTCGTTTGCGTGGAAGTGAATCTAGGCCCGAATCGTGTAGCAACTGTGTTGATGTCAGGGGCAACTGTAAACATCTATGTCAAATCAATGGTTTGACGGCAAGATTGTGAAAAACTACCAAGAAGCGGTAGAGTTGAGCACCAGTCAAAACCTATACGGGAAAACCCTTGTCTTTCTGTCTGACACCTTTGCTTCTTGCGGTAGCCTTGGCGGCTGACGCACCGTCTGATCACTTCGACGGTACGCGCTTTCATAACACCCCTCCCACCCGCCAGAAAACGCTGCTGGATGCAGTCAAATGGAACTTGACCCGCCAGCCCAACCCAGACTGGCAGCAACTGCCCGCTGTCGCCATCCCCAAGCTGCAAGCCAAAGTTGAGGGCCTGGTTGCGGACGTGACGTTTATCAACCATGCCACGACGCTGGTGCAGCTCGCCGGCCGCAACATCCTGACAGACCCGGTTTATTCCGAGCGGGTGAGCCCGGTCTCATTCATGGGCCCCAAGCGCTATCATCCTCCCGCCATTCCGTTTGAGTCACTGCCGAATATCGACCTTGTGGTGATCAGCCACAATCACTACGACCATCTTGATCTGGCCACCTTGAAGCGGCTGGACGAGCGGTTCAAGCCCCGGATACTGGTCGGCAAGGGAAGCGGTGAGTGGCTGCGCAGCCACGGCCTGTCGGAAGTGGTTGAGCTGGACTGGTGGGAAAAATTTGACGCCGGCAATGGCCTGGAGATCATCGGCGTGCCGGCCCAGCACTGGTCGATCCGCTCAGGGTTTGATCGCAATCGCATGCTCTGGCTTGGCTATGCCATGTCCTACCAGAGCAAATATATTTATTTCGCCGGAGACACCGGCTATGGACCCCATTTCAAGGCGATTCATGAACGTCTGGGTGCCCCATCCTTCTCATTACTCCCCATCGGCGCCTATCTGCCGCGTTACATGATGATTGATAATCATATGTCGCCAGATGATGCGGTCAAAGCCCATATCGACCTTAAAAGCCCTGCCAGCATGGGCATTCATTACGGCACGTTTGCCTTGGCCGATGAAGGACAGCGACAACCCATTACTGATCTGGCACTAGCCCGATCACAACGAAGCATCAGCGAAGCACAGTTCTGGGCGGGAGAGCTGGGCATCGTCAAACGCATCACCCTGAATCCCGTCAACAACCAGCCAGACCCAGATCAGGCGGTAAAAACCACACCACAACCAGAGAACCAAACACCCGCTTTATAAGCCTTGCAAGCAATCCACCCCGCTCCTAGCAGAGGGGAGAAAAGAGATCGCCAAGGCCGAAGCGTTTTTCGGAGCAGGATGCAAAGGTGAAAACCCCTACGGAGACCCCCCCCTCAAATGCCGTCGCCGCACCACGCTGGATTAGCCTGATCTTTGGTCTATCGCTACTAGCCTGCGTTGTGCTGGCCGTCTGGAGCTGGCAAGCCAGGCAGGCCGTCGGCGGCCCGGCGCATATGGTAGAGGCCAGCGATCGTTCGCTATGGCTGGTCATGGCAGATTCCATCTGGAAGTTTGACAAGGATGGCAAGGTACTGCGGCAACTGCACAGCCAGCGCGATCTCAAGCTCGTTGGTCACATTGGCTCGCTGGCACCGCTACCAGATGGCGAAATCATCCTGAATGATGAAGCAGCCGGCACGCTGCATATCCTGTCAGCGGAAGGCCGTCACCTCACCCGGATTGATCCCGCCGCGCACTATGGTCACCCACTGGGCCAAAACGCTTACGCCGTTTACGATCCGCGACTCGATCGAATCGTCATCAGCGATACCGACAGGCATCGCCTGCTGGCATTTGGACGCGATGGTGCCGCGCGTGGTCAGTCTCCCGGCGGCGAGGATGGCTTGCTCTACCGCCACCCCGGCCAACTGGTGATTAATGGAGAGGGTTTTCCCTGGCTGGTCGATACCAGCAACCATCGGCTGGTCCAGATTGACGCAGACCTCAAGCCCATGCAGGAAATCGAGGCCCGAGACCGTCGCTACCTGTGGCCCCATGCCGTGGGCTTTGATCGTGACAACGGCTTCTGGGTGGGTCTGAATAATGATCAAGGGCTGGGTCGGGTGGTCAATATTGGTCTGGACGGAATCGCCCGTAACGAACTCCCTCTCCCGCAAGGTGCCATCCCCAAGGCCATAGTCAGCCGTGACGACGACATGCTGATCACCGACCACGGTAATTTTGAAATACGCCGCTACACACGCTTTGGTCAGCCTCAGGGGCATTTTGGTGATGAGCGCATCAATGCAGCGCTCGCCGATGCCAAGGCACGCTATCTGGTTTTAGACAGCCTGATGAGGGCCGGTGTAGGGCTAGCCAGCTTGATTGTGGCAGCCTGGTTTGGAAGCCTGCTCCTGCAGCGCCTGGCGGCCAGCCCAAGGGATTTCAATGGCGTCAGCCTGCCGTTGCCCAAGCTTGGTGGACCGGGCTTGCCGCTTGCGCACGCTTTCCGTTTTCTTGGCTACCCCTTGTTGCTGGCGCCCCCGCTCATCGCGGCCCCTCTGTTGCCAACATTTTTCCCCGATAACGACATTCACTTGCTGACCGCACAGGCTACCACGCTGCTGATGGGATTCACGGCCCTGCTGGTGGCCTTGCCGTTGCGGAGTGATTACTGGCAACGCTGGCGCCGTGGCGAATGGTCGCCGCTGTGGAAAATGGTCGCCTATCGCCAGCTATGCACCTACCATGCCCGCATTGCTGCGCTATTACACACCGGGGAAAGGATCGAAGGCTACGCGGTCTACTCGGCCAGCCGCTGGTCGATGCCAGCACTGCTGGTGGTCACCAATCGCCGGCTGATGCTGTGGCCAAGCAGCATGCAGCCGCGCGGCGTCAAGATTCTGGCACTGGAGACAGTGGCCGGCGCCACGATCCTGAAGCCGCAGGCTCCCCCTTGGTGGCAAGCCTGGCTACCAAGCTTTCCTTTGCGCTGCATCATTCTGAAGGCTGCAGGCGAATACAAGGCCATCGAGTTCTACGACCCTGCTGCAGCCTACGATCTGCAACGCGCCCTGCACAACTACGCGATGACGCGCTTGCGTCAATCTCGCATGGGGATCGACACCAAAGCCGCAACCGACATCCCCTTGCCAGACAAGCTGCGGGGAAACAGCCCACCGGCAGTTCGCAGTGCATTGCTCTCGATGCTGGTGCCGGGCCTGGGCCAGTACTTTCAAGAGCGCCTGGGGGTTGCATTGGGTTTCATGCTGCTGTGTGGCGGCTTGTTGTTGGGGAGTATCCGCCCCATCATCACCCTGATCAGCAGCCACAATGACGTGGATGCCGTCACCCGTACCATGGCCTGGGTCGTCATTCCGCTGCTGTTGATCCTGTGGATCAGCAACATTCGCGATGCCTATCGTTTTGCCCAGAACGAACGACCCGCCTGAAGCCGATCAGTAGCCTTGCCAAGCCAGACAGTGGCCAAACAAAAGGGCTGACTCCGGTCAGCCCTTTTGCTTTCATGTGCGCCCATAAGAAGGCGTTCAGATCGTACAAACTACCCTAGGTGTCTAACGACCATACTTCAATACCCCCAGTGCCTGCTCATGCAGGCTGGCTGTCGCCGCCGCCAGCACCCGGCCCTCACTGTGAATCGTCAAAGGAGCGCCATCCCAGTCGGTCATACGTCCGCCAGCCCCCTCGACGACTGGCGCCAGCGCAGCAAAGTCATGCAGCTTCAAGCCCTCTTCAATCACCATATCCAGCCCTCCTGTCGCCAGCTGGGCATACAGGTACCCATCGCCCCCCCACAGGCCAAAATGGCACTGCGTCAACAAGGCATCAAAGCGAGGCCTGCCCTCTTCGGTAAAATACTGAGGCCCAGTGCTACCCAGACGGGCTCTGGCCAGACCCAACGTAGGCGCACAGCGCACCGACTGGCCATTCAAGGTCGTCGCCTTGCCTTTGACGCCGATCCACCGCTCGTCCAGAACCGGCTGGTCAATCACCCCCATAACGGGCCGCCCCTGATACAGCAAGCCGATCAGCGTCACAAATGTGGGGCGACCGGTAACGAAGCTCTTGGTGCCATCAACCGGATCGAGCACCCATACCCAGTCGGCTTCTTCACGGACTCGTCCGAATTCCTCGCCAATGATGCCGTCCTCAGGTCTTTCCGCCTCAAGGATTTCTCGCATCGCCTTCTCGGCGCCCCGGTCTGCGATGGTTACCGGGCTGGCATCCAGCTTGTCATCAACCAGCAACTGGCTTCGATAGTGCGGCAGGATGGCTGCCCTGGCAGCATCAGCCAGGCGTGGTACCAATGCGAGCAGCGCTTCAGGAACATTCATGGTCGTCTCCGTTTAAATCGGTGGCGGCACAATAGCGTTATGTGTGGCACTTGTCATCGACACTGAGCAGTCTCTTGCACAGCAAGCCTGCAGACGAGACCCCATCGTTCAAGTTTTCAAGTTCTCTCACGACTGCAGGCACAACCTCCTGCACACTCTGCCACCGACCATCTATGCTGACATGAAGCCTTCGGACTGACGATTGTGTAGCGGCTGGAATATCATCGCTCGCCAAATTCTTCGGTGAATCAACGAACTGGCTTTCACGCACAGATGAACGATGCCAGCTGTGAGGTCTGCAGCATCGGCATCAAGACACGCAGGTATCGAGTAATGCGGGGTAAGTCATGGCAAGCCATCATTACATCTTTGCGTTAGCCTGCGTGAGCGGGTTAAGCCTGCTACAGACAGTGTCTGGCAATACCGCCGACGCAGACGGAATTCGCAGGATCTACCAGCTGGAGCACTACAGCTTTCGTGCCCGCAACCTGGCAGAGGCTGTCGAGAACATGGACCGAAGCAGCCCGGTCTTGATCAACCGTCAGCGTTTTCGTGGCTCAACTCATTGGCAATTGGATGGTTTTGTCAGCTTCAAGCAACAAGCAGGAAAGTGTTTGGTTGACCAGATCGACATTACCCTGCGCGTGAAGACCTTGCTTCCAAAATGGCTCGATGCCGAAGCGGCAGATGAGAGTATCAAACGTCGTTGGGCCCGCTTTAGTGAGGCTCTGCGGCAACATGAGGCCGGTCACGCCGAATTCGGCAACAAAGCAGCGGCCGAGCTGCATGAGATTTTGAGCAATTTCCCAGCGGCCGATAATTGTGAGCAGCTGCAGAGTCTGGTAGATGGCACTTCCGAGGCCGTAATCAGCCGACATGCCCAGGCGGATCAGGAATATGACCAGCAAACGCAACACGGCACCACTCAGGGTGCCGTGTTTCCGTAGCAAGCCAACACTATGCAGGCCCCCTACCCGTGGGGGCGTATTCCTGCAATCAGCGAGCGCGCAAGCCGTTGGGGTAGCTCACTTTCAGCGAGTAGGTATTGTCTCGATACGCGTCAACCATCAGATAGACATCGGTTGCTGAAGTCGCAGTCAGCGAACACGTTTCCACCGCGTCGCCACGATAAGGGCGGCAATCCCAGTCC
Source organism: Parachitinimonas caeni (assembly GCF_030129945.1). Lineage (GTDB taxonomy): Bacteria > Pseudomonadota > Gammaproteobacteria > Burkholderiales > Chitinimonadaceae > Parachitinimonas > Parachitinimonas caeni. The sequence continues at coordinate 56,696 of NZ_JARRAF010000025.1, forward strand.
TGACGACTTGGCGCTGCACCTTGGCGCAAATACAAATCAGCATCTCCAACCCCATTCAATTCAGCAACCAAGCGGGCACCGGCGGCCAGTTTGAACGGACCAAACTGCTTGTTCTGGTCCTGCGACAACGAACCCTCGAACTTCTCCGACTTGTCACCCCCAGGCTGTGGCGGGACAGCGCCATCACTCCCCAGCTCGACAGCAAACGACAGCGCCAGCTTCGAGAACTTCAAGGCATGCTGTGCCTGATTACCCATGCTCGCAAAGGTATCCTGCGCAGTATGGATTTTCTTGTTCATGCTGTTGAAGCTCGCCTCGAAAGGCATGGAGGTCGGGTATCCCTGCGCATTCCACGAAGCATGGTCAGAACAGCCGTAACCACAACGGTCGTAACCAATGCTGAGCTCTGGCAGATAAGTCTTGATCAGATTGGCCACAAACTCATTCTGTGCATTGTCGGTGTAGTCAGTGTAGATATAAATATCCTTGTCCGACCCCTTGTAGTTCGTCATGTCGAGCTGGATGACACCCACAACATTGGCATTCTGGCTCTTGAAGCGCTGCGCGATATCCTTGGAACCGCGTAAACCAACCTCTTCGGCGGAGTAGCCAATGAACTTGATGGTGCGATTCGGCTTGTAGCCATTGGCCAACATCACTCGAATCGCCTCGGTCATTGAGGCAATGCCCGACGCATCGTCATCCGCACCAGGAGCCAGTGTGGTTTCCGTCATCTGAGTGCCGCCATGAATCGAGTCCAGGTGCCCGCCAACCACCACGATCTCCTCAGGTTTGCTCTGACCCTTGATGGTCAGCATGACAGACTTCTGCGGCCAGCCGGCATGGGCAATCTGCTCCACGGTTACATCAGAACGGCCACTCGCCAGTGATTGCCACTGTTTGCTCAACCAATCAGATGCCGCTACACCTGCCTGGGTGGTGTAGTAGCGATTAGTGAATTTGGACAAATCTACAATCGTGCTGCCGATCTTTGACTCCTGCATTTGCGGCAGCAAAGGCTTGACGATGGACTGATTGTCGATTGCATAAGTTGGACGAGTAAAGTTAGCCGGATTGGCCGGTTGCAGAGCACGTACCGCTTCCTGGCGAGAGGTATGTGCCACAAAGCCACCGCAACGATGGAGCTCGTCGTGAATCGAATCAGACAGCCCATGCAACACCGATTCGTCCACTTCCACAACATGCACCTGATCTTGTGAACTCACACCGTCAGCCATCATCATGCCGTTCGGCACATGGCTGGAATCGGCCGCTACGACGCTAGGAACCAGCTTTTGCAGCTGTCCGAATGCCTGGTCACCCACGGTAATCCAGACTTTCTTGGGTGTCGGCCCAGCGTGTGCGGTGGTAAAGAGCCCTGCCAGCAAGGCTGCGATCAAAGTGCGTTGCATCGTTCTAAACTCCCTCGAAATGGGCTTACGCCTCGTTACCGTTTGATTGCGGCAATTTTATACATTTCGCATAACATGGCAATGATTTTTATTTCATCGTCATTTTAGAGTTATTTAACAATGCAAGCTCTTCCGAGCCACTCCACGTCGCCCGAATGCGATTGAAGCCCAGCCAAAAGATGGCATGCCCAGTCATATGGCTAGAAACGAACTCTGCGCTTACTGACCATCCGGTGTTATCCATTAGCAAAACTTAAAAGATTAATGCGCTATATGTTTATGATTTTTAATGCTGAATTGGTTAATTACTCTAACAGATCCGGTTCCAGCCCCCTTTCCCCTGGTGGGCCACATGCTTGCTGTCTAGTACCATAGCGGCATTAAAACTGACGATTGCCAGTACATGAAACAACTTGCCCTCGCGCTTGCCCTCACCTTTTCCATAACAACCCACGCCCAAGTTACTGTGGAGGAATCCAGGCTTGAGCAGGCCATGAAGAATATCCCGGCCCGCATCATGAATCGCCATGACGCTGAGGTCTCGGCTTTGCGTGAAGCCTTGATACGCGCAACCTCCCCCTCCCAAGCCATACAAATCAGCACAGAGCACGGTCGGCGCCTCTGGCAACAGTCAACTCAGCACAACCAGCGAACCGAGGAGTATGAGGATCGTTCGCTTTACTGGTCCCGCCTGAATGCCACCGCGCTGATGCGTGATTTGCCATTGCGTTTCGAGGCAGATACCACATTTCGCCAATCGCTGATTGACCGATTCGAATGGTCAAGCCGAGGAATGGACGACATTCGCTTTCAACCCGGCTACAAGCGCATTCTGATTACAGGTTTTGACCCTTTCCTGCTTGACCGGCGTATTGATCAAGCCAATCCATCCGGCGTTGCTGCCCAGATGCTTGATGGCATGGTTGTCGAGCTAGGCAAGCAGCGGGCTCAGATTGAAGCTGTCATCTTCCCTGTGCGCTTCGCAGATTTCGACTCCGGGATCGTAGAGCGCTTCCTTGCCCCGTATTTGCAAGCACCAGAAGTGGATATGGTAGTTACCCTCAGCATGGGTCGTGAGGGGTTCGATCTTGAGCATTTCCCTGGGCGCAGACGTAGCGCCAAGGCGCCAGATAATCTGAACATCACGCTTGGTACCAGTCTGCAGCGGCCACTTCCCCCCCGCGCTGGCGACCATGAGCTTGAAGGCCCGGAATTTGTCGAATTCTCCTTACCTGTCATGCCCATGCTGACAGTACAAACGCCCTATCTGGTTAGAGACAACCGCAAGGTCTTGACGCTACAAGGAGAACAAAGCCCAAGTAACCTGGATGAGCTAAAAGGCCAGACGGCCGTGGAAGGTTCAGGCGGGGGGTATTTATCCAACGAAATTTCCTATCGCAGCCTTCTGCTCAGGCAGCAGCTAGGCAGCAACATTCCAATGGGTCATTTGCACACCCCTGCAATCCAGCATTACAAACGGGATGAGCTTAAGAAAATCGTGCAGCAGATCGAGAAAATTCTGCAGAACGCTTCGCAAACGCTGACACCTGCTCAACTCAAGCATGTGTCACCCAGTCCGGACAAGCCGCATTGGTACGAACGACGCGATAAATAGCCGACAGGAAAGCCAAAAAAAAGGGGGCTGCATGCCCCCTCGTGTGTTACGGACTTTCCGGCTTACTCGGCAGCAGCGCGTGATGCACGACGGCGTTCGTGCTCACTCAGGAAGCGCTTGCGCAAGCGAATGGTCTGAGGAGTGATTTCAACGAGCTCGTCATCGTCGATAAACTCGACCGCATACTCAAGTGTCAACTTGATCGGCGAGGTCAGCTTGACAGCCTCATCCTTACCAGAAGCCCGGATGTTCGTCAGCTGCTTACCCTTGATCGGATTGACGACCAGGTCATTCTCACGGCTGTGGATACCAATGATCATGCCTTCATACAACTTGTCGCCAGGGCTGACAAACATACGGCCACGATCTTCCAGATTCCACAACGCATAGGCGACTGCCTCGCCATTTTCCTGCGAAATCAGAACACCATTGCGACGACCAGGAATGTCGGCTTTGATGGGGCCAAATTCGTCAAAAATATGGGCCATCAAGCCTGTACCACGTGTCAGCGTCAGGAACTCCCCTTGGAACCCAATCAGACCACGGGCAGGGATCCGATATTCCAGGCGAGTCCGGCCATTACCATCAGACTCCATGTTCTGCAGTTCGCCACGACGACGGCCGAGTTCTTCCATGACCGCCCCCTGGTTGTCATCTTCCAGATCCACCGTCAGGTTTTCATAGGGCTCACATTTGACACCATCAATCTCCTTGAAAACCACACGTGGCTTGCCCACTGCAAGCTCATAGCCTTCGCGACGCATGCTTTCAAGCAGAATGGTCAGGTGTAATTCACCACGGCCAGATACGCGGAATACGTCAGTGTCTTCAGTATCTTCGACGCGCAAAGCGACGTTAGTCATCAGCTCTTTAGTCAGACGATCACGCACTTGCCGGCTGGTCACAAACTTGCCTTCCGTACCCGCCAACGGAGAGGAGTTGACCATGAAGTCCATCGTCAGGGTAGGCTCATCCACCTTCGGCAACGGCAAACCAACCGGGTTATCACGATCAGCAATCGTCACGCCGATGCCAACCTCTTCGATACCGGAAACAATAATGATGTCACCCGCCTCAGCCTCTTCGACCGGCACACGCTCCAGCCCCTGAAAGCCCAGAACCTGGTTGATACGCCCCTGGCCAATCTGTTCTTCACCTTTCATGACCGCAACGACCTGACCTGGCTTGATACGGCCATTCTGTACGCGACCAACCCCCAAGCGACCGGTATAGCTGGAGTAATCCAGCGCAGAGATCTGGAACTGCAGCGGCGCCTCCGAGTCACCCTTCGGGGGCTCGACGTGACGCAGAATGGTGTCAAACAAGGGACGCATATCATCCGACTCAGCACCAACCTCCAGCGTTGCATAACCGTTCAGTGCGGAAGCATAGACAACCGGGAAATCCAGCTGCTCATCCGTCGCGCCCAAATTTGCGAACAAATCGAAAGTGTGATTGATCACCCAATCCGGGCGAGCCCCCGGACGGTCAATCTTGTTGATGACAACAATTGGGCGCAGACCCAAGGCCAAGGCCTTCTTGGTCACAAACCGTGTTTGCGGCATCGGGCCTTCCACGGCATCAACCAGCAACAACACGCCGTCAACCATACCTAACACCCGCTCAACCTCCCCACCGAAATCCGCATGGCCAGGGGTGTCAACGATATTGATATGGGTGCCTTCGTAATTTACCGCTGTATTTTTCGCCAGGATGGTAATGCCCCGCTCTTTTTCAAGATCGTTCGAGTCCATCACACGCTCGGCGATTTGTTGGTTCTCCCGGAAGGTACCGGCTTGATGCAAAAGCTTGTCAACCAAGGTGGTTTTACCGTGGTCAACGTGGGCAATGATGGCAATATTTCTTAGCGCGCGCGTCATGGGACTCTTTGCTGATTGGATCAAAAGGGCGCGATTCTAGCACGCGTCTGTGAACACTTTGTATCTTTCATTTGCTTTTCTCCTTATTTTTCAGGATAATGCGCTCGCCTTTGGTTGTATCCAAATGGTTTTCATCGATTCCTGACCTCTTGCGCAGCTTCCTATAGCACTGTTTTGCCTGCGCTCTTGTGGAACCTCAGCCCGTTTTTTTATTGGCGAACTGTTCCCCGATTCCGGTTAGCGTCGATGTGGCGCTGCCGATCCGCACTACTGCCGATCTCAGCTTTCCTTTTAGTATTTGCCCGCTCTTAATTTAGGCCGGGTATGGCGTGCTTTTATCGCCAACAATCCGATAGGACTTTCCGTGACCAAGACTTTTGCCGATCTGGGCCTTGCCCAACCATTACTCGACGCCCTGACCCAAGCTGGCTACAACAACCCGACCCCGATTCAGGGCGAGGCAATTCCTTTGCTGTTGGAAGGGCGCGATCTACTGGCCTCGGCGGCCACAGGCACTGGCAAAACTGCTGCGTTTCTGCTGCCATCCCTGAATCGTTTGACCGAACGTAGCGAGAAGCCTGGTCGCGGCCCTCGCGTTCTGGTACTGACCCCGACCCGTGAATTGGCAGCGCAAGTCAAAACCGCTGCAGAGACTTATGGCAACAAAATTCGCCACGCCAAAGTGGTCAGCGTTGTTGGTGGCCTGCCATACCCAGTTCAGAACAAATTGCTATCGCAACCTTATGAAGTACTGGTTGCAACCCCTGGCCGTCTGATGGATCAGATGGCACGTGGCCGTATCGACTTCTCGCGCCTCGAAGTGTTGGTACTGGACGAAGCCGACCGCATGCTTGATCTCGGATTCCGCGATGACATTGCTGAAATCGCCCGCGCCCTGCCGGCAGATCGCCAAACAGCGCTGTTCTCGGCCACGCTGGAAGACGACATTGCCCGCCTTGCCCAATCTTTGCTGAACAATCCAGCCCGCGTCGAAATTGCGAAGCCTCAGTCCCGCAACGAGCAAATTCTCGAGAAGTTGCACTATGCCGACGATGTCATGCACAAGTCTCGCTTGCTTGATCATATTTTGGGCGACGAGTCGCTCTCTCAAGCCATCGTCTTCATTTCAACCAAGAAAGATGCTGCAGACCTGGCTGATCGCCTGTATGCAGACGGGCACAAGGCAGCCGCATTGCATGGCGACATGCAGCAGCGGGAACGTAACCGCACCCTGACCCAGCTACGTCGTGGCGAAGTTACCGTTCTGGTTGCAACGGATGTGGCCGCACGGGGTATTGATGTTGCTGGTATTTCACACGTCGTCAACTTTGATCTGCCAAAGTTTGCTGAAGACTATGTACACCGCATTGGTCGTACAGGCCGCGCAGGTCGCGAAGGTATTGCGATTTCCTTCGCTAGCCGTGCCGATGTTCCCGCGCTGCGCCGTATTGAAAAGTACACCGGTCGCTCAATTGACCCAGTAGAGTTCTCCGGACTGGAGGCGCGATTCAAGCCACGCCCAGGTGGCTTTGATGGCAAGGGCCGTGGCGGTAGTCGCAACGGCGGGGGTGGGCGCGGTGGCAAGCCTGGTGGCTACGGTGGTGGTCAACGTGGTCGTGACAACAACTGGGGAGACCGTCCTTCCCGCTTCGAAGGCCGAGGCGAGCAACCTCGTTTCGGTGCGCCTCGTGAAGGGGGTTTCGGCCAGCAACGTGAAGGTGGGTTTGGCCAGCGTGAAGGCGGCTTTGGTGCACGCAACAACGATGATCGTCGCACAGGAGGCTTTGGTGGCGGAGAACGCGCCCCACGCTTTGGTGATCGGCCACAGGGAGATCGCGGCTTCCAAGGTAATCGCGGAAGCAATCATCGCGATGACAACTTCGGCAACCGTGCTGACTATCCACAGCGCGAACGTACCTCTGCAGGTCCTCGTGGTGGCTTTGGCCAACCGCGCGAGAGCTTCGGCAATCGTGAATTTACCGGCCGCACCAATAGCAATAATGACCGTGGTGGCTTTGGCGAGCGTCGTAGCGGTGGTTTCGGACGCGATGATCGTGGTGGTGATTCCTGGTCACGAGGTGGTCAAGGCCGTCCAGCGAGCGGTGGGCATAAGTCGGGTGACGGTGCGCGCCGCACCCCTCGCTCCGATAGCCCATTCAGCAAGTCACGTGAATTTGATTGATCCGCGAAGCGGGCTAATTCAATTAGATGCCTGAATCAAATGCCGTTCCCTCTTTGAGTGGAACGGCATTTTCTTTTCACACCCTCAATTCGCTGCGGCATTTCCAGCTTGGCGTTCAAGTATTTGCCAATAGTTGCTGCAGCACCCTTTGCACACCCGATCCGTCAACCAGCGCCATCGCTGCCCGGCTCATTGCGGAAACCGTATCCGGCTCAGCACAAAGTCGGTTGATTGCCTTTGCCCAATCTGCGGCGGAAACTGTATCAGCTACGCCAAGGCAGATGGCCGCTCCGGCATGGGAAAGGGCAGTGGCCACTTCGCGCTGATTGTCCGCAGAAACAATGGTCAACGACGGCAAGCCGAGACAACAACGTTCCCAGGCCGACGAACCTGCCGCCCCCAGTGCCAAGTCCGCCCCACAGATAAGCTCTGCCATCAACGGGGTGTCAAAAAACAGACGAACCCGATCATCACCCAACATCGCCGCTTCCAGGCTGGCTCGATGTGCGTGACCACTACCGACGACCAGATCCAGTCTTAAATTGCCTGGCAGGGCCTGCCATGCCTGCAAGATCTTGCTACTCTCATTACCAGGATCCGTCCCGCCGAAGCTGGCCAGGACGCGCCCGACCCGCCGTCTTGTTGTCACCGTTGATCGTAGCTGGACAAACTCCGGCCGCAATAACACATAGTCGAGCCCGATCAAGCGATGACAGGCTTTGGGTACTAACGCCTGGTAACGAGTTTGCGGATCTGCGTAGAGATTCTGGTCCAACAACCATTCGCAGTCATGAGGACGGTTCGCCAGATCATCCAGCACCAGCAGCTGTGGCGACCATTGGTGCGCCACGCGCTCCCAGCGGGCATCCAGCCCATAGTGATCAACAATCAACAAGTCGTACGGGGTTCGGCGGTCAATCAGCTGTTCCAGCTGTGCCAGGTCTGCCATGGGATCAAGGGGGCCGGGCGGTGGGTCTGGGCCGTCGAGAGCTGGCAGGCTCAGCAGCGTGCATCCCGCCAAACTGACTTTCTCAAGGGGGGCGCCCTGCAATACCCTGCAGGCAAAATCAACCTCGGCACCCTTCTCATGCAATGCCCTGGCCAACGTCAGGCAGCGCATCAAGTGGCCACTACCTATCTGTCGGCTCGCATCAGTTCTGATCAGTACTCTCATGATTAGCAATACTACTGGCCCAGCTTTTTCTGCTCGATATGGGCATTGAGCGCGGGCCAGTCTGGATGCAGTGCCATCAAGGCCAGACAGTCATCCAGGCGGAAATCACGCCAGTCGGGAGCCAGCGCTTCCAGCATGCGGCGAATCAACTCGAAATCTTCGGGGGTATCAACCGTCCAGCGATATTCGCTCAAATCACGCTCACAGCGCACCTCGGCCAGGCGGAAGCGTTCAGGGTGTCGGTAGAGAAAAGGGGTTACATGCTCGCGTTCAAATGGTAAGCGGGCAAGCTGATCAGCTTGATAAAGACTGGCCGCCGAGAAAACCTCCGTATCCAGGCCGCGTGGATAGGTGGGGCTTAATGAATTGGAAACATAATCGGCATCGCCAAGCGCAAAGCGGTGGATGACACTGGCGCTGATATCCGGGTCAATCAAGGGGCAATCCGAAGTCACCCGAACCACCACATCAGCCAGCACACTGCGGGCGGCACCCGCATAGCGGCTCAATACATCATCCTGCGAGCCACGCCAGCAGGGAATCTGCAGCGCCTGGCAAAGAGCCAGGATCGGCTCATCAGCCACCTCAGTCGTCGTCGCCACCACGATGCAGTCCGCGTTGTGGATGCGTTGCAGCCTTTGCAGCTGGATTTGCAAGAGCGGTATGCCCAGCACCGTCTTCAGAACTTTTCCAGGCAATCGGGTCGAGCCCATGCGGGCTTGCACGATAACGGCGACGGTCATCGCAGGATACTCGTCAGTGCTTCGATCACCCAATCCTGATCCTTGTCGGTCAAACCAGGGAAGAGCGGTAAACTGATTGCAGATTGGTAGTAGCCCTCCGCGACAGGAAAGTCACCCGGCCGAAAGCCAAGTTGACGGTAATAGGGCTGCAGATGAACCGGGATGTAATGCACATTGACCCCGACATTGGCCGTACGTAGCAGGTCATAGACCTGGCGCCGGCGTGCGGCTTCCTGCAATCGAACCGGATAAAGGTGCCAGGCCGATTGCCGATCCACCCGCTCTTCGGGCAGCGACAGACCCCGGCCGGACAGCTGCACGCGATACCGCGCCGCCAGCTCGCGCCGACGCAGGATGAAATGACCCAGACGCCCCAGCTGCGATACCCCAAGCGCAGCCTGCATATCGGTCATTCGATAGTTGAAGCCCAGCTCCAGCTGTTCGTAATACCAACCACCCGCGTACTCTCCTTGCATCAGTGCCGGATCCCGGCTGATGCCGTGGCTGCGTAGTCGGCGCATTCGTGCGGCCAGCTGCGGATCTTTACACAAGGCAGCCCCACCTTCGCCGGTAGTCACGATCTTCACTGGATGAAAACTGAAGACGGTGATGTCTGAAAACCGGCCACAACCCACCGCATCCTGGCGATAGCGTCCGCCGACGGCGTGCGATGCGTCCTCAATCACCTTGAAGCCATAGACGCTCGCCAGCTCACCGATCGCCGCCATATCGCAGCTTTGCCCGGCAAAGTGTACCGGGATGACCACTTTCGGTAAGCGCCCATGCCTGGCGGCATCGGCAAGTTTTTGGGCCAGCAGCTGGGCATCCATATTGCCGGTATCGGCCTCGATATCGACAAAATCTACGGTTGCCCCACAGTAGCGTGCGCAATTGGCACTGGCGACAAAGGTGTTCGGCGAAGTCCAGACCAGATCGCCAGGGCCGACATCCAGAGCCATACATGCCAGATGCAGCGCTGCCGTGGCATTCGACACCGCCACGGCATGATTGGCGCCTGTGACGTCAGTCAGTGCAGCTTCGAATCGCTCAATGCAGGGGCCCTGGGTCAACCAGTCAGAGCGCAATACCTCAACCACGGCGGCAATATCATGTTCGTCGATATGCTGCCTGCCATAAGGAATCATGTTGTCCTCCCATTTGCTACGCTGCCACCCCGGACATCGCACCCATCTCGGTGGTTCCCTACCCTGCAACCGGCCAGTGCACCAGATCATGAAAGCCCAGTCGGCGTATTATTTTTAATATTAGGCGCTGTTGACGCCTCATTTCCGGCAGTACGGTAACCAAGACCCGCAGTACCCGATTCCCGTCAGTAAAGCCCGGCCTGAGCGCGAAATATCAAGCTCAATATCAAACTTCGGCACAGTCAGCGAGTTTTTGTGGGTATGTCATCCACAGCAGATGATGGCTCACCCCCTCTTCTCTGATCGCACGTTAAGGCAATTGTAGGCGCAAGCCACAAATCAGCACGCCCAGTCCGCCCCGGCGTGAAGACAACTTCTGGTTGATGCCACTACTAGCCGGCACAAGCCAGGTGCCGATTGGTATTCAGGGGGCGATGCTTCATAATTCTTTTATATCCGTCTTAGGCGCTGTTGACGTTTTAATTCCGGATCGCATTTCGCCCAACCCCGCTTATTTCTGCATACCTTATCCACCATGAGCAACCATTCGCGCTACCAACAAAGTGATACCGATGAAAGCCCGCGCTTCGGCCTGCTGCTGATCGCCTTGTCCATCCTGATGATCCTGGTCGGCATTGGCACCTGGGCTGCGGTGACATTTCTGTCAGGGGACTGACGCCCTGACCTAGCCTGATGCCTGCCCAGGCTCTGTTGACGTTTTGTTTCCGGTCGCGCCGGGCCGAGTTTTGGGGCAGGGCGAGGCAGGGTGAGCGCAGTTTAGCGAGCTAAATAAGCGAACGCTAACGACGCCATGCCCCAAAAATCGAC
>NZ_JARRAF010000260.1 GCF_030129945.1 Parachitinimonas caeni
TGATTGACAGCCTGGCCACCCCCGAGCTGCACTGGCAGCTGAGCCAGGGCGAACACACCCTGGCCAGCGGCCCGCTGTCTGGCGAAGACCGGCTGCTGGCCTTGCGGGCAGGGCGCTACCGACTGACTCTGGATGCACAGGCCGACCAGACCGGTCGCTACCGCCTGCGCCTGCTCGGGCAGGCACAGGCCCTGCCGCTGATCCCGAACCAGACCCTGGCCGGCCAGCTGCCTGCCGGCGCGGCTGCCCAGCTGTATCGGCTGGACC
>NZ_JARRAF010000261.1 GCF_030129945.1 Parachitinimonas caeni
GTGGCGCCGGCAACGATCGCCTGATCGGTGGTAACGGCAACGACAGCCTCAATGGCGGCGCGGCCGACGACCGGCTCGAAGGCGGTAACGGTGCCGATACCCTGCGCGGCGGCGCCGGCAACGACCAACTGATCGGCGGTCGGGGCGACGACACCTACGTCATTGCGGCAGGCGAAGGTCAGGACGTCATCGACAACAGCGGTGGCGGCAACGACGTCATCCTGTTCGAAGGCATCGCCTCCAGCAAAGTGTCGAGCGGCTTCGGCA
>NZ_JARRAF010000262.1 GCF_030129945.1 Parachitinimonas caeni
TATCCAGCTCAACCAGATAGTGGTGTTCAGCGGCCGGCTGGCCCAGGTCCAGCGTGACCGGCTGTGACAGGACCAGCGGGGTCTGGGGCGGGGTGTGGACCGCCAGCTGGAAGGCGTAGTCCACCCCCCCGGTCTGGGCGGGGTCGCCTTCGATCAGCAGCCAGTGTCGGCCGGTCTGCCGCGCCGTCAGGGCCGGGCTGTCCTGCCAGTCGCGGTCGTTGGCGAGCAGGCTGCCATCCGCCTGCAGCAGGCGCCAGCGCAGGCCG
>NZ_JARRAF010000263.1 GCF_030129945.1 Parachitinimonas caeni
TGCGCGCATTCGCTTGCAGAGGCTTCTGTCTCGCCGCCACGCCCGTCCCAGGCGTGTGCGCGTCGATGAGTACCACCAACGCACTATTTTGATCGCGTGGGGCCGTGTGCCCGCATGGACACACATGTACCCGCTGGCTCAGCTTCTTGGGCACAATCGCCCAGCACTTCGCGCAGCGTTGCGATGGCTTGAGTTGGCGCGTGTTGGCCAGATGCACCCGAGTACCAGCTTCTTCCGCTTTGTAACCAAGCATCTGATGCGCCAT
>NZ_JARRAF010000264.1 GCF_030129945.1 Parachitinimonas caeni
CCACGCGTTCATGCCGCGCCTGCAGTTCGTCGATGCGGACGCGGGCGTAGTGCTCGCCGACGCCGGGGTCCACGTATTGGCCGGGGTAGTCGTAGATTTCGTGCTTGGCCTGGGGGTGTTCGCGGTCGACGATGGCCTTGACCTTGAGGTCGGCCTTGGGCTTGAGGAAGTCGTAGTCGTTGAGCACATAGTCGGCCGGCTGTACGGATTTCTCGGTGCGCCAGTGGGCCATATGCTCGCGGTTGACGGTCATGCCGCCATCCT
>NZ_JARRAF010000265.1 GCF_030129945.1 Parachitinimonas caeni
GTCGCGGTGTCGGCCCGGCCTGGCACCAGCCGTCCCGCCTGCGGCTGGCGCCCGACCTGACCCGGAACGCCAATGTCGAAGGCATTGAACGCAGCAGCCTGATTGACACCCGCCGGCAAGTGGACGAAGCCACGGGCTTCCAGCAGGGCGGCGTCTACTTCCACCTGCCCGAGTCGGTGAGCGGCAACCAGATCTACGAACTGGAAGTGGGCGGCCAGCTCTGGTATGGCCAGCTCCACATCCACTACGAAAACGGGCAGC
>NZ_JARRAF010000266.1 GCF_030129945.1 Parachitinimonas caeni
CACCATCAACCCGCTGGGCGAAGCCTCGGGGGTGGCTTACAACACGCTGGGCCAGGTTTCCGACAGCCGCAAGCTGGCCACCCGGATTCCCGCCGCCACCCTGGCCACCTTGCAAGGGGGTCTCACCCACTCCGGCATCGACACCTTGCTGAGTAACCTGTTCAGCGCCGTCGATGCTGGCGAACACTACGAATACAACGTCCGGGGTGAGCGGGTATTGACCCAGACCGGCGTTGGCGGTCGCAGCGAAGTCGATTTCA
>NZ_JARRAF010000267.1 GCF_030129945.1 Parachitinimonas caeni
ATCGACCGGCTGGCCCAGACCCGGCAGGTGGTCGATATCGGCTTCATTGGTACCGATGCTGTCGATATCGGCCTCGTTGCCATTGTTGTCCCCCATCGCTCCCCTCTGCGGGGTCTTGGGGGTCGGCTGTGGCGGAACCGGCAGGCCAGTCACGCTGTCGATGTCGGCTTCGCGGGTCGTGTCCTCCGCCATCACTACATTGGCCGGGGCCTTGGCCTGCAGGGCGCTGGCGTCCAGACTGCTGCCGTCAGCGAACTT
>NZ_JARRAF010000268.1 GCF_030129945.1 Parachitinimonas caeni
CCAGGGCCACCGGCTCGCCATCGCTGGCCCGGGGATCGTGGTCCAGCCAGATGGCCACCAGGCGCAGGCCTGGATCCGCCGGATGATCCGAGGATTGCCGCTGATATTGCAGGCGATAACGCCGTCCAGCCCCATCTTCAACCTGCGTCAACACGCCATCCTGCCAGTCGTAGCGCAGACACTGGCCCAGTGCATCCAGAGTCGCCCGCAGGCGCCAGTGGGTGCCTGTCGGGTCGGGCGCGAACACATACGCCGTC
>NZ_JARRAF010000269.1 GCF_030129945.1 Parachitinimonas caeni
CGCTGATGTCTTCGCCGATCGGCACCAGATTCTGGCCACATTGGCCGCAGGTGCAGGTGGCGGGTTCGTGTCGGTGCTCAATGCGCGGCAGCGAGGCGGGCAAAGGCTGGCGACCAGTGGGCTTGCGCTGGGGACGTTCGGCGGGAACTTGCAGTTGTTCGACGTCGGCGATGATGGCTGCGCCGTCCTCGGCACAGGTGTCGTCAAACAGGTCGCGTTGCTCGGGGGCAAGGGCTTCGCTTTTGACGCCAAACC
>NZ_JARRAF010000026.1 GCF_030129945.1 Parachitinimonas caeni
TCGATTTTTGGGGCATGGCGTCGTTAGGGTTCGCTTATTTAGCTCGCTAAACCTCACTCACCCTGCCTCGCCCTGCCCCAAAACTCGGCCCGGCGCGACCGGAAACAAAACGTCAACAGAGCCGAGATTCTGTTGACGTGAGGTCAACAGAGCCTGGTCGAGTGCTGGTAGCGCCGTCGTGGTTGCTGCATTCAGCGCAGCAATGTCCCAGTCGCCGTTGTCGGTTAATCGGGCATCAATGGGTTGGTGCGCGGCCCGGCAATAAGCCAGCAGCAGACTCTGGCCGGCCAGCAGGGGCGGTGCCTTGGCGGTGTAGAACGGATCAGCCAGCGCTTGCTCAAGGCTGATGAACTGCCAACCCTGGGCGCGCAGCAGGGCGAGCACGTCTGCAAGAAACAAGGCGTTCAGCAGGTTGTGATGCAGCAGCAGAATCTGCGGCAGCGCACGTCCCAATAACTGCCCGGACAGCCCGGCATAGGCGTGGGAGCGCTGCTGGATATGTGCCAGATAATGCTGCCGGTACGCCTCCAGCGGCGGGGCGGGGGTCGAACGCAGCCGGTTTTGCAGATGCTGGTCGAGTCGCCAATCCGAGGTATCCAGCGTCACCGGTGCAATCTGGTAAGCCATGCCGGCCAGTGCGGCCTCAACGCGCTGCCGTCGGACGGGATCTTCACCATGCCGTAGATAGGGGTAGCGAAAATAGTGGGGCGGCTGCCCAAGATGACGCAAAGCCAGATCGCAATCGGCGATGCTATGCACGAAGGCATCCAGTGGCGTGTCCGGGTTATCCAGATTGCAGTGGCTGGCGGTGTGGTTACCCAGGCTGTGACCAGCCCGCAGCCAGGCTTGGGCCAATGCTTGGACACCAGCCGGCGAGGTGGAAGACAGGTTGACGAAGTAACAGGCGGGAGCCTCTGCCGCAGCCAGGGCGCAGAGAATGGCCTGATTGCGCGACACCGGGTCAAGCAGGCCACTGTGATCCAGTACCGGGCCGTCATCGAAAGTGATGGCAACTTGCCGGGCGAGGCTTGAGGACATGGCCATTCGATGGGTCTGCCAGCAATGCAAAGCGGGCGATTATGCCCGCTCTGGTCCCGCTGGTCTGTCGCCTGAAGGGCTGAGAAGCGTCAAGCTCTGCGTTTACATCTGCTTGAACAAGTGGTTGTAACTGCGGCTCACTTCCAGTCCGCCATCAAAACCCCGCATATGCACATGCTGCTGACCACGAAAATCGCGGGTGACCTGTTCAATGGCATCCACCCGCACCAGAATGGCCCGGTGGATCTGCCAGAATTCCTCGGGGTCCAGCTCGTCAACCAGCTCCTTGATCGGCTTGCGGATCAGCGCCTCGAAATCTTCCGTCTGAACGCGCGTGTATTTGTCTTCCGCCCGGAAGAACAGGATGTCGCTGGTGGGAATCATGCGCAGGGCATTGCCAACCGATGCCTGAATCCAGCGCAGATATTCGCGTGGTTTGGCAACGGCCGCGCCGGCCGTACTGCCAAGCCGCTGGGTCAGCTGCTCCAGCAAGGTGTCCATGCTGCTGTCGGGCTTGCTGTCGAGGCGCTCTTTCAGTCGCTCGCAGGTTCGTTTCAGGCGTTCCGGGTCGGCGGGTTTGAGCACGTAATCAATCGCACCCTGCTCGAAAGCGGTCACTGCGTACTGATCGTATGCCGTCACAAACACCACATGGCACTGCCCCCCCAGCGCCCGTGCAGCCTGGATGCCATCCATTTCCGGCATGCGGATGTCGAGAAAGGCGATGTCGGGCTGCTGGGCACGGACGAGGCTGACGGCTTCTAGGCCGTTGGTCGCCTCGCCCACAATCACCAGCTCGGGCCAGGCTTCTTTCAGGCGCATTACAATCTGCTGGCGCATCAGGCGCTCGTCATCAGCAATCACGGCGGTGGGGGCGGCGGTACGGTTCATACGGTTTCAGGTTTATCCAGGTTGATTGTCGGTTCGGTTTTGGTCTGGCTCACTGGCGCGAGATCTGCCGGTTCTGGTTCGTCCAGAATCACCTCATAGGGTACACGGATCAGCGCCCGGGTGCCGCCACTGGCCGGCACCGAGATGATCAGCTCGGCGCGTTTGCCATAGAGCACCTTCAAGCGCTCCCGGATATTGGCCAGCCCGCAGCCGCCAACCCCCTTGGGTGCAAAGCCCATACCGGTATCCGTGACACTCACTTCCAGCCGGCCATCGCGGATCTCGGCGGCGATGGCAAGCTGGCCGCCATCCGACTTGGGTTCGAGGCCATGCTTGATGGAATTCTCGACCAGCGTTTGCAACATCATCGAAGGGAAAGCCGCCGAGCGCAGGCCATCCGGCACATTCACCGAACGTTGCAGCCGTTCTTCCATGCGCACCTGCATGATCTCCAGATAGGCCGACGACAAATCAACCTGCTGGCCCAGTGTCGGCCGGCGGCCTTCGCGCATCTTCGGCATGGCCGAGCGCAGATAGCGGATCAGGCTCTGCTGCATCTGCGAGGCGCGCGGTGGGTCCATCTGGATCAGCTGGTCGATTGACGCCAGGGTGTTGAACAGAAAGTGGGGCTCGATCTGGGCTTGCAGGGCCTCAAGCCGTGCTTCGAGCACATTGCGTTCGAGCTGTTCGGTCTCCGCCTTGGCGGTGGCTTCGGCGGCAACCTTGTCGGCCGATACCTTGCCGCCAGCCACGATCTTGATCACGAACGACATCAGGATCAGGAATACCACCGGCCCGGCAGCACGATCGCTGACAACGCCTGTGGCGATCATCACCAGTAGTGAAACAATCGCCAGCCGTCCCCAGGGCACAACGGCCAGCCAGTCGAAGAATTGCCACCAGATCCTTACCAGCAGCCGTTCGAGTTGCTGGAAAGTATCGGCCACTTCATCACCTTTCGTTGCACGCTCTATCTTGCGTTCCAACCCATCACGGATTCTGGCCTTGAAGGCATCGCGTTCTTCTTTGCGTCCGGCTTTGTCTGCCTGATATTCGCTGCTCATTTTATTGATCTCCATTCAGGTAACCGCGCGGCGGGCTTGGCCGGCGGCTACTGGGTTACTGCCACTGCAGCGTTTTCATTCAATGGTTGCAGGATATGGCCAGGCTGTCACGGCTGCGATACCGCTGGGATGTAATGCAGAAATAGGGGGGTGCGCCGCAAAAATGGCGGACAGCTGGCAGAAATGGTGCGCCAGCCGTGCTGGCAACGGGTGGGCTGGCGGCGGTCCTGATGCTTGCCGGTCTGTTGGCGCAGGAAGGAACAGGGCAGGGCTACTCTTCCTCGGCGCAGATACTGGCCAGGAAGGGGTCGCCACAATTGCCGCAGATGATGCGCAGCTTGGGCTTGCCCCAGACGTTGACGCCACAGGGACAGGTGTACTTGGTCTTGTCTCGTTTTTTTGAAGTCAGCGGGTAGGCGCTGATGCCTTCGCTGAGCGCGGTGGCAATGTCGGTGGCCATATCAACGCCGGTATTGGCGGCCACGGTGGCTACGTTTTCCGGCAGATCCATCGTCAGGGAATAACTTTGCTGGCCAGCCAGCAAGGCCGGATAGGTCGGAAAGCGGTCGTACCAGGAAAGCCGGAAATCCTGCGTCAGCAATTTATCGCAGGTATCAAGAAACAGTCCGCCGGCAATCGGGTAGTCACTCATGCGGTCACCTGTGCGGCGGCCGCCGGGCTGGCCGGTGCTGGAAGGCATCAAGCCGATCGACTCCAGTTTGTCTGCCCATTCTTCATTGTGATAGCGCCCCCGTCCCGGCGTGCCGTGATGAAACTGCCAGAGGTGGGTCATTTCATGGGCCAGGGTCTGCATGATCTCGACCAGCGGCACCACCGCAAAGTAAACGGGGTTCATGGCGATTTCATCGGTGCGGCGACCTTCCCGGTTGGAAAAACGCTCGGCCGAGAAATAGCCGTAAGTCAGCCGTTCACGCTGCAGGGTGATCAGGCATTCCGGTAATTCCCCACCGAACAGTTCGGCGTTGAACGAGTCGTAAGCATGCTGCAGCTCGGCGTAGGTTTCCTGCGTGGGGCGTAGCGTGGTCATGTGTTTCGTACGATTCACTATTTGTTTGAATCGTACGATACAACACGCACAATTGCCACTCAAGCAAAGGCTGCCGGGTGCTGCAGGCAGCGGGCTCCCGGCATCGCCTTTGCCGCGATCCGAAAAAATGGGTCAACAGCGCCTAAAGTAAGAACAACCGCTAAAACCAACCGAGAGGGCATAGGCAATGCCGCAACTCACGCGACGTGATTTTCTGAATGGAGTGGCCTGGCTGGGTGCCAGCAGTTTGTTACAGCCCTTGGAGGCGTTGGCCAGCGCTACAGATTTGGCCGGCTACCCACCCGCACTGACGGGCCTGCGCGGGGCGCATCCTGGCGCATTTGAAGCAGCGCACGCTCTGGCCTGGGGCGGGGTACGCGAGTTTGGCCCGTTGGCGGCACCCGCTGAAACTTACGATCTAGTCGTTATCGGCGCGGGATTGAGTGGCTTGTCGGCGGCTTATTTCTACAGGCAGCACATTCAGCGCGATGCCCGTATTCTGATTCTGGACAACCATGACGACTTTGGCGGTCATGCCAAGCGCAACGAGTTCACGCTGGATGGCCAGACCTATCTGAGCTATGGCGGCACCCAGTCATTCGACAGCCCATCGGGCTACAGCAAGCAGGCGGCCGGTTTGCTTAGCAGTCTGGGGATTGATCTGGACAAGCTGGAGGCTGCCTACGACCGGCAGTTCTTCCAGCGCCTGGGGCTGAGCTGCGGTGTGTATTTCGATGCTGCCAGCTTTGGCAAAGCTGCATTGCTGCGTAGCAGCCTGCCGACGATGCACTCCCCCGCTTTCTACTCACGGCAGTGGGTGCCGGGACTGCAAGTGGCGCCTGCTTTTGCATCCGTTCTGGCACAGGCACCGCTGAGTGCCGCCCAGCGTACCAGCCTGCGTGAGGTGCTGGCGGTTTCGCCCAAAGCGGCGGCGTACTTCAAGGGGGCACCAGGCAAAAAGCGCTTCCGGCAACAAAACTATCTACACTTTTTACGGACGGCTTACGGCATCAAGGACGAGGCCTTGCTGAAGCTACTGTCGATGCCACTCGCGGAAAATGCCGCGCTCGGTGGGTCGGGCATCTCACTGCCAACTGCTCTGGAAGGCGGTCTGCTGGGCTTGCCCCCGGCCCGGCAAATGGCAGCCTGGATGGGTGACGAGAGTTTGCTACCAGAAGATGATGATGACGAGGAAGCCTACGTCTACCACTTCCCGGATGGCAATGCGACGCTGGCCCGCCTGCTGGTACAGAAGCTGATTCCGCGCGTCGCCAGCTTCGCCGGCCCGGAACAGTGCCTGACTGCCCGGTTCGACTACGGCCAGCTTGATCAGGCCGACCAGCCGGTGCGCATCCGCCTTTCAAGCACGGCGGTTCTGGCCGATAACAGCGGCGGCGGGGCGATCGTGCGCTACCTGCGTGAGGGCAAACTCCACGAAGCACGCGCCCGGCATGTGGTGATGGCGGGCTGGCACATGATGGCTGCGCATCTCATCCCCAGCCTGCCCGCGCCGCAGAAGGCGGCGATGCGCGCCAACATCAAGATGCCGCTGGTCTATGCCCAGGTGGCTTTGCGGCGCTGGCCTGCCATTCAGAAAAGCGGCGTGGTAGCCGCCTATTGCCCGGCCGCGTACTTCCAGTTTGTACAGCCGGATTTCCCGGTCACGCTGGGCGCCTATACCGCGCTACGACAGCCAGATAGCCCGATGATTCTGCTGATGATCCGCATGCCATGTCCGCCGTTGGGCGAGGGCAGCGTACCCGACCTGTTGCGCCAGGGGCGCGCCGAGCTACTGGCGACCGACTTTGCAACGTTCGAAGCACAGATCCGCGCACAGCTCACGGCCATGTATGGCCCCTTTGGCTTCAATGCCGAGCAGGATATCGCAGCGATAACTGTCAACCGCTGGCCGCATGGTTACGTCTATGAAGAGGCCGAATATCGCGGACAGCCTGCGCATGTTCTGGCCAGCAGGCGCCACGGACAGATTGTGATGGCGAATGCCGATGCAGCAGGTAGCGCCTACACCGATGCAGCCATCGACATGGCCTGGCGGGCGGTGCAGGAATTGAAAGGGAGGTAAGGCCGGCGACACCCACACCGTTTGGGTCACCGGCCGGTGGGGGCTTACTCTTCAGTCGAAGCCAGCGCAACGATGGCCTGCGCACGCAGGAAGAACTTGTTGGTTCCCAGATCCCCAATCGTCTTGATATTGAAAGCCTCCTTCAAAAGCTGGGCATCCTTTTCCGAAACGCCTTCGAGCGCCGCAACTGGCGCATTGACCAGCTCCTTCAAAGGCTTGGTTTCGTATTCCTTGTCGAGTGCCTTGTTGATATTCATTGCTTCTGCTCCCTGTTTGTGGATGAACGGAAAAGAGTGAACGGCCCCTGCGGACAACCCGCATCCCAAGCCGCCCACGCTCAGGCAGTTTTGGCTATCAGAAGTTCAACGGTCCCCGAATACAGCTACATCAGTCCACATCAAGTTTTCTTCGAGATTTCTGCTTGGTCTCCAGTACCTTCACAATGAAAGTGATGGCATCGTCCTGCGCCTCGCTAGATCGATTTTCTATTGGAGGGACAAAAAAATCGGGTTGAATCCCAATCCGGTCAATCGGAAAATCCGGAAGCCGGGTAGATCGTGAAATGGCATAAGCCAGTAACCGCTTGTGCGAGGGTAGCCAATGAATCCGTAAATTGGAATAGTCAAGGATACCCGCGGTATAGCTGCCAAATATTTTGGTTTTCCAGCTTTGTCTTGCCTGCAGCAGAAATTCTTCGCAAGCGCTCGCACAGTGTGCATCAACCAGAATGGCAATACGGCTTGGTCTGGCTTGCGATTCAAATGCCATGACATCAGTAAATCGTACAGGGTGAGTGCCCTTACGAAAATACTGCCCGAAAGGGCTGGACCGCATTAGTTTATTCTCGCTGCCCAGAAATTTTTCCAAGACCGGATCAGATTTTTTAACCTCCCGCATTAGTGCCACAGATTCCACGTTGTCC
Source organism: Parachitinimonas caeni (assembly GCF_030129945.1). Taxonomy (GTDB): domain Bacteria; phylum Pseudomonadota; class Gammaproteobacteria; order Burkholderiales; family Chitinimonadaceae; genus Parachitinimonas; species Parachitinimonas caeni. The sequence goes on from NZ_JARRAF010000026.1 coordinate 7,047, forward strand.
GCAGTGGCTAGAAATTCCATAGAATACTGACGGATCGGATTGGACATAATCAACGGTTTTAAAGAGGCCCATGACCAATCAGACCCGCCTTCATTACCCCTGACATCAATAATAAGGTTTGGCGACTTCCGTAAAGCTTTGCGATTTCGTTGCAGTAAATTTTTAATGGCATCGGCCATTGATGAATCAAAAGATGGCATGCGAAGAAGCTGCGTCTGCGAACTGAGCGTTTTGAATTCTGGTTGTTGAATGTTCTGCTGTTGGCTTGTGAGGGATGATGGATAGGCATCAATAACCGAAAGATGCCCAGCACGATACCGGCGCAAATAATCATTCAGAATTTTATGACATTCATCGGGAGTGGTGATCTGTCCGGCCAACCGGTTGGCTTGCTCCTTTTTCTCGTCCAGAAAATGCAGCCCTTGGGTTGATACCAAATACTGCACGCCCGGATCATTCTGTTGGAGATAATCAGGGATGGCCGCCAGATCTTGCTGGCATTCCTGCTGCAACAGCGATTGATTCCCCGGTTCTTCCGCGCTCGCCAGATTTCCGATATTGCATAGTCCGAGAATAGCCAGCCCGGCAAGCAGTGGGCTTGAATTAAACAATGGCTTCTTGAGCAATTTTGATGACTCTCTTCCCTTGGGGCACTTTTTCATGCTGCCGGATAAAAACCGGGCAAGCCATGATTTCCGCATCTCGTCGGATGATGCCTCTGAACCAGTGACTTAATTTCTCATTATCGAAACTTAGCGTTCCGTCGTCTTGCAGCAAGCCAACAGCGTTCTTGGGGTCATCAAAGGCGACAGTGCATTTTGCGATTCTACCGTCGGCGCGAATCACCAAATGGTTTGGCTTGGAAGCGTAACAGATATAACCGCCCTGCAAGAGACTTGATGTATCAGATTGTTTCAATGGACGAAAAATCTCTTCCAACTCGTTGGATTGTGCTTTTCTTTCATTCTCCGACAGGGAATTGACTTTATTCTTGTTCGGCCCGCCAAGGTTTTCAATAGCCTTGATAAATACATTGAAACGCTTATCGGTAGAAAATTCTTTGACAATCTCATGAGCTAACTGTTTCGCAGAGCCAAAATTTGAATCTGTGAGATGCACACGGATCGTTGTTGAGAAGTCAAAATGGGTATCCCTCATCATCAGCAGATTGGACCAAATGGCATTGAAGGTGCCTTCGGCATTTCCACTCTTGCGCGTTTGATTATGCCCTTCCTGCCAACCATCCAGAGAAATCTGAAAGGACTTCTGATTAGCTGCGATAAGTTTCTCAAGTAGTTCTTTCGACAGGAGTGAACCATTCGTCGTTATGTCGCCAGATAGAAAAGAGATGCCATATTTTTCACACTCGTTTTTAGCAAAACTACTCAGATCCAGCAAAATATCAGATGCAATAAGAGGCTCTCCACCAAACCAGTTTAAGCGCAAGGTCGTTAGATCCTTCATTCTGGACAGGATTAACTGCTTAATGGCGAGCACTTTATTGGCAGGCATCTTTCCAATACTAAAATCCTCATAGCAGTAAGTGCAACGGAAATTGCATTTCTCTGTGGGGAGAATAGTTAGGCTTAAATGCTTTGGATTTATGGCTTCACTGATCTGCTGTTTTTGCGAGATTGATAAATTCATTAGGACTTTCATTGCAGAAGTTGGATGGTTTAAGAGAAAGTTATTTCTGAGGAGGGTACTTTGGACGATTGACACCGCCCCCACCGCTATCGCCACCACACACCACATTTACAGGAACGCAAACTATATTGACACCGCAAATAGTGTTAGATGGCCCGTCACAGGCATCCCCGCCTCCTGAAATTAAATCCAATAATTCTGGGTCATCTATAATGATCATCCCTTTAGTATCCAGGGTAATTTCTGAGTTTCCTGGCATGACTTTCCCATCTCAAAGTAAAAATTGAATCGTAAGTGGGGAACTACTAAATCCCCACTTATGCTTTTAATTAATGGCGCTATTATTTGGGGCCCTTTGGCGGCTTGGGTTGTGGTGGCGAACCGCCTCCACCTCCACCCCCGCAATAGGCATTCGAACCGCCTCCAGGGCAAAATACATTGACCCCGCCTGTCCCACCGCACATGCCATTGCCACGGTCGCTACTATCACCTCCTCCACCCCCTTCACCACCAGAAACAAGTTCCAGGAGCTCTGGATCGCTAATCACGATCATGCCTGATTGGTCCAAAGTAATTGGCATGTCTTTTTTTTCGAAGTTTGTCAAATTTAAATACCTTTTTAAATTGCGTTATTGATCTTCAAAGAGAAACATCCAGAAATCCCCTTCTCGTTGCATTCAATGGCATTGCCGATTTTTCAAAACCTGAAAAATAATTGCTGCGAGTCAGAAGGGGTTATTAGATTATTTTCAGCCTTGATGAGCTGTCAAGTTCAATGAATATAAAACATCGAGCGCTCACGCCGATTTAATGACACTTCGTGAAGATGATTCACTTAAAAATCAATTGGTTAATTGAAATTTATTCTCATTAAATGTGCTGTTTCGATTTGATGGCATCTCAATGAATTTTATTTCAGCTATGAAATATACATAACGTAGATCAGTAAAATTGATCTACATAATTTACTAAATGGTATGACATTAAACCAACCTGGGAGGATCAGGAGAGGGTCGAGCTGAGGAGGCTGAGCTTGGCCAGGCATGACTGCAATAGTCAGATGCAATCTTGCCTTCGGGATTCCGGCTCCCAGCTTGGCCCCCCACGGGTAAGCATGCAGCCCCTGAAAAATGTTGTAGATATGTTATCAAAATAGTAGTAATCTCTACTCACTATGTTGCTAGCGCTTATTCTCTCTCTCCCCACCGAAAATGCCACAGTGCGTCAGCGTATCTGGCGGGCGTTGAAGGCTTCGGGGGCTGCGGTGCTTCGGGATGGGGTCTACCTCATGCCGGATCGCGAAGATTGTCTGGCCACGCTGCAGGGCTTGGGTGTGGATGTACGGGATAACGGCGGCCAGGCCTATCTGGTGCGGGTGGAAAGTCTGGATGGCGCCGACTTTGTGCCCTTGTTCGACCGTAGCGGTGACTTTGCGGTCCTGTTGGGCGATGTCGGGCGGGTGAGGCAAACGCTGACGCCCGATGCGGTGCAGGAGGTGACACGCCAGGCCCGGAAGTTGCGCAAAGCCTTTGCCGGGCTGGCCGCCATCGACTTTTTTCCCGGCGAAGCGCAGGCGCAGGTGGATAGCGCCTTGTGCGAGCTGGAGCTGGCTTGTTCCCGCATCTTGTCGCCTGACGAGCCGCAGGGGCAGGTCGGCCGGATTTCGCGCTTGCAGATTAAGGACTATCAAGGCCGGACTTGGGCGACGCGGCGCCGGCCTTGGGGCGATCGGCTGGCCAGTGCCTGGTTGATCCGGCGTTTTATTGATCCCGCCGCGCCAATTCTCTGGCTGGATAGCCTGGCAGCCTGTCCTGACGGGGTGCTGGGGTTTGATTTTGACGGGGCGTCTTTCAGCCATCTGGATGGTCGGGTCACTTTTGAAGTGCTGGCCAGCAGTTTTGGGCTGGAGCAGGCGCCGCTGGCCCGGCTGGGCTTATTGGTGCATTACCTGGATGTCGGCGGCGTACAGCCACCCGAGGCCGTGGGCATTGAAAGCGTGCTCGCGGGTCTGCGCGAGAGCTTGCTGGATGATGACCAGCTGCTGGCTGCGGCATCCGGGGTGTTTGATGGCTTGTTGGCGAACTTCAGCCGGGAAAATCCGAAATCATGAATACCACATCCGCACCACAGCCCGTCAGTTTCTGGCAGGCCTTTGTCTTCTGGCTGAAGTTGGGTTTCATCAGCTTTGGCGGCCCGGCCGGGCAGATTGCCATCATGCATCAGGAGCTGGTTGAAAACCGGCGCTGGATCTCAGAGCGGCGTTTTCTGCATGCGCTCAATTACTGCATGGTTCTGCCGGGGCCGGAGGCGCAGCAGCTGGCAACGTATATCGGCTGGCTTATGCATCGCAGCTGGGGCGGGGTGGTGGCGGGGGCGTTGTTCGTGCTGCCTTCGCTGCTGATTCTGATTGTCTTGTCGTGGCTGTATATCGCTTACGGCCAGATGCCGCTGGTTGCGGGGCTGTTCTATGGCATCAAACCGGCGGTGGCGGCAATTGTGGTGCAGGCGGCTCACCGTATTGGTACGCGTGCCCTCAAGAATCAGTATCTGTGGGCGATTGCTGCGGCGTCATTTGTGGCGATCTTTGCCGGAAATCTTCCGTTTCCGGCCATTGTCGCGGGGGCTGCTTTGCTGGGCTACCTGGGTGGCCGCTTCGCCCCGGCGCATTTTGCGGTCGGCGGCGGCCATCGCCCGGCCGACAAGCATTTCGGGCCTGCCTTGATCGACGATGCCACGCCCACACCGGCCCATGCGCAGTTCCGCTGGTGGCGGTTGGCGCAGGTGGTGGTCATCGGTGCCTTGCTCTGGCTACTGCCCATGGCCTGGCTGAGCAATCAGTTTGGCTGGCAGCACACCCTGACGCAGATGGGCTGGTTCTTTACCAAGGCAGCCTTGCTGACCTTTGGCGGCGCCTATGCGGTATTGCCGTATGTCTATCAAGGCGCGGTCGGGCATTACGGCTGGCTGACGCCCAGCCAGATGATCGACGGGCTGGCGCTAGGTGAAACCACGCCGGGGCCGCTGATCATGGTGGTGGCTTTCGTCGGCTTCGTCGGGGCCTATGCCAAAGCGGCATTGGGGGCGGATGTCCCGTTTCTTGCCGGCGCGGTGGCGGCCTGTCTGGTCACCTGGTTTACCTTTTTGCCTTCCTTCCTGTTCATTCTGGCAGGGGGGCCGCTCGTGGAAAGCACGCATAACGATCTCAAATTCACCGCGCCACTCACGGCGATTACGGCGGCGGTAGTTGGCGTCATCCTCAATCTCGCGCTGTTTTTTGGCTACCACGTATTGTGGCCGCAAGGATTTGGCGGGGGATTTGATGGCATATCGGCGCTGATTGCCGCAGGGGCTGCGCTGGCACTGTTTTATTTCAAGCGCAGTGTGGTGCAAGTCGTTGCTGTGTGCGCGGTGGCCGGCCTCATCGCCCGGTTACTGACTCACTGAAAGGAGTCTTTGTGTTGCTGGCACTGTATTTACTTCAAGCGCAATGTGCTTCTGGTTGTTGTTGCGCGCGCTGTAGCCGGCCTGATCAGCCGGCAGCTGATCCACTGAAAGGAGTCCCCCATGTTGCCCTCCCTGACTGCCGATGCCCTGCATGCAGCCATACTGTCACCGAACCCGCCCCGGCTCTACGATGTCCGGCGCGATACGGCACGTAAAGCGTCCGGCGTCGAAATTGACGGAGCCTTGCAATGGCTCAATCCCGCAGACTGGCTGACCTGGAAAGACACGATTTCGCCCGACCACCCGGTTGTCTTCTACTGCGCCTTTGGCCACGAAATCGCCCAGGGCCTGACCGCCGCGCTACGTGCAATGGGAGTAGAGGCGAGTTTTCTCGAAGGTGGCATCGCCCAATGGCGCGAGCAGGGCTTGCCGGTACGCCCGCTCCCTGCGGCCTCGTCTCAGTGGGTCACGCGTGAACGGCCGAAGATAGACCGGATTGCCTGCCCCTGGCTGATTTCCCGCTTTATTGATGCAAACGCCGAATTTCTGTTTGTGCCGCCGGCCGAGGTGCTGACGACGGCCGCCGCGACGGGCGCTACGCCCTATGACATTCCGGGGGTTGAGCTATCGCATGTGGGGGATCTGTGCAGCTTCGATGCCTTCCTGGACAAATACCGGCTCACCGACCCGGCGCTTCATACGCTGGCAGCAATTGTGCGCGGGGCGGACACGTCGCGGCTTGATCTGACTTTGCAGTCGGCCGGGCTGTTTGCGCTGTCTTTGGGGCTGTCAAAAGTATTCCAGGATGACCATACGATGTTGCGGCACGGCATGATCATGTATGACGCGCTCTATGCCTGGTGCCAGCATGGGCAAGCAGAAACCCATGCCTGGCCTCCCAGTCTGCCAGCGGTAGCCTGATCGACTTGCAGGCCGACAAGAAAAAGCGGCACTGCCAAGATTCGCAGTGCCGCTTGTTTTCATGGCCCGGCCGATCAGGGCTTTTGCCACAGGGCGTTGCCGTTGCGGCTGACGCGGACAAAACCATCGTTGGAAACCTGCAGTTCAGCACCGTTATTGCCATAGGTGTAGGTGTGCCAAAGCGCGGTGCCATTCGGGCGATAAATCACCAGATTGCCATCGTACTGCATGACGCCGCTCGAACCAGGGTTGCCCCAGGTGCCCGCGTGCCAACGCACCGAACCATTGGCACCGTAGAGCACCAGATTGCCGTCTGACTGCATTTTCAGGCAATACACATTGTTGCTGGAACACAGGTTCTGGTCGATGGGCAAGCCGACACCGCCAGTTGCTACCGTCCGCCACGGATCGTTGGGGGTGCTCAGATTGCGGATGGTCCACTTTTCCCAAATATCCAGGTTGCTGCGATCAGCATGCACAGGGTGCTGCCCGTTTTCAGACGACATATAGCGGCTGGTGATTTCAGACTTCACGCCATAAACATCACTGCTGCCAATTCGCTCAAAGCGGAATTTGCAGCCCCAGCAGGCGGGGTCGCCACTGCTGAACTTCATCTGATTGCCATCGAGTTTATGGTGGCGCAGCCACAGGCCGTTATTGCCCTTTACGCTATGCGTGCCATCGCTGTTGGCATGCACAGTGAACACCTCCCATACATCCCGTACTGACCGGTTGGCATAGATGTACTGCTGACCATTTTCCGAGCTCAGATACAAACCATTCGATGCCTGAATATAAAGCGGGCTGCCCAGCTGGAAGGCAATGCCGCCGCCCGTTGGGGGCTGCGGGCCGCAAGTGCCGGCCGGATAGGTCGGCGGCGCGCCCAGGAAACCCGCCATTGCCCCGGTGTGCGAACCATTACCGGGCGGCGCAAAATTGCAGAAGCACTGCTCGTCGGTATGGCCGCCTTCATCCTTGGTGAATTGCCAGAACGACACCTGATCCACTTTCAGGGTGTCGCGAAAATAAGCCAGCCAGGTACGGATATTGTCATCGGTGCGCTGATTGAGGTCGGTGATGCCGAATTCACCGATCACCGCCGGCTTGCACAGATTGCTGGCCAGATCCATCCACTGCCGGGTCGAGCCGAACTCCAGACCATTCGAGTTGTTTTCATTGGCCAGAGCGCCATTGGCGTAGAAATGCACGGATACGTCATCCGAGACGTTAATCACCCGCGTTGCGGCGCTGGTGGTATCGCCGCCCCAGCGATGGTTCAAAGAACCGGGCACTGGCTGGAAGCTGATTTTCACCGCCCCCTTGTTGCGCATCATGGCTACCTTGCCTTCATAAAACGCCGCAAAATCCAGCGGTGTATTCGGCTCGCCAATCTCATTGCCTAAAGACCAGTAAATATGAGATTTATTTGCATTCGCGCCGATCACGTAATTGATCATATTATTGATATGCGCTTCGTTGTTTCGCAGATTTTGCAGGGTGTTATTCCCCGATGAATCAAATAAATCCACAGTCAGCGTCATATTTCGCTGGCGGGCCATTTCGGCGAGCCATGAAACGCGATTGGCCATGGCCCCATAATTATTCATCGCATAGCCCAGATGTGCCCAGATGCGCACATTGCTGACGCCAAGACTACGCAGCCTGTCCAGGTCGGGTCGGGCGTTGTTTTCAAGGCCTGCCTGATCAGACGGCATCTGATCTCCGGCACCGATACCCAGATCGGTATAGTTGCCAGCCACAAACATATGTGGCTGCCCAGTCAATGGGTTAGTAAAAGCGGCGCCAGCGGCGTGGGCCTGCAGGGCAGGCATGGCCGATAGCCAAAGCCCGAGCGCCAATGATGCGATTTTCCTCATGAAACGGACTCCTTTCCCCATAATCCCGCCCGTTAGCCAAATCAGCGGTTATTGCACCATTCTGCAAATAGCCGAATAAGCTGACAGGAAGATTACATCCGGTTACCAAAATAGATTTTCTCGGCAAATAGGGCAAAAGACTGATTTATTGCCCGAAAGGAGTATCGTTTCCGATAGTGCAGATCACAAGGGACAAACGTCCTGTATTTGAAATAATTTTACCGGGGTATTACAACTTGTTTATCAATACCGATAATCTCGTAAGACAATTTAGAGGAAATGACCGGTTAATTAGCATTAATTAATGAACAAAAGACCAATAGAAGCCCTTGCCAGCAATATCTAATCTACCGGCAGATTTGCCAGCCCCCGTTCGATGCGATCGCGAGAGAATGGGTCGGCGGCATCCACGTAGCGCATTGCCGACTTGAGGTCTCGCCAGCCGACGTATTCCATCAGCGTTTTGACGTCCCAGCCGTTGGTGTTGGCCCAGCCAGCAAAGCCGCGTCGTAAGGAATGGCTGCTATAGCCTTCGGGTGAGGGCAGGCCAGCCTGGGTAAACAGCCGCCGTAGCAGCGGAATCAGGCTATTGATATGCAAGCCCTGATCGCTGACATGGCCGGCGCGATTGATGGCGCGAAACACCGGACCGCTTGTCAGCCCGGACAGTTGTATCCAGTCGATATAGGCCGATACCGGACAGAGGCGGGAGAGTGCCGGCACCTTGAATGTGCGTCCGGACAGCTGGCGGTCGCCTTTTGATTGCCGCAGAAAGCAGCTCATTCCCTCGCCGGGAGTCAGGCTGACATGCTCAATGCACAGGCGGGTCAGCTCATCTCCCCGGAAGGCGCGCCAGAAACCCAGCAGCAGCAAGGATTTATCCCGCGAGTGGCGTAGCAGCGCAGTGTGATCGCCCGCTTGTGCGGCTTGTTCAATCGCATTTTCCAGCCAGACAACCACCTGCGACAGGTGCTCGATCTGCAAGGGGACGGCCCGTTGCTCGGTGGCGGGGTGCAGCACCCGGATACCCTTGAGGGTCTTGCGCACCAGCGCCGACTTGCACGGATCGACAAACCCTTGCTCGCGATGCCACTGCGATAGCGCTGCCAGCCTATGCCTTAGGGTGTTGAGCGAGAGCTTGCTGGCGTGATCGACCAGATAGCGCACCACACTTTCGGTGGTGGCTGGCAGATAGCCGCCCCATTCCTGCTCGAAGTGACGCAGGGCCGATTCATAGCTGCGTCGGGTGTTCTGCCGGGTGGCGGCATCCAGATAATCTTCAAGCTTCAGCATAGGGATCCGGAAAAAATGGTGGCAAGGCGTCTAGGCTCTGTTGACATTTTACTGGCTCGCTGCATGAAACGTTGCCTCGGTTTGAGATGGTTGTCGCCGACCGGCCACCAAACTTAGGCGCCGTTGACGTTTTGCTTCCGGATTGCGTTTCGTTGCCATTGCCAGACCCCCAGCCCAATCAACACCGCATTAAGCAGCGCAAATATCGCCAGTATCCCGTCTCGACCATCTTTGCCGAGGCCGTCCAGCCAGTGTGCTTTGTGCAGCCAGCCAAAGCTGTAGCCTTCGAGGCGGTCGATCGGTTCAACCCGGGCGGCCAGCGCACCCGTTGCCGGTTCAATGAAAATGGAGGTCTGGTTTTTAGTCGCGAAGGTGACTTTGACTACCGGCAAACGTTTGTTGATGAATCCGTAGTCCCCGCCAAATTGATGCAGGCTGACAAGGTCCTTGACCGGAGCATTGGTATCGCCGAGATATTGGCGGGCAAGGTCGGTTGCCAACGCGGCTTCGACGTCCGCGACCGGCTGGCCATTGCCCGCATCCAGGTAGTGGGCCGATGCGGGTTTGGGGGCGGCATGACCGCCGTGGTGGGCATGCTCATCCGCAGTAGGCGGCTTGCCGGCGGCCAGCCGCCATACCGGCTGGCTTTTATAGCTGAGCAGACTCGCACCGAACGCCAGCTGTGCAGGGGTCAGATGGAGCGCTTCAGCGGCGATGGCAGTGTGGGGCAAGCGGGGCGTCGTCAACTGACCTTCACGCCAGATATGGAACAAACCACTGAGCGTGAAAGCAAGCGTACTTAACCCGGCCAGCAAACCCAGGCGTCGATGCCAACGCCTGCCGGCCTGCTTGACTGGCCGGGATGGCTGCCGGGCATAGAGCCAGAGGCCAAGGATCACGCTGCCGGCTGCAGCCAACAGCAGCACACTCATCGTCAGCTGCCGCGCCGTTGACAAGGGCTTGGCCCATTCCCAAGTGTGTATCGTACGAAACAAGCTTTGACAGAGCGCCTTGCGGTCATCGACCAAGGCAGAGAGGCGGGCCGGGCCGGTTTCGATATAGGCGCGCAGATGGTCGGGGCGGTCGAACTCGATGCGCCAGACTGGCAGCAGGCGATTGACCGACGGGTAATCCTCATTAAAGTCTGTCAGCAATTCAGCGCCTTGCACCGCGCTTTGCCGGTCACCCGTGAAATGACGGGCCAGCTGAATGGCGTATTGGCGGTCAGCGTCCGGCAGCTCGGCCTGGGTGTCGGCACTGAAGTAGCGACGCCTGATCTGGCCGGCTTCCCGCACCTGCCAGACAGCGGCACCGTCGATGGCCAGCAAACGGGCTTCCTGCAGTGGGGTGAGCGGGTGGCGCTCAGCGATGGTCGCCAGCGATACCCCGCTAAGCGGCGCCCTGGCAACGGGCGCCTGCATTGAGGCGGCGCTGGGAAACAGCCGGGTCATGATCGGATGTCCCAGCCCGGACAAGGCCCAGAGCAGAACGGGAAGCGCCGCCAATAAGCCGATACGGCGATGCCAGCGGAACAGCCAGCCCAGCCTCTTGGCCTGGTTCAGGCGTTGCAGAAGTTGCGGATCAGAATGAGTCACGATGAAGTTTTCCTGAGCAATCGGTCATGGGTGCCGGCACGAAGAGCAGGCGCGTTCAGCGGAAGCGGTAGGCCAAGCCCAAAAAGAAGCTGCGGCCGGCACCCGCTACATAGCTGTCCTGGCTTTCCGGGCTGCGTGCGCCCACGCCGCTGAAGCTGGAGCTGGCGGATTCAGCGTAGCGACGGTCGGCCAGATTCTTGACCTTGGCCCATAGCTCCCACGCGCCTAACTGCTGGCTGGCCCGCAGATTCCAGACCGTATGGCCGCCATAGCGGATGCTATTGGCGTTATCCATCCACCACGGGCCCATATGTTGGGCTTCGAGCGATAGCCGGCTGTTTTCCTGCGGCTGCCAGATCATTTCGAGATTGGCCATGACTTCCGGTGCTTGCGGCATGCTGCGGCCGGCGTAATCAAGCTGGTTGCCCAGACGATATTCGCGATAGCGATGGCTCGACCAGGCGGCCGAGGCGCGCAGTTTCAGCGCGTCGGCGACTTGCCAGCTCAGCCCCAGCTCCAGACCCTGATGAAGGGTACGGCCAGCGTTGCGCGGCTCGCTCTTGCCGGGTGCCAGACTGTAACTGACCTGCTCATCGCGCCCGGCCAGCCGGTACAGGCTGGCTTCCCATTGCCAGTGCGTCGCCCGGCCACGCATTCCCAGTTCCAGGTTGTCGTAGATTGCCGGCTGCAGGTTGGGCGTATCCAGACTGCCGTACAGGCTGGACACCTCTGGCGGGGTAAAGCCCTGACTGGCGTTGATGAAGCCATCGAGCTGACTATCGAGATTCCAGACCAGCCCGACTTTGGGGCTGGCGCGGCTGAAGCGCCGGGTTTCGGATGGTGCGCCGGTCGTGGTGGAGGGCGTCAGGCGATTGTGGTAGTCGTATTCGATCTGGTCATAGCGCAGCCCGCCTACCAGGCGCAGGGTCGGTTGCCACTGCCACTCCGCCTGCAGATACGCGGCCCGGTTGCCAAGAATTACTTCGTAATCACGGCGGGTGCTGCCCACGCTGTAGCGCGTGTACTTGCCGCTGAGCGCATCGCGCACCACGGCCAGATTCTGCTCGTTGTACTGGTTGGGGCTGCGATCGAAGGTGAGGCCCCCAATCAGCCGCAGATTGCCAACATCCTGCTTCTGTCTCAGGTCGAGACCAACGGAGTGGAAGTGGTTGTCGTTCTGCCGCCCACTGGCGCTGGTGGGGCCCGTGTTGAAAATCAGGTAGCTGGGTAGCTGGCGGGTATCGTTATCGCGCAGGAATAAGGTAACGCTGCTCTCACCGCCGGTGTTGAGCGACCCGGTCCAGCTGGTACTCAGCCGACTGGCATCAACCTGGCGCCAGGTGAAGGTCTGGTTGGAAAAGCCGGGCCGGTTCAGATAGCTACTGGGGCTCAGGCTGCCCGGCATGTCAGTGCGCAGATGGTTATGGCTGAATACGCTGCTCAGTTTTCCGCCTGCCAGCGGGTAGTCCAGCCGCAAGGTGGCGCCAGTCTTGTCAAAACCGTTGTAGTCATCATCGCCGCCATTCGAGCTGGCATGGTAGGCCGAACCGCGCCAGCCCCAGTCACCTGTTGTGGCCGAAAGTCCGACATCCAGCCGTCGATAGCCCCGATCACTGAGTTGCAGACTGGCCTGATAATCGGCTTCGCTGGCCGGAGCGCGGGTCAGGAAATTCACCGCACCACCAACCGCATTGCTGCCATACAGCGATGAGGCCGGTCCTTTGACCACCTCCACGGCAGCGTTGCCACCCAGGTTCACTTCATACAGGGCATTGTGATTGAAGATGCCAACCGGCCGGATCAGCACACCGTCTTCAAGATAGACATAGTAGGCATTGGTGGAAATCGGCATGCGGATGGCCATGCTGTGCTGCTCGTTGCCCAGATCCGTCATGTAGACACCGGGAATCTGGTCCAGCGCTTCCCCGATAAAAGTGGCTTTAAGGCCACGCAGGGTGGTCAGGCTGACCCGACCGACGGCGGCAGGCGTATTGCGCAGTGGCGTCGCCACGCGGGAGCCGGAAATAACGATTTGTTCGACGCTGGAAGGCGCGTCGGCAGCAAAAACCAGTGAACAGAACAGGGCAAGCGGGGCCAGGGCAAAGGCGCGCCGTGCTTGGCGGCACGCCGGATAGGTAAGGGGCAACATCGTCTGACTTTCAATCGGATGGCGGCTGGCAGGACAGTCAGTCCGGCATGCGCCACGCCAAAAAGGGAAATCCAGCCTCGGCTATCCCGGCCCGTCAGCAGCAAGCATTCGCTTGCACGACAGGGGGAATCGGTAGCCAAGGCGCGACACGGGCCACTCCGGGCCTGTTATACCCGGAATAGCGATTCAGACGATGGAGATGGGGGGGCGCGGGCCGGCGGCGGTCGTGGCCCCTGAGTGACCAGGCATTGCCGACCGACAAAAGCAGGGAAGGGGGCCAGGCCCGGTTGGGCCAGTGGTGACTGGGCAGAAGGCGGCAGATCAAGCGCAAGACCGCCAAAGCAGCAATCGTGACAGTCATGCGCCTGCATCGCTTTGAGCGGCGCTCCTGCCAGATCGGCGATTGGGCTCGCAGGCTTGCCGTTCACACTGCAAAAATCCTGCATCAGCAGGTTATCCAGCGTAGAAGGATTGGCGCGCGCTATGCCAAGAACATTGAAAATCAGGGCAAATAGCGCGCAATAGACAGCAAGTTGGCGGCTGATGCGAGCAGACATGCGGCAATTATCCGGCTGTACCCGTTGGACAGGCAAGCGTACCGGCATGACTTGTTCGACAGCTTTTATGGCCTGGCAAGGGAGTATTTAGCTAAACAGCTGATAAAAATGCACAAATTTTCAGGATAATGCACAAGCAAACAACTCATTTGTCATGAAAAAGTGTGACGAAAGTGTTTGCACCCCCTGATTTCTATGTTACTGTGCGCGCCGCTTCGCCACCGTGGCGAGCATTTCAACCGCTTTACCTGACTTAATATCGGAGAACCCAAGTGCCCCGCACCTTCGCCATCACCGCTTGATGCCGACGACACCTGCACACGCAGAGTGCCGATGGCGCGCCCGCGCGATCCTCTGCTGTGCATGCGAGAAACCTGGGTACTTACACTCCGCCTGATTTTTCCCCTGCCATTTCCGATCCCGCCCCCGTCGTTTGACGTTTGAATGGTGCGCCTGCGTCGTTGGCTCCGATACTTTCCATCTGGAGACCAAAATGACTCTGAATTCCAATATCGGGCTGCATAGCCTTGATCTGATCAAATATCCACGCACGCCACACCTTGAGGGCTCTCGTCTGCAAGCTGGCGACGAAGGCCATGGCCATATCCCGTATTCGGCGCTGGCTGGCCGTTACATCGTGGTCGAAGAAAAACTGGATGGGGGCAACGCAGGCCTCAGCTTTTCAGAAGGGGGCGAGCTATTGCTGCAAAGTCGTGGCCACTATCTGAGTGGCGGTGGCCGAGAGCGCCAGTTCAATCTGTTCAAACGCTGGGCGAGTGCGCATGAGCAAGCGCTATTGCAGGTGCTTGAAGACCGCTATTTGATGTTTGGTGAGTGGCTACACAAAAAGCACTCGGTGTTTTACGACCAGCTGCCGCACTACTTTTGTGAGTTTGATATCTGGGACCGTCAGACCGGCGTGTTCCTCTCCACCGAACGGCGCCAATCCTTGCTGGCGGCGAGTCCGGTACTGCCGGTTCCGGTTTTATACGCAGGGGTCGCCCCGCGCAAACTGGGCGACCTGTTGGCCATGCTGGCGCCATCGCTAGCCAAATCAGCGCAGTGGCGGCAACGCTTCGCACAGACGATTGCTACAGAAAGGCTGGACCTGGATCGTGCCTGGCAGCAGACCGACAAGTCCGATCTGTCGGAAGGGCTCTATATCAAGGTGGAGGAGGGTGGGGCGACGACCGGGCGTTATAAGTGGGTCCGGCCAGATTTTGTGCAGGCGATCCTCGATGCGGGTCGTCATCACGCCGAGCAACCCTTCGTACCCAACCTGCTGGCGGCAGGCTGCGATATTTTCGCGCCGCAACTGACGCATCAATGGCCATCCAGCAAGGGCTGATGGGGGAAATCATGAATTATTCCAATACCTTGCCATTACTGCTGACGCCAGAAAACCTGGCCAGCCTCAATCACCCCCTGCCGTTGCGAGGCCCGGACTACGCAGGGTTGCAACGTCTGGTACCTGGCGCCGGCCAGTCTGTGGACTGGCAACGGATCTTGCAGCAGTTGCCCTGCTTGAATGCTTTGCAACGGACTCCGCAAGATCCGCACTACCATGCCGAAGGCGATGTCTGGACTCACACTCAAATGGTGGTGGAAGCGATGCAGGATCTCGAAGACTACCGGCAAGCCGATGCCAGCCGGCAGTTCGTGCTGTTCTTTGCCGCCTTGCTGCACGACATTGCCAAACCTGCCACTACCCGAGTGGACCCGGTAAGTGGCCGCATCGGTCAGCCGGGCCATTCCGCTCGGGGCGCTGTCGATGCGCGGGTGCTGCTATGGCGTAGTGGTGTACCGTTTGATTTGCGGGAATCAATCTGCCGGCTGATTGCCGTACACCAGCTGCCTTTTTACGCCTTGCGGGGCAACCGGAATGGCGATTCTGCGGAGTTCATTGTGCGCAAGCTGTCGCACGAGGTTGATCTGATTGAACTTGCTGCGCTGGCAGAAGCGGATATGCGCGGCCGGCATTGCCCGGATGCCGCCGAGATATTGGTAGACATCGAACTTTTTCGCGAACTGGCCAAGGAGGAAGGCTGCTATGGCCAACCCAGAGCCTTTGCGGATGCGTTTACCCGCCAGCGTTATTTCAATGGCGACGACGTTCACCCGGACTATGTGTACCACTGTGATCCTGGATCAACGGTAACGGTGTTATGTGGTTTGCCGGCGACGGGTAAAAGTAGCTGGATTGCGCAGCAATGTGCGGATCTACCGTGTGTCGGCTTCGATGATGCGCGCGCGGCCCTCAAGCTGCGTCATGGTGAAAACGACGGCATGGCGGCTCACTTTGCCATTGATCAGGCCAAAGCCTATTTGCGCCGTAAACAGGCGTTTGTCTGGAATGCCACCCATCTTTCCCGGCAGATGCGTAGTAAAACGCTGGACTTGCTGTTTGCCTATGGCGCCTCGGTGGAGGTGGTGTATCTGGAAGCCTCGGAAGCAGAGATCATGCGCCGCAACCGCAACCGGGATACGACGCTGACCAATGCTGGTATCGAGCGGATGTTGCATCGCTGGGAGGTTGTCCTGCCAAGCGAAGCGCATCGGGTGCGCTATCTGATTCAGTCTTGAAGGGCTTCTAACGTCTACCGAGCAGAGCCTTGAGGGGGTTTCAAGGTTCTGCCAGCAGGTGGCGGATGGCCAGGTCGATCTGTGAAGCCACCTGACCATTGGCTTCCATCTGCTGCTGGACGCGATCAACCAGCAAGTGAAACTCCGGATCGTTGATCAGCTCTTCGCCCAGTTCCGTCAACAATAGCGATTCGAGAAACACCCGGAAAGCCTTGCGTCCACGGTCCGGGTCATCCTTGGAGATGGCTCGCACCCGGCGCGCCATGGTGGTTTGCAAGCCTGCCGGCGCAACACGTTCATGCTGCGGAGTGCGCAGCATGGTGGCGCGCCGGGGAGGGCGGTTTTCCGGGCTTCCAACCGCACTCACCATTTCCTGGCGAATGGCGGCAACGATCTGCTGAATCGGGCTGATGGTCATGGCAGCGTCCAGACGATGGGCGGATTGGCCGAATTACTGCAATTGGGAACCACGATAAGCGGTCAACAGCACATGAGCATCCGAGTCGGTCTCTTCAGCTTCTTCCGTCTGAGCGTTGCCCTCTGTCGTAGCCTGACCATCGGCCGGCGGCACTTCATTGCGCAGGCGATCAATCTCGCCCAGAACCATCTGCATATCCCGATTCAGCGGCAAGACCGTGGCGTTGAGTGCGATGCCGCGCTGTAGCGCAGCCGTTGCCAGATCGTATTCGCCACGCACCATGGCAAGCAAACCTACTGCAAACAAGCGTAGCGGCTCTTCTTCAGGCAGCTCATCAAACGGCGTCCAGGTCTGCGCCGCTTGCTGCGGCCGACCGGACGTCAGCTGCATCAAACCCAGCTGAAAACGGCAGACGCCCATATTGGGAGCAAGCTCGATAGCACGGGTCATACATTGCTCGGCTTCCTCGTAGCGCCGGGCCTCAGCATATTCAGCCCCCAGCAGCCACAGGCCGACAGGATGGCCGCCACCGACGGCTGCTGCCTGTTCCAGCAAGCGCGTCGCTTCGGCAGTATCACCCCGCGCACTGGCGGCTTGGGAGGCTTGAATCAAGGCATCGGCTTGCGAAGCAAGGTCGGAATGGTCGGTCATGGCGAGATACTCAGATGCGGGAAAACGGCGGACTGTGACACGCAGGAGCGATACTGGTCAACGTTATTGATCAAGATGACTCTGGCGAGATTTTACAGTGATGCGCCGTCATAGACCTCGAAAGGCAAGGCACAAGAATCCACGCCCTCAACACAGCCGAGATTGATGCGATAGTGGCCGGGTTTGCGCATGGTCTGATGAAAGGGATAGATGCCACAGTGTTTGCAGAAGTGGTGATGTGCCTTGCCAGTGCCAAAATGGTAAGTGGCGAGTGCATCGTTGGCGGCGTCAATGGCGAGGTCTTCCGCTGCAACCGTAAATGCCGACATAAGGGCACCTTTGCGTCGACAGATGGAGCAATTGCAACGCAGCCCCTTATCAATGGCCGCAGCCCGAAACGTGAATCGAATAGCGCCGCAATGGCAGCTGCCGGTAAATTCCTGCATGGTGCATCCTTTGCTGTGTTTGGGATGTTTGATTGTAGAGGTTGAATGAAAGGTATCGGATGCCATACAGATCTTCCGGCATGACGCTCGCTCTGGCATTGATGAGCACCGCAGCGCTGGCGCAACCCACCTGCGTTCCGCCAGACCCTCGGTTTCATCTGTTCCTGCAAAAGTTTCAGGATCAGCCCGGTTTTCAGCGCAATCGCGTGCAAGATCCTTTACTGGTCGAGGAATGGGATAGCGAAGCGTCCAGGCGTAGTGCGCTGTCCAAGACTGCGCTACATGCGCAGACCCAGCCGCTGATCCTGCCTCGGGCACAGATCAACCCGAATCATCCCGACCCAGAGATGCGCAGCCAGCAGACTATCGAGAAGCAGAATGCGCAACGGTATCGAGTGATTCAAAGCTCGGTTGATAACGATATCTGGCAGAAAGAATACCGTTTTGAGCGAATCAAAGGTTGCTGGATGCTGGTATCTATAAGGCAAGGCGGTATGTAGTTTGTTAACGGTTAAGCCTGCCCATTTAAAGCTCATTCTGAGAAGGGCACCCTTAACATCTATCAATCCCATGATAACTGTGATTATCATCGTTTTGATATATAGTAAGGAAAAGCAGCTTTTACCTATTGTATTGGCCTGCGACGTTTTCGAATTGTTCGCTGCATGAATCGTTTACTCATGCGCAGCGCCTGCGTTTTTCACGCCAGCCAATCAACCTTCAAACAAAGAACTTCCCATCTGCCATGAACACCGAGATCCCGATTGCGCCACTTGAATACTTATTGCCGCTGCCCGCCACGCTGGACGGTTCTGCAGGCACCAATCGTTTACAAGGTCAGCGGCAAATTGATGCCAATGACGATATTTCTGCCATCAAAGCCTGGCTGGATGAGTTTGTCCCGCAGTCACCAACCTGGCGGGCTTACCGCAAAGAAGCCGAACGTTTGTTGCTATGGGCCGTTATTGAGCGCGCCATTCCGCTGTCATCACTGACTCGGGATGATTTCGATCGCTATGAAGCATTTCTCGATAATCCGCCAACCGACTGGCGGGCATCCAGATCAGTCCGACGCGACGATCCGGCCTGGCGACCTTTTGAAGGCCCGCTGGCGCCGGCATCGAAGCGCCATGCACTGGTAGCCCTCAATGCCTTGTTCAGCTGGCTGGTTGTAGCGCGCTATCTATCGGGCAATCCCTTGGCACTGTTTCGCGGCAAGGGTCGCCTTGCCGCGGCCAGCACCGTGCGCAAAACCCGCCGCGAAACCCAGTCGATTCTTGAAAAACGGCAAATGATCACCCGTTTTCTGCCACGCGAGACGTTTGACTGGTTGCTGGCCTATCTGAACCAGCTGCCCAACACCAACCAACGCGAAATCGCAAGGAAGGAACGCGCCCTGTTTGCCATCCCCTTTCTGCAGCAGACCGGCTTGCGCCTGTCGGAATTCTGCATGGCGCAAATGGGCGATGTTCGCAAAGACCGCAATGGCTGGTGGATTCATATCCTCGGTAAAGGCACGCGCATTGATCAGGTTCCTCTGCCCGAAGAAGCCTTGTCCGCCTTGATCCGCTACCGGCTGCACTGGGGTTTATCTCCCCTGCCGCGCCACGGCGATAGCGAACCACTGATCTTCCGGCTGCATAGCACCGAGCCCCTGGAGCCAGGATCTTTCTATGAATGGCTGAAGGCCCTGTTTGCTGACGCCGGCCTGGCGGCGCATCTGGCAAACCAGACCGAACACGCTTCGATCCTTAATCAGGCATCCACTCACTGGCTGCGGCACACGGCCTTTTCCCATCAGGCCGATGCCGGGCTTGATCTACGCGTGATCCAGGCAAACGCCCGCCACAAAAGCATCGCCACCACCTCGCTGTATCTGCATGCCGGCGACGCCGAGCAGCACTTTCAGACCACCGCCAAACACCGCCTGACCGGTGACGCCGAGGAGGAGGATGAAAAATAAGGCGCCCTCCGCAAAATCGGCGCCTTGCCAAAATCCCGAATCAGATCAATTTTCTAGCCTTGGCAATTTGCCTGAGGGCTATTGCTAAAACCCAATCCACGGCGGCGTTTCGATTGGCAATCTCAACCGGGCTTGCAAATCGTGTGCTATACCAAAATCGCCGCCGGACTGGATTGCAGAAGCTTCGCCCTATAGGCGCCCTACCCCGTATCCACTTGGCAAACAGACCGGCAGAGCATCAGGGAACCTGCGGAAAGCCCATGCGGGACGAAAAACCAGTAAGCCGGTTTTCCAGGTTCCCATTACAACCGGAAGGGAGTCGACCATGGACATATTTGCCAAATTCAGTTCTCGCTACGACCGAACCCGCGAAGAAGAAATGAGCCTCAAGGAATACCTTGAACTCTGCAAACGCGATAAGTCTGCCTATGCAACCGCGGCCGAAAGAATGCTGATGGCGGTTGGCGAACCGGAAATGATCGACACCCGGCACGACTCGCGGCTCTCACGCATATTCTCGAACAAAGTCATTCGTGTTTATCCCGCATTCCGTGAGTTTTACGGCATGGAAGAAGTCATCGAGCAAGTCGTGGCGTATTTCCGCCATGCCGCGCAAGGGCTCGAAGAAAAGAAACAGATTCTTTATCTGTTGGGTCCGGTTGGTGGGGGCAAATCCTCGATTGCCGAAAAGCTCAAAGAATTAATGGAGCATGTGCCGTTTTATGCCCTCAAAGGCTCGCCGGTGAATGAATCACCGCTTGGCCTGTTTAGCTATGATGAAGATGGGACAATACTGGAAGAAGAGTATGGCATTCCCAGTCGCTATTTAAAAATCATCCCCTCCCCTTGGGCGGTAAAGCGGTTGAGCGAATACAATGGAGACATTAACCAATTCCGCGTCGTGCGCCGTTACCCATCACAATTGAAACAAATTGCCGTGGCGAAAACCGAGCCCGGCGATGAAAATAATCAGGATATATCCGCGCTGGTGGGTAAGGTCGATATCCGCAAACTGGAAAAATATGCCCAGGATGATCCGGATGCCTACAGCTATTCCGGGGGGTTATGCCTTGCCAATCAAGGCCTGCTTGAATTTGTGGAAATGTTCAAGGCCCCTATCAAGGTTTTACACCCCTTGCTGACGGCCACTCAGGAAGGCAACTTCAAAGGTACCGAAGGTTTTGGCGCAATTCCTTACGAGGGGATCATTCTTGCCCACTCGAATGAATCAGAATGGAAACAATTCAAGAACAATAAGAATAACGAAGCGTTTCTAGACCGGATCTATATCGTCAAGGTACCGTATTGCCTGCGCGTTTCGGAAGAGATCAAGATTTACGACAAGCTCATTCGCAATTCCTCTCTGCAATCAGCGCCTTGCGCACCCGGAACCCTGAAAATGATGGCGCAGTTCTCAGTGCTGTCTCGCGTCAAGGAACCGGAGAATTCCAGCATCTATTCAAAAATGCTGGTTTACGACGGTGACAATCTGAAAGATACCGATCCCAAGGCCAAGTCGATTCAGGAATATCGCGATTATGCGGGCGTAGATGAAGGCATGACCGGTCTTTCAACCCGTTTTGCCTTCAAGATTCTTTCGAAGGTATTCAACTTCGATCACAGCGAAGTCGCCGCCAACCCCGTCCATTTACTGTATGTGCTGGAGCAGCAGATCGAGCGCGAGCAATATGCGCCAGAGCTGGAGCAGAAATATCTGGCATATATCAAGGAATACCTGGCCGCGCGTTATGTTGAATTTATCGGCAAGGAAATTCAGACTGCTTATCTCGAATCTTATTCTGAATATGGTCAGAACATTTTCGACCGTTATGTCACCTTTGCGGACTTCTGGATTCAAGATCAGGAATATCGGGACCAGGATACCGGTGAAAGTTTCGACCGGAATTCGCTGAACAACGAGTTGGAAAAGATCGAAAAACCTGCCGGTATTTCCAATCCGAAAGACTTCCGCAACGAAATCGTTAATTTTGTATTGCGAGCCCGTGCCAATAACAATGGCAAAAACCCGGTCTGGACCAGTTATGAAAAACTGCGGATGGTGATCGAGAAGAAGATGTTCTCGAATACCGAAGAATTGCTGCCGGTGATTTCATTCAATGCCAAAGCCAGTGCCGAAGAAGCCCGCAAACACGAAGACTTTGTGAATCGCATGGTGGCCAAAGGCTATACAGCCAAGCAAGTCCGCTTGTTGTGCGAGTGGTATTTGCGCGTCAGGAAATCGTCGTAATCCGGTCCGGGCCTGGTAAATAACCGGGCCCGGTTTAACCACCATTACGATGAGAGCCGGCGAAAATATCTGACCCGGCCAGTAGGGAGCGATCATGGTCCAAGTCATCGACCGCCGCCTGAACGGCAAAAACAAATCGGCCATTAATCGCGAACGGTTTTTGCGTCGATTCAAGGATCAAGTCAAACAAGCGGTAACCAAGGCCGTGAAAGGCCGCAGCATTACCGACATTGATAATGGCGAAAAAGTCTCGATTCCGGTCAGGGATGTTTCCGAACCGGTATTTGGCCATTCCCATGGCGGTGTATGGGAAACAGTTCATCCGGGTAATCAGGATTATATAAAGGGTGATTCGATCGACCGGCCACCTCCGGGTGGTGGTGGCGGCGGTGGTGGTAAAGCCTCGAATGAGGGCGAAGGCGAAGATGATTTCGTTTTTGAATTATCACGCGAGGAATTCCTGAATTTCTTTTTTGATGATCTCGAACTGCCCAATCTGGTAAAAACCCAGCTGACCGCGACCGAAGCCTTCAAGAATGTACGTGCCGGGTTTACTGCCGATGGCACGCCTTCGAATATTCACATTGTCCGCTCATTGAAAGGGGCATTGGGGCGACGTATTGCGCTTTCTGCCGAGCCCATGTCGCGATTGAATGAGTTACAGGAAGAATTGGATATTCTTCTGGAAGAGCATGATGAAAATTCGCCGGAAGTCATGCATATCCGCGAGGAAATCCGGCATTTAAAGTCGCGTATCATCAGTATTCCCTTTATCGACCCATTCGATCTGCGCTATTCCAATCGCGTCAAGATTCCAAGGCCGACGACTCAGGCGGTCATGTTTTGTGTGATGGATGTATCAGGCTCGATGGATGAAAATAAAAAGGATATTGCCAAGCGCTTCTTTATTCTGCTGTATCTGTTTCTAACCCGGAATTACGAGAAAATAGAAGTGGTCTTTGTGCGGCACCACACACAGGCGGCCGAAGTGAATGAGCATGAATTTTTTCATGCCCGTGATACCGGTGGAACGGTGGTTTCATCAGCGCTGAAGCTGACCAGTAAAATCATTACCGAGCGTTTTCCAACAGAGGATTGGAATATCTATATTGCACAGGCATCTGATGGCGATAACTGGGATAGCGATTCGGCGCAGTGCCGGGAAATCCTAACCAAGGAAATCATGCCGCTGGTGCAATATTATGCCTATATCGAAATCACCGAAGGTGAACCACAAAACCTTTGGTATGAGTATGAGAAAATCCATGCTACGCATGCCCACTTTGCCATGAAGAAAATACAGACGCCGGCGGATATTTACCCGGTGTTCCGAGACCTTTTCAAGAAAAGCGCGGTGACAGCATGAGCCAGATCATTGCCCCCTCTACCGAAGCGGCGCCCAAACGACGGTCCCGCAAGAAAAAGCCCATTTCGACGGGGTCGGAATGGACGTTTGAACTCGTTGAGCGTTATCACAAGGAAATTGCCAGAATTGCTGCCGATTTCAAGCTGGATACTTATCCAAATCAGCTGGAGATCATTACTGCCGAACAGATGATGGATGCTTATGCCTCGGTAGGCATGCCAGTGAATTATCAGCATTGGAGTTATGGCAAGCATTTCATGTCTACCGAGAAAAATTATAAGCGCGGCCAAATGGGTCTCGCTTATGAAATCGTGATTAACTCCAACCCTTGCATTGCTTATTTGATGGAGGAAAATTCCATTACGATGCAGGCGCTGGTGATTGCCCATGCGGCATTTGGCCATAATTCTTTTTTCAAAGGGAATTACCTTTTCCGCACCTGGACCGATGCTTCAGGAATCATTGATTACCTGGTATTTGCCAAGAATTATATTTCTGAATGTGAGCAGCGTTACGGGGTGGATACGGTCGAGCTTTTGCTGGATTCCTGCCACGCGCTGATGAATTACGGGGTGGACCGTTATAAGCGCCCTGCTAAATTATCGCTGGATCAGGAAAAAGCCCGTCAAGCAGAGCGGGAAGCTTATTTGCAATCGCAGGTGAATGATTTATGGCGCACCCTGCCCCGCCGGCCTGAAGAAGAGGAAAAGCTGGAGGTGCGGCGCTTTCCTGATGAACCGCAGGAAAATATCCTGTACTTCATCGAGAAATTTGCGCCATTACTGGAGCCCTGGCAGAGAGAAATCGTGCGGATTGTGCGCAAGATTGCCCAGTATTTTTATCCGCAACGTCAAACTCAGGTCATGAATGAAGGCTGGGCGACGTTCTGGCATTACACCATTCTTAACCGGCTCTACGATGAAGGATTGGTCACCGACGGATTTATGCTGGAGTTTCTGCAATCGCATACCAATGTGGTCTATCAGCCCCCGGTCACGGCGCGCTGGTATAACGGCATTAATCCCTATGCGTTGGGTTTTGCCATGATGAGCGATATCCGGCGGATTTGCGAACACCCGACTGATGAGGATAAAGAATGGTTTCCCGATCTGGCGGGCTCTGACTGGCTGAAATCACTTGATTTTGCCATGCGTAATTTCAAGGATGAAAGTTTTATTTCGCAGTATCTTTCACCAAAAATGATTCGGGATTTCAAGCTGTTTTCGATTCTTGACGATGATCATGAATCCAAATTGAAAGTCTCTGCCATTCATGATGAAGACGGTTATCGCTTGATCAGGCATAAGCTCGCGAATCAATATAATCTTTCTTATCGGGAGCCGAATATTCAGGTGTATGAAGTTAATACGCGAGGAGACCGGTCGATGACTTTGCGGCATTTTCAGCATAATCGCCGGCCATTGGCAAATACCGTACACGAGGTATTAAAGCATGTCGCCCGCTTGTGGGGTTTTTCGGTCCGGCTTGAATCGGTTGATGAATCAGGGCGAGTGATTCTGACTTATGAGTGCAAAGTAGAAAAGCGGCATGGCTTTTAGCTGGGCTTCTTTACCAGCAATATCCGGGCGGCATCCAGCAACAAAACGGGATGCCGCTTTGTTTATGTTGAATGGGTATTTTGATTGCATTCCCGCTATCTACAGGGCTTCTGGTAAATTAGCGCCACTACCGGTTTGCATTGTGCAGCCGGTCTTTGTAAAACAAGGTTCAGCGCCCATTACATTATTAATTGATAAGCAGTTGTTTTAATTGGCGGTAATGTGTGTTTAATCGAACCGACGAGAAGAGAGATGATTGATATGAATCCACGCCTGATCAGCAGCTTGACTGCTTGTGCGCTGGGCCTGAGCAGCCTGGTTCCATTCACCGCCCATGCCGCACCCGGCCAAGCGCCAAAGCGGGTGCTGATTGCGGTTTTTGACCAGATGCGGCCGGAATATGTCGAGCAATTCGGCATGGAGAATCTCAAACGCCTGCGTGATAGTGGCGTGCATTTTTCTCAGGGCTATTTGGGCCATACCACCTCTGAAACCGTCGTCAGTCACAATGTGATGGTTAGCGGCCAGTTTCCCAAAAACATGGGCTGGCAGGATGAGGCATTCCGCGACACCCGCAATCTGCTGGGTAAGGGCAAGAATGTGATGTGGTCTACAGGGGGCATGACCCGAGACCAATTCACCACGCTGATCAAGGATGCAAATTACCCGAAGCTGGCCGACTACCTGCATAAAGCTCAGCCGGGAACCAAATTCATCGCCGTCGGGCAGAAGGATTACGCCGTTGAATCGCTGGCGGCGCCGTCTGCAGATATCGCCGTGCGCATGTCTGACCGCATGAAGGACGTCAGCAAGGAAACCGGTTGTGAAAACCTCAAGGGCCAATGGCGCAGCCCTGCTGGTGTAGGCGTGCCGACTTATCTGACTGAGCCGCGCTGTGGCCGGTTTTATGTCAACTCGGATAAAGGCAATGACTATGGCACCAAGGCCGGCGAACCCAGCTGGCTTTACCCGCTCGATGGCAATCGCTTTGTACCCGGTGAAGATCCCGAGCATCTGGGCGGCGATGCCTGGGTTGCCGATGCTGCCATGCTGATGGCTGAAAAGGAAAAGTGGAGCGGCATGCTGGTGACTTTCGGCGGCATCGACAAGGCCGGCCATATGTGGGGGCCTGGCCAACCCACAGGGCAAGCTGCCGACCCGGCTGCCCGTACTCAGCTGCCCTTCATCGCCAAGCATGCCGATGAGCAGTTTGGCCGTCTTATTGAAAAGCTGAAGGCGCTGGGCCAACTTGACGAAACCCTGATCGTCATCACCGCCGATCATGGCGGCGTCAATGGCTGGCATGGTTTCCAGGGTGCCAATGCGGCAGGTGCCAGTGATTACAACTGGTATTACGGCGAGGCCGCCAATGCGACAGGGCTTGATAAGCCGGTTCCGGCCATCAAACCCCTGATCGACACCGGCAATGTGTTGTTCAACTACCAATCGACTACTGTCAATACCTGGCTCAAAGACAACAGCCCGGCCAAGCGGAAGGAAATGGCCCTGGTCATGCGCACTTTGCCGGGTGTGGTTGCCACCTATTACCGTGACGGCAAGCGTTATGTGCTGGATACCGCTACCGAGACTTCCGCCAAAATGACCCCTGCCGAGTACACCTGGTGGAAAAAGCACGGCCAGGAACTGATGGATACCATGGCCGCTGACAGCAGTGCCGACGTCGTGGGCATTCTGGCTTCGGGCACGACCTACTCGGTTTGCGGTGATCACGGTGGGCCCAAGGAGCAGGAACAGCGTATCCCGATGTTCGTCTGGGCCAGCAACATCAAACAGGAAGTGTCAGAACATGGCTTCCGTTCTGTGGATATCCTGCCTACGGTACTCAAGGCCATGAATATCAAACAGACACATAAAACCGATGGAAAACCTTACGCTTTGAAATTTGGCAAGCGTAGCTGATCTTTTCTGTGCCAACCTGCAAGCGGCGTCCAGATGGGCGCCGCTTTTTGTTTTTCCATGTCTTGTTTCACACCGTTGTTCGGCACTATTCACACGGATTTTTATGACGTCAGCTTTTCCGCTAAAGTAAGCCACTTTGGCAACGAGGTTTGCCTGCCGCTCAAAGGAGACCGCATGAAACACCTGGGTTTGATCATTTCCCTCTGCCTTGCCAGCGTGCCAGCTCTGGCGGGAGATAAAATCTATGTTCACAGCAGCAACCAGATTGCGCTGGTGGATATGGAAACCAAGCAAAGCACCGCTTTGGCCAGCCCGACGCTGGACGGAAGCATGACGGATATGGCAACCGATGCCAGCGGCAACCTCTATCTATTGACGTTCAACGCCCTCTATCGCTACGACCTGAGCACTCAGAAAGCGACCAAGATCGGCAACCATGGCATCACCGGCGCCAATGCGCTGGCCTTTGACAGTAATGGCCGACTGCTGGCGGCTTCGTTCAGCAACACCAATCTCTATCAGATCGACCCGACAACGGCACAATCAAGCACGGTCGGGAGCCTGCCAGTTGCATCGGCGGGCGATCTGGCGCTGATGAATGGCCGTTTATTGCTGGCTGGCAGCAACGACACGCTGGGCCTGATCAATCTGCGGTCCGGGACTTCCAGCATCAAAGGCAGCTTTGGCCTGGCGACCTCGGTTTTCGGGCTGGCAACCAGTGACAGCAACATTTTGTATGGCGGCGCCAACTCCAAGCTATTCAAGGTGGACCCCTCGAATGGCGCCGTCAGCTACCTGTTTGATATGCCCAGCTCCTTCGGCCAGATCAACGGCATGGCCAATTTCAAGGCTGCGGCAGGACGCGATGAAGATCGCATCATGAACTGGGCGGAAGATCATTATGGTTCCCTGTTTGCGCCGGCCTTCTCGGCATCGCGCCGGCTTGGGGACTACTACTACCGCTACTACGCTGATACCGGCAGCATGCTGGCATTCAAGGGTGACCGGATTTTCTACTACACCGTTGGCTCCGCCGCACCAGCAGATCTGGGCTTGATGTCCAACTTCCTGCCCATGGCTGCGGCAGCGGGGTATTAGGCGCTGTTGAGTTGTCCTTCAAGACGGCCAGCCATCCCAGGCTGGCCGTTTGCTTTTTGCCTGCCATTCATGCGCTTATCCGGTTAAGGGTGTGTCAGTCCGGATGCAATCATCTATACCTAAGTTGCCAATTGCCACTACACCCCCTCTGGCAAGGTGGCATTTGCCGAAGTCAAAGCCGCAGCAGGCCACATTCACTCATCTACCCAGGGTGGACAAACTTATGCACAGGACTGACAACCTTACTCCTCGCAGCATAGGGCTGGGTCTGTTGCTCGGTTTATGCATCGGAGGCACTGCACAGGCGAATGATGACGAAAAACCGATGTTTACCTTCGCCAGTTACGGCACGCTGGCGCTGACGTATTCAAGCGAGGATAAAGCGGAATACAACAGCAGCCTGCTGAGCTCTGGCGGCGTCGGCGATTCGCAAAGCTGGGGTGGCGAGGTCGATAGCCGGATCGGCGCGCAATTGACCAGCAATCTCGGCAACGACTTTTCAGCGGTGGTGCAACTGGTGTTCGAGCGCCGTTACGACAGCTCCTGGCAACCTACTGTCGAGTGGGCCAACGTCAAATATCAGCTCAATCCAGACTTCAAGCTCCGACTTGGGCGTATTGCCTTGCCCAATTTCCTTGATGCGGACTATCGCAAGGTTGCCTATGCCACGCCATGGGTCCGCATGCCGGTTGAACTGAATAATCTGGTGCCGATTACCAATAGCGACGGGCTGGATCTGAATTACCGCCAGCGCTGGGGGGAAGTACAAAACACCATTCAGGCCGCTGTGGGCACGGCCAAAATCCGCTATCCAGGCAATGGGCACGCCAATGTCTCGGCTATTCGCGCCATCTCGGACACACTGGAATATGGCAACTTCAAACTTCGGCTGAGTTATTCACGCGCCAATCTGGATCTGGATCTGGCGGATGATTTGTGGAACGGCTTTCGACAGTTCGGGCCGCCCGGCACTGCCATCGCCGATCGCTATTCCGGCCACAACAAGCGCGTCCGCTTTTATGGCATTGGCGCCAATTACGACCCGGGAAACTGGTTTGCAACCGCAGAATATGGCCGGACCACACCAAACAACTTTCTGGGTGATCGGACTGGCTGGTATGTCGGCGGTGGCGTGCGGCTCAATGCCTGGACGCCTTATGCCACGATTGCAGGCAGCTCTGTGCTCAGCGCCACCAGCGACCCTGGCCTCGATACGCGCAGGCTTCCTCCTAACGCGGCGGCCGTCGCCAATGTCCTGAATGATTCCTTGAACTATCTGCTGCAGTCGCGCGGCCCGCAGCGCACGTATTCACTCGGGCTTCGTTACGACCTTAGCCGCAATACCGATCTGAAATTCCAGATAGACCGTGTGGTGTTACCCAATAACTCGGCTGGCTATTTGTGGAATCGCCGCGATGACTACGTTCCGGGGCGTGCCTATCATGTTCTGACTTTTTCCCTCGACTTCACCTACTGAGGGGGATTGCGATGATGAAACACACCACATTGCTGATCCCCCTGCTACCTCTGCTCTGGTCGATGGTCCATGCCGAGACAGTCGTGGTCGTTGCTGCGAATTCGCCCCTGCCGGCCCTGACGGCTAACCAGGCCGCCGACATCTTTCTGGGCAAAGCCGGTACTTTTCCTGACGGGCGACAGGCCGTTCCGCTTGACCTGCCGGCAGATTCGGCCATTCGCCAGGACTTTTACCTCAAAGCCACCGGCAAGACGCCGCAACTGCTCAAGTCGTATTGGACCAAGCTGATTTTTACCGGTCAGGCAGAACCCCCGCGCGAAGTCAGCGATCCGGCAAAGCTCCGCAAACTGGTGGCCAGCAATCCGGGTTTTGTCGGATATATCGACCGGGGCGAGGTGGATGGCAGCGTCAAGATTGTCTTGACGCTGCGTTAGATTGCCGCGAAGCGATGGACCATACCCCGCTTTTCAAGTCAAACAGACGACGGCGCCTGCAGATGGTGCGGGTGATCGGGACTTTCTTGCTGGTTGCCTTGCTGGGGCTGGCTGTCATCTGGTTTGCGACCTGGCATGTGGTAGGTCTTGAGGAAACCAGCACGCGCGAAGCGGCAGCCCAGTCGAGTCGGGAATTGGCCGAAGCTTACGAGGCTCAGGTCATTCGCAACCTTGGAGCCATAGACCAGACCTTGAGGCTGGTGAAATACGCGCGGGAGCTACGTGGCCGTGCCTTCACTTTGAGTGATCTGAAACTCAAGGGTCTGCTCCCTCCCTCGCTGGTATTTGATGTAGGCATTGCAAGTAGCGATGGGACTTATCGCGACGAGGACAACCTGTCTCCTCATCCCAGCGCTGCCGGTAAACCCTGGCTGGAGAACCATCGCGCATTTGATGCCGGCAATATGTATATCAGCCGCGTTCAACCGGTAGCGGGCAGTGATACCTCGGTCATGATATTCAGCCGACGGCTGAACACCCCTTCGGGGGATTTCGATGGCATTGTGACCCTGGCAGTAGACCCCAGTTACTTCACCAGCAGCTACGACAAGAAGCGGATCGGTGAACAGGGAGTGATTGGCCTGCTTGGTCAGGACGGGGAATTCCGGGTCCGACGGGTTGCCGATGCGGTTGCCATTGGCCAACCGGTGAATTACCGGCAGGTAACGGGCTTGCAGAATGCGCAATATGCGTCGGGGGCGTTGCTGGTCAGCCCCTGGGATGGCCTGCGCCGCTATACCACCGCCCTCCCCTTGCCCAATAGCCCTTTGGCCGTGCTGGTAGGGCTCTCTGAAACCGAGCAGCTGAGTACCGTGATGCAACACCGGCACAGCTATTTCTGGCAAGCCGCGATTGCCAGCGCGGTTTTACTGATCGTTCTCGGGGTGCTGGCAGTTTTGTCCATCCGCCTTGGGAATAGCGAAATGCAGCGGCATCTGCTGCAAGAGACTTATCACGCGGCATCCGAAGCCAGTGTGGAAGCGTTTTATGTACTGGATGCCATCGAAGTTGACGGCAAAGTCACCGACTTCGTGATGCGAGACACCAATCGGCGTGGCTTTACGCTGTTCGGCACCCAGAAGGAATCGCTGATCGGCAAACGCCTGCTCGAACTGCTGCCCGAAGCCGCACAGGATGGCTTGCTATACGACCTGATTCGTGTGGTGGAAACCGGGCAGACCAATGAAAAAGAGTGGCGTAATCAGCATCCCGCCATCCGGGCCGAATGGCTCTACCGGGAAGTCGTACCCGTTAAAGGCGGAATCGTAGCCATTGTGCGCGACATCTCGGAGCGCAAGAAGCTGGAAATCCAGGTGCAATACCAGGCCACCCATGACACGCTGACCGGGCTGGCCAACCGGCACCTGCTAAACGACCGCTTGCAAACTGCCATCGCGGCGGCCGCCCGCCAACGACATGCCGTCTGGGTCGTATTCGTTGATCTGGATCGCTTCAAGCTGATCAACGACACCTTGGGCCATAAAGCGGGCGACCATGTTCTGACGGTCATTGCCGACAGGCTGACGGCAACGGTACGGGAGTCGGATACCGTGTCGCGTCTTGGCGGAGACGAATTCATGCTGATCCTCCCTGGCGCGCACGAGCGGGCGCTGTTCACTTCCTTATTGCAACGCATCATGGGGGTGATTTCCCAGCCCGTTGAAGTGGATGAGAAAGAATTCTTTCTCGGCTGCAGTCTGGGCGTCGCCATTTACCCTCAGGATGGCGACAACGCAGCCGAGCTGATCGAGCGTGCCGACATTGCCATGTATCAAGCCAAGGAAAGCGGCCGCAACAATATCCAGTTTTTCACGCAGGAGATGAATCAGCGCTTGCAAGAGCGCCTGCAAATCGAAAGCGCTCTGCGTCTGGCGATCGAGCAGCGGGAATTTCTGCTGCATTATCAGCCCAAGGTGGATTTGCGCACGGGCCGCATTGTGGGCGCAGAAGCCCTGATACGCTGGCAGCATCCTGAGATGGGCATGGTGTCCCCGGCCAAATTCATCAGCCTTGCAGAGGAATCCGGCCTGATTGTGCCCATCGGCAAATGGACCCTGCACGAAGCCTGTCGCCAGACCAAGGCGTGGATTGACGCGGGCCTCCCGCCCCTCAAAATGGCCGTCAACCTTTCCGCCCGGCAGTTCCGCGAGCCGGATCTGGTGCAGGTCATTGCGGACACCCTGCATCACAGTGGCTTACCCGCTGGATTGCTGGAAATCGAGTTGACCGAAGGCATGGTCATGACCGATGTCAATCATGTGATCAAGGTGCTGCACGAACTCAAGGCGCTGGGGTTAACCATTGCGATTGATGACTTCGGCACGGGCTATTCCAGCCTCTCCTACCTGCACAAATTCCCGATCGATGTATTGAAGGTGGATCAATCCTTTGTGCGCGATATTCAATCGCAGGAAGACCAGTCGTTGATTGTGCAGTCGGTCATTTCTTTGGCACACAGCCTCAAACTGCGCGCCATTGCCGAAGGCGTCGAAACCGAGGCGCAGCTTGGCTATCTACGGCACCACGGTTGCGATGAAATGCAGGGCTATTACTTCAGCAGACCCTTGCCGGCCGACGCTTTCCAGGCATTGTTGGCGTCGGGCAAGACCTTGACCCCTACCAGCACTTAGGTTCTGCTAACGACGCCATGCCACAGAAATCGACCCGGCCCGCAGGGTTTCGCCGGAAAACGATCTGCAAACCTTGCGTCCACAGAGCCTAAGCGCAATCCAGCAAGCACTGCGCTGTCTGGCTGGCGATATGGGCGCCGAGCGCAACACCCATGCCATTGCAGCCAAAGCCAATGACGGTTTGCGGGGCAATGGACTGGACGCGAGGGAGCTTATCCGCCGTAAAGCCCATGATGCCGGCCCAGCGGTGCGCAATGGTAAACGGCCTCTCCGGCAGAATGACTTGGGCCAGCAGGGTTTCCAGTGCTTGCTGAATGGCCGGCGTCGTATTCATGGCCGTTGTTTCTTCACCCGGGAAATCCAGATTACGGCCGCCCCCCAGCAATACCCGGTCACCGACATTGCGGAAGTAGTAATAGCCCTCATCGAGATGGTAAGTGCCTTTCCAGGGCAGGCCAGCAATCGGTTCTGTGACAATCACCTGCCCTCTTCCCGGCACGATGCCGCAATCAGGCAGCAATTCG
This sequence comes from Parachitinimonas caeni, assembly GCF_030129945.1. Classification (GTDB taxonomy): domain Bacteria; phylum Pseudomonadota; class Gammaproteobacteria; order Burkholderiales; family Chitinimonadaceae; genus Parachitinimonas; species Parachitinimonas caeni. The sequence goes on from NZ_JARRAF010000026.1 coordinate 39,907, forward strand.
CGACTGATGCCATTGGTGCAAAGTGCCACCCCACGCGCGACGAACGAAATGGCTTCGAGCCCGCCTCGCAGTTGCACTGCAACCTTGCCCTCGGCGGGCTCCAGCGCGGTCACCTCGGCACCATAAACGATTTCTATGGACTGACTACGGGCCAGCGCAGCCAGCGACTGCATGGCGCGGCCTGAATGAATCTGTCCCTCAAACGGGTTAGCCAGCAAAGCCTGCACGTTGCCAGAAAAGCCACAACGCTGACGTCCACCCGCCTCAACAGAGAAAACCGGCTGGCCAAACAAGGGCTTGAGCAGCTGATTGACGGCATCAAGCTGCTCCAGAGCTGGCAGCTGCGCGGCAAATAACAATTCATACCCGCCCAGCGGCTCATACCCCAGCGCCGCATCGCTCAGTCTGCCCCGCAGCTTTTGCAAGCCCAGCCAGCGTTGCTCGACCAGCTGCAGTGCCGCAGCATCCCCGAGCTTGCGAATATCCGACAAAATCTCGGTCAAGCTGCCAAAGCAGGCAAACCCGGCATTGCGCGAGGAAGCCCCCGCAGGCAACAGTCCGCGCTCCAGAACCACGATACGATCTTGCGGCCGCCGCTGGCGTAATTCCAACGCCGTCTGCAAGCCAACGATGCCGGCACCGACAACGATCCAATCAGTGCGGGTCAGTACATCCTGCTCCCAAAAACTCAACATGGTTTTGCCTCTGCAAGAAGAAGCAGCCTGTAAAACCGGCGCGCTACGCGGATCAGGCATCTCAGCCCCTTGGCACTGCCCTTCTACAAGCCACATCCAAAATGATGGGGGCCCAACATAGCGAACCGGGGCGATAGCGGCCAGCCGTTGTAATCGTTGCTAATCAAATTCAGGCGGGCGTCAGCGGGCGTGCCACAGCTCGGCAATCTGACTGGCGGCCTGCGCCATCTCGGCTTCGGTATTGAGCAGATCCGGGCAAATCCGTACCCCATTGCTGCGCGCATCAACATTGACGCCATGCGCCTTCAGCCGTGCCGCCATGGCGACCGCCTCGGGATGCGGCAGGCGCAGAAAGGCGCCAAACTCCTCCCCCATACCCACACAGTGAAGAGCGTGGTCGGCCAGATACTTTGCCATCATGCGTTTTTGCTGCAACGAATACTCCCGCAAGCGACCAACGCCGATTTCGGTGGTCAGTTCCAGGCCAGCACGGGCTTGCAGCCAGGGCAACACGGCAAAGGTGGATTCAAGAAAGGCATCGCCCCCCTCCGCAAATACAGGTGGATCAGGTCTTTGGTAGCTGAAGGGCGATTTTTTGGCGAACCACCCCGTATCGAGCGTGGTAAAGCCGCTGTCGATAACCCAGGGGGCGAGATACAACCAGCAGGCGCCCGGCCCGCCACGCAGATATTTGTAGCTGCCGGCTACGGCAAAATCGACGCCCAGCTCCATGACATCAAGCGGCACCACGCCATAGCTGTGGTAACAATCCAGAAAGACGAAAGCCCCGTAGTGATGCGCAGCGGCAATGACATCCGCCAGCCTGGGCAACAGCTGGCCGGTGGAAAAGAAAGCCTGGGACACCACCAGCAGGTCAACCCCCAGTTCGAGCGCTTCAACCAGCTTGTGCGGGTCGATCAGACCTTCGTCATCCGTATCCACCCACACCACTTCAGCCCGGCGTTTGACTTGATATTGTTTGAGAATAACGTCGAGCGAATCGAACTCCGCCCGGGTCGTGACCACCCTCGGCGGGTAATGGAAGCTATTGAGTACCGTGCGCAAACCCTGCCCGGCACTGGCTTTGGGCACGATACAGTCCGGGCGGGCGCCGACCAGCCTTGCCGTCATGCGCCGGAACAGCTCGAAAGCCTCCATCCAGTCTTCCCAGGCATCATCCATCCGGCCATACCAGGCATCCAGGCCACTGGCGACATCGGCAGCGGTCTGATCAAGCGGCCGCCCGAGGGAGTGGTTGGCCAGATAGATTTCGTGCCGCGCCAGCACCCGACTGAACAATGGGAAAACATGGCGCCGCAGGCTTTCTTCACACAGCGGGCCGTCGCCCAGCGCAGCAATGGCATTGGCGATATCTGTCATAACTCGGTCCTGACCTGAAAAAGTTCGGGAAAGAAGGTTAAATCAAGGGCTTTCTTCAGAAACCCTACGCCAGACGAGCCGCCTGTGCCAACCCGGAATCCAATGACACGCTCGACGGTTTTCATATGGCGGAAGCGCCAGAGCTGAAAGCCTTCTTCAATATCCACCAGTTTTTCACACATCTGGTAAGCATCCCAGTACTGATGCGGATTCAGGTAGATGGTCTTGAGCACTGGCAACAAGCCCGGATTGGCCTGATAGGGTTGCGACCAGTCACGTTCAACACACTCCGCCGGCACCCGCATGCCACGCCGCGACAACAGTCGCAGAAATTCATCCCATAAACTCGGCGCCTGGAGGTCTGCCAGAATCTGGGCATGCTGCACGGCGTCATGGCGGAAGACATTGGCCTGCTGCGCATTCTTGTTGCCCAGCAGAAATTCGAGGGTACGGTACTGAAACGACTGAAAGCCCGAGGAATTGCCCAGAACCGGCCGGAAAGCGAGGTATTCGGAAGGCGTCATCGTTTCCAGAACCGCCCACTGATCAAACAGCTGCTGCTGGATAAGCTTCACCCGGGCCAGGATCTTGAAGCAGGGTTCAAGATCATCCTGCTGAACCAGACGGATACCCGCGCGCAGCTCATGAATCATCAATTTCATCCACAGCTCGGAAGTCTGATGCTGGATGACAAACAGCAATTCATCATGATTGGGCGGATCTGACAGGGGCTGCTGTGCCGCTAACAGAATATCCAGCCGCAGATAGCCGCCATACGACATACGGTCCTGAAAATCCGTGACGATGCTGCTTTCGAGTTCTCGTTGATTGTTTGCCATGCCTCTATCCCGTCGTTCTGGGGCGCCGGGGTGCCAACGCCCATTCATTTGAATTGGAAATACGCCGAGCCCGGCGCCAGCTCGTGGCCTGCCACCCGTCCTCGGCTTTGGGAAGCCCGTATTGCTGCGGATTGTAAAGCCAGAGCGGGCAAGCGGGGCAAGCCATGCTGATCTCAAAAAGTCTGGTAATTCGCGAAACGGGATGATTTGGCCAGTAGCAACTACTTTTCCGTTACCAATTACGCATCCTTAGCGCGCTCCTTAGCCGAGCTATCAGCCGGCGATGCCGGAGTCAGGCGAGCCAGGATGGCTTCGAGCGTCTGCATGCCACTGCGGGCGCCTGCGAGTTCGCGTTCCAGCTGTTGACGGGCTTGGTCAGCCTCCCTCGCCAGCTGCTTGCTGGCCGCCAGATCCGCTTTCAATTGCTCATTGGCTTGGTTTAGCCATTCCGACTGCGCCTGGAGCGTTTGCAGTCTGGCTTCGCCTACTTTCAACTCGGCCTGGAGCTGGCTTTGCTGCTGCAGGGCAGCCTGTTGTTCCGCCACCTGCTTTTCTGTCTGTACCAGCAGCGCCCCCAGGCGGCTTAGGTCGCGGTTCATCTGTACGGCTTCTTCATTCTTGCGATTGAGCGCCTCGCGTAATTCACGCCCTTCCGCCTGCCATTGCTGGATTTGCTGTTCATGCCGCAGCAGATCCTGGTCGCGCTGTTCTTTGCTGGCTTGCCGGTAGTGCTCCAGCGCCTCGCGCGCATGCTGGTGCTTTTCTTCCAGCGATTGCCGATGCGATTCCAGCTCATTCAGGCGTTCCTGCATACCCAGCAGTTGCTGGGCCTGCTGTGCTTCGACCACGGCCTGCGCCTGTATTGCCCCGCGAGCTTCGGCATGAGCAGCTTGCTCCTGTGTCAGCTGCGTTTGCGTTTGCGCCAGCTGCTGCGCCAGCTGCGCGTTATCCTGTTTCCAGCGTGCAAGCTCAGCATCCAGCTGTTGCTTGCGCTGCTCGTATTCTTCCCGCAAGCGTTCCACACGCGCCGCTGCTTCCTCCTGCAGCCCTGCCGCCAAGCGTTCTACCAAGTCCAGCAATGCCTGGCTGATGGTGCGCTGCCTGTCTTCACTCCCCCGACCTTCTTCCTCTTCCAGCTCTTTCAGGTAGCGATGGATGGTGGTACGCGAGCCGGTATTCCCAAGCTCCACCCTGACCGCATCAATCGAAGGATTGCGCCCCAAGGCCAGTAGCGCATCGCGTGCCCGTTTAACTTCTGATTTGTAGACCCCTGCACGTGCCATTCCGAACTCCATTTCATACTGTGTTACGTATTATTTTATATCGTGATATGAAATAGTCAATTTTCAAGAGAAATTCTAATAGTTTAGACAGTGGATAATGGGTAATTATTCAGCCCAAACACCGCAAACCCATAGCAGACCTTTTAAAACGTGGCTGTCAGTATGAAATTGCTTAACCACACCCTCCCCTGCCGTCGTCTAAAACATAGGAAGCAGTAAAAAAGCTCCCACCGAATAAATAGTGCAGGTCATTCAAGTCATCAGCCACAGACGCCGCAGAGACCGAGCCACGCCTTTCAATGCGACCCGCTTAAATAGTTACTAACTATTAAATTTATAAAATCAGTTGATTTGATTAATTGAAGGATGCGCCGTAGCATGAGCTTCATTCCCCTACCTACCGGAAGGGGATTCACTCACTTTTTGGAGGAAGACATCATGAGCACCCCAAGCAAGTGCCCCTTTGCCTCACAGCATGGCGGCCGAACCACCGTTGGCATGCAGTCCAATCGCGACTGGTGGCCCAATCAGCTCAACCTGCGAATCCTGCACCAGCACTCGGCCAAGTCGAATCCATTAGGTGAACAATTCAACTATGCGGAAGCCTTCAAAAAGCTCGATCTGGCGGCGTTGAAGCAAGATCTGCATGCCTTGATGTCAGATTCCCAGGATTGGTGGCCTGCCGACTGGGGGCATTACGGAGGATTGTTCATCCGCATGGCCTGGCATAGCGCCGGGACCTACCGGATCTCTGATGGTCGAGGCGGTGCCGGCCAGGGCAACCAGCGTTTTGCGCCACTCAACAGCTGGCCGGATAACGTCAACCTCGACAAGGCACGCCGTCTGCTCTGGCCAATCAAGCAGAAATACGGCAACCAGATATCGTGGGCCGATCTGATGATCCTGACCGGCAACGTGGCACTGGAATCAATGGGCTTCAAAACTTTCGGTTTTGCGGGCGGGCGTGAAGATATTTGGGAGCCCGAGGAAGACATCTATTGGGGTCGCGAGTCGGAATGGCTGGGCGACAAACGGTATGGCGAAGGGCGTGAACTGGAAAATCCGCTGGCAGCCGTGCAGATGGGGCTGATTTACGTCAACCCGGAAGGTCCTAACGGCCAACCGGACGTTCTGGCTTCCGGCCGGGATATTCGCGAGACCTTCCGCCGCATGGCGATGGATGATGAAGAAACCGTAGCCCTGATTGCCGGCGGCCACACCTTCGGCAAATGCCACGGCGCCGGCGACGCCAAGCAGGTGGGCGCCGACCCGGAAGCGGCACCACTGGAGCAGATGGGCCTGGGCTGGCGGAACTCGCAAGGCAGCGGGCATGGCGGCGATACCATCAGCAGCGGCATCGAGGGCTCATGGACCCCGAATCCAACACGATGGGACAACGGCTATTTCGACATGCTGTTCGGCTACGACTGGAATCTGGTGAAGAGCCCGGCCGGCGCGTGGCAATGGGTGCCAGCCAATGTGGCGGATCAAGATCTTGCCCCCGCCGCACACGACCCCTCGAAAAAGGTCACCACCATCATGACCACGGCGGATCTAGCCCTGCGCATGGACCCGATCTACGGCCCGATTTCGCGTCGTTTCCATCAAGACCCGCAAGCGTTTGCCGATGCCTTTGCCCGCGCCTGGTTCAAACTCACCCATCGCGACCTTGGCCCGCGCGCACGCTATCTGGGCCCTGAAGTTCCGGCAGAAGTCCTGATCTGGCAAGACCCGCTACCACCTGTCGATCATCCGCTGGTTGATGCGCAGGATATTGCCGATCTGAAAGCCAAGCTGCTCAGCAGTGGCCTTGGTATTGCCGAGCTGGTCGCCACTGCCTGGGCATCGGCTTCGACTTTCCGTGGTTCCGATAAACGCGGCGGCGCCAATGGCGCCCGCGTCCGGCTCGCCCCGCAAAAGGATTGGGAGGCCAACCAGCCCGCACAGCTGGCCAAAGTGCTGGGGGTTCTGGAAGGCATCCAGTCGGCCTTCAACGCCGGGCCGAAAAAAGTTTCGCTGGCAGATCTGATCGTGCTCGGCGGCTGTGCCGCGATTGAACAGGCCGCCAAAGCGGGTGGCTACACCATCACCGTGCCGTTTACGCCCGGCCGCACCGATGCCACGGCAGAGCAAACCGATGCAGCCTCGTTTGCCGTGCTAGAACCCCGCGCCGATGGCTTCCGCAATTATCTGAAGGAGAATGGACTGCCCGCAGAGGAGTGCCTGCTCGACAAAGCGCAGCTTCTGACATTAACCGCACCAGAAATGACCGTCCTGGTGGGAGGCCTGCGCGCACTGAACGCCAACACCGGCCAATCCACGCATGGGATTCTGACCCGACAACCCGGCACCCTCAGCACAGATTTCTTTGTGAATCTGCTCGATATGAACACCGTATGGGTCGCAACAGGCGACGATCAGCAACAGTTTGAAGGTCGCGATCGCAAGACCGGCGCCATAAAGTGGACAGCCACCCGCGTCGATCTGGTATTCGGCTCCAACTCGCAACTACGCGCCCTGGCCGAGGTGTATGCGCAGGACGATGCCAAGGAGAAATTTGTGCAGGACTTCGTTGCCGCCTGGCACAAAGTCATGAACCTCGACCGTTTTGACCGGTAAAGACCACCAAGGCGGCTGATCAGCCACCCAGCCCGGGCGGAGCCAGGATCTTCCTCTCCGCCCGCATTTTTTGCCCCACTTCGCTCTGCCGCGCCAGATCATCGACCTACCACCACCCCGACTCAAGACCTGTCCATTTGGTTATTCACTCAAAAAGTTGGCAATTATGTCGAATCAATTAATTGTTTAATTTCAATAAATTACATACAACAATATTGAATTCCATATCAGCTTTGTGTCCCGCCTCGCAATCACGAGAAACGGTAATTTTCACCACGCTTTCTGGCCAATTTTCAATCGAAAGCACTAAACGATTTCGAAAATCCGCAGATACATTCCTATGAAGACACCCTAAAACGACAAACGTGGTGTCCAGACGAATTACTTAAACAAACAAAGCTTCGTCGCCTTTGGTCAGTGCCTTCTCTGTCCATCTTCATGGTGACGAAGCCGTTTGCGGCCTGCATCGGTAACACCCTGATTTCGGAAGCCACCCGTCAGCCAGTGCTGACAAGGTAGCGCTTCCCGGTCCCGTTCCGCCCTGCTGGCCGCGCTCTCGCGGAGAAATTGCATGGTTGCCATCGTCGCCGGACGTGATACAGGTTTATTTTCAGGTAGCGCCATCGCCCAGATCGGCGCCGGACAACAAAGTGGCGTACAGGGACGCAGCGGCGAAAGCGTTGCCGTCAACGTCACCAACGGTAATCTTGTCCTGCAACGGCAGGATGAACTGTTAAGCGGCCGGGGGCTGGATGCCACGCTGGTCCGCACCTACAACAGCCAGGCCAAATTTTCCGATGACAACAGCGACGCCTGGTGGCTGGCGGGATACCGTCGCCTGCAGAACCTGCAAGGCAATATCGGTGCCAACGGCAGCACAATTGAGCGGGTCACGGGCGATGGCAGCGTGCAACGCTTTACCTGCAGTGGTGGCGTCTACCGCAGCACCGATGGCGATGGCGCCCACGACACCCTCAGCTTTGGCAACGGCAGCTGGACCTGGACCGATGGCAGCAGCCAGGCTACCGAAACCTATAGCGCCTTTGGCAGTGTCTACCGCCTGGTTGCCAGCAACGACCTCAGCGGCAACCCCCTTACCTACAGCTATAACGGCGACCTGCTGAGCCGCATCAGCACAGCCAATGGCGAAGCCATCGAACTGACCTACAACGGTCGCAATCTGACCAGCGAGCGTGTCATCAAAGCAGATGGTAATGTCACCCGCACCTATTACGCTTACGACGAGCAGAACCGCCTGAAGCAGGTGACGGTCGATCTGAGTCCTGATGACAACACCACCACCGATGGCAAGATCTACCAGACCGTCTATCGCTATGACGGCAACAGCAATCGGTTGGCCGGCATTGAACAGACCGATGGCAGCAGGCTGAGCTTCACCTATGTGCAAGTGGCGGGTGAATACCGGCTGGAGACTGTCACCGATGCCTTGAGCCGCGTTACCCGCTTCAGCTACAACACAACCACCCGCACCACCACCGTATTCGACCCCTATAGCAACGCCACGCTCTACACCTACGACGGTGAGCAGCGCCTGCTATCGGTCACCGCCCCCACCACCAGTGCCGGCGCGCAGTCGGTCGGTTTCGAGTACGACGCCGCTGGCAATCTGTACCGCAGCACCGATGCGCAAGGGAATGTCGTCACCTACAGCTACGATGCGGCCGGCAACCAGACCAGTCAGCAGGACGCACTTGGCAACCGGATCGAACGCAGCTATGGCAGTGCCAACCAGCTGCTGACCGAAACCAGCTTCGCAGTACCCGACCCGGATGGCGTGGCCGGCGCGGCCACGGCCAGCCAGCCAATGACCACCCGCTTTGCCTACGACAGCCAGCTCAATCTGCGCTTTGTGGTGAGTGCCGAAGGTCGGGTCACTGAATACCGCTATAACGCCCAGGGCCAACGCACCAGCCAGATTGCCTACCTGGGCGGCCTCTATCCGCTAAGCGGACTCGGCAAGGATGCCGCTTTAACCGAAGCCCAGCTCCTTGCCTGGAGCAATGGCCAGAGCAAAGCCCAGACCAGCCGTGAAGATTATGGCTATTCCCTGCGCGGCCTGAACGACGTCACCACCCGCTACACGCAAGTGGACAGCAACGGCAATGGCGTGGCCGCCGGGGCCAGCATTACCCGCCAGACCTACGACACCGCCGGTCGCCTGCTGACCAGCGTCGATGCCAATACCAATCAGACCAGCTACAGCTACGATGGCCTGGGCCGTTTGCTCAGTACGACCGACGCCAATCAGAAGGCCACCCTGCACAGTTATGACGACGCCGGCCGCACTATCACCCACACCCTGGCCAACGCCCGTGTTGACACGGAAGTTTATGATGCTGCAGGCCAACTGATCAGCAAACTGACTGGCGGCCAGCTGCCCGTTCAGTACCGCTACGACAATGCGGGCCGTCTGGCCTGGAGCCAGGATGCCAATGGCACCCGCCAATACCGCTTGTATGACGAAGCGAACCGACTGGTGGGCGAAGTCGATGCCGGCACCTCGCAACTGACCGAGCACCTCTACAACCAGCGGGGCGAAAAAGTCCGCACCATTCGCTACCTCAACCCACTGTCGTACGAAGGGTTCGTGGCACTGACCAAACCTGATGGCAGCCCGGCCAATCCATCGCTGGACAAGCTGCGCCCCGCTGCCGATGCCGCACACGATCTGTCAGTCTGGTATCTGTATGACAAAGCCGGCCGGCAAACCAAGACCGTCGATGCCCAAGGCTATGTCAGCGAGACCCGCTACGATGGCGCCGGCCGCATTGTGGCCGAGATCCGCTATGCCACCCCGCAGGCCACCCTGCCAACGGCCACCAGCAAGGCTGAAGACATTCAGCCCTCGGCCACCGACAGCCGCGTCAGCCGCCGCTTTTACGATAACGATGGCAAGCTGGTTGGCACGCTGGATGCCGCCGGTTATCTGAACACCATCGACTATGACAAAGCCGGCCGCGCCTGGCATGCCGTGCGCTATGCCACGGCGGTCAATGCCACCCTGGCCGCCAGCAGCACCCTGGCGCAGCTGCAGCCTGCCGCCAATGCAGCTCAGGACCAGCACAGCTATACCTTCTACGATGGCCAGAACCGCGCCATCGGCACGCTGGATGCCGAGCGCTATCTGAGCGAAGTCCGCTACGACGCCGCTGGCAACAAGCTGAGCGAAACCCGCTATGCCACGCCGGTCGCCAGCAGTCTCAACCTCAGTGCCAGTTCCACACTCGACAGCCTGCGGCCTGCAGACAGCCCGCTGGATCACACCCAGAGCTTTACCTATACCAAGCTGCTGCAAGTCGAGACCACCACGGCCACCGACGGCACGGTCAGCCGCTTTACTTACGATGCCATGGGTCAGCGCACGCAGACGGTCATCGGGTCGAATGCTGGCAATGATGCCCGCTACAGCCTGACGCGCTACAACGCCTTGGGTCAGGTGATTGCGGAACTGAACGGCGAAGGCGCAGCCCTGGCCATCGCCGCCGCTACGCCTGCCGCTGCCGATACCCTCTGGGCAAAGTATGGCGTCAGCTATCAGTACGATGCGATTGGTCGCCGCACCCAGGCCATCAGCCGCAATCCGGTCGATGACAAGGAGGTGCGCACGCTGTTCTATTACGATGGCGGTGACAATCTGGTCTACACCGTCAACGCGCAGGGTGATGTCCTGATCAACTTCTACAGCCGCTTGGGGCAGCTCACCGACACCCGCAAACTGGTCAAGCGGGTGGCGGCCGATACCCTGGCTAAATGGCAAGGCGGGGATTTCAATACCATCAGCGCGCACATCGGCACTCTGACCGGCACCGATGATCTGGCCGAGCACTACGAATACAACGCACGCGGCGAAAAAGTGCTGACCCTGACCAGTGCCGGCGGGCGCGAGACCTTCAGCTACACGGCCTTCGGCGAACTCAAGGACAGCCTGAGTGCCCTGGGGGATAACCGCAACCGGCATGCCAGCTTTGTCTACGATGCCCGTGGCCTGCTGAAAGAGGCAACGGTCGATGGTACTGAGGCCAAAACCAGTCGCACCGAATACGACGCCTTCGGCCGCGTGGTACAGACCACCAGCGCCGGCAATGTGGTGCAACGCCAGCGTTACGACCGGCTCGGCCGGGTGGTAACCGTACAGGGCGCGCAGAACAGCAGCGCCACCTTCGATGCTTTCGGCCGGGTGCTGACCCAGACCGATGCCTACGGCCGCACCACTACCACGGTTTACGACGACAAGCTGCGCACCATCACCGTGACGACGCCGGAAGGCATCAAGACCGTCACCGAGAAAAATCGCTTTGGCGAGACCTTCAAGCTGACCGACGGGGAAGGCAATGTCAGCGAGTACGCCTATGACCGCAACGGCCGGCTGATTACCACCAAACGCCCGGTCAGCGCCGACGAATACCAGGAAACGACCCAGAGCTACGACGCCGCCGGCCGATTGACCGACACCGTGCTCAAGACCTATCGCAAGGCAGGCAATGCATTCCAGGTTGTCGATGCCAAAGGCGTGGTCACCCGCTTTGAGTACGACGCCGCCAACCGTGTGTTAGCCAAGCGTACCGACCCGGATGGGCTGAATCTGGCGACCCGCTATGCATTCGATGGCGTGGGTCGCACCATCCAGACCACCGACCCGGCCGGCACCGTGACGGTGACCGAATACGATGCCGGAGGGCGCGTCAAAGCGACGGTGATCGACCCCAAGACCACCGCCAATCCGAACGGCCTCAACCTGCGCACCGAGTACACCTACGACACGCAAGGCGCCGTACTGACAGTCATCGAAGGCGCTGGCAGCACCCAGCCGAAAACCACGCAATACATTTACGACGTGCAAGGTCGGCGCGAACAGGAAATCGTTGATCCGGCCGGGCTCAAGCTGACCACCACTTACCGCTACGACCGCGACGACCGGGTGATCAGCAAGACCGACGGCGAAGGCCGCATCACCCGCTTTGCCTACGACAACCGCGGTCTGCTGGTGATGGAGGTCAATCATCAGGGCGAAGTGGTCGAGTCGATCTACGACAACAGCAATCGCCTGATCGAGAAGCGGCAGTGGGCCAACCGGATGAGCGACGCCGCCACCCTGCCGGCCGTCCTGAAAAACACCGACCGCCGCAGCTTGCGTAACGACGCACTGGATAAACGCCAGCGCTTCATTTACGACAAGGATGGCCGCAATATCTTTGAAATCGGCCCCGACGGCCAGATTACCGAGCGGATCTATGACAAGCGCGGGCTGGTGGTGGGTGAGCGCCGTTACGCCAGCGCGGTGCTGGCCGACGTGCCGGCCATTCGCGATGCCAACGGTAATCTGACCCGCCTCAACGGCAGCGACTACGCCAACCTGCTGTACAGCCGCCTGCTCAATCGCCAACCGGATGCACCAAGCTTTGCCAACTACATGGAAAGCTTACGCAAACATCCTGAGCTGCGCGGACCGGGCTTGGCGCAGGATATTTTGAATGCCGGCGAATTTAAAACCGCCTGGGCGGGCTACAGCCTGCCGCTGGACGGCGCCGCCAACAACCGCAACTTCGTCATCTGGGCTTACCGCACCCTGCTGGGCCGGACTCAGGACCCCTCCGTCAGCGAAGTCGATGGCTGGATGGGTCTGCTGAGAACCGAAAACACTGCAAAGCGTGGTGAACTGGTCTGGGCCTTCCTGACGAGCGATGAGGCCATCGACAACAATATCGACAACGCCACCCAGCGCGAATGGACCTTCCTGCGTGACTACCGCAACGATGCCACCGACAGTGTGCTGAGCCGCGGCTACGACGCACTGGGCCGCGAGCAGACGCTCACCGTGAACGGTATTACCGTCGCGACCAATCGTTACGACGCCGCCGGCAATCTGTTCACGGTCACCAATGCCGCTAGCACCGCCAGCCGCTTCGAATACGATGCCGCCGGCCGCAAAACCCGTGAGACCGACGCCAAAGGCCAGGTCACCGAGTTTGTTTACGATGCCGCCAGCCGCATCAAGGAACGCCGGCAGTGGACGCTGGCGACGCAGGCTTTGGCAGGCGGCGTACTGCGCCGCGAAGCCGATGGCAGCTACACCTTCCACGGCCCGGAAGGCGAACAGATCAACTTCACCGCGCAGACCAGCTATCTCGATATCGCCCGTCGCAGCCCGGCCCTGGCCCGCGCCTGGCAAGCCAGCTATGGCTTCCGCATTGGCTACGCCATCGTTGCCCAACCCCAGGCCGCCCGCCACGCCAGCGAGCTGGCTGCCCTGTGGGCCAACAGCCAGCCCGGCCAGAGCATGGATTGGGCGCAGGGCAAGTGGGTGCGCAATCTGGACGACTCGGCCACCTACACCGATCCGCAAGGACAGGTCTTCCGCCTGACGCAAAGTATGAGCGTGGCGGAAATCGCCAGCCTCAGCCCCGCTATCGCCCAGCAATGGCAGCGCGACTACGGCCTGCAGCTGGCCTCTGATCAATCGGTACTGAATGCAGGCGATACCGCCCGTATGAATGCGGATTTCCAGGCTTATTTCAGCAAACCAGTCCATGACGCCAAGGAAGATCTGGTCACCGGCTACCTCTACGATGCAGCCGGCCGGCTCAAGACCCTGACCAACCCGGATGGCAGCAGCGAGAAGTACGAATACGACAGCATCGGTCGCAAGACTCAGCTGACCAATGTACGTGGCAGCGTCACTACCTATACCTTTGATGGTGCCGGCCGGCTGAACACAGAGACAAGCGCTGCCATACCGGTCATGACGGCCGCAGAGGCGCAGATCGGCTATCCGCAGCTGATCACCCGCTATGTCTACGACAAGGCCGGCAACCTGACCGAGCGCTGGGAAAACGATGGCGCCGGCGTAGCCGAGCAGAAGCGTGTCACCAAATTCTTCTATAACGCTGCGGGCCGCCAGTACGCGCTGGAGCAGCCTACCTTTGCCCGCGCCAATGGCACCCCCGCACTCGACAACGAAGGCTTGTACAACCTCGCCAGCCTGAATCTGGCCAGCCTGAGCACCAGCAAGGTGCCGCGTAGTGAAACCGCTTACGATGCCTTCGGCAACGCGGTGGCGCATCTGGATGAAGCAGGTAACTGGAGCTGCAAGTCTTACGACGGATCGGGCCGCGTCCGCTTTGAGGTCGATCCACTCGGCCAGGTCACCGAACATCGCTACGACATGTTCGGCAATCAGAAGGAGTTGATCCGCTACGGCGGCCGTATCAGCACACCGGCCAACGCCACCGGCTACACCACGGCCGAACTGGCCGCGAAGGTGGCGGGGCTGGATCAGAACGACAAGCGTGTCATGCGCTACGAATATGACCGCAACGGCCAACTCGTTAAAACCATCGAGCCGAAGGCGTATCAGTTCAACCAGTCCGGCACCGCAGAAGCCGGCAAGTTCGAACGCGAAACCCGTCAGGTCTATAACAAGCTCGGCCAGCTGGTAAAACAGTCGGTGACCCTTGATGCGACCCAGACTGCCGACACGTATTTCTACTACGACGCCCTCGGCCGCAAGGTCGGACAGGTGGATGCCGGCGGTTATCTGAGCACCTGGAACTATGACGAGCGCGGCAATGCCTTCGTCGATGTGCAATACAGCGCCGCCTTGCGTGCCGGCAGCTACAACGCCGACAGCAAGCTGGCCGACCTGATCGAGCAGGTAGCCAATCGTAGCGACAAGGGGAGCAGCAGCGCCCGTGTGCATCGGCAGGTCTACGACCGGATGAACCGGGCGATTGCCGATGTACAGGTCAATGCCCACGCCGGCATGGGGGTACGTGGCGATCTCACCACATTCAACCGGTATGACGCCGCCGGCAACCTGATCGTCCTGACTGATGCCCGTGGCAATAGCCACTATCGCTACTACGATGCCTTGGGCCGTCTGGCACTGGAGCTGAACGCAACGGGCGACCTGAATGGCGAGCTGCAGTACACCGCCATCGGCCACAGCTATAACGCCTTCGGCAACGAAGTACGCACCCTACGCTATGGCGAAACCCTGGCCCGCTCACGTCTGGGCGCTTCACCAGAAGCACTGTCACCGAACAGCGTCTTCGATATGTTCTCCAAGACGCTCGTTCACAAAGTCGAAACCCGCCGTTTTGACGCCGCAGGCCATCAGATCGAATACCGGCTCGATGCAGAAGGTATTCAAGGTGGCAGCATCCGCCAGAGCTGGCTGTACGATGCCCAAGGCCGTGCCGTACTCGAATGGACCGCTAACCAGAACGCCGACGGCGCCCAGAACAACACCGTGCGCAGCTTTGTGTTTGATGCGGCCGGCCGGCAAACGGCCACCATCGAGCGGCTGGGCGGGGTCGGCACGGCTACCCGTCTGGTAACCACTTCGGTGGACTACAACAGCTATGGCGACATTACCCGCCGCGCCATCAACAACGAGACCCAGTCGCTATACCGTTACGACGAAGCCGGCCGCATCTGGGCCCGCTATGAAAAAGGCAGCTGGAGCGCCAGTTTCTACAACCGCGCCGGCCAGGAAACCGCCCGCCTGGTGAGCCCGGTTGAAGGTGCCATCGCCAATGCCGCCAGCGCCGAAGCGCTGGGGCTGAATGTCGTGGCAGATTCGAGCGGCCGTCGCATCATCAACGCCAGCCCCGTCTGGCGCCGCAGCTACACCGACTACAACGCGCTGGGCCAGGTCACCCGCCAGATCGACCCGACCTTCAACACCTCGGTGGGCGGATTATTCTATGCGCCGGATACAAAGACCCAGCTCAGACCAGCAAGCGGAGATATCAAAACTGCGCCAATCATGGTGCCGAAAACGGGCGGCAATATCAGCGGGCCGGAAGGAGAAGTACAAAAGGGCACCAGGATTACCCTTTTGCCACGCTGGCTATCCGTGGCCGGTGTGACCGGCCTCACGGGTAAGCTGACCATCGAGACCAGCTTCACACTGAATGGGGTCGCCCGAACCATCAGTAAGGAAGCCGACCTGAATAGCACTGCGGTCTACCCAGACGATATTGAAGACCCTGCCAATGCGGTGCAGATTTCAGAACCGGTTGTTCGCGTCTATGGCACAGTCAATGGCAGCCGCCAGTTACTGCGCGATAGCACCCAGGCACCCATCGCCTTACTGAGTCTGCCCCGGCAGACCCCCGATTCCGCCGTCAGCTGGGTGCGGGTACGCCAGCCGGATAACAGCTGGAAAGTTTTTGCGCCGGATACTTCGCTCGATGGTGACTTCAACCGCCAGGAGATCGACAAGCTATTGGGCGGCAGCGCCGGCCCACGCGAAGTCGAAATCATCAAGATGATGCCGGGCATCGGCCTGACCGCCGACATGGACAGCATCGCGCTGGCCAAGCACGCCGTCGGCTACGCCCGCTTCAATCTGTCACGCGTCAATGGTCAGACCCAGCTCGCGCTGACTGGCGATGGCCTGATCACCGCCACCACCGCCGAGCGCTTTATGGAGCAGGACCGCTGGGGCAATCGCGTCAGTCTGACCGATAGCCAGCGCAATACCAGCCGCTGGCTCTACAACAGCTTCAATCAGGTGACCAACGAATACGGCGCCATCACCGCCCGCGTCAACGAGCGAGGCCAGCTGCGGCAGGCCGTGCTGCTCAACCAGGCACGTTACGACCTGTTCGGACAAGTGCAGGAACAACGTGACGGCGAAGGCCATATCACCGTATTCGACTACGACCGCGTCGGCCACAACACGGCGCAGTGGCATCGCATTACCGACCAGACCACGCTCAGCGCAGACGACATCAGCGCACTCAATAGCCGCAACGGCGCGACCGGCCAGTATTCCCTCGATAGCGCCCGCAGTTACGACGGCTTCGGCCGTCTGAGCGAAGAACAGGCCGATACGGCTGTCGCCAAAAACGTCTATCGCTACAACGTGGCCGATCAGCTGATCCAGATTCGCCGTACCGGCGATGTTTCCCAACTGTCAAAGGAAGCCGATTCCACTAACGTATCCACCAAAACGGGCACCCAAATTACCCAAGTTACCGAGCTCACCGACTACCGCTACGACAGCCGTGGTCAGCGGGTTCTCGAAGCCCGCTACCGTGAAAATCTGGCCACCAGCCAGCTGCAGACCCGTCAGGACTTCGACAGCCAGGGCCATGTCATCGCCAGCCAGCAGCTTGAACTGCAGAACGGTCAGATCAGCAACCGAGGCACCCGTCATGTCAGCGGTTACGATGTCTTTGGCAACAAGGTTTCGGAAAAGAACCTCTGGTGGAATGCCGCTGGCCAGGAAAACACCGCCGATGCCAAAACCTGGGGCTACGACGCCACCGGGTTGCTGAAGAGCCATAGCGATCTGAGCAATAACGTCTACACCTACACCTACAACGCGGCCGGCCAGCAGGCCAGCCAGCGCATGACGCTGAGCGGCCAGAACGCCCGCAACGAAGAAACCACCGGTCTGCAGTACCGCACGGGCCGCATTGATCGCAGTTTTGCTTACGACGAAGCCGGCCACCTCATCAGCACTCGCGAGAGCCGTACCGCCAACGTCGCCGACTGGGTGAACGGTCAGACCGTGATCCGCGATCAGATCACCAATCTGGGCGATGCCACGCGACGTTACGACAGCGAAGGCCGCGTGGTAATGGAGCAGCAGGATCGTGGCAACCTCTACTGGGTGCAGGCCACCGCCTACGACAACGCCGGCCGGCTGGAACGCGTCGCCGCCAACGGCGTGGCCATGACCTACTACTACGACGGTGCCGGCAACCGTCGTGCCGTGCTGGGGGCCAGCATGGAGACAGCCGGCACCCGTTGGGTGGGCTACAGCAACTGGTATCGCTACGACGACCGCAACCGCGTCGCCATCAGCCAGGGCATGCTGGTAGGCGAAGGTATCGTGGTTGCCCGCCGCTCACACTTCCTGCTGCAGCGGCCGGAAACCACTGTCGCCAACAATATGCCGAACTTTGCGGGGGCTTCCATCGCCATCCCGCCCGACCAGCAGGCCTACGACCTCAACAATAGCGGCACCAGCCTGCGTTACCGTGGCAGCGGCACGTTGCGAAGCGAAGTCACCACCAAGGAAAAGCGCCTCACCAATACGGACATCAATGAATACACCGTTGGCGACAAGCTCGCTTACGATGACTTTGGCCGCGTCACGGCTTTCCGCCACAACAGCAATATGGCCGCCAATGCCAGCGATAGTGCCTATCTCAACCAAAGCCGGCGTCAGTACGACTATGCGGGCAGGGTCGGCGTCGAGGAAACCTTCAAGGAAGATGGCGCCTTCGATCAACGCCGATTCAATAATTACGATGCCGACGGTCGCCTGGTCCGCCAGCAATCCGTCAACCAACGCCAGATCTACGACAATCGCAATCGCTGGGTTAATGGCGAAATCCCTGAAACCGGCGGTAGCGCACCGACCAAAATTCAGGAAAACGTCATCACCAGCGTCAACTACACCTACACCGGTGAAACGCTGAAGTCGTATGGGGTGAAGGACGAAAAATCCGGCCAGACCACGACCTATGACTACGCCTATGCGGGTTTCGAGAGCTGGAAGGAAGTCAGCCAGACCGCCAAGACACAGTTCTCCAATGGGCAAAACAGCGTAGGCGAAACCACCACCTCGCTCGACGACTACGGCAACGCCCTGAAGATCCGCGACACCCAAAGCCCGAGTGGTGACCGTGTGATGAAGTACGACATCGATGGCCGCCTGCTGGAAAAACGCCGGGGTTCAGATGCCCGAGCCCAGCGTTTTGCCTACGCCGGCGGCAATATCATCGGCAGCACGGCCGGCACCGATGCCGGCCAGGGCAGCGACTTCGACTACAACTACACCGCCCTGTCGGCCAAGGCTCTGCCAACCACCACCCAGAGCAATTACGTCGTCAACACTGGTGATACTTTGCAGAAGATTGCACTGGCCACCTGGGGCGATGCCAACCTGTGGTATCTGGTCGCCGACGCCAACGGCATCAAACCGACCGACACCCTGAAACCGGGCAGCACGCTGAAGATTCCGAGCACCGTCACCGCCGCCAACCGCTCGGACACCTTCAAGCCCTACAACGCCCAGAAACTGATCGGCGACACCACGCCGAACATTCCACCACCACCGCCACTGCCACAGAAAGACCAGTGTGGCCTGGCGCAGGTCATGATGATCGCCGTTGCCATCGTGGTCACGGTTTACACGGCAGGGGCTGTTGCCAGCGCACTGGGCGCCAGCGTAGGTGGCGCGGTGGGTACCACTGCAGCCATTGGTAGCGCCTCAATTGCAGCGGGAACAACTGCTGCGGTAACCGCCGCAAGCGTTGGCACCATGGCCACCGGCGCAGCCGTGCTCGGTGGCACCTTTGGTGCGACCGGCCTTGTAGCCGCTGCCGTTGGCGGGGCGGTCGGCAGCGTTGCCAGCCAGGCGCTCGGCGTCGCCTTGGGGGTGCAGGACAGCATCAGCTGGAAGGGGGTTGCCACGTCAGCACTCGGTGCGGGCCTCACCGCCGGCATCGGCAGCAGCGGCCTGGGGGACGCGATCAAAGGCTTGGGCTATGGCAAAACCGCCACCACGGCGCTCACCGCCGCCGCCAGCTCTGCCATCACCCAGGGGGTGATGTCGATGGCAGATATGGGTAGTTTCAGCTGGCGCAACGTGGCCGCTGCAGCAATTGCCGCACCGATTACCGAGGCCATCAGCGACCATATCTTTGGTACCGTAGACACCAAAACCGGCAGAGTCACCAAAAATGGCGCCGAATGGGCGCGCGGTAGCAACTTCATGGCCAACGTCGCCAACAACTTCGCCGGAGGCGTCGTCAACCGCGCCGCGCAAATCCTGGTTCACGGCGAAGGCAAACTCAACGTTGCCAGCATCGCCGCCAATGCGTTTGGCGATGCGCTGGGGAATAGTATTGCGGGGAGGAGTAGAGAGGCACTATACGAATCGCGAGACAATAGGCACATATTGTTCAACGCCGCAGCAACCAAGGCTACCAATCTCAAAAATCGCGACGGCGTTGAGGTATACGACCCAAATACCGGGCTCGTTCAGTCTTATAAGTTAACTACCGGCTCGACTCAGATGCCGGCTCACTCCACAGACCAATCAGATGAGGCTGCATTTATCTGGGAGCCCAAGGAAAGCTATCCAATGGACTTTCTGGAAGACAGCGTCGCAGGGTTTGGTGGTCGCAGCAAAGGCCCACAAAATAGCTCCCCTAAAAAGCCACTGACGAATGATGCCCCCAACTTCGCATTCAGCGATGGGCGGGATGCACGCGACATCCAAGCGGGCTTCATGTATCAGGCGCGGATGAAAACAATGCTGAGTAGAATTCAGCAACAAAGAGAAAACGAAGCAAGCCTCCCCCAAATGATGGCATCACCGCCACCGACGGAGGTCAACCCTTGGTATAAAGGTTGGTCGTCTTTCCTTGGACTGGTTAACGACAGTTTTGGAATGGCTCAAGGCGCGGCGGTTACGGTAGCGGGAACTACTTTGTTCTTAGCACCAGAACCAACCACATTGAGTAAATGGGGAGGGGCTGCAATGGTTGCCTATGGAGCTCCCTTTGCTACTAAAAGCGCAGGTGGATTCCTCTTAAATTGTCATAACCTCCTGACTGCTTTAAGTGGCTCAAAACTCGAGACGGATTATTTACCCGGTAGTGTCTTAGAAGTTGTAGCGCAGCGATATTGGGGCACCCCAGAAAGTCAGCGTGTCGCCGTAGCTGCGGACTTGGCTTGGGGGCTCCCGATGGGGCGTGCTTTCACCGCAACGCAAGTTCCCATCAGAGCGACTTTAAACCCTCGCGTCGCTGCGCTATTTCAGCCTAGATACATTTACACTACCGCTGAACAGCAATTAATTACTCAAACATCTGGAGCATGGAGCACAATCAGCAAAATCGAGAAGCCTGCCGTAACGATGGACGTCCTCAATAAGAAATATGAAAATATTCTCCTGCCTGTTTATGACCAGATGAAGAAAAGCCAAAATGAGTCACAGTAATTTGCCACCACAATCAAAAGTCCTCAGGCGCATTGCTATTTTAAGCTCGTGGCTGTTTATCGCCCCCCTCGCCCTCGCCGCAGTGGATTGTGATAGCGCCTATCAAGACCGTCTCAAGTCTGACTTGAAACTGTCTTATCAGGCATTTGATCAGACCATGAAGGGTGGGTTTCGGGCCTTGGATGAGCTGGGGTGTACCAAGGCGGCGGGGGATTTGATTGAGGCTTACATCCAGGTCAACAACGCCAATCAATCATCCCTGCGCTGGCATATTGCTCAATTGCGCGCCAAGGAGGGGCGCGCTGAGGAGGCAATCAAATATGCGAAAACGGTTTTAAGTAAGTCGGAAGATTTTTCCAAAGACCCTTTGCGCTGGAATGATTATGTATTGGCCACCATCGCCTTTTTGGAACGCGACAAGGAAAAACTGGTTTTGCATCGAAATAAAGTAGCCGAAGGCAAGGAAGCCTACTTTGGCAATGCCTTGAATTTGAAGCTACTCGATGCACTGATCAAGCATTTTGATAAAAACTACGAATATGCAAGCCGTCATATTGAATCGTAGCTTTATTAAATAGCCTGGAATAAGTAGTATTTTCTGTTCAGCCCACACACCATCGGTAACCGTCCGACCATCCCACCTTGCGGCTGGGTTTCGAATCAGGTAGCGGTGGTTGGATTGATGGGTAGCAACTCATCAATCCGGCTATAGGGCCAGGTTGGAAGGCGTTCGAGGGTGGTGGTCAGCCAAGCCAGGGGTTCGAGGCCGTTGAGCTTGGCGGTGGCCAGCAGACTTTGAATGGCTGCGGCGCGGCGGCCAGCGCGTTCGGAGCCTGTGAACAGCCAGTTCTTGCGCCCCAGGGCAATC